>NZ_JBUXJL010000055.1:0-1193 GCF_056158125.1 Bacillus sp. EB V-12 | reverse complement strand
TTTTACAAAGTATGGCATAAGAAAAAGAATATGAAAGTCATTAATACTCATAATAACCATGAAACAATGGGCCTTTATTTAACAGAAACATATCCTATCTTCGATTGTGTAAGGTACCTAAATGTTTAAAAGTTAAGCACACAGGTAATAACCATTAAAAAATAATGTGACTAACAGCAATAGGTTTACAGCGTTTCTTATTATTGTTAAAGGTTTTTGAATTTGACATAAAAGAAAGAGATTAATTTCTAATTCATAGTAAACTAGATAAAGAGTGGAATATAAAAATTAAAAACTAGAGAATGTATATAGAAGTAGGGTACTTGTTGCAATGCTAAAAACACTAGAGATTAGGATTTGCAAACCAGAGAGGAGTCATATATTATGATTACAGTTAACCGAGGGTATATGTACGATCCAGATGATAATGAAGTTCTAATTACTGAGATTTATTATGAAGCTGCTACAGAAACTAAATTAGGGAGTAAGATGGATAGCTTATCTTATTCAGTTCTTCCTAATAACATTAAAGAAGAAATAGAAGCAGTTACTTCATTATCCTATATGGAGAGCATTGAAATGTCACAGCAATTAGCTGCTGTATATCAGAATGAAATTAATAAGTATGGAAAACCGGAAAAATTGTACTTCGAGTACACAAATATGTAAGAAGAGAGAAGGCATTGAACGACCTAGTTCAATGTCTTTTTTTGAATAAATTCACAGAGATAGGAAAAATAGAAATAAGGTAAGTAACTTTTACTGTATTCATCTTAAGTTCATATATGCAGGTGAGTATTCAGTAACAGGAGTTAGTTTAGATTATAATCTAAGCGGGATTTGGTTTCTAAAGTAAATATATAAGGGGGCGTAAAGGAGGCATATTTTTATGTCTCCTTCTTTTATTATGAGGACATTTAAAACTATCCAATTCGCAATGTTTACAAATATTAAGCATTACATGTTACTGCTTACAAAGATTGAGCCAATATTAGAGGAACCACAACATGACTATAAGCTATTTCAATTTATGTGCAAGTTAGAGATCAATCAAATATATGAAGCATTTGAAGGCCAGAGGAATGATACTTATATAGATTCAAATGCCCATCCAGTATATATACATACACTTATTAAGCAGGCGAATTTACTTCAATATGTTATTTCCATTGTGCAGGAGGAAGGAGTTATCC
>NZ_JBUXJL010000054.1:0-1241 GCF_056158125.1 Bacillus sp. EB V-12 | reverse complement strand
TTAATTAGAGCGTTCGCAATTGTAAAAAAAGCAGCAGCGCTTGCGAATACAGATGTAGGAAGATTGGAATTGAACAAGGGCGGTGCGATCGCAGAGGCTGCTCAAGAAATTCTTGATGGAAAATGGCATGATCATTTCATCGTAGATCCAATCCAAGGCGGAGCGGGTACTTCAATGAACATGAATGCAAATGAAGTCATTGCCAATCGTGCTCTTGAATTATTAGGGATGGAAAAGGGAGACTATCATTATATTAGTCCAAATAGTCATGTAAACATGGCGCAATCAACAAACGATGCATTCCCAACAGCGATTCATATCGCTACATTAAACGCATTAGAAGGTTTATTACAAACGATGGGTTATATGCACGATGTATTTGAATTAAAAGCAGAACAGTTCGATCATGTGATTAAAATGGGTCGTACACATTTACAAGACGCTGTGCCAATTCGCCTTGGACAAGAATTTAAGGCGTACTCTCGTGTACTTGAACGTGATATGAAACGAATTCAGCAATCACGTCAACACTTATATGAAGTGAACATGGGAGCAACTGCAGTTGGTACAGGCTTAAATGCAGACCCAGAATATATTGAAGCAGTTGTAAAGCATTTAGCTGCAATTAGTGAACTACCACTAGTTGGTGCAGAAGACTTAGTAGATGCAACGCAAAATACAGATGCATACACAGAAGTATCTGCAGCACTGAAAGTATGTATGATGAATATGTCTAAAATTGCGAATGACCTTCGCTTAATGGCATCAGGTCCACGTGTTGGTTTAGCAGAGATTATGTTACCAGCTCGTCAACCAGGTTCATCTATTATGCCAGGGAAAGTAAACCCTGTTATGCCAGAAGTTATTAATCAAATTGCGTTCCAAGTAATAGGTAATGATCATACAATTTGCCTTGCTTCAGAAGCAGGACAATTAGAATTAAACGTGATGGAACCAGTACTTGTTTTCAACTTACTGCAATCGATTAGCATTATGAATAACGGTTTCCGTGCCTTTACAGATAATTGCTTAAAAGGAATTGAAGCGAATGAAGATCGCTTAAAAGAGTATGTTGAGAAAAGTGTAGGAATTATTACAGCCGTGAACCCTCATATCGGTTATGAAGCAGCAGCTCGCGTTGCGAAAGAAGCAATTGCAACAGGCCAATCCGTTCGAGAACTTTGTGTGAAAAATGGTGTATTGTCACAAGAAGACTTAGAGTTAATTCTAGATCCATTCGA
>NZ_JBUXJL010000053.1:0-1347 GCF_056158125.1 Bacillus sp. EB V-12 | reverse complement strand
CGCGAAGGATAAGCAAGGAAATAACCTGTTTGATAAGTCCTATGTGAATAAAGATGCGTTTGCTTCTCGACTTGCATTAGGAAAAGTCGAAAAAGCAGTCGAGGGAGTAAAAGGAGAAACGTTAGAAAGTGGTCATCAAAATATGGGACAAGTCGGTGCTCTTGTCGGTGCTTCTACTGCTGCATTTAAGAAAGCGTATAGCGCAGACCATAAGGCTGGATTTATGAAACAATTCCCTGCAGATATGCCGCAACAAGAAAAAGAAGCAGCATGGAATAAGCATTTAGATCAAAAAGTACAAGGATTTCAAAATCATGCGCAACAAGCGGCAGCATCAGCTGGTATTGTACAGCAAAAAGACGGTACAAACTATGCGAATAAAGAAGCTTTCGCGTCTCATTTATCACAACAGTTACAAAAAAATCCTGGCTTAAATGCTATGGGTGTATCTAGTGTGGCAGGCATTCAGAAGGCAGTCAACGGCGTGAAAACGCACGGTTTGACAAGTGGAACAGGAAGCCAGCAAGCAAAACAAGTAAATAATGTTGGGAACCTGGTACAAGCCTCTACAGAATCCTTTAAACAAGGCTATGCTGCAGAACAACAGGCAAGCTTTATGAAAAAGTTGTCTCCAACTATGTCTCAACCACAAAGAGAGCAAGCTTGGCAGTCTCACTTAAATGAAAAAGGAAATGAATTTAAAGCAGTCGCACAACAAGCGGCAGTACAAGCGGGAGCGATGCCCGTACAGGCAAAAGATACGAGTGGTAAGAGTCTACATAATCAATCGTATATTAATAAAGATGCCTTTGCTTCGCAATTAACGAAAGGTTTACAAAACCATGCAAGTCTTGGAACGGTGAGCCAACAAGTAGGTTCTGGAATTACTAGTGCGATTCAAGGTGTTCGTTCACATGGCGTTGCGACAGGTGGCGCAATCAATAAAGCTGTATATGCAGCGACACAAACGCAAGCGAGTATAGCACGTGCAGGAGATCTTTCCGTTGCGGAAATTGAACGCTCTTATGCAGATGCATCAACAAGTGTAGCGAATATTGCACAAAGTGCTGGTAAAATGTCTATCCCAACTTCAGCAGTGGGACGTATGACACAGCAAAGTACAAAACTTGGCATGAGTGTAATGGAAGGTGCGAAACACCTTATGCTTGCGGATCGCATTGATACGGTATCAAATGCATACTTTAGTGCAGCGAGTGCTGTTCAACAATCCGGAGGGAATGCAGTACAAAGAGTGATAAGTGGGACTACTGCTGCAGTTAATACATCATTAGGTGGGAATGCAGCAGAGCGTCACTATAATGTGACAAAAGGCTTAAGTTACGCTGT
>NZ_JBUXJL010000052.1:0-1347 GCF_056158125.1 Bacillus sp. EB V-12 | reverse complement strand
TGCGAAGGACAAACAAGGAAATAATCTGTTTGATAAGTCCTATGTGAATAAAGATGCGTTTGCTTCTCGACTTGCATTAGGAAAAGTCGGAAAAGCAGTCGAGGATGTAAAAGGAGAAACGTTAGAAAGTGGCCATCAAAATATGGGACAAGTCGGTGCTCTTGTCGGTGCTTCTACTGCTGCATTTAAGAAAGCGTATAGTGCAGACCATAAGGCTGGATTCATGAAACAATTCCCTGCAGATATGCCGCAACAAGAAAAAGAAGCCGCATGGAATAAGCATTTAGATCAAAAAGTACAAGGATTTCAAAATCATGCGCAACAAGCGGCGGAATCAGCTGGTATTGTACAGCAAAAAGACGGTACAAACTATGCGAATAAAGAAGCTTTCGCTGCTCATTTATCACAACAGTTACAAAAAAATCCTGGCTTAAATGCGATGGGTGTATCTAGTGTGGCAGGCATTCAGAAGGCAGTCAACGGCGTGAAAACGCATGGTTTGACAAGTGGAACAGGAAGCCAGCAAGCAAAACAAGTAAGTAATGTTGGGAACCTGGTACAAGCTTCTACAGAATCCTTTAAACAGGGCTATGCAGCAGAACAACAGGCAAGCTTTATGAAAAAGTTGTCTCCAACTATGTCTCAACCACAAAAAGAGCAAGCTTGGCAGTCTCACCTGAATGAAAAAGGAAATGAATTTAAAGCAGTCGCACAACAAGCGGCAGTACAAGCGGGAGCGATGCCCGTACAGGCAAAAGATATGAGTGGTAAGAGTCTACATAATCAATCGTATATTAATAAAGATGCCTTTGCTTCGCAATTAACGAAAGGTTTACAAAGCCATGCAAGTCTTGGAACAGTGAGTCAACAAGTAGGTTCTGGAATTACTAGTGCGATTCAAGGTGTTCGTTCACATGGCGTTGCGACAGGTGGCGCAATCAATAAAGCTGTATATGCAGCGACACAAACGCAAGCGAGTATCGCACGTGCAGGAGATCTTTCCGTTGCGGAAATTGAACGCTCTTATGCAGATGCATCAACAAGTGTAGCGAATATTGCACAAAGTGCTGGTAAAATGTCTATCCCAACTTCCGCAGTGGGACGTATGACACAGCAAAGTACAAAACTTGGCATGAGTGTAATGGAAGGTGCGAAACACCTTATGCTTGCGGATCGCATTGATACGGTATCAAATGCATACTTTAGTGCCGCGAGTGCTGTTCAACAATCCGGAGGGAATGCAGTACAAAGAGTAATAAGTGGGACTACTGCTGCAGTTAATACATCATTAGGTGGGAATGCAGCAGAGCGTCACTATAATGTGACAAAAGGCTTAAGTTACGCCGC
>NZ_JBUXJL010000050.1:0-1425 GCF_056158125.1 Bacillus sp. EB V-12 | reverse complement strand
ACATACACTCTTTTTTTAAGAAACCCTTATTAACTCATTAAGTTTCATTCTAGACTATACCCTCAAAGCTTTCTTTTTATGTATCTAGATGACTCTCTCTCATCTAGATAGGTACGTCTTTAACTATTTTTCACCTTCAATGAATTAGTTTTACTTACAGCAATCATCTTCACAAGTAGATGCATCATGTGGTAATTCTACATGACTAATTACATTTTGAACCAATTGATAGTATGCGCTTTCTTTATTCATAAAATAGTAAATCCATTGTCCACGTCTTTCTTCCTTTACAAGTCCTGCATCCTTAAGTTTTCTTAAATGTTGACTAATCGAAGGTTGACTCATATGGAATAAATCTACAAAGTTACACACACAATATTCTTTTTCATATATCATTCTCATCATCGCTAATCGAGTTTTATCACCTAAAAGCTTCAAGACATTTGATATCTTTTCAACTTCGTAAATTTTTTTTTGCATATCTCAACCTCTGTTCTAATTATAATTACATAAATATTAACTTATATATTCAAACAATATCAGAAGGATGTGCCTTACTCTTTTTAATATTTTCAATGGATCAAGTAGAAATCCCATTAAAGTTTTCTATATCTTGCACGGTTAAATCTAACCACTTCTGAATGCTCTTTATTCTTTTTCCAAAATCAACACACAATGTTTAGCGATCCTAACCCCTTTCATCCATTCTTTGCAATTATTATAAGTTGTTTTTATATATATGACAATCTTATAGGAATGATTTCTATTCATATATACAAAAATAGATTGGAATGTATTTTGCCTAACCCCCTACCTTTTGTAAAAAGAATGTTAAGTCGAAATAAAACACTTAAAAAACACATAATCAAGCGATAATATAATTACATAATCGAACAATAAGTTATTCCATAAGTGGATAAATATGTAACATAACGGTTTGAAAACTATATGAACGAAAAAGGAGTAAAACTTTTATTTTTGGAAACAGTTACTGCACTAGAAGGCGATAATCGTGCAACAAAAGTTGTAACAGATAGCGGAAAAGAAATCGAAAATGATATTGTCATTCTTTCCATTGGTGTACGTCTAAACACACAACTTGCGACGAAAGCTGGGATGACACTCGGGGAAACAAGTGTCATTCAAGTAAATACAAAAATGGAAACAAATGCTGATATCTATGCTGTAGGTGACTGTGCAGAAAGCTTCTCCCTTATTACCGTTTTCCGACAGAAGACTCCTTCCTCAAAAATGTGAAGGTGTGAAACACCAATTTTAGGTGGGAGATGAATGTCGGTTGGCATAAGCCAACATATTTGCTATCATTTACTTGTACAGATTGCTCTTCGAAAACTGAAGATATGAGGTTGGTTGCAGAAAAACGTTGCAACCGTAAAATCTTCAACGTTCTATCGCCCCATGCTT
>NZ_JBUXJL010000049.1:0-1446 GCF_056158125.1 Bacillus sp. EB V-12 | reverse complement strand
TGAACTGCACCCCAATTGTTAGACACAGTCTAACAATTGGAGGTGCAGTTTTTCTATGGCTAAATTTACAGCTGATGAAAAAATACAAATCGTTCTACGTTATTTGAACGGAAATGAAAGTTATCGAGAAATGGGTAGATCGCTCGGTATAAGTGACACAATCATTTTGAATTGGGTAAACCAATATAAACAGAATGGTCTGGAAGCTTTTCTAAAACGATGTACAAATTACACACAACAATTTAAACTAGACGTACTAAACTTTATGATTGAAAGCGGTATGTCCTTATTTGAGACGGCAGCTATCTTTAATATTCCTGCCCCTTCAACGATTTCTGTTTGGAAAAAACAGCTCGAAACACAAGGAATTGATGCCCTTCAATCTAAGAAAAAGGGGCGTCCATCCATGAAAAAAGATTCAAATAAACAATTAAAACAACCTCTAGCTGAAGGGTCAGTCGAAGCACTTGAAGCACGCATTAAACAGCTTGAGATGGAAAATGAGTACTTAAAAAAGTTAAATGCCTTAGTTCAAAACAAGGAAAAATCACAAAACAAGACAAAGCGCAAGTAGTCTATGAATTAAGGCATAAATATTCGGTGAAGGCACTCGTGGAGCTAGCTACTATTCCTCGAAGCACGTATTATGATTTAGTAAAGAAAATGAATCGTCCAGATGTAGATGCCGATTTGAAAGCTGAGATTAAAGCGATTTATGAGGAAAATGAAGGTCGTTATGGTTACCGTCGCATTCGTGATGAATTAACGAATCGTGGCCAGAAAGTGAACCACAAGAAGGTACAGCGCATTATGAAAGTGCTTGGGTTAAAGTGTGTTGTGCGTATGAAGAAATATAAATCCTATAAAGGAAAAGTCGGTAGAATTGCACCTAATATTTTAGAGCGTAATTTTCATACAGATGCACCGAATCAAAAGTGGGTAACAGACATCACAGAGTTTAAATTATTTGGAGAAAAACTGTATGTATCACCTGTATTAGATTTGTATAATGGTGAAATTATTACCTATACAATTGGTTCTAGACCGACGTATTCGCTTGTTTCAGACATGTTAGAGAAAGCATTGGAACGTTTACCTGAAACCCACCAGCTACTGATGCATTCGGATCAAGGATGGCATTATCAAATGAGACAGTACGTCCGGACACTTGAATCAAGAGCTATCGTGCAGAGTATGTCTCGAAAAGGCAACTGTTACGACAACGCAGTAATAGAAAATTTCTTTGGGATTATGAAGTCGGAGTTCCTCTACATAAAAGAATTTGAAAATGTAGAGCACTTTAAAATAGAATTAGAAAAATATATAGATTATTATAATACGAAACGGATTAAGGCAAAATTAAAAATGAGCCCGGTACAATACCGGACTCACTTTTATCAAGCTGCCTAATGAAATAACCGTGTCTAACTTTTAGGGGTCACTTCA
>NZ_JBUXJL010000048.1:0-1532 GCF_056158125.1 Bacillus sp. EB V-12 | reverse complement strand
GCCTGCTGAATCGGAAATTGATGAGGATAATGTTGACTTCTTTCGTGCTTTTGTAGAAGACATTAAGGAAATCGATAATCATATGATTCGGTATTATGATGACACATTTGTTCTGATTGCGGAAGCACATCCAGTTAACTATTATTTACTCTCCAATATGGAACAAGAAGCAATTGATATCAAAATTGAATCATGGTTAACCACATTAGAATATAATACGAAAGTATATATTCAAAGTAAGTTTGTGGATTTAACAGATCCTGTACGCAAAATGACAGAAACGATGAAAGGTGCGAAGGACCTTACACCAGAGACGGTTCTATATGGACAAGAAGTTATCGATAACTTAGAGTACTGGCAGCGTTCGCAACCTCGATATGAACAAAAGCGTTATTTAATTTATCCATATAAGGTTGATATTAGTACGATTACTGCTGATACAGAGGAAGAGTTGGAAGAAAAGATTGTGGATAAGGCGTTTAACGAATTATATCGCCGTTATAATGCTTCTCGAAATCTACTATCAAAAGCAAAAATTAATGTAGAAATGTTAACGAAAGATAAATTAATAGAACTTTTATATGTAGCATTTAACCGTCGGAAAGCTGTAAAAGCTCGTTTCCAGGACTTAATTGAAAATGAGAATTTCTCCCTCTATTCAACAGGGGAAACAAATGAAAGAAAACTAGAGTTAATGAAGAAAGTGCTAGCAGAAGAAAAGGCAGAAAAATCAAATAACGGGGTGGCGTAAACATGAAGTTGTTCGGAAGAAAGAAAAAGGAAAAGAAAAAAATAGAAGCAGAAGAGAGGGACGAATTGGAGCTAGAGGAGGAAGAGTTGGAAGAAGAGGAAGTACCGACGCAATTAGACAATCAAACAACAGTGTTTGATGTTATTGCCCCAGAAGGAATGAAAATTGATGCAGAAGATTATGGGGTTATTAAACAATCTTTAGGAAGTAATACGTTCTTCCGTCCGTTTTATATTCCACGTGATGGGTACCCGCGTATGATGCAAACGAATTGGCTGAACATGTTAACTTCGGCCGGGGAAGTGGATGTCATGATTGATATTCATAAAGAGCCAAAAGCTAAAGCAATGCGATCATTAGATATGCAGCTGACGATGTTACGTTCCAATCTTTCTTTCCAACGTACACGAGGAAACATTGACCAAGAAAAAGACTTGGATGCAAAAATTCAAGATACAAACAATTTAATGGATGAAATCCAGTTCAATGAAAACGACTCGTATATGGTGAGTACAATGGGTGTTGCGTATGCCGAATCAAAGAAAGAATTGGACGTTTTATGTGAGTATATTGAAGATGAAATGCAAGCATCTCACTTTAAGATTGCGAGTACTTGGAATCGTGTGAAAAGTGGTTTGAAAGCTACTATGCCACTAGGGGCACCAAATACGCTGCAAGATACCTATCGAAATATCGATAGACGTGCGTTATGTACATTTGCACCTTTTGTGTCAGGTTCCGGAAGGTTTAATGGTGGGATACCAATAGGAAAGAACAAAAT
>NZ_JBUXJL010000047.1:0-1534 GCF_056158125.1 Bacillus sp. EB V-12 | reverse complement strand
GCAGGCGTCGCTGCGATGTTCAAGTATATGATTGTCGTTATGTTAGTACTCATTATTCACGGGGTCTTTGTATATGGCGGCTTATTAAAGGTATTAGCAAAAGAAAGTATTGTTCGTTTCTTTAAACATTTCGGACCAGTAATGGCAATTGGATTTAGTACATCTAGCTCTAATGCATCGCTTCCATTTGCAATGAAAACAGCACAAGATAAGCTTGGCGTTCCAAAAGCTATAAGCTCTTTTGTTCAACCATTAGGTGCTACAATTAATATGGACGGCACTGCCATTATGCAAGGTGTAGCAACAGTTTTTATCGCTCAAGTATACGGCGTTGAACTTACATTAGCACAATTAGCTATGGTCGTATTAACTGCTGTATTAGCAAGTATCGGTACTGCGGGTGTACCAGGTGTTGGACTTGTAATGCTTACAATGGTTTTAAATCAAGTCAATCTACCGGTAGAAGGTATCGCTTTAATTATTGGTATTGACCGCATTCTAGATATGTCTAGAACAGCTGTAAATATTTCCGGTGATGCAATTTGTGCAATGATTGTTGCAAAGTCAGAAGAAAAATATAATACGGAGCAATCTGCAGCATCTTAACCCAAAAAAGGAGTGAAGAAATAATATGTCAATAAATATATGCTAGTCTAATCAAATGGTAACAAGTAAATAAATATTATATTTTGTAGAAAATCAACAAAGTAAAACAAGCACTTGTGCCAGAGTGCTTGTTTTTAGAACCCTATTCTATTCATTTTTGTTATGTTTGTGAGTCATGAACCAAATAATGACTGAAAAGTAAGGTTCGAGATAGTTTATTCCATTGTTAATAAATAGGTGCCTGTACTAAAGTAAAAAGCTAGCTGCTTGGCTCTCGACCAAGAGAGTTAGGGTGGGAAGAATTTAAGGAAGATTTTAAAGCTTTGTTTTTAATATTTGCGGAATATTGAGTTTTTTTAGTAGGAGAATGAGAGAGGGTTGATATTTGTCCGATGTGTAGTAAGGGAACATGTAATCCAAATGATGAAGAAATAGATGTAAATTTTGCGATAAGTGTATGACCGCAGCGAGTGAACTGGAAATGAAGAAATGAAAAGAAATGTACATACTGTGACGATGAGGATGAAGTCAGATATGATGCAGAATGGCAAATTATCATCTCAACCGATTGCGGAATTTCCCAGAAAAGAACTAGACTATTCATTGTCGCACACCTTAGAGGACGAGACACCAGACAAGTATTTAGTTGACCTGAATCGAGTGAAAGCTTGCATAATTGGTATCTACGAAGAAGGGATAAAGTGAAAGAAGAATCTTTATTGAAAGTAAGTTGTAAAATGATGAGAATTGAACTACTCACCACTTAACGTCCTAACGGACTGTTTGAAGTGGGAGATTCCTGCGAACACCGATGTATCCATCGGTTATCTTAGCAGGCTCTACCCGTAGTCCCTACGGTGAGAACAAATGTATCTTGTACGTTGACACACCACACTCCCTACTTTAGCTTGGTTTTCGCAACTTCGGA
>NZ_JBUXJL010000046.1:0-1696 GCF_056158125.1 Bacillus sp. EB V-12 | reverse complement strand
ACCACCTAGTGACGAACCAATAACAATACCTAGCGTAATAAAAGAACTATGAACGGTATTTATCATTATTCCATTACTAGCTGTTTTCATCACCCTCGCAACCATAGCTGGATTCAATGCTACACCAGTTAAACCAATAAAAATCGTAGAAATCACTGCAATGTATTTATTCTCTGCACTTAAAGCAAATAAAGACAACGCTATGATTAATATAATTAATCCACCCATAAGTATTTTCATTGTAAATTTATCAGCGAACTTGCCAATTATTATATTCCCAATTACCGTCGCACTACCATAGAGAGCAAGTAAATATGGAATACTTGCACTTGAAAACCCTGTAACATTTGTAAAGATAGGAGTGAAATAACTAAATGCTGCAAACGTACCACCAATAATGAACATACTTGTTATATACGCTGCCCAAAGATGAATATTCTTAAATCGCAGAAGTTCGTCTTTCCAATTTAATTGCTCTTTATTTGAAGAGGATGGTAACAACCGTTGAATCATAATCCCTGATATTAGCACAAGAACAGAAACAGCTCCAAAACTAATCCGCCAGCCAAAATATTGCGAAATAACGGTCGTTATAGGTAAACCTAATACAGTTGCGAACATTAAACCTGCAAGTACAATTGATGCAGCTTTTCCCCTTGAATCAGAGTGAACCAATGTCGCAGAAAAGGAAATCGCAACTCCAAAAGCTGAAGCTGAAGCAATACCAGTTATAATACGTGAAATCATCATAATATCATAGTTCCAAGCGATAGCTCCGAGCGATTGACCAATTAAAAATATGAACATTAAAAACAATAACGCTTGTTTGCTGCGCATTCGTAAGAGGATTGCAGTTAAAATGGGGCCTCCTATTACCATTGCTCCTGCATAAGCTGAAATTAAATACCCAATAGATGATACAGGAACCTGGAATGCAAGAGCAAGTTCATTCATCATACCTGCAACCATAAATTCTGATGTAGTCATACAAAAGATTGCTAAAGCTAATAAATAAATAATCGATGGCATAAAAACACTCCTTATTCATTATTGTAATGATCGGTACAAAAATAGTGCAAAAAAAGAGCGCACTAAGCGCCACAAATAGACTCTATTGTTCCTTTGATAACTTGTTCAGACAACATCCGATTTTGCATCGATACATTAAGAACACGGAATCCGTAATAACTGCTTAAAAGCAGACTAGCTAATTCCTCAGCTGATTGCTTCTTTGAAATTTCACCTGTTTGCAATCCTTCCTCCATCACTGTTTCAATAGCTTGTTTAAGAAGTTCAACATGCTTCGAGAAAATTTCTTGTACCATTAAATCGTTTTTAGCACGTTCTATACTGGCATTAATCAATAAACATCCTTTTTGATCCATATTCTCAAAGTCTTCTTTCAATGCCCATTCAAAAAAATTACTTAATCGTTCTTTAACTGGAATTGGAGTATGTAACAATTTCTTTTGTTCCCTAATCCCAATTTCATGGTAGCGTTCTAATACTTGTTTATACAGTTCATGTTTACTACCGAAAGTATTGTATAAACTTCCTTTTCCAAGTCCTGTATCACTGCATAAATCTTGTGTAGAACATCCTTCATATCCTCTTAACCAAAATGTTTTCATTGCAACATCTACAATTGAGGAATAATCAAACTCTCGAGGTCTGCCGCGTTTATTCAATCGTATCC
>NZ_JBUXJL010000045.1:0-1920 GCF_056158125.1 Bacillus sp. EB V-12 | reverse complement strand
ATTGCAAGAAATCCCAACTTTGCATTAGGTACAGCCGAGCAAGATAGAGTAGTAGCTGCGTATGGAAAATTAATTGGTAATGCCTCTAGTGATACTGAAACAGTACATTATGCGGTAAATGTTTTAAAACAATATAATGATAATCTTACTACGTATGTAAGCGATTATGCGAAAGGACAAGCTGTATATGAAATTGTAAAAGGAATTGATTATGATATACAGTCTTATTTGCAGGATACGAATAAGCAACCTAATGAAACAATGTGGTATGGAAAGATTGATAACTTTATAAATGAGGTTAATAGAATTGCTCTCGTGGGGAATATTACAAATGAAAATAGTTGGCTAATTAATAATGGCATTTATTATGCAGGTCGTTTAGGGAAATTTCATAGTAATCCATACAAAGGATTAGAAGTTATTACACAAGCGATGAGCTTGTATCCTCGTTTAAGTGGACCTTATTTTGTAGCAGTAGAACAAATGAAAACAAACTATGGTGGAAAAGATTATAGTGGAAATGCAGTAGATTTACAGAAAATACGTGAAGAAGGGAAACAACAATACTTACCTAAAACATATACATTTGATGACGGATCTATTGTCTTTAAGACGGGAGATAAAGTAACAGAAGAAAAAATTAAGAGATTATATTGGGCAGCCAAGGAAGTAAAAGCACAATATCACCGTGTAATTGGTAATGATAAAGCACTAGAACCGGGAAATGCTGATGATGTACTAACAATAGTAATTTATAATAATCCAGATGAATATCAATTAAATAGACAATTATATGGATATGAAACAAACAACGGTGGAATTTATATTGAAGAGAAGGGGACTTTCTTTACATATGAGCGTACGCCAAAGCAGAGTATTTATAGTTTAGAAGAGTTGTTCCGTCCATGAATTCACTCACTATTTACAAGGAAGATATGAGGTTCCTGGTTTATTTGGAAGCGGAGAAATGTATCAAAATGAACGATTAACTTGGTTCCAAGAAGGGAATGCAGAATTTTTTGCAGGATCTACACGTACAAATAATGTTGTTCCGCGTAAAAGTATGATAAGTGGCTTATCATCTAATCCAGCAAGCCGTTATACAGCAAAGCAAACTTTGTTCTCAAAATATGGATCATGGGACTTTTATAAGTATTCCTTTGCACTACAGTCATATTTGTATAATCATCAATTTGAAACATTTGATAAGCTTCAAGATTTAATCCGTACAAACGATGTGAAAAATTATGACTCATATCGTGAATCATTGAGCAACAATACACAATTGAATGCAGAATATCAAGCGTATATGCAGCAGTTGATTGATAATCAAGATAAATATAATGTACCGCAAGTAACAAATGATTATTTAATTCAACACGCACCAAAGCCGCTAGCTGAAGTGAAAAACGAAATTGTGGATGTAGCAAATATAAAAGGTGCCAAAATTACAAAATATGAGTCGCAATTCTTTAATACATTTACCGTGGAAGGCAAGTACACAGGTGGTACATCAAAAGGTGAGTCTGAAGATTGGAAAGCGATGAGTAAACAAGTAAACCAAACTTTAGAGCAGTTATCCCAAAAAGGTTGGAGTGGTTATAAAACAGTTACAGCCTATTTCGTAAACTATCGTGTGAATGCAGCTAACCAGTTTGAATATGATATTGTTTTTCATGGTGTTGCGACAGAGGAAAAAGAAAAAACGACTACTATAGTAAATATGAATGGACCATACAGCGGGATAGTAAATGAAGAGATTCAATTTCATAGCGATGGTACAAAAAGTGAAAATGGAAAAGTTATTTCTTATCTATGGAACTTTGGAGATGGTACTACAAGTACAGAAGCAAATCCTACCCATGTATATGGAGAAAAAGGAACATACACTGTGGAACTAACAGTAAAAGATAGTAGAGG
>NZ_JBUXJL010000044.1:0-2180 GCF_056158125.1 Bacillus sp. EB V-12 | reverse complement strand
CTTCGTTAGTTAATGTCAACTAAGTTTTTTTATTTCGTTTGTCGCTTGCGACGTTATTGTCATCGGCGACTTGTCCTATATTACACCTCTATATAATAATAGTCAATATTAATCTTTCATTTTTTTTAAAAAGATGAAAAAGACTCTCATATCCCCCTTTTATTTCTCATACATATCAATAAGATAACTGAAAGGAGTGTAGAACTTGTTCAATCCTTCTTTATTACACATCATAAGCTCCCATTCAAGAAGCCCACACTATCATAGGAAGTTTCCAATCATTCTATTTTGGAGTCAAAAAAGCGGCTGTACTTCTCTTGCTAAGTGGTTCTTTTACCAGATTGATTTATTACAAACCGCTCTAAGTTATAGTCCTTTCATTCATAATTATGAATATGATATATACAAAAGTACACCTGCTTATAGTGTACGACTAGGAGTAGCGTTACGAGAAAAACAAAAAGAAACTTTTAAACTTGTTCGTAACCCTTATAGGAGAGCAGTCAGTTCTTTCGTATCCTTAATTGGACCTCCTTATATGGAAAATCCCGAATGGAAACCCATCCGAAAGTTTTTATATCAAGATGAAAATTCCTCCAAAGGGATCTCATTTAAACAATTTCTATACTATCTATTTATAAAAGGGGCTCACGCAAGTGATATTAACCCACATTTCACACAACAATATATAGCTGGTGAAGAAGAATATGTGACCAATTATATATACTTAGAAAACTTCGATCAGGAAATGAAAGAATTAGAAAAGCGTTTCGAATTAAAAACCGCACCAATAAATGAGTTCTCAACATCATGGCATCATCAAACTCCCGCCATGATTTATAAAGGGAATTTTAGCGAAGGCGATATTACTGATCCTTTATTTCCACGTCATCCAACTTTTGAAAGCTTTTATGATACTGAATGTATACAACTTGTCCAAGCAATATTTCAAAATGATTTCGACACATATAAATACAGCAAAGAATATCCATACTAACTTTAGTCTATTATCTTTGCTAAATAAAAAAGATACCTCATATATAAGGTATCTTTTTAACATTTCAATTATATAAATCATACTGTTTAACAGTCTCTATTCTCCACCTTGTTACCTTTTAATAGATTACATAACTTTTGCTTATCCGCCCATCCTACTCCAATTAAGACTAAACTCGCTCCCATTATTACTCTCCATGTCAGAGATTCATTTAATAGAATAATTGAAGTAATAATACTTATTAATGGTAATGCATTTAAATATAATCCGCTTACTGATGCTGAAACTCTCTCTAGCGCTTTATTCCAAAACCAATACGCTAAAATTGTTGCTCCAATAACAAGGTATATTACACTAAGTCCCGTTTTCCAAGTTTCAACCTTTGGAAGACCGTAATAAAAAATTTCTATTAGTGCAAACGGTAAGAGAATAACAGCTCCAATAATTAAAGTTAATGTTATAAAAACCTCGTTTGATAAATACTGTTCTTGTTTTGGTCGTTTTAGCAAAACTGTGTAGAAAGCAAATAGAAAAGTACTTAATAATATCAGTATATCTCCTATTAAAGACACTTCTTGATTAGCACTTTTAGATGGAATCGTAATAAAGAGTACTCCTATAGCACCCAATATAATTCCTATCCAATAATTCAATCGAATTTTCTCTTTCAAAAAGAGTGCTGAAAAAAGAATTGTAACTAATGGTAATGCAGCATCTATAATACTCACATGTAATCCACTTGTTAAAGAAATGCCGTAGGATGTAAACATAAAATAACCAGCTACACCGGTAAAAGCTAACAAACTCATTCTTTTCCATGGAACTTTTTTATGTACAACTGATTTTTGTAATTCCTTAAATGAGAATAGCATACAAATTCCACCTGCAAAGAAAAGACGAATAAATAACAAAGTAAACGGCTGAATAGATTCTAACGCCCATTTTGTTGGCGCAATGGCTGTGCCCCATAATATAACAGCCACTAATAACATGCATATTTCTTTCATAATTCCCCACACCCATCAAAAATATATGTTAACTACCTTAATTATAGATTTTTTCTAATGTAAAATCCTTTAAAAGCACAAAAGGTTATGTAAGATCACAAACATTCTTTTTACATCTGGACTATATTCTTGAAAAGGTAATTCTTACCTTTAAATTTAAAATAATAAAAATAAAT
>NZ_JBUXJL010000043.1:0-2227 GCF_056158125.1 Bacillus sp. EB V-12 | reverse complement strand
CTTCTTTTTAAAGCTAAATATTTTGAAGTGCTTTTCGCTTTTTAAAAAGGTTTTTGAGTACGTAGCTATATAAGTTTTATTCAATTTCTTTCGTGATTTTTTATATGTAATTTAAGATTTTCTATTTTATTTCTTAAAGATAGGATTCATCAGTGTGTTAAAATAGTACAGTTGTTTTTGATGTACTTTAATATAAGAAGATTTAAGTTAGAAAAGGAGATAATATGAAAAAGATAAGTATAATTACTATAGTAGTCTTAGTCCTGCTAGTAATCGTGTATATGTTAGTTGGAAATTATTTTTATAACTATGCGTTAAATGCGAAACAAGAAAAGGAATTTTTGCAAGATAATCCTCATTTAGTAGAAACGGTAAGTGCATCGGGAGATGTATTGGCTGCAAATGAAGAAAAGAATGCAAACTTCGTATCGAAGTATAAACCTAACACATTAACTATACGTTCTTTCGATAAATTAAATTTAAAAGGTTATGAATATATGAATGAACCATCTAGTCATAAATGGGCAATTGTAGTTCATGGATACAATGGTAGAGCATCAGAAATGACGAAATATGTTCGTAATTTCTATGAACAAGGCTATAATGTCATAGCACCAGACCTTCGTGGACATGGAAATAGTGAAGGAGATTATGTTGGTATGGGCTGGCATGATCGTAAAGATGTTTTGATTTGGATTCAACAAATCTTAAAGAAAGATCCTAATGCTGAAATAGCTCTATTTGGTGTTTCGATGGGCGGGGCAACTGTAATGATGACTTCAGGAGAAGATTTACCTTCTAATGTTAAAGTTATTATTGAAGATTGTGGATACTCAACTGTTATTGATGAATTTACTTATCAACTAAAAGATTTATTCCATTTACCGAAGTTTCCTGTTATGAATGCGGCAAATACGGTTACTAAATTAAGAGCTGGTTACGATTTAGAAGAGGCTTCAGCTGTAAAACAAGTAGCGAAAAGTAAAACACCTATGCTGTTCATTCATGGGGATGCTGATACATTCGTTCCTTTTGAAATGTTAGATGAAGTATATAATGCTGCAAAAGTAGAAAAAGAGAAATTAATTGTTCCAGGTGCTGGACATGGAGAAGCGGAGAAAGTAGATTCGAATAAATATTGGAATACTGTATGGAAGTTCGTAGGGAAGTATATTCCGGCATAATTAAAGTTGTTGCATTTATATAGACGATAATCGGAGGGATAATAGTTAATCCTTTTGATTATCGTTTTTTTGTTAATTAGGTATTCTGCTATAAGTGTGTTTTTGTATGTACTATATGAAGGAGATAGAGCAAAAACTTTTGAATTCCTTAATCTCAGTGCTACAATGATTGAAAACTAAATGTTAATGAGGTGTTTTTATGAAAATTGAAGTATGGTCGGATTTTGTATGCCCATTTTGCTATATTGGGAAACGTAGATTAGAGATGGCTTTAGAGCAATTTCCATATAAGAAGGATGTTGAAGTTGAGTTTAAAAGTTTTGAATTAGACCAAAATGCTCCAATCTATTCTGGAACAAGTATTAATGAAGTACTTGCATCAAAGTATGGAATTAGTATTGAAGAAGCTAAGCGTAATAACGTACAGTTAGGAAATCATGCAGCTAGTATGGGTTTAAGTTTTAATTTTGATGAGATGAAGCCGACTAATACTTTTGATGCGCATCGTCTTGCGAAGTTTGCAAAGAATCAAGGGAAAGAAAAAGAGATTACAGAAAATCTACTTTTTGCATATTTCACTGAATCGAAAAATTTAAGCGATGTGGATACACTTGCTACTATCGCTGAAGCTTCAGGTTTAGATAAGCAAGAAGCTTTAAATGTTATTAATGATAAAAATGCGTATGCAAATGATGTTAGAATTGATGAAGCGATTGCTCAGCAATATCAAATTTCGGGAGTGCCTTATTTTATTATTAATCAAAAGTATGCTATTTCAGGTGCACAACCACTTGAAACTTTTGTTGGTGCACTTCAGCAAGTGTGGGAAGAAGAGAATCCTGCACCTAAGTTGCAAGAACTTTCTTCAGAGGGTGGAAGCGATCTTTCTTGTACTGATGGAAGTTGTTCGGTGCCGTCGAAAGAACAATAGTTTTTATGGTAGAAGAGCACCCCATAGATTGTTCTGTGGGATGCTTGTATATAACTTATAGAAGAAATACGTAAATGAAATCTATAAAATATAAAGTTTTTTAAAAAACGTA
>NZ_JBUXJL010000042.1:0-2501 GCF_056158125.1 Bacillus sp. EB V-12 | reverse complement strand
TAATGTTCAAAAGTCTATAAATAAGTTGACTTCATTCCAAAAGTACTCCTAAATAACCTAGGAGTACTTTTTATGAAATTATATTTTTACTATCGCGCTTATAAGACCTAGTATATCAATCATGATTTGCTACCTTATTTTAATTTCTATAAGTTTTTTATCAAGAGACAAAACTTAATTTGTCCTTTTTCCTTTGAACTCCCCCTTCACTTTCACTTCTAAATGAAGTGAAAGTGAAGGGGATTCAACCGTTTTTTAAGAAATATCAAATTTTATGAATAGGGAAAAGCACATAAATTATCTGAGTTGGAATTTAAATGTACTACTTTGAAGTTTGAGGTGAAAAAATTGAGCAACCGAGAAAAACAAGTATATCAAGCACGTGTAAAACGCCATAAAGAAAAAATGCCCTGGTTTATCATTGAATATATTGAAAAGAAAACGAACCTCTCTCCTGCTACTTTGTATGCATATATAATTGATTATGAGATATTTTTGCAGTGGTTGATTTCCTCACGTCTTGCTGTCGCAAATGGAAAAGTTGTAAAGATAATACATGAGGTGCCAATTGAAACGTTGGAAAAACTTCCTCTTAAACGAGTAAAAAAATTTAAAAGATATTTAGAGAGAAAAGGTAATAAATGCTGGGATACAGTTGATTGAGGTACTTCTAATAGCTCTGTTAACTGTGTCACATTACAAACTTTGCGACGTTCTTGCTCCTTCACAATTTGTAACCTAACTGGATGGGCCATAATCTTTAATAATTCTACATCCGCCTCTGGGATTTTGTTCATTTCTTTATTTACTTGTTTTTACAATTCAGTACGATAAGGAAAAGAAAACTTGATATCATCAACTTTTCCACGTCACAAAAACGACCCAGCCATCGAGCTGCAATAGAATATCGAATCTCGATGGCTACCTAGTCTTTTTCATAATGTCTACTTAACAGGGGTAAGACCATTCCTAGCCTTTTTTGCCCTCGACATGAGGTGCAACCAACCTATTAATTGGCGACTTTATATAAATTATCTAGGGTGCACAGTGAGATTTGTCGAAAATAATTCTCCAGCAAGTTCCGTATGTGCTGCGTTTTTGAAAAGTTGAACATGTACGAATGTATTTTCCGTCTCACCACCCATAGTTTGTTTTATTTCTAATGATTTTAGTGGTGTACTAGAGGAAAAGTATCCACTGGTTATATCATGAAAAGCGGAATTTAAACGAGCGTGTGAAAGTCCCATATCATAATACAACCTACTACAATTTCCTTGTGTCTCAATTTTAGCATTCACATATTTATGAGTTTTATCATACTCGGTACGATCGGTATAAACTCTGGCTTTACAATCAGTGCCTCCCGCTGTTACTTTATACCAGCCTCCAACTGCTGCTTCAGTTTTAGTGGATGTAATGAAAATTCCACTACACATTAAACCTACTACCAATATTAATTTTGTTAAATGTTTCAAAGTCTCCACTCCTTTTTATAAAGTTATTTAAATATTAGCATATTAACTTGTCTTATGGTTAATATTGGTATATTTATCAATTGAAAACTGAATATTCTGTATAAGATGTATTTATATTTTCTATATGGACTAGCAACACATGCCCATCAACTTAGGAAATTAATTGCTCCCCACAATTAAAGAAATGAGCCTAACTTTCATAAGTAACTGTAAAAAAGTAAAAAATTCGTTATGGGGGTGTCTCAAAATCTTAGCTTGATGGTGATGTGGCAGGACCCATCAGTAGAAAGAAAAAGGCAGATTCCTACTTTCACAAGGAATACACCTATTTGTAGAATGTAATTTGAAGTAAAATTGCTGTACCTTAAAGCACTTTTCATAATTTTATTTTCGTATTTTATTTTTTTAATATTTAAATATTATTTTATCAAGTTTATTAAACTAACATTATTTGCAAAATATGTTAAGTTTGTTGTGCAAGATATAAAAATACTTAAGGGGGAATTTTTATGTTTAAGAAATTAGTAGTTGGAACATTAGCGACTGGTATTATGTTATCTGGTGCAGGTGGAGCGATGGCTGCAACACCTAACACTGAAAGTCCGAAGCAAGAAAAGGTTAATAGAGCAGCGGCAGCGAATACTCTTTGGATGTTAAAACCAGGATATTTTTCTAAAGCTTCTGTACCTAGCACAATCAAAGAATATGGTATCACATGGTACTTGAAAAAGGTATATCAAGAACCGAATAAAACATGGACAGGTTATTTTGAAGACAAGCGTTAATTAATTAAAGCTATTTATAATAAAAAGCCTCTTATAATGAGGCTTTTTATTTGTGTAAAATCATAAAGAAAAGACACCCTAATAAGCGTTTTTGTACGCTAGAAATCTTGATATAAATGGTTATACTTTCCTTGACACGGTTTTTATGTCATTTTGTTGACTGGACCCCTTCACATAATTTTCTTTGCCTATTGAAATGTATCCTTTATTTGCATCAAAGCACAAAAAAAAGAGTAGCAAA
>NZ_JBUXJL010000041.1:0-2529 GCF_056158125.1 Bacillus sp. EB V-12 | reverse complement strand
TGTGCGCCCATAAGGGGGCAAGGAAAAACGGTGATTGCAAGCTGTTAGGTCAACCCTAAAAGACCTAGTATCACTTGGCTAACCTTGGAGGGAAACTGAAAGGGGACAACAGCATGCCAAGAAAGCCGTAAGTTGGCTAAACATCAAGTCAAGACTGAGCGGCAAGATATAAAGTATAGATAAGGATGAAGGCTAAACTGCTTGAATGATAGCACAAGGGAGGCCACCGTAACTAGTCTCGAAAGATGTTTATAAACGAGATTCAACAGATATCATAAAGATAGTATGAGTCATCTTATATGAATAGGGTTATCTGTTGCCCACTTCTATATGGAAGAAAAGTGTGAACGTCACATCCGACACTATACGTGCAAATTCCTTGTTTACTAAATGGGGATTGTCTAAGTTAGAATGCCTGCGAGGCTATTGAGGATAACTTCAAGATGTAACAGTCAAGAAGTATGGCTCATGAATATCTAATATGACAACGGAGCCTTCGTAGTAGTCAGAGCTAGGGAAAGCCTAGTACAGGGCGAAGGAAGGCAGTCTGTTAGCTTATTACCAAATTGGGGAGGTGCGAAAGGCACTATGCAATGTCCAAAAATAGTACTAAGCAATCTGCGAACGAAGAGTCTTAATAAGGAATATCAATATACAAGACTTTATCGTAATTTATATAACCCAGATTTCTTTTTATTAGCATACGATAATCTAAGTAAAAATGATGGCGCATTAACGATAGGAGTAGACCAAAGGTCTATTGATGGTTTTTCTATGAAGGAAGTGGAAGACTTGATAAGTGTTTTAAAAAGTAAAAGCTATCAACCATATCCATCTAGAAGAACCTATATTGAAAAGAAAAATGGCAAGAAAAGGCCATTAGGAATTCCTAGCTTTTATGATAAATTAGTCCAAGAAGTTATACGTATGATACTAGAAGCAATATATGATTCAAGCTTTTCTAGTTCATCACATGGATACCGAAAAGGAAAGGGATGCCATAGTGCGTTATTAGAGATAAAGCGCACATTTACAGGTAGTAAATGGTTTATCGAAGGAGATATTAAAGGATTTTTCGACAATATTGAACATCATACTCTAGTTACAATTCTTAAAAGAAGAATAAAGGATGAGGCGTTTATAGAGTTGATCTGGAAATTCTTACGAGCTGGATATTTAGAAGAATGGAAATTTCATAATACCTATAGTGGAGCACCTCAAGGTGGAATCATTAGTCCAATACTTTCTAATATTTATCTAAATGAATTAGATGCTTATATGAAAAAGTATCAGGATAGATTTGAATCAGGGAAAAAGCGACAAATAAATAAAGAGTATAGTAATTTACAGTATAAAGTGCGGAAGATTCAAGAGAAAATCGATACTGCCTATCTAAATGGAGAAGTAACACGAATTACGGAACTAAAAGAACAACACAAAGTTTTGAAAGGGAAGTTGTTACAAACACCTTATAATAATCCAATGGATGAAAATTATAGAAGGCTCAAATATGTAAGATATGCGGATGACTTTCTTATTGGAGTAATAGGTTCTAAAGAGGATGCAATTCTTATTAAAAATGAGATAGCTTCATTTTTGAAAGAAGAGCTAAAACTAGAATTATCTATGGAAAAGACTCTGATAACAAATGCCTTCAAGAAACACGCTAAATTTCTAGGATTTGAAATTAAAGTGTTTAAAAGTGAAGCAACACGCATTAACAGTCTTGGGAGAGCTTCTAGGGTTCTTAACGGTAAAATTCAATTAAAAATGCCACATGAGGCATGGATAAAGAAACTTCAAAAGTATCAGGCCATTAAAATGTGTGCCGATGGCACTTGGAAACCTCAGCCAAGAGGATATTTTCAACACAATGAAGATTTAGAGATTATCACGCAATATAATAGCGAAATTCGAGGGTTATACAATTACTATCGACTAGCTGAAAATGTGAGCAATCACATGCACCGCTTTGCATATTTCATGTATTATTCAATGTTGAAAACTTTTGCGTCAAAATACAGAACACGTACGAAACAAATTCGAAAGAAATACGAAAAGTACGGACAATTTACTGTACAGTATGAGACAAAGAAAGGAATGAATAAAGTTCATTTCATTGAAAGAAAGTTTCCAATGACAAGAAATTTATCACTAGAAGGAACAGACATTTTACCAAATACTCGGCATGTAATGAGTACGACTAAATTGTCAGATAGAATCAAGGCGGAAACATGTGAACTATGCAGAGCTAGCAATGTTGTGATACATATGCATCACATTAAGAGATTAAAGAATCTACGAGCAAAGTCAAATAAATCATATCTTGAACAACAAATGATAGCGAGAAATCGAAAGACTATCGCACTCTGTAAAGAGTGTCATATGAAAAGACACAAGGGCGAGATATAAAAATGCAGAAGACAGATGGAGAGCCGGATACATTGAGAGATGTAAGTCCGGTTCGGGGAGGAACATTTGGAAACCTATCACAGGAATGTAATAAGGCGCTGGATGTTTACTCTACAC
>NZ_JBUXJL010000040.1:0-2714 GCF_056158125.1 Bacillus sp. EB V-12 | reverse complement strand
CATCGCCATCAAGCTAAGCCCATACAACATCAAGTATAATAGAAGTTGTTACTTTTTTCTAAAAGCTAGGTGTAGAGAATTTAAAGATTTGCATGCGAAATAAACCCTATCGGGTTTCAATTTTTGAATTAGGCCGCTTGATCATCAGACATAGTACAATTGTAAACGACACCTAATATATCAAAGACGGTTTTTTTCTCATACCTATGGGATTTTCGCCCGTTTTGCTGTAGGAGGTTGAACAGGCGAATGAAAATCTTTGATAGTTCTTGGTTGTCTTTCTGTGTAGCTTGATGAATAAGAAGAAAATAATCTTTAATCATATATATGGCCTTATATTCACTCAGTTCTCGTTTCTTTTTCATAAGAAGTAATTGTCGCATTTGAAACATAGTAGACGAACAGAGTAGAATGGCAATCAGTTGCCCATACAAATGACATTCCAATCGTTCTCTTTTTATCTTTTTACAATGATGAATATGAAAGAATGATTTCCATGTTTTAAATAAAATCTCGATTTGCCAACGTAAAGAGTACCAATCATGTACTTGTCCCATCGGGACAATATCTGTAGAAGTATTGGTCATGTATACATTGATACCGCTAAGTCGTTTACTACGAGCAGAATACTTCATTCCTTTCTTTTTTTCTCTTACAGTTTGATCTTGTAATCGTTTTTGTTGTTGTTCTTTTGTTAGCCGATGAACGATCATACGAGTTGAGATTTTATCAGTCATTCCTACATAAGCGTCAGATATTTCATATGTTTGACCTGGCTGAAGAGAATTCATTAAGACCTCCATATCTATCTGTATATACTCCGTACCTTTTTTGATTCTTCCATCTTGGAAATAATCAGGGTTGGGATTTTTTTGATAAATACGTGTGTTGGATTTAATACGAGAGATATAATAAGCATTATTATCTTGTATATGTTGAAGATCCTTTAAGTGAAAATACCCTAAATCTCGGATACACAAATCATTCGCTGTTACAGTTGGGACACACAGAGAGCCATAGGTTCGATCATGTTGTTTACCTGGACCTGTATGGATATGTAGGAATTGTCCGCTTAATAGATCATATTCAAGTTGTATTTTCATCCCAGCAGTATGGCTACATCCTCCCGCCCCAGGATAAATGGATGAAAATATATCTGGAAGCTGAAATGCAGTTGAATCTAAAATACGGATACGCTTGAAAACAGAAGTATATGGAGAAGAAATCGGCATAGATGAGGCCAATTTTTGGTTTAGTAGTTCCGCTAATAGGTGTTGTAAAAATCGGACGGCTGCTTGATTAAATCGTTGATTCAGTCCTTCAGGACTAATGAGTACTTCTGTTGATACTTCTAAATAGCTAGATAACTGATTTAAAGACGTCGTAGCGACATTTTGGTTCATCCATACACATAAAGCGACTAAATCTTTTGCTTGGTACTTACTGGCTCGTTGCACAAAACCAACATCTCTAGCAAGAGTTCGTAAGATATTTGGGGATAAAAAGCTTTGAATTTCTCGAGCAAATAATTTTAATTCATCAGATACAGAAATAGACATACAAAAACACCATCCTTTCTATATATATTTCTACAAAAAGAATAGCGTTTTTTGGGAATTATAGATATAAATTCATCTTAGATTGATGTCCCTACTATAAATTAAATAAAGAACTTACCCTCAACCACTTTTTTACCAGTACCACCTATATAAAGTTCTATATCTTTTTCTTTTTTGGATATAAACAATTCTATTAAACAAGGCATTTTTACAATCGTACCTTGCTCAGCTCGAAGGTGAATACACTTTTGCTTATTATAATAATTATTGGCAAGATATGCTCCAACAGCAGCGTTTCCCATTCCACAAGCAGGATCTTCCATGCCTTCCCTAGGGCATAGATTTCTAGTGTGGAAATCAAAATCCTCTCCATAAGTATCAAATGTGAATATTTGTACTTCGCGAACACCCAAGTTCTCACACAACTCTTGTAACAATTGAATATCGCGTTTAACTGACATTAATGCATTTAAAGAATTTACTGCTATCACTAAATATTTCACGCCTAAATCAATCGTTTGAATTGGAAGATTGAAAGCAATATCTGCTTCATTAATTCCCAAAGTATTGGCTATTGTCTTTTTGTTTATTATTGGTGAAATGAACTTAGGAGAGCTTTGCTTCATTTTTACAAGCACTTGATTTCTAACATTTTCAATAACAACTTCACGTATTCCATTTTGAGTTTCAATTTGATATATACTTTTTTTACTGAGATCAATCTTCTTAGAATTTACTAGTGCCATAAATGCTGCAATTGTTGGATGTCCAGCAAGCGATACTTCTTTATTAGGAGTAAAATAACGAAATAGAAAATCCGCATTATTAGAGGGATATACAAATACTGTCTCCACAAGGTTTATCTGTTTAGCGATGTTTTGCAAAGCATTATTATCTAAACCGCTGGGTTCAAAAAAAACAGCTGCAGGATTTCCAGTCAAATTTTCACCAGAAAAGCTATTGATTACCATAAATTCTTTTTCCAACTTAATTCTATACCTCCAATATTCAATCTATGTAACTAATTTTAATATAAACTAATTCCTATTTTAATGGTTTAAATTCTTGTAAAGAATTTTCTAACCTTGTGTGTACTAGTAGGATTAAAAAATTTTCGTTTTGGGGGTGCTCTAAAATTTTAGCTTGATGGCGATG
>NZ_JBUXJL010000039.1:0-2764 GCF_056158125.1 Bacillus sp. EB V-12 | reverse complement strand
TTTCTTACGATTAGTCAACTGTTTTTTAGAGCTATAATTGATTGGATTCCAGAAATTTCAAGACGAATAGAATGCAAACCAAATACCCCTAATATGTGTTCGTTTTTTACTAGGGGAAAGATATGGTATGATGGATGAAACTATGGTTTCAGGCGGTTAACCGATAATCATAGTGCATATTATGTGTAATGAGATAGAAGAGAAGCTTCAATAATTTATTTACACATGCAATGGACGCAACTTTATGACACTTGTTATAAGGTTGCGTTTTTAATTTATCGTAATACTCAACAATATGATTTTGTCCGTAACGTCGTTGTTTAATCATGTTCTGGATGATAAGGAAAAGGAGCTTCCGCAAATGCTTATTTCCACGTTTATTGATTTTATCTTTAAAAAAGGTTTTACCTGATTGAAAACGGCGTATATCAATACCAGCAAATGCATTGAGTTGCTTGTTATTGTTAAAACGAGTAATATCTCCTATTTCAGCCATCAAGCGTACGGCAGTATTGGGTCCAATCCCAGGGAGACTGCGAATGATATCGTATTCTGCACGTTGCTTAGCTACGTACACCATCTTGCTAATACAGCTTTCTTTTTGGTGAAGAAGCTCTTGATAGCGCCTTGCGTATAATTTGAGCTGGTCACACAGAACATCGTTCTGAGAAACAGCAGGATAGCAAATTTTCGCTATTTCAAGTATCTGAATCGCTTTTTTCTCCGCCGTAATATTTGATATTTTTTTATTGGTGTTGGCACGAATACGATTTTTTATAATGGTTTTAGAAAGACCTAAAACACAATCTGGGTGGGGAAATAGTTGAACAAAATTTAAAAACAAATCAGATTTACTAGTAAATATTCTTTCCAATTCTGGAAATGTTAATTGGATTACTTTATGCATACGGCCGCGAATTATTGATAATTCATCATCCAGTTCACTATATAATCTAGATAGAGATTTTAACTGATAGAATAAATTATCAGTTTCGGTAGATACCCTTCGGGTAACCGTAAAATGGGTGAGAGCTAATCGGTGTGCGTCGCTTCGGTCTGTCTTATGAATCCGCAAGGAATCACATTGTATTTTGGCTTCTAATGGATTTAATAAACAATATGTATACTGGTTATTTTGCATAAATCGTTCTAGCTGTCTGGAATAGATCCCTGTTGCTTCGAATACAATTTTAGGTGATTCGCCGGTTTCATCTGTAAGCTTATGTATCTTTTCTTGTAGTTTTTTAAAATCAGGCTTAGAATGCTTGATTTCACTTTCGAATACGCATTGTTTTTGTGCATTATAAATTACCATATAACTTTTACCCATACTGACATCAAATGCAATAACGTGTTTCATATAGCTCCTCCTCAGGTGGAATTGAAGTCTTCAACTTACACTTATAGATTCTCATTTCTTATACACGATCTCGAAGACCAACATACTAAAAACTGATTCAAATAAGGTAAGTGAAGAAGGTCAGTTTTGTATACGGATTCAGGATCCCAAGACACCCACGACCTTCTCTTCACTTCTACTATATAAAAAATAGTAGTGCGAACCAATGCCTTGGTCTGCACTACTAATCTTAGTATGTTTTGTATCGATTGGAAAAGAAGAAAAAAGTAATCTTTAATCATATATATGGCCTTATATTCACTCAGTTCTCGTTTCTTTTTCATAAGAAGTAATTGCCGCATTTGAAACATGGTAGAAGAACAAAGTAGAATGGCAATCAGTTGCCCATACAAATGGCATTCCAATCGTTCTCGTTTTATCTTTTTACAATAATGAATATGAAAGAATGATTTCCATGTTTTAAATAAAATCTCGATTTGCCAACGTAAAGAATACCAATCATGTACTTGTCCCATCGGGACAATATCTATAGGGGTATTTGTCATATATACATTGATACCGCTAAGTCGTTTACTACGAGCAGAATACTTCATTCCTTTCTTTTTTTCTCTTACCGTTTGATCGTCTAATCGTTTTTTTTTGTTGTTTTTTTGTTAGTCGATGAACAATCACACGAGTTGGTACTTTATCAGTCATTCCTACATAAGCGTCGGATATTTCATACGTTTGTCCTGGCTGAAGAGAGTTCATTAAGACCTCCATATCTATCTGTATATACTCCGTACCTTTTTTGATTCTTCCATCTCGAAAATAATCAGGATTGGGATTTTTTTGATAAATACGTGTATTCGATTTGATACGAGAGATATAGTAAGCCTTTTGATCTTGTATATGTTGAAGATCTTTCAAATGAAAATACCCTAAATCTCGGATACATAGATCATTCGCTGCCACAGTTGGGACACACAAAGAACCGTAGGTTCGATCATGTTGTTTATCTGGACCTGTATGAATATGAAGGAATTGTCCACTTAATAAATCATACTCAAGCTGTATCTTTACTCCCGCTGTATGGCTGCATCCTCCCGCACCAGGATAAATTGATGAAAATGTATCCGGAAGTTGAAATGCAGTTGAATCTAAAATACGAATACGCTTAAAAACAGAAGTATATGGATAAGAAATTGGCATAGATGAGGTCAGTTTTTGGTTTAGTAGTTCAGCTAATAGGTGTTGTAAAAATTGAACAGCCGCTTTATTAAATCGTTGATTCAAGCCCTCAGGGCTGATAAGTACTTCTGTTGATGCTTCTAAACAGCTAGATAACTGAGTTAAAGAAGTCATAGCTACATTTTGGCTCACCCATACACATAAAGCGACTAAATCTTTTGCTTGGTACTTACT
>NZ_JBUXJL010000038.1:0-2887 GCF_056158125.1 Bacillus sp. EB V-12 | reverse complement strand
TATTGTCGATAGGTAAGTCTTTGAGATTATCTCCAACTTTTCCCCCGATTCGCACCGTACGTGCCACTTTCGCGGCATACGGCGGTCCACCTATAATGTAGTTTTCTTTTCATCAAATAATGATAAGCTCTAAGCGAACAACGCTAGTTGTTCTTGGTTTCTTCCCACTTCAAATTGTGATTCGATACAGATTGCCTCGTTTTTGACTAACTTTCGCAGTTTATTGAGTTTTTTTAACTGTTCCTCATTGAGTTTTAGTTCATTGAGTAATTGGTTTATCGTTTCCTCTTTAGTAGCGTGTATTAGTCTATGGATGTTTGGTTTGATGATGATAAGGTTTTTGTAGCTGTCATCCTGTGTTTCAATCCATAATCGCTTATGGTGACAATGGATGTCCCAGGGTAAAAGCTTCTCCCCAGTTACTCCACATTTACCTTTTTGAGCAGCATAAAGAGAAATTCGATTGTCATTATATTCAATGGTTGCCCGTTTGTTTATGACTGGATTTTCTCTTAGCCATTTTAGTTCCGCTTCAGTTATGTCCGCCAAGTTTTTATGTATCAAGGCTCGCCCTTCTTCGGTGTACTTGTTGATGGCATCCTTTTTCATCACCGCATTTTTGGTTTTCACAAAAGAGATTGGGATGATGGGCTGTTTCAAGAGATATTTTATCAACGTAGACCCTAGATAAGGAATAATTCCCCTATCCTTCCCTTTGTATTCTCCTATGCTGGTGTATCCATTTGTGTTTCTTTTGCCTCTATTTGTTGCTTTAGGGAATCGATTATACATCATACGGCTTAGTTCTAGACCCATTTTACCGAAATCTTTGCTGACATGCGTGGCTATTTTATAATAGTTGTGCTTGCCAATAACTATGCTGTTGTATATATTGATTCTCCTTATTGCTTCGATAGAGTCTCGGACTTTCTGTATTTTCTTCACTTGATTTGCTAAGTCTTGTTTCGTCTTTTTTAGTGCCTTTGGAGATACGTGTGTTACTGCAATATATCGTGTGTCCCCGCTCTTCTTTTTACCTTTTTTTACAGCTTTAAGAGTGAATCCTAGGAAGTCACTTTCTTGCTTTTTAAGATTGGTTACTTTTGATTTCTCGGGTGAGATGGGTAACTTTAGACGTTCTTCTAGCCACATTTGAGTTGCTTTGAAGATTTTCTCGGCGTTGCTTCTTGTGTTTGTGAAGATTTTGAAGTCGTCCGCGTATCTTACGATATACATTGGTTTCATCTTGGAAAATCGGGATAGCATAGCTGTTACGTTAGAGTTATCCCAGATTCCTTTTGAGTATCTTGGTTGTGCCCTTTTGGCTTTGAATGTTTCCCATTGTTTGCTGATCCACCAATCAAATTCGTTCAGATTGACGTTTGCAAGTAAAGGACTAAGTATACCGCCTTGCGGTGTTCCTTTCGTTGGAAACATGGTTGTACCATCGGGCATTTGCACTGGTGCTTTCAGTATCTTTCGGATAATGACTAGTAGTTGCTTATCTCGAATACCCAGTGTCCATAATTGGTGCATGAGTTTCGTATGATTTACTTCGTCAAAGAATCCTTGGATATCTACATCCACCACATAGGTAAGGTTTTGTTGATTTACACGTTTTGCTGCGTCGGCTATGGCGTTTTCGGCACTCCTGTTTGGGCGAAAGCCGTAACTTCGTTTGCTGAATTGTGCTTCGCAGATAGGTTCCAAAACTTGTAGAATACATTGTTGGATAATTCTATCCCAAATACTCGGTATTCCTAGGGGTCTTGTTTTCCCATTAAGTTTCGGTATCTCTTTGCGCCTTACTTTTTGAGGTTGGTAGTTTTGAAAGCGTCTTTTTACTTCGTTCAAGAAATAGCTTTGTTCCATTCTCTCAATATCCTTGATGTTTACATTATCGCAGGCTGATGTTAAACTTCCTTTGTTTGCCTTGATGTTACGATAAGCAAGAAGTATATTTCCGTCTGACGTTATGGTAGACATTAGGTTTTTGAAAGAACTTCTCTTTGTTGCTTTTTGGTATAAGTCGTCTAGGACAGGTTGGATACCGTAGTATTCGTTATGTCTTAGTTTCTTATCATTTGGTGTGGTCTTAGACTTGTCATTCATGGTCTATCACCTACTCTCAATTGATTTGGTGACCTTTTGAGTCTTACCAGAATCCATGCAAGATTAGATGAAATTTCAGTTCCTACAAAATAGGCTTGTGGCTGTTCCTCCAATTCCATTACAGAATCTTCAATGGTCGTGCCACTACTCTCACCACTATTAAGAATACTTCCCTCAGTCGCCTGTTTCGTATTCAGCTATATCCGTCGATAGAATCATAGATTCAACGCTAGTGGTTTTCGACGTTCCATTCAGACTATCATTGTTTTAAAGGTCGTTAGACCTCCGATTTAGGTGCTTGTTATACCCCGTGTCTAGCTCCGTTGCCAGTAACAACGTTAGGACTGTGGACTATGGAATATCTCTGGTCCGTTAGACAAGTCTTATTTTCAGACTCCGAGTCATTTCTGACCCGTAGATTTATCGAGGCGTACATTCACAAGTTCGTCAGTGTTTACACATTCTCACCATGTCGGTTGACAGCATACAGTACTTTATCAATTCCATTTGGTCTATTATTCCGAATGGCTTTCGGTTGCCCCATCGGGTACTACGGATAATGACTGCATGTTTTACCCTGCTTTCAACATCACGCTATACCTAGCGTATGCAGTCGGGAATCTTACTGGGGTAGTTGCAGGACGTTACTCCGTCATTCCTACCTCTCGTCTGAACAGTTATTCTGTTCTTGGTTGTTGTAATTGTTACTACAATAAAGAACAGTCCTCGTTGTCGCTTATGCTTGCGCATTACTTACACGAGAACGTCTCGCACT
>NZ_JBUXJL010000037.1:0-2959 GCF_056158125.1 Bacillus sp. EB V-12 | reverse complement strand
CCCCTTTTGGAATGCATTCGTTGCAGCGTTTACTAAATCTCTAGCATTTCCATATGGTGTAGCGGCTTTCTTCATATTTTGTAAATCTTGTTTCCGCTGATTTGAAAAACGAGACATTTGATCATTGTTTGTTTTCGCTACTTTTTTAGCAATCTCTGCATCAGATGCACCAGGGAATACTTGTTTTAAACGGCTTGCAACTGCAGAATCCGGATTATCTGCTTTCCAATTTTCAAAGTCTTTTGTAGCTAAATCCTGTGCGATATCTTCATCGGTTAGTTCCGGATAAGATTCGCCATTTAGATTTGAATACGTGTCCGCACCCTTTTTTACACTGGAACCAATATGTTTTCCTAAAGCTACAGCTCCTTCGCCGACTGCAGCAACACTTCTACCAGCCACTGCACCAGGAGCACTACCTAATGCACTTCCAACTTGCGATCCTGCTACCATCGCTCCCGGTCCAAGACCAGCTCCCGCTGCCATACCTGCAAGTCCTGTCGCTGCTTTACCAATTGAACTTCCAATTTGACCAGCTTTTAACATACGAGCTGCACGAGATGTTGTACCAACATCTGTCCCTAAATTCGCTCCTAATGCATCTTTCGGGTTATCCGCATCTTCTTTATTATCTTTCTCTCCATCTTTCTTTTCTTTCCCTTTATCTTTTGCACTACGGTAGTCGTCACGAACACCTTTAACCAATCCAGCCACACTTGCTAAAGCACCCATACCCATCATCGTACCCGCTCTATGAATACCCGCAGATGCATTGGTGCTAAGTCCAATAAAGCTTTTCACGATTTCACCAACTGGGATAAACATCGCAAGTAATATTAATTTTATAATAGGATTTTGCGCACCCCCAATAAGTGTAATAACTAACCATAGGGTAATTGCGTGAATCGCTTGAATTAATACTGCACCCATAAGTTCACGAATCCAATATAACGTCTGTTGTTTCTTTTGTGGGAACATCCACATTCCTACCATTACAGGGCCTAGTAACATTAATACGTATAGTGTCACAGCACGCATTAAATAATAAAAGTTTGCCCATATCATTAATCCAGCTTCAATAAATAGTCCGAATATGATAAACATATAATCATTTTTATGGTCTTTCATTGAAAGTTCTGTAATCGTCTTATTGTCTGCCAGTCCATTCTTTAATAGAGGTATTTGCTGATCTGGGTTAAAATTCCCTAACGCCTCTTTAAACTCTAATATAATCCAAGAATTTAGATCAAAAATAAAATTATAAAAGAAATCTAAATGCCAGAGGCAAATCGAGATAATCATTAAGTCTTTTGCATATTCAATTAATGCCGTGCGATTATTTGGATTCAGAGTCGTTGCTGAATATTTTGCTGCTGTAATTACTACACTGACGAGAACACAAAAAGCAACAAGTTTAAACATGACAGGCATACCGGTATCTAATACATTCGTAACTGCATTCTTCTCATATAAAAAATCTAGATTAGATTTATCTCCACCAAAGACTAGAACTGGAATAGTATCCATAAATCCATAAATAGGCGCTAGTAGGGCCTTTACCATATGGATAACAAGGCCTCCGACCCAATCTATTATTTTCTCAAGCATAATTTCACCTTCCTTTACAAAGGTACGCTACTATCCTGCGTACCCTTGTACTTTCTTCATATTGTTTAAAAGCTCTTGAAGTACCGCTTCATTCGATTCAATAAACATCATTTCTTTATCTGATGGATCTGTTTGAATCCAAACCGAACTATCTCCTACACGGAAGATTCCTTCTCCTTTTCCAGGGTTGTTTAGGATAATATCTAACTCCCCAGCAGTTAAGTTAAAGTTCTCTTGAATCTTTTTCTTATCAATCTTATTTTGTTCTAAGAAGAAATAAGAGAAAGTAGATTGCAAGATACCACGAGCTTTTACATTTTCTAAAATACGAACAAAGTCCTGACTTGCCCAACACATACCGGCATTTCTTTTACGTGAACGACGTGCTACTTTTTCTAAGAAGTTAACCGTTTGTTCATAATCGATAAACTGCCACATCTCATCCACATACAGTACTTTTCGTTTGATAGCGTGTTCTGGACTCTTAATCCAGTGCTCCCAAATATAGTTCAAGATAACGTGGAAAGCGATTGGTTTTAAGAATCCTTCTTCTAAATGACTAATATTAAAGTTAACAACACGTGATTCATTTAACTGTGTTTCTACACCACGACCAAAATGACTTTGCCCATCAAATAATGGTTTTGACCCATCACGTAAGAACGGACGAATCGCAGCGATTAACTCTTCTGCCTTCACATCGTCTCCATGATGTTCTACTATGACATCGTAGATTTCTTTTAACTCCGGCTCTGGCTTTCTTACTTGAGACTGAATTAATTGTCCATCCACCTTCTTCACTTCATCTGTATATAAAGAAGAAGGATGTGAAGTAATACCATGTTTATCAAACACTTCACGGATTGCATCTTCTAGCATCGTACGTTGGAATACATTTAATCCTGGTTGATCAAAATCTTGCCCCCGAATAATAATGTCAAAAAAACCTAGTATTTCATTGATTTTCTCTAAAATTGGTACAAATCTCACATACTTTACGCCATCACGTTCTACGAGTTCTTTCTTATCATATTGTTCAAGTGCTTCTAGTTCTTCATCTTTATCCGTAATCTGAAGCTCTGTTACAGCAATTGCACAAGGGTTAATAATGATATTACTTTCAGGTGAAATGTTTAAATTAATACCACCTAAACGTTTTGTAATTTTTACGAATTCACCTTCTGGATCGATAATCATTGCATGCGTATCTGCAAGTGACGTTTCACGAGCTAACTTCATTTTTAAAAGTAAACTTTTTCCAGAACCCGAGATCCCTGTTACCCCAATGTTATAGTTTGGCGGGCGATAATCTGCATTCCCGAATGAATTTAAAAATTCTACTTGCCCAGTT
>NZ_JBUXJL010000036.1:0-2986 GCF_056158125.1 Bacillus sp. EB V-12 | reverse complement strand
CATATTATATGGTTAAGTCCTCGATCTATTAGTATTCGTCAGCTCCACATGTCACCATGCTTCCACCTCGAACCTATCAACCTGATCATCTTTCAGGGATCTTACTAGCTTACGCTATGGGAAATCTCATCTTGAGGGGGGCTTCATGCTTAGATGCTTTCAGCACTTATCCCTTCCGCACATAGCTACCCAGCTATGCCCTTGGCAGAACAACTGGTACACCAGCGGTGCGTCCATCCCGGTCCTCTCGTACTAAGGACAGCTCCTCTCAAATTTCCTACGCCCACGACGGATAGGGACCGAACTGTCTCACGACGTTCTGAACCCAGCTCGCGTACCGCTTTAATGGGCGAACAGCCCAACCCTTGGGACCGACTACAGCCCCAGGATGCGATGAGCCGACATCGAGGTGCCAAACCTCCCCGTCGATGTGGACTCTTGGGGGAGATAAGCCTGTTATCCCCGGGGTAGCTTTTATCCGTTGAGCGATGGCCCTTCCATGCGGAACCACCGGATCACTAAGCCCGACTTTCGTCCCTGCTCGACTTGTAGGTCTCGCAGTCAAGCTCCCTTATGCCTTTGCACTCTACGAATGATTTCCAACCATTCTGAGGGAACCTTTGGGCGCCTCCGTTACACTTTAGGAGGCGACCGCCCCAGTCAAACTGCCCACCTGACACTGTCTCCCGGGTCGATAAGACCCGTAGGTTAGAATTTCAATACAGTCAGGGCGGTATCCCACCAGCGCCTCCACCGAAGCTAGCGCTCCGGTTTCAATGGCTCCCGCCTATCCTGTACAAACTGTACCAAAATTCAATATCAGGCTACAGTAAAGCTCCACGGGGTCTTTCCGTCCTGTCGCGGGTAACCTGCATCTTCACAGGTACTATAATTTCACCGAGTCTCTGGTTGAGACAGTGCCCAAATCGTTACACCTTTCGTGCGGGTCGGAACTTACCCGACAAGGAATTTCGCTACCTTAGGACCGTTATAGTTACGGCCGCCGTTTACTGGGGCTTCAGTTCAGAGCTTCGCTTACGCTAACCCCTCTCCTTAACCTTCCAGCACCGGGCAGGTGTCACCCCCTATACTTCGCCTTACGGCTTCGCAGAGAGCTGTGTTTTTGCTAAACAGTCGCTTGGGCCTATTCACTGCGGCTTTCCGTTAAGAAAGCACCCCTTCTCCCGAAGTTACGGGGTCATTTTGCCGAGTTCCTTAACCAGAGTTCTCTCGCACACCTTAGGATTCTCTCCTCGCCTACCTGTGTCGGTTTGCGGTACAGGCACCTTTTATCTCGCTAGAAGCTTTTCTTGGCAGCGGGGAATCAAAGACTTCGCTCCATAAGGAGCTTCCCCATCACAGCTCAGCCTTCACGATAAGCGGATTTGCCTACTTATCAGCCTAACTGCTTGGACGTGCACAACCAATCGCACGCTTCTTCTATCCTTCTGCGTCCCTCCATTGCTCAAACGATAAAGAGGTGGTACAGGAATATCAACCTGTTGTCCATCGCCTACGCCTGTCGGCCTCGGCTTAGGTCCTGACTAACCCTGAGCGGACGAGCCTTCCTCAGGAAACCTTAGGCATTCGGTGGACGGGATTCTCACCCGTCTTTCGCTACTCATACCGGCATTCTCACTTCTAAGCACTCCACCAGTCCTTCCGGTCTGACTTCACTGTCCTTAGAACGCTCCCCTACCACTGATACCATTGGTATCAATCCGCAGCTTCGGTGGTGTATTTAGCCCCGGTACATTTTCGGCGCAGAGTCACTCGACTAGTGAGCTATTACGCACTCTTTAAATGGTGGCTGCTTCTAAGCCAACATCCTAGTTGTCTAAGCAACTCCACATCCTTTTCCACTTAATACACACTTTGGGACCTTAGCTGGCGGTCTGGGCTGTTTCCCTTTTGACTACGGATCTTATCACTCGCAGTCTGACTCCTAAGGATAAGTCATTGGCATTCGGAGTTTGACTGAATTCGGTAATCCGATGAGGACCCCTAGTCCAATCAGTGCTCTACCTCCAAGACTCTTACACTTAAGGCTAGCCCTAAAGCTATTTCGGGGAGAACCAGCTATCTCCAGGTTCGATTGGAATTTCTCCGCTACCCACACCTCATCCCCGCACTTTTCAACGTGCGTGGGTTCGGGCCTCCATTCAGTGTTACCTGAACTTCACCCTGGACATGGGTAGATCACCTGGTTTCGGGTCTACGACCACGTACTAAACGCCCTATTCAGACTCGCTTTCGCTGCGGCTCCGCCTCTTCAGCTTAACCTCGCACGGGATCGTAACTCGCCGGTTCATTCTACAAAAGGCACGCCATCACCCGTTAACGGGCTCTGACTATTTGTAGGCACACGGTTTCAGGATCTCTTTCACTCCCCTTCCGGGGTGCTTTTCACCTTTCCCTCACGGTACTGGTTCACTATCGATCACTAGGGAGTATTTAGCCTTGGGAGATGGTCCTCCCAGATTCCGACGGAATTTCACGTGTTCCGCCGTACTCAGGATACATTCAAGAGAGAACGAAGTTTCGACTACGGGGTTGTTACCCTCTACGACGGACCTTTCCAGGTCGCTTCGTCTACCTCGTTCCTTTGTAACTCCGTATAGAATGTCCTACAACCCCAAGAGGCAAGCCTCTTGGTTTGGGCTATGTTCCGTTTCGCTCGCCGCTACTCAGGAAATCGCATTTGCTTTCTCTTCCTCCAGGTACTTAGATGTTTCAGTTCCCTGGGTCTGTCTTCCTTACCCTATGTATTCAGATAAGGATACCATACCATTACGTATGGTGGGTTTCCCCATTCGGAAATCTTCGGATCAAAGCTTACTTACAGCTCCCCGAAGCATATCGGCGTTAGTCCCGTCCTTCATCGACTCCTAGTGTCAAGGCATCCACCGTGCGCCCTTTCTAACTTAACCAAACTAAAAATTAAAAAATATGAGCTACACTGTTATCTAGTTTTCAAAGAACATAC
>NZ_JBUXJL010000035.1:0-2989 GCF_056158125.1 Bacillus sp. EB V-12 | reverse complement strand
ACCCTTTTGGAATGCATTCGTTGCAGCGTTTACTAAATCTCTAGCATTTCCATATGGTGTAGCGGCTTTCTTCATATTTTGTAAATCCTGTTTCCGCTGATTTGAGAAACGAGACATTTGATCACTATTTGTTTTCGCTACTTTTTTAGCAATCTCCGCATCGGACGCACCAGGGAATGCTTGTTTCAAGCGACTTGCAACTGCAGAATCCGGATTATCTGCTTTCCAATTTTCAAAGTCTTTTGTAGCTAAATCCTGTGCGACATCTTCATCGGTTAGTTCCGGATAAGATTCGCCATTTAGATTTGAATACGTGTCCGCACCCTTCTTTACACTGGAACCAATATGTTTTCCTAAGGCTACAGCCCCTTCGCCAACTGCAGCAGCAGATCTTCCAGTAACTGCACCAGTAAATCCGCCCGCTTTACTGCCAGCGAATGTTCCTATTGCCATTCCTTCTGGTCCAAGACCAGCTCCTGCTGTCATACCTGCAAGTCCACCAGCCGCTTTACCAATTGAACTTCCAATTTGACCAGCTTTTAACATACGAGCTGCACGAGATGTTGTACCAACATCTGTCCCTAAATTCGCTCCTAATGCATCTTTCGGGTTATCAGCATCTTCTTTTGTCTTTTCTTTATCCCCTTTATCATCAGGTTTTGCTTTTGAATTACGGTAGTCATCACGAACACCTTTAACCAGTCCAGCCACACTTGCTAAAGCACCCATACCCATCATGGTACCTGCTCTATGAATACCACCTGATGCATTGGTACTAAGGCCAATAAAACTTTTCACAATCTCACCTATTGGGATAAACATAGCAAGTAAAATTAATTTGATTAACGGACTATTTGCTGCTCCAATTAAAGAAATAATGAGCCATAAGGTAATCGCATGAATTGCTTGTATGAACACCGCTCCTATAAATTCTCGTATCCAATATAATGTCTGTTGTTTCTTTTGTGGAAATAGCCACATACCTACCATTAACGGACCAATTAACATTAAAACGTATAGTGACACTGCTCGCATTAAATAGTAAAAGTTTGCCCAGACGATGAGACCAGCTTCTATAAACAAACCAAATATAATAAACATATAGTCATTTTCATGACCTTTCAAACCCAGCTCAGTAATGGTAAGTCCAGCTCCACCAAATCCAGGTTGTAGAAATTTAGTACCCTTATCTGGATCAAAATCCCCCCCACTTGCTACATTAACAGCGTCTCTAAACTCTATTATTATCCAAGAATTGATTTCAAATATGAGTGTATAGAAGTAATCGAGGTGCCAAAGAAAAATTGAAATGATCATCAAATCCTTCGCATACTCTATTAATGCTGTTCTATTATTTGGATTAATAGCTGTTGCCGAATATTTTGCCGCCGTAATAACTACACTGACAAGGACACAAAAAGCAACAAGCTTGAACATGACAGGCATGCCTGTGTCTAATACTTTGGTTAGAGAATTACCTGAAAATAAGAAATCTAAGTTTGTCCCCTTTCCTTCTGTTCCCTCTCCTCCAAACACTAAAACTGGCAGCGGATCCAAAGTTGCATACACCGGACTAAGAAAAGCCTTTACTATAGCAATAATTAAGCCTCCGACCCACTCTACTATTTTCTCAAGCATAATTTCACCTTCCTTTTTAAGAGTACGCTATTATCCTGCGTACCCTTGTACTTTCTTCATATTGTTTAAAAGCTCTTGTAGTACCGCTTCATTCGATTCAATAAACATCATTTCTTTGTCAGATGGATCAGTTTGAATCCAAACCGAACTATCTCCTACTCGGAAAATCCCTTCTCCTTTTCCAGGGTTGTTGAGAATAATATCAAGCTCCCCAGCAGTTAAGTTAAAGTTCTCCTGGATCTTTTTCTTATCAATCTTATTTTGTTCTAAGAAGAAATAAGAGAAAGTAGATTGCAAGATACCACGAGCTTTTACATTTTCTAAAATACGAACGAAGTCCTGACTCGCCCAACACATACCAGCATTTCTTTTACGTGAACGACGTGCTACTTTTTCCAAGAAGTTAACCGTTTGTTCATAGTCGATAAACTGCCACATCTCATCCACATATAATACTTTTCGCTTGATAGCGTGTTCTGGACTCTTAATCCAATGCTCCCAAATATAGTTCAAGATAACGTGGAAAGCGATTGGTTTTAAGAATCCTTCTTCTAAATGACTAATATTAAAATTAACAACACGAGATTCATTTAACTGGGTTTCTACACCACGGCCAAAATGACTTTGGCCATCAAATAATGGTTTTGAACCATCGCGTAAGAATGGACGAATCGCAGCAATTAACTCTTCTGCTTTCACATCGTCTCCATGATGTTCTACTATGACATCGTAGATTTCTTTTAACTCTGGTTCTGGCTTTCTCACTTGAGACTGAATTAATTGTCCATCAACCTTCTTCACTTCATCTGCATATAAAGATGAAGGGTGTGAGGTAATACCATGTTTACCAAACACTTCACGAATTGCATCTTCTAGCATTGTACGCTGGAATACATTTAATCCTGGTTGGTCAAAGTCTTGTCCGCGAATAATAATGTCAAAGAATCCAAGTATTTCATTGATTTTCTCTAAAATCGGTACAAATCTTACATACTTCACGCCATCACGCTCTACAAGTTCTTTCTTATCATATTGTTCAAGTGCTTCTAGCTCTTCATCTTTATCCGTAATCTGAAGTTCTGTTACAGCGATTGCACAAGGGTTGATAATGATATTACTTTCAGGTGAAATGTTTAAATTAATACCACCTAGACGTTTTGTAATTTTTACGAATTCTCCCTCTGGGTCAATAATCATTGCATGCGTATCTGCAAGTGACGTTTCACGAGCTAATTTCATTTTTAAAAGTAAACTTTTCCCCGAACCCGAAATCCCGGTCACACCAATGTTATAGTTTGGCGGGCGATAATCTGCATTCCCAAATGAATTTAAAAATTCTACTTGCCCAGTA
>NZ_JBUXJL010000034.1:0-5366 GCF_056158125.1 Bacillus sp. EB V-12 | reverse complement strand
CACCTTTTTATAAAGAACTTCAATTTAATATTTTTATGCTCTTTTAACTAAATACGTCTCTATAGGATTTCATTATCGGAGTACACCTTCTGCTTCTCTTTAATTTGTTTTTCCAAATATATTCGAGTTAATTTGAACTCTAGACTTAACTTGTGTGGACGTTTTCCTCCAACAAAACTAGCAACCTTATTTTAACAAATACTAGTATATAATTAGAGAGTTGTTGTACTATCAATAAAACTCTATTAGAAGCAGGTGAAGATATGAAAGATATACGTATCCTTATAGCAGACGACGATAAAGAAATCCGAAATTTATTAAAAATATATTTAGAACGAGAATTATACATGGTAGACACTGCAATCAACGGCGAAGAAGCCTTACATTTATTTAATCAAAATAACTATAACCTCGTTATATTAGATCTTATGATGCCCAAAATAGATGGAATCGAGGTATGTAAAAAACTTAGAGATAAAACTAACATACCTATATTAATGCTCACCGCTAAAGATCACGAAGTTGATAAAATTTTAGGTTTAAGCATTGGTGCTGATGATTATATTACGAAACCTTTCAGCATTCACGAAGTAATTGCACGAGTAAAAGCTCTTATGCGGCGTTTTTTAGTTCTCGGAAGTAACAATACTGCTCAAGAAAAAACAACTTTATCTTTTAAAGGACTAACTATCAATTTAAATACATACACAGTTCATACAAACAAAGAAGAAATTAGCTTAACCGGAAAAGAACTGGAACTGTTAAAATTCTTTACTTCAAACCCAGGGCAAGTATTTACAAAAACACAGCTCTTCCGAAATGTGTGGGACGATAATTATATAGAAGATGACAATACCGTTATGGTACATATTCGAAAACTCAGAAAGAAAATAGAAATTGACCCTTCCAATCCAAAATTCATTCAGACTATATGGGGAATTGGTTATAAGTTTGTAGGTGAAAAGCTTGAAGACTGATAAAACCCTCTTCCTGATTTCATTACAACTTATCATTTGCGGGATTTTAAACATACAAATGGATCCAAAAATAAAAATGTCTTTATTTATTATCCTTATCTTAATTACAATTTATCTCTTCTTTTCAAGAATACAATTCATTCAACATCGCAAAGCAATGGATACTAAATTAAGTCGTGTACTAAAAGGAAACTTACAAACGAGATTATTCACAAGCAATGACCACTCATTACATAATATCGTTTTTTCAATAAACGAGCTAATAGGTAAATTAGAGCAGGTTCAAATTGAAGCCAAAAGATCCGAGGAATCCAGAAAACAACTTTTGTCTAGTATCTCCCACGATATACGAACACCACTCACCTCCATTATCGGATATATAGATGCTTTGAAAGACGGAGTTGCTGCTTCTGAAATAGAAAAACAAGAATATCTTAAAATACTCTATATGAAATCAAATAACTTAAAGCACCTAGTTGATGAAATATTCAATATGGCGAAGCTAGACGCTAATGAATTTCCACTAAAAGAAGAAGAACTCGACTTTTCTGAAGTTACTAGAGAAGTTTTGATTGAATTTTTACCTGAGCTCTCAAAACATAACATCGAACTGCAAATTCTCATACCAGAATCTACTTGTCCTATCATCGCAGATCATCTAAGCATTATGCGGATTATCGGTAATTTAATGAAAAATGCAATTTATTACGGAAAGGATGGGAAAACAATAGGAGTCGAATTGCTAGAAGCTGATGCAGAATACGAACTTCATATTTGGGATCAAGGCCCTGGTATTCCAAAACATGATTTACAAAACGTATTTGAGCGAATGTACCGAAGCGAACAATCAAGAAACTCTTCATTTGGTGGTAGCGGTCTCGGGCTTTCTATTTCCAAAGCGCTTGTTGAGAAAAACGGTGGACATATATGGGTTGAAAGTACTCCATGGAAACGAACTACTTTTGGCTTTTCTATTCCAAAGCACAATACTTTTAAGAAATAGTTAAGAAATGATTAATATGCAGTTAAGCCTTCCTTTTTATGATGTAAGTAAGAACTTATAGAAAGCAGGTGTCTCCTATAAATACAATTATAAAAACGACTAACCTTACTAAAGTATATGGCAATCAAAAATCAGTAGATAATTTAAATATTAATGTTCAACAAGGGGAGATTTATGGCTTCATAGGCCGCAACGGTGCTGGTAAAACAACAACCATTCGTATGCTACTTAGTCTTATAAAGCCTACAAGTGGAACGATTGAAATATTCGGAGAGAACTTATTCCAAAATCAAAAAGATATTTTAAGCAGAATTGGTTCTATAGTTGAAGTTCCAGGATTTTATGAAAACTTAACTGCAAAAGAAAACCTATTAATTAATGCAAAGATAATTGGGGTTCACAAAAAGAACGCTATCGAAGAAGCATTAGAAATAGTAGGCTTGCAGCATGAGACAAAAAAGTTAGTAGGAAAGTATTCTTTAGGAATGAAGCAACGCTTAGGAATTGCACGTGCTCTTCTCCATTATCCTGAGCTACTCATATTAGATGAACCAACTAACGGACTAGACCCTATTGGTATTAAAGAAATGCGAAAACTTATTCATTCTTTAGCTCAAGAAAGAAATATAACAATACTCATTTCTAGTCACATATTAGCCGAGGTAGAACAGTTAGTCGATCGTATCGGAATTATTCATGAAGGAAAGTTACTAGAAGAAGTTTCTCTTGATACGCTGCGCAAGGCAAACCGTAAGTACATAGAGTTTCAAGTGAATAATGACGATAAAGCTGTGATGTTATTAGAAAATCATCTTCAAATTTTTGATTATGAAGTACATGATGAAGGAAATATTCGTATTTACTCTCATTTTGGACAACAAGGATACATAAACAGAACATTTGTTCTTAATGATATTGAAGTATTAAAAATGATGATAAGCGAAGATAGACTAGAAGATTATTTCACCAAACTAGTTGGAGGTGGAACAATTGGTTAATCTACTCTATACAGAACTCTTAAAGCTAAAACGCTCTAATATGTTTTTAATTAGCATTATTGGTGCTGGTGTCGCACCTTTCTTAGTTGTAGTAGCCTCTTATATACATATAAAAACAAAACAGCCAACTCCAACTATTTGGTTCCATCAATTATTCACTGACGTTAACTTATATACTACTTTAGTTATAGGATTCCCCTTATATGGAGTAGTGGTTGCTTATTTGCTTACCCGCGAATATACAGAAGATACACTGAAAAATTTACTAACTATCCCCGTGTCGCGCATTAGCTTTATTATAAGTAAATTCATCATTCTCTTTCTTTGGATTATGATGCTAACTTTAGTCGCTTGGGCACTTACTTTAATATTAGGGCTATTGGGGAACTTCCCTGGTTTTAACATTTCTTTACTTTTGGGTTCTTTCCTAGAATTTTTAATATGTGGTGGACTTCTCTTTCTATTGTCTTCACCTATTGTGCTACTAACTCTTGTAATGAAGAGCTATGTACCACCCATTATATTAACAGTCATTATTACAATGACTAATCTTATGCTCGTAAACTCCAAGCATAAAGATTTATTTCCGTGGACCGCTACTCTAGATATCGCAAATAACGAATTACAACCGACATATCCACCAGAGTATTCTTATATCATCATTGCAGTAACGACAATTTCCGGATTTATTGCAACACTATTCTATTTTAAAAAAGTAGACATTCATTAATGTATAGGAGTGAAACTATGAGCGATATCATTATTGCCTTCATACTCGGTATTGTAGAAGGATTAGCTGAATTTTTACCTATATCTTCTACTGGTCACCTTATATTAGTCGGGCATTTATTAGGCTTTGAGGGAGAAAGAGCAAAAACGTTTGAAATTGTTATTCAGCTAGGCGCAATTTTAGCTATTGCAATTTTATATCATAAACGTCTCGTTTCTTTATGTAATATTAAACCTCTTATACAGAAAGAAAAAAAATTCAATGCGTTCCATGTATTTCTTGGCGTATTTCCGGCAGTGGTTGCTGGTTTGCTACTACATGATATTATTAAAACATACTTATTCCAGCCATACACTGTTGTGATTGGACTTGTAGCAGGGGCAATTCTTATGATCTTTGCAGAAGTAAAAAAGAAAGAGGCAGCAGCCTATTCACTGGACGATTTAACATACCGCCAAGCTTTAACAATCGGATTATTTCAGTGCTTAGCGGTATACCCTGGCTTCTCTAGAGCTGGCTCTACTATCTCTGGAGGTCTATTAGCAAAAGTAAATTATAAGACTGCATCTGAATTCTCTTTTCTAATAGCTCTTCCTGTAATGATTGGGGCGACAGGCTTAGACTTACTAAAAAGTTGGAAGTATTTAAGTGTCGATGACATCCCTATGTTTGCGGTAGGATTCATTACCTCTTTTATAGTAGCGATGCTAGCGGTAGTAACTTTTCTAAAGCTTTTAGAGAAGATAGGTTTAAAACCTTTTGCATACTATCGTATTTTGTTGGCTATCTTATTTACGCTTTTCGTATTGCTATAGATTCATATAAGTCACATATTATTAAACTGATATTCAATTTAGAATATCGGTTTTTTTATCTATTTTAACTCTAGTATTACTCACTTCAATATGGCATAGTGATAATAAACTACCATTCATAATCTGAACGTTCTTTAAGTAACTATATCCTTTATCATAAAATGCAATTAGAAATTTAAAGATCCCATATATGTACAGAACATATTTACAAATTATATTCACTCCACATAGTATCTTTTTAATTTGCAACACACTAATACAAATTAAAAACGAGTACAAAGGCATAACAAATAAGTAAATTTCCTAGGAATTATAAAGAGACTAAATATTAATTAGAGTGAGGTGACGATAAAAATGAATCAATTAGCACAGACATATTGGGATACTTATTGGAGAAACAACAAAAAACCAGAATCTGTTACAGCTTGGCAATTTGGGGATGCCCCTAATTATCTTGCACAACTAGTAATTGACGGTATTAAAACAGCTACATGCTCCGGTCACATTTTTTATGAATTAGAACATGAATCGCTACCGACTACTAATGATTATAGTATTATACTCAATAGTAATGATGAACCTGTAGCTATTATTAAGACAATAGAAGTAACTGTAACACCAATGAATGAAGTAAGCGAAGAATTCGCTATCGCTGAAGGCGAAGGAGATCGTACTTATAATTACTGGAGAGACACCCATGTTCGTTTTTTTACAAAGGAACTAAATGAGCTTGGTCTTAATTTCTCTGAAGATATGTTACTCGTCTGTGAGCGTTTTGAACTTGTTGATGTGAACAATAAAGTGAAATTTTAATAAACTGAGATTTACCAGCCATTCTTATTT
>NZ_JBUXJL010000033.1:0-7479 GCF_056158125.1 Bacillus sp. EB V-12 | reverse complement strand
TTACTTGCATTTTCAACAGAGGCTACTACCTCTGAAGCTTTCAACTCTTCCCGTTTTTCTACCTTGCCTTTTCCTTCTTCAGTTCTACTCGTCTCTTTCTTATTCAATTTCATTGAATTAAATAAAAACTGAGCATATTGTTCACGTGTTACATCTTGTCCACCCATAAAATTCCCTGCTCCGTCACCTTTAGATATCCCTGCATCCGCAATTGCTTTTACATATGGTACTGCCCAATGACCTTCTTGGATATCTTTAAATCCATGTTTATTACCATTCACACCATCTATTTCTAATTTCAAAGTATGCTGCAATACTACTGCCATCTCATATCGAGTTAAAATACCATCTGGAAGAAAATTACCCGAACCATCCCCACGCATGATCCCTGCTTGTGCCACAATTTCAATATCCTTTTCAAAAAGGTGTCCTTTCGTATCTAAGAACTTACTTCCTACATAAACATTGTCCTCTAATTTTAAATAACGTTTTACTAGAGCGGCTACTTGTCCCCTAGTAATCTTATCTCCAAAGCCAAATAGACCATTTCCGTATCCTTTAAAGATACCCTGGCTCGATAAATACTGAATCCCTTCCTCTGCCCAATGTCCCTTTGGTATATCTTTATAAATTACTTCTTCTGCTTTTACTCCTCCTGTTGAAAGCAGAGCTGTTACAAATACTGCACCTGTTATTACTACATTTTTCATTTTCATTTTTCTTATCCTTTCTTTAAAAAGTAGGCTTACACCTACCGACATTCATCCCCCACCTAAAATTGGTGTGCCACCCCTTCACATTTTTGAGAAGTGAAGAATCTTCTGTCGGAAAATGATAAATTACCATAATTCTTTGCATCCTTTTTCTCATAAAATGACACAAATACGTCTAGTACTCTAGCCTGCTTACAAATGAATTGGACAATGCTAACAACATAATTCCAAGATTAAAAGATTACAGAAGGTTCATACTGATTTGATGCATTAAAAATTATCAGTAAATCATTTATTTATATCTTTATAAACAAATTTTACGAAATTAAGTGTATGAACAGAATTTCCAGTCATAAGAATATGCACAGAACCATCATTATATAAACATGTCTCTCTGAGAAATTATAAAAATGTAACATATATCCAATAGATGTAACAATTATAGTTACTTGTATACACGAGTGTCAACGAAATAAATATGACATTTTTGCAAACAGCTAATAAAAATGAAATAAAAGATAATGTTTTAAAGTAACTAATTCAAAAAGCCTTGTAATATATTACAAGGCTTTTTGAATTGGCATATACATTATAGATGGATAATTTTATTTTATTAAAATCAAGACCAAACCCATTGCTCTTTATTTGTATTCTGTGTTATTTTATCGTTAAATTTTTGAATATGGTCATACGTTGTTTTATCAGGTCCATGGAAATTAGACCCATCATGAAACTCCACTCGAACCATATCACCTATATTAAATTGTTGACCCTGTGTTAACTCCACATAAACAAGATCATTTTCCCCATTTTTAGAAGAGTATGTGACAGATACATAATCTGTATAATCTTTATCTATTTTTGTGATTTCTCCAATTACAAAATTAGGCTGACCATCTTCTTTTTCATACATTCCTGGTTTCAATGTTGTACCTTTTTTTTCTAAAGACCCAGTACTAGTACTATTTATTGAATCATTAACTTTTTCAATTCCATCTTGCATAGACAATACATCGCTTCTTGAAGCCCTTGCCAAATGCACTTTAACTTTATCCCCTACATTAAATTTCTGTCCTTGTGTCAACTCCACTCTAACATCTCGTTTACTGTCATTTATTCCAGTATATTGAACAATTACATAATTAATTTCTGCTTTTCCAGCTTTAAACTTACCTGCTTTTGTAACATATCCTATTTCATATTCGTATCCAAAACCATCCTCAATATAACTTCCCTGGTGTAATGTATCAGTACCTTGAACTTTTTCAATAGAATTTGCAAGCATATATTCAGCAAAATCACGCATCATTGTACCAGTAACTTTTACTTCATCTCCTATTTTTACATTTGGTATAGAATTTAAATAGACACGAACAGAATTTGTATACTGTTTTGATTCAACAGAAATTACATTGTTATCAATCTCAACTACACGACCTTCAATTGTTGACATATTCGTTTCAATAGAAGCTGCACTCGCTTTTGTTGCTTCTAATCCTGGTAAATTTGTTCCTGCAAGTGCTGCAATTCCTAATGTACCAGCTAAAATGATTTTTTTCATACCCATTTTTATAACATCTCCATTCATGTTGTAATTTTAATTACAGTTAACATCAAGCTAACTGTAATCAGTATAGTTACAACGATAATGATTATCAACTGTATTTGATATGCAATCTTACATATTTAAGATAAAGATACTTCTTTTCACACTTTTTTCACATTTAGCATGGCAGACACTTTTCCTCCAATCTTCTGTGTCCTTCTCTTATATGAATAAAAAAAGAATGGAAATAAGTATTATCTTTAGTTGCCGAAGATACTATTAGTACATGGCTTCTGGCATACAAAAGTCCAATAAAACCCTTACAAATACATACGGAAATTTCCCAAAATGTAATAAGACAAATTATTAATTACAAGCAAAAAAGATCCACCCAAAGTTGAGCAGACCTTTTTTGGTTACATACTTAATTTATTTTTTAATGTCCAGTATTTTTCTCCATTAGCTTCAAAAGAGAATTCAACCCATTTATTTGGATCTTCACGATAAATAATGATGTTTGTTCCAGGAGTTAATGTCGCAACTTTGTTTTGCTCGATACCTGGTTTACTTTTAATCTGTAAATCAAATGAATATGGTACATGGTAGTAAGCAGCTGAGGATACAACGTTTGCTTTTGACCCATCTGCATACAATTTATACGGAATTTCATTAGATAACGCTTCAACATCTAATGTTTCTGGATTCTTTGGTAATTTTTTCGCTGATGTATAATCTTTTGATTTGAACGGTTTAATACGTCCCATAATACTAGCAATTTTCCCACCCCATCCTTTATCTGATGCATATTTCACATTCATACCAGCTAACGTTGGTCCGTTATAATGCATACCACTTTCTTCTAAATATCTTTCTCGTACATAGTTAGCGTTATAAGCAATACTGTCGCCGTAAGTTGGTAAATATTTCGCATGTCTAAACGGATCTCCATCATACGCACGTAATCCAAAGAGATTATGTTTGCGGTACGCTATTTCTGATTTTCCATAACCAGATTCTAAAATTGCATGTGCTGCTAAATAAAGGGCGTTAACACCATATTTATTTTGCGCAGTAATAAAATCTTTCCCATGTCCAACTAATGGACTATCTGAATGGTATTTTGCAATAAAACTATCAATCTCTTGAGCAGTAATATTGGAAGCCAATGTTAAATCAATCTCTTCATATGAAGTAGCAACAATATTATTTTCAGGATTTTTTATCTCTAAAGGTTTTGTTGATTTATTAATCATGTTCTCATTACCTACTACACGTAGCATTCTATTTAAAAATGCTGCTGCTTCTGCACGTCTTGCTGTCCCTTTTGGAACAAATTGATTGTTTTCATTTCCTTTTACAATACCAAATTTATAAACACGTTGTAAGGCTTGCTTATCATATGTTAAATCTTGGTCTGAGAACGGTACAGATGCCAATGCCCCAACAATGCCTTTATACTGCAAGGCACGATCAACCATAATTACAACCTCTTCACGTGTAATCGTATCATTCGGTGCAAAAATATTGTTACCACGACCTTTAATAATACCTGCAGTGGCTGCACGATTAATTCCATCTACTAATGATGAATGTGCTAAGTGAAGATCTGTAAAGTTTGCTTTTCCTATAGGTAACTCCAATGCTCTTGAAATTAAAGTGGCAAATTCAGCACGTGTTACAAGACGCTCTGGCCAATAGGAACCTTTTCCGTCCCCCACCATAATACCTTTAGATGCTAGTTCTCTAATTTCCTGTTCATACCACATGCCAGATATGTCATCCGTTTGGCTCACTTGTATTTTATTATTTTGATCATAATACCCTTGTGCACCATTTAAAAAATCATTCCAAGCGCCTCGTGCAATCATTTTTGCTGGACATTTTTTATGATATTTACTGAAATATTGATGTTTCTTAACGTTATCTAGAGGAATATCTAATTCTTTCATTAAGTACGCTGTTAATTTACGTGCGTTTTCTACTGCTTTTTCATAATCTCCGTTCACAGCAATCTCAATTGCAATTGATTGTCTATTTCCTGTTCCATTTTCTCCATCACCAGCATGCCACCCATTTTCATTTAAAGGCAGATGCTGATAAATCTCTTTATCATCTACTGTAAAATGCCATGATGCACCGCGGTCTGTGTCTCCTGTTGCCTGATTATATAAGTATTTTGCATGATTTTTTGCACCCGCGCCTGAACTTTCATTATCGGTTTCATGAATTGTAATATAACGCGGATCCATCGCATATCCTGGTCGAATGCTATCATTTCCTTTTGGAACAATCCACTCTGTAAGAGGTACGTCATATATATTACCAGTTTTCAGTGTTGCTCCTGGCACCGCATAATACTTCGGAAAAGTTAATGTACCACCATTGGAACTTTTAACGTCTTGACTTGCAGATTTAGATGTAATCAGCGAAGATTTTGTTCCTTTAAACTTTGCGGATGATGAATGAATCCACTTCAAACCTTGTGCAAGTTGAATTTGGAACCATTCACCAGCTTGCGCTACGGCAGTAACAGTTTGAGGTTGCAGACTCTCCTCTTCTTTAAATGCATCAAATGGAGAAGAATACATGAATACTTTTTCATTAATTACTAGCTTATTTGCTTCATTTGTTAAATGATAAATATCTCTTACTTCTAATGAATGACCATTGTTATGTATCCAACCGTTGCTTATATTGGTTTGAACATAATACCAGTCTCCTTTTTTCTTAGTAGCTTTAACTACTTGTTGGGAAACTTGACTTATCACTGTAGTCTGTAAATTAGTAGATTCGTAGAGCGGTGTTTCATTCTGAATATATACAAGAAAATCACCTTGTATTTCCTCATTCGCTTCTACCTTATCATTTTTTCCATCTTCATCTTTCATATGCCTTTCAATACTTTTAATGGCTTGGATATCAGATGTTGTTTCCCCTACTTTTTCTACTTTTTCCACTGGTGCAGCAAATGAAGTAGTTGGAACCAGTGCAGCTTGTAGTGCTACAGTCATTGCTAAAACGTTTCGCATTTTTTTCATACTATCAATTAACACGTTATATCCTTTCTAAATACGTGTTATCTTGCCTCCTTTTTCTAATAAAATGATACAAATATACCTAGAAAACTAGCATATTTACAAATAAATTGGATAATACGAACAACGTGATTTCTAATCCATACCGTTCCTACTCTTTTTATGTTATATCGCCTATTCTATAGTCTGTATTTTTCCATTACATTATTTTATAAAATTTAGAATTACCCTCAAAAAACTATACCTTTTTGTATAACCTTCCCTATAACACTATTATTAACTTCTACTCCGTTCCTTGTACCAACAGTATATGAAAGCAAGACTGTATTTTTTTTACAATAAGGTATAGTTATGTTTATACTAACCAGATACATATAAAAAATAATTGGTATTATATTTTTTTATTGTAATAATAAGATTATATAAATAAAAATGCAGAATAGCTTCATTAATCAAAAACATATGTTATATAAACATAAATATGTATCTCTATGAAAATTTACACATGTAACATATATCCAATTGGAATACCTATTATATGCACTCGTACATACAAGTGTCAACAAAATAAATATCACATTTTTATGAACAACTACTAATACCTAGCTTCACAGTAAATAACTTGTAAATAGTACTAAATATTCCTCTTTTATTTAATCTAGAGAGCCTTCTCATTCCATAAGATTAAAAACACTTTTATCAATTCTTATAATTATTATAATGAGTAATTATTCACTTTGTTTAATAATTACTTACTATATTATTAACATGATTATCTTACAAAAATGTAATACTTTTTCAATTGACACTCGTATATATAAGTAACTATACTAGTTACACAAGCGTGGTAAATATATCAAATAGTCCCTTATTATAAGTGTATGTCTTTAGATTCTTTTCGAAATAATAGTTTAAATTAACTAATTATTATATACCTGTATTATAGTGAAATTGCCAACCTACTCTATTGTTTAAACTAAGTCATATTACTTATAAGATTCACTATAAATGATAGATTTACCAAGCTTTAATATTATTTTAGGAGTGTTACGTTTTGAAATATAAATTAATTGCTACAGGAATTCTCGCTGGAAGTCTACTTTCCTACTCATCTAGTACATTTGCAAATACTCATAAATTTCCGGATGTCCCAAATTGGGTAAGCCCTTCTGTAAATTACCTAGTTGAAAAAGGTGCATTACACGGAAAACCCGATGGCACTTTTTCTCCATCTGAAACAATTGATCGCGGTTCAGCTGCCAAAATAATGGCTATTATGCTTGGATTAGAAATTAATAAAAATGCTAAACCATCTTTCCAAGATGCTCAAAACCACTGGGCGGCACCTTATATTGCAGCTGTTGAAAAAGCAGGTGCTATTAAAGGAGATGGAAATGGTAACTTCCTTCCAACGGGTATGATTAATCGTGCATCCATGGCTTCAATGGTGGCAAACGCTTATAAATTAGAAAATAAAGTTGCTGGAAATAGCGTAACTACATTTGAGGATTTAAAAGGACATTGGGGAGAAAGATATGCAAATATTTTAATACAAACAGAAATTTCTAAGGGTACTGAAGATGGAAATAGCTGGTCTCCTAATAGACCAATCACTCGTGCAGAGGCTGCACAATTTATTGCAAAATCTGATCAAATCCATCACCAAACAAAACAAGAAGCAAATGCTGTAGTTGGTGTAATAACTGAGGCTGAATCCTTCTATGTGACTGTTGCATATACAGATACTGATGGAAATGACCAAGAAGTAAACGTAAACTTCTCAAATGATAGTAACTCAAAATTTAAAAAAGGTGACACAGTTAAAGTTGCTAATAAAGATCAATGGACACAACACAATGTCGGCCAAGGGCGCTATGCACAACTTGCTCCTACTGATTCCATTTCTAAAACTAATGACGAATCTAACAAACAAGAAGAAAATGCTGTAGTTGGTGTAATCACTGATGCAGATGCTTACTATGTAACTGTGGCATATAAAGATCCTGATGGAATTAGTCAAGAAGTAAACGTAAACTTCTCAAATGGTAGTAACTCAAAATTCAAAAAAGGTGACACAGTTAAAGTTGCTAATAAAGATCAATGGACACAACACAATGTCGGCCAAGGGCGCTATGCACAACTTGCTCCTACTGATTCCATTTCTCCAATGGTTGAAAAAGTAAAT
>NZ_JBUXJL010000032.1:0-7975 GCF_056158125.1 Bacillus sp. EB V-12 | reverse complement strand
ATATGTTTCCAAAGTTTTAAAATATTACAAAGATTTAGGTTGTGTAGCAAATGGAGATGGAGAATGGATTTCTGATAAAGGTTGGAAATGGCCAACGAAATCAGGGCGTATTACAGGTACATTTGATGAAATTCATAATAACAAACCGCATAATGCTGTAGATATTGGAGCCATGACCGCTGGAAAACCAGGAGACCCTGTATGGTCGATGGAAGCAGGAGTAGTTACAGCTCAAACAGGATATGTAAACTACGGTGGTCTAGGTGTCTATATTGACCATGGAAATGGCATTTTATCCCGTTATTTACACTTGAGTAAGATTTCAGTTACACCAGGAACTATGGTAACAAAAGGACAAATTATAGGGGAAATGGGTGGTTCTAACTATGTTGGTGGTGTTCTGAACATGCTTGGATACGCTGTCCATTTAGATTTCCAAATTCGTATAAACGATCAACCGACGGATCCAATGAAGTTCTTTAAGAAAAACGATGATCCAGGGTTATCATCTGGTGGTTCTCCTACAATGACAAATGCTAAACGACAAAAGGTACTGGAAGAAGCGAAAAAATGGCTAGGGCAAGGAAAAGTCAGATATGTATTAGGAGACCGTAATCCACCAGGTGGCTCTTCAGATTGCTCAGGATTTACGCAGTATGTCTTTAGAACAAGCATAGGTGTACAACTTGGAGATTGGACAGGTGCTCAAGTCGGACAAGGTAAACAAGTACCAGATATCAATCATGCACAACCAGGGGATCTTATTTTCTATGAAAACCCAGGGCACGTTGCAATTTATATGGGGAATCAAAGAATGATTCATATTGGTGATAATAAAGGTGTACAAATTACAGGTCTAAACTATACGGCAAGAGGTCAACATATGACGCAAATTCGTAATGTTATAGACTGATTTGGGATGTGAAGAAATGAAGAAAGTCATGAATGTGTTAGCGAATCTGCCTCGTAAGTACTTAGTTATATTGGGGATTATTGTGTTGGTAGTAGGCGTTGCTACTTATAATACTATTCATCGTTACATGATGAAATCTCAAGTACAAGAGGAAGAGCAAGTCAATCAAGATGAAATCGAGATGCTTGGAGATAAGCCAAAGGGATTTGATACAAAAGAAGAGGAATATATCGCAAAGACAAAAACTGTAGAGGATTTACTACGAAAAATTTCTAATAGTAGTTATGATGTACCGTACTTGTTTACAAAGGCTGGATTTGGTATTGAACCAATGAAAATGACAAGCAATGAGCGTATGCTGGCTACAGAAGCTGTTCAAAGGTATTTCCTAAATGGAGATAAGTTTTACAATGCGCGTATTACCAAAATTGACCGTGGAAAAAAAGTAGATACGTTTCATATTGAAGTTTTAATTCAACAGGTAAACTTCTTAGAACCACGACAATTTAAAGTGCAGGTAAACAAATATGCACAAATTGTAACACCAATTGCACAAATTCCGCATGGACAAGAAGAAGTACCTGTGGATTAAGTAGAAAATAAGGGTTGTGGAGAAAAACGCAACCCTTTTATAAAAAAATAAAGAGTACCTAAAATCTTTTATTTAATATTCATAATATTCTTATATAACAAAACCGTGATTAAATAAAATTTGTATATAACGCTAAAACGAAATAAATATGGAGGTATACAAATGAGGATGTTAATTGGAACAGCTGCGAATTTTGTTTCGGGATATTATATAGGTCGAAATTTCGGATTATTAGGAACGTTGCTTGGATGGGCTTTTTTGTTGGGTGGTGGATATTTATTAATAGAAAATTGGGATAATATCACAGTATGGATGCATAGTTTGAATATTGTACGAGGACTAGATGGTTACGAAGACATGAGCAATGGCTTCATTTTCATCTGTTTGGTATTGACACTCCCACGGCTAAAGCCGCAAGCTGACTAACGTCAGTGGGATTCTTACTACCAAAGGCGAAGTCCATTTCTGGTATCGCTGACGTGCAAGATTGCGGTGTGCCATCACCACTCCCACAACAGACCATATAGGTTCGTGGGCTACGGTACTGTGACCATACCGTACAGATTGTTGGTTCTCAAATGTTTTTACGTCTTGTTCTTGACGACTTAATACATTTTACGGAGTAGAAGAATTTGCTACCCCAACCTCATATGTATTCTGTTTTCAGAGAACAGTCGTTTTAAAGTCTTTTGCATGACTATGAATAGAGTATACCATGTTTTGCTATGCAAAAACGATACTTTCATCCCACGTCTAAAGACGGACTAAAGTCCTGTGTGGGCTTTCTCGTATCATAAGTTCTGTAAGTGGCTTTATTCTTATCTTGTTGTCACCGATTTTCGTTATATTATTGGTAATTTGTTTCGTGTTAATAAATATTGTAGCTTGTACACTTGTGTTATTAACATCACCAAGTACATATATGAAGAAGAAAGATAAGGAGAGTGAATGGGTATGAGTACAATTCTAGTTTTAGGTGGATCAAATGGAAGAACGTTAGAGAAGTTGGCCAAAAAAAGAGACTGCCAGGTTATTTTCCATGATGGGAAAAATCACGGAGGCGCAAAGAAAACCTTTCGAAGTGTTATAAAAAAATGCGACGTTATTGTCATTCAAAAAGGTGCATGTGGCCATGTATCTATTGATGTAGCAAAAGAGTACGCAAAGAAGTATGATGTCCCACTATTATTTAATCCGGGATTTGGTGGAACTGATGCGCTTGAAATGGGATTAAAGCTTTTGAAGGTTGCATGAGGTTTGATACATATCTATGGAATTATTATTGTTAAATCAATATATAGCATTTAAAAAGAGGACGGAGGAAGATAGTGTTTAAAGATATATATGTATTATTTCCACCAGAAGGGAAAGAAAACATCGAATTTCAATTCATTTTAGATATAGAGGGAGAGAAGTTTTACGAATATTATAAGGAAAAATATAAAGATCTTATGTCCGATGTATCTGTATATTTTCCAATGTTTCAAAATACGTATGAATCCTATTTAGAGGGATTTTTATACCCGTATGTAAGTAGCTTTAAAGAAATTCGATTAGGGCGGAATACATGGAACAATGAAGGTGTTTGGTTTGGATTGTCAGATGCGATTTAAGTTGAATGTCCGGTTTTTAATAAAAGAGTTATTTTACAGGAAAAGAACAGCTAGCAAAAGCTAACTGCTCGGTTAATTGAATGTGAAAATTTAGTATTTATATTTTCGTAGTAGAATGAGTGATTACTATTTTTTATTAAATTGGATCAGGCGGAAATCTTAAAGCAGCAAACCCACGATTTCCTACTAGAGCAGATGATACAGTCTCACTAAGATCTCCTATATTCGCAACAATATGATAATGAATTGGATCTGGTGGGAGACCTGGGCTATCTACCCATATAAATGTGGAGTTAAAAGGAAAAGTTAAATCCATATTACTACCAACTTCATATTTACCGGATACACTTGAACTTGTTAGTAACACATTATTACGGAATAGCTGGTACGTAATGGCGTCCACAGTAAAGGAGGTGCTTCCATCAGATGGGGTATGAATTACAAGGTCAGTGCCGATTGTTGCGTTTAATAAGACTTTATCATTTAAGCTTTCGATAGGTACAAAGACCTCCATAATTAAAAAATTATTTGTATTTGCTGGAAGTTCTATAGGTTCAGGGTCTGGTGTAAGCGGAGTAAAAGATAGTGTTGGACCGGTGGGCCCAGTAGGTCCAGTAGGCCCAGTAGGCCCAGTAATACCGGTGGGTCCTGTAATACCAGTAGGTCCAGTACTTCCGGTAGGTCCTGTAATACCGGTTGAACCAGTACTTCCAGTAGCACCTGTTTCACCAGTAGGTCCAGTCGCTCCTGTAGCCCCCGTTGAACCAGTGGGACCTGTAGGGAATTGAAAAGGTTGCATAGGTGGGAGTGTAGGTCCGATTGAATCCTGATTTAATGCAGCGGAGGATAAAAACTCGTCCAATATAATTCACCTCTGAAAAATTCGTATTACTAATAGTAAATGCAATGATAAAGTAATGTGAAATGGACAAGCAGCTATATTTTATAAATTTAAAAAATAGTTATTGTAATAAGCAAAAAAACATGCACAAAAATTGTGCATGTATAATAAAAAGCTATGTCTTGTCTATGTAAATATATGTTTAGTTTATATAAATCGTGACTATGTTTGAACAAAGGGTTATTTATTTCAAATATAAAGAGCGCTTTTTAAGGCGCTCCATGATCAAAACTAATATTGAAAAAGAATACCACATTATATTTTATGTATGTTCTTAATACATGTGCAGTTGTTTAACAACATTCTTATTTTAAATATAGAAGCCCTAGGATTAGGAGGCTAGGGCTTCTAGTCATGGTATATCTCACACGACATTATAAAAAGAAAAGAGCGTACTGAAGATAACACACGAATGTTTCATAAATGTATTAAAAAAGTGAACAAATTTTTTATTTTATTGATTTGTAGGTTGATACAGTTCCCCAAACGAAAAGAACCAAGTAGAAAAGTCTTTGTAGTAGGCCTGCAGGTAAGGGGAAAAGAAAAACAAGTGAGATAAGGATTGTTATTACTATTAAGCTTATTAAACAGAAATATGTCCATTTTCTAGCTTTTTTTAGATTCTTAGCAAAAATAAATAGTCCTGGAAATACAGTAAGCATACCTATCCAAACTAGAATAGAATGTCCAATTAGGTTTACATCTGCAGGAATTAATCCTGAAACTATAGTGGAAATTCCTATTATAAGTATAAAAAGTGTTGCTATTCTATTAATTCTTGTTTTTTCTAGATGTTGTGAAATATATAGTACTCCAATACAAAATGTTATTCCATTAATAACAAAGAGTAAATTCATCCAAAAATGATTAGGGGAGCATATTTCATACGGAGCTATTTCGTAGGTGAATTCTCCACAGGTTGTTACACCTAGATCACTCATTGCGTGTCGAAAATAGTTATAAGGTGCTGTAGAAGTGAAAATAAAGAAAAGTTCAATTAAAAAGTATAGGCAAGTTGCAATCCAGCTAAATAAGCCAAACCTGTTTGATATATGCATTAGATTCCTCCTTTGGAAAAAGTATATTTCCATTATAGGTGGTTACATCATTAAAAGTGAAAATTTTCAAGTTGAGATTCGATAACCCTGCTCAACAATATGAGGTTTTCAGGAAAAATGTGTTTAGCGGAAAAACGTAGAAAAAATGAATGGATCAAAAATTAACAAAATCGTTAATTAAATAACAAAAAGTGGAGGGTAAATACATAAACATGAATAATAGTAATATACATAAATCAGGTTATATCATAATTATATATTTTATAATGACTCAATTTGTTGGAATTATAGGTGTACAATTGCTAGCGAAGACGGGCTGGTATGATATTCAGGGAAATCAACAGCAAGCAATTCAACAACTTCTTGTGCATTGGGAACTAATTGGGTTTTCACTTATGCTGATAATCATTTTTCTTATATATAGTAAAGAATTAATGAATGATCCCAAGTTATCGATTAAATTATCAAGAAATTCATTTGTATGGATTTTAGTTGGGATCATAGTAGTATTTCTTGCGCAGATGGTTGGTAGTGTTTTAGATAAGAGTGTATTTCAGTTAACTATGCAATCAGCAAATACGTCTAGTACAGTCGCTGCTGCAGCAATATCTCCTGTGGCACTTATTTCAATTGTTCTTCTTGCACCGTTAGTAGAAGAGTTTGTTTTTCGTTTTGTGGCCATAAATATTTTAAGTTCTAAGTTTAAGCAAACTTGGAGCATACTAATAAGCGCATTGTTCTTTTCTATCATGCATTTTGATTTTCCATTTATATTTGGATATTTTTTAATTGGAGTTATACTGGCTTTAGTATATGTGCGTACTAATAGGTTACTAGTATCATTTGTTGTTCATGCTAGTATGAACTTAATTGTTGTTATACTCCAGATTTCTTGATGAAAAAGCAGCGGGTTCGCGCAACTTACTAGTGATTTATTTTTTGTTTATGAATTTTAAAATTATGGTAAGATTAATAAGACTACATTGGAAAATGTGGGTTCAAGTTGCTGTATTGACTGAATTGCACAAAAAAACCAATTCCATTACACGGGAATTGGTTTTTTTTGTGTTTTGTTAGCATAATTATTGACGGCCTAATGGAGAGTTGTTTCTTTGTAGTTTAGTATAACTTAAGTGAAAAGAAAGTCCAAAATAAAATGATTAATATTTACATTTTTAAAATTATGACACAAAAATGTAAGGATAAGGTTTATGATAGGTGGTGAAACACTCTCCTATGTTTCTAGTGATTGTATCTTTTATCTGTTTTTGGTGCGAAATCTGTTGATGGATTTTGCACTTTTTTATTTATTGTTTAATAGGATCAGAATGCTGGCGGAACTCCTATTTCTTGTAGGGGTCCCGCCACACATCCATCAACTTAAGAAATTGGTAGTTCCCCAAAATGAAAAAAATAAGCCGAATTCTAGAATTACTGTAAAAGGGTAAAATTTTCATTTTGAGGTGATTCCAAATCCTTAGTTTGATATAGATTTGAAAAGATTACATCCACAAATTAAATTTTTTAACTGGTAAATTGAAGATGAATAGACAGAATCTTCTGTTTTATGTATATATAAATTTACTTTCAATCTTTTTACAGGGAATTATAACATATAAAAAGAAATTGTCGCTTATAGGAAAATATAAAACTATTATAGGAGGATTTTTATGCAAATAGTTAAAAAAAGCTTATCTCTAATCATCATGCTAGTATTAAGCATCACTAGTTTCACTTTTTATGGTTCTTCAGATGTACAAGCAGCTTCAAATTCAAAACGTGTATTTCTTTATGTAGGTGAGACAAACAATGGGGCTATATATCCTAAATTTAATACTACGGATATTGATAAATTTACAAATGTTAATGAATTTGTAATTCTACCTAGCCCGCATTGGGAAGTGTACACTGATGGTTCTAATAATTCTTATTCTAGGGCCTTATCGTATATAAAAGATACTGTTAACACTATTAATAAATCTCAACAACCTAAACCTGTTATCATTGGGCTACCAGGACTAAATTCTGAAAATGCACCATTTGACAAACTATACCCTAAACTTCAAAGCTTTATTAATCAGATTGACAAAGAACTTGGGAACTCAGTATCAGGATTTTATTTCAACTGCGAGTATATGTATAATAACCCAGGCAAACAATTCGATTACAATAATCTCATGAACAATAGGACAGTCAAGTTAGCTAATGATTTATCGTACTATGTTAAAAATTCCTTATCAAAACGTTACGATTTCATATGGGTTCCTACCTACTCTAACGCTGAAAACATCGCAGCAGATACAATTAAACGTGTAGGTTTTGTGACAAATAGGACGAATATTTTTGATGAGGTGTTGCTACAACCTAACTACTATTTCAATGGAACTGGGACAAGAATCTCAAACCAAGCACCGGCTTCAAATTTACAAGGAGTAAAATACAGTATACAAAAACAGCAAGTAACTTTCCGCGATGGTAATCCTGCAGCAATTAAATTAAGTAATAATACAACCCGTATTGGAGTTCAAATGGAGATTGATGGTAAGATTAGTTGGGGGGATTCTTCAAATAATTTAAGTGCGAGTATTTTTCAAAATCGCTATCAACAATATGTAAATGCTTATCAAACATTTGTGGGGATTTATCCTATTAGCTACTATGGAGCAGAAAAAATTCATATTTTTAATACTAATGTTATTAATTCCATCAACCAGTTTTACGACAAAAATTAATAAAGAGGGATAGCATTTTTTGCTATCCCTCTTTATTCGAATTTCATCACAATCAAGCTGAAATTTTCATAGTACCCCTAAAGCAATGATAACTTGTGATAAAAAAGCTACTTTTTCTTTCAGAATAACTCTGAAACCTTAAGTTGATGGATGTGGGGTCCCGCCA
>NZ_JBUXJL010000031.1:0-8432 GCF_056158125.1 Bacillus sp. EB V-12 | reverse complement strand
ACTTGGTCGCTCATTTGCGACTTCCTTATGTTAACACTTTCGTTAATTGATGTCAACTAAGTTTTTCATTTCGTTTGTCGCTTTCGACGTTAATGTCATCGGCGACTTGTCCTATATTACACCCCCGTAGATCAACCGTCAATACTTTTTATCTTTTTTATTTTATAAATCATAAAAGCTTTGCCCTCTCTTAATTTCTAACACAGCCTTATAACTTCTTAAACTTATGTATTCAAACTAACAATCTGCAGCCTACACTCTCTAACTTAATACTAATACTTTTCTAAAGAATGAATGTGAGACCAAGTAAATATATATTAAGGATAGTATTTTTTCTTTTAGTACGTCCTCCCTCCTGCTCATCTCTAGGGAGATTATAAATAAAACACTTCTCTTCTTTACCTTTAAAATCTAATATACTTAGGAGGCGTTATGAAATGCATGTTAATAAAAAGATAATTTATGTATCCCATGATGCCCATTTCCACGGAGCACAGCTGCTTTCTTTACATACTATTAAGGCTCTTAAAGAAAACTTTGATTACTCTGTTGCAATTATTTCTATTGGATCAGGTATTTTAATTCCAGATTTTCAAAAGTACGGTCCTGTTTATTGTCTCGAGCAAGGTTATCAAACAGAAGAAAAGGTCGAATTATTAATAAAGGATTTATTATCACAGGATTTTACCCTCGCCATATGTAGCACTGTCATAAGTGGCGATATCGTCGCATTACTAGCTAGACACAATATAAAAGTTGTTTCATTAATACATGAATTACCGCATTTAATACAACAGTACTCTGCTGAAGGGAAAGCTAAAAACATCGCTGAATTTGCTTACAAAGTTGTCTTCCCTTCACAATACGTATATGAAAAATTTCGTACAATCACTGAATTGGATCCCCAAAAATGTCACATTCTCCCTCAAGGTTTGTTTAACCACAATCCTTATAAAAACAATATCGCAAAAGCTAGAAATGAGTTACGTAAGAAGCTTAACCTGCCTCTAGATAGCAAAATCATCTTAGGTGTAGGCTTCGCAGATTATCGAAAAGGAATAGATTTATTCTCACTTATCTCTTACTCAGTACGAAAGACTCACAAGGATATTCATTTCATTTGGGTAGGGAGAACAGACGTTCAATTCCTGAATACACTGCCCCCTAAATATAAAGCACATTTCACATTAGTCGATCCTACTCCCGATATCGGATTATATAACGCCGGGGCTGACTTATACTTATTAACTTCAAGGGAAGATCCTTTTCCAAATGTTGTTTTAGAAGCATTAGATGCAAAACTTCCTGTTATAGGGTTTAAAAATGCTGGAGGTTTCGAGGATGTTGTTACAGAAAAAACTGGTGCCTTAGTAGATTTTTTAAATTTACCCAAAATGCTAGAGAAAATATATGAATTTATTCACGATGAGGGATTACGATTACAAAAGGGAAGCTTTGGCCAAGAACTTATCGAAAAAAACTTCAATTTTCTTAATTACATTTATCAATTACTAGATCTTCTCGAACATAATTACAAAAAGATAAGTGTAATCATACCGAACTATAATTATGAAAAATACTTACCTGCTCGAATCCAATCAATCTTAAACCAAACCTACCCTCTTTACGAACTAATTTTCTTAGACGATGCCTCCACTGATCATAGCGTATCAACTTTTAAAAAGCTGCTCTCAAAAGAAAATAAGCCCCACCTGAAGGTTCAACAGATTATTAATGATAAAAACTCTGGTTCTGTATTTAAACAATGGATAAAAGGAGTCTCTGCAGCAACTGGTGATTATATTTGGATCGCAGAGGCCGATGACTTATGCGATAAGACATTTTTACAAGAGGTGATACCGGGGTTTTATATAAATAACAATATTACCTTAAGTTACACACAATCAAAACAAATTGATGAACAAGGAAATGTATTGGCTAATCATTATTTAAATTACACAAATGATATCGATAAAGAAAAATGGAAAGGCCCCTATTTTCGAAAAGGCGTCGAAGAAATACAAGATACGTTACTTATCAAAAACACTATACCTAATGTTTCAAGTGTAGTTTTTAAAAATATAGATATGAAGAAAACAGAAAAACAGTTAGAGAAGTTCAAAATAGCTGGTGATTGGTTTTTCTATGTTTCTCTTCTTACAGAGGGAGATATTTACTTCAATCCAGCCCCCTTAAACTATCATAGACGACATTTAAATAGCGTAACAAGAACAGAAGATTCATACTCCCATTACAATGAAGTTGTGCAAATGCAAAATTTCATTAAAGAAAGATTTACTATCGACGACATTTCTAAAATGAAAATGTATACATATAGAAAGCATCTTAAAGCATACTTAAAAATTTAAACTTGTGCTTTCTATGCCATCAATATCTCTTGTAAGTTGCTACTATTACTTAAGGGAGGAATACTCTTTGAAAGACTTTATAGAGGAACATAAAGATTTAATTTCTCAAATCGCACACAGCTATAATGTAAATGCAAGTATCCATCCTGAGGATCATATCTTTCAGTTCATTGTCACTAATCCCGTCTTCCCATCAAAAAAAGAAGCGATAGATTACTACTTTAAAGATGGGCAAAACTCAGCACAAATACTCTTAAACTTAATTACTTCCCTTTATCCTCCTACAGGCAATCCAATTAAATTGTTAGAATTTGCATCCGGATACGGCTGCGTAACACGTCATTTATTAAATCTACAAGCGAATTTGAGTATAACCGCTTGCGATATACACGAAGAGGCTATTTCCTTTATTGAAAACAAATTAAATAATTCTTCTATATTATCTCATCCTGAGCCTGAACAGTTAAAATTGGACTCCTCTACGTTCGATATCGTTTTTTGTCTATCCTTTTTCTCTCATATGCCTGATACAACTTGGTTTCGTTGGCTGCAAACATTGTATAACGCTGTTTCACCTGGTGGTTTATTCATTTTCACAACCCATGGCTATCAAAGCAAAAGATACTTCGGGTTTCCAAATTTAAATGAAAAGGGCTATTGGTTTCTCTCTTCTAGTGAACAATTCGATTTAGATGTGAATCAATACGGACAAACGATAGTTAGTCCCTCTTACGTGTGTGACAAAATTAAATTATTACCCCATAACCCAATTATCAAAAAGTATACTGAAGGATTTTGGTGGGAACATCAAGACCTTTGGGTTATAGAAAAAGAAGTAAAATAATAACCCACGCTCTGCTTATACAAGTAGAGTGTGGGTTATTGTTTTTTACTATATAAGAACTCTTCAATCCATAGCTTATTTAATCTAATCCCATGTTTAAAATCTATTTTAGGTTCCCAATTCAATTCTTGTTTTATCTTATCAATATTTAAAATGATTTTTTGAACGTTCTCTTGTTTTTGTTTGTAACAGATAAAATCCACTTTTCTTTCTGTTATTTTCTCTAATTCCACTATAATTCGTTTTAAAGAAAGACCTTTGCCACTCCCTATGTTGTATACGCAAGATTTCAATTGATTTAATTGTGCTAGTTGTATAGTAATTTCAACTAAATCATCGATATAAATATAATCTCTAATAATCTCCTCTGGATTCCCATATATATGAATCCTTTCATTACTGAGATGCTGGTACAAAAAACAATTTATCGCCCCAACTTTTTTTAAGGGGTTTTGGTATTTTCCATACGGATTAGAATATCTACATACAACATAATCTATTCCATATTTTCTCTTATAAAAATACAAATAATTCTCCAGCGAAACTTTTGTTATTCCATACGGGGAAAGTGGTCTTAATGGATGTTTCTCATCAATAGGCAAATATTCAGGTTCACCATAAACTGTGCCTCCCGAAGAAGCTAATATAATTTTTTTAATACGAAAATCTTTAACACTTTCCATGAAATTAAGAAAAAATAGACTGCTATTAATATCACCGAAAACATCTTCAATTGAAGTTGCTACGTTAGACGTCGCAGCTAAATAAATAATAATATCTATATTCACTAAAGCCTTATATATATCCTCAACATTTTTTAAATCACCTTTAATAAATTCAACTTCACTTACAATATTTTGAGGAAAATTATTTATATGTCTGGAAAATACTTTTACATTTTGCCCCTGTTTCAATAAACCCAATGCGAGGTTGATACCAATGAAACTATTTCCACCTACTATTAAATAATTATTCTTCCTCATAATATCATCTCTCTAGTAGTAAATTTTTCCCGTCTTCAAACCTAAAAATATACACAAATAAACTGGATCATTTCGATTATTCATCTTCTTATCATTGTATGTTTGTTATAAATTTTCATTATCTTTATTTTCTATTTTCATTTCAGAATAGCTTCCTTATTCAGGTTGACTGCAAAAACACTCATAATATTTACTCATCCCCATGAATATATTTAATAAACAATCCTCACTTGTTTAACCCATAAAAAAACTTCTAAATACACAAGGTTTTCAAAAAAGGAGTGCGAAACTCATGAAAAATATAAATCAAGAACTTTTAAATCATGTAATTCTACATAAAGATCGAATTCCACATTACCATAAAGACTTTCCGATTATACTATTTTGGAGTCATAGAAGCGGATGCACCGCGTTAGCTAATTGGTTCTTTTTTCAAATCGGATTATTTACTGAAGCAAAGAAATACAATGACTTTATTCATTACTATGAGTTCTGGGTGTATAAGAACAATACAAATTACATACCAGAGTTACAAAATGGTCTTCTAGAGGGTAAAAAGGATGTTTGTAAACTTGTGCGAAATCCCTATACAAGGGCTGTCAGCTCATTTCTATTACTTGCTGACAACCCATATGCTAGCCCTCAATGGGAAAGTATCCGTCATTATTTTTACAATGACAAATATAGTAATCAAGGAATATCATTTAAACAATTTTTATATTACGTTCAGGCATTCAGCTCCAATTCTCTAGCGTTAGATATACATTTTAGTCAACAATACGTCCCTGGTGAAGAAAACTTCATCCAATGTTATATTCCTTTAGAAGATTTTAATACACAAATCACCAAACTAGAACACACGTACGATTTGATAAAATCCCCTTTAGCACTTCTTACAAATTCAGATCATCATCGCGCACATAAGATGATTTATGCAGGGAGCTATGCAGAACTTAGCATTACAGATACAGACTTCCCACGATTTCCAACATACGAAAGCTTTTATGATAAAGAAACTATGGATTTAGTTACAGAAATATACGCACAGGATTTTGAAATGTACCCATACACGAAAGGGATATTTTAAGTCTATACATTTTCCCATGAATAAAAGCTGATGCATCGCATAGCATAAAGTGAAACTTTAATTCGATTGGGGGTTCTCTTCAACTGATTATTACCTTCTCCTAATCGCAATTTTAAGAGATACCTAACTTTCACCCATTTCCTTTGATTTCGCCGATTGTTGACGTGTATCATACTTTCCATAAATAGATTGCCTTTAACATAGGAGGGATGTCGTGTGGAAATCAATTTGAAACACAATAATGGGTACTGCGTTATTTGTGAAAAGAAAGCTACATTTATAGAGCATAATGATTGGCTTAGAGATCATTATTTATGTTCTACATGTAACTCTATACCAAGGCAGCGAGCTTTAATCCATGCTTTGCATACATTTTTTCCAAAATGGGATTCCTATAGTATCCACGAATCCTCTCCTGGAGGAATTACAACTCAGCTACTATTAAAAAACTGTAAAAACTATACTTATTCTCAATACTTTAGAAATTATCCTCTTGGCCAATACTTTCAAGGTATTAGATGTGAGAACTTAGAAGACATGACTTTTGAAGATGAATCTTTTGATTTATTCATTACTCAAGACGTTTTTGAGCATGTAATGACGCCAAACAAAGCCTTTAAAGAAATAGAACGAGTATTAAAACCTGGCGGCGCTCATGTATTTACTGTCCCTTGGTATCATACACTCACAAAAACTGTGCAAAGAGCAAGAATGAATCAAGAGGTGATTGAATATATTGAAGAGCCCATTTATCACGGAAACCCTATTGATGAGAATGGATCTTTAGTAACGTTCGATTGGGGGCAGGATATGCTTGAATATATTTATACACACGCAAACATGTATACCATTGTTTATTTACAAAAGGATAGATCACTAGGGTTAGATGCTGAATTTTTACATGTTTTTATTAGTAAAAAGCAAGAAAATAAAGTTTAATCACTATATAATTCGGAGGTTTAACAAATGAATAAATTTAAGTTAGGAAGTGATTTTGATCATCTTGTTAATTCACTATCTGATGTCGAACTTCTAAATTTATTTATACAAAGTTGTTCGCAAACAACGGTAAATGGGATTCCCGTACCTAGGTTTCCTCCTGAAGAAATTCAAAAACAATTTGTAGGTGCTTCCTATGAACATGCTCTTTACGAAGCATATTTGTTTTATAGACATATAAAAGAATACGCCCAAAATTTAGGGGTTCCCTTGAATAAAGAAAGTAAAGTTTTAGACTTCGGCTGCGGATGGGGAAGAATTATACGCTTCTTATTTAAAGATGCCTCTGATCAAAATTTACTTGGCATTGATGTCGATCCTGCGATGATCACACTTTGTAATGAAACACTAGGAAGAGGGATATATAAAACAGCAAGTCCACATCCCCCTGTAGAATTTATTAGTGACAATTCATTAGATATCATATTCGCTTATTCTGTATTCTCACATTTATCCGAAGCAACTGCCGAAAATTGGGTAAAAGAATTTTCAAGAGTTCTTCGCCCTGGTGGAATCTTCATCGCAACAACACAAGCGCGCTATTTTCTTGATTTTTGTCAACAATTCCAAGAACATCCTGAATTAATTCAAACAGGATGGCATAAAACTTTATCTCAAGCTTTTCCAGATATACATCGCGCCATCTCGGATTATGAAAACGGCAAATTTGTTCACAGTCCTACTGGTGCAGGGGATGTTAGAAATAGTAGTTTTTACGGAGAAACTGTTATACCTAGGACTTATATTGAAAATCATTATGAGAAATATTTAAAGCTACAAGACTTTTTTGATGATGTAAATCGATTACCACAGGCCCTCTTTGTCCTTCAAAAAATTTAATTCCTTTCATTCAACGTAATAAATTTCATGACGAAAAGCACTTTCTATTTCAGCTGTATATCAAATTACCTAATACTCTCTTATTAAGTAAGCTTAAAAAAATCCAATACATACCATAAAAAACAGTAAACAGATAACATATCTCTTGTTTTAAAATTACTTCACCAAATCAAGAATAACTTCCCAACACTTGAACTACGAAAAACATGAGGGGGATATAACTTGAAAATAATAGCTTTTTACTTACCACAATTCCATCAAATTAAAGAAAATGATCGATGGTGGGGGAAAGGATTTACTGAATGGACAAATACTAAAAGTGCACGACCTTTATTTTCAGGACATTATCAACCTAGGGAACCTTATCAAGATTTTTATTACGACTTAACTACCCCCTCCGTAAGAAAGTGGCAAGCGGAAATCGCTAAAGCATACGGTATATATGGTTTTTGTTATTATCATTACTGGTTTAAGGGAAAAAGACTATTAGAAACACCCTTTAATGAGGTACTAAAGATGAAGGAACCTGACTTCCCTTTTTGTCTTTCTTGGGCAAATGAACCATGGACAAAATCTTGGGATGGTCTCGATAAACATATATTAATGCCTCAAGACTACGGAGATATATCTGATTGGAAGGAACACTTTGATTATTTATTACAGGCTTTCCAGGATGAGAGATATATTTATATAGATGATAAACCTCTATTCATTATTTATCGTCCAGGACATATTCCTGATTGTGAAAAAATGCTTAATTACTGGAATGCATTAGCGCGAGAAAATGGTTTAAAAGGTATATACTTTGCTGAAACATTAAACAGTTTTCCACTACCTAATATAAATGGATTCGATGCTAGCATTCAGTTTGAACCTTTCTATACAATTGCCCATGATAGCTCTTCAGACATAAATAAGGTAATATATGATTCTGATATGCAATTAAATGTTTGGGACTACGATAAAGTATGGATGTATATATTACAACGATCGCTCCCAAAGAAAAAAACATTTCCCGGGGCTTTTGTTGATTGGGATAATACTGCACGACGTAAAAACGCAAATAGCAGCATCTTTGTAGGTTCTACCCCTGAAAAGTTCACCATATATTTAAGCAAGCAAATTCATCGTACTTACTCTTTTTATAACAGCGAGTTTTTATTTATTAACGCATGGAACGAGTGGGCGGAAGGAACTTACTTAGAGCCAGATAAAAAATATGGATTTTCTTATTTAGAAGGGGTTAAAAATGCAATTGATAGAGGTATGAAAGCATACAAAAAAGACGAGTCATTCTGACTCGTCTTAAG
>NZ_JBUXJL010000030.1:0-9208 GCF_056158125.1 Bacillus sp. EB V-12 | reverse complement strand
CCTTTCAAGTTCCAGATCGATTCGCAGCTATGTATCCTGATGCCGGAGGATGTAGTCATAAAGCTGGTGTGAAAATTCAACTAGAGTATGACTTGTTGAGTGGAGAGTTTTCTGATGTGAAAATTGAGCCAGGAAAACGAAGTGATCAGGCATATGAGGCACTCGAATAGGCATGACACAAAAGAATGAACTATATATTCGTGACTTAGGGTATTTTCGTTTACAAGACTTTAGGTCTATCCAAGATAAGGAAGGCTATTATTTATCACGTCTTAAATTACCAACTAAAATATATAGAAAAGAATTCGAAACAGTGGTATTTCAAACACATCTTGTAAATTAGAAGCTGGGTCAGTACTTATTAATAAAACTTGTTTCCCCATATCAGCTAATATAGTAGCTGTTGCACATGCAGTAGATATTTTTCCTACTCCGCCTTTACCAGTAAAGAATAAAAATGGTGTGAATGTTATTGTGTTTGGGTTATATAAGTTTGTCATCGTCTTTCACTTCTTTCTCTATTTTTTCACGTTTAACTTTAAACGTACGACTGGCTTTTAACTCAACTCTTCTTCTGTTACATCTGTTAATTGTGTAAGTTCTTCATTTGTGAGGTGACTTTTTTCTTTTACTAGTTTTCCATCTACCAAAGTTACAGGCAACACGTCTGGTCCTTTATCTGTTAATAGTTGACTAATAACAACATTATTGGCAAATGCATCTGGTTCACTTGCCAAATTATAACGATCCACATCAATTCCTTTATTCTTCAAGTTGTTAACAGCAACTGAACTACGAATTAACTCTGGATTAACACTTGGACCGCAAACTCCAGTAGAACAACACATTTCAGGATCGAAAATTTCAATCTTTTTCATCTCTGACTTCTCCCCTTCTTTACCAAATAAGCGAAGAAAAATTTTTAAATTGTTAACAGCAACTGAACTACGAATTAATTCTGGATCAACACTTGGACCGCAAACTCCAGTAGAACAACACATTTCAGGATCGAAAATTTCAATCTTTTTCATCTCTGACTTTTCCCCTTCTTTACCAAATAAGCGAAGAAAAATTTTTAAATTGTTAACAGCAACTGAACTACGAATTAATTCTGGATCAACACTTGGACCGCAAACTCCAGTAGAACAACACATTTCAGGATCAAAAATTTCAATCTTTTTCATCTCTAATTTCTCCCCTTCTTTATAAAAAAGCCGAGAAAGAATTCTCGGCCTATTTTGTTTTCAATTATTCTCCTGTTTCAGCATACTTTTTAATGCGTGCGCCAATTTCATCACGAACTCTTTGGAATACAGACCATTCTTGACCCGCTGGATCATCAAATCCCCAGTGAACCCAGCCGCATACTCCGTATCACCTTTGGCTAAGTCATTCCAAACGATAACCATCGCAATACAACGAGCTATACCTATCATGATTAAGCCCACCATATATTCCGGCTTATCCGGTAAGAATATAACAGCCAAAGCAAACATCAGAACAGGACCAATAATCCAGTTTTGTACCAGTGATAATACCAATACTTTTACATCTTTAAAAACGCGTCCCATTTCTTCGTAGCGTACTTTAGCGAGTGGCGGTACATCATTAAAATTAATCCAATCGCAAGTGGAATAGAGGGCGTTCCTACTTGTAAGTTATTAAGGCCCTCAACAAATCCAGAGGATAGATAGCCAACTCCGATCCCTACTGCCATCGCAAGAAAAATCCATAGAGTTAGATATCGATCTAGGAAAGATAGACGTTTTTTTCCCGTGTTGCTCATTATTTTTCACTTTCCTTTCTTGATGTTAATCTAACAATCACAATGTAATGTTGGACTGTTTTCCTTAATCTTCTTAATTGTTTCACTGTGATCTGGTACATGTCTTAAAATTTCTTCAATAAGTTTGTAAAACTCACTGCTTGGATTTAATGAATAATAAATCCATTGTCCCCTTCTCTCTTCTTTTACTAGGCCTACATCTTTGATCTTTCGTAAATGCCGGCTAATAGAAGGTTGGCTCATGTCAAATACTTCAAGAAGCTCGCATACACAGCATTCCCGCTTCTGTAAAATAGCCATAATAGTTAGTCTAGTTTTGTCTCAAATTAATTTCAAAATTTGTGATACTTTTTTTATTTCTACTACTGTTTGTTGCATTATTGCACCTCCTTTTTATCGAAACTACATAAGTTTATAATTCCATGTTTAGCAAAAATGCAACCAATATTCTTTGCTTACATTTCATTTAACAATTAATAAGTTTATAATTATATACTTATATAAATAACTGAAATAAATACCCCTAAACATATTATTTACATTTCTATTAATGAAACTGAAAAATAAAGAGTTTATCATTCAAGATTTATACGATGCTCTTTTTTCTGAAAATACATATACAACAAAAGCGATTGGACCAGTTAAAAATACCAAAACTAACCATATTAAAAACTTGCCCCTCATAATCTCACTTTTTTTATAGTCTAACGTTATATAAGAACACATTAAAATATTTAAAAGATAGACTACTACAATGAACAAATCCATCAATATCTCCATCTCCCTTCCTTATATACAGTAATTATTTTCATTATATAAGCGAATAATTATATAATCAATCATTGATTATATAATTATTTCTATTTTCTCTCGAATGTGGAATGTAAAAATAATGTAAAGTTAAAATTTACATTATTTTTACACTACAACTAATAAGCGAATGTTAATATAACTATATACTTATATTAATTCACTAAGGAGGATTTACCTTGTTAACAAACATTCGAAAAAAAGCATTTAGTCTTGCAGCGATTACTGTTTTAAGTTCTAGTATATTAGCAGCTTGTGGAGGTGGTAGTATACAAGACAATAAACCTAATCAAGAAGGCAAAAACCCTAAGAATACACAGTCCGTTCCCTTAACAGGAGCTGGGTCTACATTTGTATACCCGTTCTTTTCGAAAGCATTTAATACTTATGGACAAAAAAATAATCTTCAAGTGAACTATCAATCAATTGGTTCTGGTGGTGGTATTAAACAATTTACAGAGCAAACTATAGACTTTGGAGCTTCCGATGTACCAATGAACGATACTGAATTAGAAAAAGCTTCAAACAAAGGTGGAGAAGTTGTACAAGTTCCCGCTACTTTAGGTGTAGAGGCAATGGCTTATAACATTCCAGAAGTAAAAGAGAAACTGAAGTTTACCCCTGAAGTCATTGTGGATATTTTCTTAGGAAAAATTAAAAAGTGGAATGATCCTCAAATTCAAAAAGAGAATCCAAAAGTGAAATTACCAGAGCAACCTATTACTGTTGTTCACCGTTCTGATGGTAGTGGAACTACTTATATCTTTACTGATTACCTCAATTCTGTAAGTAAAGAATGGGCAGATAAAGTTGGGAAAGGGAAAGATGTAAAATGGCCTACTGGTGTAGGAGCAAAAGGGAACGAAGGTGTTGCAGGACAAATTTTAAAAACTCCATATACCTTTGGATATGTTGAATTAGCTTACGCTAAGCAAACAAAAATGAACTATGGATTAATTAAAAACAAAGATGGTCACTATGTAGATGCTACATTAGAAGGAGCAACTGCTGCTGCTGCGCAATTACCTGATGTAAATTCTAAACAATTCTCTATTGTAAATGCCCCTGGTAAAGACAGTTATCCAATTGCAGGATATACATGGGCTCTTCTATATAAAAATCCAAAGGATGCTGCAAAAGGGAAATCAATAGTAGATATGTTTAAATGGGTGGTCACTGAAGGGCAAAAAGATGCTAAACCTCTTGATTATGCACCACTTCCTGAAAATGTACAGAAAAAAGCTATAGAAACATTAAATTCTATTAAATAGTTCAGTAAATTCTTGATATAGTAGCACGGATATTATTTTCCGTGCTACTATATCAAGCTGTATGGAGGGACATTCAACATGAACATAAAAGAGACTATCCTAAAAAATTCTTCACGTATGAATCGTATTCGTTCACAAGATAAGTGGATGAAAGGTTTTTTAATAGGTTCTAGTTTTATCATTATTACATTATTTATTCTATTCTTGCTTTTATTATTTACAGAGTCAGAGCAATCCATTAAAGAATTCGGTTTAAAGTTCCTATACACACATGATTGGAATCCAGTTTCTCATGTGTACGGTGCTCTACCTTTTATTTATGGAACAATCGTAACCTCTGTTATTGCTATTACCATCGGTGGAGTAATTGGCATTTTAGCTGCTCTATTTTTAACGCAATTCGCTCCAAGTTGGCTTGCTAAACCTTTATTTTTCTTAATTGAACTTTTAGCTGCTATTCCATCTGTTGTCTATGGCTTATGGGGAATTTTCGTGCTAGCTCCTTTACTTCGAACAAGTATTGAACCTTGGTTGCAAAAGTACTTTGGATTTTTACCAATATTTCAAGGTTCGATATTTGGAGTAGGTATGCTAGCTGCAGGATTAATTCTCTCTATTATGATTTTACCAACGATTACTTCTATTGCTCGTGATGTGATTATGACGGTACCTAACGAACAAAAAGAAGCAGCAATTGGTATTGGAGCAACAAAGTGGGAAATGATTCGATTAGCCATTCTTCCTTATGCTTGGTCTGGAATTATTGGAGGTATCATGCTGGGTCTAGGTCGTGCTCTTGGTGAAACAATGGCAGTAACAATGGTTATCGGAAACCGTCCAGAAATTTCAACTTCTTTATTTGCGCCATCTTATTCAATGGCAAGCGTAATTGCTAATGAATTTACAGAAGCTACAAATGACATTCACATTTCAGCATTAATGGAAATTGGTCTTGTTCTATTCGCAGTGACGTTCATATTCTATCTTGTTTCACGAATTTTAATTCGTCGTGTTAATAAATAGCAAGGGAGCTACACATCATGATAAATCGTGTTAAGTTTAGAAATTGGAAAAATAGCTTTTATAGTCTAGTTTTAGCTCTAGCAACTTTATTAGCTATCATCCCTTTATTTAGTATCTTTTGGTATGTACTTCGTCAGGGACTTCCCGGACTTAGCTTCGAATTCTTTACACATCTTCCTACACCTGTTGGTGTTCCAGGTGGTGGCATGGCAAATGCGATTTTAGGGACTTTAGAATTGGTTCTAATCAGTAGCTTAATAAGTATTCCAATCGGTTTAGCCGTTGGAGTATATTTAGCTGAATACGGTAATAACAAACTAGGATCCGTCATTCGTTTTATGACAGATGTATTATCAGGTGTCCCTTCTATTGTTGTAGGTTTACTCGTATACGGCATGGTCGTTCTAGCAATGGGTAATTTCTCTGCGATTGCTGGAGCAATTGCATTAGCAATTATTATGATTCCCACTGTGACACGAACAACAGAACAAATGATTCGACTTGTACCTAGCACGCTTCGTGATTCTTCTTTAGCTTTAGGAGCAACTCCTACACAAACCCTTTTTAAGGTTATATTACCAGCTGCTGCACGAGGAATTACCACTGGAGTCATGTTAGCTGTCGCACGTGTTATGGGTGAATCAGCTCCCCTATTATTTACGGCTTTCGGAAGCAACTTTTGGAATTTTAGTATTGATAAGCCAACTGCTGCATTACCTCTGCAAATTTATGTATATGCTATCTCTCCTTATGAAGATTGGCATCAACAAGCATGGGCTGGTGCACTTACACTACTAGGAATTGTATTGATTATTACTATCATTGCTCGTTTTTTAACCAGAACAAAATATTAAATATATGCAACTTTGAGGTGGATATGCGATGACAAAGCAATTAGATGTTCAGAATTTACATGCATACTTTAAAGAAAAAGAAGTATTAAAAAATATTAATATGGAAATCCCACTTAATGAGGTAACAGCCATTATAGGTCCATCTGGCTGTGGTAAGTCTACCTTTATACGATGCATTAATCGTATGCATGAAACTGTAAAGGGTGCTCATATTACGGGTGAAATCACATTAGAAGAACAAAACATTAATGAAATGGATCCTGTAGAACTACGTCGCCATGTTGGAATGGTATTTCAAAAACCAAATCCATTTGCAAAATTATCTATCTTTGATAACGTAGCTTCTGGTTTACGATTAAATGGTGGAATATCAAAAAAAGAATTAGAAGAACGAGTTGAACAAAGTCTACGGAAGGTAGCACTTTGGGATGAGGTAAAAGATCGTTTTCATACAAATGCAATGGGACTTTCGGGAGGACAACAACAAAGGTTATGCATAGCTCGTACTTTAGCAATTGAGCCTCGTATTATTTTAATGGATGAACCAACATCTGCTTTAGACCCTATTTCAACATTAAAAGTTGAAGAATTAATTCACGAATTAAAAAAGAAATATTGCATTATAATTGTGACTCATAATATGCAACAAGCAGCAAGAATCTCTGATAAAACTGCGTTCTTTTTAGATGGTAATTCAATTGAGTTCAATAAAACAGATACAATATTTACAAATCCAAAACATAAAAAAACAGAAGAATATATATCGGGTCGTTTTGGCTGATAAAAATAATATAATATTACCTTGGATGAAATGGTTGGGGGGCTTTTCATGTCTGAACGTATTCTACTCGTGAGCAATAATGAATTTGACACAAAGCTAATTAAAATAATATTAATGCAGGCTAATTATAAAGTCATAGCATTTAATAACGGTTTAGACGTATTAGAACAAATAAAGGAAATACAGCCACATCTTATTATTTTAGATGCAACACTCCCAAGTATGAATGGGATTGATGTGTATCACCAGTTGCAAATACAAGGAATTTTAATTCCTACTGTTATATTAATTAATAAAGAACAAGGCCTAAACAAGATTGGGTGCCTTGCATTTGTTAATCAAATTGTAGATATTCGTACTTTTTCAGTAGTAGACTTTCCCCTTGAAGTACGTTCCATATTACATCGGACTGCTCGTTCTACTGTTATTTCTCAACAAAAAGAACTATATCAATATGGTGAGCTTATCATTGATGTAGATAGCCGGGAAGTATACGTTAGAAATAAAATAGTAATTCTTACTCCAAAAGAGTTTGATTTGCTCCATTTTCTAGCTCAAAACCCTGGACGTGTCTATAATAGAGAGATTTTAGTTAATACAGTATGGGGATGTGAACATCGCGCTGACACGCGCTCTTTAGATGTTCACATTGCACACTTAAGAGAAAAAATTGAATTAGATCCTAAAAAACCTGAATATATTCAAACGGTTCGAAAAATTGGTTATAAAATGGCGATTCAAGCACCTCTTTGATTCTAGATAAATTTTAAAATTTGCATTTAAATAGAGAAGTATGTAAAAAGGTGCTTAATATCAAGAAATAAGCACCTTTTTACATAGTCATTATTTTCACATGATCTCCATATACAATTCCTAGTTTTCAAATACCCCTCATCTCATTTCTCTACCTGATCTTTTCAAAAGGTAAAAAAAATATAATCATCTAAAAAACTCATTATACTTTGTAAGCTTATCAAATATAACAAATAGTTATTACTCTAACTGTTCTCCTCAATATTCTCTCTTTTAGAAACCATAATCATTTAGGAGTTGAACAACTATCTTACTCGTTAAAATATCAAAATTTGCTGTATCATGAAATCCATTTATAAATTCAAAAATTAATGCTAATACTACAATAGTGATAATAATTGTCACAAAATTCTCCATTAGGACTTTTATAATCCTTTTTACTTTTCTAAATGATTGTAAGAAGTAATCTACACTTGAACTACCCCCTCTTTCAATTCGTTTAGAAGTGAGGGATTCCTAAGTAAAGAGTTCTATCGAACTCTAATTGATTAGGCTAACCCCGCAGTCCTTGCGGTTAGAAGCCTTATCGCTTCATTCTTTATATTGATACTTGCGTTAATATCCCTATCATGGTGTGTACGACAAGAAGGACAGTCCCATTCACGTAGGTTTAGATTTTTAACGTCTTTATTTTGATATCCACAACAAGAACATAATTGGCTGGAAGGAAATGTTTTCGATACGACAATGACTTGTTTGCCATACCATTTTGCTTTATATTCCAACATGGTTCGAAATTGTGACCATGATACCTCACTAATTACTTTTGCTAACTTATGATTCTTTAACATATTCGATACTTGCAAATCCTCTATACCGATAACATCGTGGTTTTTGATGATTTCAGTTGAGATTTTGTGCAAGTAATCTTTCCTAGCATTTGAAATGTATTCATGAATTCTAGCTACCTTTACTCGTTGTTTATTCCAGCGAGAAGATCCTTTCATTCTTCTAGAAAGAACACGCTGTGCTTTCACCAACTTATCTTCTAATAATCGGAAAAACTTCGGATTTTTATAGGGTTTACCATCTGACAAAATAGCGAAATCTTTTAGTCCAACATCTATTCCAATGTAAGAATGTGTTTTCGGAAGTTCTTGTACTTCTGTTTCAACTAATAGTGACACAAAATATCTGCCAGAAGGGTTTCGTCTAACAGTCGCATTTACAATACGTCCCTTTACTTCGCGGCTGTTGGCAAATCGAACAAGGCCTAGTTTCGGCAACTTTATTTTGTTCCCTACAACGGCAATGTTTTCATTTGTTTGTTTTGTGGTGTAAGATTGTACGTTATTCTTCTTAGATTTAAAGCGCGGTGCGCTGTTTTGTTTTTTAAAAAATCGAGTATAAGCATCGGCAAGGTTGCGAACAGACGACTGAATCGCAATACTATCCACTTCTTTTAGCCAAACAAACTCTTTCTTCATGGCAGGTAGTTTGGCAGAGCATGTACCATAGGTCAAGCCTTTTCCTGTCTCTTTGTATGCGTGATCCCATAAGGATAGGAAATGATTGAATACAAAGCGGGAACAACCAATCGTTTTGTTGATTAGAATTGCTTGTGCTTGATTTGGATAGATACGAAACTTATAGGCTTTATTGATCATCATTTCATTCACCTCCATTTCGGTATATAACCATTATACACCGAACGTACATTCGATAGATAGTGAAGTAACACTTTCTGTATGTCGAACAATTAAGATGGCTTCCTGCCATCCCTTGTTCGAAGCCAATTCATCTCCCACCTACTCACTGGGCTGTGACCCTTCACGCTCCTTGAGGAAGGAGTCTTCTTGGCTAAAATGATAAATATACATACGCTATCCACTCTCAACTAAAAAATGACTTTCTATACAAATAAAAAAAG
>NZ_JBUXJL010000029.1:0-14577 GCF_056158125.1 Bacillus sp. EB V-12 | reverse complement strand
TTAACATTTCGCGTTAAATCTGTCAACAACTTTTTTCTTTCGTTCCTGACGACGCTTATTAATTTACCATATTAATCATTTAATAGTCAACACTTTTAAAAAAAATGCCAAAATAATTTTATCTTGGCATGATATAAAGCTTAATAATCACTAATGCTGCCACACCTGGTAGGCCTAATAAACTCGTTATTGCTGCTGTACCCATGTTAATTGGGATATGAAAATCAAAATATGTCCCTACAACATTTACGATAAAAAGCAATGCTATTCCTAAAGTAACATGAAAAATCACCTTACCTATAAAACGTAATGGCTTAGAGACGACACCAAAAACAAGAAAAATAAATACTAAAGTAAGAATGCCAACAATAATAATTGTAGAATTCATTTTTTCCTCCTTATGAATGACCTATACATCTATTTGTATGGGACAAGACAATAAAAAAGAACAGGTATCATAAGCGGCATCTCTTTCATATAAACTAAATAAAACAATACCTCAGCATTAAAAAAACAAAATAAAAAGGCCTGCTTAGAAAGCAGAACCTTTTACCATTGTTCCATTTTTACAGGACGACGCTTTGCTTCTTTCAACAAAAAGAAATATTTCGCCTCTGCTATTTTCAAAGAACAAATGACATCTTGAGACGGTTCTACACTTTGTTCGACCATTCTCTTCTGACGTAACCACTCATTCTTCACTTTTTCCAAAAGTACAATTAACTTATCGTCATACTCTTTACGCAATTTACCCTTTTTTTGAAAGAACATTTTTGTTTCTCCTCTTATACTTCTCTGCGCCCTTCTAACGCTTTGGATAATGTCACTTCATCTGCATATTCTAAATCTCCACCAACTGGCAGACCATGTGCAATACGAGTTACTTTAATGCCTGTAGGTTTTAAGAGGCGGGAGATATACATCGCTGTAGCTTCCCCTTCAATATTAGGGTTTGTTGCTAATATTACTTCTTGTACCGTTTCATCATGTAGTCGCTTTAAGAGTTGCGGGATATTAATGTCTTCCGGTCCAATTCCCTCCATAGGAGAAATCGCACCACGTAACACATGATATACACCTTGATACTCTTTCATTTTTTCCATCGCGATTACATCTTTCGGTTCTTGCACGACACAAACAACTGATTGATCTCGATGTGAATCATTACAAATATAACAAGGATCACGATCAGTAATATGTCCGCATACAGAACAGTACGCTAAATCTCGCTTCGCATTTACAAGTGCTTTCGCGAAACCTAACACATCATCTTCTTTCATATCTAATACGAAAAATGCCAATCGAACCGCTGTTTTCGGTCCGATACCTGGCAACTTCATAAAACTATCGATTAGTTTTGATATTGGTTCTGGATAATGCATGTATCAATATCCTCCTAGAACATTCCACCTGGTAAGTTTAAGCCTTTTGTAAATTTACCCATTGTAGAGTTTGAAAGCTCATCAGCCTTTTTAAGTGCATCATTTGTTGCAGCTAATACTAAGTCTTGTAACATTTCGATATCTTCTGGATCTACAACTTCCTCTTTAATCTTCACTTCAAGAATTTGCTTGTGACCATTTGCAATAACTGTAATCATTCCGCCGCCAGCTGTACCTTCAACTGTTTTTTCACCAAGCTCTTCTTGTGCTTTCGCCATGTCCTTTTGCATCTTTTGCATTTGTTTCATCATGTTATTCATATTTCCCATTCCGCCACGCATCATAATTAATTCCTCCTAATTATTATTACTCTTTTATTTCAATGAGTTCTTGCCCTACTAACTTCACTGCCTCTTCTATAAGAGGGTCTTCCTTTTTCTCCGGGCTTTCTTCAGACTCTCCACCTTCACGTTGTAAAAAGTCTTCACGGATTTTACCCCATTCACTTTTTGGAATGGCAATCATATTTAACCTTTTACTTAGCAATTCAAATAAAGCTTGTTCTACTGTATCCATAGCTTCTCGATTTTCGCTCGCCATCTTACAGTGAATCTCATATTGAAATGCTAAAACGTAAGTGTCATCTGAAGCTGCCACTGGTTCACTATTTTCAAGTAAAACGGCAAACGCTACTTTGTTATATGATTTGAGTCTTCCTAACAACTCACCCCATACAGCTTTTAATTGTTCTAAATCTTGACGCTTCGCTTGTTTTAATACTTCATTTACACGTCCGACAGGAATTTTCATACTTCCTGTTCGTACCGGTTTTGGTGTTGCACGTGTCTCTCTTACTTCCTGTTGTACACCAGCTGGCACACCGTTCTTTTTGACTTGCTCTAACTCTTTCTCCAGTTGCTGCATCCTGTTCATAATTGCTTGCAAACGATCTGTACCATTTGCTTGCATCATAAACTGTTGACACAATTGCACCATAACAACTTCTAAGAAAATACGCGGATGATTTGTCCACTTCATTTCCTGTTGTCCCTTACTAAGGGTATGAATAATCTCATAGATCACTTCCGGTTGCATTTCTTCACTCAACTTACGGAATTGATTATCTACAATTACTCGTTCCAACATATGTTCTAGTTGTGGTGAAGTTTGATATAAAAGCATATCACGATAATAGTAAATGAAATCCTCCATAAAACGAACTGGATCCTTCCCTTTACTCATCATTTCATCTATGATTTGCAATGCTCTTGATACATCATTTTCACGTATGCACTCTACTAAATTGCCTAAGTATTGCTGAGAAACAGATCCTGTTACGGCTAATACATCTTCTGTCGTAACAATCTCATCACTATAAGATATAGCCTGATCAATAAGACTAAGCGCGTCACGCATACCACCTTCGGCAGCACGCGCAACAATTTGTAATGCTTCACCTTCCACTTGCGTACCTTCATTTGTCACGACCGTTGATAATCTCTCAACAATATCATTCACTGATATTTTTCGGAATTCAAAGCGCTGACAACGTGAAATGATTGTAGGTGGGATCTTATGAGGTTCTGTTGTCGCCAAAATAAAGATAACATGTCCTGGCGGCTCTTCTAAGGTTTTTAAAAGCGCATTGAATGCACCCATAGAAAGCATGTGAACTTCATCAATAATGTATACTTTATATTCTACAGCACTTGGAGCGTATTTTACTTTATCTCTAATATCTCGAATTTCATCTACACCGTTATTTGAAGCCGCATCAATTTCTAATACATCTGAAATGGATCCTTGTGTGATTCCTAAACAAGAAGGACATTCATTACAAGGTTCAGCTACCGGAGCATGTTCACAGTTAATTGCTTTTGCAAATACTTTTGCAATTGTCGTTTTTCCTGTTCCCCTCGGGCCAGAAAATAAATAAGCATGTGAAACTTTCTCTTGAAGAAGGGCATTTTGCAACGTTTTTGTCACGTGCTTTTGACCGACTACATCTTCGAACTTTTGCGGTCTCCATGTTCGGTATAACGCTTGGTATGACACGAAAATACGGCCTCCCTCAAAGGTTATTATCTCATTTATTATAACCCATTCTGTTTATAGATTCCAAAAGTTATTTTCTATACAAAAAACTCACCTTTGTATTAAGGTGAGTTTTGTATACATATATAACTGCCGTGCACCCTCCGTCGATTACGTACCATAAGCGTTACTCAAGCAGTTAGCTCGGTTCAGGCACTCCTGCGGCACACGAGAAGACCCGCTTATTGCTGCTTCCTTCCGGACCTGACAAGGTTCACGGGGTCCCGTTGCGCAGGACCCAAACGTCAACACCACTTACTTAAGGCAGACCTTACAGCAACATAACCTCGAGAGGGGATTCGGCCTCGCTAGAGCGGATTGCGAGTATAGGGCACCGCTACCTCCCCGCTTAGCACGGCAAAGTTAAAACCAATATTCGGTTGCCTTCATTAAAGGCATTATCAGTATAACTTGTTTCTTTAGAAAATGCAAATACGTTAGTTCCCAGTATTCTTCTCTAATTTTTTTATTGCTTTTCTTTTTTTACGAAGCTCTCTAAAAAAGTTTGTTAACAACGTACCGCATTCTTCCTCTAGTACACCAGATACTACTTCACATTGATGATTGAAGCGTTCATCCGTTAAAAGATTCATCAATGTCCCTGCACATCCGCCCTTCGGATCACTTGCACCATATACAACTCGCTTCACTCGTGATAAAACAATTCCACCCGCACACATTGGACAAGGTTCTAATGTTACATACAATGTTGCATCTTCTAAACGCCATGTCCCTAATTTTTTACATGCATCATCTATCGCTAGCAACTCAGCATGAGCTATTGATCTTTGCTCAGTTTCCCTTAAATTATGGGCAACACTAATTACCTCACCATCTAACACTATAACTGCTCCAATTGGTACTTCCTGTATTTCCTCTGCCTTTTTAGCTTCTTCTATCGCTAATTGCATAAAATAAATATCTTGATCTTGTTCCATAACATAGTCCTTTCATTACAAATAAAGTACACTTATTTCCATTTACTACACAGGGGATAACTTTTACAAATTCAATCCACCCTAAAAGAAAAAAGAGAGGGGATTACATATGAAAAATACCGCCTTGCTCATTATCGATATGATTAATGACTTTCAATTTTCCCACGGACCCATTCTAGCTAAAAAATGCGAAACTATAACAAACCCTATTTTACAATTAAAGAAAAAAATGAAATCCTTCGGCTATCCTATAATTTACGTTAATGACCATTATCAACTTTGGAGATCTGATATCGACCAACTTATTACTCATTGCACAAATGAATATAGCGAAAATATAATCCATAAGATTGCTCCAAGTTTTGATGAGTACATTTTTATTAAACCACATTATTCCGCTTTTTATGAAACACCTTTAAATTCATTACTAGGTTATTTAAAAATAGAAAATCTAATATTAACAGGGGTTGCCGGAAATATATGTATCCTATTCACAGCTAATGATGCTCATATGAGAAATTATAAATTGTATGTACCACAGGATTGTATCGCCTCTAACAACGACCAAGATAATATACATGCTTTAAAAATAATGGAAACTACATTGAAAGCAAATATAACATCATCAACCAAAATAAAATTTAATTAATACATATATCTATTTTCTAACTTTTTATATCAAATTAACCCGCTCGCTTCCCTCTTGTGCTACAATAATTCTGTTTTGTGTTTTTAGTAGTCACGGTAAATCACTGATTGAAAGGAGGAAACAGCGTGACCGGATTACCATTTATCACGGTTGAAGGACCAATTGGTGTTGGAAAAACTTCACTTGCGAAGGAAATTTCAACTCACATGCAACTCCACTTACTAAAAGAGATTGTTGATGAAAATCCCTTTTTAGGAAAGTTCTATGAAGACATCGACGAATGGAGTTTTCAAACAGAGATGTTCTTTCTTTGTAATAGATACAAACAATTAGAAGACATTAACATAAAGTACTTGAATCAAAGGAAACCAGTAGTAGCGGATTACCATATCTTTAAAAATTTAATTTTTGCATCCCGCACATTAAAAGACTCTCAATATGACAAATACATGCAAATTTATCGTATCCTTACACAAGATATGCCTGTGCCAAATGTCATTGTTTATTTAACAGCTAGCCTAGAAACATTGCAAAAACGAATCGCCATGCGCGGAAGAGAATTTGAAAAAAACATGGATCCAAATTACTTACTACAGCTCACAAAAGATTATGAAACAGCAATGGATGCTTTTAAAAAAGATCATCCGGAAATACCAGTATTGAAATTTAATGGCGACAATATGGATTTTGTAAAAAATCCTGATGATTTAAACGTTATCCTATCTGCCCTTCAAAATACTCTCTTAAAGGAGTCGAAATAATAATGAATTTAAGGCAAAAATATGATATACCCAATGACGCAGTAATCACTATCGCCGGAACAGTAGGTGTGGGTAAATCAACTATGACAACTGCATTAGCTAATGCTTTAGGTTATCGCACATCATTTGAAAAAGTAGATTCCAATCCATATTTGGACAAGTTCTATGCGGACTTCACTCGCTGGAGCTTCCACCTACAAGTGTACTTTTTAGCAGAACGATTTAAGGAACAAAAAAGAATTTTTGAATATGGTGGCGGTTTTGTTCAAGATCGTTCCATTTACGAAGACACTGGAATTTTCGCAAAGATGCATCATGAAAAAGGAACAATGACAGAAACTGATTATGAAACATACAAAGGTTTATTTGACGCTATGGTCATGACTCCTTACTTCCCTCATCCAGACTTATTAATTTACTTAGAAGGTTCTTTCGATGATATTGTCGATCGTATTCAAGAACGCGGGCGCCCAATGGAACAGCAAACACCAATTGAGTACTGGAAAGAAATGCATGGACGTTATGAAAACTGGATTAACAACTTTAATTCATGCCCTGTATTACGCTTAAATATTAATGAGTACGATATTTTAAAAGATGGTGATTCAATCGAACCAATCATAAAAAAAATTGGCCATTTTTTAAAACAAACACGTAAACTTGTAAAATAAAAAACCCGTGCATATGCACGGGTTTTCCTATTAAATTACTTCTTCTTTGTTGGAGCAATAATTTCACTCTCAGGTTTTCCTGCGTTAATGCGCTGACGAACAGTACTTGTACTAATATCGTATGCTTCAGCAATCTCTTTAACAGTCATTTCTTTCCCGTTAATTACTGCCGTTAATACTTTACCTGTACGTTTTGGAGCTGCTTTTTTAACTTGTTTTGGCGCCTCTACTTTACTCGTAGCTGGTTTTACATCACAAGTACAACCACAAAGTTTACGGAATGTATCATCACTAATAATGCGTGATACGTTTGCACCACTGTTTAAAATTCTATTGTTCTTACAGACAGGACATTGTACATAATATAAAGTTTTTCCATCTAAAGGAAACGTTTGTATAATAAGATCCATGTTGACTCCTTTCATATCTATGAAGATAATCATCGGAATATGAGTGTGTAATAAGGACAAAATTACCTTACACCATACTTTATGATTGGTTTTAAAATAAAAACTCGTTACGTGTTGGTAACGAGTTCTCCAATCTCCACTTATATGCGCTGTTGTCAATTATATCTGGAGGAGGTAGAGGGATTCGAACCCCCGCGCGACTCTCGCCGCCTGTCGGTTTTCAAGACCGATCCCTTCAGCCAGACTTGGGTATACCTCCATATTGACATCAAATATAATATCAAAAGAAAAACAGTTAGTCAACCCTACTAAAATAAATTATGAGGAAAGGAAAATTTTACTTTCCCCTTCCTACATTACAGTACTGACAACGCTCATAATTACCAATCACTCATACCGATGAATGTTTAAATTTACTTAATAACTGTTTTTCCTCCCATATAAGGGCGAAGAACTTCTGGAATTATAATTGTACCATCTTCTTGTTGGTAGTTCTCTAAAATAGCTGCAACCGTACGTCCAATTGCAAGACCAGATCCATTTAATGTATGAACATGTTCTGGTTTTCCATTTGGTTCACGGCGGAAACGGATATTTGCACGTCTCGCTTGGAAAGCTTCAAAATTACTACAAGAAGAAATTTCACGATATGTGCCATAGCTTGGAATCCATACTTCAATATCGTATTTCTTCGCTGCTGTAAATCCTAAATCGCCTGTGCACATGCTCATAACGCGATATGGCAACTCTAATAATTGTAACACGCGTTCTGCATCATTTGTTAACTTTTCTAACTCTTCATAAGAATCTTCTGGTTTTACGAACTTCACAAGCTCTACTTTATTGAACTGATGCTGGCGAATTAAACCACGTGTATCACGCCCAGCTGAACCTGCTTCAGAACGGAAGCAAGAGCTAAATGCAGCATATCTTATAGGCAATTGCTCTTTATTTAAAATCTCATCACGATGCATATTCGTTACAGGTACTTCAGCTGTTGGAATTAAGAAGTAATCTTCACTTTCAATACGGAATGCATCTTCTTCAAACTTTGGAAGTTGTCCTGTTCCTGTCATACTTGCACGGTTTACCATATATGGAGGTAATACTTCTTCATATCCATGCTCATCAGTATGAAGATCAAGCATAAAGCTAATTAAAGCACGCTCTAATCTTGCACCAGCACCTTTGTAAAATACGAAGCGGCTTCCTGTTACTTTCCCAGCGCGTTCAAAATCTAAAATTCCTAAATCAGTAGCAAGATCCCAATGTGGTTTTGGCTCATAAGTAAATTCTTTCACTTCTCCCCAAGTACGTGCTACTACATTATCATCCTCTGTTTCACCAACTGGAGCAGATTCATGAGGGATATTTGGAATAGATAACATTAATCTTTCTAAGTCTTCTTCAACTGTACGAAGTTCGTTATCAAGATCCTTTACTTTTTCTCCAACTTCACGCATTTCTAAAATTAGAGCTTCTGCATCTTTCTTTTCGCGCTTTAATACAGAAATTTGTTGAGATACTTCGTTACGTTTACTTTTTAATTCTTCTGTCTGAACAAGTAGTTCTCTTCTTCTCGTATCAAGTTCTTCAAAACGTCCGAAATCAGTTAAATCTTCGCCTCTATGCTGTAATTTCGCTTTTACTTCTTCAAAGTTTGTACGTAAAAATTTAATATCAAGCATTATATACTCCTCCTTTTATTTTATAAAACACAAAAAACTCCCGTCCCTATATAAAGGGACGGGAGTTAACCCGCGTTGCCACCCTAGTTGAAAGCATTACCGCTTTCCTCTCAAGTAGAAATAACGGCTCTTCACCGGGAATGCTTACTAATCCAAAAGATATTCCACATTCCATTCCAGGATGGATTCACAAACTGTTTCTATCGATTTCCACCAACCATCGACTCTCTATAAGAAACGACATTTGTTACTATTTCCTATCAACACGCTTATTTTATAAAATTGTTACCATCAATTTACTATAATCTTATACAAGTTGCAAGTTACTTATACAACTTTTTTCATTTTCGCTTCTTTTACCATTTCAACAAAGTATGCTGTCACACGATGATCATCTGTTAATTCCGGATGGAATGAAGCTGCTAAAAACTGATCTTGTCTTACCGCTACCATTCGGTCACCATGCTTAGAAAGCACTTCAACATTATCAGCTACTTCTACAACATACGGCGCACGGATAAATACACCAACGAAGTCTTCACCCACACCTTCAATTGAAAGCGCAGCTTCAAAACTATCCTTTTGGCGTCCGAACGCATTGCGCTCAACTGTAATATCCATAGCACCAATATGTGCTTCTTCATAGCCAATAAGTGTTTTCGCAAGAAGAATCATCCCTGCACATGTACCAAACATTGGTTTACCAGACTTTGCAAATGTACGAAGTGGTTCCATGAAAGCATACTTATCAATAAGACGGCGCATTGTTGTACTTTCACCGCCCGGTAAAATAAGACCATCAATCTCTTCAAGTTGCTCTATACGCTTTACAACAACAGCTTCTGCACCACTTGCTTCAACTGATTTTACATGCTCACGAACTGCACCTTGAAGACCTAGTACACCGATTTTCACCATTTTAAAGTTCTCCTTTAATTACCATCCACGCTCTTGCATGCGTTGTTCTGGTAATAACGTTGAAATTTCGACACCCTTCATTGCATTACCTAATCCTTTAGAAAGGCTTGCAATTAGTTCGTAATCTTCATAATGAGTCGTTGCTTCAACGATTGCACGTGCAAATTTCTCTGGGTTTTCTGATTTGAAGATACCAGATCCAACAAATACCCCATCAGCACCAAGTTGCATCATTAATGCTGCATCTGCTGGTGTTGCTACACCACCTGCCGCAAAGTTTACAACTGGTAAGCGACCAAGACGTTTAATTTCAAGTAATACTTCGTAAGGAGCGCCAGTATTTTTTGCATATGTCATTAACTCATCTTCACGTAGACTCGCAACTTGACGGATTTCTGCATTGACTTGGCGCATATGACGCACTGCCTCTACAATGTTTCCTGTTCCTGGTTCACCTTTTGTACGAAGCATAGATGCACCTTCTGCAATACGACGTGCAGCTTCTCCGATATCACGGCAACCACATACAAATGGAACTGTGTAATCACGTTTATTTAAATGGTATACTTCATCAGCAGGAGTTAATACTTCACTCTCATCGATATAGTCTACCCCTAATGATTCTAATACACGTGCTTCTACAAGGTGACCGATACGGCATTTTGCCATAACCGGAATTGACACCGCACCCATAACTTCTTCAACAATTGTTGGGTCTGCCATACGAGAAACGCCACCTGCTGCACGAATATCTGCTGGTACACGCTCTAATGCCATAACGGCAACTGCGCCTGCCTCTTCTGCAATTTTTGCTTGTTCAGCGTTAACTACGTCCATAATAACGCCGCCTTTTTGCATTTCTGCCATTCCACGTTTTACACGTTCTGTCCCTGTTACATTTGTCATGTACAAAAACCCCCCTAGGTGAATTGCTTTCCCCCGTTAAAGGCGAAAATTAAGAATACTCTTACATTCTACCACTAACTATCAGATGCTTGTCTACTACTTTTTCATAAAGTCGGTATGAAAAATAGGAATAAAAAAAAGCTCCTATCGTGAGGAGCTTTTAAAACCAACCTTTTACTGTATCAACAGCACTATTCCACATACCACTAAAGAATGAACCAATTCCGCGCATAGCACGAGTAAACCAGTTTGCTTCTTCTACTTCAGATGTCGTTACAAGATCCACTTGCAGTGACTTACCAGTTAAAAATCCAGGGTCGTTTGTATCTTTTGGCGTAATTACCATTTGACCAAGCGCAGCTCCCTTTTTAATAGGTGCTTCTTGTCCCTTACTTGATTCTTTTAATTCTGTTTTATAAACATCTTTACTTCCTTTTGGCACTGGAAGTGAAATAGCTTGTTTCGTTTGAACTGCTACATCTTTATCTTTCGCATTTTCTACTCGTACTGTTTCTTGTCCTTTTACTGAAGAACCTTTTTTATACATTTGTTTCACTTCAAAGTTAGCAAATCCATAATCATATAGCTTCTTTGTTTCATCAAAACGTGCTGTATGAGAACTTGTTTTAATAACTACAGAAATAAAACGCATTCCGTTTCTTTCAACCGTACCAGTGAAGCAATCTCCTGCTTCTGGAGTTGAGCCTGTTTTTAAGCCATCTACACCATCATATTCTTTAACTAAGCCCTTTAACATCCAGTTCCAGTTCGACATTCCAAACTTCTCTTTTTCTGGACGGAATTCTTTTTTAGGGATTTTTGCTGTATCTAACACTTTTGGATAATCTTTAATTAAATGTTGTGCTAAAGTTGCAACATCCTTTGCAGACATTTTATTTTCTTCATCCGCTGTTGTTCCTTCAGGATGCATTCCCTTTAAATCTTTATTCGTTAAACCTGTAGAATTGACAAATTTATAATTTTTCAACCCTAGTTCTTTCGATTTATCATTCATCATTTTTACGAAGTCTACTTCTTTACCTGCAATTGCTTCTGCTAATGCAATTGTTGCACCATTTGCAGAAAAGATTGCCATTGCCTCGTATAACTCTTTTACTGTATAAGAGCCACCATTTTCTAATGCAACATTTGATAATGAAGCATCTTGTGAAACCTTATATGCATATTCAGAAACCTTAATTTTCTGGTCCCACTTAAGTTTTCCTTTATCCACTGCTTCGTGAACTAAATATTCACTCATCATCTTTGTCATACTAGCAATGGATAATAATTCATCTGCATTCTTTTGATATAAAATTTTCCCAGAATTCGCTTCTACTAAAATTGCCGCACCTGCTTCAATGTTTAAAGCGGCTCCTGTTTCAGCTGATGCATTGCTATATGGCATAAAGATGCTACAAGCTAGTGTAAGCACTGTTACCAAAGCAATGAATCTTTTGCAAAACATACCTTTCACTTTTGCTACCCCCAATATCTATGTACTCACATAACCGTTATTCTAACATAATCAAAAAAAAATAGACAGAGATATCAAATCTCTGTCTATTTGTATATAAGACATTATAACGAGTAGTTTGGAGCCTCTTTTGTAATTTGTACGTGATGAGGATGACTTTCACGTAAGCCGGCACCTGACATACGAATGAATTGTGCATTTTCGCGTAAGAATTCTAAATCCTGTGCTCCGCAATATCCCATACCTGCACGTAAGCCACCAACTAATTGGTGAACTGTATCTGCTAAAGGTCCTTTATATGGCACTCGTCCTTCAATACCTTCTGGGACAAGTTTTTTATTGCCTTCTTGGAAGTAACGATCTTTACTTCCTTTTTCCATCGCACCGACAGAACCCATACCACGATACACTTTAAATTGACGACCTTGGTAAATTTCAGTTTCTCCAGGACTTTCTGCAACACCTGCAAACATGCTACCTAGCATAACAACATGTGCTCCTGCCGCTAATGCTTTCACCATATCACCAGAGTACTTAATACCGCCATCAGCAATAACTGGAATACCGTGTTTGCGAGCTTCTGTTGCACAATCATAAACTGCAGTTAATTGTGGTACACCAACACCGGCTACAACGCGTGTTGTACAAATAGAACCTGGTCCAATACCAACTTTAACTACGTTTGCACCAGCTTCAATTAATGCTTTCGTTGCTTCAGCAGTAGCAACATTTCCAGCAATAATATTTAGTGATGGGTATTTAGCACGAACTTCTTTTACCTTATCAATAACACCTTTAGAATGCCCATGTGCTGTATCAAGTACAATTGCATCTACACTAGCTTTTACTAATGCATCAATGCGAAGCATAGCATCCGCTGTTACACCAACTGCTGCTCCAACTAATAAGCGTCCTTGCTTATCCTTAGCAGAGTTTGGGAATTCAATTACTTTTTCAATGTCTTTTATTGTAATAAGCCCTTGTAATACACCGTTATTATCAACAAGAGGGAGTTTTTCAATTTTATACTTTTGTAGGATCTTTTCAGCTTCTTCCAGTGTAGTACCAACTGGAGCTGTAATTAATTGTTCTTTTGTCATTACGTCAGAAATTTTGATTGAGTAGTCTTGGATGAAGCGCATATCACGGTTTGTAATAATACCAACTAACTTTCGCTCATCTAAATTATTTACAACCGGTACACCTGAGATACGATATTTTCCCATAAGATGTTCTGCATCATATACTTGATGTTCTGGAGTTAAGAAGAAAGGATCTGAAATAACGCCGCTTTCAGAGCGCTTTACTTTATCAACTTGCTCTGCTTGTTGCTCAATAGACATATTCTTATGAATAATTCCTAAACCACCTTGGCGAGCCATTGCAATAGCCATGTCAGCTTCTGTTACTGTATCCATTCCTGCACTAATTAACGGGATGTTTAGCTGTAAGCTTTCAGATAAAACTGTTTTAACACTTACTTCTCTTGGTAATATATCTGACCTAGCTGGTACAAGTAATACATCATCAAAAGTCAAACCTTCTTTAACAAATTTAGATTCCCACATAATTGTTCCCCCTATGATACCAGAAATTATTATTAGTAGCTTATCAATTGGTTAAAATACTGTCAAGGACGTATATATATGTTAGAATTTTTAGACAATAAAAGGAGCGTAATATATGCATCAAACATCTTGTACTTGGCAGCAGTTAAGTTTCTTTTTTTCATCTCAAAATGTACAACGTTATCTTGCCCGTTGTTATGAAAAATCCTCTATTCAGGATGCAGAAAAAAAAAGTTTTGAAAATTGTTATCCCTTTATTTATTACTTAGAACACGGGAAAAATTATTATGAATTATATAAGACAGCTCCATTTTCCATTCAACCAATGTTGTTATTTTATGGAATTAGCCAACTGTTTAAAGCATGCCTACTAACTATTGACCCTAACTATCCTGAATCCACTACTGTTTTAGCTCATGGTGTTACAACTCGCAAACGAAAAAAACAAGGGTATCAATTTTTAGAAGATGAGGTGAAGGTACAAAAAAACGGATTGTTTACTCATGTTGCAGAACAACTGTTTCACATGAAACACTTAGAAGCAGAAAAATTTAACATGTTAGAACTAATGGGAAATATTCCAGAATTACAAAATTTATTTCGTTATAGTCAAAAAGGATCAACTTTATATAAAATTGATTCAACAGTTAAAAATGAGCTCTCCTTTTCAGTCAACCTACTAGATCGATTACATATGACTAAAGAGAGATTTTCTCGTTACATTGAAACATCTTGTAAGCATTTATCAATACAACACGTACCTGAGAAGACTAATGAATCGAATTTACTTTTTACAGCGCCCATTCAATCATGGAATCCTATGTACAGTACTCCTTTATACTATGAACATCTTACTAATACTTATTATTTGCCACTTACGACTGACCCTAGAAATCCTAAGCCAATATTACCTGAACTCCTCATTCATTATTTATTGCTCTATAATTTAAGCATGATTTCTAGATATGAAACAGATTGGTGGTATGACTTACTTGGAAGTTATGGTTCTGAAGATTATCCATTTATTTATCAATTTCTAAGTATTTCTGCTCAAAAAATCCCTTACTATATTTCAAATTTTTTATTAATGGAACCAAATCTATTTCATGGGAAAT
>NZ_JBUXJL010000028.1:0-15539 GCF_056158125.1 Bacillus sp. EB V-12 | reverse complement strand
CATATAAAGAAAAGAACGAAACAAGTTGTTTCGTATTTTTTTATTTGTTTTAACAAAAAACTAATAAAGACAGTCAAACTATCCTTAGGACAACTCCTAAGGACTTTTTTATATATTCAAAACCTGTATAATAAAGAGCAGAGAACATTGTGAGTAAAGTAGGTGAAGTCTGTGAGTAAATATGAAGTAACAACAAAATCTTCTGAGGAAACACAAAGGTTATCAGAAAAATTAGGTGAGCTCGTAGAGGCACAAGACGTAATTATTTTAGAAGGAGATCTTGGAGCTGGTAAGACGACTTTTACAAAGGGACTAGCAAAAGGTCTTGGAGTGAAAAGAGTTGTAAATAGTCCTACCTTTAATATCATCAAAGAATATAAAGGAAGATTACCGCTATATCATATGGACGTGTATCGCTTAGCAGAAAGTGAAGAGGACTTAGGCTTTGATGAATATTTCTACGGTGAAGGAATTACGGTAGTAGAATGGGCTCATTTAATAGAAGCATATTTACCGAATGAAAAGTTACAAATTAGTTTATTCCATGCTGGAGATGACACAAGAAAAATTATACTCGAGCCAATTGGAGATCGCTATATTAGATTATGTGAGGAGCTATTACAAGATGAAAGTACTAGCAATTGATACTTCAAATTACGTAATGGGTGTATCCCTTATTGAGGAAGAAAACGTAATTGGGGAAATCATTACAAATTTAACAAAAAACCATTCTGTACGTCTTATGCCAGCTGTAGAGAAACTGTTAAAAGAGTGTGGCGTAAAACCGAAGGAATTAACTAAAATCGTTGTAGCTGCTGGACCTGGATCCTATACAGGTGTTCGTATAGGCGTGACAGCGGCGAAAACATTAGCTTGGTCACTTCAAATACCAATTGTAGGTGTATCAAGTTTAGAGGTAGTAGCTGCAAACGGTGCTAACTTTAACGGGTTAATTTGTCCTTTATTTGATGGAAGACGTGGGCAAATTTATACTGGGTTATATACATATGAAGGAGAGCAGTTAACTTCAATAGAAGAAGACCGAATTATTCTTATTGTAGACTGGTTGCAAATGTTAAAAGATAAAGGACAGCCTGTTTTATTTATCGGTAACGATGTTAAATTGCATAAAGAAACAATTATAGAACATTTAGGTGATCAAGCTGTATTCGCTCCATTTACTAAAAATAACCCAAGACCAAGTGAGCTAGCATTCTTAGGATTACAAAAAGAAGAACAAGATGTGCATACGTTTGTTCCAAGCTATCTTCGTTTAGCTGAAGCTGAAACAAAGTGGTTAGAAAGTCAAAACAAGTAGGAGCTTGCAGAAGATGGATATGATATTTAGAAAGATGGAGCTTGATGATATTGCTCAAATTGTAGCTATTGAAGAAGCGTCTTTTTCAACTCCTTGGACTGCAGATGCCTTTCACCGTGAATTAACGATGAATGAACATGCACATTATATTGTGTTAGAAAAAGATGGTCGTGTAGTCGGGTATTGTGGATTGTGGATAATTATTGATGAATCACATATAACAAATATAGCTATTTTGCCAGAATACCGAGGTCAAAAGTTAGGAGATGCCCTATTGAAAGCAGTTATTTCTGAAGCGAAAGAACTAGGGGTAAAAACAATGACACTTGAAGTACGTGTATCAAATGAAGTAGCAAAGCAGTTATACAGAAAATACGGATTTCAAAATGGTGGGATTCGTAAACGATACTATGCAGACAATCAGGAAGATGGTCTCGTAATGTGGGTGAATATATAATGGAAAAAAATACGATTATACTTGGTATTGAAACAAGTTGTGATGAAACAGCAGTAGCAGTTGTTAAAAATGGAACGGAAATTATTGCGAATGTCGTTGCATCACAAATTGAAAGTCATAAACGTTTTGGCGGCGTTGTACCAGAGATTGCATCACGTCATCATGTAGAAGAAATTACAGTTGTGTTAGAAGAAGCTTTAAAGGAAGCAAACATTACATTTGATGATATTGATGCAATTGCTGTAACAGAAGGTCCTGGTTTAGTAGGAGCACTTCTAATTGGAGTAAATGCAGCGAAGGCAGTAGCGTTTGCACATGATATTCCGTTAGTCGGTGTTCATCATATTGCTGGTCATATTTATGCGAACCGTTTAGTAAAAGAAGTTCAATTCCCGTTATTATCACTTGTTGTATCTGGTGGGCATACAGAACTTGTTTATATGAAAGAACATGGTTCATTCGAAGTAATTGGTGAAACACGAGACGATGCAGCTGGAGAAGCATATGATAAAGTAGCTCGTACGTTATCTATGCCATATCCAGGTGGTCCTCATATTGATCGCCTTGCACATGAAGGAGAACCGACAATTGATTTGCCTCGTGCATGGCTAGAACCGGATTCGTATGATTTTAGCTTTAGTGGATTGAAATCAGCAGTTATCAACACTGTGCATAACGCAAAACAGCGCGGTATAGAAATTGCACCAGAAGATTTAGCGGCAAGTTTCCAAGAAAGTGTAATAGATGTACTTGTAACGAAAGCAGCTCGTGCAGCAGAAGCTTATAATGTAAAGCAATTACTTCTTGCTGGTGGAGTAGCTGCTAATAAAGGACTTCGTGCGCGATTAGAAGAGGAATTTGCACAAAAAGAAAACATTGAATTAATTATTCCGCCGCTATCTTTATGCACAGATAATGCAGCGATGATTGCAGCGGCAGGGACAATTGCTTATGAACAAGGTAAGCGTGCAACATTAGCCTTAAATGCAAATCCAGGATTAGATATTGAAGCATAGTTATACACATAATTAACCACAGGTTGTGGATAAAACCCATATTATCTGTTGATAATGTGGGTTTTATTGTGTATATAAAATGTTGATAACTTTTTTGTTGGCTGTGGATAATGTGGAAAAGTTATTTTAATGTTTATTTTATAAAGGTGGATATGTGTATAAACTTGTGGATAAATAGGTTGATGTCAGACCTTTGAAGTTGTTCTTTTTCGGGAAATAAAAAGCAAGAAGATATCCCCGAAAAACATTTTGAAACATCCCCCCATTATAGAAGATGCTAATATTGTCAATCTTTGTCGTTAAATCGATATTTCGTGTCGAATTGTTAATATATATAGGGTTACAATAGATATATTTAAAAAATCGTTAGTATATTCTAAGTTACGATAGATATATTCAAAAAATTGTTTAAGCACTAAAAAAAGATGTCACATAGTCAAAAATCCTGACTTATGAGACATCTTCCTTATTTAAATATGCTTATACATGCAGCTCTTCCCATTCTGCCATACAAGTTTCAAGTTGTTCTTGTAGCGTTTGCTTTTTAGTTGTAATTTCACTAGCTTTTTCATAATCTGCATATATTTCTGGTAAGCAAAGTTGATCTTCTAACGTAGCAATTTCTTCTTCTAATTCCACTATACTTTGTTCTAGCTCTTCAATTTTTCTAGTGCGTTGACGCTCTAGTTGTTTACGCTCTTTTTCTTCTAAATAATTTAATTTCTCTTGTGCAACCACCTTTTGAACAGGAACGTCACTTTCTTGCTGTTCAAGTTCTGCACGTTCAATCATTTCATTTTTCTTTTCAACGTAGTAATCGTAATCCCCTAAATATTCCTGTGCACCTTCTGTTGATAACTCAACCACAGTCGTTGTTACACGGTTAATAAAGTAGCGGTCATGTGAGACGAATAGAAGAGTCCCTGGGTAATCAATTAAAGCATTCTCCAAAATCTCTTTACTATTTAAATCAAGGTGGTTCGTAGGCTCATCTAGAATTAACAAATTTGACTTTTGCATCATAAGTTTTGCAAGAGCTAATCGAGCTTTTTGTCCACCACTAAGGGAAGATACTGGTTTCAGTACATCATCTCCTGTGAATAAAAAATTCCCAAGTATAGTACGGATTTCTTTTTCCGGTTGCAGTGGATATTCATCCCATAGTTCATTTAAAACCCGTTTAGAAGATGTTAAGTTTGCTTGTTCTTGATCATAATAACCAACAGATACATTTGATCCGAAAGAAACATCACCATTTAATAGTGGTAACTTATTCACAATGGATTTTAACAATGTGGATTTCCCAATTCCGTTTGGACCAACTAAAGCAACACTATCTCCGCGAGTTAAGCGCATAGTTACATGTTCAATTATAGGGTTTTCATTATAGCCGATGGTTGCATCATTTACTTGTAAAACATCATTTCCACTTTGTTTTTCAATATCGAAGTGGAATGATGCTGACTTAGAATCCCCTAATGGTCTCGTTAATAATTCCATTCTGTCTAGTTGTTTACGGCGACTTTGAGCACGTTTCGTTGTAGAAGCGCGAGCTATATTCTTTTGAACGAAGTCCTCAAGTTTTGCGATTTCATCTTGTTGTTTTTCGTAACGTTTCATTTCTTGCTCATATAATGCTGATTTTAAGTCTAAATATTTACTGTAGTTACCAACAAATCGTCTGCTTTCTTTATTCGAAATTTCATATACTTGTGTAACGAGTTTGTCTAAGAAATAACGGTCATGTGAGACGATTAATATTGCGCCAGGATAACCTTGCAAATATTGCTCAAGCCATGTTAATGTTTCGATGTCTAAATGGTTTGTAGGCTCGTCCAAAATAAGTAAGTCTGGTTTTGTTAATAATAATTTCCCGAGAGCTAATCTTGTTTTTTGCCCGCCGCTTAAAGTAGAGATCGTCGTCTGGTGCGTTTCAACTGGGAAGCCAAGGCCGCTTAAAATGGAGCGAATATCCGCTTCATATTGATATCCACCTTGATCTTTATAATTGAGTTGTAATTGGTCATAATCAGCTAACAATCTTTCATATGTAGCTTCGTTTGAAAAGTTTTCTTCTTTTCCCATTTCTTGCTCAAGCCTTCGGAGTTTTGTCTCCATTTGCTGTAAATGGGTAAAGACGGTTAGCATTTCATCCCAAATTGTTAAAGACGTTTCTAGTCCAGTATTTTGAGCTAAATATCCGATTGAGACATCTTTCGGTTTTATAATTTCGCCACCATCATGAGATAATTCACCAGCGATAATTTTTAATAATGTAGATTTACCTGCTCCATTCCTTCCAACTAATGCGATACGATCTTTTGTTTGTACTTCCAATTTTATGTTTGCAAGAATTGTTTCTGCACCGTATAATTTCGAAAGCGCGTTTACTTGTAATAAAATCAATGTTTTCACCTCAAATAATTTCTTAACTTTGCCATGTTTATATTTCTCAATCATACTAAAAATAGTGTATAGTTTAAAATAAAGAGAGAATACTTCTTCTCTTTATTATACAAGGAATTTAATGAGTGCTAAACTTCTGTATTTGATTAAAGTATATGAATAAAGATAGGAAGAGAGGAGAGGTCATATGGATCAGCAAAAGATTCCACAAGCCACTGCTAAAAGATTGCCTCTATACTATCGATTTATCCAAAACTTATCTCTTTCTGGTAAGCAGCGTGTTTCATCGGCCGAATTGAGTGAGGCAGTAAAAGTAGATTCCGCAACAATACGAAGAGATTTTTCGTATTTTGGAGCGTTAGGGAAAAAGGGATATGGATATAACGTAAATTATTTATTATCATTTTTCCGCGAAACACTTGATCAAGATGATATAACACGTGTAGCACTTATTGGAGTAGGTAATTTAGGGACCGCTTTCTTACATTATAATTTCACGAAAAACAATAATACAAAAATTGAAATGGCATTTGATGTTAGTGAAGAGAAAGTTGGAACAGAAATCGGGGGCATTCCTGTATATCATTTAGATGAATTAGAAGAGAGATTATCAAATGATATACAAGTGGCAATATTAACAGTACCGGCTACAGTAGCACAAGCTGTAGCAGATAGATTAGCTGAAACAAGCGTGCACGGTATTTTGAATTTCACACCAGCGCGATTAAACGTATCAGAGAATATTAGAATTCATCATATTGACTTAGCTGTAGAGTTACAAACATTAGTTTACTTTTTGAAAAACTATCCACAATAAAACGCAGAGGGAGCGACCTCTGCGTTTTATTATTGTTTCTTGTTTGTGAATTTAACTAATATAAGGCGAAGTGCCAAATTAAAATCAATTGTTGCCATAACTGCAAATAGTATTGTCCACATATTCCAGATTGTATCTGTCACGTTCGTAATGGCGAAGCGTGTAAAGATACATCCAAGAAGGAAGTATAGTGCAGCCATGAACAATGGTGAGTTTCTCATACAAAAAATCCTCCGATAAAGCCTTGCATTTTTTCAGCTTCTTTAATCATTTCTTGAATTTGTTCATTGCTCATAAAAATTTGCCCAATAGCGACTAATGTATTCATTGCAACATGAGCTGCAATCGGAACGATAATACGTTTCGTCTTCACATATAAGAAGGCGAATACGAGCCCCATAGCAGTGTATACCAATAAGTGAGTAAAATCAAAATGAATTGCTGCGAATACAAGCGAACTAATGATAGCTGCAATAAAGAAGTTAAACTTCTTATAAAGTGTACCGAATAGAATTTTTCTAAATACGATTTCTTCTAAGATAGGTCCAATTATAGAAACAACAATAAGGAACCAAGGTGTCGTTCTTGCAATTTCCATCAGTTTCATTGTATTTTCTGAACCTTGTTTAATTCCTAGCAGTTGCATCTCGATCATACCGGCAACTATTTGTGAAAAGAAAGCTAAGAAGAACCCGATAAAAATCCATCCAATAGTAGCTGGAACAGAAGAGCGCATTGCATCTAAATGCCTGTCACGAATATCCGTTCTAAGTAACCAAAGTACGATACATAATGCAATAAAGAAGCTAATGATTGCCCAGTGTCCCGTTATGATTTGTCCTTTTTCCTCAATGGTAAATCCTCTATTATCATAGAGTCCTGTTTTTAGGAGAAGTGGTAATCCAACAACGCCAGATAACTGCATTAAAATGTATGTAACGATAATCCACCAGTATTGTTTCTTCAAATGGTTTAACCATCCTTTCTAACTATAGTGTATGAGATAAGTTAGGATAACATGTAAATATGCTACCTACGATATAAACCTCACTTGAATTATGTTTTTTTCGTAAATCCTTATTTGAAATTATAATAGAAGACAGGAGAAAGTTGTGTGTGTAGCGAAAACAACTTAGGGTGTCCTTTCATATTGTAACATACGAGCAGTGGAAACAACGATTCATATAGTAAAGGCAGTATTCTATATAGAAAGTTTATATAGTGATTTGCGAAAAAATTATGATTTTTTTACTTGCAAAAGAAATTGAGATTATTTATTATTATAAGTGTGTTAGCACTCGGATGACTTGAGTGCTAATAAAAGAAATTTACATAACAAAATGAGGAGGTTATTGTTCATGCTAAAGCCATTAGGTGATCGCGTTGTAATTGAGCTTGTTCAAGCAGAAGAAAAAACAGCAAGTGGTATCGTATTACCAGATACTGCAAAAGAAAAACCACAAGAGGGTAAAGTTGTTGCAGTAGGTACTGGTCGAGTGCTTGAGAATGGTGAGCGTGTTGCTTTAGAGGTAGCAGCAGGTGATCTTATCATCTTCTCAAAATATGCAGGTACTGAAGTGAAATATGAAGGTACAGACTACTTGATTTTACGTGAAAGTGACATTTTAGCAGTTATCGGTTAATTATATAAATCTTAAAAAATCCAAGGGGGTCAATTATTATGGCAAAAGATATTAAATTTAGTGAAGAAGCACGTCGTTCGATGCTTCGCGGTGTCGACACTCTTGCAAACGCAGTAAAAGTTACGCTTGGACCAAAAGGTCGTAACGTTGTACTTGAGAAAAAATTTGGTTCACCACTTATTACAAATGATGGTGTAACAATCGCAAAAGAAATCGAATTAGAAGATGCATTCGAAAACATGGGTGCGAAATTAGTAGCAGAAGTTGCTAGCAAAACAAATGACGTAGCTGGTGACGGAACAACAACTGCAACTGTATTAGCGCAAGCTATGATTCGTGAAGGTCTTAAAAACGTAACAGCTGGTGCTAACCCAATGGGTCTTCGTAAAGGTATCGAAAAAGCTGTTACTGCTGCAATTGAAGAATTAAAAACGATTTCTAAACCAATCGAAGGCAAATCTTCTATCGCACAAGTAGCTGCTATTTCTGCAGCTGACGAAGAAGTAGGTCAATTAATCGCTGAAGCAATGGAGCGCGTTGGTAACGACGGCGTTATTACTTTAGAAGAGTCTAAAGGATTCACAACAGAATTAGACGTAGTAGAAGGTATGCAATTTGATCGTGGATATGCATCTCCTTACATGATTACTGATTCTGACAAAATGGAAGCAGTTCTTGATAACCCATACATCTTAATCACTGACAAAAAGATTTCTAACATTCAAGAAATCTTACCAGTATTAGAGCAAGTGGTACAACAAGGTAAACCACTTCTTATCATTGCTGAAGATGTTGAAGGCGAAGCTTTAGCTACATTAGTAGTGAACAAACTTCGTGGTACATTCAACGTAGTAGCTGTTAAAGCTCCTGGATTTGGTGACCGTCGTAAAGCAATGCTAGAAGATATCGCAATCTTAACAGGTGGCGAAGTAATCACTGAAGAATTAGGTCGTGACTTAAAATCTGCTACAGTTGAATCTTTAGGACGCGCTGGTAAAGTTGTTGTTACAAAAGAAAACACAACTGTAGTTGAAGGTGTAGGAAGCACAGAACAAATCGAAGCTCGCATCGGTCAAATCCGTGCGCAATTAGAAGAAACAACTTCTGAATTCGATCGTGAAAAATTACAAGAGCGTCTTGCTAAACTAGCAGGTGGCGTAGCAGTAATTAAAGTAGGTGCAGCAACTGAAACTGAGTTAAAAGAGCGCAAACTTCGCATTGAAGATGCACTTAACTCAACTCGTGCAGCAGTAGAAGAAGGTATCGTTGCAGGTGGTGGTACTTCACTTATGAACGTATACACAAAAGTAGCTTCTATCGTAGCTGAAGGCGACGAAGCAACAGGTATCAACATCGTACTTCGTGCACTAGAAGAGCCAGTTCGTCAAATCGCAATCAACGCTGGTCTAGAAGGATCTGTAGTTGTAGAGCGTCTAAAAGGCGAAAAAGTAGGCGTTGGTTTCAACGCAGCTACTGGCGAATGGGTTAACATGCTTGAGTCTGGTATCGTAGATCCAGCTAAAGTAACTCGTTCTGCACTTCAAAACGCAGCATCTGTTGCAGCTATGTTCTTAACAACTGAAGCTGTAGTTGCTGACAAGCCAGAACCAAATGCACCAGCAATGCCTGACATGGGCGGCATGGGCATGGGCGGTATGGGCGGAATGATGTAATTCCGTTTGCCCTAAAAAACATCCATTTCTATATAGAAATGGATGTTTTTTTATGTTTTTTAGAAAAGGAAATGAATTTCTGTAGAATTTTGTCGCTTTCTCTCTTGACCATATTGATACTTCATTGTTAGAATCTAGGAAGATAATATAAAACGATCCTTCATATATCCTCAATGATATGGTTTGAGAGTCTCTACCGGGTTACCGTAAACAACCTGACTATGAAGGCAGTGTGTCTTATATTTATAAAGAGCGGAGACTATCTTTCTTTATAAAGCCAGACCCCTGCCTTTTCTTTGTTATGAGACTAGAGGCGGAGGACTGGCTTTTTTTATTATATTGGTAATGCTTTTCGCCAAATTGGTGAAAATATTTATATACGAGAACTAACGTTGGGGTGATTATTTTGAAGAAACAACACGATACAATTATCGTTTTAGATTTTGGAAGTCAATACAATCAGTTAATAGCACGTCGAATTCGTGAGTTCGGTGTATACAGTGAACTTCATCCACATACAATTACTGCAGAAGAAATTAAAGCAATGAATCCAAAAGGGATTATTTTCTCTGGTGGACCAAATAGTGTATACGGTGAAGGTGCATTACATTGTGATGAAAAAATCTTTGAACTAGGTTTACCAATCTTCGGTATTTGTTACGGTATGCAGCTTATGACGCAACACTTCGGTGGTAAAGTAGAGCGTGCAAATCACCGTGAGTACGGAAAAGCTGTTCTTAAAGTAGAGAACGAATCAAAATTATATGCGAACCTTCCAGAAGAGCAAGTTGTATGGATGAGCCATGGCGACTTAGTAACTGGTTTACCTGAAGGATTCGTAGTAGATGCAACAAGTGAGTCTTGCCCAATTGCTGGTATGAGCAATGAAGCGAAAAACTTATACGGTGTACAATTCCACCCAGAAGTACGTCACTCTGAGCACGGTAACGATTTAATTAAAAACTTCGTATTCGGCGTATGTGGTTGTTCTGAAGGATGGAACATGGAGAACTTTATTGAAGTAGAATTAGAAAAGATTCGTGAAACTGTTGGAGACAAAAAAGTACTATGCGCACTTAGTGGCGGTGTAGACTCTTCTGTTGTAGCAGTATTAATTCATAAAGCAATTGGTGATCAATTAACATGTATTTTCGTTGACCACGGTTTACTTCGTAAAGGTGAAGCAGAAGGCGTTATGAAAACATTTAGCGAAGGCTTCCATATGAACGTTATTAAAGTGGATGCAAGAGACCGCTTCATGGACAAGTTAAAAGGTGTAGAAGATCCAGAACAAAAACGTAAAATCATCGGTAACGAATTCATTTACGTATTTGATGATGAAGCGTCAAAATTACAAGGTATGGACTTCTTAGCGCAAGGTACACTTTACACAGATATCGTTGAGAGTGGTACAGCAACTGCACAAACAATTAAATCTCACCATAACGTTGGTGGTCTTCCAGAAGACATGCAGTTCAAATTAATTGAGCCTTTAAACACGTTATTTAAAGACGAAGTACGTGTATTAGGATCTGAATTAGGAATTCCTGATGAAATCGTATGGCGTCAACCATTCCCAGGACCGGGTCTTGGTATTCGTGTATTAGGTGAAATCACAGAAGAGAAATTAGAAATCGTTCGTGAATCTGATGCGATTTTACGTGAAGAAATTATTAAAGCGGGCTTAGACCGTGAAATCTGGCAATACTTCACTGCGCTTCCTGGTATGCGTAGCGTAGGTGTTATGGGTGACGAGCGTACTTACGATTACACAGTAGGTATCCGTGCGGTAACATCTATCGACGGTATGACAGCTGACTGGGCACGTATCCCTTGGGACGTATTAGAGAAAATCTCTGTACGTATCGTAAACGAAGTAAAACACGTTAACCGTATCGTGTATGATGTAACGAGTAAGCCACCAGCAACTATTGAGTGGGAATAGTATTTATAAAAAGGTCCATCTATTGCTTATGCATAGATGGATCTTTTTTATTTTGGTATTAATACGAACGAAAATATAAAATTTTATAAAAATGTTCGTTTTTAAATTGACAAAACTACTTCGTCGAGTTAATATGATTATGTAATTCAAACGAAAAGTGAATATTATGCCGTCGTATAATATCGGGGATATGGCCCGAAAGTTTCTACCTAGCTACCGTAAATGGCTTGACTACGAGGCGTTTGTATAAAGATGAGGGGAAACTTGTCTTTGTTTATAGAACGCTTCCATGTATATATGCAATGGAAGCCTTTTTTATTTCTCGGGATAAAAGATGGCTAGGAGAAATACGGCGAGTAATCATATAACGGGGGAAACGTAGGATGAAACGCTATTTTCAGTTTGATGAGCTCGGTACGAATTATAAGACTGAGTTCATAGCAGGGTTAACGACATTTCTATCTATGGCTTACGTACTATTTGTCAATCCTGCTACGCTGTCGCTTGGAAATGTTAAAGGGTTACCAGCAGGTACAGGGATGGATCCAGGTGCAGTATTCGTTGCTACGGCATTAGCGGCAGCGATCGGTTCGTTAATTATGGGTATTTTCGCGAAGTATCCAATTGCTTTAGCGCCAGGTATGGGAATTAACGCGTTCTTTGCTTATACAGCAGTGTTAACGATGGGTATTCCATGGCAAACAGCAATTGCCGGAACATTAATGTCAGGTATTATCTTTATTATTCTTACTGCTTCAGGTATTCGTGAAAAAATCATCAATGCAATTCCATCAGAGTTAAAGTTTGCAGTAGCAGCAGGTATCGGATTGTTCATTGCATTCCTTGGATTCCAAAATGCAGGAATTATCGTGAAAAATGATGCGGTTCTTGTTGGGTTGGGGGACTTAACAAAGGGCACAACGTTACTAGCAATCTTCGGGGTTGTTACGACAATCATCTTCATGATTAAGAAAGTTAATGGTGCAGTATTTTACGGTATGATTCTTACAGCGATCTTAGGAGTGGCAACAGGATTAATTGATACTCCGAAAGCTGTAGTGGGAGCAATACCGAGTCTAGAACCAACGTTCGGCGTGGCGTTAACGCACTTCGGAGATATTTTTACAGTTCAAATGGGGATTGTTATTATAACGTTCTTCTTTATCGATTTCTTTGATACAGCAGGTACGCTTGTAGCGGTTGCGAATCAAGCCGGATTAATGAAGAACAATAAATTACCACGTGCAGGAAAAGCATTATTTGCAGATGCGATTGCGACTGTAATTGGTGCAATCTTGGGTACATCAACAACAACGTCTTACATTGAATCGTCTGCAGGGGTAGCAGCGGGAGGACGTTCTGGATTTACAGCAGTTGTAACAGCAGGATTCTTCTTACTGGCACTATTCTTCTCGCCATTACTAAGTGTTGTAACGCCAGCTGTAACGGCGCCGGCTTTAATTATTGTAGGAATCTTGATGGTTTCTTCCTTAGGGGAAATTGATTGGAAGAAATTCGAGATTGCAGTACCAGCATTCTTTACAATTATATCTATGCCACTTACGTATAGTATCGCAACTGGGATTGCGATTGGATTTATCTTCTATCCAATTACAATGGTAGTAAGTGGTCGTCGTAAAGAGGTTCATCCGATTATGTATGTTATGGGAGTTTTATTCGTACTATATTTCATCTACGTTCGTAAATAAAAGGGGTTTTTTAAAGGTCTAGACTTAAGGGGAGTCTAGACCTTTTTTGCGTCTTCAGAAAATCTTAAGGATTTCCGAGCGTTTTTCTTCAGAAGTTTTCCTATAATAGAAGTTAGGGATTAAAAAAGTGATGGGGGAGATATTGTGGCACACGAAACAATACTTGTCGTAGATGATGAAAAAGAAATTCGGAATTTAATTACAATCTATTTAAAGAATGAAGGATATAAAGTATTGCAAGCAGGAGACGGAGAAGAAGGATTACGTCTACTGGAAGAAAATGAAGTACATCTAGTCGTATTAGATATTATGATGCCGAAAGTGGATGGTATTCATATGTGTATGAAAGTAAGGGAAGCGAAAGAAATGCCTATTATTATGCTTTCTGCCAAAACGCAAGATATGGATAAGATTTTAGGGTTAACAACAGGAGCAGATGATTACGTAACGAAGCCGTTTAATCCGTTAGAGTTAATCGCACGAATTAAATCTCAGTTACGCCGTTATATGAAAATGAATGGTTTCGCTATTCAAAATGAGGATGAGTTAGAAATTGGGGAGATGAAAATCAACATCTCGACCCATAAAGTTATTGTAGAGGGAGAAGAAGTGAAACTAACTCCGAGGGAATTTTCAATTTTAGAATTGCTAGCTAGAAATCCAGGTATGGTGTTTAGTGCGGAGCAAATTTATGAAAAGGTGTGGAACGAACGATCTTTCCAGTCTGATAATACTGTAATGGTGCATATTCGAAAAGTACGTGAAAAGATTGAGGAGAATCCAAGGAAACCTAGATATATAAAAACAGTATGGGGAGTGGGGTATAAGATTGAAAAAGATATTTAATCCGTTTACTTATATAAGGAAAATAAGAGAATTATTTGAGAAATTAGTAAAGAGCGTACGAAAGAGTATAAGGATTCAATTGATTACTACTTTTGCTGCTTGTGCGTTATTAGGAGTTTTGTCAGCGAAGGCAGCAGCGCCGTTTTTTGAGAATGCGAATCGTCAAGCAACTATCGATTATCGGGCTGGTATGGAACAAATTAATCACCAAGCTCAAGGAGCAGCAAATAGTTCGGTTCATGAAAATAAATTAGAAGCTATATCAAATATGATCGAAATGGAGAACCAAAATTTAGAGCAAGGGTCTAGAGCTTTGAAGATATTGGTTACTGATGAAAGTGGTAAAGTTTTATATAAAACAAAGCAAGCGCAAGAAGAGCAAATCGATTTGCATAATACGATTCGTAATGCAGCATCATTCGCGATTAATTATACAGATGGTAGAAATGTATTTGAAAGTACAAGAAAAGAGTTTATATCTTTTTCACCTATTACTATTGAAGGAAAGAATTTGTACATGTTTGTTAGCGGAATTCCAGAGGGAGAGGTAATATATGACACGCAAGAAGGACCATTCCCGTTTTTAATTGGTGTACTTGTATTCATTTTCTCTTTCTTCTATATAACAAAGAGAAAGATGAAGCAGATTGAAGCGATGGCACAAGGCGTAAAGGAAATAGAAAGAGGTAACTTAGCCTACCGCATTGAGAAAAAAGGTGAAGATGAGATTGCAGCTTTAACTGAGAATATTAATAATATGGCAGAAGAGCTTATGAATAATATAGAAAAGGAACGTAAATTAGAAAAGCAAAAGAATGAGCTTATCACAAATGTATCACATGATTTGCGTACACCACTTACTTCTATTATGGGTTACTTACGATTACTTCGAGATTCTAAATATGAAAATAAAGAACAACACGATGAGTATACGAGAATTGCTTTTGCAAAGTCGGAGCAGTTAAAAAATTTAATAGAAGATTTATTTGAGTATACGAAGTTAACAAATGAACAAGTTGTATTAGAAAAACAAGAAGTATGTGTAAATGAGTTGCTTGAGCAATTAATAGAAGAGTTAGTACCGCAAGCGGAAGAGCATGGACTTACGTTTGTTAAGAAGTTTCCTGAGGAACGTGCTTATGCATCGATTGATTCGGAAAAGATGGTTCGTGTATTTGATAATTTACTAATGAATGCAATTAAGTATAGTAAAGATGATGGAGAGATAAAAGTTTCTCTTCAAAGGCAGCGTAGGGATATACAAATTGTAATTGCGAATCATAGTGAAGCGTTTACGAGAGAAGAGTTAGCGAATTTGTTTGAACGTTTCTATAAGAAAGATCAATCTCGAAGTAGAGTAACGGAAGGGTCGGGACTCGGTTTAGCGATTGCGAAAAGTATTGTTGAGTTACAAGGTGGTAGTATTCGAGCGGAATATAGGGATGGTATTATTCAATTTATCGTCTCGTTACCAATTATAGAGAAATAATAAATGAATAGAATGATATGTGATAAAAAGGCTTATTTTAAAAGAAATAAGCCTTTTTATATTTTTTATAAAAACATATTGACGATTAGAGCTTAGAGGTGTAATATAGAACAAGTCGCCGATGACAATAACGTCGCAAGCGACAAACGAAATGAAAAACTTAGTTGACATTGAAAGATGAAAATGTTAACATAAGGAAGTCGCAAATGAGCGGCCAAGT
>NZ_JBUXJL010000027.1:0-15972 GCF_056158125.1 Bacillus sp. EB V-12 | reverse complement strand
TGGTGCTACCCCAATAAGGATATTCCTTACGATTTTTATTACTCAGATAAGATGTTTGCACTAAGAGTTTTACAAGACGAAGGGCGATTCAATATGGCAAACATAAATGGCAAATAGGAGAGGTATACAGAAATGGTTTTAAAAGATGAAGAGCCGTTCTGCAAGTGGGATGATATGAAATATGTTGGTTCAAAGTATTTTCGGTGATATTAAAGAAGAAAAATTAACAAAGGAAGAGATTATGAACTTTGCTGTTGAAATGAGGAAAAAGAAACAGAAGGACATAACTATACACTAAGAAACGCCTAGAAGATGTGGAATATTTAAAAATGAACCGCATCAAAAAGAGTATGTAGTAATTATTACATGCTCCACAGCCTGAAAAAAGAGAGCAAATGCTCTCTTTTTTTGTTTTTCAACATATTTAATATTTTACTACTGAATTTTAAAACTATGAGAATACGCATTTCCATACTGTGCAACAATTCCATCAGATAACCAAATACGTAAACGGTATGTACCAGTTGAACTAAAATTATTACTAACTTTAATGGATTTAGTTGGTGTTTGCTGTGTAAATACTCCTTCAAGGCCATTCACTTGTTTTTGAGATTCCCATTTTCCGTTAACATTTTTCTCTATAATTACAATATAAGAAAGATTTTTTCCGCATTCATTAGCTGGTTTCTTCGCATAAAAATTGATCGTTCCAGATTTACTGTACGTACTTGAATCTACGTTAACTACAACTCCACAATCTCCAGTAGAACCATTTGCTGCTAGTGCTGGATTCACCATATTAAACAATAAACTGAAAAATAATAAAGGTACCAATAAAAAGAACTTTTTCATAATGTAACCCCTTCCCTACTTGGTTTGACTATTTAATTTTTAGAAAAAATAGTACACTAAAAACATATCATTTTTTACAAATATTGTTAACCTTTAAAATTTGATAAAATAATATCATAATATTCTGTAATTAAAAATTAATATTATAAAAATAGTAGTATTGATTTTTGAGAATTCCTCAGCATATAAGGGATACCGCCAACATTTTGAGAAAAAACAACGCTTAGCAAAAACATACAATAAGCCGCCCATCATATGAAGTGATCCCTGAACACTTGGAGGGAATACAGAGAATCCCTTATTGTTGTGTTTATTAAGTTTTTTATATACAGTCTGGTACATGAAATTATACAGACTAAGATGTTTCTTTAGTTTTTTTTAAAAAATTCCTATAGCGTTCTATACGGATTTTATGTTATTATATGGATAGAAAATTTGTTTCTATTGTACGTAGCGTGAAGGACAAACCTTACGCCCTGTTAAATCGGGCGAGGTTTGTCCTTTTTTTATTTTAAGGAGGAATTTACTATGAAAAAAGTCTACAAAATTGTAGCAGTTATCACAACTTTATGCGTTGCTTGTATCGCGATCTTTACATTAACTAAAAATGAATCAGTCAAAACAGAAACTATAGCACCAGAAAAAACAATTGTATCTGCTACAGATGTAAAAGGATCATCTGAAAATATAAAAGATATTTCAAAAGAAGAATTGAAGCAAAAAATACAATCCCATGAAGAGTTCATTGCGTATTACTATCAACCAACCTGTCATTATTGTAAAAAGGCTGCACCAGATATCAATCGGATGTCAAAAAAGCATAATAGAACCATCTATCGTATTGATATCTCTACACCAGAAAATCAAAGTGCCTTTCAAGAGTTCGACATTCCAGGTACTCCAGTTGTTGTAGCATATAACAGAGGTGAAGAAGTTGAACGTCTAGAAGGAGCCGTTTCAGCTGCTACATATGATGGATTCTTTGCAAGACGTAATTCGAGCGCTAGCTAGTATAGTGCTCGTTTTTCTTTGTAAGAAAGGAGAATTGACATGCCACAAAACGCCCGTATTCATTCTTTAGACATAATAAGAGGTATAGCCATACTATGTATCCTATTTGCGAATCTACCTACTATGACGGGACTAGACCCTTTTAATCAAGCAGGTTACTCCGGTATAGATAAGGTGATTCGCTTTTTAGTAGATTTATTTATTCAATCAAAGTTCTATACAATTTTCGCATGCTTATTTGGAGTAGGGTTTTACATCTTTATGAAAAATACAGAAGCAAAAGGATATCCCATGTATAGACTATTTACCCGAAGACTGTGTATCTTACTAGTCTTTGGTTTACTCCACTTCACCTTTCTATGGTATGGAGATATTCTACATGCGTATGCTATAGCTGGATTTATTCCATTATTCTTTTATAAGCGATCTACTAAACTAATTTTTATAGCTGGTTGTAGTTTCCTAATGGTTAGTTATGTATTACATATTATTGTATTTTTGCGAGCAAGTTCTTCTATTACTGAAGTACCAAATTACTATCAATATATGTTTACAGGCAACACTACCAATCACACGGTAAATCTATTTACACATTATTCTCATCAAGTAAAAGCACGTCTTTTCTTTCTAATGACCCAGGAATTCCAGCAACTACTAATAGGAATTCCCGAATATATAGGTTTATTTTTAATCGGTTTATGGACTGGTAAGAAAAACATTTTTAAAAGGGTACCGGAATTAATAAAGAAAATTAGATTTTTACAGTGGAGTTCGTTATACATTTCATGTCTTCTCTCTTGTCCTATTATTTACTATTTTATCAAAACAGATGTTTATTACCCTCAAGATGTACAACTATGGATTCTATTTGGAGGAAAAATGCTAGCTATATTCTATATTTGTACTCTACTTCGAGTTTGTGAGAATAAAAATTATATAGAGTGGCTGCGCCCCTTTATGAACGTAGGCAAGTATGCTTTAACGAATTACATTGGCCAAAGTATACTAACTCTTGTCATTCTTTCTTTGTACTTTAAAGATGTCTCACACGTATATTATTGGCAACTATGTATCTTCGGGCATTTAATTATATTTGTACAAATTATATTCAGCAAAATTTGGAGTAATTATTTCCGCTATGGTCCTATTGAGTGGTTATGGAGAAAAGGGATTTACAAGAAATAGCCTATTTTTCACCAGTTACATGGAATTAACTGAAAAAATGATAAAATATTATACGAAAGATTAAAGATATATATGTGGTTTAAAATGATGTTTTTAAAATGAAAATGGTTCAAGTCGGAGAAAGACACCTTAAGGTTTCTTTTTTTATAGGGAGCCCCCATACGCATAAAGCTACTAAATCCTTTGCTTGGTACTGACTGATTCGTTGTACAAAACCAACATCTCTAGCAAAATTTAGTAAGGTATTTGAGGGTAAGGAGTTTTGGATTTCTTGAGCAAATAGTTGTAATCCCTCCGATGGCGATTAATGATTTGTTTATCAGGCTGACTGAAGGTAAAGTATGTACTTAATGTCTATTCACTAATATCAGAGGGGATTTGCATATAACGATTTCGTTCTTCTGCCGTAAGAAGTTCTCGTACCCTCACATACATAAGAAGTCCTCCCCATTTTAATGATTATAGAGCTATGATATACGATTTTAATTTTACAGAATATCCATTTGATTGTCCCATATTTTAAAATCCATAAGAATGATAAAGACTTCATTTAAAAATAATAAAGTCTCAAAAACATTAATGTTTTTGAGACTTAGATGAATTATACATATAAACGTTTCAATACTTGTTTCATTTCAGGTTTGATATTAATACTTGAACGAATTTCTTTTGCTTTTTGTTCCGCTTCTTCTACATTAGATGCATGCCCTAATTCTACTAATAATCCAGTTGCAACCGTACCTGTACGGTTTCGTCCACCAGAGCAATGGAAAAATACTTTTTTTCCTTGTTCTACCGCTTCCTTAACTGCTCCAATTGCATTTTTAACAGAGTCATCTTCCCCTTCTACACTCTCTACAATTGGATAAGCATGGCGCTTAGCTTCACCTGGAAATCCTTCTGGCTCTTCTCCCCCAGCGCGCAAGTCAAACACCTCTGTAACCCCATGCTTTTTTACTGCGTCCTGTATAGCGTCTACTCCACCAATATATACTTTTCCTTTTACAAGTTCGTGATAGTTCGTCATGTTTGTTAGTCTCCTTTATTTATACTTTAGCAGCGGTTAGATCCGCCACTGATAACAAGGCCTGCACCTTGTTGATCTTCTACATAGTCTAGTGTCAATGTATTTACAATTTCAACAACCTTTGGATCCATAGCAACTTGAATACCATTTATTGTTTCGGTGACATCATTTTCTTGTGCTTCTCCTAAATTAATACCGTAACTAGGGCCACAGCATCCAGCACCATCAAATGTAAAACGTAATGTTGTAACGTCATTTTCTTTCATAGCAGTTTCAATAAACTCTTTTGCTTTATCTGTAATATTCATTTTAACTTCCCCCGTTTTATAAAGATTGACTCCATTCATGCACAGCATGATTTTCTAAAAAGCGTTCGAAATCCAATGCAGCCATACAACCAGTTCCGGCAGCCGTAATTGCCTGACGATACTTATGGTCTTGTACATCTCCACATGCAAACACTCCTGGTATATTTGTCTCTGTCGTGCCTGGTTTTACAACAATATAACCAGCTTCATCTATCTTAACTTGACCATTTAAAAACTCTGTATTTGGACGATGGCCAATTGCAATGAAGATACCGTCAGTTTCAATTATTTCTTCCTCACTGGTTTCGTTATCTTTCACTTTTAGACCTGTAATTTTTCCATCTGCTAGTACTTCTATTGGTGTTTTATTTAATCCCCAAGTAATTTTCTCGTTTGCTTTTGCACGATCTTGCATAATTTTAGATGCACGTAGTCCATCTCTACGATGTACAATATGAACTTCTGTTGCAAACTTTGTTAGGAAGTTTGCTTCTTCCATTGCAGAGTCTCCACCACCAACTACAATGACTTTTTTACCACGATAGAAGAATCCATCACATGTTGCACAAGTTCCTACGCCACGCCCCATATGTTCTTTCTCTCCTGGAATCCCGAGTAGTTTAGCGGAAGCACCTGTAGAAACAATAATGGCTTCCGATTCTATCTCTCCCAGTCCAGTTACAGTGATTTTAAATGGTCGCTTAGATACATCCACTTTTTCTACCCAACCATTTTTAAACTCTGCACCAAATCGTTCTGCTTGTTTCCTCATATTGTCCATTAGCTCTGGTCCCATAATACCATCGGGGAATCCTGGAAAATTCTCTACTTCCGTTGTCGTAGTTAATTGTCCACCTGGCTGAGTTCCTTCAATAATAATCGGATTCATGCTCGCACGTGCTAAGTAGATAGCTGCTGTTAATCCGGCTGGTCCTGTTCCTAAAATAACGACTTTATGCATAGTGAATGCCTCCTAATGAACAATTATTGAACTGTCAATTCTTTTAGTTTTTCATATCCAATAATATCTTCTGATTGCCAAGGAATAATCACACTATTATGTTTGGATTCTTTTTGAACTTCTTGAATCCATTGTACTTCAGATTGTGATCGTCCCTTTAATACTGGGTCTATTGTATGCGTTGCATAAAAACTTTGATTAATTACCCACCATTTTGAATAAATTTCTGCACGTTTTAAATCCTCTTGTAGACGACTTGCTTCATGAACTGGTGTCGCTTCTGCTAACGTTACAATTACAACACTTGTTTCCTCTGGATTACGAAGACGTGGTAGTAAGTTTTTCACAGACTGTGGTACTTCACCAGAAGACCTTGCGATTTCCTTATGGTATGTTTGTGCTGCATCTAGTAACAATAATGTGTGACCTGTTGGTGCGGTATCAATTACCACAATTTCATCATTTGCTTTTTCAACAATTTCAGCTAAAGCACGGAAGACTGCAATCTCCTCTGTACAAGGCGAACGTAAATCTTCTTCTAAATATGCTAACCCTTCGCCATCTACTGTACCTTTCGCCTGCTCAATAACTTCTTTACGGTAGTTTTCTACTTCCAGTTTTGGATCAATACGGCTTATCGTAATATTCCCTTGTTCTCCATGCATGACATAATCAATATGTGCCGCTGGATCCGTTGTTGTTAAATGTACATGATGTCCTTTTTCAGCAAGACCAACTGCAATCGCTGAGGCTACAGTTGTTTTACCTACGCCACCTTTCCCCATTGTAAAAACAACTCTTTTTCCTGTATTAGATAGGTCTGTAATCAAATTTTGAAGAGGAGAAATAGAAATCTCTTCTTGTACCTCGTCTGAAATTGAGAGATTTTCAAGTGGCTGAACCAACTTTCTCATATTCTTTATTCCAGTAATATTAAATGGCACTAATGGGATTTCATAAGCAGGAAGACCTTTTAGCTCTTCTGACATGTTTTCTAATGCACGTACTTGTCTCGTAAACAATGCTTTAGAAACACTATCATTTTGCACATAGTTCGTTAAAACACCATTTACCAGCAAATATTGATTACTAACTCCGATTTCTTTTAACTCTTTGGCTGCACGTTCTGCTTCTTGCAATGGGGAACTATCAGGACGTGTCACAAGCATTAACGATGTTTGCTTTGGATTAGATAACGCTTCAACAGTTTGACTATATAACTCTTTTTTATCTCCAAGTCCTGCTAACGGTCCTAGACAAGAAGCTCCATGTGTACTTTCTTCTAGGAATCCACTCCAAGCTGTTGGGAGTTCAAGAAGACGGAGCGTATGTCCTGTTGGCGCTGTATCGAAAATAATGTGATCGAATTTAGATGTTAATTCTTTATTTGTAAGTAAAGTAGAAAACTCATCAAAAGCTGCAATTTCTACTGTACATGCCCCGGATAATTGTTCCTCCATTGTCGCAATAACCGTATCAGGTAGCTTTCCACGATATGGACCAACAACACGCTCTTTATATTCATGGGCAGCTGTTTCAGGATCTAAGTTAGCCACATGTAGATTAGGAACATTAGGAATGACTTTTGGTTTATTAGTTAGTTCGATTTCAAATACGTCTTGCAAATTAGAAGCGGGATCGGTACTAATTAACAAAACACGTTTCCCCATATCAGCTAATGTTATGGCTGTTGCACATGCGGTCGATGTTTTACCTACGCCACCTTTTCCAGTAAAGAATAAAAATGGTGTAAATGTCATTGTGTTTGGATTAAATAGGTTTGTCATTGCCTTTCACTACTTTCTCTATTTTTTTACGTTTAAATTCAAACGTATCTTTGGCTTCTGACTTAACTCTTCTTCCGTCATATTCGTTAATTGTGCTAATTCTTCATTTGTTAAATGAACTCTTTCTTTTACAATCTTTCCATCAACTATAGTGACAGGTAACACATCTGGTCCTTTATCTATTAATAACTCACTAATGACACTGTTATTCGCAAAAGCATCTGGTTCACTCGCAAGATTATAACGAGTTACATCAATTCCTTTATTTTTGAGATTGTTAACAGCAACTGAAATACGAATTAATTCTGGATCAACACTTGGACCGCAAACTCCAGTAGAACAACACATTGCAGGATCAAAAATTTCAATCTTTTTCATCTCTAATTCCTCCCCTTCTTTATAAAAAAGCCGAGAAAGAATTCTCGGCCTATTTTGTTTTCAATTATTCTCCTGTTTCAGCATACTTTTTAATGCGTGCGCCAATTTCATCACGAACTCTTTGGAATACAGACCATTCTTGACCCGCTGGATCATCAAATCCCCAGTGAACTCGTTTTACATGAGGTGGTGTTGTTGGACATACATCATTTGCATGGCCACAAAGTGTTACGACAAGATCTGCTTTATCTAAAATGTCACGATCGATGGTATCCGATGTTTGGTCCGTAATATCAATGTCTACTTCTTTCATTGCTTTAATTGCATTCGGATTTACTCCGTGAGCCTCAATACCAGCAGAAAGTACATTCCATTTGTCACCTAAATATTTTTTGCCCCATGCTTCTGCCATTTGGCTACGACAAGAATTTCCTGTGCATAAGAAGTAAATTGTTTTTTTGTTTCCCATGATAATTCCACCTTTTTATGGATAGTTATTTTGATTGTGTTTGAAAGTATTTACGCTGGAACCAAAGTGCTACATTTACAAGAGCCATCATAACTGGCACCTCGACTAAAGGTCCGATAACTGCTGCAAACGCTGCACCAGACTGGATTCCAAATACACCTACAGCTACAGCGATTGCTAATTCAAAGTTATTACTTCCAGCTGTAAATGCTAATGTTGTTGATACCCCATAACTTGCACCAATTTTCTTACCCATATAGAAAGAGATAAAGAACATTAATACAAAATAAATGAGTAAAGGAATTGCAATACGTACAACATCGAATGGTACGCTAACTATCATTTCGCCTTTTAATGAGAACATCACAATGATTGTAAATAATAATGCGATTAACGTAATTGGACTAATCTTTGGTATAAGCACTTTTTCATACCATTCTCGTCCTTTTGTTTTTACAAAAATGAAACGTGTTAACATTCCTGCGATGAACGGAATTCCTAGGTAAATAAAGACTGATTTTGCAACCTCTGCCATTGTTATATCTACAACAGCACCTTCAATTCCTAACCATTCTGGAATAACTGTTACAAACACATAAGCGTATACTGAGAAAAATAACATTTGGAATACAGAGTTAAAAGCAACTAATCCAGCCGCATACTCCGTATCACCTTTGGCTAAGTCATTCCAAACGATAACCATCGCAATACAACGAGCTAAACCTATCATGATTAAGCCCACCATATATTCCGGCTTATCCGGTAAGAATATAACAGCCAAAGCAAACATCAGAACAGGACCAATAATCCAGTTTTGTACCAGTGATAATACCAATACTTTTACATCTTTAAAAACGCGTCCCATTTCTTCGTAGCGTACTTTAGCGAGTGGCGGGTACATCATTAAAATTAATCCAATCGCAAGTGGAATAGAAGTTGTTCCTACCTGTAGACTATTCATTCCATCAACGAATCCAGGTGATAGAAACCCAACTCCAATCCCTACTGCCATTGCGAGAAAAATCCAAAGGGTTAGATATCGATCTAGGAAAGATAGACGTTTTTGCCCCGTGTTACTCATCCTTCTCACTTCCCTTTCTGACTATTTATTAACAACCACATCGGAGTGTAGGATTGCTCTTCTCAATTTGTTTGATTTTTTCTGTTTGGTCTGGTACATGCGCTAAAATATCTTCTAAAAGTGTGTATAAATCACTTGCTTGATTTAAAGAATAATAAACCCACTGACCTCTACGCTCTTCCTGCACTAAACCTAAATCCTTTAACTTTCGAAGATGCTGACTGATAGAAGGCTGACTCATGTCAAACACTTCAAGAAGTTCACAGACACAACATTCACGTTGTTTGAGGATTGATACTATTGTTAGCCTTGTTTTGTCTCCTAGTAGCTTTAATAACTGTGACGCTCTTGTTAATTCTATAACCGTTTTTTCCATATCTACACCTCCCTCTTATAATAAAATAATCACATAAGAATATATTTATATATTGAGAGAAAATTAAACGTAATATTCATTAAATGGATTCATTTTTAATTTTCTCTCCTTCTTGAAATAAGTATATAATTAACTGCTTATACAAGCAACTAAAAAGCTCATTCTTTACAAAACCTTTACAATACTTCTTCACAGCATATTTTTATAGACCGTTGTATCTCTTTCCACACAACAGATATAAAGGAAAAGCGAATGGACCTGTTAAAAAACAGCAACTAACCATACTAAAAAATACTGTTTACTCATTTTATGCTTTCGATACTCTAATGTGATATATGTACACATAAAAATGATTAGTAGGTATATCCCCACAATAAATAATCGATCAATCAAATATATCTCCCCTTTTTATAAATTTTCTCATCCCTTTTATAAAAATTTGTTGAAAATTCTTTCCTTTAACAATAACATAAGTATATAGTTATATACCTAATAATTTACTTTTTCAATTTTTGGGTTGTTACTACACCCTGCAATCATACTTTACCTAGATAAAAGAAAAAGAGCCTTTTACAAAGGTCCTTATTGTGATTTGATTTTCTAAATATCTATATAAAGTAGATTTACTGATTCCAGTTTCTTCTCGTATTTCAGCTAAACTATAGTTACCACTTTGATACATAACAATAGCACGCTTTACATTCTCATCAGGTTTTCTTGGGCGTCCTGCTGTAACTCCCTTTTTTTTCGCTTCATACAAGCCTTTCTTCGTTTTTTCACTAATTACATCACTTTGAAAATCCACAAGATATTTTACAATATCTCCAAAATGATACCCATTTGCATGACTCGTATCAATCTCTTCTTGAACAAAGTAAATGTAAGCACCTTTATTATCAATGACTTGTAATCTCCTTTCGGAGCGAGTGAGGAGCGACCACACCCCCGCTGATCAAGATAATGCATTTCCATAAAAACCTGCTTGTTGTATTGCATCCATTCCACCGAACTAAGAAAATACGAAATATAATTAATTTGAGCATTATTATACAAATGTCGTAGTACATTATGTACTTAATGATAAATTTAGCATTAAAGATACATCATCGATTCACACGAACTTGTTATCACTTAGGTTCTATTCAATGGACTTTATCTAGCTTCATACAATTTGTGACTACTATTATGCTTTGTATGGAGGAGTATCAGACCAGTAAGTTCAGCACAAACTGGCTGCTTTCATTCCACTTTCAGTCAATCCAGTTGATATTATCAGATTGATACCCCTCTTATTTCGGGTGTCCACATTTATAAGGAAACGGGTCGAGCAAATAAAAATTTTGTTTAAATTTCATTAACATTAGTATTTCTTTTGCATACATTATTATTACAAAGAAATTCACAGATTTCTCTGGTCCAGTTATCTTGAATTTCTTGTACACCTTTAGGGAATAACCCGTTTTAAATAACGGGTTATTTTATTGTTTATTTTTATAGTTTTCTAGGGTCTATTTTTCTGCACTTCAATTTGTTACCACTTTCAAATACTGTGCCACCATAAGCTTTGTTGTGTATCTTTAACGGTTATCCAAATAAATCTACAAAAACCATTTATACAGATATAAGTTGTTATTTTTTAGCTTTTAAAAAAGAATTTTTATATTGTCCCGAATGTTGAAGTTGAACGTGTACCTTTACTCTTACTGGTAAGTTCACAAATTTATCCCCCCAGGAACTCTTAATTCCATTCCAATATTTAGGGTTTTCACGATGGATAACTTCCCCAAATCCGAATATATCGACTTTATATTTCTTTTGTGCGACTTGTATTGTTTCTTTTATGACTTGTTCTACTCTTTTTTCAGCTGCTTTTTCTAATTGGTGAATAGTTTTTTGGTCCACTAAATCTAGATTTTTACATTGTACTTCCGTAATATTACCTTTCAGATGTAAATCAATTTCAATCATATGCTTTTTATTTTTTACTTGTTCCTTTACTCTTGTTTTATTTTTCATAAACTCAACGACAACATTTCCCTTTGCCGAGCATGGTATAGGAGCAACAGTATTTTTTATACGATTCATAATATAATTATAACCTTTACTTTGCTCTTCGTTTAACCACCCAATTAACTTATCTTTTTTAAAAACACCACTTTCAGAATATTGTATCCTAGTATTTGGTTTAATTTGTTGTGTATTCTCCGTTTTTTCACCCGCTGCCACATCACCTTTTATCGTTATTCCAGTAACTACAGGCTCAATTCCATCACTCATTAGATTAGATACCAATTGATCTATCGTGACAGTTACAGTGGGGGCCCAAAAATTTCGAGATATACTTAAAGCATCAAACATTTTATTTGCAGGTATTTTATTAAGGGACGTTAAAACTTTTAATAAATTTTCTGCTTTTACGTCCTTGCTAATCGCAATATAAAAATCTGAACGTACTTCGTGATTTCTTAGGAAAAGATCCAATATTTTATGAATCCCTTCTTTAGCCACTTTTTCATCAATGATAAACATACGAATATGAGCCCAATATATCTTTCTCGGAGCAATTGTTGAGATTTTTCTTATTGCTTCAGATATAGTACTTGCTTTCCCCTGAAACAATACCACTGGTGTTCGTCCGCTTCCACCTTTCAGATTAGATACTTCTCCGGGATTAACAACTTGGCAAGAAACTAAATATTGATTTCCCACCTTATCAATCCCTACAGCCAAATTAATAGCAATTTCATTTAATTCTTCTCCACTCCAACAACCCGTAAGTAGAACTGTAAAAATGAACAATATCATAATCTTTTTTCTCATCTAAGGTGCCCTTTCTTTTCGATTGTTCTCTTCCTTATTTACTCGGTCTCGTTTTATGCTTTATTTTTTTACGATTCAGTAATACAGGATGATTTTTCATTTTCCATATAGGAAATCGAAATATGGCATCCTTCTGATCAGTAACGTTGAATGGCGCTAAAGGCGCCATATATGGTATCCCAAAAGAAGATAAACTACATAAATGAAGAATTAAAGCAAAAATACCCAAGATTATCCCAAATAATCCAAATCCAGTAGCAAGTACAATAAAAGCAAAACGCGATATTCGAATAGCAATCCCTAAGTTATAAGAAGGAATTGCAAAATTAGAAATAGCAGTAATTGCAACAACAATAACCATAGCAGCAGAAACAATTCCAGCTTCAACAGCGGCTTGTCCTATGACCAAGGCCCCGACAATGGATACAGCCTGACCAATCGCTCTGGGCATTCTTACACCAGCTTCTCTTAAAATTTCAAATGTTATTTCCATTATTAAAGCCTCGATAAATACAGGAAAAGGAACTCCTTCCCTTTGATCAGCTATACTCATTAAAAGGGCGGTAGGAATCATTTCTTGGTGAAAATTAGTAAGCGCGATATATAAAGAAGGTGCAAGCAGGGATAAAAAAAAGGCTAATAAGCGTATCATACGAATAATTCCAAAATCAGAACGCTGATAATAATCTTCTGCTGAGTGTATAAATTGAATAAATATAGCTGGTACCAATAAGACAAATGGAGTCCCATCTACAAGAATAGCAATACGCCCTTCTAACAACCCTGCCGCAATCACATCCGGCCGCTCTGAATTATATATAGTCGGAAAAGGTGTGTAGGTTTTGTCTTGGATCATTTCCTCAATATAGCCACTTTCTAATATGCCATCAATATCAATTAAATCCAAACGCCGCTTCACTTCTTCTACAGTTTTATCATTCACAACCCCTTTCATATACATAATACTTACGTTAGTTTGTGTTTCGTGGCCAAGGATTATCGTTTCCAACCAAAGGTTCGGACTTTTTATTTTTCTTCTAATAAGGGCGGTATTTGTGCGTAAATTTTCTGAAAATCCATCTTTTGGTCCTCGAATTACAGTTTGAGAAGTAGGTTCTTGTACTCCGCGATTTTCCCATCCAGCTGTACTTGCTTCAAGGCCTTGAACATATCTATCAATTAAAAGTATAGTATTTCCAGATAAAAGAGATATATTTAGATCCTCGAAATTTTCTATCTTTTTTATGTTACCTATTGTAAGAATCGATTGTTCCAATAGTTCCAAAATGTCATTTCCTGATGAAGTGGCTTCTTCCATCTTTTGATTATTTAAATCTAACATTAAAGACTCCATAATAGAACTATGTATGGAGTCTTTATCAGACAGTCCATCTATATATAAAATCCCAATACTAACTTTTTCTCTATTTCCAATGCAAATTTCTCTAACTATAAGATCAGTACTATATCCCAAATTCTCTTTTATCTTTATTAAATTTTCTTGTAAATTTATTTTTAGTGGCTCTTTTTTTTTTTCATTTTCACAATCTTTATATTCTTGGATACTAGAATGTTCTGACTTCATTTTGTACTTTTTCTTCATGAAATTCATGTGTATTTTCTCTCCATTATTTTTTATCCTTAGACTATCCGACTTTAAGATTTATACTCTTATATTTGGCCCATTTTTATGATTTTATTAAAAACATATGATTTATTCCCCATGATTATTTGGATTTGTTTGTTTTTTACATTTAATTCTTAGTAGAAGTAAAATTAGAAGTGGAATAATAACCTGGAATATTGTATGAATATATGGAACCATTACCTTCAATTCAACCCACCTCTGAAAAACAACATTTGGAAAGTGAAAGTAAGTAAAACCCCAAAATGAAATACAAATTATTACAATAAACCATTTATTATGAGCTATCTTAAATAACGATTGTAATAATATTAGCCCTGCATAAAAATTGAGAACCATTTTGAAAAATCCTCCAATAAATAATATTACTATTCCTACAGGATCTAGTCTGGTAATAAATCTTCCAATATTTATTTTTTGAATCACATGAAATAACGGAATATCTACTATAGTTGCTATTGAAACACCTAACACAGCAACAATAGTAATATTTGTAATAATTATGAATACACCTGCTATTCCAAAAGCAAGAAAAGATGTTTTACGGATGATTTGTTTAGAATTCACATGATGCCAATACATTAGGAATACAACCATCTCACCAAAAGGAAAATTAACTAATGAAAACAAGGCTGTTTCCATAATCTTTTTCGTATTATTTTCTAAAATCGGTAATAAATTTTTAAAGTCAAAAATTCCTGAAATGATAACCAGAATATATGTTGCTATGAAAAATAACAATAAAATAGGCATTAAAATTTCAGCCGCACGAGACAAAACTTGAATATTTAGAAAAACAACAACATAAATAATTAGCATTACCATAAGTGCAAGTACAACTTGTATGGGGGTTTCCGGAAGAACCGTAATAACTGTCGACATACCAAAATCAAATAAATTTAAAGACGCTATGTATATAAAATATAAGGCATACATTAGAATAACGGGTTTTGAAATCCATCTTCCGAGTACCGCAGTTAGAATACCACCCCAGTGCTGATCAAAGTAATGTCTTTGAATATCAGTATAAATCCATAACAAACCACAACCTACAAAAAAAGCAATCAAAATAGCTAACCATGCATCTTGTTTTACAGTATCTATACCTAAAGCAAATAGGGTAGTGCTTCCAATCTCAAATAAAATAATTAATACAAATAACTGATTTCTGTTAATATGCACCATCGTTTATCACCTATTTTAGAATTTATATCCTTTTTTATTTATTGTTAGCACAATTTAATAGTTACAAACCTTTCATGCTGTGAACTTTCCTCCCTTTAACATCCTTACAGACTCTCTGAAGTAAGGATGGGAAGTAGCTACCTTTTTATTTCTTGTTTTTTATAGCCATAGCAAGAACACAGTTAACTACTTATAAAATGTCTCGGTGCGATAATCTAATCAAACCCTATTCATATAGCTTTGTAGTCAAGGTATTCTCTAAATCTGGTCTAAGACAGTTCACTGATTGGTTTCATTAGTTCATGATTCTTTTGCATATTCTTCACTTTCAAATCCTCAATCCCAATTACTTGCTTTTATTTATGATTTCATTACTTATCTTGTGAAAAAAGTAATTACGTTGATTCGTAATCTTTTTATAAAATCTTGCGACTTTTAATCTAGCCTCATTGGAGTACTCCCCCAATAAGAACTACTTTTTAAAACCATGGGCCTCACAATTAAACAGTGGTGGAGTACAACATATGGTAGCAGACTAAGCGTTCTTTGCGCGGGAGGATAAGGAATAGCCCAAACACTTGAACCTAATTGTCTGGCTAGCACCGCCCGAACCCATTCTATGCTTAGAATGGGTTCGGGATGGTTAATTTTCTTTTATAGTAAACCCTTCATTTTAGGGGCACCTCCCCATCGCTATCAAGCTAACAAAATAAAATACCCCTAAAATGAAAAAATACGCTATTCTTTCTGTAGAATCATAGGAAAGGATGGCGTTTTTTATGTCTGTTTCTAACGAATTACAACAATTTGCTCAAGAGATTCAAAGTGCCCTATCTCCAAATGTCTTACGGGATCTTGCTAGAGATGTTGGCTTTGTACAACGAACT
>NZ_JBUXJL010000026.1:0-16739 GCF_056158125.1 Bacillus sp. EB V-12 | reverse complement strand
TAATAAGGCTCGGTAGCTCAGTCGGTAGAGCAGAGGACTGAAAATCCTCGTGTCGGCGGTTCGATTCCGTCCCGAGCCACCATTTATTTTAATAAAATACGCCGGCTTAGCTCAATTGGTAGAGCAACTGACTTGTAATCAGTAGGTTGGGGGTTCAAGTCCTCTAGCCGGCACCATGTAAGTTTCGGAGGGGTAGCGAAGTGGCTAAACGCGGCGGACTGTAAATCCGCTCCTTCGGGTTCGGCAGTTCGAATCTGCCCCCCTCCACCATTTACATAGGGGCATAGTTTAAAGGTAGAACTGAGGTCTCCAAAACCTCCAGTGTGGGTTCGATTCCTACTGCCCCTGCCAAATATATTTACACAACATGGCGGTTGTGGCGAAGTGGTTAACGCACCGGATTGTGGCTCCGGCATTCGTGGGTTCGATTCCCATCAGTCGCCCCATTTTTATTTTAAAAATTACAAATAATCTAATGGATACTTACATATAATTAAGTAAGAATTCGATGGGCTATAGCCAAGCGGTAAGGCAACGGACTTTGACTCCGTCATGCGCTGGTTCGAATCCAGCTAGCCCAGCCATTTTTGCGGAAGTAGTTCAGTGGTAGAATACAACCTTGCCAAGGTTGGGGTCGCGGGTTCGAATCCCGTCTTCCGCTCCAATAAAATTTAATATGGCGGCATAGCCAAGTGGTAAGGCAGAGGTCTGCAAAACCTTTATCACCGGTTCAAATCCGGTTGCCGCCTTTTCTTTTGTGCCGATGTGGCGGAATTGGCAGACGCGCACGACTCAAAATCGTGTTCCTTCGGGAGTGTCGGTTCGACCCCGACCATCGGTATCATGAACGGCGTAATAAAAGACTCTACACCAAATGTGTAGAGTCTTTTTATGTTTTCATCACACTATAAAATAAGCAAAAATGGTGTGTTGGTGAAATGGTTATAAATGATTAAGGTAAACTTATTCATTTAGTACATGCGATACAGTTGGGGAAAACTACAAAACAATAAAGGGATAAATTTTTATCCCTTTATATAATTTCATTATTTTATAGAGAATTTCTCCAACCTGGTGACATGAAGTTAAATCCGACGCCACCAGTAGATATTAGTACATGATCAGCTGTTAATTTCGTAATTTCTAAGAACTTCTTTTCAAACTCTTCTCTGTTGTATTTGTACATAGTTGAGTGGCATGACCACATGTGCGTTGAAGTACTCAACCAGTCTCCTAATTCCTTTAATTCAGGAAACGACTCAAATCGAATTGGTTCATCTAATTTCATGAATCTCACTTGATAGATAGTTGGGTTTAATTTTTCTCCTATTCCTTTAAAAGCATGTGATTTTTTGTCTTTTGAATGTGTCATAATTCACCCTCCATCTTTTCTTCAAATTTTTTCCTATTTTTATTATACAACAATAGAAAACAATTATGGGAATAATATGGAAATCGGTATTAGCAATATAAAAAGACACTAACAGAAATGTTAGAGTCTTTTTGTTAAATTATACTATGTGCTTCTAAAATTCGTAATAAACGTAGGAATTCATGTATAATATAACTTGTCGAAAGAACAAAATGATGGTGATTTATATTATGTCTGTAATATGAATCAAAAATGAACTTTTTATATTTCTTTTAAAAATGTGTTGAACACACATTATATTTCATATTAATATTTTTATGTAGATTTAAAACGGGAAAGAGAGTGGAAAGTATGGGCCGTAAATGGAACAATATTAAAGACAAAAAAGCATCAAAAGATGCAAATACAAGCCGTATATACGCGAAATTTGGGCGTGAAATTTATGTGGCAGCAAAACAAGGCGAGCCAGATCCAGAATCAAACCAAGCACTAAGAGTTGTATTAGAGCGTGCGAAAACATACAATGTTCCAAGAACAATTATTGATCGTGCAGTTGAAAAAGCAAAAGGCGGTTCAGAAGAAAATTATGACGAGCTTCGTTATGAAGGATTCGGACCAAATGGAGCTATGGTTATTGTAGATACACTTACAAATAACGTAAACCGTACTGCAGCAGATGTACGAGCTGCATTTAGCAAAAACAGTGGTAATATGGGTGTGAACGGTTCTGTAGCTTACATGTTTGATGCGACAGCTGTTATCGGCCTTGAAGGTAAAACATCAGATGAAGTTCTTGAAATTTTAATGGAAGCAGATGTAGATGCACGTGACATTCTAGAAGAAGAAGATTCTGTTATCGTGTATGCTGAACCAGATCAATTTCATGCAGTACAATCTGCACTTAAAGGTGCTGGCGTTGAGGAGTTTACAGTTGCAGAATTAACAATGCTTGCACAAAGTGATGTAACACTTCCTGAAGATGCTCAAGCACAATTTGAGAAAATGGTTGATGCATTAGAAGATTTAGAAGATGTTCAACAAGTTTATCACAACGTAGACTTAGGAGAGTAATACGATAGATGACCCTTTTCGCTTAGCGGATAGGGTCTTTTTTATGAAGTTAATTAAGGTGATGAAGTATTAAAGGTATTTTGTTGTAGGTAGGGAATATGATTATAGGGATATATAAAATATTCATTATCTCTAGGAGGCTTAATATGGAACATAAGACACCAAAGCATATCGTTGCTGTAGCAGGTTATTTAACAAATGAAAAAAATGAAGTGTTATTAGCAAAAGTGCACTGGCGAGCTGATACGTGGGAGTTGCCAGGAGGACAGGTAGAAGAAGGCGAAGCGCTCGATCAAGCTGTCTATAGGGAAATAAAAGAGGAAACAGGGTTAACGGTGGAGCCTATCGGAATTACAGGCGTTTATTATAATACTTCTATGCATATTCTAGCTGTTGTTTTTAAAGTAGCATATATAAGTGGTGAAATAAAAATTCAACCTGAAGAAATACAAGAGGCTAAATTTGTTGATTTAAATGAAGAGAACATAGATGAGTATATAACGCGTCCTCATATGAAATCCAGAACGCTTGATGCAATGAGAGCAACACATTATGAAACGTGGGAAGTACAGCCGTATAATTTAATAGGAAGATTGTAAAGAAAAGAGTAGCCGATTTGAGATACATTCGAATCACTACTCTTTTTTTGTATACTGTTTAAGAAAAAGGTCAAAATAATAATAGCACTAGTATTGATTTGAGGAACATTTGTTCTGTATAATAAATCTATATGTTATATACATTTAGATTACTAGATAGTCAAAAGTATATATATTTGTAGATGATATAATTAAAGTGTAAAGTGAAAATATAATAGTCTTAAGGGTTTCTCTATTATTGGTTATTCGTACTTTAACATAACCTATATTCAATATTTCAGATGAATAGTAGATAAAAAAATACTGTGATACAATACTTTTTTATCCCACTATTTGCTGGGCAGTAAGCCTGATTGATGAGGGCTCATTAAAGTTTCACTTTATACCTTACAATGATGTAAGGTACGTGTAAGAGAAATCGATGGGATATTTTTTTACAACAATGTATTCTTAAAGTAAGAGTTATATGCTGTGTGGAAAAGAGGTGTTCAAGATGAAAGAACGAGTATTATCTAGGGTGAACTATCATCAAAAAGTTGCATTAAATCCAATGACTAAACTTTTTTATAAAGCCATCATATTATTATTATTGTTAAGTTGTACGTTATTATTCATTGGAAATGTAATGATTGAGAAAAGTGATATTAGTAAATTACATGTACCGGCTAAGTTAGAGGTGCCAGAATCATTAACATATGCATTTATTGCGACAGAAGATAAAAGATTTTATCATCATAACGGTTTAGATTATATAGCAATTATTAGGGCATCTGTTGAGAATATAAAGGCTGGTGGTGTCGTGCAAGGAGGAAGTACAATTACACAGCAGCTATCTAAAAATGCCTTTTTAACGAATGAACGTACATTTTCTCGGAAGTGGAAAGAGATTTTTTATACGAAAAAAATTGAACGCACATTTACGAAGGATGAAATTTTAAAATTATATGTAAGTAATATTTATTATGGAGAAGGAGCATGGGGAATTGAAAAAGCAGCAAACCTTTACTTCGGTAAAAAGGTGAACCAATTAACGTTGGCTGAAAGTGCAATGATGGCTGCTGTAGTAAAAGCACCTGCTTATTACTCACCTGCACAAAATTATGATAAAGCAGTAGAGAGACGTAATGTCGTTTTGAGACTAATGGAGAAAGAAGGCTATATAAGCCATGATGAGTATGTTCAAGCAGTTAGTGAGAAATTGGTAATTCGTCATGATATAAAAATAGAGCAGTCGATGTTAAATAGCGCGCGTAAAAAAGCAGTAAGTTAAGAGAAGTTCCTACAGAGGAGCTTCTTTTTTTGAATAAATTGTGACAAATTGTGACACAATATCGTCACAATTATTGTGTTTTTGTAATTTATGTGAGCGTGTTCATTGCGTGACGTATATAAGTGTTGATATTATGTGTATTGTGTACAATGCTGTATACAGAATATGAATTTAAAGAGGAATGTATATGAAATCAAATAAACTCATGGCTCTTGGTATAGTTTTTTCTATCGCAGTATTAATTGTAATTGGAACAATTGCGTATAGCATCATAAATGACAAAAAAGATAAAGGGAATGAGATGTTTGCTTATTCTACGCAACAATCTTTAGGGAAAGATGATGCTCCAGTTAAGGTAGTTGAATTTGGAGACTTTAAATGTCCTGCTTGTCGTACTTGGGATGTAACAGTATTACCTCGATTAAAAGAAGAGTATATTGATAAAGGCAAAGTGCAGTTATACTTTATTAACTTCCCATTTATTGGAAAAGACTCAGATTTAGGTGCAGCAGCTGGTGAAGCAATTTATAAACAAGATAAAGATTCATTCTGGATCTTCTATGATGAGATCTATCAAAATCAAAAGAAAGATACAGAAGAATGGATTACAGAAGATTTGCTTCTTAGCATTGTGAAAGAGAAACTGCCGAAAGTTAATGTAGAGCAATTTAAGAAAGATTTACACAGTAAAGACATTAAAGAAAAAGTAAGTAAAGATTCAGATCGTGCTCAAAAATTAAAAGTTCAAGGTGCTCCTTCTGTATATGTAAACGGAAATCTTGCAAATCCTGATTTTGATAGTATGAAGAAGGCAATTGATAAAGAATTGAAAAAGTGATGAGGTCTCTCATCACTTTTTCGACTTTTTTCGATAAAATTCTTGCCTCTACTTTTTTTACATGCTATACTACTTTACATAAGTTATTCTAATATCTTATATGTAATTCATATTTGCGGGTGTAGTTTAGTGGTAAAACAAGAGCCTTCCAAGCTCTGGTCGAGAGTTCGATTCTCTTCACCCGCTCCAAATTTTATTAAATGTTTTTCTATAAATTGTGATCAACGCAGTGTTTCGTTTCCGAGATAAACGAGGCATTGCGTTTTTTAATGTTTGAAAAATATAATTACATGCGAAAATAGAAGTAAATAATAGTATTCCAAACGTGAATTACTAACCAATAGAGTGGTTACATAAGGGGTGGATTCATCTGAGGAGGCGATTAAGAGTGGATTTTGAACAATTAAAGCAAGATGTAATTGCGTATAGTAAAACAATTGGCATAGATAAAATAGGCTTTGCGAGCGCTTCTCCTTTTGAGGAATTAAAGCAGCGCTTAATCCAGCAACAACAATTAAATTATCAATCTGGATTTGAAGAGCCTGATATAGAGAAGAGAACGAATCCGCAACTGTTATTACCGGGTGCTAAATCAATTATTGCGATTGCTTTAGCATATCCTTCAAAATTAAAAAATGCACCATTAAGTAAGCGTGGAGAACGCCGTGGGATTTTTTGTCGTGCTTCTTGGGGACAAGATTATCATCTTGTTTTACGAGATCGTTTGCAAAAATTAGAGGCATATTTAATTGAAAAACTTCCCGATATAGAAGTGAAGTCCATGGTTGATACAGGTGAATTAAGTGATCGAGCTGTATCAGAGCGTGCTGGTATTGGATGGAGCGGTAAAAACTGCTCTATTATTACACCTGAATTTGGTTCGTACGTATACTTAGGGGAAATGATTACAAATGTTCCATTCCCGCCAGATAAGCCGATAGAAGATCAATGCGGGGGCTGTACGAAATGTATCGATATTTGTCCTACCGGTGCTTTAATACAGGGGGGACAGTTAGATTCGAAGAAGTGCATTGCGTTTTTAACACAAACGAAAGGATTCCTACCTGAAGAATATCGCGATAAAATAGGAAATCGCATATATGGATGTGATACGTGTCAGACTGTTTGTCCGAAAAACAAAGGAATGGATTTTCATAATCATCCTGAGATGGAGCCGGATCCTGAGCTAGTTAAACCATTATTAACGCCACTTTTAACAATTAGTAATCGTGATTTTAAAGAGAAATATGGGATTATGTCAGGGTCATGGAGAGGGAAAAAGCCACTGCAAAGAAATGCGATTTTAGCATTAGCACATTTTAAAGAAGCATCGGCAATTCCTGATTTAATTGGTGTTATGAAAGATGACCCAAGACCGGTACTACGCGGAACGGCAGCATGGGCACTTGGGAAAATTGGCGGAGATGGAGTAGGCGAAGCGATTGAGAAAGCGATGGAACGTGAGAAAGATGAAGAAGTGCTTCATGAAATGAATCGCGGGCTTGAATTGTTAGCACAGAAAAAAGAGTAGATAATATTTCCCTTTTTCATATTGTAATATGGGAGGGAGACGGAATGGTTGTAAAAACGAAGATTGAAAACCAAGTACAACAATTTTTAGCATATATAACGGAGAAAAGAACGAATGTGGATGGTATTGCTGAGGATTTATTACAAATGGCACTGAGAAAGAAACAATTGTTTCAAAGGCGTAGTGCACATATAGTGAAAGCAACTGCGGATGTTTCTTTCATTAGACAATTAAATAGTAATGACCATCAAGAAATTGATTATCAAATACATTTTAAATATTTAATTAAGCATAAAGAATTATTTTATATTGAAGAGGAACAATTAAAACGAAGAGTTTGTTTAAATAATAGTCGAATTATAGGCGATTCTGCTATTGAAGTGTCAGAAGAAATTAGAATGGGTGAGACATTAGAAAGGGATATTACGAAAGAGAAGTACGGTTCTTATCAGTATAATCGTTTAGAGGCAGTGAAATATGCAGAGCGTTGGTGGGATGACCGGAATCCTATGTATCGTAATTTCCCTGATAATTGTACGAATTTCATTTCTCAATGTCTTCATACTGGAGAAGTACCTATGAACGGGTATCCTAATATTCGTAAAGGATGGTGGCAAAGGGAGAATCAGTGGAGTTGGAGCTGGGCTGTTGCACATTCTTTTTATTGGTATTTGTCAGGTGCTACAACAGGACTTCGAGCAGAGGCGGTAGAGAGGCCAGAAGAACTTATTCTTGGAGATGTCATTGCTTATGATTTCGAGGATGACGGAAGATGGAATCATACGACGATTGTGGTAGCAAAAGATGCAGATGGTATGCCGCTTGTAAATGCACATTCAGCGAATAGCCGTCGACGTTATTGGAACTATGAAGACTCTAGTAAATATACACCACAAATGAAATATAAATTCTTTCATATTATTAATGGGTAGAGATTTTTCGCTCAAGTGGTATAATACGTAGTAGACAAAAAACAGAGGTGAATATCGCGTGGGAGTACATGTTGTTTTATATCAGCCAGAAATTCCAGCAAATACAGGGAATATTGCTCGTACTTGTGCAGCAACTGGAACAGAATTACATTTGATTAGACCGCTTGGATTTTCAACGGATGATAAAATGTTAAAGCGTGCAGGATTAGATTATTGGCAGCACGTAAAAATTACGTATTATGATTCAATTGAAGAATTTTATGAAAAAAATAAAGACGGTGAATTCTTCTATTTAACAAAGTATGGCGAGAAAGCTCATACAGCGTTTGACTATAGCAAGCGTGAGAAGGATTACTATTTTGTATTTGGAAGAGAAACAAACGGCTTACCAGCTAATGTAATCGAAGAAAACTTTGATCATTGTTTACGTATTCCAATGACAGATAAAGTACGTTCATTAAATTTATCTAATACAGCAGCAATTTTAATTTATGAAGCGTTCCGTCAACAAAATTACCCTGGATTAGATTTAGAAATCGTTTATTAAAAGTCGCCATATGGCGACTTTTTTTTATAAAATAAAAATAATATATAATCATACATTTAAAAGAGAGGACATAATCATATAGAATGGGATATATGATTAAAAATAGATAAGACGGGTTGAGATAAATATGAAGGAAGAATATAGTAATCAAAATACCTTTTTAAGTATGATAGATATGGATTTAATTAGACAAGGATTATTACATGCTATTCAAGATTTAGTATTCATATTGAAAGTTATTGATAATGAAACGTTTCAATATATGTATGTGAATAAAATAGGAATGGATTATGCTAGGTTAAGCGAAGAGTGCTATGGAAAAACTTTTGCAGAAGTATTACCAAAAGATATAGCGGGGATATTGCAAAGGCAATATGCAAAAGTAGTGAGAGAAGCGAAAGCACACACCTTTTGTGATGTAGTCAATTTACCAAAAGGTGAGATACATTATGAATCTTCACTTAATCCTGTCTGCGACGAAGAAGGAATATGTCAATTTGTTATTTGTATTACAAGAGATATTACAGCTCAAATTGAGGAGAAGACAAAGATAGAGGAAAAACAAATGTTATTTAAGTCGTTACTGGAATATAATAATGACTCAATTATATCTATAGATTCTATAGGGAGAGTTACATATGCAAATCCGGCAACGTATGAAATATTTGGATACCGGTATGAGGAATTAAATAATAAATTTATTTTTGAATTCATTAATAAAGAATATGAAAAAGATTTTCAAATTATATTTAAGGGATCGATGCAAGGAAAAGCAAAACAAATTGTTTCAAAGAAATATGTTCATAAAGAAGGGTACGAGCTATATATTTCTTTGAGAACTATCCCGATTATTGTGAACGGTGAAATTGTTGGGATTTATATTGTTACGAGAGATGTTACAAGGCAAGTATTAAACGAAATGCGAACAGAATATTTAGCTTACTATGACCAGTTAACGGGATTAATGAATAGAATTTCATGTACAAATAAGTTAAATACTTTTTTAAATGAGAGTGTAAATTTTGCACTTGTATTTATAGATTTAGATGAGTTTCATCGTATTAATGATACATTTGGTCATAAAGAGGGAGATAAAGTATTACAAAAAGTTACAGAATGTTTAAGCAATCTAAAAATAGAAGATATGCACTTATTTAGAGAACACGATGATCAATTTGTTATGTTGATAGAAAATATAACGAAAGAATATGTAGAGGAAGTTGCAAAAAGCATACTGAAAAATATTAGTGAATATTTTGTAATCGAAGAAGAAGATGTATATTTAAGTGCATCAATTGGAATTGTAATGGCTCCAGCAGATGGAGAAGATGAAAAAATACTATTTCAGAGGGTCGATGCTGCTTTAGAAAAAGCAAAAGAAAAAGGAAAAGGACATTATCATTTTTATTGTAGTGGATTAGACTGTGAGCGTGAACAAAGGTTTATAATAGAAAACCAGTTACATCGTGCTATAGAAAAAAATGAATTTTTCTTATATTATCAGCCACAAATTAATATTGAAACGAAAAAAATAGCTAGTATGGAAGCTTTAATAAGGTGGGAGAATAAGGAATTAGGATTTGTTTCTCCAAACCAATTTATTCCGTTGGCAGAAAGAACAGGGTTTATTATTAAGCTCGATGAATGGGTAGTAAATCAAGTGTGTCAGCAACTGCGCGAATGGTTAAATAAAGGATATGAAGTGGTCCCAATTGCGGTTAATATTTCAGCTAGACACTTTCGTTCTATTACATTAATAGAGATGATTACACGGGCTTTAAATAAGTACAATGTATCAGCTCATTTATTAGCGATAGAGGTTACAGAAGGAGCTCTTATACATAAAGATATATCAAAGAGAGTGTTACTACAATTAAAAGAACAAAATTTAAAGATTCATTTAGATGATTTTGGAACAGGCTATTCATCTTTAAGTTATTTAAAAACATATCCAATTGATACTTTAAAAATTGATCGTTCTTTTATGGAAGGTATACATATAGATGAACGTGATACGAATGTTACAGCTGCAATTATTCATTTAGCTCATACTTTAGAATTGAATATAATTGCAGAAGGAGTAGAAAAAAAGGAGCAAATACAGTTTTTGAAAGAAAAGAATGTGAAGCTTGTACAAGGTTATTATTATAGCCGACCACTATCCAAATATGATATGGAAAATATGTATTATAAATAAAAAAATGATGTGCTAAAAGCACATCATTTTTTATGTGTACCTGGTTTGTCATTGTAACCGGATGTAAAAATAGCTGTAAGAAATGTGAGTGATACACCTAAAATTAATAATAATTTCATACTAATATCCTCCTTACTTTTTTCGGTTCATGAGTTTTATTTATTATCCAAAATGTATGTAAGGTTCTTAGAAGAAAAGAATTTATTTATAATGAATAGCAGTGTAAAAATGTTAATACCTATATTATACAGAATTTTCTTTGAATTTTGGAGAGAATTTTAGCGTGCTATTATATATTTCGTTTTGATTTAAAGAATGTTTAAGGACATCCTAGCATACCTTTTATAATAATCCGATTGAACAAGGAGATGGGGGAGGAGCTATAATGGATATTCTAAAAAAGATTGAACAGCATCGAGCAGCAGAAGAACGTTTACAATGGGAAGGTACGTTTGCGGAGTATTTGGAGCTTGTGAAAGAAAGACCATGGGTGGCTCAAACAGCACACTCTCGCATTTACAATATGATAAAAGACGCTGGAATTGAAGAAGTTGATGGTAGAAGAAAGTATAATTTCTTTAGTAATCAGCTCTTTGGATTAGAGGATGCTCTAGAACGTCTTGTAGAGGAATATTTTCATCCATCTGCAAAACGATTAGATGTTAGAAAAAGAATTTTATTATTAATGGGTCCTGTTAGTGGAGGGAAATCAACGTTAGTTACAATGTTGAAACGAGGATTAGAAACATATTCAAGAACAGATCGCGGAGCAATTTTTGCAATTAAAGGATGCCCAATGCACGAGGATCCACTGCATTTAATTCCACATCATTTACGAGATGATTTCTTTAATGAGTATGGGGTTAGAATTGAAGGGAATTTATCACCACTAAATGTCATGCGTTTAGAGCAAGAATACGGATCAAGAATTGAGGATGTAGTTGTAGAGCGTATTTTCTTCTCTGAAGATCGCCGTACAGGGATTGGTACATTTAGTCCGTCTGATCCAAAATCACAGGATATTGCAGATTTAACAGGTAGTCTGGACTTTTCTACGATTGCAGAATATGGTTCAGAATCAGATCCACGTGCGTATCGATTTGATGGAGAATTAAATAAGGCAAACCGAGGAATGATGGAGTTCCAAGAGATGTTAAAATGCGATGAGAAGTTTTTATGGCACTTATTATCGCTTACGCAAGAAGGGAATTTCAAAGCGGGAAGATTTGCGCTTATTTCAGCAGATGAATTAATTGTAGCGCATACGAATGAAACAGAGTATCGCTCATTTATAGCAAATAAGAAAAATGAAGCATTGCACTCAAGAATTATTGTAATGCCAGTTCCTTATAATTTACGAGTAAGTGAAGAAGAACATATTTATGAAAAAATGATTCGTGAAAGTGATGTATCGAATGTTCACATTGCACCACACACACTTCGCGTTGCAGCAATGTTCACTATTTTAACTCGTTTAAAAGATCCGAAGCGTCCGGATATTGATTTAATTAAAAAGATGCGTTTGTATGATGGAGAAACGGTAGAAGGTTATAATGCGATTGATGTAGAAGAATTACAACGCGAATATCAAGATGAAGGTATGAAGGGTATTGATCCTCGTTATGTCATTAACCGAATTTCGTCTACAATCATTCGAAAAGAGGTACCATCTATTAACGCGTTAGATGTACTTAGATCTTTAAAAGATGGGCTAGATCAGCATCCATCCATTAGTAATGAAGACCGTGAACGTTACATGAACTTCATCTCATTAGCGAGAAAAGAATACGATGAAATCGCGAAGAAAGAAGTACAAAAAGCGTTTGTTTATTCATATGAAGAATCAGCTAAGACGCTTATGGATAATTACTTAGATAACGTTGAGGCGTACTGCAATAAATCGAAATTACGTGATCCGTTAACAGGAGAAGAAATGAGTCCAGATGAAAAATTAATGCGCTCAATTGAAGAGCAAATTGGAATTTCAGAAAATGCTAAGAAAGCGTTCCGTGAAGAGATTTTAATTCGCATTTCTGCTTATGCCCGTAAAGGAAAACGTTTTGATTATAATTCACATGAACGTCTTCGTGAAGCGATTCAGAAAAAACTATTTGCTGATTTAAAAGATATAGTGAAAATTACAACATCAACGAAAACGCCGGACGAAAATCAGCTTAAGAAAATCAATGATGTTGTTGCGCGTTTAATTGATGAGCATGGCTATAATTCTTCTTCAGCAAATGAATTACTACGCTATGTAGGTAGCTTGTTAAACAGATAGTTTGATAACAAAACGCTGTCTCTTGTATTTTGCGGGACAGCGTTTTATTATCCGTTCATATGTGTATAAAGTGTCATACCTTGTCCAAATGTAATAAATTAAGATGCAATTTTATGAATTTATTGTCAATTATTTTTACAATATGCATATGATAGAGTAACCAACCATTCATACGAAAAAAGCCAACACAATACAATATGTTGCAAAGTAAAAATGTGTGCAACAATGCATTGTGTTTCTTTCTTATCAGTGGCTGAATATTTCTTTCTATTTATGTGAGTGGCAAAATTTTGTTTAGGATGCTCGGGGTATTGTATGAAAAACGTTATAAATGTTTATGGGATGATTTTCTGTGGGCAGTTACCTTTCAAATATTCTAGCTTGCATATTACAGAACAAAATTTATAGATTGCTGTTCATACAGGAAGACAATTACAGTAAGGAGGGAAAGGAATGGGCGAAGAAAATCAACCAAATTATACGATTTCACAGGAAAACTGGTCCCTCCATCGCAAAGGATATGACGACCAACAGCGCCATCAAGAAAAAGTACAAGAGGCAATTAAGAATAATTTACCCGATCTTGTAACAGAAGAAAGTATAGTTATGTCTAATGGCAAGGATGTTGTAAAAATACCAATTCGTTCTCTAGATGAATATAAGATTAGATACAATTATGATAAAAATAAACATGTTGGGCAAGGAAACGGTGACAGCAAAGTTGGTGATGTCGTTGCGAGAGATGGATCAGGTGGTCAAAAACAAAAAGGGCCAGGAAAAGGGCAAGGAGCAGGAGATGCAGCTGGGGAAGATTACTATGAAGCTGAAGTCTCTATTTTAGAATTAGAGCAAGCGTTTTTCAGAGAGTTAGAACTGCCTAATTTAAAGAGAAAAGAAATGGATGAAAACCGGATTGAACATGTTGAATTTAATGACATTAGAAAAACAGGATTATGGGGAAATATCGATAAGAAACGAACAATGATATCCGCATATAAACGAAATGCGATGGGTGGTAAAGCATCTTTTCATCCAATTCATCAAGAAGACTTAAAGTTCCGCACTTGGAATGAAGTGTTAAAGCCAGATTCAAAAGCTGTTGTATTAGCGATGATGGATACGAGTGGATCGATGGGAATATGGGAGAAATATATGGCACGTAGCTTCTTTTTCTGGATGACAAGATTTTTACGCACAAAGTATGAAACAGTTGATATTGAATTTATTGCTCATCATACAGAAGCGAAAGTCGTTACAGAAGAAGAATTTTTCTCAAAAGGAGAAAGTGGCGGAACAATATGTTCCTCCGTATATAAAAAAGCATTAGAACTTATCGATAATAAATATTCACCAGACCGCTATAATATTTATCCATTCCATTTTTCAGATGGTGATAATTTAACATCAGATAATGCTAGATGTGTAAAGCTTGTTGAAGAGCTAATGAAGAAGTGTAATATGTTTGGGTATGGGGAAGTGAACCAGTATAACCGCCATAGTACACTCATGTCAGCCTATAAAAATATTAAAGATGATAATTTCAGATATTATATTTTAAAGCAAAAAGCAGACGTATTTCATGCGATGAAAAGCTTTTTTAGAGAAGAATCAGGTGAGAAAATGGCATAACCTCTTTTAAAGAGGTTCTTTTTTTGTAAACTTTTTATTTTTCTAGTTGACAATGATAATGAAAATCATTATCATTTATTCGAGAAATGATTACATTTCGAATTATATATTTCGGAGGAGATGTAAAGTTGAAACAAAATAAAAGAAAACGTATAAATGCAATGATTATAGCGGCGGCGTTATCACTTCCGTTTGCTGTTTATTCAACACCTGCTTTAGCGGCAGTAGCAATTGAGGCGAATAAAACTGGACAAGGTTTAGAAGATGGTACATATGACGCTGTTATTAAAGCGTATAAAGATAAAACGAATGAAGAGTCTATGGCAGCTGTTTATATAAAGGATCCGAAACTAACAATTGAGAATGGAAAGAAAATTGTAACAGCAAGGTTAAGTGATAGTGATTTCTTCAAATACTTGAAAACAGAAGATGTTCATACTCCTGGTGTGTTTCATGATGTAAAAGTAATATCAGAAGATAAAAAGAAAAACGGAACGAAAGTGATTCAGTTTGAAGTAGGAGAATTAGGAAAAAGATATAATATGCAAATGCATATTTATATTCCGACAATGGCCTATGATAATAAATATCAAGTGCAGTTTGAAGTAAATGCTTTAAATTTAGAAAATAATGTTCCAGAAAAGCAAAAGGAAAATAAAGAGGATCAACAGGATGAAGACGGAAATGTAATATTAGATAAGCAATTACAAAGGCATATTAATAAGTATAATTTAAATAGAGAGAATCTAAATACGCCAATAACTAAGGAAGATTTATTAAAAGTTAAATCTTTAATAGTCGTTGAAGCGAAAAGTAAAGGAATACAAGACGTAAGTGGTTTAGAATATATGACGAACTTAGAAAGCTTAACATTGGAAGAAGTTAAGTTAGAAAATATACAATTTATCTCAAGTTTGAGACAATTGAAATCATTAAGTATAACTTATGGTGAACTTAAAGATATTGGACCTTTGGCTGAGTTAGAACATATCGAAAGTTTAAGCTTGAGAAACAATAAAATCTCGGATTTAAGCCCATTGAGTCAAATGAAGAAGATCAAAATTCTAGATTTAAATAGTAATTATATAAAAGATATTAAACCATTATTTACAGTGAAATCTTTAAGGACTTTGATTGTGGCAAATAATCAAATTAGTAATGCAGGTCTTGAAGGAGTTCACCAATTAAAGAATTTAAAGACATTTGAAATAAGCAATAATGGATTGAGTAATGTTGAACATATTAATGGAATGAATAAATTAATTGAATTAGGGCTTTCCAAAAATGAATTAGTAGATCTTACGCCATTATCAAAATTGTCAGGGTTACAGAAATTAAATCTAGAAGAAAACTATATTTCAGATATAACGCCACTTAGTCAATTAACAGGTTTATATGATTTAAAACTAGGTTCAAATGAAATTCGTGATGTTAGATCAGTTCAAGAACTAGGAAAAAGAATGTATATCGATATTCAAAGACAAAAAATTTTTTTAGATGATGTAGAAAAAGATAAGGAAGTTAAAATACCTATTTATAATTTACAAGGAGAGACACTTGATACTATTCAATTGAAGAGTGAAGATGGGATCGTTAATAATGGTTCTGTTAAATGGGGGACTACCGGTGAAAAAACATATGAATTTATGTTGGATATAAATCCAGAAGAGAATCGTATTAAGTTTAATGGAACAGTAATTCAAAATGTTGTTGAAAGATTAGACGAAATCAAGGAAACAATAAAAGAGAATAATGAACAAAAGGAAAATGTAATTCTCGATAAAACTTTACAACAACATATTAATAAAGAGAATTTAGGTAGAGAGAATGTAAACGCTCCTATCACAAAAGAAGATTTATTACAGATTAAAAAACTAGAGATACTTAAAGAAAAAGGAAATGAGATAAAAAATATAACAGGTTTAGAGTACATGACGAACTTAGAAAACCTCACTTTAGAAGGAGTAGGCCTGAAAAATATTGAGTTCATCTCAAACTTGAAACAATTGAATAATGTGAATGTATCTCATAATCAAATTGAAGATATAACACCACTATCTTCATTGGAAAATTTACAGTGGTTAAATCTTGCGGACAATCATATTAAAGATGTAACGGTTATTGGTTCCATGCTAAACTTACTTAGTTTAAAATTAGCTGAAAATGAGATTCGTGATGTAAGGCCATTAATACAATTAGGTCAGTGGATAACAATTGATGTTAGAAGACAAAAGGTCATTTTGGATGATGCAGAAATAAATAAAGAAGTGAAAATTTCTGTATATGATTTAGAGGGAGAGCCAATTGAAAAGATTACACTAAAGAGTGAAGGTGGAACGCTTACTGATGAGGGAATCATTTGGCGTACTTTAGGAGAAAAAATATATGAATTTGATTTAGATGCAGATCATTATGAGACTGGCATATTATATAGTGGCATTGTAATGCAGAATATAGTAGAAAAATTAATAC
>NZ_JBUXJL010000025.1:0-28065 GCF_056158125.1 Bacillus sp. EB V-12 | reverse complement strand
GGTTCGTTGTACAAAGCCAACATCTCTAGCAAGATCCCGTAAGACATTTGGAGATAGGGCACTTTGAATCTCTTAAGCAAATTGTTGTAATTCGTTAGAAACAGACATAAAAAACGCCATCCTTTCCTATGATTCTACAGAAAGAATAGCGTATCTTTTCATTTTAGGGGGATTTTATTTTGTTAGCTTGATAGCGATGTGGTACTACCTCATGCCCATCAGGCTTAAGATCTTGAAGGTACCCCAAAACGAAAAAGTTACTTATCTGCATCAGCTCATTCTATACATCTAGCGGTTTATTCTTTGATAGTTGTTGTACTTCTGTTTGAATATAAATAAAGTAAGTCCCACTTATCCAAAAACACCCCTGATTTCCATTATGTATAGGAAATTAAGGGCATTTTTCAGTATATAGAACTTCAACATTAATAATAAGTCTTCTTTTAAAATATAGATGGTTAAACAGCTGAAAAAACTTCGATTGTTATATTGTCCCTTATTTCTTAAATAAAGGTGCTATTTTATCAATTTGATTTGTCCAAATTCCACCTGTATAATCGTCAGGAAGGCGTTTTATATCTTCAGATGAGTCAAATCCACTTGAAAACCCAAACCCATTTCCTCCTACAATGATAACCCGAGTATCTGCTTTATCCATTCGATTAAGAAAACGATTTGGCCATCCCCAAAGCCAAGGAGCTACTTTGTCTGGTATATGTAATTCTCCATGCATCAGGCTTGAAGGTATGTAGCCAGTCCACCCTAATGCCATATAAGTAATAAGATCTTTTTTCATGGTCGCTTTTGACATTATTCGTAAACTAGGGATGCGCTCTTTTATCGCAGCAATTGGTTTATCGCCACCATATACAGTTAGTTGATCAAGGCGCTTCGCTGGTAATTTCTTGAGGTAAGTAGCCAATTGGATTCCTTCATTTTCATCATCACTTTTAATATGAATAAGAAAAGAACGGTCTGGAAAATGGTTAAGTACTTCATCCAGTGTTGGCATAAGATTAATCCCTTTTCCACGAAACGGGAATGTTTTACCTCCATCAGCTGTATAACCGTAACCAATATCAAGTGCTTGTAATTCTTTTGTTGTAAAATCTCTTGTAACGCCTTTACCATTAGTACGGCAATCAAGCTTCCAGTCATGAAAAATAACAAAATTATTATCTTTAGTTGGTTGAACATCAAACTCTACTAGATCAGCTCCAGCTTGAAATGCCGCTTCCATAGATGGAATTGTATTTTCTAAATAAGAATGTTCAGGTTTATTTATACGTTCTGCTGTACATGTATCACTCTCAATCTCTTCCATGCTAAATGTTTGCGAAAGTCCTCGATGAGCAAGAAGAAGAGGAGTTCCATCGTCCCTCTTAGCAAAAAAAGAACTGTTATTTACATAAACAAATACGAATAGGATAAGAATTATCCAAGTCGTTTTACGTTTCAATAACCTTTTTAGTTTGTTCATTGTATGCTCCTCTTAAATTTTGGTTGAAATGCATTAAACAATTTTCGGCATTTAAATACTGGTAAATATTAAAGCCTATTTTATTTTTTCGCAATGGATATAATTGTTAATTAAAGGCTGGTACTATGATATAAAACGGGAGCAATAGAAATCAATTTAATAACCACTCAACCTTCAATAAGAGTAGTTTTGAAAGATTTCTATGAGAATTTAATATAAATGGGTATTTGTAATATACTATTATTTAAGAATCAATTTACTATATGTATATAATTATCTGACAGCATCTTAATCACCTTATTGAAGGATTAGAGGCCGTCTAAATAAAACTGGATAATAAATTAACATCATACCTACAAATGAGCAAACCAAATAAAAAATAGCCTCGTATTTTATTACTAGAGAAATATTATTATCAATCTTTTTTTCATCTCTTTTATATAACACTTTGAATAATACTCTATATAATAAATATCCAATAATTGCTCCCAGGGTGTTCATAGATAAATCATCAATATCTGTAATTCTATTATCTAGCAATTGACCTAACTCAATAGCTAATGAAAACCCGAATCCAGCATAGGCAGTACTTTTCATTCTTCTAAACTGCGGCCAAATAGTCGGCAATAAAAAACCTAATGGCATAAACAGTAAAATGTTTAAGACATAAGTAGTCATACCTTCAGAAGCAAATGGAATTAAGTTAATTTGATTTGCACGAATTAATGTTTCGTATCTACCTATGTCCCATATAGTCCCTATCTGCGTCACCTTATACACTAGTGAAAGGTAGAATAGAAAAACATACACCCATAGAAAATGCTGAATAGATATATTTTTTTTCGTTTTAAAATAAAATCCAATTTGAAACATTATACAAAAAATAATAGTAAAAAAATAAGTATATAAATAATTAATCAAAACTCCTGAATGCATTTAAAATCTCCTAACTTTACATTGTAATCTATAACTTTGTCATTTTAGAATATAATTCAAGAACGGGTGGTCATAATCACCCCCCATATCTTTTACAGGTATTTCAACATCAATTTTCTTGCTTTGAAAAAAGGGATAATATGAAATCTTATATTTTCCCCCTCAATACTTGCTGAAATGCTCTCTTCTTCTTTTAAATAATCCAGGTATTCTTCCAAGGCTAAATTCATTTTTTGCATAATCGTACTGTGAGGCAAACCGACATAGCGAATATGCCAAGGTTCATATTGAATACCTGTAACATCCGTTTTATCCTAGGGATAGCGTAAGATAAAGCCGTATTTCCAAGCATTTTTTTCTATCCACTTCCCTTCAGGTGCTCGTTCCATTTGCGTTAAGCCTGATTCTACATCAAGTGATAAACCTGAATTATGTTCACTATAACCTGCTGGTAAGGCATAATCAGCCTCCATCTCATGGTAAAGTCCACTTTGCTCATCAAAGTCACAATAACCACTATTAATTAAAAATTGATTAACGCCTTCCTTTACAACATTATTAATCATCTCTAAAAATTTTTTTGCTATTTCTTTTGCTAAATAAATATTTGTATTAAGCAACCCTTATCCGTTTATCAATTCATTATGTTTAGATAAATTTACGATATCTGATTTCACACTCTCTTGGCGCATAGGATATTTACTGTTAATTAAGAGCAGATTCCCTTAATAGATGTGTTCTTTTACAATCTCTTTCTTTTGAATAATTGAGGTAGTCCCTGTATTATCTATGTTATCTTTGTGATTTTGATCATATTTTTGAACCTCTACTTTATTCTGCAAAAACAGTGCTTTATTCATGAAAGCAAAACCTAAGAAAAATAACAATAAAAAAACACCACTTCTTCATTTTCAGCTTCCTCCTTAGGTAAATGACTTGATGATAATGTCACGCTGATTCAAACGCTGAAGATTTCGGATATGAAACTCTTAACGATTACTTTCTGCAAAGCGATGCTATATGCGGATGCTCTGCTCAATGGTGTGTTGAGGAACATCCAAAACAGCCTATTGCTCATTTGACACAATTCGCTAAAAGGAAAAAAATATTTATGTCACTCTTTCTCTAAACATGTGAGCTATTTTAATCACGCATAAATTATCATATCTTTCTTTGACGAAACAAAAAAGCTCGTTCTTATGGTTTAAGTCTACCGCATAAGAACGAGCCATTTTTTAATATTAAATTGTTAATTTCCTAAGAAAAAGTAGAGATGACCTTAAGATTTTCTTAAGAAACAGTGATTATTTTCTAAGAATTCCCTTTATCAACCAAGCCTTGGAAGGCTGGAAGCTCTACCGTGAACGTCGTAGAGTTATCATTACTTTCCGCGTAAATTTGTCCGCCATGCTGAACAATGATTTCTTTTGCAATCGCCAATCCAAGTCCCGCGCCGCCCGTATCAGAAGAACGGGCATCATCCAATCTGTAAAACTTTTCAAATATGGTAGCGAGTTTATCTTTCGGGATGTTTCCGACGTTCTCGAAAACGATGGATACCACATCCTCGGAGAGGCCCGCCGTAATGTCAATAACGCTGTCGTCTTCGCTGTATGCAGCGGCGTTTTTCAAAATATTGTTAAAGACCCTCGCTAGCTTATCGGGATCACCAAATACGGTCAAATCTTCGGAAGCATGGATAACCGCCTGTTTGCCCTTCGCGGCAAGCTGGGGATAAAATTCATCAGTCATTTGCACCAGCATATAGTATAGGTCTATGTGCTTTTTCGTGAGTGTAATCGTTTGAAGGTTATATCGCGTAATCTCAAAAAACTCGTCGATTAGCTGTTCCAGGCGATACGCTTTGTCTAACGTGATATGCACGTACTTTGCCTTTTGCTCTCTTGGCATGTCTGGTGCCTCGTCAAGCAGGATCAGATAACCGATAACTGATGTAAGAGGCGTTTTAATATCGTGTGCCAAGTACATAACAACTTCATTTTTCCTTTGTTCGGCCACCTTTGCATCATGCTCTCGCTTTTCAAGGGTTCGCTTTAATGTATTGAGCTTCTGTTCCATGAACTCCATTTCCGCAGAAAGCTCAATTTGTTTATCTTCGTTCTGAATAAGTATATCAATACTGGTATTTATCTCTTCAAAGTATTTTACAAATTTTAAAAGCAGAACACGGCATAGAATAAGAATACTAATGGCAACCGCCACATAAATAAAAATTTCTATATTGTTCCGTATAGTATACTGATATATTATCATTGCGTCCCAACGCTCTAAATGATAACTGTTTTCCAAAAAACGTACGATCCACTCCCCCAGTTTCCCTTGGATAAATAGACGCACAAACAGCACAAATACAACTGCTGCCATGACAATCGTAAGGATATATTGGTAGAGTTTTCGTTTTAATTTTGAATAATCGATTTTTTTATTCTTATTTTTCAATTTTATAGCCAATCCCCCATACCGTTTTTATATACTTCGGATTATCAACCGTGTCGTTCATCTTTTCTCGCAGATGTCGGATATGCACGGTGATAGTGTTATTGCTCTTGCTGAAATATTCGTCACCCCATATCTCATGAAACAGCTGCTCAGAGCTAACCACATTCCCCTTGTTTTCACAGAGGATACGCAGGATTGAAAACTCGGTGGGAGTGAGAGATAACGGCTTCTCGTTCAGAGAACACTCATGCGTGCTTATATTAATGACAAGACCAGAGTGAACGATAACATTCTCGTTCTGTGCCGTTACTCCATTGTATTTTTTATATCGGCGTAACTGCGCCTTGACTCGCGCAATTAACTCTAGTGGGCGAAAGGGTTTTGTAATATAATCGTCCGCACCAAATGTTAGCCCTGTAATTTTATCTACTTCCGTATCTTTCGCCGTCAACATGATAATTGGATAGGTGTGCTTGTCCCTTATTTTTTGACAGATAGTGAGACCACTTACGTCGGGAAGCATGATATCCAATATTGCAAGGTCAAGCACATTCTTATCTATACATTCCAATGCTTCTTTTGCGGTATAGTATTTGAAAACCGTATAATTCTCGTTTTTCAAATATAGCTCAACCAAATCCGCAATTTCGCGTTCATCTTCCACAATAAGTACTTTATCACTCATGGTTACCAATCCTCCTCTATGGATGTGCTTTTTTTCAATTGGAATCTCTTCTGAATAACGAGCCTATCATACCTATTACACCAAGTAAAGTCATATTACTGTATACAGACACAGCCGGTTACACAAAATAGATTTTCGGATTTACTCATTTATTAGGATTTAATTTTACGCCAAGAATAAGAGATCCATCGGACTCAAAATTATTTACAATAGATAAAGCAAATGAGTATCCAAAACTAGAAGGAGGTCCCGTCCTATCCATATCAACCTAACAAAACAAAGTCCCTTCCTAAAATGAAAAAATATGCAAATCTTTCTGTAGAATTATAGGAAAGGATGGAGTTTTATTATGGATTTTCCGATTCTTGAAGAACTTCAACTAATTGCTGAAGAATTACAACGACATATGTCTTCCTATGTTCTAGAGCACTTAGCTAAAGAAATAGGATTTGTTCATCGAAAGAGTAAATATCAAGCAAAGGAATTAGTTGCTTTATGTGTAAGGCTTAGCCAACAGGTTGTAAGTACATCACTCACACAATTATGTAGCTGTCTTGAAGTATCTACAGGTGGTCTTATCAGCCATGAAGGGCTTAACCAACGATTTAATGCTTCCGCAGTACAAGTTTCTTGAACAAGTTCTAGCTAACCTTCTAACTCAAAGAATTCATTCAACACAAGAAATAATTCATCAATACACCACGACCTTTAAGCACATTCGGATTCTAGAGTCTACAACATTTCAGTTTCCAGATAAGTTTTCTTTACATTATCAAGGATCGGGGGGAAGTATCCATACGGCAGGAGTCAAAATTCAATTAGAGTATGACTTATTGAGTGGGAAGTTCCTGCACGTTTATGTAGGAGAAGGAAGAGAAAATGATAAAACCTTTGGTTCAACAAGCCTACAAACCATTCGACCAAAAAACTTGTATATAAGAGATTTAGGCTATTTTGAATTACATGATTTACAGAATATCTGAAAGACACTCGTATACGAGTGTCTTTTCTTTATGCAAAAAAATATTTTCAAACAAAAAACCCTTTATAAAAGAACACAAGTTCGCATATAATAAGAACAAACGTTCTTTTTATTTAAGGAGGAATAACAGTGTATGACTATTCTATCTTACCGAATAGAATCATCTTATGTGTGGATTTACGAAGCTTTTACGCTTCAGTAAGTTGCATCAAAATGGGGTTAGATCCTATGTATACAAAATTGGCAGTAGTCGGTGATGTAAATAGAAACGGTTCAATCGTTCTAGCTGCCACTTCACCATTAAAAGCATTAGGTGTAAAAAAGATGGCCAGATTATACGAGATTCCTCGCAGAAAAGACATTCTTGTTGTAAATCCAATTATGGGTACTTACATAAATTGCTCCAATTATATAACAAAGCTAGCTTTGCAGTACGTTCCTATTGAGGATTTTCACCAATATTCCATCGACGAGTTCTTCATGGATATTACGGATAGTATTCATTTATTTGCTAATGATCCCTATGAGTTTGCGTTGAAATTTAAACATGAAATATATGCGAAAACACGGATCGAATGCACAATAGGAATTGGCCCTAACCCTTTAATGAGCAAAGTAGCTTTAGATATTGAAGCAAAGGAGAATCAAAACGGCATTGCTTATTGGAAATATGAAGATGTCCCAACAAAATTATGGAGCATACGACCGCTTAATACATTTTGGGGTATTTCGTACAAAACGGAAGAAAAGTTGAATCGAAAAGGAATACATTCTATCGGAGATTTAGCCAATTACCCTCTTAAATACTTAAAACAAAGCTTCGGTAAGATTGGAGAAGAATTACACTTACATAGCTACGGAATTGACTTTAGTCGCATTTCAGAAAAATATGTTCCTGCCACAACTTCTGTTGGAAAAAGCCAAATACTCACGCGCGATTACACAATAGAAGAATTTCCAATTATTCTACTGGAACATATTGAAGAAGTTTGTTATCGGCTTAGAAGACAAAATAAACTTGCTCAAACCGTTCATTTTTCAGTCGGGTATAGCAAAAGTTATAACGGGGGTATTAGAAAAACTCATACTTTAAGCCGTCCGACTAACTTAACTATGGATATTTATAAAATTTGTACATACTTTTTACATCAACAATATACTGGCGAACCCATTCGCAGCATAAACATTTCTCTAACGAACCTAATCAAAGAAGGAGAGGAACAAATTTCTCTTTTTGATAACATAACGCAGCGAGAACAAGAAATGAAGTTAACAAAAGTAATGGATGAAATACGCACTAAGTTTGGGAAGAACAGTATTCTACGTGGGGTTTCCTACACGCATAGCGCTACAGCTAGATACCGAAACACACTAATAGGGGGACATAAATTATGAATAACGCTAAGATGCCAAAGGGGCGCGGAATGGTGAAATGGGCTCCGTTTGCCGCATTAACACCCCAATTTGATGGGATACGTGAAATCATTAGGGAACAACACAAAATCACCCGTCCGATTTTAACAACTGAAGAAAAAGAACGAATTGAAAATATGCTAGTATGTTCCTTATTATCTGAAGAAGAAAAATTAATTTCATATTATGAAGAAGGTTATTTACTCTCAAGCTATATGACTGTTGTTGATATTGACCCACCAAATGGCGCTGTTATATGTACGGATGCTTTTTATAATAAGATAAAACTGCAATTTTCTAATATAATAGATGCGAATTAATATATCTCTAATAAAAAATACGAATCTTCAAAGTGATGGGCGCCTCCTTGTGGTTATATTATCTCAAAGAGAACTTGTAGAAATTTCTACAAATTCTCTTTGTTTTTCTAGTAAAAATGGAAAGTAAACTTTTACCCCTTAATTTGCATTCATTTCAACTAAAACATTGACTTCAAACCAAACATCCTGATATCCTCAAAATACACATTAAAAGTATACATTAAGAACGTTGTAAATAAAGATGCGAATTAATCAATTTCAGAATCCATTGACATAGCAACATGATTACCATTCCCTATAATTATTTGGAAATATGTTATTTTTCAGGGTATATTTCCTTCATAAATTCTTTATCCATATTAGAAAGAACTCTATTTGAACCCACTTCAAAATCACCAATTGTAAGTGTATTTGGAATTGCATATAACATGATTGAATTCTTATCAAATTGTGTGAAATTTGTCTCGGTTTTACTATAACGTTTAAAAATGTTCTGATCTATTTGTTCTTTTGTCCAATTATTAGGTGGTCCCATAAATACACGATAAACAGCTTCTTTATCCCAAGGAATATTTGCAGCTGGATTTTGATGTTCATGAATACACCCTAAAGCATGTCCAAACTCATGTAATACTACTCGAGAATATTCATCATCAGGAGTATCTGATTTTAACCATCCGAAATTCATCGTTGGTTCAGTTTTAGGAATTGATAGACAGTCTGTACCAATATAAGACCATGAACCTCGATCATGTTTAAAAGAAATACGAATCTCTGCATCAGGGTCATTACCAAATATAAACTTAATATTAGCGTACTTCTCCCATTCATGTGCATAATGTTCTACCCTCTTTTGTACATCAGGAACTCCATCTAAAAAACGGACACGTAATGTTCTACCCTTTCCCCATTTTTTCCCTGTTAGAATTGCAATTTCCTCTGGCAAATCTTTATATCTAGATTCTATAATATTATTTTCGGTATTTTCAGCAATTGCAATTTCACGTGCTTCTTCATGCATATCCTGTGGCAGTATCCGATCAATACAAATCTTAATTTCTTCTGACATTAGTATCTCTCCTTTAATCTAAATTAAACACATTCAAAATATAGTATTAGATGAAAAATGTTATTATATTCTTAAAATAAATTACCTTTATTTACCGTGAAAAATCCTACACTTTTTATTCAATATCTCACTTGGAAACCATCCTGGGTATGAGGCGCCAACTGGAAATTTTAATTTACGAAACAGAATCTAAACACTCATGTGAACATCCAAATAGATTGCTTTTTTCTCTGGTATATAGAAACTACATAATAAAAATGAAATTCAATAAAGTAGAGATTAATTAAATATTCCTATATATTTGATAAAATTTCTTATTTTGATACTGTAAGGAATACAATATCCGTCTGAAAGAATAGTACATCATATTCTCAAATAATTATTTGTTTACTTTTCCCCAATAAATTTCTTCATTATATAGGTAAAAAAAGAGATAAGAACATTTTAATTACGTGCATTATCTCTTTTCGAATATGTATGGTATATCACATTTGAATTTACCACATATTTTAATGGAACTTACAGATTGCTCTTCAACAAAAATTACATCTAATTTTTTGTGAAAATATACAATTTTATCGTTTCAAAAAATACATCATGGATATATATTTTAAACTAACGTATTGGAACACTATAGTTATCTGTATCTATTGATGCCTTTTACTATAATTAATATGTATCGAATATAAATATAGGCCTATCTGTAAGAATGCACCATTCTTCTTTATTTACCTATGCTTATAATTTTTATAAATTATTTTAGTATAGATATTGATTTAAAGTTGATTAATTAAAGTGTCAGGTCCACTACTTTTTTTATTTAACAAAAAAAGAATCTGCAAACCTGCAGATTCTCCTGATAATGATTTATATAAGTAAGACCCGAAAATATAATACAATAATTTGAAAATGAGTTCAAGTAAATAAAAAGGAACCGCTGGAGTTCGGTTCCTTTCAAAAGTGATGATGTTTTCTCCGCTTAGGAACTGAGAAAATACAAAAATATAATACATCGAGATTTAGAGAATTTCAATACTTAAATTAAAAATTACCGTGGGGTGGATGAACATGGAGAGGTAGCGAATCCGCTGCTTTTTTATTTTGCATAGAAAAAAGGAACCATATATTAACGCCAATTACACTGGAGAAAGTACAAATGATGTCATTGAGAGTGCAATTCAAAAAGAAACCCTTAAAATATTATCAGCTTTTGCAGAAAAAGAGCGCATTGATATTAAACAATGTCAAGCTGAAGGAATTGCCCTTGCAAAAAAACAAGGTAAACGTTTAGATCGTCCCCACCTGCCGAAATAACAGAAGAGTTTACGGATGCTTACAAGGAATGGAAATTCGCCTCGATTACAGCCGTAGAAGCTATGAAAAAGTATAGTATCAAACGTTCTTCATTTTATAAACTTGCCAGACAGTATGAGGAAAGTATGAAAGAATAGAGAGACAAAATTTTAATTTATTTTTAATGTGAAATGGAACAATTGAATGCTAAATTTGTTCTACCTGTTCCCATAACAACTATACCAAGTTTCCCTTTACTACCAATCTGTTTCATTTTCATTGCAATACCCCTTCTTTCTTAATTTAATTGAATATATTTTCTATTACCCGTTTCAAGCTTTTTCCCATACCTTTTACTGCCCATACTAGTTTAATGAACACTTTAAAGATAGCATCCCATACATGTTCATTAATAAAAAATTCATATACTTTCTTTAACCACTCTTTCGGGGATTTACTCTTACGTTTAAACCTTTGCCAATGCATTTCTTCACTAGTTTTCATAACTACCCCTTCTTTCTTAATCGAATATGCTTTCTATTAGAAGTTTTAACACCTTTCCCATACCCCAAAACACACAACCTATTAGTCTAAAGAAACCTTTGAAGATGAAATTCCATATGATATCGCTTATAATGAAGTCTATTACTTCCAGTAACCAGTTTCCAAAGGATTTACTCTTACGTTTAAACTTACTCCATCTTGACTCCTTATAAAAATACATCATCCCTCTCCTTTACGGAAGATACACATCTATTTTACGTTTATGAAGACCTCGTTTTGAGTTCTTTCTTAGATTTAGTTTTAATTTAAAAGTATGTTGTTTGATACACTTCTTGCAAACTACTGGATTGTTTGGCATACCATAGCATCCACACTCATAACTGCTACAACATACTTCAGGTTTATAGTCTTTTTCTACTACCGTAAGGTCTTGACAGATATCATATAACCAACCCTTTGTATCTTTTGTCTTTCTCCATCTTTGTTTCACCATAACTACCCCTATTCTTGTTTCGCCAAAACTCTATCTTTATTAATTTCCATTTTAGGAGGATTCTGTTGTATTAGCTTGATAGCGATGTGGTGGTATCCCTATTAGATTATGATAGTCGATATGCTTCCTATAGCCCAGAAAAGAACTAAAAACTCTAGTGAAATCCAAAGTACTTTTTCTCAGTTTTTTGAAATTCTTTTATTAAATAAAAAACAGTACTAATCGCTATAATGATGAAAAGAACGAGGTTTATCATATCTGGCAATTTAATCACTCCTAATTTTAAATTAATTATATAACGATTCCTAAATTTTTAGTTAATTACCGGGGAGAATTAAGCGAAATTTAAACAAAAACACCTATATTAGGATTTAGTTACAGGTTTTCCCCCTATAAAATCAACTATTTGTGCCCCCAACTATAGGGTACGCGAATTACTTTGATATTATCTTTGAACGAACAAAATAACTCCTTTCGAAAAACAAATGAACTGATATTAATCAACTTCCAATAACGATAATTATGTACACACAAAAGTCCTCCAGTTAAACAATCCGGAGGACTTTTAATAGCTTTCTAAGTTATCTTCCAAATACACTCAATCCTAAATAAATCAAACTATAACTAATTAAAGCACTTGCAAGCATCAAACTTATTTTTAATAATTTGTCTTTTATATTAGGCTTTACTTCACTTATAGGTTTTCCCTCTATAAAATCAACTATTTGACGATAAGTTTTTAAATTATGCTCTTTTTTTATGTTTTCAACTTGCTGTAATGAAAACATAAACAAAATCGTAAGTACCACAGGTATTATAAGACCATAATAACCAAAAAAGTAAAATACAGGTGCAATAGAAATAGGGAGTAAAATCATTAATGCTAACATGATGTAACTCCACTTAAAGAAAGTTGATTTTTGAAGTTCTTCTTTCATGATCTTTACATCTCCTTTAACTAAATCATCCAGGGAGACATTAAAGAGAATACTCATCATTAGTAAATTATGAATGTCTGGATAGTTCCTTTCATTTTCCCAGTTAGAAATAGATTGTCTGGAAACATGAATTTTTTCTGCTAACTTCTCTTGGGACATATTATCCCGTTTACGAAAATATTGTATTTGTCTACCAATGTTCATTTATACATCTCCCTTAAGTTTGAGGTTAAGTTAAAGGCTAATTAAAGACTACCAAATTTCTTTATAATAACGTGATTCTAAGGTGTAAAAATGTTTTATCATGCTATTCTCCCCTATTTTTTGTTGAGAAGCTTAGCTAACAATTGTTGTAGCTTCGCCTTTTCCAATCTAACCCAGAGAGCCAATGCAGTTCAACTGTTTTATAATCGGTACGACTTTATTTCAAATCTACATTAATGCAAATGACCCTAATAAACGAACAAAAAGAAAAAAAACTATTTTCAAAGAAGATTAATCTAAACAGTGCGACCTTTTATAAACAGTTCAACTTTGTTTTAAACCAGCATTACAAAGCTAAAAAAACGAAATTCACCTTATAACAAAAAAAGCAACAACAAGATAATATTTTACTTCCACAAAAAATAATACATCAAAAGATACACTTTTAGATATAGATTATTTTTGCATCATAAACTACTTCAAAAAATATCAAAATGCACTTATGCCACACTTCATTAATACACACACTTTTTGAGACGTTGTTTGTTGCGTATTTTTATGCTTAATAGCGTTTTATATTGTTACTATAAGTATGATGAAGCAAGGAGAATCCCTTAAGTTTATGTTTGTTGGGGTTTGTTAATTTAATTTGGTACGTGAAATTATATATATTGAGTTTTTTTCTCTTAAAATTACTATAGTATTTTATATAAATATCATGGTATTATATATATAGAAAATTTGTTTCCATTGTTTATACTCTATTGTACGTAGCGTGAAGGACAAACCTTACGCCCAGTTAACTCGGGCGAGGTTTGTCCTTTTTTTATTTTAAGGAGGAATTTACTATGAAAAAAGTCTACAAAATTGGAGCAATTGTTACTACTTTATGTGTTGCTTGTATTGCAATCTTTACTTTAACTAAGAATGAATCAGTCAATACAGAAACTATAACACCAGAAAAAACAATTGTATCTACTGCAGATGTAAAAGGATCACCTGAGAATATAAAAGATATATCAAAAGAAGAATTAAAGAAAAAAATACAATCCCATGAAGAGTTCATTGCGTATTACTATCAACCAACCTGTCATTTTTGTAAAAAAGCTGCACCGGATATCAATCGTATGTCAAAAAAGCATGATAGAACCATCTATCGTATTGATATCTCTACACCAGAAAATCAAAGTGCCTTTCAAGAGTTTGACATTCCAGGTACTCCAGTTGTTGTAGCTTATAACAGAGGTGAAGAAGTTGAACGTCTAGAAGGAGCCGTGTCAGCTGCTACATATGATGGATTCTTTGCCAGACGTAATTCGAGCGCTAGTTAATATAGTGCTCGTTTTTCTTTGTAAGAAAGGAGAATTAACATGCAACAAAACGCCCGTATTTATTCTTTAGACATAATAAGAGGTATGGCCATACTATGTATCCTTTTTGCGAATCTACCCACTATGACGGGACTAGATCCCTTTAATCAAGCGGGTTATATTGGTATAGATAAAGTAATTCGCTTTTTAGTAGATTTATTTATTCAATCAAAGTTCTATACTATTTTCGCATTCTTATTTGGAGTAGGATTTTACATCTTTATAAAAAATACAGAAGCAAAAGGATATGCCATGTATAGACTATTTATACGGAGACTGTGTATCTTACTAGTCTTCGGTTTACTCCACTTCACCTTTCTATGGTATGGAGATATTTTACATGCGTATGCTTTAGCTGGATTTATTCTATTATTCTTTTATAAGCGATCTACTAAGCTTATTTTTATAGCTGGTTGTAGTTTCCTACTAGTTAGTTATGTATTACATATTATTGTATTTTTGCGGGCAAGTACTCCTATTCCTGAAGTGCCAAACTACTACCAATATATGTTCACAGGCAACACTACCGATCACACGGTAAATCTATTTACACATTATTCACATCAAGTAAAAGCACGTCTTTTCTTTCTAATGACTCAGGAATTTCAGCAACTACTAATAGGAATTCCCGAATATATAGGTTTATTCTTAATCGGTTTATGGGCTGGTAAGAAAAACATTTTTAAAAAGGTACCGGAATTAATAAAGAAAATTAGACTTTTACAGTGGAGTTCATTATGCTTTTCATGTCTTCTCTCTTGTCCTATTATCTATTACTTTATAAAAACGGATATCTACTACTCTCAAGATATACAACTATGGATTCTATTTGGAGGGAAAATGCTAGCTATATTCTATATTTGTACCCTACTTAGAGTGTGTGAGAATAAAAAATATATAGAGTGGCTGCAGCCCTTTATGAACGTAGGTAAATATGCTTTAACAAATTATATTAGCCAAAGTATATTAACTCTTGTCATTCTTTCTTTGTACTTTAAAGATGTCTCACACGTATATTACTGGCAACTATGTATCTTCGGGTTTTTAATTATATTTGTTCAAATTATATTCAGCAAAATTTGGAGTAAATATTTCCGCTATGGTCCTATTGAGTGGTTATGGAGAAAAGGAGTTTACAAGAAATAGACTATTTTTCATCAGTACATGCAATTAACTGAAAAAAGTGATAAAAATGATAAAATATTATATAAAAGATTAAAGATATATTTATGGTTGTAAAATAATGTTATTAAAATTAAAGTGGTTCAAGTCAGGGGAAGGCACTTTAGGGTGCTTTTTCTTTATATAGTGTATAAGGAGTACGGTCACATCGCTATAAAGCTAAGAAAATACAACTACCCCCAGAACACGGTTTTGTGCTAATTTGTAATAAAAAGCTCATTTTTTCTTTTTGGGTAAATATGTTTTCTTGACATGTATGGTGACCCATATAGGTTATTATAGAATCTATATCTGTATATTACAAAAGAAATATGCAGGAAAACATATTAGTGTTTTTGTGTTTAGGAATATATTTTCAACCAAACAAGTTTAGGAATCGGATGTGTCATTTTGTATTATGAATGACTATAGAATAGTATGGTAAAGAGACATGTAATTTCAGATCATTCAATAGTTATAATGATAAGGAGGATATTAGTGAAAAAACTTACTTTTAAGGATTTAAATTCGCCGGAAACCATGTGTAATCCCATTATGTTCTATAAAAACCTCATCAAGCAACAAGAGCGTTTTTTTCAAATTGATGACTTTTATGGCATGGGAGGTACATGGGTCGCATTACACTATGATGATGTAATTACTATTCTGAAAGATTCTCGTTTTATCAAAGATTTACGGAAATTCACATTACCCCATGATAAGCAACACCCAAATTCGAAAAATACAGCTGCGAGTAAACTGTTTGACTGGTTGATGAATATGCCGAATATGCTTACGGTAGATCCACCTGATCATACTCGCCTACGTCGTCTAGTCTCTAAAGCCTTTACACCACGTATGATAGAGGATCTTCGTCCCCGTATTCAGCAAATTGCCGACGAACTGTTGGTTGCTGTACAGGAACAAGGAAAGATGGAAATTATTTCAGATTTTGCTTACCCACTACCCATTATTGTTATTTCAGAGATGCTCGGGATTCCCACCACTGATCGAAACCAGTTCCGTGAATGGACACAAATACTCATGAACGCCTCTGTGAATCCTAGTCAAGGAACTGCAGTTACAACAACACTTGAAAAATTTATTCAATATATTGAGGTATTGCTTAACGAAAAGCGTATAAATCCTGATGCTGATTTGATAAGCGAGCTCGTTCAAACAACAGAGCAAGAAGACAAGTTGAGTAATAACGAGCTTCTCTCAACAATTTGGCTGCTCATTATCGCTGGGCATGAAACGACAGTTAATCTAATCAGTAATAGTGTACTAGCATTACTTCAACATCCCGAACAAATGAATTTACTAAGGGAAAATCCTTCCCTGATTCCTTCCGCTGTTGACGAACTATTACGCTATTCCGGCCCAGTTATGTTTATTAGCCGTCTTGCTAGTGAAGATATGACAATACATGGAAAGAAGATTCGCAAAGGGGATTTAGTTCTACTCTCTCTGACTGCAGCAAATATTGATCCACAGAAATTTACTTATCCGGAAACATTGAATATTTCACGAGAAGAGAATAATCATTTAGCCTTTGGGGCTGGTATACATCACTGTTTGGGAGCTCCATTAGCACGTTTAGAAGGACAAATTGCATTAGGTACTTTGCTACAGCGGCTTCCTAACCTTCGCCTAGCAATCAAACCAGATCAATTAAATTATAATCATAGTAAAATTCGTTCTCTTGTTAATCTGCCAGTTGTTTTCTGACCTATAATTACAATGGGCTTAAGCTGTTTGTTTTTTATTGAGGAAAATTATTATTTTTAAATTTTATAGTACTTCCAAAACGAAGTTTTTGCTAACTTGTAACAAAATTTTATTCTAGAGTAATTCTAAATTCTTAAGTTGATGGATGTAGGATCCCACCACATCGCCATCAAGCTAACAGAACAGATTGCCCCTAAACGAAAATTTTGTGGCTTTTTTAGCGCGGAAGTTCATTATTATCGTTTTTTATGTTCCTTAACTTGATAGAGGTGTGGTGGATCCCTTTTTTAGAAGTAAATACTTCTAAAACCTTGAAGTATTTGAAAATCAATTTTATCTGCTTTTGTCCTTTGAATTATAAAATCTAATCCATTTTTGGTATTGTCCGCATATTTAGGCATTGCTTCAAGAGTATCTGTCAATGGTTTGTTGAAATCGTCCCAATGTATTGGAATAACAAGCTTCGGTTGTACTTTTCGTACAGTCTGCTTGTAATACGTATTTTGGAAAGTACTTTCCTGCTTTCCTAATATCCCTATTCGAATATCATCTAATATCCCTTCTATATAGTTAGCACTTGGTTTAACAAGGAAAGTTTTATTGTTTGTAATCAAGTAATCATAAGAAGAGTCTTCATGATAATCTAGGGCTTTAGCAGGTTGTTTAAGTGGCTTTTTTATTTTTTCTCCTTCATCAAAGGTTGGTGAATGTTTCGATGGAAGGACAATAACAGTAAAATCACCAAACTTCATAGCCTTATTCACTTCATATACAGACATCTGGTTCTTATTTATATCACCACCAATACCTATGTTAATTGCTGATTCTGAACCATATACATGTGTTCCAGTTCGTTTAGCTATATAAGCTAAATCAAACGCATGATCATAATGTGTATGTGCAATAAATAATCCCTTAAGTTTAGTATTATCAACCCCTATTTGATTAAAAACTTTATCCACAGTATCTTCATCTGTTTTTATATTGCTGAACAACATTTTTGGTAAGGATGGCCTAGAAATAAAACCATCAATCATTAATTGTATATTTCCATCATCAAATAATAAAGATGATGTTCCTAAAAATTTGACCTTTACCTCACCTTGATTCAATACTTTTTGTGTTGCTTTTGGCGCATAATACTCCTTGTATTGTTGAATATCTGCTGAAGGTGTTAAAAACTTGTAATAAACGAAAAGAGAAGCAATTATTACTAAGACTAGTAATCCTATAAAAAACACCCTTAATTTTTTTCTTAATGTGTATTTCAAAAACATTCTCCTTTCTAGACAAAAGATATTATTGTTTGACTGTGCTAAATCCTCCTACTTGAGGCTACCACAAAGTATCTATAAAATTTTAAAAACGCCATCCTTTCCTATGATTCTACAGAAAGAATAGCGTATTTTTTCATTTTAGGTGGAACTTTGTTTTGTTAGCTTGATAGCGATGTGGTGCTACTCCTAAGAGGGATTATTTCTACTATTGGATGATGATTTTTCTGATTAATTACATAATTGATGAATTTTATATATAAAGTTAACCATACATACATATTAACCGAGAATAGAAACGTATGTTAAATCAGCCTAAAACAGAACAATGGAATCGGTTTTTCAGGGATAGTGAAGTGTGAAAACTAATACTTACATAAGTAATGAAAAATTTAAACCGTTACAATAAGCAAAAGATGATTATCTCCAGTTTTACAATAACAAAGTTTAAGCGGCTTAATCCCCTTAGAATACAAGGTTTAAGCCGCTTAAACTACAGGTATAGCCTATTTCAGTAATGAATATAATTTAAAACTCTTCATTACATTTGATATTTCGTTATAAATGCTATCATACATTCTTTTAAAATTCTTGTTTTCATAATATTCAACAGGACGTTGACTTGCACAAATATATCCATAAATTAAATTATCAGTTTCATACAACTTTATAATTGGTCCAGATTCAATATAATCAGTTACTTCCGGGTTATTATCAAAAATTAAAATGCTACAAATAGGGAATTGCCCCCCTTCAATATTCGCAACAAAACTAATTGTCCCTTTCGCATTTTCGTCAAATGGGTCTCGATTCACATACACATGGTCCATCCAAATAGTAGGTATTTGTAAAGTAAAAGGATACTGTTCATCTCTATATTCTTTTGTTAAGCTCGAATTATCAGAGTAACCCAATATATTGGTTGTTTGAAAACTAGTTTGTTTTATATAGTCCATCTGTTTTTCTGCTGCAAAAATTACGGAATCTTCCCATAAAGTTTGACTAAATAAAATACTTACGCCAAGAATGTAAGACCCTATTATTTTTAAGTTTAAATTCATTATGCTACCTCCATTAAATTAAGAGTACGTCTCATTTCCTTTTGACTTACTATACGTCCTAATAGATTTGTCTTTCTAGTTGAAACTTTCGTCTGATATAGCAAATAAAGTGTATAATAAGTTGCTAATAATATACGATGAAATTTTTATTCGACGTTTACATGATAGTCAATCTTTTCTTGTTCCTCAGATGTGATTGTTGATGAACGTTTAAAGCTTCCAAGTGTAATAAGTAATACTGCTATAACCAATATTGGCACCAACCATTTTATTATATTTTTTACCATCAAACTGCAATCTCCCTCTTATTAATTAGATTTCCAAGATCCATTCCGCCTCCCATCCCCAGCCCCATTCATTTTATTCATTTTTTCATCTCTAACTAAGGCTTGTACTCCGCCATAAAATACTGGGGAATCCTTATAAATAACGTTATAACCGTCTTCTTTTAAATGTTTCTGTACATTGAATGGTAATACATTTTCGGTATACAAGTAATCTTTTTCAAAGATAAATCGCGATTCATCTACAGTGTCTTGTAAAGCGGAATTGCTATGAAAATATTTATCTAATACTAGTGTTAAAATTTGTGGGATTCGATTCCCTCCTGGTGATCCAATACCCATAATTTCTGTTCCTTTTTTCTCTAATATTGTAGGAGCCATAAATGTTCTTGACCGTTTACCCGGTTCTCTTTGATTTGGACTATTACTAAAATTAGCTAGCTGATTATTTAGAAAAAAACCTTCCATATAAGCTCCAGTACCAAAAAAATTACTTAAAGTATTCGTCACAGAAACAACTGTTCCATATTTGTCCATAACGACAAAATGCGTTGTACTTTCGTGTTCCTCTTCCAGAGGTACTATATTTTCCTTTTTAATTAATCTTGATAGATATTGATTACTAATCCATTTTTGTGAGTGCATTTGAGAAAATTTAGGATCACCTATTGTTTGAACCCTATCTTGATAGGAAACCTTTGTGATTTCACCCATATTTTTCATATATGCCTCTAAATTATTAGCTCTACTATAAGTATTAGTTAATTCAGTTTGTTTTAGCATTTGGAGTAATGTTACCCCAGAAAAAGGCGGAGGAGCCGTATAAACTGTATATCCACAATATTGCCCAATTACGGGTTTCCTCTCTTCAACCTGATACTTGTTAATATCGCTCAAGGGGATATTAGTCATTTTATTAAGTTCTTTGGCTATATCGCCCTGATAAAATGCCGAAGTTCCTTTTTCTTGAATATTTTTCAAAGTATTGGACAATTTTTTCTGAATAAGTTTTTTCCCTTTATTAATTGGATCTCCATCAGGATAAAAGATATTTAGCTTTTTCGAATAAATCCGATGAGATGCACCAGCCAATCGAGAAGAAAGTATATCGTCTACTTCAAATCCATTCTCAGCGTAGAAAATAGATGGTTTCAATAATTCTGACATTTCTATAGATCCGTATTTTTTATGGGCAAATTCCATTCCCGCTACGAACCCTGGAATTCCTGTATTACCTGTATTATTAATTTGGGAGGGGGCCACTTCACGGTAGTCTATAAAATTACTTTCCCCATGTTCATTTAAAATTAACATACCACCTCCACCACCTAATCCTGAAGCGTAAGGTTCTACAACTCCCAACATATATGAAATTACTATTGCCGCATCAATTGCATTTCCTCCTTGTTGTAAAATTTTCATTCCCTCATCTACAGCAAGAGGATGGGAAGCGCTTACTCCGTATGCAAAATCTTTCTTTATGCTTTGCTTTTTTTGTAAGTTATCTTTATTATCAATTAAGTAAAATATTAATATTATTAATATTACAGAAAGAATAAGTAATAATTTTAAAGCACGTATTTTATGAAAGAAATTCAAACTACTATCTCCTTATCTTTGTGATTGATTAGCTCTTTCATTCTTGTGGTTAAGAATACGTTGGTGATTTACAGTAATTTCTATCTTTCCCTCTTTTTCATTCCATATTGATTCATTCTTTGTTTTTTTTGTAAGTTGGCGATTAATCCGTTCCGTATCCCACCAACCAGCTACTGGACGTGGTGTTCCTTCTTTAATTTTTAAAGGTACTATTTCAACTTTTGCTAATCCATTATTTTGTAAGTGATATTGTACCAATGCACTATCTTTTGTTCTTGTCCATCCTTGATCAAAAATAAAATTTCCTAAACTATAAAATATAATACTATTTTTATACACTTCAAAAGATTGGAGAACGTGTGGATGATGACCAATAATAATATCCGCACCTGCATCAACCATTGCTTTTGCTAATGCTTTTTGTCTTGGATTTGCTTCAGTATCATATTCATCTCCCCAGTGCGCATTAACAATTACCAAATCTGCATTTCCTTCTTTAGATTTTTTAGCTTTTCTAATAAGTTCAAAAAATATATCCGGATTCATATTCAGTACACCAGCCTGTTCTTTTGTTGCAATAAACCCATCTACATATGCATCTGTAAAACCAAGTGAAGCAACTCTCACACCATTTAAATCTTGATATACAATATTTTTAGCATCTGTTAAATTTTCCCCGGCTCCTATGTAATCTAAGTTTTCTTCCTTAAAAACTTGTAAGGTATCCCTTAATCCTTTTTCACCATAATCCATCATATGGTTATTTGCTAAATTTAAAATTGTAAAACCAGCTTCTTTAGTAGCTGCAACTGCTTGCCTTTGTGTTTCTAGGTGAATATATTTTTCTGCTTTTTCATATTGTTCCTTCGATTTTAGTAAAACAGGATTTTCAAAGTTACCACTAACGTAATCTGAATTCTCAAAGTATGGTAAAGTGTATCTGAAAACATAAGTAGGACCATAACGTTCGGAGATTTCTTTTATATTCCGTCCCATCATTACATCACCAACCATCGTCATCGTAAATATTGCTTCTGTATTAGCAGCTATCGATTCCGTTGCTTTAGTACGTTCAAAAAATGAAAAACAGATTAACGCTATTGAAATACCTAGTAATGTAGTTAATGCATATAGAGTGTTTTTTTTCTTAGTCTTTTTACTAAAAGCTAAGAGGTTTTCTTGAAATGTTAAATTTTTTTTCATCTTTCTCTCCTTAAAATAGATAATAAACGTTTAAAATTCCGAAGGTAAGACCACTTAATAAAAGTGTACTACCTATAGTTAATGGCAAACCTTGTTTTTGGATTGTATTAGCAATTAATCCTGGGACAATGACACCAATACCTCGAAACTCATAAACTTCAAACGGCATTACAGGATACAAGTAATCAAATATAAGTTTTAAGCAAATTCCAGTAATAAGCATTGCTGCAAATTTTCGACGGCCATATAAAATTGTAAAACGTGCTATACCATGTGTTACGATTAAGTACGTTAAAATACTGATAAGTAATACTAGTAACATGAATACAGGCTGATTAAAAATGAGGGATAAATACCCAGCTACAACTAATCCTGAAGGTAATATTCCCGTTTTTTCTGTATATATGAGGCTTAAGGTTACACCTAATACTAATGCGATATATAAATCTGATCCAAACATTACTTCCCCTCCATAAATTTTTATGTTTTTAGCTAACTTGGCTTACTAACTCTTCTTCTATGATTGCATCAATTAATGGTGTAGCTGCTCCATGAATATTTCCTATACCATATACAATACGACCTCTTATATACGGGCGCATAGCGTTCATAATTTCCTCTGTTGACCAACCTTCTAAATCAACAAACAAATTTGCTGGTATTAATCCTTTCTCATGAAAATCCTTAATAGGAGCGGTTGTTTCTCCTATGGCTAATAATATTTCTGCCTCAATATACGGTAATACATCCCTCGCAAACTGTTCAGTTCTATCTACACGATCCGCTCTACAATTCATAATAATAATGGGCGCTTTCTCGCTATATTTAAAAGAACTTACTCTTTCCCAAATACGTAAGGTTGATGACGCATCATTTGCTGCAAATCCATTTACAAAAAATGATGGTTCTACCGTTTCTCCAAATCGTGTAATTCGCATTGCACCAGGATCTGGTTGAGCATTTAACATACCACGAAATGCTGTTTCTTCATTAATACCCATTGCTTCGGCAACAGCTAAGGCAATCGATGCATTATCAGGGAATACCATATAATCAAATTTCCGTAAAAATTCATCTGAAATTTTTGAGTTATCTGCAGTTATTACCTTTGTATTTCTTTGTTTAGCTACCTTTTTGAAATACTCTAAATAATCGCTTTCGATTGTTACTAAATAACCATTGTATGGAATTGTTGCCGTAAACGCATCTGCTACCTCATTAAGTGTAGGCCCCATAACATCCATGTGGTCCTCTAAAACATTGACAATGACACCGATATTCGCATTAATCATTATATTCTGAAAAATAATTTGGTAATCTGGCTGAACAGCCATACATTCACATACAAGAGCATCTGCTTCTAAACCTGCTACTTCTTTTATTACTCTCCGCTGTTCACCAATATTAGGTCCTTCTTTTCGTCGTTTTATTGGTGACTCATCTTTGGTAAACCAATAAATCATTCGTGCAGATGTTCCAGTCGTTTTTCCCACAACCTTATAATTAGCCTCTTTCACAACCCCGGTAATTAACCTTGTAACAGTGGACTTTCCTCGAATTCCATTTACATTGATTCTGACTGGTATTGAATGTAACCTTTTTTGATGCAATATACGCTCCCAAATACCATAAGTTAATAGAATTACTACACATAATACTATAGTTAGTATCATTTACAGTTCCACTCCTTCTAGAATCTTAATAACCCTACAACACACCCCCATACATTGATTAGGTATGGTTAATCCATGAATTACGTAAAAATGTGTTTTTGCATTGCTGATTTAATTTACTATATAAAAGAAAAGGACATTAGTAATTGTTTCCGTATAGATAAATAAAAAGCATACCGTAGTAACTTTTCGGAGATTTCTAAGGCCTCTCTTTGTGACTATACTTACATAAATGTAATATTTAGTAAATTGATAACTTTTGTATTGAAAATTCAGAATATTTAAAGGGCCTATTTTGATTACTATAATAATATATTTATAAGGGTTTATTTTTTAACTATTTAAGATTGTAAAGTTTCTTGTCTCTCTTCTATATAGGGTCACCATACATGCCTCTCAACTTAAGTAATTTTAATACCCCTAAGTACCAAAAAACGTTATTTTTTCTAAACAAGCTAGATTAAGAAAGGATGACGTTTTCTTATGAATCTACCGATTCAAGATGAACTACAACCATTTGCGGAAGAATTACAACGATATGTGACACCTGTATTTTTAGAAGAACTTGCAAGAGAAATCGGATTTATAAAACGAAAACGTAAGTTTTCTGGATCAGACTTAGCTACCATTTGTATTTAGATCAGTCAACAGATGGCAAGTGATTCCTTAGTCCAATTATGTAGCAGGCTTCATGCAGCTACTGGTACTTTACTCAACCCTGAAGGCTTAAATAAACGTTTAAATGCTAAAGCATCTTTGTTTTTACAACATATTTTTTCTTTACTATTACAACAAAAAGCATGTGAACAAATGCAATTTTCTAACCGTCTCTTCTCTTATTTTGGACGAATTCGTATCCTAGATGCTACCGTATTCCAAGTGCCAAATGCTTTAGAGGATGTATATCCAGGCTCTGGAGGCTGTGCTCAAACAGCCTGAATCAAAATTCAATTAGAATATGATCTGCACAGTGGAGAATTTCTTAACTTTCAAGTTGGACCAGGAAAAAATAAAGACAAAACATTTGGCACGTAGTGCTTAAATACTTTACGACCAGGAGATTTATGTATTCGTGATTTGGGTTATTTTTCATTGGAAGGCTTAGGTCAAATGGATCAACGAGGTACATACTATATTTCTCGTTTAAAATTAAATACGAATCTATATGTGAAAAATCTAATTCCAAAACACTTTAAAAATGGTACCATTAAGAAACAATCGAAATACATACAAATCGATGTGAAACGGATTTTGAAACAACTACAGCCTGGAGAAACATTTGAATTAAAATATGCTTATATTCGTGATAAACAACAACTATTTGCACGTGTTATTTTTAATCGATTAACAGAAGAGTAACTTCAAAAACGACGAGCGAAGATTGCGGAAAAAGAAAAATCTAAAAATAGAACGTACTCAGAGAAAAGTAAATATGAACGTAGGCAAGTATGCTTTAACAAATTACATTAGCCAAAGTATACTAACTCTAGCCATTCTTTCGTTGTACTTTAAAGATGTCTCACACGTATATTATTGGCAACTAAGTATCTTCGAGCTTTTAATTATATTTGTACAAATTATATTCAGCAAAATTTGGAGTAAATATTTCCGCTATGGTCCTATTGAGTGGTTATGGAGAAAAGGAGTTTACAAGAAATAGTCTATTTTTCACCGCTTACATGTAATTAACTGAAAAAAATGATAAAATATTATATGAAAGATTAAAGATATATTTGTGGTTGTAAAATGATGTTATTAAAATTAAAGTGGTTCAAGTCAGAGAAAGGCACTTTAAGGTGCTTTTTCTTTATATAGTGTATAAGGAGTACCATCACATCGCTATAAAGATACGAAAATACAACTACCCCCAGAACAAGATTTTGTGTTAATTTGTAATAAAAAGCTCATTTTTTCGGTTTGAGGATATCTTCTTTTCCTTAGCTTGATAAAGATGTTTCCGTGTCCCATTAAAGGCCATCCCGAAAGGAATGGCCTATTCTTTATGAACGAATATCGGACTTTTTGAAGATTTCAATGAGGCTGGTGAAGCTATCACTGGCATGACCAGTCTTCATGCCGCGCCTGAAGACTTCCAAAACAGTTGCTGGCAAAGCGATGTCGATGCCGGCTTCTTGGGTAGTATGAACAACGTGCTCAACGCTCGCCAAGCCCATTGCGAGTCTGTCCACGTCACCAGGGTGCTCACCCTCGTCGAGACGCGGGGTATAGAACTCTACGAAATTCGGCAGTGACGACATCATCGCCGAAGCGTATGGTAGGAATTGCTCCGCCGTAATACCGTTTGCGTTAGCGATTGCAAGAGCATGTAGGTAACTCAGCATTGCCGTCCAGAATATATCCATCTGTATCTGATAGTATAGCATGGCTAATCCGGGGTCCTCACCCCGGTAATCGGTACTTGTTAACACTTCCAAGGTTTCCCTGTGAGCCTCGAAGACCACTCGCTCACCACTATAGTATGTGTAAGATTCCGATTTACCTATGCCTGACGGTGGAACTTGCACCCCTCCAGTAATATGCCGTGCCCCACGGTCTTCCAACCATTTAGCCGCCTTACGAGCTTTCTCCGGGGTATCAGAACTCAAGTTAACGAGCACCTTACCGAATAAGTTCTCAGAGGCGTGTTCAAGAATAGAGTACATCACATTGTAATCTGTAAGGCTAAGGATTACCAACTCGTTAGCAGCTAACGCCTCGTTGACTGTGGACACCCTGATGGCTCCTTTTGCTACAAGCTGGTCTGCTTTACTTGAAGTCCGATTCCACACGGTCACCGAGTAACCGTATTCCAGAAAAACGCCTGCCATCGCCTGACCCATCGGCCCTAATCCCATGACTGTTACTGATTTTCGGTTCCTAACCGCGTTTGTAGTTTCAGAACCATTTTTCTCATTTTGGCTATTACTTTTCAATGAAAAAACCCCTTTCAGATGAAATTAAGTAAATCATAAAGGATTACACTAGTGTCAATGTCAACACAAACAATAATGGCCCCGGAGCGATTCATCATGCTCGGGACCATGTCTACATTAAACAGTTTTCTTTTTACTAATCGTTAAAGCGATTTGCCTCTCCAGTAATCTCTTTAATCCATGAAGTGCTTCGATTTGATAATTCACATTACTTAGCTTTTTTTCATACGTTTCCAGCATCTCTTCGCAATATTCATATTCGTCAGGATTTGCCGCTTCGCTCTTGAACAATACTCTAATCTCATCTGCTGTTAATCCAAGCTTCAAGTATAACTGAATTGCTTTGACTCGTTCTATGGCCGATTCGTCGAAATCCCGGTAATCGTTCTCCAACCTATCGGCGTTTAGAAGTCCTTTATTTTCATAATGCCGGATGGATCGTATGCTGACATTGGTTAATCGTGCTAGTTCGCTTATTTTCACTCCTAACAAGCCCCCTTGCATCTTCGTAATAAATTGATTATACAACGCTGGTTTTCCATTATTATTTCGCCTGAATGAACTTGAAGCATCTGTAAAATAAGTTTTCCCCAAAAGTAATTTAAAGCAACTCTAGCATAACAAGCAGTTTACAATGGTGTTTGCAAATTCCCTCCCAAAACTCTCCTTTATTTGTGATACAATTCACCGTTCTAGATTTTAAACTATCCTCCATGATTTATATACACAGTTTATGAACATATTTCTAGCTAAAACGACGAAAACTTCACCCATATGAGAATATTTTTTGAGGTTTTTACGAGTATACTGGATTAAGAGGACAAAAGAAAACTGTATGATTTTTAGACCTATCTAGGGGTACAGAAACATCTTCATCAAACTAAAAAATACAAATACCTCCAAAACGAAAAAAACAAGCCGTTTTCTGTAAAAAATACATGAAATTTTCTTCATAGAGTGTTATATAATTCTTAAGTTGATGGGTATGTGGCGGGACCC
>NZ_JBUXJL010000024.1:0-28558 GCF_056158125.1 Bacillus sp. EB V-12 | reverse complement strand
GTACGTTTCCAAAGTTTTGAAATATTACAAAGATTTAGGTTGTGTAGCAGATGTATCTGGCGAATGGATTTCGGATAAAGGTTGGAAATGGCCAACGAAATCAGGTCGTATTACAGATACGTTTGATGCTTTTCGTGGTGGAAAACAACATAATGCTGTTGATATTGGAGCCATGACAGCTGGAAAAGCTGGAGACCCCGTATGGTCAATGGAAGTAGGTATTGTAACAGCCCAAACAGGAAATGTAAATGGTGGTGGTCTAGGTGTCTATGTAGATCATGGAAATGGTATTGTATCTCGTTACTTACATTTGAGTAAAATCTTAGTTGCACCAGGAACTATGGTAACAAAAGGACAAATTATTGGGGAAATGGGCGGTTCTAACTTTGATAGAAATACAGGTTTCCTTAATATGAATGGATACGCTGTCCATTTAGATTTCCAAATTCGTATTAATGACCAACCAACAGATCCAATGAAATTCTTTAAGAAAAATGATGATCCAGGGTTATCATCTGGTGGTTCTCCTACAATGACAAATGCTAAACGACAAAAGGTACTGGAAGAAGCGAAAAAATGGATTGGGCAAGGGAAAGTGAGCTATGTATCCGGCGCTAGAAATCCAGCTGCAGGTAGTGCCGATTGCTCTGGATTTACACAATATGTGTTTAAAACTAGTATAGGTGTCCAACTAGGGGATTGGACAGGTGCCCAAATTGGACAGGGAAAACAGGTGCCCGATATCGGTCGTGCACAGCCAGGAGACTTAATTTTCTATGAAAATCCGAACCATGTAGCTATTTATTTAGGGAATCAGAAAATGATTCATATTGGTGATAATAAAGGTGTACAAATTACAGGTCTAAACTATACGGCAAGAGGACAACATATGACCCAAGTCCGTAATGTAATAGACTGATTTGGGATGTGAAGATATGAAGAAAATTATGAATGTGTTAGCGAATCTGCCTCGTAAGTACTTAGTTATATTGGGGATTATTGTATTAGTAGTAGGCGTTGCTACCTATAATACGATTCATCGTTACATGATGAAATCACAAGTACAAGAGGAAGAGCAAGTCAATCAAGATGAAATCGAGATGCTTGGAGATAAGCCAAAGGGATTTGATACAAAAGAGGAAGAATATATCGCAAAGACAAAAACAGTAGAGGATTTGCTACGAAAAATTTCTAATAGTAGTTATGATGTCCCGTATTTGTTTACAAAGGCTGGATTTGGTATTGAACCAATGAAGATGACAAGTAATGAGCGTATGCTGGCTACAGAAGCTGTTCAAAGGTATTTCCTAAATGGAGATAAGTTTTACAATGCGCGTATTACCAAAATTGATCGTGGAAAAAAAGTAGATACGTTTCATATTGAAGTTTTAATTCAACAGGTAAACTTCTTAGAACCACGACAATTTAAAGTGCAGGTAAACAAATATGCACAAATTGTAACACCAATTGAACAAATTCCACATGGACAAGAAGAAGTACCTGTGGATTAAGAAGAAAGTGAGGGTTGTGGAGAAAAACACAACCCTTTTATAAAAAAATAAAGAGTACCTAAAAATTATTTATTAAATATTCATAATTTTCTAATATAATAAAACCATGGTTAAAAGAAATTTGTATATAACGCTAAATGAAATGGATATGGAGGAATACAAATGAGAATGTTAATTGGTACTGCTGCGAATTTTGTTTCGGGGTATTATATAGGACGAAATTCTGGATTATTAGGAACGTTGCTTGGCTGGGCTTTTCTGTTGGGTGGTGGCTATCTGTTAATAGAAAATTGGGATAGTATCACAGTATGGATGCATAGTTTGAATATTGTACAAGGACTAGATGGTTACGAAGACATGAGCAATGGCTTTATTTTTATATGCTTGGTAGTAAGTGGCTTTATTCTCATCTTGTTGTCACCGATTTTCGTTATATTATTAGTAATTTGTTTCGTATTAATGAATATTGTAGCTTGTACACTTGTGTTATTAACATCACCAAGTACGTACATAAAGAAGAAAGATAAGGAGAGTGAATGGGAATGAGTACAATTCTAGTTTTAGGTGGATCAAATGGAAGAACGTTAGAGAAGTTGGCCAAAAAAAGAGACTGCCAGGTTATTTTCCATGATGGGAAAAATCACGGAGGCGTAAAGAAAACCTTTCGAAGTGTTATAAAAAAATGCGATGTTATTGTCATTCAAAAAGGTGCAAGTGGCCAGGTATCTATTGATGTAGCAAAAGAGTACGCAAAGAAGTATGATGTCCCACTATTATTTAATCCGGGATTTGGTGGAACGGGTGCGCTTGAAATGGGATTAAAGCATTTGAAGGTTGCATGAGGTTTGATACATAAGAATGGAATGATTATTTTTAAATTAATATATAACATTAAAAAGGTAGTGGCACGCAAGTGGTTTTTCTAGAAGAGTTTAGAGGGTACTTTGCAGTTAAGTTTTTACAACAAATTAGTTTGTTAGAAAACTAAGCAAAATAGTTATTTGGGAGAGATTAGTAGTTGAAATGCTAGATATCTAGCATTTCAGTGGGGTGTTTATCCATTTTTATTATGGGAGTTTTTCAACTTGCTATTAGAAGAAATAACTCCACAAAATATAGCAATAAAGATTGCGGCCCAGGTTCCCATAGACATAGAAATTCCTCCTGGTAATAAAATAAATCACTTCTATATTTTAACATTATTAAATGTTCTGTTGTTAAAAAATTGACATATTACACAAATGAGATGTTATAAAATTTAACAAAATCCTTATTTAAATAGAAAAGCCCTAGAGTTAGGGGGTCTAGGGCTTCAGGTCTGAGTATATCTCACACGGTATTATAAAGAGAAAAGAACGTATTGAAGATAACATATGAATGTTTCATAAATGTATCAAAAAAGTGAAAAATTTTTTATTTTATTAATTTGTAGGTTGATACAGTTCCCCAAACGAAAAGAACCAAGTAGAAAAGTCTTTGTAGTAGGCCTGCAGGTAAGGGGAAAAGAAAAACAAGCGAGATAAGGATTGTTATTACTATTAAGCTTATTAAACAGAAATATGTCCATTTTCTAGCTTTTTTAAGATTCTTAGCAAAAATAAATAGTCCTGGAAAGACAGTAAGCATACCTATCCAAACTAGAATAGAATGTCCAATTAGGTTTACATCTGCAGGAATTAATCCTGAAACTATAGTGGAGACTCCTATTATAAGTATAAAAATTGTTGCTATTCTATTAATTCTTGTTTTTTCTAGATGTTGTGAAATATATAGTACTCCAATACAAAATGTTATTCCATTAATAACAAAGAGTAAATTCATCCAAAAATGATAAGGAGAGCATATTTCATACGGAGCTATTTCGTAGGTGAATTCTCCACAGGTTGTTACACCTAGATCACTCATTGCGTGACGCAAATAGTTATAAGGTGCTGTAGAAGTGAAAATAAAGAAAGGTTCAATTAAAAAGTATAGGCAAGTTGCAATCCAGCTAAATAAGCCAAACCTGTTTGATATATGCATTAGATTCCTCCCTTGGAAAAAGTATATTTCCATTATAAGTGGTTACATCATTAAAATTGAAAATTTTCAAGTTGAGATTCGATAACCCTGTTCAACAATATGAGGTTTTCTGGAAAAATGTGTTTAGCGGAAAGACGTAGAAAAAATGGATAAATCAAAATTTAACAAAATTGTTTATTAAATAACAAAAAGTGGAGGGTAAATACATAAACATGAATAATAGTAATATACATAAATCAGGTTATATCATACTTATATATTTTATAATGACTCAATTTGTTGGAATTATAGGTGTACAATTGCTAGCGAAGACGGGCTGGTATGATATTCAGGGAAATCAACAGCAAGCAATTCAAAAACTTCTTGTTCATTGGGAACTAATTGGTTTTTCACTTATGCTGATAATCACCTTTCTTATATATAGTAAAGAATTAATAAATGATCCAAAGTTATCGATTAAATTATCAAGAAAATCATTCATATGGATTTTAGTTGGGATCATATTCGTATTTTTTGCGCAGATGGTTGGTAGTGTATTAGATAAAAGTGTATTTCAGCTAACTACGCAATCAGCAAATACGTCTAGTACAGTCGCTGCAGCAGCAATATCTCCTGTGGCACTTGTTTCAATTGTTCTTCTTGCACCATTAGTAGAAGAGTTTGTTTTTCGTTATGCGGCCATAAACATTTTAATGTCTAAGTTTAAGCAAACTTGGAGCATACTAATAAGCGCATTGTTCTTTTCTATCATGCATTTTGATTTTCCGTTTATATTTGGATATTTTTTAATTGGACTTGTACTTGCTGTAGTATATGTGTGTACCAATAGGTTACTAGTATCATTTGTTGTCCATGCTAGTATGAACTTAATTGTTGTTATACTCCAGATTTCTTGATGAAAAAGCAGCGGATTCGCGCAACTTACTAGTGATTTAGTTTTTTTATGTTTATGAATTTAAAATTATGGTAGACTTAATAAGGCTATATTTGAAAATGTGGGTTCAAGTTGCTGTATTGACTGAATTGCACCAAAAAACCAATTCCATTACACGGGAATTGGTTTTTTGGTGTGTGTTGTTAGCATAATTATTGACGGCCTAAAGGAGATTTGTTTCTTTGTAGTTTAGTATAACTTAGATAAAAAGAAAATTCAAAAACAAAATGATGAATTTTTACATATTTTTAAATTACAACACAAAAATGTAAAGATATGGTTTATAATGAATGGTGAAACACTCTCCTATGTTTCTAGTGATTGTATTTTTTATCTGTTTTTGGTGCGAAATCTGTTGATGGATTTTGCACTTTTTTATTTATTGTTTAATAGGTTTAATTTAATTATTTGAAAGGGGGAAATTAGTATGTTTGGGAATAAAGAAAATGAAATTAAAGAATACCTTATACAAGAAGGTTATGAGATTAAAGAATATTTAAGAAAAAATGGAGATTGGTACTATTTTAAAGTACATACTTTTTGGTCTGGAACACATTTAGTAAAAGTAAAAGTTGGAGTATTTGGTTTTAGAATAGAAAAAGCGTAAATAGAGGGATTTATTCTGTATAAGTGCACTTATATAGAATAAATCCCATAATAAAAATACTGTAACTAGCAAAATTAAAGTTTACTTTCATTTCTTTCATCTTTAACCCAATTAGTTCTATAAGGGGTCTTGCAAACAAAACGCGAATTTCGTACGCTAAGGAATTATTAGGTGTCTTTTTTTAATATATCAATTAATAAAATGAGCTATATAAATAATTAGTTATACTTCCGTGTACCCTAGCTGATATAATGTATAAGGAAATTATTGGTTAATGAATAGCGTACATATATTAGGGAGGTACATAAGTCATGGAGTTAATAGTTTTTTCATTTGTATTAGTGGTAGTATTATAAATAATGACAATGAACCAAATACACATCCAAGTATACGAGACGATCGTGATCCTTTAGGATGTGCTCATTATGGTGGCGAATGGGACACTGGCGGTCTTTTTGGAGAAGCTAAATGTGTTTATAATAAAATTGATGAATTGGATAATAGGTAGTATATAAAGGTCTTATCTTTTTTATAGGAAGATAAGGCTTTTTTATGCATAAAGAAAAGACACCACAAGGTGCCTTTCTCTGACTTGAACCACTTTAATTTTAATAACACCATTTTACAACCACAAATATATCTTTAATCTTTCATATAATATTTTAACATTTTTTTCAGTTAATTGCATGTACTGATGAAAAATGGTCTATTTTTTGTAAACTCCTTTTCTCCATACCCATTCAATAGGACCATAGCGGAAATATTTACTCCAAATTTTGCTGAATATAATTTGTACAAATATAATTAAATGCCCGAAGAAACATAGTTGCCAGTAATATACGTGTGAGACATCTTTAAAGTACAAAGAAAGAATGATAAGAGTTAGTATACTTTGGGTAATGTAATTCGTTAAAGCATAGTTGCCAATGTTCATAAAGGGGGTACAGACATTCAATATATTTTTTATTCTCACAAGCTCTAAGTAGAGTGCAAATATAGAATATAGCAAGCGTTTTTCCATCAAATAGAATCCACCTAATTTTATTAAAGAAAATTTAAAACCCTAGATTGATAATTAAGATTACCTTCGTATTCGAAAACTATTTAAATATTATGAGGAAAGACTCTATCACTTGGAAGAGTCTTTTTTGTTGTTAGAAAATGGTTAGTCAGAAATGCCTCATAATATTAGCTATAAAGCTAGATAGCATGCTGACAATAATTGTTACAATTAAATTTTAATAGTATGATTTTTAATTTTATAAACATTCAGAAATATTAACTTAAGGTGAAATATTGTACTCAAAATTAAACCAATATTTCATTTGAAAATTACATTTAGCATTTTTTAAGAACAAAATTAATAAACATAAACTAAAATGAGGTGATTTTATGGAAGAGAAAAAGCTACATTTAGGTTGTGGCCGGAACATTCTTGAAAACTGGATAAACCTTGATAGTGTAAAACAAGAGGGAGTAGATGTTGTAGCGAATTTAGATGATTGTAAAAATAAGCACTTACCCTTTGAAAATGATAGTATTGATGAATTTTTAGCTGAACATTTATTAGAACATATACAATACCCTTTATATTTAATGGCAGAGTTACATCGTATTGCTAAACCAAATGCAAAAGCAGTTTTTAAGGTGCCATATGGATCAAGTGACAATGCTTTTGAAGATCCTACGCATGTAAGACAATATTTTTTACATTCCTTTGATTATTTTTGTCAGCCTTGTTATTGGCGTGCAGATTATGGATATAGAGGCGATTGGTTAACTGAAAAAATTATAATCATTGTAGATGCAAACAAATATCAAGGAATAACTGCGCAAAAGATATTAGATGATGTGAATACTTACCGGAATATTGTTCTTGAAATGATAGTTGAACTACGCGCTATAAAACCAATTCGAGAACCACAACGTGAACTACTTACAGCCCCACCTATCGAGATTCATTTAGGTACTACGTTATAGGGGGATATAAATTCTAATAAAATAATGATATTTATAACAGAGGTGCTCATATGATTACAATTAGCTTATGTATGATTGTAAAAAATGAAGGTGAAACTCTTAATAGATGTTTAGAATCAGTTAAAGGAATTCCTGATGAAATTATTATTGTAGATACAGGTTCGACAGATCAAACGAAAGAAATAGCTAGTAAATGGACGAAACAAATTTTAGATTTTAAATGGATTTATGATTTCTCAGCAGCTCGAAATTATTCTTTCCAACAAGCTTCAATGGATTATATTTTATGGTTAGATGCAGATGATATTCTTTTGCCAGAAGAACGTCAAAAGCTACTTGATTTAAAAAAATCACTTACTCAAGATATTGATGTTGTTTCCATGATTTATCATGCAGAAATTGATGAATCTAATAATGTTATAACCAGCATTCGCCGCATTAGGTTAGTTAAAAGAAATAAAAATTTTCAATGGTACGGCGTTGTTCATGAAGATTTAAGTAGTCATGATCAGTATAATTCTCTTGAAAGTGATATTATAGTTACACACAAAAAAAATCATACCAATAATGAATCAAATCGAAATCTCAAATTATACGAACAGTTTTTGAAAAAAAATAAAGGTAAAATGACAGTTCACGATATATTTCATTATGCCAGAGAATTACAGAAACATAAAAAATATAAATCAGCCATTGAATTTTATAACAAGTTCTTAGAATACAAAGATATCCAATTAGAACATAGGCTTTTTGTTATGCATAAATTAGCTAGTTGTTATCACCTAATTGGAAATTTTAAAAAAGAAAAAGAAATCACATTTCAGTCCCTAGAATATGACATTCCTCAACCGGAATTCAGCTGTCGTCTAGGTGAATTTTTCATTAAGAATAACCAATTTTCACAAGCTGCCTATTGGTATAAACAAGCTATCGAAGCACCTTCAGCCAATTCTACTCTCTTTATAGAAAAACACCCTTTTAAAACTTGGTTACCGCATAAACAATTAGGGTTCTGCTACTTTCAACTAAAAGACTATAAGCAGTCTCATCATCATAACAAGATGGTTCTTAGATTCTTACCAAATGATGAGGATACTCTTAATAATATTAAAGTAATAGAGGAGTTAATGATTTCTTATTAACAAGAAAAGTGTATTTATCTATCTCTGAACTACCCTATTTTTACTTTATTTAGAATTAAAAGTGAGGTAGTTCAATTTCAAGTACCTAACAAAAAATAACGTTTTCAGCGTAAGATTTATAGGTTGAATTATGTATTTTACTAATTTCAAACATAACTTATGTCTTATTAACACAGCTATCTAATCGACTAGAATGCAAGGTTGTATTAGAACTTACTAAGTGAGTTAAACAATTTATATGTTAGAGCTATCCTGAGAGATAGCTCTTTTTGTGTATATATTTCCCAATATTGGCGGGATCTAACTAAAAATTTGTTAAAAGTGTAAAATTGTTAAATTCAGAATTAGGTTTCTGAATTTGATTGGACAAACAATTAGTAATTTATACGATTATTTATCTGGAGAAACAGCGGTGAATTCAAGGATTTAAAATTAGCTCTTAGTGAATATTATTAGTGCGAATGCTGTTTGGTTATAGGGAATCGTTTTAGCTTTTATTGCACATACGGCCCATATTATATGTTTAGAAAGTATTAATATTCTTGATACAACTTTTACTGCTCCTGCATTTTTTTAGATTGGAAAGAAAAATTTATTCGTCTATCAAAATCGATGGTTTCAGATAGACAGAATACTTTCAAATGCAAAATTCTCCACTAGATCCAAAGAAGTAATGATAATTGAAACCCTTTGAGTATGATGGTAAGGAAATTGGGTTCTGGGAACTTGGTTTTGTGGTATCAACAACTATTCTTGGTATAGTTGTATCTTCTATGCTAAGAGATATTGCTATGTAAACTTTTTTAGATAGTGTAATTATTTTGATTTTGTGTGTATAGATATGAGGTTTGTTATATTAGTACCTTTACTGCTTTTTACTATATATGAGATGAAGGAATGGTGGAAATGAAATGTCTGCTTAGAATTATAACAATTACGCTTTTAGTTGGGTCTATCAGTGGTTGCTCTGAGTTAGCAGAGATAGAAGAAAGAGGATTTGTAGTAGGTGCGGCTTACGATATTGTTAAAGAAAAGAAATCAAATCCTATTATGAAAGGAACATACCAGATGGTACTTCCCAGTAAGTTAACGCAGCAAGGTGGAAAAGGTGCAGGAAATAATTATATTAATGTGAGCGCAAAAGCAGATACTGTATTTGAACAAATAAGAATTATTGCTAAAAAAATTAGTCGTGAATTATTTTTTCCACATATACAAGTAATTATTTTTTCTGAAGAATTACTCTCGAATCCAAATATTTTACAAAATACGCTAGATGTGTATATTCGTGATCATGAAATGCGAAGAAACATCCGTCTGTTTGTTTCTGAGAAAAATGCAGAAGCTCTCTTGAAACAAAGTGCAAAACCAGAAAATTTACCTGCACAGTATATTGATATGCTAGCTGAACATCCCCCAAAAAATGCTCAAATGGTTGAGGCAGCAAGAATTGGTGAAGTGCAGGAAAAGATAATTTCAAACCGAAGTTTTGTACTACCGGTCTTAAGGCCAACAAAACAAGGGATAGAAATGGACGGGGCTGCGTTATTTCGTGGGAAGGATAACAAGTGCGTTGGAATGTTAAGCGGAGAACAAACAGTGGGAATGAACTTTGTGATTAGTAAAAAAATAGGAGGTTTTTTTACGATTCGTAAAAAGAATCAACTTATTACATACGAAATTCATAAATTGCACAGGAAGATTAAAGTATATACGGAAAATACTACAAAACCGAAGTTTGATATTCATTTATTTCTCGAAGGTACTTTGGCGGAGTTGCATTTTAGTAATCATAAAGAAGTTATAAATGAAAAAAGCTTAACGAGGGATATCTCAAAAGAAATGGAGCAAAGGATTCAAAAATCAATAAAGCTTGTTCAAAAAAAATATAAGGTGGATGTATTAGCTTTAGGAGAAGTATATAAGCGGAATAATTATAAAGAATGGAAGAAAATAAGTAAGAATTGGGATCAAGGTGAAAATTATTTTAGTAATGCTGACATTAATGTTTATGTTCATCCAGTAATTGAACATTCTGGTTCAGCTTTACCGAAGAGAGTGAAATAAGGGGAATTGAGTCGTTACCTAATTAAGCATACGTTGTACGATATTAATGGTGTTTCTGCTCCGTGAACTACTCGCCATTTACCAAAGCTTGAATTGGGAACTTCTCAGTTCCATGACGAAAGTAACATTTCGATCCTCTGAGCGTTATTTCAGGGTGTTCCACTTCTAGATGTCCAATGCTTGGACGCTCTTTTGGTACGGTTGATATTTTGCGCAGGAACCAAATGGCTTGTTTTCGCACTCTATTTTCTTCCTGCAAACTCCTATATCAAGTTATCAAAGAATTTCATATAGCTAGCTTACCCAAAGGCTTTGACTACGCCAAATCAACATTCATCACCCATCTATCGTTGGGCTATATCTTTCACACGCTTGAATAAATAGAACTTTTTCAGGAAATAAGTTAATTCAGTGCGGGCTTTAACGGCAGTATTGATTTCTTCAGTTCATGTGGTTAGATGCCTTATTGTTTCATTCTTTGAATTGATACTTATGTTAATATCCCTATCATGATGTGTACCACAAGAAGGGCAGTCCCATTTAGCTTATATTCCAACATAATTCAAAACGGTGACTAGGATACTTTACTAATTATTTTTAATAGATTTGATACTTACAAATCTACTATATCGATAACATTGTGATTTTTAATGATTCAGTTGACAAATTGTCAAGTAATAATTTAATAGCTATCGAACAATTAAGATGGCTTTCAGCCATCCCTTGTCCGAAGCCAATTCATCTCCCACCTAATCATTAGAGTGTGGCCTTCATGTTCATTGAGGAAGGAGTCTTCTTGGCCTAAAATTTTATAGAATTAGGTATATTAATTACAAAAATTAGTTTATTTAGTAGCATTAATTGAGAACAGTGGTGTAAATTCATATGCAATTTGCTCAGTTTTTGAATAAATTAATTTATGAAAATCATCTCGTATTTGAATATCTCGAAATCCTAACTGAAATAGCACAGCTTTATCCCACTCGGGTCGCATAGCAAAAGTCAATGGAAGATTTTTTGCAATTGTATCTCCTTCGGCAAATAATGTTTCTTCATTATACACTGGAAATCCTAGTTCAATGGCCCTCTCAATGTTTCGCTGATTTGATTCAGCATGACTTTCCTTTGTTAATGCTATATTCCAATTTGCATCAAAAATTAATAATTGCCCATCCTTCTTTAACCATCTATACCATTCTTTATATGTTTTTTCTGGAAAATGAAACGTCCAGGTTACATTACGCGAAATGATAATATCATATGAATCCCTGTCATTAAAAGTTGAATCATTCAATACGTGAATAAAATTTACAGAAACCCCTAATTGTAGAGCGTTTTTTCGTGCAGCCTGAATCATTTGTTTTGAAAAATCTATAGCAGTAACCTCATGTCCCATTTGAGATAATAGAATAGCAAAAAAACCTGGTCCTGTACCAATTTCTAGAATTCTAAGTCGACCTCTTTTTTTTATATGTTCTGATAAAATTTGCTGCCAAGCTTCTTTTTTAAATCCATTTAGTTCTTCTTGAATAATAACATCATATATTTCTGCACTGTTATCCCAATACTTTTGATGTTTATTTACTTCCTGCATAGTATACCTCCGTGTAAAAAAATTATTGACAAACTAAAGTCTACCACAATATGATAATCGTAATCATTACGATTTGCAACAATAATTTAGAAAGAGGTTTTGAAATGAAAAAAAAAATTACCAATTTATTTTTAGTGACTTTGCTAGTATTTGTTTTATCGGGATGTAGTGAAAATAGTTCAACAACACCTAAACCTATTAAGGATACAATTCAGGTGGCTGTAACATCTGATAGTGGTGCAGATCAATTAGATGCATCTTCTTATGATGGAGATATGTCATTGTATACCGCAGTATATGAACCTTTAGTCGAATATGGAGAAAAAGGAAAAATAATGCCCGCATTGGCTAAATCATGGGATATTACAGAAAATGGGAAAAGTTATACTTTTCATTTACGTGATGATGTCAAATTTTCTGACGGATCTAAATTCAATGCAGATGCACTTTTATTCTCTATTAATAGATGGAAAGATAAAAAGGAGCATGCATGGTTAAAAACAGTATCAAATTTAGAAACAGCTACAAAAGTAAATGATTATACTGTTAAAATGTCATTTTCTGAGCCCAGTTCCTTAATACTTAATGAGTTATCAGCAGCTCGTCCACTTAGAATTATGAGTTCTAATTCTGTCGAGCCTCAGGGGAATCCGAATGGCAAATTTGTAAAAGCAATTGGTACTGGGCCATGGCAAATTCATTCTTACCAAAAAGATAGTGAAGTTGTACTAACTCCTAATAAACATTATTGGAAAGATACAGTTAAAAACAAAAAAATGGTATGGAAGGTTATTCCCAATGCCCAAACCCGTTCCTTAGCATTGCAAGAAGGAAGTGTCCAGATTGCAGGAGGAGAAATGAGCAAAATTTCATACGAAGATTTAAATATATTTAAATCTAACAAAAATTATAAAGTTGAATCCAAGCCTGGTACAATGAGCTATTTTCTTGTAATCAATAATCAAAAAGAATCTTTAAAGAATTTAAAAGTTCGACAAGCACTCAATTATGCAATCAATAAGCAAGGTTTAGCAAATACGGTATTAGATAAGAACGGTTTACCAGCAAAAGGGCTTTTTCCAAAAACAGTACCTTTTGTTACAGAATTAAATAGCACAGAATACACATATAACCTAAATGAAGCAAAAAAATTATTGCAAGAAAGTGGATATAGTAAAGATAATAAACCTTTAAAGCTTAAATTAGCTTTTCAAACCGAAGAATTTCCAGAATGGAAACAGATTTCAGAAACTATAAAAAGTGATTTAGAAGAAGTTGGAATTGATATTACACTAGTTAACAAGGAGAAAACTTCTTATTATGATAGTTTATGGAAAAAACAGGATTATGATTTGTTATTATATAGGACTTATGCCGATGGTCTTAATCCACAAGGCTTCTTAGATTCTCTATTTGTAGTAAATAATGATAAAAAAGGGGTAGCTTACACAGACCAAACTTTATCAAATTATATTATAAATGCTGGTAAACTTGTAACTAAAGATGAACGCCAAGTAGCATATGATAAAGTATTTTCGTATATGCATAACAATGCTGTTACTGTGCCTCTTTTTTATCCAAATGATATCTTCGTACATCGTGATAATGTCAAAGGCTTTACTTGGGGGCCAATCATTGATGATCCAGTAATTTGGAATAAATTAACCAGGGGGAAGTAGAGGATGTGGCGTTTTATTTTAAGTAGATTATTTATCATCTTTTTAGCACTATTTTTCCTCAGTATTTTTTTGTTTGCATTAGTTCGTATAATTCCGGGTTCGCCTGAAATGGTCATACTATTAAAACGAGGGGGGCATATAGATACACAAAAATTGAATGCAATAAATGAAGAACTTGGTCTCAATCTATCTTTATTGAACCAATATGTAGCCTGGGCTAATAATATTGTGAATTTAGATTTTGGCGTTTCCTATCAATCAAATCTGCCCGTCCTAAAAGAGATATTTTCAAGAATAGGTAATACATTTGTATTAATTGCTTGTTCGTTAACTGTTTCATCGTTCACTGGGATTATTATAGCATTTTATGCAGCCATTTATAATAGTAGTAGATTGGATAGATGGATTAGTACTATATCTATTATTCTATCATCAATACCAAGTTACTTAATTGGGCTTTTGTTAGTTTTATTATTTTCTATACATTTGAAGATTACTCCTGTATACGGAAACAATACGTGGGTACATTTTATTTTGCCTGTTTTGACCGCCTGTATACCCCTTAGTGCAATCTCTGTTCCATTATACCGTCGAATAATAGGTGACATAATGGAAAGTGTATATTTCGAAGCAGCTAAAGCACTTGGTTTAAAAAATCTTGTTTTATACGGGAAAATACTTTTCCTCCCCTGTATCCATGGATTTTTAACAGTTATAGCCTCCCATATTGGTAGCTTATGGGGAGGAATCATCGTAATTGAAACCATTTATTCTTGGCCAGGTTTAGGTAATTATATTATTCACGCAGTTTCTGCTAGGGATTATCCAGTTATCATTGGATTTACATTAATAATGTCTTTTTTTACAATGTTTATTTATTTGTTAATTGATTTGCTATTAAGGCACGTAGATCCACGTCAAAATTTTGAAAAGGGGAAAACAATATGGTAAAAAGGACAACATGGTTTCTCCCAACAATTTGTATTATTTTATTGATTATTGCAATAATCCTCGGAATTCTATTTACTCCATATGATCCATATAGAGTAAGTGCAACAGAGAAACTACAATCACCAAATTTAATCCACTGGTTTGGCACGGATCATTTAGGAAGAGATATATTAACCAGACTTGTTTACGGAGCACCATATACTTTGCTTTTCCCTGTTGCTGTGTTAGTTATGTCTTCAATCTTTGGAACAATTTTTGGTCTCATTAGTAGTTATTTTGGTAAAAAAACAGATGCTATAATGACTGCTATTATGGATTCTTTTAGCTCTATACCGAATTTAATTTTAGCTATTGCTATTACTGGACTTCTAGGCCCAGGGTTTGTTAATACGTTACTGGCAGTTATGTTATCTTGGTGGGTTCAATATGCAAGGGTTGTACGCAATATGTCAATTGTCATACGAAGTCAACCTTTTATTCTGGCTGCACAGTTGAGTGGAACGTTTGGAATCAAGTTGATTTATCGTCACCTATTACCAAACACATTACCTATTATTCGTGAACTATTTTTTTTAGATATGGGAACTATTATTCTTATGATATCTAGCCTATCTTTTCTGGGGTTAGGAGCACAACCACCACTACCAGAATGGGGTGGGATGATACTTGACGGAAAAAGCTATTTTCAAATTGCACCATGGATCACTTTGATTCCTGCTACCTTCATTACCATCTTTGTCATGTTATTTTATTTTATTGGAAAGGGGCTAAAGTCTAGTGACTGACAAAATATTACTTGATGTACAACAGCTTTCCATCAAGTTGAAAGAAAATATACTTGTAAAAAACATTTCTTTTAATATTTGTAAAGAAGAAATCTTTTGCTTAGTTGGCGAATCAGGGAGCGGAAAATCCATTACTGCTCGTGCAATAATGGGATTATTAGATAAAAGAAAAATAAAAATAGAAGGTACTGTATTATTTGAAAATGTAAAAGGTAATTTAACTACGCTTCCTGAAACGAAATGGCAGAAAATTCGTGGGAACGAAATGGCACTAATTTATCAACATCCTACCCTAGCACTTCATCCATATTTAAAGATTGGTAGCCAAATGATAAAGGTGCTCAAGAACATAAAAAGGATAGGAAAAAAAGAAGCGGAAAATGAGATATTACAACATTTATTAGAAATGAATTTTTCTAATCCTAAAAACATTGCAGATTCATATCCCTCTCAATTGAGCGGTGGGATGAATCAACGAGTAATGATGTGCATGGTCATGTTAATGCAACCTCGTTTATTAATTGCAGATGAACCAACTACCGCCTTAGATACAATTAATCAACAAAAAATTATTCGTAAACTATTAGAGTTAAAAGAAAAATATAAAATGTCTATTTTATTTATTACACACGATTTACGACTAGTGAATCAAATCGCAGATAAAGTGGCAGTGATGAGGAATGGTGAAATACTTGAAGTAGGAACACTCGCTACCATTAAAGCAAAACCAAAACATCGTTATACACAAGATTTATGGGAAAAGGTTCCCGATTTTTTGAACAGTAAAGGGGCGTCTTGATGTTATTAGAAGTTAAAAATATTTCCGCAATAATTCAACATTCAGGAAAAAAAGTAATTGATAATGTTTCCTTCTTACTTGAAAAAGGCCAAAAGTTAGGAATTGTAGGAGAGTCTGGAGGTGGAAAAAGTACATTGGTAAGAATTTTGGCAGGATTCCATCCCTATACAAGTGGTACAGTACGATTACAAAATCAAATAATTAATGCAACAATTTATGATAGAAAATGGATATGCAAAAAGTTACAAATGATTTTTCAAGAACCAATTTCTTCAATAGATCCCAACCAAACTATTAAACAGGTTTTAGAAGAACCACTACTTAACTTTACTTCTCTTAATAGCAAAGAACGTAAACAACAGATCTTAGATATATTAGAAAAAGTAGATTTGCAACCTGACATTTTAATTAGAAACAGTAATTCATTAAGTGGTGGACAAGCACAAAGAATCTGTATTGCACGTTCATTGTTGGCTAATCCAGACATTCTAGTATGTGATGAACCAGTTACCAGTCTGGATATGACAACACAGTTGAAAATTTTACAATTATTAAAGAGGATAGGGCAAGAACAACAACTATCAATTATTTTTGTTTCACATGATATATCGCTTGTTTTAGAATTCTGCGATGAGGTACTAGTACTTAAAGATGGAAAAAACATAGATTATTTTTTAACAAAAGATTCGGAGCATAAAGACAGAAATTTGTATACAAAAAAATTAATTGAAGCAACCACAATTATTTAAAAAAATAAAACTTAATTTAATAGTCTATTAAATTAAGTTTTATGGTTTATTAGGTGCTCGTACTCTGGAATAGTATAACAATAAAAAATTTATTTAAAATAATAATTTAACAAAAAAGGATCTCCCAATTTACGCAGATTCTTTTTTTTATTGTGAAACTTATTATTACAGAAAATATTACTTCAACAATTAATTAACCTTTCTATTACTTCCTCCTTCTAAATGCGAGAGACTAATTTAAACATTTACAATAAGCTAATAATAAACACACATAAAATCTACTTAAAAAACATATTCGGAGTATATAATTAAATTAATATCGTATAAAACAAATTGATCATTATTTATGTATATTGCAAATAAAAATTCTTTTAGAAAGTGAGGTTATATTATGAATAGAATTCAAGATATTAATATTGATACTCAGATTCCCGAAGATGATATTGAACTATTAAAGGCAATGGCACACCCATTACGATTACAGATAATTAACGAATTAACTAATAAGAAAACATTAAATGTAACTCAATTAACAGAGATTTTGAATATACCACAATCCACAACATCTCAACATCTAATTAGACTAAAAAGGAACGTTCTACGTGCTGAAAGAAGGGGGTTAGAAGTGTACTACTCCATTAACAATGCAAAGGCAGATGAAATTGTAAAAATACTCAATGTTTCGAAGCTTAATTAAAACATAAGTAAAATAAGAAGTTTCTATAAAAATTTCGTTCACAATATTTTTATTCTTTCTTATTAATATTATAAAAGCTTAATTTCACTTGAGTTTTTTCTGAATATTCGGTTTAATATATTTAAAGGTTTGCATAAAAAATGAAACCCAATCGGGTTTCATTTTTTATGAATTATGCTACATGATTGTGCAACGTAGAAAAGTTGTATATGACTTCTACTTATATCAAAGCCTGTAAACTTGTTAGAAAAAATATTTTAAAGACAAACCTAGGTTATTTAGGAGTGTTTTTGAATGAAATTAATAAAATTAGAGAATGTTGAACACTAATTTAGTTTTTCGATAATTGGAGAAATAGCATCCACAGGAGTATTAGGTAGTAAAATAGGACTACTCTCAAAAGATGCAGCATAAACATTCACTGTATCACCTAGTTTAATATCTTGTAATATTTCGGATGAAACCTCAGCTGCATAAGTTATGTTGTTGCTTGAAACAACAATTGAATTCTCGGATTTTTGTATTACATTTCCTATGATTTTGTTGTATTGATTCTCTAAAATGTTTTGTTCATTTCCCTTCTGAACAATTGCATTATATGCCTCGAGAGGTAAATCCATTAAAAGAATAGGCTCCATTTCAAATGCTTTAGCATAAACATTTACAGTATCACCTATATTAATGTTTGATAGTGTCTTAGGATTAACATGAGCAAGAATAATATCGTTACCACTTGAAATTTCAATGCTGTCTTCGGATTTTTTCATCACTGTACCAGAACGTTTTTTTAGTTGCGCTAAAAGTTTTTGTTCGCTATTTTTATTTACTACAACGTTATCCAGTTGTTTGTTTTTTATTTCACGATTTAAAGTAGAATTATTTTCAACTTTTTCAACAGACTCTGCAATCATATACTCTGCAAAACTATGCATCATTGCACCAGTGGCCTTTATATACTCATTAACTTTTATATCAGGATTAAAGTTAGTTGTAGTAATACTAAAACGACTATCATTGTCAATATTCGTATTATATCCTTTTGCTTCAATATATATAGTATTTCCTGCAACTTCTACTACACGACCTTCAATGGTTGACATATTTGATTCAACAGCCGCACTTGCTTTTGTTGCCTCTAATCCTGGTAAATTTGCTCCCGCAAGTGCTGTAATCCCTAATACACCGGCTAAAATGATTTTTTTCATATCCTAGAACATCTCCATTCATGTTGTATTTAAAAACATAATTAGGTTTAGTTAATATATAATTTACTATATCACCTATCATGAAACCATTATAGTTACAATGATAATGGTTATCAACTGAAAACGAAATGCAATTTTGCATAACGATAAATTTTAGCTTCATGATCTATATTTGTCATCTGAATGAAGATAGACATTTAGCCCAAACATTGGAGGATAGTGCGATGAACCAAGATCCAATATTACAAAAAGTAATGAATATATGAGAACGTATAAGTTAAGATTCTTCTTTCCATCAAGCATATGAAGCGAGAGAAAAGGCTTTAATGGATGAGGCAACAAAGTTTGTTTATGCAGAGCAAAAAGGAAGTGAACTACCCGCCACTTAAAGTCCTAACGGACTGTTTGAAGTGGGGGCTTCTCGGTTAATCATTACTTTTGATAGCTAACGAATTTGTCCTTAGACAGCCGAGCTAACTCCCTTGTTCCAAAGGTTTTGTTATTGTAATTTATCCTAACGCTAATAGGCGTATTGCTTCATTTTTGATATTGATAGCTGCGTTATAATCTCTATCGAGATTTACACCGCATATACAAGAATAAATTCGTTCAGACAAAGTCATATTTTTATATTTCCACAATTGCTACATGTTTTGGTGGAAGGAAACCATTTGTCTATTTTCAAAAGTTGTTTTCCTTGTTCGTTTAGTTTATAAGCTAAGAAAGAAGTGAACATACCCCACCCATTATCAGCGACACTTTTTCCAAAATGAAGTGCTTGCGACATTCCTTTCATGTTTAGATCTTCAATAGCTACGACATCAAAATGAGTAGCTAACTTTTTAGACTCATGATGAAGGAAATTCTTACGTTGGTTAGCTATTTTCTCATGTAACTTAGCTACACGAATACGTTGTTTCTGCCAACGCTCAGAACCTTTATTGCGCCTTGATAATACTCGTTGTGCCTTTGCTAATCGGTCTAACATGTTACGATAGAAATTAGGATAATTGGCTTTCTCATCCTCAGAACTAACGTATAATCCATCCATCGCAAAGTCTAACCCCACAACTGTTTTTACTTCTTTTTGTACAATTTCTTTTTCATATTCAGTCAAGATGGACACATAGTATTTACCCGTAGGAGTCATAGAAATCGTACATGACTTGATTCTATAATCTTGTGGTATCTCTCTATGTTGTTTGATACGTACCATTTTCAGTTTTGGCAATTTGATATGACCATTTAGCAATATAATATTTCCGTTTACTACATTCGTTGTATAAGACTTTCTGTCTTTTTTACTTTTGAATGTTGGGAAGTCATTTTGACCACTAAAGAAATTCTTATAGGCAGTTTGCAAGTTTATTTGAGCATTTGCCAAAGCTAATGAATCCACTTCTTTTAACCACTCAAATTCTGCTTTATATTTCGCGGGAGTTGGAGGCTTTTGTTTCTTTAGTTGCTCCTTATCATCTTTGTATTTTTCGTACGCTTCTTTTCGTTCAGCTAACATTCTATTATACACAAAACGTACACAACCGAAGGTTTTATGCATAAGATATGCTTGTTCTTCTGTTGGATACAAACGGAATTTATATGCTTTATTGTGCTTTGTCATATCATTTCACCTCACTTTTCACCTTGATTTTCAATATATTTATTTACTACGTCTATTGGAGAACCGCCAGTAGTTAATAAGCAAAAACTTCTTGACCAAAACATCTCTTTCCAAAGTTTCGTTTTCACTCGTGGAAAGTCTCTCTTGATGAGTCGAGAACTTGTACTTTTATAAGCATTAATAAATTTTGTCATTTCTGTATTCGGATGAGCCTTGAACAAAATATGAACATGGTCTACATCATGATTCCACTCTACCAATGTTATGTTGTAATTCTCAGATAACCTGACAAACATGTCTTTTGCATAGTCTGATATATCATCATTGAACACATTTCTTCTGTATTTCACAACCAATACAAGGTGATAATATAGTAAGAACACTGAATGATTATTATTATCTAATTTCGTTGATATACCAACCTTTATTCTTTATAAGACTGATTCTATCAGAGGGGAAATGAAAAGCAAAGCCTTTTGGCTCCGCCAAACCGAAATTCATCTCCCACCTATCGTCGGGCTACGCCCTTCACACGCTTGAGGAAGGAGACTTCTTTCGGGAAATACGTTAAATGTAAAAAATAAGTGATGTTTTGAGTGTGTAGTTTTTTTGTGTAAGATATTGTATTAATGAATCGTTTTTTGGTTAATTTTAGGCTAATTTGGAACTTTCGTTAATCAATGAGAATAACATATAATTTTTTTGAGAAAATGTAAAAAATTGTGTATCATTTTTCTTTTTTTTTGAATTTATTATAGAGTAACAGATTTCGAATAAGGCGGTGAATAGTTTGAATCGATTTAAAAAAATTCATTTTCCTTGTGCGTTCCCGATTCCTCCTGTGGGCCCAACAGGCCCAACAGGCCCAACAGGCCCAACAGGCCCAACAGGCCCGACAGGTCCGACAGGCCCAACAGGCCCGACAGGTCCGACAGGCCCAACGGGAGCGACGGGAACAACGGGAGCGACGGGAACAACGGGAGCAACAGGCCCAACAGGAGCGACGGGAACAACGGGAGCAACAGGCCCAACGGGAGCGACGGGAACAACGGGAGCAACAGGCCCAACAGGAGCGACGGGAACAACGGGAGCAACAGGCCCAACGGGAGCGACGGGAACAACGGGAGCAACAGGCCCAACGGGAGCGACGGGAACAACGGGAGCAACAGGCCCAACGGGAGCGACGGGAACAACAGGAGCAACAGGCCCAACGGGAGCGACGGGAACAACGGGAGCAACAGGCCCAACGGGAGCGACGGGAACAACAGGAGCAACAGGCCCAACGGGAGCGACGGGAACAACAGGAGCAACAGGCCCAACGGGAGCGACGGGAACAACGGGAGCAACAGGCCCAACGGGAGCGACGGGGACAACGGGAGCAACAGGCCCAACGGGAGCGACGGGAACAACGGGAGCAACAGGAGCAACAGGAGCAACAGGAGCAACAGGAGCGACGGGAACAACGGGAGCAACAGGCCCAACCGCAGTAGGTCTGGTTTATGTGGCAAATACATCAAGTAATAATGTGTCAGTGATAAATGGAGCAACAAATACAGTAATAGCTACAATTACAGCAGGTGTAGGTCCTTCAGGAGTAGGAGTAAATATAAATACGAATCTTATTTATGTAACAAATGTAACAAGTAATAATGTGTCAGTGATAAATGGGGTAACAAATTCGGTTGTAGCTACAATTACAGTTGGTTCACTTCCCCAAGGAATAGGAGTAAATCCAAATACGAATCTTATTTATGTTGCTAATCAAGGCTCTAATAATGTGTCAGTAATAAGTGGGGCAACAAATACAGTAATAGCTACAACCTCAGTTGGAACAGTTCCTTCAGGAGTAGGAGTAAATATAAATACGAATTTTATTTATGTGACAAATACATCAAGTAATAACGTGTCAGTGATAAATGGAGCAACAAATACAGTAGTAGCTACAATTCCAGTGGGAACAAATCCTGCAGGGGTGGCGGTAAATCCAAATACGAATCTTATTTATGTTGCTAACCTCAATGCTGCAACTGTTTCAGTAATAAATGGAGCAACAAATACAGTAATAGCTACAATCCCTGTAGGTTCCGGACCTGACCAACCAGCAGTAAATCCAAATACGAATTTAATTTATGTTCCAGATCGGGATAGTAATCTTGTGTCAGTAATAAGTGGGGCAACAAATACAGTAATAGCTACAATCATAGTTGGTGCAGGTCCAATAAGTGCAGCTGTAAATCCTATAAAGAATTTAATTTATATTACGGATGGAGCTAGTGCTACTACAAATGTAATAAATGGAGCAACAAATACAGTAATAGCTACAATTCCGGTTGGTGCAAATCCTTTCGGAGTAGGAGTAAATACAAATTTATAGAATTTAAAAGGGGTACTGTAATGGTACTCCTTTTTGCTAATTTTGAGGATATCATTGGATTTTGTATTGAGGTGTAATATTTAAAAGATTAGAATGTACATTGATATTGAAAATTTACTTTTATGGATGAAAAATCAAGAAATGCAAGTGGTAAAGTTGTAGCAGAAAAGTAACAAATGAGTCGTTCACATTGAACTTCTATAAATTAAAACATACCTGCAGTTAATCTTTTACACTAATACCTCTTCTAAGTTCTATAAAATTTTGGATTGTCTTTTCTTTAAACGATAAATAATAATTGTAAAGATTATAACTAAAACCATCCCTAAAATAAGTATTGTATACTCTTCCATAATAACTCCAGCTTCATTCCAGTGCTCGCCTAATGTCATACCAATATAAATATACAATGTAGTTAATGGAAACATTGTTAAGCATGTATAAATTGAAAACTTCCATCAACCTCCTATATCAAGTTATCAAAGAACTTCATATAGCTAGTTTATCAAACGTTTTTTGGCTATGCCAAACCGAAATGCATCTCCCACCTATTGTTGGACTACGACCTTCACACGCTTGAGGAAGGAGAATTCTTTCGGGGAATACGTTACAAATTTTTTTATTTGTTCATTTCTTCATTTTGAATTATATTGGATATATTCATTTTAGCTTTTGGGAGGTAAAGATGGTTCATAGATTTTCTTCACTTGATTATGTATTATTTGACTACATTAATCAAAATGCTAACAAATATGTATTACTCGATAATGTAATGGTTGGATTATCAAAGTATTCTCCGCTTGCTTTTGTTTTAATTTTAGGTTTCTTTTTATTTTTGGGTTCTAAAAACAAAAAAATTGTTTTTCAATCCTTGTTAGCAGCTGGTTTAACTGTCGTAATTAGTAAAAGTATTCAGTTCTTTTTTTATCGAGAGCGTCCCTTTGTTTCTTACGATGTAAATCAACTGTTAGAATACACAGCTAATAGTTCATTCCCTAGTGATCATACAGCGTGTGCCTTGGTAATTGCTGTTACAATTTGGTTCTACCGAAAACAGTTTGGATTTTTGTGCATTATTGCAGCTAGTGGAGTTGCTGTATCAAGAATCTGGATTGGTGTACATTTTCCGTTCGATGTGCTAGCCGGAATTATGTTAGGTGGAATAATAGCATTCTTCGTACATTATTATGTGATGAAGATCAGACTTATTCAAAGCATATTACAGCGTTTAGTATACTAAGTAATTGAATATTACAGTTTAATATCAAAAGAGGTAGTGAATACTACCTCTTTTTTAGTTGTTAAAGAGAGAATGTGACAACTTTTCGAATAGAATAAAAATTCATGGAAAATAAAAACTATAACGTTTGACTGTACGGTTTTCTGTATGCTATTATTTATCTAATTTAAGTGAAGGGGTGGCGACCATTGGGAACCGGTATCGAATCGGAGAGGCGGCAGAGCTGGCTTAGATTTCGGAAAGAACCGTTGATTATTATGCGAATTTAGGCTTATTAGAAGCAAAGCGTTTCAATAAAATTTAATGTTACTACGATGAATCCGCAGTAAGTCGTTTAAAGTTCATTGGGAAATGCAACAATTAAATATGCAACTCAGTGAGATTAGAAAATTATAAGATAATCAACAAAATTAAATAGTATTAAACCATACACTTGCAGGATAAGTGAATAATGTGTCAGGATACCTTCAATTATTAGAAGACTCGATTGGATAATCTGGCGTAAGAGCAAAAGAAAATTTATATGAATGGATTATGCAGTCAAGCGACGACATTGATTCAAACGTTTGCTGGGTGGCTTCTTATTTCAGACCTTTTCATTAATAGGGATTGATAGTATTCTCCTTTTTGGAGTGGTAGTAGTTCAATTAATTACATTGTCCTTAGAATTTAATGAGAGAGCTCGCGTAAAACAAATAATACGTGTAAAAGGTATGATTTCAGATTAACATACACAAGCTGTAAATAGAGTACTGAGGGCTGCTAATTTAACGTATGTGCCACTACATTCATTCAAGTTCTAAACCTGGTAAAATATGTGATGATTTTCTTCGAAGGAAATGAAGAAGACTGGAAGTATATATAAATGCTATTTATAGGAGGCGGATCCCTTAGTTGGAAATATTGAATTTAGTGATGGTAGCAGTTTTAATCGGTCTTACAGCGTTTTTCGTAGCAGCAGAATTTGCGATTGTAAAAATTAGAACCTCGAAAGTTGATCAATTCGTAATAGAAGGTAGAAAGGGTGCTTTAGCAGCTAAAAAAGTAACATCGAATTTAGATGAATATTTGTCAGCCTGTCAATTAGGAATTACAATTACGGCTATGGGATTAGGCTGGTTAGGTAAACCAACCATCGAGAGGTTGTTATATCCTTTATTTGAAAGATGGGATATAAATTCTTCTCTTGCAGGTATTTTATCTTTTGTAATTGCATTTACTTTAATGACTTACCTACATGTTGTAGTGGGTGAATTGGCACCTAAAACATTCGCGATTCAAAAAGCTGAAAAAGCGACATTATTACTCTCTGCCCCACTTATTTGGTTCTATAAAATCATGTATCCGTTTATTCAAATATTGAATGGATCAGCAAGAAGGTTAAATGGGTTATTGGGTTTAAAACCAGCATCTGAACATGAAATAGCGCACTCAGAAGAAGAATTGCGCCTCATTCTTTCAGAAAGTTATGAGCGTGGTGAAATTAACCAAGCAGAGTATAAATATGTAAATAACATATTTGAATTTGATAAACGTATTGCAAAAGAAATTATGGTACCTCGTACAGAAGTTATTGGTTTACACGTAGATAATTCTTTAGAGGAACATATTAACACTATACAAAATGAAAAGTATACACGTTATCCAGTATTTGGGGAAGATAAAGACGAAATTATCGGAATGGTGAATGTAAAAGACTTTTTTATTCGCTATATACACAAGAGTTCAAAATCATTTGATACGATTCGCTCGTATACACGTCCAGTTATTCAAGTGATTGAGACAATACCGATTCACGATTTAATGTTAGAAATGCAAAAGAAACGTATTCCATTAGCCGTATTATATGATGAATATGGTGGAACAGCAGGTATTGTTACAATTGAAGATATCCTTGAAGAAATTGTAGGAGAAATCAGAGATGAATATGACGAAGATGAAAATGCTCCAATCCAACATATTAGTACAACCCATAAGATTGTAGATGGAAAAGTATTGATAATTGAATTGAACGAATTGTTAGATTTACATTTAGATGATAAAGATGTAGACACCATTGGTGGTTGGGTCTTGATGCAGAATTATCATATACAAGAAGGGCAGTCTGTTGAATCTGAAGGATATGAATTTAAAGTTATTTATAAAGATTCACATCATATTAAAAAAATAGAAATTCAAAAAGCAAAAGAGCATGAACAAAAAGATGAAATTAAGCAAACGGTAACAGAGTAGTTACCGTTTGTATTCTTTAATGATTGAACTACTCACCACTTAACGTCCTAACGGACTGTTTGAAGTGGGAGATTCCTGCGAACACCGATGTATCCACCAGTTATCTTAGCAGGCTCTACCCGTAGTCCCTACGGTGAGAACATAAGTATCTTGTACGTTGGCGCACCACACTCCCTAATTTAGCTTGGTTTTCGCAACTTCGGCAAGCATGGGGCGATAGAACGTTGAAGATTTTACGGTTGCAACGTTTTTCTGCAACCAACCTCATATCTTCAGTTTTCGAAGAGCAATCTGTACAAGTAAATGATAGCAAATATGTTGGCTTATGCCAACCGACATTCATCTCCCACCTAAAATTGGTGTTTCACACCTTCGCATTTTTGAGGAAGGAGTCTTCTGTCGGAAAACGATAAATAGTGTTGCTACAAACTAAAGTTCGATTATTTTCTATCTTGCACTTTAAAAAATATTGTTTAATTCATTAGAAATGAAGGTTAAGCAAAAAACATTGAATGGCCCCTTGTAGAAAAAATAAGGGGCCATTCAATGTTTTTTTATAAGTAGAGGTTTGAATTTATATATCTTTGTATAGTTTAGATACGTGGATCCTGCCAAAAATTTAAAGGAAAGTGATTGTTTTCATTATATGCCTCAAATTCATATCCTTTCTCCTTTAACCCTTTTATAATGGCTGGTACGGCTGCAACTGCTTGAGGGTGAATATCATGCATTAATATAACTTCTTGAGACTTCGTTGCATTAATAAGTACATTTTGAGTAATATTCACAGAAGCCGACTTTACAGGTACGTTGTTATATGTCCAATCTAGGGAGTCAATTGTCCAATCCCATACTTTAAATCCACCTTCTACTACCTTATTACGAAGCTCTTTGTTTAATCCAGGCATAGAACCATAAAGAGGTCGGGTTAATTGTGGCTTTTCTTTAATAATGCTCGCTATTAAATTTTGATTTGTTATCATTTCATTAACATATTCACTATTTGTATATAATTTTTTGAAATCATGAGTCATGCTATGCATACCCACATAATGGCCTTCTATTTTTTTTCGTTTTACTAAATCAGGGTATGCTTTTACATTCTTACCAGTTAAGAAAAAAGTTGCTTTAATATCATGTTGTTTTAATATGTCTAAAAGCTCAGTTGTATACTTTCCTGGTCCATCATCAAATGTAAGATAGGCAATTTTTCTTATTTGACCATTAAATTGGAGAGGAATGGTTTTATATATGTCTATTTGGGGTTGTTCATTTGCAAGTTGAATTGGATTCTCTCGGTTTGTTACACCTTTGGCGGTTGAATTAATTGATTGAAAAATTAAATAAATAATGAACACTAGGAAAATCGTTAGAACTGATAGTAGAATTTTGTTGATCTGAAATATATTTTTCATGATTTAAATTCCTTCCTCTTCCTAATAACAAGTTTAAAGAAAAACGACAATAGTAGCCGACGGCTACCAAAATAATTTCTTGTTTAAACTGTTTTTTCTTTTTAATATCTCATGTACCGTGCTCCTCGAATCACTTTTCTTACATTTTAATTTCGATTAGAAAATATTGCAACAGAACCCACAAATCTATAAAAAAATTATTCGAGCATATTTCTAGTTCGAATAATGGTTTTTGTTGGTAATTTTCAGAATACATTGTTATTATGTAATGTTTTCAGTATAATTAAATCACAAGTAATTTCATAGGAATAAGGAGGAATATTATTGAAGCAAACAAAAACCATTTTAATTGCATTGTTTCTCGGCCTAGTTGTTGGACTCACTTTAAATTTAACTGCTCCATCTATTTTTGAGCCATTGAATGAATATGTATTCAACCCACTTGGTCAATTGTTTATTCGACTTATTAAAATGCTAGTTGTCCCTGTTGTGTTCATTTCTATCGTACTTGGGGCTGCTGGTCTTGGAGACCCGAAACAACTTGGAAGAATTGGATTAAAATCAATTTCATTCTTTCTCGTAACAACAGCTGTTGCCATCTCTATCGGGGTTACATTTGCGCTTATTATAAAGCCGGGGGCTGGCGGTAATTTTAAAACAGAAGGGCTTAAGTATGAAGGTGCAAAAACCGAAACAACTTTCGTCGATACATTGCTAAATATCGTACCAGATAATCCAGCACAAGCGATGTCTGATGGTAACATGTTACAAATTATTATCTTTGCCGCATTGATCGGACTCGGTTTAGCTATTTTAGGAAAACGAGTTCAAGGTATTCATTCATTACTTGAACAGGGCAACGAATTAATGATGTATCTTGTTAATCTCGTTATGAAATTAGCTCCAATTGGAACATTTGGTTTGCTCGCTTCATCCGTTGGTAAAATGGGTCTA
>NZ_JBUXJL010000023.1:0-33553 GCF_056158125.1 Bacillus sp. EB V-12 | reverse complement strand
TGGAAAATGTGATTTTGAAGCAGCAATTACTCAATTATTGAAATAAAGAATCTTCTTTAATCATCCTTGATCTTACATACATGATTCAACCTGAGACTAAAAATAATATACTAACTACTGTATAATAATTGATTAATTGCAGTGATACCTACTATCAAAAAGTTAACTGAATTGGTGATGATTTATAATTTAGAGATGATTGTGTTATAATCTCGCTAAATTGCTATTAATCTAACGAAATTAAATTATCCTCAAATGAAAAATACGCTATTCTTTCCTATAATTCTACAGAAAGGATAACGTATTTTTGCTTTATGGGTAGTGTAAAACCTTAGATTGATAGCGATGTGATAAGCCCTTTTTTTAGACTCATGCTATCAGTATGTCCAAGATTAGGAGATTACTTGTAAGAGTCCTGGGATGACTGCAACCGTGCTGTGTTATACTTCTAAAGTACTGATATTTCATGTAGGACTTATAGAAGTCGGTTTGACATATGAAATGTAAAATCAATCCGTTATTTTGAAGGTTCAGACTACCATTATTTAAACTAACATTCACACTAAAAGAAGTACAAGGAGGAAGGTATATCTATTAAAACAGTGAGGTATACCAAATTAGAAATGAACATTAAATTTAATAAAAAAGTAGTAGCATTCACGGCAGGATTAACGGTATTATCTTCACCATTGGTATCGTTTGCAGAGGAACAACAATCAGTAAACAATAAGCAACCTACAAACGTTCAGGAACAAAGTAAAACAACATCAGATGAACAAGCTTTAAAAAGTATTGAAGCTAGTTTTGAAGGGGTAGATGGACGTGGTAAAGGTACTGTCGATAAGAAAAAAACAGACAGTCTTCAACGTTCAGAAGGTATTCATGAAGAAACAGGTACATTAACTGTGCCTAGCAATTCAAACAGAATAAAACGTAGTCTGTCTCCCATATCACCTAGCACCTCTAGTACAATAAACGGTGTTCCATTCACTGAATGGATTGTTCCAGCAGGTAACGATAATATTCGTCCTCAAAACTACATGAGTCCAAAGTATATTACAATTCATGAGACTGATAATACAAGTGTAGGAGCAGGTGCTAGAAACCACGCTCAATACCTATATAACCAAGCAGTAGGCAACACAGACCGAGCTGCATCGTGGCATTTTACAGTAGACGATAAAGAGATTTATCAACACCTACCATTAAACGAGAACGGATGGCACGCAGGAGACGGTGATGGTCCAGGTAATAGAGAATCTATTGCAATTGAAATCGCAGTTAACAGTGACGGTAACTACAGTAAAGCAGTAGATAATGCTAAGAAACTTGTAGCTTATTTAATGAAAGAAACTGGTGTACCGTTAAATAACATTGTAAAACACCAAAAATGGAGTGGTAAAATCTGTCCTGCTAATATGATTAATAATGGACAATGGGATACATTCGTAAATGGCGTTGGTGGGTATTATAATAATCTTTATCAACCAAAAGATGACATTACTGGAGGTTGGTATGAAGAAGCTATCCGAGAGTTAAATAGAAGAGGTATTATGATAGGGGAAGGAAACGGAGTTTTCGCACCTAATAGAGCGATAACAAGAGCCGAATTTGCTCAATTAATCTCTAACTCTCTAAACCTGCCAGCTGGAGATGCTTCATTTAAAGACCTAAACGATGCAAATTCAACTTTACGAGATGGTATTAAACGTACTGCAAGTGCAGGTATCATTCAAGGTAGAGGAGATGGTTATTTTGACCCAAACACACCTATTACAAGAGAAGAATCAGCAATTATTGTAAACAAGGCTTTACAGTATAAAGGTATATGGGGACCAGTTGTAAACCTACCATTCTCAGACAAAGACCAAATTATTTATAAAGAAGACGTACAAAGACTGTATGGTCTAGGTATTGTAAGAGGTAAGGGTGACAATCAATACGACCCTAAAGGAACAACAACTCGTGGTGAAACAGCGACATTCATTCTAAATATGCTACAAGTAATTGAAAATGGTAGTGTTGAAAAGGTAATTGGAACGGCTCAAATTAATGGTATTGGGGTAAATGTTCGAAGCGGATCGGGTACAAACTATTCTATTGTTAGAAAGACAAGTAAAGGCGAAAAAGTTACAGTATATGAAGAAGAGAACGGCTGGCTAAGAATTGGAACAGGTCAGTGGATTTATTATGACTCTAGTTATATCGACTATAATAGATTATAAAAGACTTAATAGTTAAAAGAACAGATCATATTTGGATATATAACTTATCCTCAGGTTGTGAAGAAGACTTTCTCCACAACCTGTTTTTGTGTCTGGCCCCTCTATTACCAATCAATATTGATAAAAAGAGGAGAAGGAGAGATTCATTATGGTGCTGGTATTGGGAAATCATCGTAATTAGCGTGTACGCAATTAAAGGCTAAGGATTTTCTGATAAGTAAGTGGAGGTCACTATACGTACCCATCCAGCTCATATTTTGAAATATTTTAAAACGAAAAAATGAGCTGGATGGGTAAAAGTTAGCACAAAATTTCGTTCTGAGGGTACTATAAAATCTTCGCTTGATAGAAAAGAGATAACATTAACTTTGTTGCCTAGAATTGCTCGTGCTAGATGTGGGTAGATTCAAAATTTATAGGCTTTATTAATCATCATTTGATTCACCTTCATTTTGGTAGGTGTCTCCTTGGTTAAAATGATAAAAAATGCAAAAAGAACTTGTAGGCATCACTACAAGTTCTTTTTTAGATAATATAAAAAGGTGAAACAAACTATCTCATTACTCGTAACAGGGAAACTATCTTACTTAAGGCTTGGTTTCATTATATAACAAATATTAACATGCAGCGTTTTAATGTGTGAAAATTACGTGAATTAGCAAACGAAATTTCATCTCTATTCGTTAAGAATTCCACTTATTCGTTTTTTAACACCTATAAATCAACGTTGAATAGATTAACAATATTTGCTAAAATAATATTATAATAATGCAATATACAGTAATTTATATAATAGAAAGATAAAAAATTTACATATTACTAATTGAACGCTTAGCCGTTGATTAATGGAGTAAGGTAAATAACGAAGTACATTTAATATACAATTCTTTCCGCAGCATAAGATACGTAATTAAGACATTTGATAGAAATAGAGTGCGAATAATGAGAAAGATGCTGACTTATGGGTTACATTAATCAAATTGAAATGTTATAGGGGTGTACAAGTACTACAGCCAAAAAGTGATCTGTAATGAATATCGAAGAGGCTGACACAAAGTTATATGTGAGTCTATGTGCGAAGGGAAAGGATAACGTTTATAGGAGGAAGCATGAGGGGGCAATTTAATATATGTAACGGGGGAATAATATTATGAAATTTAATACGAAATTATTAAAGAAATTACTTGTATTAAGTGCAACGTCTGTATCAATTTTCAGTGCCTGCTCTGCAAAGGAAGATGGGGATTACAAGCCATATAAGGAACAAGACTCTATAGAAGTCGCAAAGGTCGAAGAGGAGAAGTCTAATCCCCCTAAGATTGTAGAGAAGAAGTCCACTCTGCCTAAGGTCAAAGAGGATACAGAAGAACCTAAGAAGAAAAAAAAGGTACAACAAGTGGAGGAATCTAAGAATAAAGATAAGGAAATTAATGACAAATATCCGCATTATAAAGATGTACATGAGGACGCATCAACAGTATCACTAGAACAGTATAATCAAATCAAGGTTGGAATGTCTGCGGACAAAGTCATAGAGATAGCAGGAAAGCCTGGATCCAGCGAAACAACTAAATTGTTCTCTATCTACATATATTTAGGTCACGGTGGACACGGTTCGATGACAATAAAGTTTGATTCTAATAGAAATGTAACGAACAAAGAGCAAGATGGTCTTAGTAATATTGCAGTTAAAGATGAGAAGGCTAGCAAAGAACATGAAGACCCTAATCCTGAATCTGTTAAGAAATCTAGTGCTATAATTCCAAACGATTTTTGCGGACATGGACATGACGAAACGAAGGAGCTTGCGCACGACTGTGAAAAAATTACTGATAAGAAGGCATATAGAAGATATCAACTACAACAAAAGAGAGAAGAGCGAAAAAGACAAATTAGGGGCGAAGAACAGGAATTAATTGATTACGATCAGGGGGATGCAGCTTACAAAGAGCAGCAGCGTATATACGAAGAAATACAACGTAGAACAGAAGAAAGGGAATCGATTGACTACGATTACGATCAAGTAAGAGCTGTCAACAAAGAAAGGCAGCGTATGTACGAAGAAATACAAGAGTGAGATGAAGAAAAAGAGTGTAAAGTGTAAACTAAAAAGCTAAATGGTACGAGGAGTATATTTCATAGATAGGAATTTGAATTATTGAAAAATCAAAATATGGAAGAGTAAATAAAAGACGCTAGTTGGCGTCTTTTATTTATCATTATTAGTAAAACTTCACTGGTGATTACTATTAATATTATAATATTTGATCTTGGAATTAACTTATTAGATAATGCTATTGATTGTATAACATCTGACAAATGACTAAAGATAATAAAAAAATTCTTGATACAAAAATCTAAATTGTATAATATATAGGTATATTGTTATTTGTGGAATTCCGTTTATTCCCACGCCTTATGTGTTGTGGTTGAGTTGCAGAAGCAAGTTGTGTTCTTGTTTCAATTTTGAAAGGGCTTCTTTGAGCCGATTAGTGCATATATAGCTTATTTTGTTATGCACATTTTTAATCGACTTGAAGAAGTCCTTTTTATGTTGTTTTCAAGTTGCAGGTGGGATTATTTATGATTCATAACAAAATAAAATAATGTTTGAATAGTATTAGTTGATCTAAAAGAGTAATCTAAAGAGCCGGATGATATATTGATTGATATAGATAAGTTATTAGAGAGTACAAATGAAGAACTACGATATAAATCATGTGATGGTAGTTTATACAGGGGAAAAGGAAGAACTAAGTGATATGAATACTTGGAGCTTCCTTTTTTATTGCAATTAGAAATCTGGTAGATGATTATGCATATAAAAATGATTTAGCGGAAAAATTTTATTTAATTTCAATACATAGAAGAAAAAGGAAAAAACAAATTCGTAAAGGGCTAGTTTAAGTACGATTCATTTGAATAATTGAGAGGGGAAATGTATTGGTGAAACGTCTTGTTTCTTGCTGACCAAAGGAATGCAGGATGATTAGTAAGGAGTAAGAGCGTATTACTACTCTCACAAAGGAAATTACATTAGAAAAGGGTCTGTCAGTGTTTACAATTTATTTGTTACATCGGTCTAAAAGAATTTGGATGGAGAAGTAAATGCTAAGTGAGAACATGAATGACATTTCTAGAACTTGAACAATTGTGCTTTTTGTTAATAGTGAAAATCAGAAGTAGAAGAGGCACAAGCGTTAAAGTGGACTGCAAAAGTGACAGAAAGAGAACAAGGATTAACATTATTTATAAAGATATCTAATAAGAAGTGCTATCGGATTTATACAGAAGGAGGGATAATACCAGAAAATATATGAATGTATATAAAATTTGAGGTAAATCCACCTATTTTCTATACATTAGTTGAATCAAATAATAGATGACTAGGGAGTGTATAACATACATTTCCCAGTTAAATTTTCTTAGATAAATAGCATGAAATACAGTATGTTCTCACTCATTTGTATAAGGATAAAATAGCCTTTTATTTTTATGCAAATGAGTGAAACAGAACGATTCACCATATAAGAATATTCGACTATAATGAAACACTGTGCGTCATTGTAATATTAAGATGTTTTAAGATTAAAGTGATTATTAGTCATAAAATATGAGTTTCGAGACCTCAGCAAAATATTGCAATGCTTTATATACATGAGATTGTAAAAATTATTTTATTAAAATTACTGGAGGCTGATGAAATATGATAATAGATCATATAAGCAACAATGTAGTAAAAAAATTGGAACAAACGGTGCGCTATGAAAAGAAACAGGTACAGGTATTACGTGTAAGTAAAAGTAGTTCTAATATGCACGCTTACATGATTTTCCCAGAATTCTCAGAGGTTAAAATTTCAAATAATGAACTGGATGAATATATAGAAAATCTATCAACAAGTCTGAAATATGTCATTGATCGCAAGTTAAATCAACAAGAAATTGAAAAACAAAATCATTCTTTCATTATGACGTGCGCAGTTGAGGAAGATGGTGTTATAGATGATGAAACGATTCATTTTAATACGACGTATGTTAAGCCACCTACACTTGCGAGTAAAGTATTTAAGCTAGTGTGTGGTTTAGGAAATCGTTTGAATAGCTTAAAAGAGTTACATATAACAGTATTAAATAATAATATTAATCGAATTGAAATAGAGTTTTATAATGAAAATGAAACATATGTAGCAGTAGAAAAAGAAGAAATTGCAAATGCGATTATGGGGGCATATACAAAAGCCAATATCTATTATTCCGCAGATCTCCGTTATGTTGCAGAAGGAAATGAAATCAAATTAAAGAGCATTAAGCCAAAATTAGCGGGTGATGTGTTGTGAAGCGAGAAAAAGGGATGATTGGAGTTTTATGTACATTTGTTTTCATGATCCTAGTACTCATACCTTTACATACAGCTCATGCATCTGTAAAAGTGGATTTTAATGGATTGAAAGGAAATGATGTTTCTTCATCTTTTAACGAAGGATTAAACAATCGAACAAAAACGACAGAGAAAGACGATTCATTTGGGTCATCAATTATACAAAAAGTTGAGGGGATGTATGCACCAGCTTTTAAAGTAGGGGTAAATATCTTTTCTATCTCTTTCATATTAGGTGTTATTGTCATGGTTATGGCGTTAATTACAAAGAATGGTCAATGGATGAAATGGGCAACAGGGAGTATGATTTTCTCGTTCGTTAGTATGATGGCAATGAGATTAAGTGTATATTTCATATTTAGTTCGGATGTATTTTCGTTTATGAACATTTTTACGGATTTTTTAGACCTGTTTAAAGCAACAGCACTTATTTTTACACCCTTTATGTTAATTGCAGGAATTCGTTTACGAAGAATTCATGAGAGTACAAAACAACCTGAGTATTATCGTTGGTCTAATCGCGTTATAACGGGATCTTGTTTACTATGTATGTTAGCCGTACTGGCTCCATGGTTATTTGCGAATATGTAAAGAAATATATATAGATGCAAAAGGTACTGAATGTTCATTCAGTACCTTTTATCTACCCATTAGGTTCTTTCTTTCATATTCTTCAAATACTTCTTCTGAAATTGGCGATAGTATGCCGCTCAAATAAACAGCGGTATATAAAAAGTATTGCTCATCCCTTGTTTTAATTGTATGAGTACCGTGTTCCTCATTGTTTGGAATAATTCGTTCAATTTTGAGTTGTTTTTTATCACAAATGATCTCTTGTACTCTATATAAATTATGTATCGGTAAACGATCAATATACAAACAAAGGTACTCTAGTAGAAGTAGAATAACAGTCATTTGTAGAATGAAAGCAATTTTTAATAGAGTTGGTATGGATGCAAATAATACTAGCAATATAGAGACCAAGAAGATATTTAACTTTGAAAACCATTTTTCGTGTTGATTTAAAGAAATAATACTTTTCTTATTCTGAAATACCTGGAACCTCGTTATAAGAAAAATAATTACAAAGATTCCTTCATAACTAAACCAGGTTTTCCACTCCGTATCAGTAAGTTCTAGCAATATATATATGATACCGGTAGATATGATCAGTGGTACCAGCTGTACCAAACTAAATAGTATGGTATGTTCTAACATTCTTTTCTTGTAGATACGATTAGTAATTGAATCCAAGTTTCTTAACTCCTTCTGCAATTTTCATGATGATACCGCCAATAAGTATATGGTATTCGCCTATTCCTTTTTCGTTTACATACCAGCACATATAGTGCCTAATACCTTCTTTTGCTCCATGGTCATGTAAAGGAAAAGGAGATGTGTATTTTTCAGATGACATATTATTATCACCGAAAGGAACCTGTTCTGCAAGTGCAAAACGTTTTTTCGAATCATTTATAATCCAACAACCATAGTTTACTGATCCATACCATATTGCGTCTTTATGAATGGGATCAATAGAAGGTTGTGCTGGATAGCTTTCAGCTAGTATTTGCGCTTTTTCTTCACGAAGTTGCTGATGTATGTGTGAATTCAATGGATCTTCCGTTCCGATTTCATAGGTTTCCTCAAAATTCCCACACTCATAAGGAATAAGGGGACTATTTGAATCAGCTGCTAATTGCAGACTGCAAGAATCTGATTTTGAAAGATAATATACACAGTCTTTGCAGGTGAAATAGTTTGAAAAAGCTGAATCACTTTCTGGTTCTGTTCCGGTATTATTTACTACAAGTTTTAACATGTCTATCACAATCCTTTTTAGGCTAATTCGTAAATTAATATAGACGTATCATATCATGCTTATAAACAATTGTAAATATTTTCCAAATAAAAATAACCTTATTAATTTTGAAAGGACTGTTTGTATTGAATAGAAATCGAGAATATATTGCTTTGCGAAATTCTATATTAATAGGTTGGTTACTGACATGCTTCGTAATAGGCCTATCTATCTATTTTTCTTCTGTTGTTTATTTATTAATCGGATGTTTCATTCTATCGTTAAAATACGGATTAATGGGTACCGTGAAAAATGTGGAAAAACGTTTGCCTACCTGGGCCAACTTTGGCGTCATTGAAAAACCAGTAAATCGAAGAGTGACTAGACCTTTTCAGTTTCGAGGTGGGCTCCTTGTTTCATTAGCATTAGGCTTCGTAGAGATGGTGATTAAAGGCTTATGTATCTCATATTTTATTTTAGGATTAGAAACGCATGTATATCGTTTAATGCGCAGAAACGCAAGGGTGTAAAAAGGGGGCTTCTATTATGAAAGTATTGATATTTGAATTAATTCTCATTGCTGTTCTGATTCCGTTGAATATTGTTGTGAAAAAACATGTACCGAAATGGAAAGGAAAAGCCGGAGAAAAATTAGTAAAACGTATATTGAGTAAGTTGGATTCTGAAAGTTATTGCGTGTTACATAATGTTACGGTTTATACGGAGTATGGTGATACAACGCAAATTGACCATATTGTTCTCGCTGAAACAGGTGTATTTGTTGTAGAAACAAAGAACTATGAAGGATGGATCTATGGAAGTGAGAAAGCGGCAAGGTGGACACAAGGCATTTTTAGAAAGAAATCCTCTTTTCAAAATCCATTTCGCCAAAACTATAAACATATAAAGGCCATTGAATGGGTAATGGAACAACAGCTGCCGTGTATCTCTATTGCAGCGTTTCATCCAAAATGCAGTCTAAAAAGAGTAAATGTTCATTCTAAAGACAAACACGTCCTATATTATAACGACTTAAAAAGTTGTATTGAATCATATACAGAGATGCGATTAACAAATGACGAGGTCCAGCATATTTATCAAACAATATCGCGAGAGAACATTACTGATAAGGATATTAAAAAGGAACATGTGAAATATTTACACAATAAGTTCGCTAAACAATAAGAAATGGAGAAAGGAACAATGTTATATGTACTAGGGTTTATTGTGATCTCTGTAGTAGCTATTCGCCTTAACATGAAGTATTACAAACTAAAAGGAGACCCAAAAGATTTTGTGAAAAGAGTAAATAGATAGTTGTAATCAATTAACTGAACAAATAAAAAAGGCTCACGTACATGGAGCCTTCTTTATTACTATTCAATTGTAGTCGTTTCGTTTAATACCTGGTCTATGTGGTTTAATAAAGTAGTCAACAATGATTCGCTATTAATTTTCTTGTTTCATATCTTCCATCTTCAACACATAGAGATTCTGCAGTAATTGTAATTTATTTACCATACCTATGTTCTGAATATTATTAAAAGAAGTGTTTGTAATAAGGAAATATTCATCTGCGTAATTAGTTATTTTTGTTAAATATTTTTTAGTAGAGTGTTTTTAATCCATACAACAACTGTATATTTTTCTTAAAATTCACATTATTAATAATAAAAAAATATTTAAATATTTCATTTTCTTTTTAAATGTATTATACTGTAAATTGCTGAGGGTTATAAATTAGTATTTTCTGGTAAACATTCAAACTGTTAGGTTGTTATTAGTGTTATGGTAATGAAAAACTTATATTTCCCCTTAAAGATAAAGCATTAGCAGCAATTACATCGAAATATCATAATAATAATTATTTTCTTAACAATATCGCGGAGTTATAATTCAGAAAATTCGAACCCTTAAGTAATATAAAGTGCTAAATAAAAATATTTAGACAAGGAAAGGAAGATAAATAAATGGAACAGAAAAAAAGTTTAGATATTAAATTAACAGAGTCAGGAAAAATTAATTATGCTCATACGCCTGATAGCCCTGGATGTGCTGGAGGATGCGTTGGAACAACATCTTGTACAGGTGTAGATCCTACAAAACCTGGTGTATGGCAAAGATGTTCTGGTAAATAACCAAAAAATTCATAAGTTTTTTTGAAATTCAGGGGGAAATATTTTATTTAACAGGATAGTAAAAGAGAATATCTCTTTTACTATCCAAATTGTATTTCTATGAAATTAGTTTAATAAGGAAATAGAAAGGGTAATGCTTGATGGAGAATGAACTACTTAATTATAAACCTATAATAGATGGTTATTCCTTTGTAAAAGAAAGTGATGGAGAGTTAATTTTTTTTAATAGAGATACATATATAACTTGTAATGGTGATTCCGTTGAAGACATACTTGCATTAATTCCATCATTAACAGGAAATTTAAGTACAGAACAATTAGCGGAAAAAGTAGAATTACCTGTAGAATATGTTTGCGATATAATCCAATTATTGGATAACAAAAAAATTATAAAAAATTACGATATGAACGAAAAATGTATATTTACAAGTAAAGAATTGCAACGACATGAAAGATTTATCTCAAATTTAACAGGTTCTATATCTAACTCTTTTAGAGACATTGAAACTATGTATTCCCAAAAGATAGTTTTGATGGGAAATGAAGAATTACAGGGAAATTTAAAGAGAGCCTTTGGTACGAAATTTTCATTTCTAAAAATGAATCAAATTCAAAATGCGAACCTCATAATAGCAGTTGATTTCTTTGAAAATGAAAGTCTATATAACGAGGCTAATGAATTAGCGAAGAGTTTTAATATTCCTTTTTTAAGAGCTCTGTTGCAAGAGGAGCAATTTAATATTGGGCCAATATTTATTCCTAATGAAACTAGTTGTTATAATTGTTTTATAAGTAGGAAGATTACCAATTGCGAAAATTCCTATTTGAGCTATAAGTTCTTGAAGAAATATAATAGTGAATGGAATGAGGAACATATTAGTGTTATGCCTGGGACAATAGAGATGTTTAGTTTTCATATATTAAGCTTTGTTATGAAATATTTCTCTAATTGTTTGACTTCTGAAATAATTGGGAAAGAATTTACTTACAATATACTTACTTTAAGTTCAAATTTGAATCCTGTATTAAAGGTTCCAGGGTGTTCTAAATGTACGGGTGCAAAAAAGAATCTCAAGAAAGATTTTGTATTGAACAGTTAGGAGTAGAAAAAATATGGGGATACAAAATGTTTTAGAATATATCATAAATAAGAATACCGGAATTATACATCATGTAAAGAATGAGATAGAGTTCAAACTTCCTTTCCCAATGCATATGTATTTTACATTTAGAAATGAATTGGTTGATGTTAATGAGGGTGTTAAAATTCGTGGGAATTACAGTGGTTTAGGATATAGTTATGATTCGGCTGATTCAGCATTAATATCCGCTGTCGGAGAGACTCTTGAGCGTTATTGTTCATGTTATCTTGACAGGGAAACTCTCATAAAGAATTCATTCAACTCTTTAGTAGAAAAAAACATACCTGTTTTAGATCCATTATCAATTACACAGCGTTTAAATGAGCCATATGAGGGAACAAATCTTACCAATAAAGAAATTGATAGAGATACCGTATTTAATTGGGTTCAAGCAAATGATGAAATTCATAAAAGGAACATAGCAGTTCCTGCCAACACAATATATTTTGATGTTGATGAAGAGGTATTGTTACCACATATAAGGGATTCAATTTCTACTGGCTTAGCTACAGGTTCTACAAGGTTACAAGCGGTTGAAAATGCAGCACTGGAATGTATAGAAAGGGATGCGATTGTGATTACATGGTTGAATCAACTATCGGTTCCATTAATAGATCAACAGACGATTCCAGATGAAAGTGTGCAATATTATTTAAAAATTGCAAATGAAAAAGGTTTTGAAGTTTTCTTTTTTGATATAACAACGGATATAAAAATCCCTACATATCTCGTCTTGGTGAGAAATCTTTATAATAATTATCCCTATATACAAGTAGGTGCAAAAGCACATTATGACCCTCTTACAGCACTGAAAGGCGCTTTAATGGAAACGTTGGCAAGTTTAAATTTACTAGCCAATCCCAATCAGGACATAGCAGAGATTGTAGATATTAAAAATACAACAAATATAAAAAGTATCAAGGATCATATGCTCTATTACGCATCAGGGAATGATAAAGATGCTTTTGATTTCCTAATTTCTAGTTCTACCAAACCATTTAATAATCATTCTGAAATCAATGATTTTGAAGAACTAAAGGATAAGCTTAAGGATATGGGTTTAAACCTTTATTCATATGATTTAACTACAGAAGATATAAGTTCTTTAGGTTTACATGTGTATAGAGTATTAATGCCAGAATTAGCTTTTTTAGAAATAACTATCCCTATGTTACGTTGTAATAGATTAGTAGATGCCCCGAAAAATATGGGATATACTCCAGCAAAAGCTTTTAATAAAAATCCACACCCATTTCCGTAAAGAACTTATAAAAAGAGGAGTTAAGAGGTATGAATAAATTTGAAGATCATACAGAGAAATATATCTTATCCAGAACCTATGATTGTAATACTAGAATATTTCCAAAGCTATTGCCGAGGCTTTCAAGACACTCAACACCATCTAACTACTTTACAAAAATAACAAAGAAACATTACTGTATTAAAAGCATCCCTCTTAGGCCTGATAAAAATCTGCTTAGACAAGAATTTTATCAAGTCTTGAATGATAGAAAATCTGTAGAAGAATTAGAAATCCGAACTAGGATTAGATTTGAAACGCTTTCGAATTTACTTCATTTTTCATACGGGTATATTAATAAGCCGCATAGTGCGGCTCCATCTGCCGGAGGAAAGTATCCTATAAATATTTATATAGCGGTTTTCAATGTCGAAAATTTAGAACAGGGTATATATTATTATGACAGGGAACAAGACGTGCTAGATATGATAAGAAGAGGAGACTTTAGAGAAAGTATTAATAATTTATACGTGGATAATACCCATATTCATTCATCGTCTTTTATTATGTTCCATGCTGCCAATCTTGATCAAACAAGTAGTAAATACGCAGATAGGGGATATAAGTTAATACATTTAGACATGGGACATCTTTCCCAAAATTTATATTTATTAAGCAGTGCACAACAATTAGGAATTAGAGCAATTTTTGGTTTATATGAAAATAAAGTAAATGATTTTTTAGAACTTGATGGTGAAAATGAATTTGTACTGCTTTCACACGTCTTTGGAGGCATAAAACTATCTACTCCAATTACTATGGATACAAAATTTAGTGATATATATTATGAAAACGAGGAAACAAAAAGTGAAGGATAAAACACTGTTGAAATTCCTCATAAATTTATATAAAACCCAAAAATATAAGCTAATTGTTTTGTTTATATTTTCTGGGTTTCTAGCTGGCTATGAAATAGTTTTTCCTCTTCTCTTAAAGTATATCATTGATAATGTTACAATTAATAATTTGTATGAATTTTCAATAACATATGGATGGATGTTTGTTTCTTTCATAATTTTTCAATTAACAATAAAATATTATACTTTAATTTTAGATAGTCAAATTGTAATTCAAAGTAATTTGGTATTAAGAAAAGGTATAAACGAAACATTAAAAAAAGCCAATTATTATAGATTTATTAATCTTGAAAATAAAAATCTTACTCAGATTATTACATATGATGTTCCACAGTGCCAAGGGATTCTTAATTCCATCATATTTGATTTAATCATTCAATCTTTAGTTTTTATAGGAACTTTATGTATTTTAATGACTCTTAATTTAAAATTAACTTTAATTATATTGGTAATTTTACCAATATATTATGGTGCTTTTTATATATTTAATAGCAAACTGAATGTGATTAATATGCAAATGGTTGATCACCGAGATTATTTATCAAACGTAATAGAAAAAATTCAGAGAAATTTGAAAAGTTATAAAATATATGCGAAAAAAAATGGTTTTGATACACAATATAACGACAGAATTGAAAAGATTTCTCAGACACAATTTAAAAATATAAAATTGGTTACAGTTATGAATATCACAATGACTACACTTTTTTGTTTATTAATTGGTACTGTTGCGATTATTGGATTTTTAGAGGTGAAGAATAACACATTAAGTATTGGTGCTTTAACTGCTTTTTTAATTTATACCATGAATTTTTTTTCTCCAATTCAAAAAATCATGTCATTGTTTATTAATTTTAAAATTAGTGTAATCTCTATAAAAAGAGTACATGACTTACTATGTTTGGACTTAGAAAAAAACATACATGTAAAAATGAAAGACATTAACAAAGGAAACCTATCATTTCAAAATGTACAAATAAAGATAGGTGATGAAAATATTGTTAATAATATCAATGGAGAAATTATACGAGGTAAAATCAACTATTTAATGGGCAGAAACGCATCAGGAAAAACAACACTAATTCTATCTTTAATTCAATTTATTCAATCTAAAGGGGTTTACTTAGATAATTACGAGATAACAAAATATGACATCGAAGTATTAAGGAATAATATTACTGTCGCATTTCAAGAACCTGAATTTGTCACAGACACTGTAATCGACCAACTAAAACTAATAGAAGAATATAATCACAACAAACTTATAAAACCTGAGAAAAAAATAATGATTGATAAATATGTGGAATTTCTTTCCGGTCTTTTAGAACCCCAAAAACCTATTTCAGAGTTATCAGGTGGGAAGAAGCAATTATTATCTATTATTAGTAGTTTGAAGAATTATCCTGAAATACTCATTTTAGACGAAGCTTTTTCCAATTTAGATTCTGAAATTAGACACGAAATAAAAATTATATTGAATAGCTTGAAAGAGCATATCACAATTATTATTGTGGATCATTTTGCAAATCCATCATTACAGGATAACGTCATTAGCCTAGAACAAGAAAATTTTGTACAGGGGGAGTTTAAATGAAAAAGCACATAATTCCTGATTTTCCTTCTTTAGTTGGAAAACATTGTTCTTCCACTGCAATTCGAGAGACCACGATGTATTATAAGAATCCTTTAAGTGAAGCTATGATATTTGGGATTGGTAGCGGTTTGTTTTTTAGTTATTTCAGTTTCGCAAACAACTATCCAAGATTATTAATTACTCGAACACCTTATTTTGAAAATAATTTTTTTAATTCAATTAATCATAGGTTTAAGTGGTATAGTGGTGACGTTTTAGATGTAGATAAAATAATTTACTTTCTAGAAAACGATATACCTGTATTGGTAATTTCGGAAACTGGATATCTAGATTTTTATGGGACTGCAGGTGGAAGAAATGTTGCTGGGCACACGTTTACAATAGTTGGATTTGATACAGAGAAAAAATTTTTTCTTGTATCCGATTATATATCTAATGAATATTTCCCATTAAGCCTAATGGACCTAAAAAAAACTGCTGGACAAGCAAAAGTACCTTATGATAGAAAAAACGTTTGGGCCCCTGTGCATCCTTTTATTATCGAAGATATTCGTGAAGCAATTGTAAAAGGTATACGGAAAAATGCTGAAGATATGCTCCAAGACAAAAATGATAACTATGGTATTTTAAACATCAAAAAATTAGCAGCCGAAATTCCTTATTGGACTGAATTGCCCGAATGGGAGGAATGTTGTGTCCATACTTACTTAATGATTGAAAAAATAGGGAGTGGAGGAAGCGGCTTTAGGAAATTATATTCCGAATTTTTAATAGAAGCATCTGCTTATTTACCCGAAATCGAACAATATTCTTGCATTACAAAAATAGAAGAAATACATAAACTATATAGGTTATTGGGAAGGAAATTCTTTTCTGCTGGACGAAATAAAGATAAAAAAGTTCTAATCGAAGTCCAACAATGCTTAGAAGATATATATATATTAGAAAAGGAATTTTGGGAGATCTTATCCTATATAACTAATACATATAGCGTTGTATCTTTAAATCAATAAATTTTTCGATAAGCTATTTAATAGATTATTGAATTTAATCTTTTGATAGAGTTAAAAAAATCAACTTTATATTCTAATTTAGAAATTACTAGGTGGTGTCGGTAGTGTTTGAGTATCTTTTAGTTAAAGCTTTATTTACTATTTTCTTAATTAGCCTAATCGTGTTAATCAGTGTAATATGGACTAAAATAGAAAAAATTATGGACGAGACTGTATTTAAAAATGTTTCTGAAAAAACCAGATATATAGTAACTATGATAATTGTTATGGTGGGAGAATTTGTTCTCATAGTCATTACTTCATTAAATTGGAAAGCTTCAATTATTGACACACTCTTTTTTGGTAGTATTATTTTGTTCTGCTGTATATGGCTAATACCTTATTTTGTTAATCAACAACAAAACGTCGCTAAAGTTATGGATAAGCATTTTAGTGGAGGGGTAGATTTAGGTGAAATTCAAGTTCATCGTGCGAAACTTTCTGCATTTAATTTAGGAAGTATTGTATTTTCTATAGTGGGAATTATTATTCCTATTTGTTATTACTTTAAATACTTTTTATAAAGGTTTATTGGTTCTGTTGTAAAGTTAAAAACCATAAACAGGTTGGTAAATGAAGAATAACATTTAGAAATTAGCTAGTAATTGTTGAAGTTCATTGTATGTTGAAAGGGCGGATCCTCCTTAAAGACTTCGCCTTTGTTTATATAGAGAATGAATGGTTTCGATTTCTTTATTGTTTGCACAAAGCAATTGATATTCAGGCACCCCATTGCCTCTAATTGTAAATAAATAGAGGTAATGGGATGATATAAATAATCCAATATTAAAAAATCATATTGCAAAAGGACACACCTACGCATAATCATAGCGTAGGTGTGTCCTTTTTTTGTTTAAGGAGGAAAAAATTATGGGGAAAACGTTACTTATTGCAGAAAAACCAAAAGTGGCCAATGAAATTATGAAATCCCTTGATTCTAACTTCTAAAAGAACAGACACCTTAAGGTACCTGTTTTACCCTGTAGCAAATATAAATACATAGTACATGAAAAATAATAGAGATAGACTTGCAATTCTGCCAGCAATCGACTCTTTCATAAGTATCACTTTGACAACTAATGCTAGGAATAACGGTATAAATAGTACCATGGCAAGTTTGATTGCTATGTCATTCATAACTGGACTTAATGGCTCGAAATTAATTATGATATTCATCCGATTACTTATAATTACTATATATTTATAATATAATTTATATTGCTTTGTCCATAAGAAAAGGCACTCAAATGAGTGCCTTTCTTCGACTTGATAACCACTTTAAATTTAATAAGATGTATACGAGCTACCATCCAAATATAATCATATCATATTTTCTGAAAAATGAAAGCGGATTCCTTAACTTACTTAATTATTTTGTCCATTACTTCTTTATATTTGTTAAATTGGGCATCTTCCATGTCACCATTCATTTGTAAAAGAAAATTATCTTTTGCATAAGTATGAGAGAATAACATTTGATTACCGTTACCTAAATCATCGTAGTAGTTATTCGTCTTAACGTGAAGTATTACCAGTTAAAAGGTAACCCAAAAGATTTTGTGATGAAAAAGAAGGATTAAGGATATATTTTAGAGATAGAGGTAATAGAATACGTATATTATTTTGGCCGTTACCAAAAGGCCATAAGAATCGTTTTACAATCGATAAATACATACATTATTATATTTATATTAATTGATTCGAATGATAAAATAGATAAATGAAAATAAACAGGAGGTTTAGTTGTGAAAGAAGTGTTAGATGTTGAAATGTATTTAAAGAAAATGAATAATCAGAAAATAAATTATGACAAATTATTAAGAAAAATGATTAAAGATTGGGAAGCAAGAAATGAAAGACCAAAAGTGTTACTTCATTCATGCTGTGCCCCTTGTAGTACTGCTTCATTAGAATTTCTTGCAGAACATGCAGATATTACAATTTTCTTCTCGAATTCAAATATCCATCCGAAAAGTGAATACATGCGACGCTCTAATGAACAAAAGATTTTTGTAGAAAAGTTTAATGATCGTACTGGGCACACAGTAGGATTTATTGAAGATGACTATCGTTCAAATGTATTTTTTAAAATGGTAAAAGAAGAAGGTTTGGCAGAAGAGCCAGAAGGTGGGCTTCGTTGTTCAGCTTGTTTTGATATGAGATTGGATCGTTCAGCTGAGGTAGCACAAGAAAAAGGATTTGATTACTTCGGTAGTGCAATTACTCTTTCTAAAAATAAAAATAGTCAATTAATAAATGAACTTGGAATCGGTGTGCAACAAAATTATGATTCGCGTTATTTACCAAGTGATTTCAAAAAAAGTAATGGATATCAACGTTCAATTGAAATGTGTAATGAATATGATGTTTTCCGTCAGTGTTATTGTGGATGTTCATTTGCAGCAGAGAAACAAGGTATAGATTTACGAGTGGTGAACAAAGATGCAATAAAATATCTAAAAGAAAATAATCTTAGTTTGAAAAAAGAGATTTAATGGAGAAAAATTCGCTTTAAAATTAACCTGTTTTCTACCAAAGAAACGCAATATATTTCTAAATGATAAACGTAAAAAGCTAAAATAGTTCTGGAATAACTCCTTACTAGTTAAGTTTTAGAGAAGAAAAAACCAGTAAGGAGTGTTTTCTTAATCTCGCATTGCCCCTGCCTCTCGGGAAGTCATTGCTCCTTGTCCTGCCCTTACATCATTTTGAATTTCTTGTTTCACTTTTTGTGCATCAGTTTCAGCAAAATCTGGTTTCATAACAGAACCAGGACTTTTTATAGCTTTTTTATGATTTTGCATAAAAACCCTCCTTAACTTTACGTTTAACAGCCTTATTATTTACAAAAATACACTTGGTATACCCAATTAGTTGAACTGGTCTCATGTAAAGTACAAGGAAGGAATTAAATAAGTTTCCAAACATACTATTTATGTAGGAATTAATATTGTAAAATCCTTAATTTTATATATAAAATTAATAAGAATTATGATATGATGAAAGTAACAAAATACTTCTAAAACTATCTTGCAAAAGGACACACCTACGCATACATATGCCATAGGTGTGTCCTTTTTATTTGTTTTAAAACCTCGAAAACAAAAGGGAATGCAACAGAGTGTAAAAGGGAAACGTACTGTTGTAATATACCAGAAGTCTATAAGGATACATTAAAAGGCTTAAAAACGGTTAAGGGGAAGAGGTAGTAAAGGTAAAAGACTGAAATAGCATAGATGTGAACATAAACGGGGGAAAATAGACGATAAGATTGCTGTTATTGGATATTTCTGAGTATGTATCTCGAAAAATCCCACTACAAAAGATGGGAAAAGAAGCATATACATTTCTAAAGGAACAAATAAAAAAAAAGAGTGTAACATTTGTCTATGATCATGGGCCAAAAGCGGACAAGTATGGTAGGGAATTAGCATATGTATTTGGTGAAGGGATACATATAAACGAATTAATGGTCAAATCAGCATATGGCATTGTAGCTTATATTTCGAAACCTAACACTACGTTGCTACCACATATGCTAGAAAGCGAAAAAGAAGCAAAAGTATCAAAGGCTGGCGTTTGGAACATAAAAGGTTTTGTAGATGAAAAGATACGTCATTATAACCGTAATGATGCGTCTTAGCACTCAATACAAACTTAATCAATTATGATACAAATTATCATACAAAATGGAGGTCTCATAAATGAATGAGAACAAAAGAAATATGATTTTATCTTTTATTATTTCAAGTTTATTTATTTTTGCGAGTCTATTGCCGTTTAGTAGTAATGAATATGTGTATGTTATCTCCAAAATTGGTGCTGCAGCTGGTGTAATAAATATTGTTATGATGAGCGTTTTCTTATATTTTCAAAGTAAAAAAACGGGACATTTACTAAATTAGCAAAATAAGATTTAATAGTTCTCCTTACCTGTATCTTTTTAAGTTTGGTAAGAAAAAAACAAACAAAAGTGTACATACACATATTGTATATAGATTTGGTCCCCTAGAAAAAGCATTAGAAACTGTGGTGATTTTGAGAATCTTTTCCCTCTAGAATTAAAAGTAAGGAGCATGACTGGGAAGATATTAACGATTGGATACGGTCTATTGAAACTGGATGCTCAAAACATGGAAATAAACTAGTCATATATTAGCAAATGTTTTGCATTTCAAAAAACAGGTGAGGCGAAAATAAGATGTCGATTATTCAAAAATATCACATTACAATTGCTTGGACGATAGCTACTACTGCAATGCTAGTAAGTTTGATTTTTAGTGAGTGGATGAAGCTGCTCCCCGTGTAATTTGTGCTGGTATCAAAGGATGGCCATATATCCATTGGAATTAATATTAGGTATAGGAATGTATAGAAAAGATCCATACGTAAGAGCATATGCATTCCCATTTGCATGTATTGGCTTATTCATAGCTGTTTATCAAATAATGGTTCAGGTTTTTCCAACAAGTGAAATGAAGATATGTTCTGAAGGGGTTCTTGTACAGAAGATTACTTGAGTCTGTTTGATTTCATTTCGATACCTATGCTATCTTTTATTGTTTTTTAACCATCATAATACTTCTATATATTAAACCTGATAGAGACAAAAGATTAAACAATATAGTGATTAAGAACAATATACTCAAATAAACACGAAATACCTATAAATAGATAAAAAGTAAAAAGAATTTAAAAGGAGAAATTAAAAATGACAACAATGCAAGTAAGTAATGAAATATACAAAATTCCAGAGGCGGATATAGAACTATTAAAAATTATGGCCCATCCAGTTAGATTACAAATTGTGAAGGAGCTAGAACGTCACAAAATTTGTAATGTAACACAGTTAACAGAGCTATTACATGTGCCTCAATCTACCGTATCTCAGCATTTATCTAAAATGCGCGGGAAAATTCTTCGCTCGGAAAGCAGGGGAATAGAGATGTATTATCATATTGTGATTTCCAAGGCATGTCAGATTGTCGGAGTATTAGGTCTGTAATTCTAACCCGAAATAGGGTGATAGAAAGAGTATTGTTAAATATGGCTGCAAAAGCTGATGTACTGCAGAATGATAAATTCACAAGTTTAGAGTGTAGTCCTTCTAATAATGGAGGAGCTGACGGTGGTGGAAAATTGATATAAGAGTTACTAAAAAAGAGTGCAGAACATGTCTGCATTCTTTTTAATTGTGCCCTAGGTACAATAGATAAAGTATTTTGTTGTGTATGACTCTGAATAGGGGATACCGTGTTTTGCTATGCAAAACGATATTTTCGACTTTTCAAGCAAATAGAATATTAAGTTTATTAATGTGTATAGTGGGAATTAAAGTTTAGAATATTCTGTGTCAATATTATCAATTTACTATAGTTTACAAATATGTAAAAATAGAGCTGATTATAATTTTCCGTAAATATTAGATTGAAAGCTATCATAAGGGGAATTTGAGCATTTATAGCCTGCTTATAAACGGTGATTGGGGATACAGACAATAATGTGATCAAGTCCTTGTAGAATTTATCAAACAAAATGAGGTGACTGTAACTTGAGAGAAATTGCGAAAAAAGTACAAATGATACGTTTACAGGAGGAGCATTTTGGGCGTAAGGCAGACGCAGAACAGTACTCTACCAAGCGATGTAAAATAGAACGAGAGAGTATTAAATTAGAAAAAAATAGAGTTAAAAAACGAACTCAAAAATTTCAAACGTCAGAAGAAAAATGGGACACAAAATGTAAAGAAGCAGTACAATTATTTAATCAAGGAGAGGAATATCCAATTATTGCAAAGAAACTGAGGTGCAATGTGAGTAGCTTGTATAAAGAACTTAAGAAACGCGGCGCATTACAAATACCAAAGCAGGTAGCAGCATCTAAATCATTAAAATCACCCATAACATCAACACAAACAAAAAAAACGAATTTCGAACGATATAAAGAATATTATATGTACAAATAGAAGAATTCATGGCTATTAATCTATACCTGATTCTTTAGTATTAATAAGCTCAGATTATAAAGGGTACAATGAAAAAATGCATGTTTAGCAGCAAATCTTCTTACAGTATTGATGGAGCATCTTTTTATTTTTTAGAATATTTATTCTCTGATGATAACATCCAACAAATATTGAAGGCTATTACCTGTTGCTTAGATTATAAAAATATTCATAAAACTAAATCCTTACTTATATTTGTTGAGTGGTTGGTTAAGAAGATATTTTTTGCAAATGTTAAAATAAGAATAATTTGTCTAAAGTAAAAGAATCCCCATGTCATAAAGGATTCTTTTAGAAGAGTTAGAGAGATGTTGTCACTTGACTCATATTGATTTTACGTTAAATAGAAAGAATATTCAATCTTATTTTGTGTTTCTCAATATATTTCGTTCGTTTTTATATTATAAAATAGTTAATTGTTTTTATTTATACAGTAACTGTTTAAATCGCTTGCTTATATAGGAATTGTTGTTTGCCATTGCTGGGGATCAGAAATAGAAATTAATCCCAATATATGATTGATACCTCTACTATACTTAATTCTGTGAAAATCTTAAAACCATTCGTTAAATATGAAATTAATGAATAGTTTGGTGATGAAAGCCTATCTCTACTATAGTGTCAGCTTATTGAAGTTTTAGGTTTATAATTAATAGACAGTTTAGTTCAGAGGATATTTTTAATTGATTAAATTTAAAAGCCCTGTCTTTAAAGACAGGGCTTTTAAAAAAGGGATGACAGTTAACAACTGAAGGTACCATTATATTACCATTATTGGGATTTTTATTCCATATTTTTGTGTTGAGAAATAAATAATATATGATGTAAAAGGTGAGATGAGTAGAGGATTCTTATAGGTTTAGCAATATGAGAAAGTAAATATCTCGATTAAAGTTATCTTGAAACAAGGAGTGGAAGTATTATATTTGCTTAGAAAGCATCATTCAAAGTTATGTATAGATTATAATATGAATAAATATAGTGTGGTTAAAAAATTTCAAGACACCAATTCATTAGAACGGTAAAAACTGTTTTCGGAATAGGTGTTTTTTTTGTATGGAGTAGAATATATTTTCTCAACAGGAAAAATTGTAATTATCTATAAGTATTACTTATAAGGATAATCGGAAAATAGAAATTAATAATGAAGGAGAATGCGAAATGTTAACAGTAATATCTAAAAATGACCTAGCTAAAATACGCGAAGAAGATGTAGATGTAATAAGGGTAATGGCACATCCGGTTCGATTAAAAATTATAAGTGAGTTAATGCATCATAAAATGTGCAATGTTACACAGTTAACAGAAATATTAAAACTTCCACAATCCACCGTTTCACAACATCTAGCAAAGTTAAGAGGAATTGTAATCCGTGCAGAAAGAAAAGGATTAGAGATGCATTATTATATTGATAATACTAAAGCTCGTCAGATTGTAGAAATTTTAGGGCTGTAGGTTAAACATACGTAAAAGTATGTTTCGTTTGAGTCAAATGGTAGAATAGTAGCAGATCGTAAATCAATTGGGGCATGGGAAAAGTTTATCTTATATAATGGTGGAGACAATAGAATATAGGTATTACAAGCACTAAGTAATGGTAGATATATATCAGCAAATGGTGGTAGAGAATTAGCAGCTATAAGTATTTAATACAAGTGTATATTAATGTGTAAAAGGGCTGCAGGTAATTAGCAGTCCTTTTTGCATGTTAAATAAGGACTTACTGAGGTTATAATGAAAAGAAAAAGAACCCTATAGGGTTCTTTTTCAAGGCATATTAACAGTAAGGAGAATCATGAAATGCTACTTCAAATCTTTATTAGAGGAAAGATTTTGAATAAGCTTAACATATATTTATTTTTACATAAATGTAAGATGTAGTAAATTGATAATATTTATACTTACTATTACTAATATTCAATTAAGATAGTTAATACTATTAATATAGTGTTAACTGGTGTTTAGTACAGTATACATTTAGAAATATAATATTAGATTTCATTTGTTAAAAAAGTTAATAGATATATTATTTCAAATTCTAACTAACATTTAAAAAATTTTAATTGAAACTGGTTGTGAATTAACTCTTATAAGCCAATAAAAGTAAATAAAATAAATAAAGACCCTGTAAAAATACAGGGCCGGATACAAGGTTAAGGGAACGCATAGTTTCTTAATATCATAGTAGCATATATTCTTTGTATAGCTACATGAGGATTTTGACAGAATTAAGAACAAGACAGAAAATCTGTAGGAAAGCAAATATAGTGCTGGAAATGTGATTTTAAATTAAAATATAGGCATATTGAAATGGGTGAAAACCCTTGAGTACCATGATTAAATTGCCTTTACATATGAGGTTTAGGTTAGAGGGATAATTGTATCTTACTGAATAGGAAAAATGTTTTTTAGATTAAAAGACACCTTTTGGGTGTCTTTTCTTAAGATAAACGGTTCACATATTGCTGAATTAGATACGAAACCATAATTCGACTATGAAGTAAACCTTAACATAATCTGAACAAAAAAATGTGATATTACATTTTTAATTATTTTATTGAATATAGAGAAGCAACGTAAATAAAAAGGGCATGCAGTCGTATCTGCAGCCCTTTTTAGGAGGAATTCAAGATACCATTAGGACACGTATTGGTAAACAGGTTCAAAAATAGTATGTGTGAAAAGAAAAAGTCCTATACCAAAAGTAGACAGGACCTTATCTTTTTTACATTTTAAAAAATGAAATTCTGTCCTTTTGAAATCAGTACAGCACACACTTGGTTTGAAATGAAATTAGAAAAAGTATACATGAAAATGGCAGACAACTATTTTGTTGCCTGCCGGTGCCAGTGGGTTGAATGAGTTAGTCAATTCAATAAATTGTGCTATCCCATTACCAGAAGAGTGAAGCCACTAGTTCAAACGACTTAGACATAGTTTGCCTAATAAAGAAAAAATTATGAGTAGAGATTTTGTTTGCTCTATATGAAAAGATAAATAGATATTCATCAGACAAGGATAATTTAGCATATCTTGAATAGGGTGTAGGAACGAATTAAAGAAAGGGATATTTGTTTAGGAAGGGACTGACTCAGGAGCGGGACTTTCGGACAGGGTTTGGGGAGCGGTGATTGCCTTTGGCATAATGTAATATTTGTTTTAGCATTAAAGAATTTAGCATTGGATCCAGCTTTTATGGAATGGAAGTGTTGGAAGTACTTAGGTATTATCAATAAGAACCCAATAAAAAATTCTAAAAAGGAGACATAATGATACTAGTGTTCTAAAAAGGTTCGTGATTGGTAGCGAATATAAAAAATCAGTTCAAATTAGATACAAAAGCACCCAAAAGGGTGCCTTTTGTATCTCTTAAAATGACTTAAGATACGTTTACTTGAGTTCATTAGGTAGTTAGAGGTTGATAGACTATCTTTAATGAAAATGCTGATCAATTATATTTCATTTATATATATAAATGAAATATGTAATTTTGCATCATCAATTCTTTTCTTATCCTATTTCCAAGAATTGTTCATGCAGAATTATGCGAAACGAGAGATTGCGAGAAATTCAACGTAGCATAAAAAATGTGCTAACAAGTTTGGAAACGAATGAAAAAGATATAAAATATCTCTGATATGTTGCTTGAAAAAACACACTTAATCAAATAGATAAGACACGTAAATTATTAAAGGCTTAATGGATAATGAAACCATGCAGAGTAGATTAGGGGAATACTAGTTATTCAAGTTTCTCTTATTCAATAATAAAATTTCACGTACCTAACGTGAAAATAAAAATTAAATTAAAGCAATAAGGAATTTTAATAAAGCATAACTTTCGAATTATTCGGAGTTTGTATATATGATTATTTTGATGTTAATATATTAACTAATTAAAAATGAAGATTAAATTTGATTTGGTTAAAGGTGAAAATTTCGATTTTACTGTACTAGAAACAAAATTGCTGAAAACTTTTAAAGAAGTGGATAATGTAGCAATAATTGAAAAGGTTGAAGATAAACTTTTTGAAAGAGATGATGTGCGAACCTATTTAGCAGAGATTAATATTAATGTTACAGGAAAGAATATTGGATATAGATCAGTTTCAGCTAGTATATTTTTTGTTTTAGAAAGTCTATCAATAAAGCTATTCAATATTAGTATTAGTGTACATTAAGTATCCAAAATGGATGTTTTTTCTTTGTTAAAAGTTAAAAAGAAATTCCACATTGAACCGGTGAACATTCTAATTAGACAAGCATATGATGAATTAGTGGGACGAGTTATCATATGAGATGAAACTTGGAGCGCCATATTTATTTGTTGAAGGGTACCCTTTTTATTTTATACTTTTTAATAAGGACAAGCATATATTAGAGGATGGGGTAACCCCACTTCATATATTTGAGCACCTGTAATCGTCAGGTGCTCTTTATTTTGTGAAAAATGGACATTTATAGTAAGTGATTATATAAATAAATTGATCACACTATCAAAAAGTTACAGTGAATTATGTGTATAAAAGAGGTTTCTATTTACGGATTTATGTGAAAAAATAATTTCATATAACAGATTTTAGGAGGACATTTTATAAATGGAGCAGGTTATACAAGAATTTTTTTCTCCAAATAAAAACTATAAGGTTCAAATTATTGAAAGGAAAGATGGTCTATATACAACAGAAGCGTATAGATGGATGGAGGATTGTGGATATGAATTTTGGAGTTATATATCACAAGGATTAACTTTGATAGATAGTGAGGAACATGCGCGAAAGATCGCTATGGAACAACTAAAGGAATGTTCAAAGGATGAGTTTTAAAAATATGCTATTTTACCTGTAAAATTATAAGGAATTATGATGTTTTATTGTTGGTGAAAGAATACAAATCTTTCGTAAGTGAACCTAGTATTATTAATTATTAATTTTAGACTCACATCTTTTTTATGAAAATATAGAAGTGAATTTCAATTAATTATATTTATCTTATGTGAATTGTAAGGTATAATAATATTAGGTGCAAAGATGCACTATTTGAAAAAGAGTGCAAGGCAAAAAGGAATCCGTAAAGGATTCCTTTTTTACATTTAATGTTTTAATTCTTAGATAGAAATTCCGTTTTGGGGGTAATTCAAAATATTAGCTTGATGGACATGTGGTGCTATCCCATGCTCATCAAGCTAAGAAATGTAAATACCTCAAAAACAAAAAGAGTGAACCTAATCAACAAAAATAAAATTGCTCTTTTCAATTCTTCTCATTTCACGTAAAGCAGTAGTTAGTTTATTTTGCCTTGTATAGGATTCTAAATTCCCTACGATAAGTGCCCCAGACACTTTTCCTTCTCGATGGAATGGGGTAAACGGAGTACATCTCAAGCATTATTTTAAATCAACAGTTACTTAAGATTTTAATACAAATCAAGTGATTTAAGGTTGGCTTAAGGTTTTCTTTAGATTGGAGAAAGGTGTAGGCATTACAGTTGAAAGAGAAGAAAAATATCTAAAAAACTTGAATGGAGCTGACTTTTCATATGGGTGTTTCGGCTATTGTACAAACGCAAAATCTTTCCAAAACATATGGGGCTATTAATTGTGTAAATAAAGTTGATCTTCATGTTCAGGAAGGGGAAATCTACGGATTTCTGGGTCCAAACGGAGCAGGGAAAACAACTACGCTAAAAATGTTGTTGGGACTTATTAAGCCTTCTGAAGGGACAATTAAAGTTTTCGGCGAAAGCCTGGATAAAAATCGTGCATCTATTCTGCAACGTACTGGGTCACTGATTGAATCTCCTTCTTATTATGGACATTTGACAGGGCTAGAGAATATGAAGGTCATGCAGCGTCTTCGGAATGTTCCAGATAAAAACATAGACGAGGTGCTTCGTATTGTACGGCTAGAAAATCAGAAAGACAAGAAGGCTGAACAATATTCACTTGGAATGAAGCAACGGCTAGGAATCGCAATGGCTCTGCTTGCCTTTCCAAAGCTACTGATTCTTGATGAGCCGACGAATGGTCTTGATCCCGCTGGTATTGGTGAAATTCGGGAGCTTATCAAATCTTTACCAGAACGCTATGGGATAACTATATTACTTTCCAGTCACTTACTCTCTGAGATAGAACAGATTGCTACCTCAGTAGGGATTATTAGTGAAGGTAATTTGTTGTTTCAAGGTAGTATGACAAGTTTGCGGAAAAAAAATAGAAATGCCATCTTTATGAAAACGGGGAATAATGCCAAAGCTGAGCAGCTACTTTTCAATCAAGGATATAGTCCAATTAACAATGGCAGCCGGATTGAGTTGGGTAATCTTCAGGATACAGAAGTAGCGGAAATGAACAAATTGCTTGTTGAACATGAAATTGCTGTCACTCGAATCGAGGAGCAAAAGAAAAGTTTGGAGGATATTTTCCTGGAGTTTACAGGAAAGGAGCGAAGTTTGTGATTAAGATATTAGGACTGGAATATTTTAAAATTCGTCGCAAAAAAATATGGGTTATGATTATACTATTTCTTATTGTGGAGATGTTGTGGGCCTTTATGTCCATTAGTCGGTCCATTGCGAGTAATCCGGATAACCGCGTTTGGGAATCTATTTTTTTTAGTATCTCTTCTATGAATGGCCTTTTTATGCCGATTATTTCGGCCGTTGTTGCCTCACGTATTTGTGACATGGAGCATAAGGGATCGACCTGGAAAATGCTTGCTGCTACTAATGTGGAACGTGGGCAACTCTATGCAGCGAAGTATATATGCATTAATAGTCTGCTGCTTTATGGTATCTTTGCACAAGTTTTATTCATAATAGTGTTCGGATTAATAAACGATTTTCCTGGCACTGTTCCTATCGGATTGCTAATCCGGTTCATTGGGGGGAATCTACTAACAACTCTTGCTGTCACAGCACTTCAACAATGGATTTCTTTCTCCATCAAAAACCAGTCTTTTGCGCTGTGCCTGGGTATGCTGGGCGGCTTTATAGGAATGACCGCTGGGCTATTTCCAGCTGCTATTAGACATATTTTTATTTGGTCTTATTACTTGGAGCTCAGCCCCGTTACTTATTTATATGCTGAGTCTACGGGTTCCTATATGATACAGCCAGTAAGCTATGGAATTGTAGTGGGGGCGTTGATTATGACAGTCCTATTCTATTTCGCTGGACGCATTCAGGTAAGCCGAAAGGAAATCTAAGGAGGAAAGTTAATGAAACGAAGTATTTCTGCTGAATGGCTTAAACTACGTCATTCCCGGATTGGTCTTGTAATTGCTGCACTTCCAATAATAAGTATGTTGATTGGAAGTGCGAATTTTTATTTGAACCAAGGCGCTCTGCAAAATGGTTGGTACAGCTTGTGGACTCAGGTCAGCCTGTTTTACGGTGTTTTTTTCTTACCTATTTTGATAGCTATCTGTTGCTCTTATATATGTAGGCTGGAGCATTTAAACCGAAATTGGAATATGATTATGACCTCTCCCGTATCGGTAGCCAATGTGTTTCTTGCCAAATTGATTATCGTTAGTATTTTAATTTTGTTCGCGCAAGGTCTGTTCATGGGACTCTACTGGCTAATAGGTACCTTGTTCTCTTTACCTGGATCATTCCCTGTAGAAACTATAGAATGGACGATACGTGGATGGTATGCTTCTCTGTCAATTAGTGCTTTGCAATTGGGACTGTCGCTACGGATTCGTAGTTTTGCTACACCGATCGGAATAAGTCTGTGTGGGGTTTTTATCGGCTTAGGTATGTATATTGGCAAGTTTGGAATGTTATTCCCGTTCTCCTTGCTCAACATTGGCATGAGTGTGATGAGTCAGGATAAGTTGACGAACATGCAGAGCTTACTGTTTTGGGTGATTAATATGGCTTTTGTTATTATTTTTGCGTCGAGATCAATCAGAAGGTTAAAGAACAGAGACGTTGTTTCATCCTGATTGAGGTTAGGAGGAATTTATAATGAAAAAAATATTGTTGGTACTAGGGGCCGTCATCGTGTTTGGAGCATGTATGTGGATGTTCTTCTTCACTCCAGAAAAGCTTACACCTGAAAATCCTGCAGGGAAAACCGTTTATTACACTAAGATAACTGGATCCGGTGTTCAAGGTCAGAATGGACGGTACGACTATAAGGTGATTGCTTATGATGAGAAAAAAAAGAAAGAAGAACTAAGTTTTTCGGCAGGAAAGAAATTGAGGGAAGGAGCTTATATTCAACTATATTATACAATGATTCGGGGCGTTACGTATTGGGAAGAGGTTAGCTTCGAGGAACTACCTGAGGCGGTGCAACAGCAGTATCGAGAATAATAATAATTTGAAAGAAGAAGGTACTTTCCTATAGTAATTAATTTACGAATAATAATGTAATACAAAACCCCATTTTTATTCATTTTTACATTGAATAAAAATGGGTTTTTTTTGTTACTGTATAATGTCTCTTCCAAGAATAAACTAAATACTTTTTGCCCATAAAGATTAAAACAAAATTACTGTACTATGTGGTTTTAAATAGTGAATCCCCAAAATGAAATAGGGGGAATTCCGCAAATTATTTGTATAAATTTAAAAAAGGTATCAAGAAGTGAAGTTGAATTAAAACACCAAAAAATTCCTTTTTTTGTGTATAATCAAATGAGGTGATGTAAAATGGAAAATCTAAAAAACAAAAAAATATTAATTGTGGATGATGAACAAGAAATCAGAATAATGATAGAAAGATTTTTAAGAAAAGAGGGATTTTTTCGCATTTATACTGCTGTTGACTGCGCTTCTGCTCTGTCATTTTGCCAGGTAGACAATCCAGATATCGTAATTCTGGATGTTATGTTACCAGATGGTGACGGATTTTCTTTACTGTCTTCCATTAGGAAGTTTTCGAACACACCGGTTCTTTTTCTCTCTGCGCGGGGAGAGGATGAAGATCGATTGCTTGGATTGGGATTGGGGGCAGATGATTACATGGTGAAGCCATTTCTGCCACGTGAGCTGGTATTACGGCTCATGGCGATTTTGAAACGTGTATATTCTTCCTCGGTCACAGAGCGTCTATCTATCTTCAGATTAGGAGAACAAATCGTTGATCTTGAAAGCGCTGTTGTACACAGAGGGCAGAAAGAGATGCCATTGACGGCAAAGGAGCATGCCATTCTTGTAAAGCTTTATGAAAATCAAGGACGTATCATTACAAATGATGCCTTATGTCAGGCTGTTTGGGGAGATGACAGCTACGGTCTTGAGAATACTTTGATGGTTCATATCAGGCGGATACGTGAAAAGATTGAGCTGGATCCTTCTAAACCAATCTATCTTCTCACCTTCAGGGGATTGGGATATAAATTGCTAGTAAAGGAGACGTGTTGAGTGGAAGGAATTACTCGTATATTACAGCGATTTGTCACCACGACCATCCTTATTTCGATATTTGTGCTTATTTTTAATTTCGTGCTACTAGGTACCTTGGTGTTCAATGAAACTAATCAACAAATCCCTCCGGAAGGTTTACTTAAAAAGATTTCTCAAAATCTAGACAAGCAGGATAACAACTATCATTTAGACGAGGACACCGCCAAGATTTTGCAGCACAATCAAGCGTGGGCTATGCTGATTGGTGAAGACGGCCATGTGCAATGGGATTACCATTTACCTAATGATGTTCCGAGATTTTATAATTTAGTCGATGTAGCTAAGTTATCGCGATATTATCTTTTGCAATATCCTGTTTATACTTGGGAACATGAAAAGGACCTAATTGTGGTCGGATATCCAAAGGGAAGCCACTGGAAGTATCAATTTACCTTTCTTTCTGATTGGTTAAGGGAGATACCCTTGCGGCTTGGTGTACTGTTGCTCTTTAATGTAGGGATAACTCTGTTGATTTCTGTTGTGATTGGTACACGTCTCATAAGAGGGATACGTCCTCTTGTGTCAGGAGTCCACAATCTTGCTAGGGAGGAATTGGTTCAGTTGGATTCCAAGGGAATATTTGGTGACTTGGCTCAAAGTATTAATTCTGCCTCCACTAAGCTTCAGAAAAAAACGGACGCGTTGAAGGCACGAGATGAAGCGCGTTCTAATTGGATTGCCGGGATTTCTCACGATATCCGGACCCCACTCTCGATTATTCTTGGCTATGCAAGCGAAATGGAAGATAATTTTGACTTGCCGGAGGACCAGAGGTGGCAGGCTGGTATCATTCGGCATCAGGGTGAGAAGCTCCGCTCACTTGTAAGTGATTTGAATCTAGTCTCCATGCTTGAGTATGAAATGCAACCTTTGCATTTGAAGCAAATCCGTCTATCAGTTTTAGCGAGACAGGTAGCTACGGATTTTTTGAATAATGGGTTGGATGATCGTTATGAAATTGATTTGAAGCTGAATGTTGAAGCCGTTAAGGTTATTGGAGACGAGAAATTGCTACTTCGTGCAATCAGTAATCTTGTCCAAAATAGTGTAAATCATAACACACAGGGATGTGTAATCACGTTGGAAACTTCTTTATCCAAGGATCGCTCCCAATATCGCTTTATTGTAAAGGATAATGGGCGGGGAATTCCAAAGGAGAAATTGACGGAAATTACCGAGTTACCTTATTCATCAAAAAGAAAGCGGACTGTCAAAGAAGGCCATGGTCTAGGAATTCCAATGGTGGCAAGGATTGTGCAGGCTCATCACGGACGTCTATTTATTTCAAATAATGGGGATCGAGGAGGTCTAACGACTGTTATAGAATTACCTGCGCATCACGATGAAAAGTTAGAAAATAAAAAAAGTAAAAAAAAGTAAAAAAATAACTTGAAAAAAATTGGAAAAAATTATAAAGTAAATATGTACCAAATATTACTTAATTATACATCTTATGGACGAGCTACTTATTTTAATAATTTTGTTGTGTAACTTTTTATAAAGTTGTACATAGAAATGTCTAAAAATGAGGAGGTGTATCGTGATGAAAAACTTTAACATGGAAGCTTTGAGAGCAATTGAAGATATCAGTGATGAAGAACTTTTGATTGTTACGGGTGCTGCTGCAACACAAGCTGCTGATAG
>NZ_JBUXJL010000022.1:0-36007 GCF_056158125.1 Bacillus sp. EB V-12 | reverse complement strand
AGACACCCAAGAGCTATCAAAGGTGTTACTTCGCCTGTTCAACCTCCTACAGCAAAACGGGCGAAAATCTCACAGATATGAGAAGAAAACAGTCTTTGATATATTAGGTGTCGTTTACAATTGTACTATGTCTGATGATCAAGCGGCCTAATTCAAAAATTGAAACCCGATAGGGTTTATTTCGCATGCAAATTTTTAAATTCTCTACACCTAGCTTTTAGAAAAAAGTAACAACTTCTATTATACTTGATGTTGTATGGGCTTAGCTTGATGGCGATGTGGTGATACCCCTCATTGTATTTAGAGTAAAAATTTTTAAATATAGCAGAAATGATAATGAAGTATCTATCTCTAATTTGCTAACTAAAAATTTTCAATACAATTAATGTAGAAGCAATGGAGAAATAGGTTATTAAATATTCTACATTTTATAGACTTGCTAAACAGTATAAAGAAGTAAAAAAAGGGAAACCTAACGAATAATTAAGGATGATTCAGGGGGTACCAAATGGAGCATAAAACAGAAGTAACGATTGGGGATTATGTTCAATTTTTATATCGTAAAAATCCTAATTTAGAATTAACCGGATATGTAGTCAGTGTTCTACAGAATACAATTGTTGTAGATATTACAGAGATAATGGGATTTGAAGTAGATGATGTTAGGCAAGTAGTAAAACACGGTTACTATAATAAAGTGAATCAAAGGCAAATAAAAAATAATGTTTCAAAAAAATGCTCCTAGATCAATCTAGGAGCATTTTTTTGATGAAGTTACTGGATTTCTTACGATGATAAATACCAGCCGTTAAAGAGTAACATATTCATTTAGAAAAAGCACTATCATGGATTCTTTTATATGCCAGCCGGCGTTCATCTCCACCTAAAATTGGTGTTTCACACCTTCACATTTTTGAGGAAGGAGTCTTCTGTCTGAAAATGATAAAAAAGTCCTTAACAATTTGTTAAGGACTGCGGAATAGAACCGCAATTTGGGCTGACACCCAATCAGTTTGTAGAAAATAAATTGCGATTATAATAGCAATTGTATTCCCAAAAGCAATATTTCAAATGGATTGTAGCATACCTGTAACTAGATTGGTATCAATAAAATATGGATTGGATTACAAATAGTGGTTTTGAATATTAGAAAGAGTTTAAAAGTTAATTACTTCTCATGAAGAAAAAAACTTAAGAAAACTTGTAACGATAAATTTTTAGAGGAAGGGTGGATTTTTAATTATAAATTCACATAATTTTCAAATATTAAAACTCTGGATGTTAATATTTGTTATATAATGAAATCAAGCCGTAATCAATATGGTTTCCCCGTTATGAATAATGAGATAATTTATGTGTCCCGTGTATTCGCTTTAAAACAAAAAGAACTTGTAGAAATCACTACAAGTTCTTTTTGTTTTTCTTATTGTATTAGAAAAAAGCCCTTTAAATATAGCAGAAATAATAATGAAGTGTTTATTTCTTGTTTGCTAACTAAAATTTTGTATTTTAACAGGTTTCATTAATAAAAATATTTTAGACTATAGAATGAATCATTAGTGAGATAAAAAATAAGGAAAAAGGGAAGAACCACCAATATTCTTTCCTTTTTCCTACAATTAGGGTCTCTATATTAATGAATATAGAAGATTATAAAATGTTGGATGCAACAGTTTACATTCAAAATTATAGCAGGAGCGACAGGTAATTTTTATGCAATATTGCATAAAAATTATGATTTATCAAATATACATGTCTAATGAGAAACACAAAAACTCTATATAGGATGAATTTAATCCTTACAGTTTCTTTATAGTGAATTAAAAACGGCAAAAAACAAAAAGGTTAATTTTATCAATATGAGTTTTTTCTTTTACATATTAAAATGGAAGTACCCTTTCAATGTATACTGACCCCTTCACAAATCGTGAAGGGATTTTTTTATTTAATAAATGAGTTTTACAAAACATATAGAATGTTAAACTGATAAAACCCATTAATCTCAGTATGTGTATATGAGGTCAATGGGTTTTTATTAATATGTGTTCGAAGATGTGGGAAGTATTTTGTGTGTCTATAAAGGTTGGTTTTAAACTTTACAGATGTCTGTATATTCTATGAATATTTACAGATATTTTTGTTATAATTATTGATGAGGTGTATGAAATGAAACATAAAACATTTGGATATGTACGAGTTTCCGGTAAAGATCAAAATGAAGAACGACAAATTCGAAATATGAAAGATTTAGGGATAGAAGATCGAGATATTTTTATCGATAAACAATCTGATAGAAATATTCAACGCGAAAATTATCAAATGTTAAAACGTCTTGCTCGTACAGGTGATACCATTGTATTTGATTCTTTAACTAGACTAGGAAGGAGCATGAATGATGTCCTAGAGGAATTCAGATACTATGAAAAGCATGAGATTAATTTACAATTTATAAAAGAACCATTCATTAATGTAAATTACACAGGTAAGAGTACAAATGATGTTATTCAAAATGCTATTCAGAAAGCCACTCTTACCATTTTATCTGCTTTTGCAGAAAAAGAACGGCATGATATTAAACAGCGACAAGTGGAGGGTATTGCTCTAGCTAAAAGGCAAGGTAAGCGGTTAGGACGTCCTCCAGTAGAAATTACTGCCGAATTTATTGAAGCCTATAAAGAATGGAAGTCTGGTGGCATTACAGCAGTAGGAGTCATGAAGAAATATGGTATCAAACGTTCTTCGTTTTACAAACTTGCCAAGCAGTATGAAGAAACAAAACATAAAAATCTACTGAATGATTAATTATAATTTAGGAGGTTATTATATGAAACATACAGCAAAAGTAAAAATTGGTGATTGCGTTCAATTTTCTTATCGTAAGAATCCTTCCTTGCAATTAACTGGATATGTGGTAAGAGTTTTAACGAATACTATTGTTGTAGAGGTTTCAGATATGATGGAAGAGGAGTTAATTGATGCTAGACAGGTAGTAAAGCATGGGCGTTATCATAAGATAGCCCGTAAACAAGTAAAAAGTAAAGTTTCATGAAAAACGCTCTTAAAGAAATCTAGAAGCAACTTTTCAAATGTCATATAATGTCTTGAATACATTTGTGTATTGGCATTTTTGTTCGGATTTTGTATACTAAATGTGAATTTCCTTACAGTAGGCAATCTTTCAATTTCTATGACAGCCAACTAATCTGTTAATTATGTATGGTAGCAAATAAGCTCTTATGTCCACAGATATAAGAGCTTATTTGTATATGAATCACTCTTTTATGTACAATGAAAGAAAAACATCATATGAGATGGGGAGAGGAAAACCCATGTCCAATCAACAATTAGTGAATTTACGCATTGATTTTGCTTTTTAACAATTATTTGGTACAAGTAGAAATGAGGATATTCTCATTGCTTTTTTAAATGCTTATATTACAGGATTCTTTAGAATCGCCCATTGTTTCGTTACAATTAGAAGATCCACACTTGCACCGAGAACACGAAGAGGATAAATTATCGATTTTAGATATTTCCGCTACATTAGATACAGGAACAAAGGTAAATGTAGAAATACAGTTGAATAACAATCATGACATGATTAAGAGAAGTTTATATTACTGGGGAAGGCTATATACATCCAAATTACAAAAGGGAATGCCATATAGTTCTCTTCACAAAACCATTACGATTAATTTATTAAACTTTGAAATGTTTCCAGAATAGGAAGCATTTCATACAACAGGAATCCTATGGAATCAGCAGCAACAAAAGAAGTTAAGTGATGATATTGAAATTCATATAGTGGAAATTCCAAAATTAATGCAACAGTGGCGTAATGAACAAGTAAATTCTTGGGAAGATTCGTTTGTTCGCTGATTGTTACTACTTCCAGCGAATGAAGATGAACAATTAACCCAGACATTGGAGGATATTACGATGAACCAAGACCCGGTTTTACAAAAAGCTATGAACAAATGGGAACGTATGAGTCAAGATTCTTCTTTCCGACAAGCGTATGAAGCAAGGGAGAAAGCGTTGATGGATGAAGCTGCAAAGTTTGCTCATGCTCGTAATGAAGGAAAAAAGAAGGGATTCAGCAAGGGAAAATACAAATAATTAACGGTATGCATGAACTTGGTGTACCAATTGAAACAATTGCTAAAGCAAGCAAGTTAAGTGTTGATGAGGTTGAACGTATTCTAGAAAAAATTCATATAAAAAAGAAACGAAGTCAAATTGACTTCGTTTCTTTTTTATATGAATTTTTATGTAGGGTGACAAAAAAATCATGAGATACATTCTAAACATAAGATCAGCTGAAAATTATTGAGATGAAGCATTGGAAGAATGATACGGTAAAAGATTTATTTGTATACAACGGCTAATGATGAAACGTTATCCATTTTATCAGAGGAAAAAGTGAAATTGAGCTGATAATTATGGATTTTGGAATAACATGAACTTGGTTTTAAAGTAACAGAAATGGAATTCTAGCATTTTGTGATGTTGATATAGATAGGTTCAAATGAAGTTTTTCTGCTTTACATGTTATATTGTTTCACTGACCTACTTTTTGATAGGACTAATTTTAATTCTATTAAAATTAGTAACAGATTGTCCAAACTTTACTAATCTATCTTACATAGCATGTAGTAATAAATTAAAAGGAGGAATTTAATATGTCTTATTACTACTGTAATCATTGTAAGGATTACAAAAAGAAATATCACGATTGTCATAGAAGCAGTAAGAGTTATGAAAAATGTGATAAAAAGCATGAGGAGAAACCTTGGGTTAATGTAAAAGTAAATTGTTGTTCTGAAGATAACCAATATAATCTTGTAAGAGCATCTGCTTTTAGAGCTGTGAGCACAGTTAATCAAAATTTACCAGCAAATACATTTGTTAAGGTCTTATTCCAAAATGAACAATTTGATTTAGCGAATGAGTATAATCCAGCTACATCAATTTTTATTCCAAAGACAAGAGGTGTTTATTCTGTTATTGGGACTATTGCGTTCATTCCCAATAATCTAAACACAAACTATAGGGCACGGGTAGAAATTCGAGTTAATGGAAATCCGGCAATTGCAATAGATAATGATTTTTTTGGTCCAATAAACTTTGCTAATGTTGTTGCTGTTTCATCAATCATTCAGTTAAATGCAGGGGATATAGTCGAGATTTTTGCACAAAGTAGTGTAGCTGGAGTTATTTCTAATGTAGAAAATAGTACGCATTTTGAAGCTGCAAGATTTCCGTCTCCAGACGCATAAGTGATATGAAATTTTTTCAGTGATTTTATATAAAGAAAGTCCATAATTTATATTTGACTTGCATTTATGCAGGTCTTTTTTTGATAGAAAATGTTTATTGTGACACAAGTTGGTTACATTATTTGGGGAATCTAAATTATTTATATAAATTTTGCATGATGTGTACATGGAAGGAATTGTTCCTGCAAAAGGAAAGAATAGCACTTATCAGGTCATAAAACCTGCAAATGATGTTAGTAAAGAAGAATTATAGAAAGTTATGCTATCCTATATAAAATAAAAAATAGAGTCTGAGGATCCTGTTCCTGAGGCTTTATTTTTTTAGTTTAAACGAAACCTTTAAGTGAAAAGAGAAATTAGTAGAGTTGACATAATGAAAAAATAAGATGAAATTTAGGCTTGTCTTCGAACTTCATAGCACGAGACCTCTTTATAAAATTTATTGAATCAACCCATATATCATATAAGATTATACAATAGCATAAATACAAGAATAACATATCCCGTTCACCATCAGATCAAGAAATTAGTTAGTCCTCAAAATGGAAAAAATGAGCTGAAATGTCATAAATAACTGTAAAATATTTGTTTTAGGAAGGAATGTGTTTCTTAACTTGATGGGCATGTGATGTTACCCCATCGCTATCAAGCTAAGACTTTAAAGTATCTCCTAAAAGATAATTTTGTGTTTTTTACAGCGCCGAAGTTCATTTTTATCGTTTTGGGGCAACCTTTTTTGTTAGGTTGATAGATATGTGAGGCAACGTCATAAATGTTTTAAAAAGAGCTCGTTCTATCTTTTCTGTACGAGAAACAAGATAGATAGACCTCGTATTGTGCAAATCTTTGATGGGTACAGAACAAAGAGATAAATGACCTATGTCTTCTGAAATTGTTCGAAGCACGCTCTTACTTTATTTAATTGATTCATTCTTTTATAAAAAAGTTTGTTCATTTCTATGATCCCTCTTCCATTAAAACACCCTATAATGGAAGAGGGATCATAGAAATCCGAATGCAAATTAGCTTATTCTCCTTTAATTAAAGCCATCAACCCATAGAACAAAAAGGAAACAGTAAAGTTAACTCTTTTTTCCCATAAGGAATATTGGCTTTCTTCAGTAATCAGTATCATTTTGCCAATGTATAGAACTTATTTTATTAATTCTCACTGTAAGCCCTCTTCATTAATCGCTTTAATTTATTTTCTGTATCTGTTTCCTCTACTGGCGTATAGATACTGCACCGTAAATCCATATCACCTTGAACTTGAAGAGAAGTTAAATTAAACAACATTTTGCCTGCTTTAGCATGTCTGAATTCAATTATCATGTCTGGAGCCTTACTCACTTGGCTTTCTTGCCATAAATCCTGGAATTCTGAATGGGAATGACTCATTTCTTTAATAAATTGGCTGTACCATTCATCGTCTAAATAGCGTCCATAATAGGTACGGAAAATAGCAAGAAAACCTTTTACAAAATGTTCCCAATTGACTGCTAATGCTTTTAATTCTTTTCTAGTGAATACTAAACGAATTAAATTTCTTTGATCATTCGGTATTTGTTCAAAATCTAAAAAAACATAAGCAGCTGCAGGATTCCAGCCCACAATATGGCAATGTCGATCCGTAATGATAGTCGGACAATATGTTAATTCATCTAGTATTCGTATTAAAGAAGGACTAAGCTTTGAGTAATCTTTTTTTGGACTTGTAATTTCTGAATTTGTTTCGAATGCCAGGTCATATAAGTAGTCTGTTTCATCATTATTTAATTGCAAAGCTTTAGAAATACAATCAAGTACGATTGTAGAAACCTTTATATCTCTTCCTTGCTCTAGCCATGTATACCAAGTGGTGCTTACACCTGCTAACTGTGCAACCTCTTCTCTTCGTAACCCGGGTGTTCTTCTTCGGTTTCCGGCAGACAAACCAATAGACTCTGGACTAATTTGGGCGCGCTTAGCTTTTAAGAATGCCGACAGAGCTTCAAGCCTTGTTTTATTATTCATTTTTAAAACTCCTTATCTTATCAATTTATCCTAGTAGTAGTTATACTAGGATAAATCCCCCCTTGTAATAGGATAAATTGACTGTAAAATACAAGTATATTATTGATTGGAGGGAATGCAAAGTGGAAAGAGTTGTGATTACTGGTATGGGAGTAGTTTCTCCTATAGGAAACGACATCAAAACATTTTGGAACAATCTAATTAAAGGGGAATCTGGTATAGTCAATATCGATACTTTTGATGTTACCAATCATAAAACAAAAATTGCGGGTATCGTCCAAGATTTTGATGCAGATGAAGTTTTAGGAAAGAAAGAAGCAAGACGTTTAGATCGTTTTTCTCAATTCGCTTTGGCTGCAGCAGAACAAGCTTGGTCAGATTCTAAGTTAGCCCTCGATCGTATAGATGTAGAAAGGTTAGGCGTATACGTAGGTTCAGGTATCGGAGGGATTGAAACCTTGATTGAAAATGTTGATGCGCTGAGGCAGAAGGGACCAAGAAGAGTCAGCCCAACTCTAGTACCTGCCATAATGTCTAATGCTGCAGCAGCACAAATTAGTATCAAGTGGAATGCGATGGGTCCTTCTATGTCACCTGTTTCTGCTTGCGCAATTGGAAATACAGCTATCGGAGAAGCCTTTAGACTAATTCGTTCTGGGGAAGCTGACGTTATATTTGCGGGTGGAACAGAGTCAGCTATAACAGACTTATCAATAGCCAGCTTTGGTAACGCTACAGCATTATCAACAAGAAACGATAGTCCCACTAAGGCTAGTCGTCCATTTGATGGAAATCGAGATGGATTTGTCATGTCAGAAGGAGCTGGAATTCTAATTTTAGAATCTTTATCTCACGCTTTACGTAGAGAGGCAAAGATTTATGCAGAAGTCATTGGATATGGTGCAAGTTCAGATGCGCACCATATCGTAGCTACACATCCGGAAGGTAAAGGTGCTTATCTTGCAATGAGATCGGCTTTAAAAAATGCCAATATATCGCCTGAAGAAGTTGATGTTATTAGTGCCCATGCAACAAGTACAAAAGTGGGGGACATCTCTGAAACGATGGCTATTAAGCAGCTGTTTGGAAAACAAGCTTATCAGATTCCGGTAACAGCTAATAAATCTATGCTTGGTCATATGTTAGGGGCAGCTGGTGGAGTTGAAGCAATTGCTTTAGCAATGAGCTTAAAGGAAGGGACAGTTCCTCCAACAATTAACTTAGAAAATCTTGATCCATTATGTGATCTGGATTATGTACCATCTGTTGCTCGCCAAGTGAAAATAAATATAGGTCTATCTAACTCATTTGGTTTCGGAGGTCATAATGCAGCCATTGTTTTAAAGAGATACGAGTGAATAAATTTTCTCTCGTAAATCTAACCGTTTCCTCTAGAAACGGTTAGATTTATTCAATAAAAAAGGAAGAGAGAGTGAGAAAATGAATATTAGAGTAGCAACTGTATTAGACTACCCTAATTTAAGAAGGATATATTTAGAGTCACGGCGTGACAGTTTTCATTGGCTAGATAGAAATGAAATGACTGTAGAAGATTTTGATAAACATACTGAAGGAGAACATATAATACTAGCAGAGGAAGATAATCATATCCTCGGATTTGCTTCTTTATATTTACCTGAAAACTTTATACACAACTTATTTGTACATCCTGAGTTCTTTGGTAAGGGGGCTGGAAGACAGTTACTTCATGCCTCTATAGAAAAGATGAATACACCATTAAGATTAAAGTGTGTTTCCAAAAATCAAAAAGCACTAAAATTTTATGAGAATATGGGCTGGAAAAAAGTTATTGAAGAAGGTGAGATAGAAGAAAAATATTGGGTAATGATATATGATTGAAATCCCCCACTTTCACTTCGTTTAGAAGTGAGGGATTCCTAAGTAAAGAGTTCTATCGAACTCTAATTGATTAGGCTAACCCCGCAGTCCTTGCGGTTAGAAGCCTTATCGCTTCATTCTTTAGATTGATACTTGCGTTAATATCCCTATCACGGTGTGTACGACAAGAAGGACAGTCCCATTCACCTAGGTTTAGATTTTTAACGTCTTTATTTTGATATCCACAACAAGAACATAATTGGCTGGAAGCAAATGTTTTCGATACGACAATGACTTGTTTGCCATACCATTTTGCTTTGTATTCTAACATTGATCGAAATTGCGACCAAGATACCTCACTAATTGCTTTTGCTAACTTAGGGTTCTTTAACATATTCGATACTTGCAAATCCTCTATACCGATAACATCGTGGTTTTTGATGATTTCAGTTGAAATTTTGTCCAAGTAATCTTTTCTAGCATTTGATATATATTCATGAATTCTAGCTATCTTTATTCGTTGTTTATTCTAGCGAGAAGATCCTTTCATTCTTCTAGAAAGAACACGCTGTACTTTCGCCAACTTATCTTCTAATGATCGGAAAAACTTCGGATTTTCATAGTGTGTTCCATCTGACAAAATAGTGAAATCTTTTAGTCCTACATCTATTTCAATGTAAGAATGTATTTTCGGAAGTTCTTGTACTTCTGTTTCAACTAATAGTGACACAAAATATCTACCAGAAGGGTTCCGTCTAACCGTAGCATTTACAATACGCCCCTCTACTTCGCGACTTTTGGCAAATCGAACAAGGCCTAGTTTCGACAACTTTATTTTGTTCCCTACAACGGTAATGTTTTCATTTGTTTGTTTTGTGGTATAAGATTGTACGTTGTTCTTCTTAGATTTAAAGTGCGGTGCGCTGTTTTATTTTTTGAAAAAGCGTGTATACGCATCCGCAAGGTTGCGAACAGACGACTGCATCGCAATACTATCCACTCCTTTTAGCCAAACAAACTCTTTCTTCATGGCAGGTAGTTTGGCAGAGCATGTACCATATGTTAAACCTTTCCCAGTTTCTTTGTATGCGTGATCCCATAAGGATAGGAAATGATTGAATACAAAGCGAGAACAACCTATCGTTTTGTTAATTAGAATTGCTTGTGCTTGATTGGGATAGATACGAAACTTATAGGCTGTATTAATCATTATTTGATTCACCTCCATTTCGGTATATGACTATTATATACCAAACATACATTCGATGGATAACAAAGTAACACTTTATGTATGTCGAACAATTAAGATGGCTCCTTGCCACATCCCTTGTTCAAAGCCGATTCATCTTCCACCTACTCACTTCGCGTTCCTTGAGGAAGGAGTCTTCTTGGCTAAAATGATAAATTAAAAGTTCTATTCTATTAGAGTTGATAATATGTTTTTATTTACAATATTATATAACTATTATTTGTCTGAAAAATTGATTTTTCTGAGGATACTATAACATTTTAGCTTAATAGCGATGTGGCTCTACCTCGTTGTACACAATGCAAGTATTTCTTGCACAAGAATCTAAGACACTAAAACAAAAGTTTTTTCATTTATTTACAAAAAATTCAGTTAATTGTTTTTTTATTCATATAAATGTATATATCTTTTAGGTTTTATCCCTTATATGCATTTATAATATTTTTGTTTGCATATTTATTAGTTTTTAGACTATTAAAACTTTAAAAACTTTTCGATAAAATCGTTTGCCTCTTCTGTATAAGAAATATATACTTTGAGGTGTAAGGGTGAATACCTTATAAAAATTTAAAGGAGGTTTTTTTATGAAAAAAATGAAAAAGTTAGTGAACATTGCTTTAGCTGGAACTATCGGTTTAGGAGGATTGGGAGCTTTCGCACCAACAGATGCAAGTGCAGCTGAGGTCTCTCCTGCTAAAACTAATATTCCTACTAACATATCTACTGAATTACCTACTAATTTTGTAGAATCTAAGTTACCAAATGCAGCGAAAGCTAGTGCGAATTTAGATGTAAGTATAGATGTATTAGGTATCGCTAATTTGATTAGGAATGCTATTAATAGTCAAACTAATCGTTCAGGATTTGTAAAAGGCGTAATGGAATCAACATTTTATTCTGCAGGTCAACGTTATAATGTTATGGTTTTTAACTTAAACCAAAACTATGAGGATCGTTTTAACGGTGTTAAATTCTTCGGAACAACAGTATATGATGGAATCACTTTTGGAATTTGGGTATTTGAGGATGGGGAATTCACGAATAAAGGTGATGGCGGATGGATTAACTGGGCATTTAGAGGTTGGTTTGATCGTGATGGTGGCCATGTTAAATTTTATCGCCCATAAAAATAAACCACAAAATCAGCCAATTTTGCGGTTTATTAAATAAAAAGTATTATCTAAGCCTAGGAGATCATATTCTAAAATCAACTCCTAGTAAAAACAGTATAGATGATATTTATTAAAAAGAAAAGCACTCTCGGGAGTGTTTTTCTTTTTTTATTTAAAAATTAGGATTTTTAGGAATGGAAACAATAAACCCTTATTGTTTTTATTAACTGAATATCACGAAAAACAATAAGGCTGTTAGTATTTTTTATCATTTTAGCTAAGAAGACTTCTTTCTCAAGGAGTGTGAAAGGGCACAGTCCAGTGAGCAGGTGGGAGGCGTTCAATTAATATTAGAACATATAAAAAGACACTATGTATACATAGTGTCTTTTTATATGTTGACTTATTCTGAAAGAAAATGTAGTGATTAATCATAATTTGTTGGATACTTCTTGGTTAATAATATTATAACATTATCATAGAAGAATTTAAATGAATTTATTCATATATATAATTTTATTATATTCCATACGCATCTTAATTTCATTATATTTCCAAAAATTCCAGTTAATTTATTTTTATATCTATAATATAATTTAACTGCTAAATCGTAAAAAGGAGTTCTATTAGATATGGAGATGAGAAACTTACAAAAACTAATTGAAGACAAGAAAGTAGAATTAATTAAACTTGTAGATAAATATGGATTTAGACATCAGCAGGTGCTAGATTTAAGTCAAGATATAGATGTGTTAATAAATCAGATTATTTATATAAAACATAAAAATAAGTAGAACTCTGCATTTTAATGAGGATTACTTTGGGATATTTTAAATTGCTTAAAAGTAGTACAAATGCTGAATAGAAATTTTTGAAGCTTTTTAGATAAAGGGAGGTTTATAAATAAATAGACAGTCGTTATTTGATAAATAAAGAAGTTTGTGGAAATGAATGGCTTATATGAAAATATTTTTACGAGATTACATATAAAAGAGCAGCTAGCAAAAGCTAACTACTCAATACAAGGAGATACAGAGAAAACCACATTTAAATGGTTTTTGACATATAGCCTACATACAGTGTTAACGTAATATTTATTTTAAATCCAATTTATTTAAAGTAAACATACCAATAGATAAAATGGCTGCGCTATTCCCTATAATTGGAGGGATAGCTTCCGTTTTAAACGGTGAGTCAGATCCATCCCTGTATTTGTTTGTTGGATGTTTTTCAAGTTGTATTGGAGCGGCTATCGCATTAGGGTTTAGAGCTCAAAGGCATGATCCGAAATTAACTCTAAAAAGAGTTAATTAAGAAAGGAATAAGTGTAATGGACTTGAAAATAGATCCTATATATTTTTTATTTTTAATGTATGAATTGTACACGTTCTTTTGAAGAAAAGACACCATCAAATATACTATTTTGTCTAATTGGCAAATCAAAAGTTTACATAATATTTTTCTAGTAAACAATTATGAATTTAATAGTGTGATCAATACAGGAAGGAAATCTTTCATAAAATCAATTAAGTTATTTAGTGCTTCTTTCATCATAAATATCTAAAACTACATATTCATTAAGTTTTATTTATAAGAGCCATTCTTAGCTATGAGGAGGGCTTTCCTAATTTTCTTTAAATTAACTAACAAAGTTTAAACGAAGCTAGCGAAGTAGAAAATTTTCGTTATGAGGATAATTTAAAACCTTAAGCTAATTGTTGTGTGGTGAGAACTCAGTAAGTTGCAACACCCTGTAGTCATTAAACAGTGGAAAAAACGCTTATATTATCACTGTATTAAATCCTTAAACAAAATGACTAATCGTCTAGTATAGTCAACTGGACATATGATGTCTAGTTGTGTAAAATTTTACATGTAACTAAATCATTATAATTAGATAAACGAGTAACTTGGGGGAGAGACTACAAATTATGGAATCAAAGAAATCTAAATTTACCGAGAAAGTACAATCTATTAAAGGAAAGACAGCTGCAAAGTATGGGGCAACAGTTCTTCTATTCTTTGGGCTGACATCTTGTTATAACCAAAAAACCGATAGATTATCATCACAAGTAGAACATTATCAAGCAGAGTCAGAGAAATTAGCCAAAGAGTATGATGAATTAGAAATTAATTACATTAAGCTGAAGGCTAAACTAGATGCGATAGAGAATCTAGCCGAGGAGAAACCTGCAGAAGTTGATGACGCTGAGGAAAAACCTGTTGAGAAAGTGGAAGAGACGCTGATTCAAGATAAGGAGCCAGAGAAATCTGAAGAGGAAACACTCAAAGAGGAGCAATATGCAGCCCGAGAAAAGAAAGCATATGCGAATCTCCATTCTCTAGGAAATTTAGAAGCGCAGGAGACATACAAAGAACTAATTAAGCCGAAGCTTTCAAGATGGGCTAGTAAGGATATGTTACAAGTAGCTAAGGAGGGTGTAAGCTTTCGTGAGATAGATGATAGTAACCTACCATGGACCGATGTTACCGAGCTGAACGGAACAAGTACGAAGCATATCTATAAGAGTGGATTCGACCAATTAGAGATTTCATACAACTTTGACGGGACCATTACAAAATCTGAATGGAAAACAGGAGTGAACAAATAAGATGAAAAACTTAATGTCTACACTTACATCGTTAAATTTTGATAAAACTGTTATCGCATACTCGAACGGGGTTCAGGTCTTTAAAGGAACATTACAGGATTACTTATTTATGTCCCACCAAGAGAAGCAGGCACTGAAGGTAACAACATTCCGTATCTGCACTAAAGATGGGAACTAATATTTCTACATTTGAAAGATTACAAGAAGCGTAATCTTATAGCAGTAAGCGACATTCATAATATTAATGCAAGTAGAAACCCAGTTGTAGTTACAAATTTCGTAGGCTGGAGTAACGATGCTGTATCAAGTGTGCGTACACATTCGTATGGAGACCACACAATTATTTATGAGCATGAAAATGCACAAGGGCGTGCACTTGCACTTGCTAACACGGGTGCCGAATTACAGTATGGGGGACGGAGCTAGAACGTGGAATGATGAAGCATCCTCAACGATAGTAAAATCAAATTAATTACTATACTAATAAAAACAATGATCCTGAGAGTTTCAGGATCATTGTTTTTATTAAAGTACTGTAGTAAAAGATAGATAGATTAAGGTTTTGTGTAAAATCATCCAAAAGAAGTATTTCCTGTGTTCAGGTATATTTCTTATATTAGAAATCCATTATTATGTATACAAAATAGTAAAAAAAGAACTTGTAAAGGGTGGATGCATTATTTTGCAGAAAAAAACAAAGTAATGCATAAAATATTTAAAGGGATAATAAAAGAAATGCAACAAGAAGGTATCGTCCAGTATCAATCTAAAAAACTATTCTAATTTATTTATACACAAGAAAAAATAGAATATATAGAGGGTGCTAATCCATTTGTAGGTTACATCAAAAAAGATCTATTATTGAGAAAGAACAATAAACTTGAGATAATTTTATTATTGTGGAAATACTACTATGGATCTTATATAAATAAACAAGAAATATTATTTGTACAAAAGGAACAAAATATTCATCGATTTGTACAAAAGGTCCAAGAGGGGATTATTGAAGGCGCACAAAGAAATGTATTGTTTGTATAAAATAAATCATCTTTTGAGAACATCTACCAAGTTTTAATAGAAAAGAGAGGTTGGAAAGTAGTAATAATAAAAATAATTTTTTAACTGCAACCGATACAAGGTGAATAATTATTTGAATTTTAGGAATTATAAGTTGGATAAATGTAAATAAAATTACAGAAAACCACTTGTCAAACACAAGTGGTTTTTCTTTTAAAAAATTTTTATTGTTTATCTTCTTTTAAAGTTTGTAAACAAATATAGCTTAAAGTGCCGAATAAAGCAGTAATAAATGTCGAATGTGAAAGGGTAGAGATGATATTTAAGCTAGAAATTACAACAAATACACCACTAATTATCTGAGCGATGGTTAAAGCAAAAGCGACGATTGATGCATAATAAATGTCACGACGAGTTCCTTTATATTGTTTAATAGCAGAATCCTCATACCGTCCTTTAGGAACTGTTGGAATGAGAATCCTACCAGATGTAGTTAAAGAATAGAAATCTTATTTAGATGAGTTATATCTGCATCCAATGTAATTGAATACTTATCGTTTTCATAATAAACTAAACTTAAACTGCCATTTTGAAATTTTGGTTTATCCCAAACATGTTCGATATTTTGATTTTTAAAAAAGCAACGCATTAAACTCAAAACTGCTGTATGAGAAACAATAAGTACGTTTTGGTTGTCATGCTTTGAAATAACGTCGGACATAAATGTTTCTACTCTATTCAGAACATCATAAAAACTTTCTTTATTTTTTGGCTTATAAGACTCCGGTGAATGTAAAAATTGTTCAAAGTTGCAGCAATCTTCGTTTTGTATCTCTTGTTGAGTGAGTCCATCCCAATCACCTATATCCATCTCATATAAATACTTATCTTGGAGCAAGGTAATTTGGTGTGCCTCATTAATTACTTCAGCAGTTTTTAATGCCCTTCCGCTTGGACTGGTGTATATATAATCGATTTTTTCATCCCGAAGTCTCTGTTTTAAAGACTGTATTTGCTGGATTCCCATATTTGTAAGTGGGGAGTCTTTGCGTGACTCCATACGTCCAATGGATATACCTTCTGTTTCACCGTGGCGAACCAAGTATAATTTTATCAATTGAATTCCCCCTTAATAAATAAATTAGTATGCGGTTCATTACTAATCAATTTTGAATGAAAATCAAGTGAATCTAAAACCGCGTCATAGTAAGATAATTTTATAGGATTCCCATTTATACTGACACAATACTTGTAATTCCCACTTCACTAAATGCTTTTTTCACAACATTTTCAGCTTTTGATTGAATTTCCCCTTGCTCAACAAGCATATGGGCAGATCTTACAATTGCCTCGAATGCATCTTTAAAGTTAGAATTTGGGCTCATATTTTTTATCATTCCAAGCGTTATATCAAATAATGGCATCATTATATGTACCAATCTCCATAGATACTAGAAAGAATGTCTTGTTAGGTATACCGCTATTTATATGAACCCCTCCGTGATTATCCTTGGGATCATTTGTAATTGGTAAGTCTACATACTCCTTCATATGATCAGGCTGTGGATTATTTTCATATGCAGTTCCAGGTGCTTTCATAAATCGAAGTGCTTTTCCTTGCCAGGCAGGACAAAAAACTACCGATTACATCTGAAAAATGTTCATTTAGTACACCTGTTTCTCCGATATAATTAAGGTGATTGATAAATTGTGTGACACCATGCCCCATTTCATGTGCAATGACGTCAATTCCACGCGTAAAACTAAGGAATTCACTGCTATCTCCATCACCAAATATCATTTCGTTGGTTTCTCCATCCCATTCGGCATTCAAATGTTTATAACCAAAATGTACATTGAAAATTAAATCATAACCTTTACTGTCCAGTGAGTTTCTTTTTAACACATCATCTAGATACTCGAGAGTAAACCCGGAATAATCATATGCACGATTTACATCATCATCGTTTGTAGGTGGATCTTCTTCATCGCGCACAAGTTTTTTTCGAGTTTGTTCTGTTTCCTGACAATCGTAAACATGTCGTTTTGGTTATTTATCGCTACTAGTATGATGAGTATTTTTATCTTCTCCATCATTTTTATTATTCGATGACTTATTATGGGATTCTTCTTCGATTGCAAGGCTTTTTATCGCATGTTCATTTCCTTTTTCAGCTAATTCTTTAAGAATATATGAGGGGATAATTCCCTGTTTACGTTTATTCATAATATCTCTCCTTTAATAGTTGAAAATTTCACTCCGATATTTACCAAGGGAAAAATTAATGAGATATGTAAACATCATAATTAGTTATAAACCATCTCAATCAAGTTTATAGGTTGTAAAATCTCCCATTTGAAATCTGACCTCAGGTTAAAATCATAGATGATTTAAAAAGAGGACTTTATTCTCGCGCAGATGGAATTAATTAATAAAAGAGGTGGAACGAATTTAAAAGTGGGGTACTGAACAATTGTTTTAATAGTAAGCGTGCAGACATAAAGTGATAAATAGCCATTATCATAAATTTTATATGTACTTTCATGTCTTAATAAAAGGACAATGAAAGTCTAAACCTTTTGTACATAGGACAAAAAACTCAAAACTACTTAGCCAGTAATAATACAATAAGATAAAAATTAACCTTCATCTTATTAGGTTCCAAGAGTATAATTGTTACATTTTTCATTTGAAAATATGAAATGTCCTAATTGCTGAATTAACTATAACAAAATACTGTATTAAAAATAATTTGTAACATTATTAGTAAAGCACCTTTTTGTTACACCTTAATCTGTAAATAAAAATAAAGTATAGATTATGCCCTGAATTTACATATATCTCGGCTGAACTCCATTGAAGGGATGAGAGATTTATCTATAAAAAATCTACAAACCAGAAACCACTCAAAAATGAGAGGTTTCTGGTTGTTAATTTTAATATCAGGCCCTAATCTTTTACATCTTCTCTAAATCCTCTCGAGTTATAAAGCTACCAATACTTACTTTCTTTTCTGTAGTAATTTCTGTATTGAATGCGTGCATCAAAATTTCAGACAGAGGTGTTGTATCTGTATCATAGGCATAGCCAAGACTATGGTGGTTAAGTACACTATTGGGAGTAATACTGTTTCCCCAAGGTTTCATTGGATCATTTAAATTATGACCTGTTGGCCCGACTTCATTACCAGTTCCAGTAGGATGATATCCTTCATTTGAATTAGCAACCTGCCATTGAGCCCATAGACGATCAACATTTGCATGATGTAAGAAGAAGATAGGGTCATTCGGTGAGCTCATCCAATACATAGACCCTTGTGTAGCACCAGCTACCCATAAATGTACTTGATTGTGAATTCTTCCATCTCCATACCAACCTTCAAGTCGGTTACAAAAACTTGGTTTCGTTACCGTCATACTTGAAGGATTGTTTAAATCCTTGAATGCACGCCAAGGAGAAACATAATATGGTGTTTCTAATAAGCAATTTTGCACCTCTGAATTTGTTGGGAGATTAATCAATATAGTAGTTCCCGAGCTATTTTTTAAAGTCCCCAACTGACGGCGTAAGCGAATATCTTGAGGCTCGTCAGAATGGTGGTCATCAAAAAGGGTTAGTTTCCAATTATCACCTGTAAATGGGCCTGTTGTGACAGCATAACCTTGATTAGGATCACCATCACCTCCCATAAAATCATTAGTCCATGGACTCCCTGAAGCTGACGGATCAGTAGAGTTATTAACTGTCCAATCCCAATAGGGAAGTGTGACAGTAGAATCGATTTGTTGCAAATCTAATTCCAATTGATTTATAAAATATCGATGCCAAGGTAAAAATGCAGGACCTCCATGAGCAGATCCTGGTTTAGTCGATGTTTGGTTCATCATTGACATTAAATGCCAATAAACATAATCATCATAGCGACTTGTACTCCCCAAAGAGCTTGGTAAACGACTTGGTCTGCGTTTTAATTCTAATAATGCATTAGTAAATGCTAACCTTTCATTATGTGTTAGATTAGCTTGATTTTTTCTAATTCTCATAAGTAGACCTCTTTTAATTATAATATTTTATAATTTTAGAGTTTCCATTGTATAATTGTTTATCCTCAATTGTTTATTATCGATAAAATTATTTAATTTCCATTATCAACACTAATAAAATATGAGACCAATGGTTTGTGTGTTTTTTTGATACGATTAATTTTTACGATTTACAGCAAATTTTAAGAACTTACGTTTTAGTTATATTTGGTGGTAGTTCAATTAAATGAATACTTATCAGGTTACAAACATTATTTTTATCGTAATATATCAGTAGATACATTTTATGTTTATGAGGGATTAATTCTCTCTTAAAACTCATGTGTATCAATATAGTCTTAGTCACTGAAGAACACTCACGAAAATGAAAGTTTTTAAACCTCCAAAAGATATTCTTTTAATGGAGAAAGCACTCGATTATTCAGAGTGCTTTTTACCATGTACTAAACACTTTAAATACGACGAGTATAAAAATTGGGAGGAGAAAGTTGAATTTTGATAAATATATACATATAGGATCACAAGAATGCTTTGTATTGTAAGATAATATAAAGGGGTGTTTTTTATGAAAGATAAGGTAGGAGAAACACAAAGAAGAGAAAAATTAGAAATGATTTTTAATTATCCTATAAAAGGAGAAACCTATTTTTATGGGCCCTCATATAAATGGAAACAAGTTGTATTTCAACATTATAGTAAAATCAAACAAAAAGAAATGACAGTAGAGGAGCTCATCATAATTCTTCAAAAAGAAGATGTTCACTTTACACAATCTTCTTCTTTAGTTACCTACCCTATAATTGAATTTATAAAGCATATTGCAAAAAATTCTAAAGAAACAATTGAAAATTGAGTTTATAATTTCACATGAAATAGCAGAATCAATGAATAGGCAATTTTATTACATGTTTTACACAAGCATATTTCCCTCGGTGGAAATTTAAACCCTCTAATGAAAAACTATTAAATAGAATCGTAGGATAAAATTTATATGAACTTGTTTTGCAACAAATCATAAGTTTGAAATTTTTAGGTTATAGCTTAGATGAAATACATGGAATGATTAACAAAACTACATTTAATTTAAGTTTGAATGAAACATTAGAAATTCAAAAAAAGGCTATGGAAGAAAAAAAGAACATATCGAGACTGTATTAAAAGCAATTAATACGACCTTAATCACTTTAAAAGAAGAAAAAGAAGTAATTGGTGTAATTTTAATGCATCTAATTAGAAATATACAAACGGAAAATGAACAACGTAAATAGATTGAACAATATATGCCGGATAAAGTAGCTGAACATATAAATGAAAAATTTAAAGAGGATTCAACAACATCTGAAAAAGAGTATATTCGTTTTACAAATGGAGTAAAAAATTTAGTCGGAAAACCGATAGATGATCAAAAAGTGCAAGAATTGGTGGGGAGGTGGATACAGATAGCTAACGAATCTATCTGTTCTACAATGGAACTTATGGATGAAGAAATGGTTAAACAAATCGAAGAAATGAAAAAGGAAGAATTTCCAATGCCTCCATCTCCATTTACAGTGGAAGAAGAGAAGTGGTTAGAACAAGCCATGGATTACTATTTCATGCACAGCTCTGATATTGATCGAGAAAAAGAGAAATAAATCTTATACTGCATTTAACTATTAATTTTATTGAGTATTCTTTAATATTGGATAGGACTAATCAATTGAGACCAGGATTTATTGGTCCTATCTTTTTATATGTATGAATAATATCTGCTAATGCTTTTACACAATTTAGTTTCGTTGCTCTGCTAGTGTGTTTTTAATGGAGGAAATAAGGCTTTTTTCTTATACAAATTTTCTTAACGTGGATTTTTCCGAAATGCTGGCGGTATCCCTATAGGTCATTAGATAAGAATGGACGCATCTTACACAAGATTTAATGTGTTTAGTTTGGTAAATCTATAAAATTTTAGTCTAGAGATTATTGTCGAAATTAATGACCAAATATACAAGTTCAGAGTTTAATGTCTAAATAGTTTAGACTTTCTTTTCTTTTTACATGCATGCTTCTAGGGTAGGGGGGAGGTCAGCTTGCATCATCCAAGAGTTCGTTAAATTCAAATTTAATGAACTCTTGGGTAATGAGATTCTATTTCTACTATAGTAGAGTTTTTTTGGATTTTTAGGTTTATAATTTATAGATAATAGTTTAAGTTAAGTGATTATTTGAGCAGTCTAAAAAGAATTAATCGTTTTGTGTCCTTATAAGCTCAATAAATTAATTCTGGAAATAAAAATGTTTTTACACATTTCTCGGCTGAATCCCCTTAAATTTACAAACTTGGATAAGCGCACTTTCTATTTAGGATATTTTCACTCTGTTGCATTTATTGAGAATGACAAATATTTTGGAAAGTGACAAATGTTAAAAGAAAGTGAATTTTTATATGGAGCTACAGTAAATCCAAGTTTAATTGCCTTATCACCTGTTCCTCAATTTAAATGTCAATAGGAGTAATGGGAGATACTTTTTTCAATTTGAAATTTAGTATTATTTTGTACAGACCATCAATTTAGTACATCAAAAACAAAAAAATATATGAAGGCACTTATATGGGATAATTAAATTAAAAAATTTTAAAAGCGTAGAAAGATCTTATTTCTACGCTTCTTTGAATAAGTAGTAGATTTAGTGTTTTTTTAAATTTGTTATATAAGTTTTTACAGCTTGCAATAAGAATTCTTCCTGTCTCATACCGGCTTCCGCTGCCATTTGAACTACTTTTTGCTTGAATTCATGATTTGCATGAAAAGTTAATGGCTCTACATTACTTTTAAAGTAAATACCTTCTACATGTGGAAGGATCGTGCCAGATTTCATATGAGAATGTAAGTACTTAATCTCCTCTTGAAATTGCAATGGATCTACTTGTAATACAAAAGGTTTAATTTCTAATCTGATAGTATCTGATGAATTACTCAATCGCATATTTGTGACACCTAGCTCTTTATAAAATAAATTTATTAGATTATAAGTGATAGAATTAAATAGTTGAGGTTTTTTAAATGAAAAAGATAGATACCCTCGTTTTGTAATTACCGTTTTTTTATTGAAAGGTTCAAAGGAGTAATCATGTTCCTTATAAGTGGATAGAGGGAAAATTTCTTCGTCCTCTGTAATAACCTTGCCGTCTCCTCCATTAATCTCTATTACCCTAGCGTTTTTTCCGGTATGTAGATGTTTTAATAATTGATATAAATATATATCTTCATCTTGAATCTTAGTAATAAATGTTTTTCGCTCTTTTGTTTTAGTTTTTTCATAATCAAGCATAAAAATTTCTAGCTCTTCCTCATCGATAATATATACTTGTTTTCCTCGTTTTTCTACCATTGTTGCGGGTAATTTTCCGGATTTAATGTATGTAAAGATAGTAGATGATGCAACATTAAGAATTTCAGCTACTTCTTTCGTGCTAAGGCCTTTAACTTCATTTTTATTTTTTAAACGTTCAATATCCTCTAAATAGAAAATCTTACTACCGAATTGCTTCCAGTTATCTTTATATACACATTCTATTAATCCATCTTTTTCTTTTTTTAAAATTGTTTGTACCGTTACTCCTAATAAGTCGGCTGCCTCTTTTGTCGTTACAGTAGGTTTTGTAATGAACAATAAATCTTGTGTCATGATAGGACACCTCCATAACTATCGTTTGTTAATATTTTAGGTATGTATATATCATATCAGAATCTGATTTATATTTAAAATAAGAAATAGATTTTATTAAATATCGTATTCATTGTTATGGTTTGAAAACCTTTTTCATTCAATTTATATGTTGATGAATTCTTATAGTTGTTTTTATTATAAAATCACTATAAATTTTAAGTAGTTAACTGTTAATTAATATCTATTTGATAATAAATTATAAAAAAATATAATCATAAGTAAATGAAGAAGAATATAACGTTCTTACAGAAGAGGAATAAATTATCATTTGTATAATTAATAGAAGTAAAATAAAATAATAATTATAGGTAATAAATATAATTATATTCATAATCTTCTATAGGAGAGGTAAATTTGAAATATGAATAAAAAAAATGTAAAAGAAAATTTATCAATTATAAACAATAAAAGTGTGTATATGGATACATATGTAGAGAATATAAAAGATATCGTTCCATATCTATATAACAGCAGTTATGTAGATATGGTTGAAGATAAGATGGGGGTTGCAGAAAAAGAGGGAAAGGGTAAATATACGTATTTAAGTGACATAGAAGTCATTTATCATTTCGTACATTTACAAAAAGATATGGATGAGAAGAAGAATAGAAAAGAGGATACGAAAAAGAGTTATATCTCAGAAATCTTATCATTTTGTCAGTGCATGGTGCAGCATGCAGAAGAATTTGAATTGAATGGGGAAGAGGTACAGCAAAAGGACTCTTTATTGAAAACATTGCAACCTTGGCATATTCGTAAATACAATTCTTGGTTGAAACGGGTAGAGAACGGTAGGAATGGTGATACGTATGCAGTCGCGACACTTGCAAAGAAAACAGTGCTCATTCGTTCTTTTCTAAAACATCTTCATGTATTTTCTTATATTGAAAAGCCGCTTCATGAGGAACTACAGCGCGCAAATGTAAATGAGCAGGATCGGCCAAATCGGGACCTATCCTTTGATGAGGTTATGAAAATTTTAGGATTTTATAAAGAAAGAGGACATTTAGTAAACTATACAATTTTACTGGCTCTAGCAAGTACTGGTGCAAGAATTCAAGAATTGTGCACCGCGAGAGTGAAAGATTTACATTATGATGGAAAGTACTGGTTAAAAGTCACTGGAAAAGGGGATAAAGTGCGTGAACTTTTTATTTCGGAACATTTATATCAATGTATTTGTGAAATGAGGCTGAGAAGAGGATACCAAACGGTATTGGATAAAGGGGATGAGAGTCCGGTATTTATAAATCAAAGAGGAAATACTTATAACTCTAAAACATTATCGAATCAAGTAACAGATATGATAAAAAAGACAAACTTAGAGTTTCTACTGTATCGTGAAAATCCAGTAACGGCGCATACATTCCGTCATGCTTTTGCAATTATGGCAGTAGAACAAGGTAATGCAGATTTATATCATTTAATGCAAACACTTGGCCATGAAAATATTCAAACGACTAAAATATATTTAGAAAAGCATATGAAGCGTAAAAACAACGTTGGATCCACTTTCGCTGATATGCTGGTTTAAATTTTATGTAGTTTATAGGGGTATTTAATTATATATTTTTTACATAATTAAATGATGTATCTGTTTGTTTATTTATTGTGAAGAAAAATATAATTGGGAAAATAAATAAAAAGAACGAAATTCATTTTATACAGAAAAAACCAGGATGATTTTAAAAAGTTATCTTGGTTTTTTCTTAAATACACATAATTATTCATATTTCATAAAGTTAATTTGAGCTAATTATAAGTTAGCAGAATTTATATCTATTCTAATCTTGATAGTGTTAATAACATTATATAATTTGTAGAATTAGTTTATAGAGATTATGAAACTATTTTTCATTAGGTGTATCTAATTGATGATCGATTACAGTGCTGGACTTTTTATTCATAAGTATATAGATCCCACCTATGAATGATAAGATTACTGGATAGAAAATCGCCCAACCACTAAATGAGTATACAAAAATACATATAACCAAAGATAGGAAGGCCATCCACCAACCTATATCTTGAACTTTTAATAACTTAAGAGCGGCTAGCATTGTAAAAATATACGAGGTAATAAAAATTACACTAGGGCCTTTTAGAAGCATCTCTAAATTTGGTCGTGCTATACCATAAAAAATTAAAATACAACTAAAAATTCCGCCTAAAGCTAGTAAAACTCTAGTTGGAGTTTGGAATTTAGAATGTAATTTAGCAAAGAAGAAAGGGAAATGCCCTTCTCTGGCTTGGGCATAAATCATTCTTGAAAAACCTGCAATGTTAGCATGTACAGCACTAAAAGAAATGCAAATTGCTAAAATAGTGGTTATATATGTACCTATTGGTCCTAATCCTTTTGATATTAGAATACTAAGGGAAGCTATCTGGTTCTTATCACCATATGAGTGAGTCCCTATTGTTACAAAAGATATTGCAATGTACATAATTGAGATGCAAATTGCCCCTAAAAATAGACTAATGGAAATATCTTTAGCAGGTCTTTTAAACTCTTCAGCTAATGGGGTTATCATCTCCCATCCTACAAATGAGAAAAAGATAATTACAGAAGAAGCTCCAACAGAAGACCATCCGTTTGGTACAAAAGGTGTAAAAGAACTTAATTTTACATAGGGGATAGAAACGACAACAGCCACAATTATTAGAAGTGAAATTACACAAATGACAAACACACTCACTTTTGATGATAACTCAATTCCTTTAATATGTAAGAGTAAAGAAGTAATCAAAATTACTGCCGCGATGCCTATAACTCCTGCATTACTTATTGGAAAAACATAGTCAATATATTTGGCACCTGTTAAAGCGATAATAGGTACTCCAATAGGAATAGATCCTAACATAATCCACCCTAGGATGGCACTCGTATTTGCATTAAATGCCATTTGAACATAAGTTGTAATTCCTCCTGCGCTAGGAATCATCTTAGCAAGACGCGCCAGAGTTGCGACAATGGGAAAAGCTAATATAGACATGATAACCCAAGATAAAAGCGAAGCTGGTCCAGCGCTATTTGCAGTAATTGAGGGTAATATAAGAATTCCACAACCCAACACAGCTCCTATGGTTAATGCAATCCCTTGTACCCAAGTAATTGAACGTTTCAATGATTGTTGTGTCAAGATATTCAGCCTCTCTTTCGTTAATTGATATCAATTATATAAAGTTTTAAAAAAAGATAACATGCTATAATTTATGTATTAATTATAATTTTCTTAAAAAATTTAAGAATTATTAATTGTATTCTTAATTAATCAAGGGGAGATACATTAATGGATCAAACAGATTTAAAGATTCTTTCACATCTTCAGGAAAATGCACGTTTAAGTATGGTTGAAATAGGAAAGCTGGTAGGTTTGAGTTCCCCTTCTGTTACAGAGCGGGTCAGAAGACTAGAGGAACAGGGTGTCATTATAAGTTATCGTACGATTGTTAATCCGAAAGAATTAAAAAAACATATTACCGCGTTTGTTTTAATGGAACCAAGAGATTGCAACAAATATAAAAAATTTGCAATGGAACATCCAGATGTAGTCGAATGCCATCGTATTGCCGGTTTATATAGTTATTTAACAAAGGTAGTGACAGAATCAGTACATACACTCGAAGACTATATTAATTTGTGCTTAGAGTATGGAAAGCCTACAACCTTAATAGTGCTTTCTTCTCCAGTAGAACATAAATCATTTTTTACAGAGAGTGAAAAATCTTAATTACATATAAAAGATTATTCTAAATAAAAAGCGTAAATAAGCATTTACTCCAAAATGCACTAGTAGATAAAAATAAATAGCCGTGAAGTATTTATGAAAGGCATTAATATTAGTTGCTATTATGAGGGATATACTGAATATGATATAGAGGATTTATAAATAAAAATGGGCTGAAATAGCCCTTTTTATTTTCGTTTTGAAGAGGATTTTTCATATAAAAACAGCATAAAAAGGAGCCTACTAGGAATCCCCTTTTTATTTGGAACGTATCCTTTATGTTAAGGTTCATACAAAAAGTTCATTTTTTCTGATAATTAATATTTATACTAATAATGTAATTAATATACGCAAGAGTTTTATATTTCATTAATGTATTCCTTTTCATCTGCATGAATTATTTATTGCAACAGGTTTTCCGTCCAAAATAAGATATCCTAACTAAGGACAATATAAGTATCTTTATAATGATTTTCCAATATAATCAATGTGTTTATGAAAGGAACTCTGTGTTATTTTTGCTTTTTTACTAACTAATACAGCTTCAAACAAAGGACACAATTGCTACATACTAAGTGTAATTTATTAACCATTCAAAATTCTGTCTATTCAATCTTTCTAAAAATAAAAAAAGATTAAACTTATAAATATACAAGTTATAATGAGGGCGTCGAGACATAATTCAATACCTCTAGAGAAAATAACAAACCTCGTTTGGGTTTGAAAATTCTAAAGAACTTGCCAGTAATTTTTAAAAATTTGATATATTGATATGATTACTATACGGAGGGTAGTGAATCAGAAGGGAAGTTTATTCAACTCAATAAAGAAAGCGCTATCAAACAAATTTTATTTTAAATTGGTCATTCCAATAAATTAGATTCAACTGTAATTAAAAATAATAAATTATGGGGGTGTTTATATGAACATGAATGTAGCATCTATTAAAGAAAAAAAGATTGTTAAATACAAAAGTTGTTTTGATGTGATTGGGCCCATAATGATAGGCCCTTCAAGTTCACATACTGCAGGTGCTTTGGCTATTGGAACAGTTGCTAATAAATTATTTCAAGGTCTTCCCAAAAAAGTTGTGGTAAAGTATTATGAATCATTTGCTGAAACCCATAAAGGTCACGGAACTGATTTTGCAATTATTGCTGGTATATTAGGCTTAGCTGCTGATGACAGCAAAGTGCCAGATGCTATTAAAATAGCAGAGTCTAAGGGAATTGACATTACCTTTATTGAACAATTGGGTAATAGTCCTGCTGGTCATCCAAATACGGCAGATGTATATGCAGAGGATGAAAGTCGAAGTATTAGAGTAATGGGTATTTCGGTCGGTGGTGGGTTGATTGAAGTCAAACATGTTGAAATTGATGGATTTAGCTTAAATCTGCAGGGGCCATTGCCAGTTGTTATTGCGATTTCAGAAAGAGCTGACTTTGAATTTGTTTTACGCAGGATCTTTAAACAATATGATGTGGAAATTAACAACTTTCATAGTTTGGAAGATAAAACAAAATATTTATATGCATTCGCTTTGGATTCGATATTGCCAGGTAATGCTCAGAAGGAATTAGGAGATTTAAGCAATATAGCTAATCTTATTATTCTTTAGTCACATTAAGGAGTGAAAAATATGTATATGGCCATAAAAGAAATTGTGGATGCAGCTAATAAAAGCCAAAAGCAAATTTATGAATTAGCAATCGAACAGGAAATCAAACAAACTAAAACTTCTTATGAAGAAGTATGGAGTAAAATGGAACGAAATTTAGCGACTATGCAACATGCAATAAATAAAAGTATCGAGGGCGACGGTGTATTTTCTCCAACAGGTTTGACCGGAGGGGATGCTGTAAAAATTAAAAACTATCGAGAAAATAGGAAAACTCTTTCTGGAGATTTGATGGTGTTAGGGATTCAAAGTGCTATCGGTGTTAATGAAGTAAATGCTGCATTAGGAGCTATTTGTGCAACTCCAACAGCAGGTGCGAGTGGGACGATTCCGGGAGTCCTATTTAGTATTAAAGATACGTTGCAGTTAAATCATGAAGATATGATTCATTTTCTATTCACTTCAGCGTTATTTGGAACGATAGTCGCAAACAACGCTTGTATTTCAGGAGCGTACGGAGGATGTCAAGCTGAAGTAGGAAGTGCCTCAGCGATGGCGGCTGCAGCTGCGGTAGAAGCTGCGGGTGGAACCCCACAGCAATCTTCTGAAGCTTTTTCGACCGCATTACAAAATTTACTCGGTTTAGTTTGTGATCCGGTCGCTGGTTTGGTAGAAATTCCTTGTGTAAAGAGAAACGCCATTGGAGCGACAAATGCTTTAGCAGCAGCAGACATCGCATTAGCCGACGTAAACAATATCATCAATGCTGACGAAGTTATTGAAGCAATGTATAGGGTTGGAAGACAGATGCCTCGTGAGTTAAGAGAGACAGGTTTAGGCGGAATTGCGGCTACACCTACAGGGATTGCCATTAAAAATAAAATCTTTGGTGAGAAACAATCAAATCAATAAACAACTATCGAGAGCATTGTGAAATATTTAACAATATGTACTCTATTGTTCGCCTAAGGATGTCTGTATGTTGGGGGAATTATCAATAAAATATACTACTATATAATTAAAATATTTTGTAAGTGGTAACAAACCCTTGGGGTTGCAGCTTCGCTAATTTTTTGATTTTGATTAATTTAGAAGAGGGATATTCGTTGTGATGCACTATATAAGCAATTCATTTTTCAAGAACAGTCTATATTCCTATACCTTAAATAGAGAATTAAGAATAGGACACGAGGAGGAATTATTACATGAATGGGAATACTGCAAAAAACATAGAATTTCAAGCTGATAATACTGCAGTAAAAGATGAGAAATATCTAGACCCTAAAAAGTGGCATAAACAGGATACTACCTGGGCATTAAGCCTTTTTGGAACAGCAATTGGAGCAGGGGTACTCTTTTTACCGATTAATGCAGGTTCAGGTGGTTTATTATCATTGCTGTTAATTACCATACTTGCCTATCCTGTTATGTATTATTCACATAGGGCGCTTGCTAAAATGATTTACGCTTCGAACTCTGCCGATGAGGGGATTACAGGTACTATAAGAGAGTATTTTGGAAATAAGGCAAGTATCATTTTTAACATTGTATATTTCGTCTCCATTTATACGATCGTGCTGATGTACTCGGTCGCACTTACAAATACCGCTAGTAGTTTTATCGTGCATCAATTGCACATGCCGGAGCCTCCAAGGGCCATTTTATCACTTGTCTTAGTACTTGGTCTTATCGCTATACTAAATTTTGGTCAAGATATAACTGTAAAGATCATGAGTATGCTAGTGTATCCTTTTATAGCTTCTCTACTTTTTATTGCAATATCTTTGATTCCACAGTGGAATACGTCAATGCTTAGTTTTTCAAGTGTTTCTACTGCCTCAACAGGAACAGGATATTTAGGAACGATATGGATGATACTTCCAATCATCGTATTCTCGTTTAATCATTCACCTATGATTTCATCATTTGTTGTGAAGCAGAGAGCTAGTTATGGAATAGAAGCTACTGATGCCAAGTGTGCTCAAATACAAAAAGTTTGTTATATCATGACATTCGCTGTTGTTATGTTCTTTGTTTGGAGCAGTACTTTAAGTTTGACTCCAAATGATCTTATGGTGGCAAAAGAACAGAACTTGTCAATCCTATCATATCTTGCTAATGAGCTTAATTCGCCAGTAATCACTATTGCAGCTCCTATCATCGCGTTTGTGGCTATTACAAAGTCTTTCCTTGGCCATTATATAGGAGCGTATGAGGTAATGCGTGACATGATTATCAAGGCCGGTAAAAAACGTGGGAAAGATATAGGAGAAAAAACAGTTAAGACAATAATTCTTACTTTTGTCGTATTAACATGCTGGTATGTTGCTTATACAAATCCAAGTATTCTTGGAATCATTGATGCCCTGAGTGGTCCGCTAGTTGCTGCTATCTTATGTATATTACCAATGTATGCGATCCATAAAGTACCAGTACTTGCTAAATACAAAGGGAAAGCGAGCAATGTATTTGTCATTATTATAGGTATCCTTACTGTCCTAGCAAGTATTCAGTCATTATTCTAATCTACTGTTGTTAGTACTGATGCAAAAAACATGGGATATGAAAAAAATAAAAATTCTTATCGGAACTGAACTCTATATTGTTGAACTAAAGAGATTATGGTTTTGGACAAACTCCTCATCTTGGAGAGTTTGTCTTTTTAATTATATGCATAACTTTTATACTAGCTTAAACAGACTAGATTAATAGTACACGAAAACTTCATACAAACCACACATTAACTCCACTACTAGCACAAACTACAGTTGTATACTTTAAGTATCATTTTTTAACAATAAACATTCTAACATACTAATATTATGTAATATGGAAGTTATACTACATTAGAAGAAAACCAATAAGGGAGAGCGTATACTATGACAAGATTTGCGAATCAGCATGTAGAGAACACGATTTTAGAAGAGGATGTAGAGCTTTTAAAACTTATGGCACACCCAATGCGTTTAAAACTGATCAATGAGCTCTCTAAACATAAAACACTAAATGTAACCCAAATGACCGAAATTTTAAACATTCCACAATCAACAGTTTCCCAACACTTATCTAAAATGAGAGGGAAGGTTCTAAGAGGAAATCGTCAGGGGTTAGAAATTTACTATAGCATCGAAAACCAAAAAGCTGAAGAAATTATGGGATTATTAGGACCAATACAATAAAATATTAAGTTTACCATTTAAAGATTTACTTATATAGAATACTAAGCCCTCCTTGTTGTGGAGGGTTTTATTTATTAATTTTTTAAGTAATTATTACTTTAATCCAATGACATCAATATCTTAAATATGTCACGATTTAAAAGAAGAGGGAATATCAGCCGTTTTTCATACCTTATCAAATTGCGAAGTTCCTAAGGGTGGAGTAATCACGGAAGAAGGTATATTAGACAATACCATCTATACAAGCACTATGTGTATGGAATCTGGTGCATATTATTATCATACCTACGATTGTAGACAAATTAAAACCATTCATTTATTTGATGCAAACTAATTAGAATAGGTAAACTGTATAAAATACAAATTCAAGGTTCTTATGTAGTTTTAATCTATTTTCAAATGAAAAATCAATAACTCATAAATATTACAGCCTGCCAAAAATCAAAAAGGAAGCGTGATTAGCTTGTAGATTAAGCCTGTTTTAAAACTGATGTATACGGGGACAATCCCATAAACATCAGTTTTAAAAAATTAGATACTTTATTTATCAAGTTAATGCGAGTTATATCAGTATAGGAAACAGTGGAAATCTAAATCTTTGTTTATATGTTAATTACTTCAAACGTATCCCTTCGAATGCGTTTATAACCAAGTCATGTACATAGGATTCATCCAATTTTTCACCGGTTACTAGCAAGCGATAAAAAATTGGTCCGTAAATGAGATCGATGCTTAATTCAACATCGAGGTTTTCTTTTAATTCTCCTCTGTTAATTCCCTTCTCCAGAAGTTGCTTTGCTTGCAGTCGACGTGGCTGGAAATATCGAGCACGATATTCCTCTGCTAGTTTCGAATCAAATTGCCCTTCGCCAACTAACTCATTGATAATAGTTCCTTCTCGACTTATCAAAAAACTGGCCAAACTTGTAGCATGAATTAAAATATCATTCAACGCTGAACCTGTGTCAGGTACAGGCAATCTGGCAGCAGCAGCAGAAAGAAAACCATCCATTACCACAGCAGCCTTATTTGGCCACCATTTATAAATCGTAGCTTTGCTGACTTTAGCTCGGTCTGCAATTTTATCGACTGTGACTGCTTTAAAGCCACTTTCCAATAATAACTCATAGGACGCAGAAAGGATGGCCTTTTGGGTTTCGATATTACGTGGTCGACCTCTTTTACCTTGCACATTAATCATTCCTTTCAAAAACATAAACTATACGTTTAGTATACTTAATATGAATAAAAAACAAAATAGCCTATTTACAAAACTGAACGTTTAGTATATATTTTTAGTTAATTAATAAACTGAACGTACAGTTTATTAATTAACTAACTAACATCTTGTAATGGTATGGCTACATTTAGGTTCCAAAATTCGAAAATTAAATTGCTAAAAAACATTTAGAAAAGGGGGATAAACAAGAGGTGAAATTGGATCTTTTAAAAGCAGAATGTAGTTCAAACTTAATTTATTACAATAAAAAATGGTATCGCAGAAGTTCTTGCCAAGGCGATTTAGTAATTTTGAAATAAAAGTATGGGAGGAAGTAGTTATGTCTAATTTTAAAAATAAAGCAATTGATAAGGATATTTCATCAGGTTTAATCATTCTATTAGCAACTTCATGTGGTATTATTGTGGCTAATCTTTATTATGCACAGCCTTTAATTGGGGTAATTAGTAATGTAATTGGGCTTTCTAATAGTAGCGCTGGATTAATTGTAACGCTAACTCAAATTGGATATGTTGTTGGCTTACTATTTCTTGTACCTTTGGGAGATATTGTTGAGAATAAAAAATTGATACTTATATTGTTATTTTTAAGTGCATTTGCACTCATTTCCATGGTTTTTGTAAAAAGCGCAACTTTGTTGTTAATTGCTTCATTCTTTATCGGACTGGGGTCGGTCGCAGCGCAAGTGCTCGTACCTCTTGTATCATATCTTTCATCGGAAAATGCACGCGGTCTCGTAGTTGGCAATGTCATGAGTGGTCTGTTACTAGGTATTATGCTTGCGCGACCGATATCTAGTCTAGTAGCTGATATTTGGGGATGGAGTGCAATATTTGCTTTATCTGCTACTGTAATTATTGTCCTGGCGTTTGTTTTATCGAAAGTACTCCCTACAAGAAAACCAACAGCAAAAACAAATTATATCGTCTTACTTAATTCAATGTGGCAACTGCTACGAACTACTCCCATTTTACGTCGTCGCGCCATTTATCATGCTTGTGTATTTGGGGTTTTCAGCTTATTCTGGACCACTGTTCCATTATTATTATCTAGTCCGGCTTTTCATTTTTCTCAAACTGCCATAGCACTGTATGCACTTGTCGGAATTACAGGTGCAATAGCAGCTCCAATAGGTGGTCGTCTAGCTGATCGTGGCTGGACACGATCAGCCACTGGGATAGCTCTCACTGTTGTTATTATTTCTTTATTACTACCACTTATTATTCAAAGTAGTTCGCCCATCGGAATAGCTGTTTTAGTAATTGCTGCAATTCTGTTGGACATGGGAGTATCTGCAAACCTTGTGCTTAGTCAACGTTTAATTTTCTCGTTGAGTCCAGAAATTCGTAGTCGATTAAACGGGCTATTTATGGCTATTTTCTTTTTAGGAGGTGCTGTTGGATCCTTTATTGGAGGATGGGCATATGCCTTAGGAGGATGGAATCTAACATTATGGATAGGAATCGCTTTTCCGACCATAGCCTTGCTTTATTTTGCTAGTGAGAAATAGTTCTATAATCAAATTTAAATTGCCTGGATTCGTTTGAATGCTTATTCATTGGTATGTCTGAGTTTTATAGAATAATTGCGGTTAATTTGAAGTTTTTACATCAGAACCAGATTTTTTGTCTTTATTGCTTAAAGAGCACAATAGGATCACCTAGAGGTGCCGTAAAAATAGCTAGGAAGCCTTTCATACGATTAGTAAAATAGTTGTCTTTAAAATTATGAAAGGTACTAAATATATATTTGATATGGCTATAGACTAGGGCTTCGGCTCTAGTTTGTTTTTTGTTTGAAACAAATTACTAATTAATATATATAATGTGCTTATAGGCTTGAAAGCGAGTGGATAGAATGGCATTCAGCAAGGTACAAAACGAAACCACAAAAACTATAAAAAACAAAATCCAGAACAAGCAAAATACCACAATTAAAAAACTATGGCTAGAAGCTTAATTAAGAATCTTGCTATAAAAGAAGAAAAAGAGGAGAATGGTTGTGTTAGAAAATAAATTAGATATCCAAAATCAGTTGGAATTGAATCGAGTGGAAGAACGACTATCAAAAATGAAAATCAAAAGTTTATATGATTCAGGAGAGATAAACCACATAGAAGTTGGTACATTCAAGGGTCTTTCTGACATGCATAAATACCTATTGGAGGATATTTATTTCTTTGCTGGGAAGGTTCGAAAGGTCAACATAGCGAAGGGGAATTTTCGCTTTGCCCCTGTTATGTACCTAAACCATTCATTAGAGCATATTAGCACTATGCCACAAACAACCTTTGATGAAATTGTTGAAAAGTATGTTGAAATGAATATTGCCCACCCCTTTAGAGAAGGAAACGGTAGAGCGACTAGAATATGGCTAGATTTAATCTTTAAAAATGAACTTCATCAGGTGGTAGACTGGAATAAAATTGATAAAGAAGCTTATTTATTGGCAATGGAACGCAGCTCAATTAAAGATATTGAAATTAAGCATTTACTCCAAAATGCACTCGTAGATGAAATAAATAGTCGTGAAATATTCATGAAAGGAATTAATATTAGTTACTATTATGAGGGATATACCGAATATGATATAGAAGATTTATAAAAGAAAAAGGGCTGAGATAGCCCTTTTTGTTCTATAATATTCTACTTAATATCAATTTATAAAGAAATTCAAGTAATAAAATATGAAATAATACATATTATGATTACTTATTAAGATAAAATGTTATATTTTTGGGTGGAATATATAAATGGAGGAAATGTAATGAACAAGAATTTGAAATTTACTCAAATGATGATCGGGATTAGCACGATGGCATTATCATTTGGAAGTATTCAAACACAGGTATCAGCAGAAGAAACAGCATCCTATAATATCTTACAGATGAAACCAATGGGGACAGAAACTTCAAAAGATGAAATTGTACATGCTACAAAAGCGGACGAAACTTTGACTTTTGAAGAGCGTTTAAAAATAGGAGATTTTTCACAACGTCCTACTTTGGTTATGAAACGTGATGAAATTCAATTAAAGCAAAGCTACACTCTGGCAGAACTGAATAAAATGCCTAATAGCGAACTCATTGATACATTATCAAAAATTTCTTGGAATCAAATTACGGATTTATTTCAATTCAATCAAGATACGAAAGCATTTTATCAGAATAAAGAACGCATGAACGTTATCATTAATGAATTAGGACAACGAGGAAAGACGTTTACGAAAGAAAACTCAAAGGGCATTGAAACATTTGTTGAAGTATTACGTTCTGCTTTTTATGTGGGATATTATAATAATGAATTAAGTTACTTAAAAGAGAGAAGCTTCCATGACAAATGTTTACCAGCATTAAAAGCG
>NZ_JBUXJL010000021.1:0-44482 GCF_056158125.1 Bacillus sp. EB V-12 | reverse complement strand
TCGTTTTTATAAAAAGACCTTAAACAAGCTAAATATAAATGAAATCGTAATCGATTAAAAATAGAGGAAATACATAAAAGAGAGTGCCTTACTAAGGGACTCTCTTTTTCTATCTAAAAAAAGGAGGAATGCTTCATAGTAGTATGAAATGATACTTTGCTATAAGGGTAACAATATGATGTTACACATTATATAAGAATAAAAGAAGGGGATAGTGACATACAGAATAATTCTGTATGTACTATTCTTTTTTTGTATCACAAATAATCTCATTTATCACAATATTTGTATTAGCTGTCCATTGGTTATCAACTTAATACCCTTATTGATTCTTATAAGCCTTTTAATGGCTTCATCGACCTTTTTTCATCAAAAATCTATTGCAAGCCAACATTCTTTATTTCCTCATAACTAGCTCTTTTTACATCTACCTGAAGAAGATAATACTCTTAGTAACACTATTTTCCTATTAATACTGGAATTAAATCATATCTTAATAGCAATATATCTATTTTTCAAATAACTAAATGTCTTGATTTTTTGGTAAAATATCCTTAGAAGATATTTCCTGAAAATATATTAAATAAGGAATGAATAAACATGATATTAACTACACAATCACATATTAGATGGTTTAAAAATACGGGTCAAACCATTCAAACATCTGAAGGTAAGAATATTGAAGTTTTCGAATTTAAGTATGAGCAAGATGAAGAAACTTTATCTTCATGGGCAAAACATTTTCGTGAACATTATTGTTTAGATAGTGAAATTGATTTTTTTAGGGAGGGTTACAATTATACAAGAGCAGAATACTTAAACATCATAAAATTTCCTGACTCTTCTCGTACTCCAGGACCTAGTATACGGGCAGGGGATTTCGGAGAAATATTAGTAGCTGATTACCTTGAGTTTATTCTAAATTACTGGGTACCTCGTACTCGATATGGCACAAAAATAATTGGTAATGAATCTTCTAAAGGATGTGATACTCTGGCTTTTAAAATTATCAGTGATGGAGAGTATACACCTGAGGATACACTAGCAATTTTTGAAACCAAAACACAATTTTCTGGTACAAGGGCCAACCCAAGGTTACAAAATGCTGTTGATGATTCAAAAAAAGATGTAGCTAGAAAAGGTGAATCACTAAATGCAATTAAACAACAACTGTTTCTAAAAAATCAAATTGAAGAATCTAAAAAAATAAATAGGTTCCAAAATCCTACTGATCATCCATATAAAGAGATTTCAGGGGCAGTTGCTATGTTTTCTTCAAGTCTACTGGATTTACCGATGATTGCAGATACATCAATTAATGAGCATCCAAATAAAGATAATCTAACATTATTAGTAATTCATGGTGAGGATATGATGCCTCTTGTCCATGAATTGTATAGGAGGGCGGCACATGAAGCCTGAGAGACATTCCAAACGATTATTAAGTGTTACTAGATCAAAAGCAAAAATGAATGAATACAGTGTTAATGAAGAAGATCATATAAATCTCGAAAAAGATCCATCAACTCTTTTTACATTGGCAATAGGGTTATTAGGTGATTTATCAGCTCATGTGAATTCCGATGAACCAGACGAGCAACACCTAAAGGAATTACGTGAGAACCTTAGATTTTCTGCGCATTTTTTTGATGCGTATTTACAAACAAATCTTGAGGAAGATTTAGATGACTACGTTTTACTACTAGGTTCAGCTTCCTATTATTTATGCAATTTACCAGGAAGTTCACTTGTTTTAGTAAATCGTATAGATTTGGATAAACTTAACTTAGAATGTTCAAATTTAGATACATTATTAGCTCGATTGCTCACTGGAACTTTCTTACCCTGTTATGTAGTAGAAGGTGAAATATATGCAGATAATATATTGGATATTTCATATAAACTAACTGAATTTTATAAGGATGGTATTTTTGAGGAATATATTTATGATCTCATTTCTGCACTTAGGACCAAAGCTTATTCATTTGGTACTCCAAGAGAATTACTTTTTGCTGATGTAATTGGTGCGGTAATAAGAAAAAGAATTGAAAACTCTAGTAGAAAATGTTTGCCTAAATATTCTGGTATAAGTGTTGAGAATTGGGAAGACATTTTACAAAATAAAAATTTCATTCAAGAATTTTGGCCAGCTCAACACCTTTTGGGGGAAACTGGTGTTTTTAAAGGGGAATCCGCTGTAATTCAATTACCAACTAGTGCTGGGAAAACCAAGGCGACAGAAGTTATAATACGTAGTGCTTTTCTATCAAATAGAACTTCTTTGGCTGTAATCGTGGCTCCATTTAGGGCATTATGTCATGAAATAAGTATGAGTCTGAGTAAGTCATTCCAAAGTGATTCTATTAACATAGATGAAGTATCAGATGTGCTTCAAATGGATTTTGAACTGAAATCAATACTTAGAGATGATTTTATCTTAGTTGTTACTCCAGAAAAACTTATTTACATGCTTCGCCAATGTCCAGAATTGGCAACGGAAATTGGGTTATTAATATACGATGAAGGACATCAATTTGATAGTAATACACGAGGAATCAATTATGAATTACTCCTTACAGCTTTAAAAGGGATGGTTCCTGAAGAGGTACAAAAAGTATTAATATCCGCTGTAATCAATAATGCAGAAGTGGTTGGTTCTTGGCTTAATGGCCCTGAAAATAAAGTAGTTTCAGGAGTTAACCTTTCTCCTACATATCGAACTGTAGCACTTACAAGTTGGATGGATCGTCTTGGAAAACTTCAATTTTTGAATGAAGAAAATCCTAATGAAATAGATTTTTATGTACCCAGAATAATAGAGCAGCAAAAACTGGAATTGAAAGGAAGAGAAAAAAACGAACGTTTCTTTCCAATTAAAGACGATAGTAGTACTGTCTCTTTATATTTGGGTTTAAAACTAATTGCAAATGGAAGTGTAGCAATATTTTGTGGAAAGAAAGATAATGTAACCAGTCTTTGCGACAAGGTAGTGGAGGCGTATGAACGAGGATTAACTTTAACAACTCCATTTGAATTATCAGAAAAAAATGAAATAAGGAAACTGTATACCCTATATGGCTTACATCTTGGTTCGCAAGCTTCTGTCACTAAAAGTGCGGAACTAGGGATTTTAACACATCATGGAAATATACCTTCTGGTATCCGCCATGCTGTGGAACACTCAATTAAAGAAGGTTTAGCAAAATTCGTCATATGCACATCTACATTAGCACAAGGTGTTAATTTACCAATTAGGTATCTTATTGTAACTAGTATTTATCAAGGAACTGAAAGAATAAAAGTTCGTGATTTTCAGAATTTAATTGGTCGCGTCGGTCGTTCTGGTATGCATACAGAAGGTAGTGTTATTTTTGCAGACCCTAATATCTATGATAAGCGTAACATTCAAAAAAATAGATGGCGTTGGCTACAAGTAAAAAACTTATTAGATCCTAATAACTCAGAACCAGTTGAGAGCTCATTATTAAAAATATTTGATCCCTTATGTAGCGATGATAAGAAGATTACACGTAATATTAATTACATAAAATTATTTGAAATTTATTTCGAAGACTCCGATAAAGCTTACGGGGTATTGGAAAAAATAGCGAATGCATTTGCCAACGAGGGATTTTCAATTGATGGACTGAATCAACAAGTCGAATCAAAAATAAATGTACTTTCATCTATTGAAAGTTATTTGATGGCCAATTGGGAATATGTAACTGATGAAGCAGGAGAGAATTGGGTAAGCTCACTTGCTAAAGAGACTTTGGCTTATTCGCTAGCTGATGATCAAATAAAAGAACAAATTGTTATCTTATTTCAAATGCTAGCTAACAATATTTCAAATAATATTCCAGAAGACTCAAAAAAGAAATCGTATGGGAAACTGCTATACGGTGTGGAAACTGCTATAAAGATTGAAGAATGGACTAAAATGCATTTAGATGAACTTGTGGGGTGTGAAAGCTATGAGGAGCTTTTGAATGCTTTATGGCCGCTTTTAGCATCGAATATTAAAAATAAAACATTTAATAAATGCGAGAAGCCTGAAATTTTAAGAGAAGTTGCTATCGCATGGATTCATGGAAGGGCTTATTTTATACTATTAGATATTCTTAAAGATAAGGATATTCGGATGAAAACAAAAAAACAGCGTAGAGAATATAAAATAGATCATATTGTAGAAATTTGTGACAATGCACTTTCATATGAAGGTATGCTTCTAATTGGAGCGGTCGCGGAATTAGTTGAGTCTTTAATTACCGATCAAAATATATATTTAGTTGGGAATCTTAAAAAATTACAAAAACGTATGAAATATGGTGTACCTAACTCTTTAAATATACTATTTTACGAATTAGGTTTTGCAGATCGGATCATTTCTAGAGATTTGAGCGGAGTTTTAAGAGATCAATCCCCACCAACAAATAAGAGAATGTTAAAATCGTTAATTCAAAGTTACGAAGAAGATTTTCGGAAGCAATTACTAAAATACCCTTCATATTATACCTCTGTCTTAGAGAATATCTTATTGGGTAGCGACAATAGAATCGTCTAAAAGATTGTATTCAATATACACACTTACTGTAATTTCATTATTATCAAAATACAGTCGTTTAAATTTTGGATGAACAATTGCATCTGCACCATGCTCAAGTTCTAGTTCAATTAAATTTGCCTCACTATAGTTTTTATACGAGACAGATTAAAAAAATAGATACAAACAATGTTTTTGCTTATGTCTATTTTTTTGTACAACATATGACCGCATTTACCACAACATTTGTATTGTGTGGATTTAAAATATAGTTTGATAAATTAAAACAAAGTCTAATTAGTCATAAAAAAGATTGATAATTATTAATAAATTTTGATAAGAATTCCCTTGAAAGATGGAGTGAAATTGAATATTCATTCCATTTTTTATTGTTTAATATATCACTTTATGATATATTATTTTTAGATATATCATAAAGTGATATAAGAAGGTAGGGAGAAAATGAAATCATTAGAACAATTAACTGATTCTGTATTTTATATTATGGCAGGATTTACAAAACCTAGACATGGATATGTAGTGATGAGTTTGGTTGAGGAGTTAACAAATGGGAAAGTAGTCATTGGTCCTGCATCACTATACACAATTATTAAAAAGTTAATAGCCGAATCCTACATTGAGTTATTTGATGGTTCAGATTCGCGTAGGAAGGTATATGTTTTGACAGATAGAGGTAGAGAAGTGTTGGAAAAAGATATTTTGAGACGTAAAACAATGCTTGATTTTGCTGAAAATGGATTAAAAGGGGAGAACTAAAATGGGGAAAACAAAATACATAATGTCAAATGGGATTGCTTTTTCAGAAGAAAAAGATTTAAAAAAGCTAAGAAAATATGCTGCAAAAGGATGGATTGTGAAACGTTTCAAACGAATGGGATATGAATTAGAAAAGGGTGTTGCTGAAAATACTATTTTTAGTCTTGATATACGACCATTAACAGAAAATGAATGGGAAGAATATATCGAAATGTTTGAATTGGCAGGTTGGGAATATGTTTGTTCAAGTTATTATGGTGCGCACCTATTTAAGGCCAAACCTGGTACAAAACCAATTTATACAGATAAAGAAACAAAACAGGAGAAAATAAAAATACTAAGACAACCAGTTATGTCAGCATTTGTAATTAGTATGGCTATGCTGATTGTAAGTTATTTAGTTCATTCAGTAAGTTCAGGGGTATTAAGTACAATATTTTCGATAGTTTTCTTATTTTCCCTTGTCATTACCATTCCAATGTTAATGTCATTAATGGCGACCTACTACCATTCGTTTCGAACAAAATAGTATAGAAAGAGAATTTCTAAGTTTATAAAGAAGTGGTAATTATTATAACTTATTTGCCCGTCAAAACGATCAATCTATTTCATAAAACTTTTGAGAGTAAATCTATACATCCCTTATATTTCGATCAATCTTTGTTCAAAATATAGGGGATTCTTTTATGATAAAATGAATGTTCTCAGCAACCTTTTAATCAGACTTTATTTTAAGTCAATATATTGGCTGTCCTCAAGTAAAGGTATCATCAGCATTTTGTAAATAACCAGGTTAAGAAAGAATAAATACCAAAAAGCTAATTGTTTCTTAATATACAGATAGAATTAGAATTCTAAATGTTTTAAACTATGTAATCGCTCTTTTTGTTCTACTTTGTTTGGAAGTAGTAAGGAGCTACTAGTCCTTTTTCTAATAGATTTTGAACGCCATCAGGAAAATAAAACATAATTTCTTCAGCTTCTTTTATGTTTATCCAACTAATACCAGTAATTTCATTTTTGTCTTGAATAGATATTTCGCCTCCGGCTATTCTAGCTACAAAAGTGAATATTACAGCATGTGCATGCGGAAAAAATTTTTCATTAATAGCAAATATATCTTTAATTTCAACTGTTAACCCTGTTTCTTCAAATGTCTCACGGATAACTGCCTGTTCCAAGGTTTCTCCACTTTCTCTTGCCCCTCCTGGGAGGCTCCATTCACTACCATTTTCACGTTTGTTTCCGACCATAAGAATTTTTCTATTTGTATCATCATAAATAAGTGCATATACTACATCGACTCGTTCCACAATTTTCCCTCCATTAAAAAATTAAAATCTATATTATACCTTATTTTAATGAAAGCTTTTAAATTTAACTAGCACCTACCTAATACAACACAATTTAAATTAGCGTTAAATAGGAAACGAGACATTTTTAATAGCTTAACATATAAATAGAAGCTATATTTAAAGAGAGTACCAGTAACGTAGGTACTTTCTTTAAATTAAAAGTAAGATGATACAATGTATCAATTAATATATAGAAAATATAGGGGGATTAATAATTATGCGCCTATACATATTAGAAATTACTACAGAACATAAAATCAGTTTTATAAATGCAACATCAATAGAAAAGGCCATAGAAGCATTTAAAAGGATATATAAACATTATGAAGAACAAGTACCATTTTACGTTAGAGAGATACATCCGAGTGAAAAAATCATAATGGATACAATAAGTGGTGAAATACATTGCATAGGAGACAATAGCGTTCTAAAGAAATGTTTGGAGAATCTTATGCACTTATATACTTCTATTGATTGGGTTCCTACACTTGTACCAAATCAAGGTGTAAAAACTGATCCGGTTTCATTTACGATACATAAAGCATGTTTTATGAAAGGAAATCCTGAATATAACGAGGTTGGGATGGATGTTTGGAAAAGCGTTCTCCAGGTATCATTAGATGACCATGGAGAGTTTTGGAATGCCCTAAAGACATTTTTACGTATTCAGGTACTCTCAGTACTCGAATTAGAACAAATAATAAAAGTAAGTGAATTAAGGTGATAATAATGGAATTTAAAGAAATTATACAATTTGTGGAAAGAAATAAAAAAGAGCATTTTCAAGATATAATCAGTCAGAACGAAGCTGCGATTAAAAACATAGAGAAGGACAAATAAGAAGTAAACAAAGAAAAATACTAAAATAAAAAGACGTGTTCTATGTATAGAACACGTCTTTTTATTAGAATATGACAAATACATGCACGGTAAAACCGTTAATATATATTGTGCTATACATTTTCTTCTTCATTCTCATTCTCAATGTTTTTTAATGCTATTTGCCTGGATTTATTTTTAAAATCTAAATAACCAAGATAAGATAGTAGTTCTTCTTCGAATACTAGAACATCCTTGCTTTTTTCGTACATTTTATGAGCTAAACGTGTAACAATTGCTTTTGTATGTTCATCACTATCTAAAATTTGGTGATTGAACAAGTAGTCAGTACTAACCATAAAATAACTTGCAATTTTTTTTGCCATATCAAAGTTCGGTTCTTTATTCCCTAATTCCCAAGAGGATATCGCACTTCCTGTTACCCCTAACTCTATACCCAATTTGTCTAGGCTAAGCCCCTTTGTTTTTCTTAATTTTCTAAGATTCTGTCCAAAAATATTTTCTTCCAAATAAATCAACCTTTCTAACTTTTAATAAAACTATATTTTAGAGTTATTTATAGCTCCCAGTGAATATTGGTAATACCTTTTTAAAGAAATCTTAGTTTTGAATCCCATTCTACTTACCAAGTCATCTTCAGTTAAGCCCAACTTAATAAGGCGTAGAATAAATGTATTCCTCATCTGCTGTGCAGAAATACGTCTATTTAACTCCGCACGTTTCACTTCAAGTCGTATCATCTTTTGTATAGCAACTTCAGACAAAGCCTTTGGTGCATCATTTTCGTACACCCATCGATACGTACCTCGATTAAAATCAAATGCCACAAATAGGGGATTATCTGTGTGTTGTCTAGGTCTTACAGGTTCCGGAATAGTGGTGTAATATTTATAAAGCTGCTGCGTATCTTCCATAGTTAAAGAAACAGACCTAGTTGCTCCATTTTCCCCAGGTATCATTAATATATTTCTAGCAAACTGTATATGGCTCATATTAAGCGATACAAGCTCTTGTAAAGACAAACCATAGTTTACTATTAAATTAATTATACAAGCGTTTCTATCCATGATTAAAGGCCGATATTGGGCTTGTCTTTCCGTTAATCCCTTTATTGATAGAACAGTTTGCTTTAAAAGCTTTTCTTCCATTTCGGTAATGAAATCATTATCATTTAGTGATTGATCCGGAATTAAAGAGAGATTAATACCATCCAACGGACTAACTATACCTAAAAACATGTGTAACTTCTTTAAAACAACCCATATTCTGTGTCTTGTTTTCTGAGAATATTTACGTTTGTCTTCTAACTCAGAGAAATACATCTGATAGTTTGCTTCAGAAAGTTCATTCCATGATTTGATATGAAAAAGTATTTCATTTACTTCTAACCACTTAAAAAAATCCTTAATATCGTATGCATAACGTTGAATTGTAGAATGTTTTCGTCCTTGTTCATTTAAATACGCTGAAAAAGCCTCTAATGTTTTCTCTAAGCAAATTGTTTCGTTCATAATAATCACCTAATTTCTTAGGATATATTATAACAGAAAATAAGTGAAAGACCTGCTACCGCCCTTTGCTACGCACGGTTGCTGGCATATCCAAAAAGCAAACGGACAAACAACCCTTTGCGTTTTGGATATGTTGATTATTATTTATAAAGCGAAATAAATAGGGCTATCATAATACTCCAAAAAGGAACTACAAAAATTAAACCCCAAAGAATCCCTTTAAAAAATCCAATCTCGTTATAAGTATTCATTTCTATGTAAGTCGAATCTTTTAGTACAGTCATCTTTAATCCTCCCAATATGAATTGTTTATTAAAATGAAAAAAGGACAAACCTCTCCCTGGTAGGGATACGTAGGTTTGTCCTTTAGTATGTGGGTAATGATATGTTTATTTTCCATTATTATAACGTAATTTACAAATATTTTCAATTAGGTCGGACATCTTATTAACAATCATACTAGCTGTATTAAAAATCTATTATAAATATATATCTTATATATTAAAAAGAAATAAAGATAAAACTATTATAGGTTATCAAAAATAGGGGAAAGATCTACTTCCACAAGGGAAAATTTGATGTTAGAACGTAAAAAATCATAAATAGTAGAAAAAGTATACGGAAATTCAATGATTATTAGACTATCAATTCTACAAAAAAGCATAAAGAGAATTATATATTTCTACATGAAATCGGAAAGAAATTGATACAAATCACTTTATATTTATCCACCTATGAAAATAGGCTTTATTTTCTTTATTTTGTTAAATACAGCAGTATCTAGCGTTCAATTACCCACATTTTATCCAGATTAGGTTGTTATTTGTTAACATTAATCAGTATTTACACATAACTCACATTATTATTGATGATTTTTATTAGATAAATACAACAACATTAGTAATTACAATATTTTTAGAAAGATTATATTCACATTGAATCTTATTTGTCCGCATATCCACTATTTTTATAATTTTCCTTTTGATTTTTTGTAGGTATTATGGGATAGGTTTTAATACATTAGAAGAATACTCCCTAGTGTTATGTGGAGAGTTATATATTGCTAGAATTGAATTTGTATAGAAGTGCATAAAAAAAGACTCCATTTTACATGAAGTCCTTCCGATTTGGTATTTATAAGTAGGGTAGCAGAAAGGGATTACTAATCATACAAACACGAATAGCCCTCTACTTTCGATTTTTTCAAAAATAGAGAGCTCATTACTATTATTTTATTTCCATTGCGTGTAGCACCTGATCTGGAGCTGTTATTGTTACTCCAGCACGTACTAAACGTTCGAAGGTACGCATAAACTCTAGTAAATTAAACTGCTTTGGTAGTTCAATAACACGAAGTTTTTCTTGTGGCAGCTTATCAATTGCCTCGATAAACCATTCACGTACATCACTTGGAATCGTGCGTTCTTTATGGCCACGAACTTTTAGTTTTTCACGCATTTCAATTTCTAAAGCGATATATGCATGGAGATTCACTCCCTGATCATATGCATATTTTCTAAATAACGTTTCTTCTTGGTATTTTAGATAATTACGGTGATAAGACTCTTCCGTCACTGGTACCGCAAACTTCTGCTTCAATAGTGCATGCACATTCTTAAACATCTTCTTAATGTTGTGAAGAGAGTACATAGAATAATGTAAACCGAAATTAAATACAGCTTGCTCACGGTCACTATTTCTCTCTTTTGGTATATGCTGCGCAATAAGAGGGTAGATACCTTCTTTCGCTGCTGTATCGAGAATTTGATATTGAGATGTTTGATGCAATAGTTTCTTCAATGTATATACAATTTTCGTTGGATATCCTTCTTTTCGATCAACCATGTCACGTAGTCCGCGAATTACACTGCGAATTTGACGATGACAAGTATGCTTTAATACATGAATGAATTTATTCATGTCTGCAGACAGTTCACCGATATTCATCTCTTGTAGGACTGCTTCGATAAATTTCGCTTTTCGAGCATAGGTAGCTTTTGGTGTAAATGGATCCCTATGTTGTTCTTCTCCAGCTTCTTTCGAACATAAGAAGTCTGAATGGATAGACAGATATAATGTCGTATATCGTTTTGTCTGCTTTACACCTTTTTGCATTTTGCAAATTTTGAATAGGGGATTCCCCGTACATGATAATGCAGTTGTTAATTCCTCGATAACCGCACGGATTTGATGCGGATATTTTTTATGTAAGAAACGATACATCCCACCGAAGTGAGTTTTGTTTCCTCTTTCGTCCTGCTTGTCCAAAGAACGCTTTAATGTTGTTTCCGTATGTTGTTGCATCGCAATGTCTAAGAATAATTTCTTAGCTGCTACAGATAGTTTAAAGAAAGCCTTTGTAAATACAACAGGACTAATATAAACGTATGGATTTGCTTTTTCTGTTTCCTCGTTTATAAAATGAGTCAGTTTGATTGTATATCGGCCATCTAAGCCATTTTCAATAGAGATAATGTTATGTAAGCTTAACTTTTTTAAAGCGATATAGAATTGAGAATGCTGAATGTATGCAAGCTCTTCTTTATATTGCTTGTAATCTTCCCACATCATATGTATTGTTACATTTGGAATGACACCATTTGTATAGCATTTTTTATGTAAGTACAAGAATACTTCAAGATCTGCATTCGTAATACCGTATAATTTATGTTTTCTTCCGGTTTTTTCTGCAATTGCAGACATTGCGCGACGTGAAAAAGATGGCTTGGCTTTTTCGACAAAGCCTTCTACGTCAGCAATACGTTCTTCGTATGTCATGTGCTGCAGAATATCTTCTAAATATGTATCTTTATAGCTATAGTATTTCTCTTCAAATGTTTCCACAAATTTTTGCCAAGATTTTATTGTTACTAACACAGCATTGGTTGTTTCCCCATTTAAGCTACGTTGATTTCGTATTACAAATGACTTTCCCATCTTTTTCACCTCCGTTCTACAAATTCAGAAATATATGCCAAAATACTATAAAATATACCAATTTTGATTATAGCAAAATGAAAAATGTTGAAAGGTGCCCCTTTAAGAGGAATTTTTAAAACATGAAACACGTTATAAACCCAATGATTATAAGGGATCGGAGAATCTATGGAAAAAAATTTGTGTTAAGGATATGGTAAAAAACGTTTCATGTCCTAATTGTATAAACACAATAATGAAACAGGGAAAGATTGTTGATATATATAGGGGTGTGGGGAATAGTTTATAATTTTAGGTCAAGGATATGGCAAAAGTGTTTCATGTTTTAATCATAGGTCGTTCATTAGGAAAAGATACTGTAAATCCCTTTATATAAAGGGTTATAGGAGAAAATGTAATAGCTTTAAGGTCAAGGATATGGTAAAAGGTGTTTCATGTTTTGAGTTTTCGAAGGTCAAGGATATGGCAAAAGTGTTTCATGTTTGATATATAATGAAATTTACAAAAAAACTAAGGTGAACCTTTGGTACATAAGGTTTTTTGACTGTTCTATATGTATATTAAGGTCAAGGATATGGCAAAAGAGGTTCGTTAAGATTCAATGATTGTATGTATTAAAATAAAGATAAAACGTGGATATCTATGGATTTATAAGGTTTTTGAAAAAAAATTGTGTTACGTATTTAAATTAAGAAAAATTGATTGATGTCTCATGTTTTCGGATTTAGGTTAAGGATATGGCAAATTTATTTCAAATAAATTTGAAAGGATCTGGTGTATATGCGATATAAATTCTATTCATATGAACTTTTTATGAGAATATGGGAATGACTAGATAAAAATGTTTCATAATTTATAGGGAAGGTTCACTATATGGTAAAAAGTGTTTCATATCTTAATTTATTAGATTGATTGAAGACCTATTGAGAACTAATGTATAATTAATGTTATTTTATGTTGTAAATAAAGAAAATTTGTTTCATTATTGCTTGAATATTACCAAAACTAGAAAACAATAAGTGTTTACATATATGTAATAGATTAAATGTTTGTTTGAAAGGAAATTACGGAAGGAGTGATAATGTGGAGAGATTAACACAACTGTTTACGGATGCATTATTAATATCTGAGCCTTTATACGGAAACAATAAAGTAGTTTGGAAAAAATGGACTGCTTTTAGTTCAGATGTAGAAAAAGATAATACTAAGGTTGTAACTTCTCAACATGTTTCACCATCTTTTTCGGCATTAGTATCATGGTTGAGTAAAAAGAATGAAGAAGGAATTACCTCATTACAAATTGGTATTAAGTTAAAAGAATATAAAGATGAAATTCATGCAGCTATTGAAAAGGTATTAGAAGACGAGTTTAAGAATGTTAATAAGTTTAATGAAGGAACAATCATCCAGGAAGACGTAAAAGATGATGAAACGGATGAACCAATTGATAAAGAATATTTCGAAGTTAATAATTCCGCTGTTTATTTTAAATTACGTGATGGAATCTCTAAAAATCACTTTGAAGAAGACTCAGGTATGGGGGTAAAATCTTATCCTATTGAAACAAAGGAAAGTAATGCAATAGCTCAACTCTCTTCTCACAGAGATGAAGATTTAAAGCTTATTAAAGATGATGAAGCATCTCGTTGGAATACTTTAGTGAATGATGTAATGAGCAATATGGATGATCTGACAGCTGATGTATTGGACTCCATTACCATACAGTGGCTAGCACAAGCAAAATCCCCAGATGAATTTATAGAATTTTCATATGAGCAAGTTTTGGATATGTGCAATGTACCAAAAAAGAAAGTAAGTAAAGGAGAATACTACAGACCTGAAGATAAAATTAAGGTTGCTAAGCGTATTGCAGCACTAGCAAGTATCTTCATTTATTTAAATGATGATAATGAAGTAGTAGTCTTAAATGAAGAAAATGAACATGATGAAAAATATAAAGTAAAGAGAGAAGTTGTCAAACGGTTATTTGTCTTGGATTCAGTTGTATTATGGAGACACAATACAACAAATGAATATATGGGCATTGAATCTTGCCGTATCAAACCAGGGAGTTTTTTAACAAGTTATTTATATGGTTCAAATAATACCACAGCATTATTATCTAAAAAGGCACTTGAGTATAATAGTTATCGACATAAGTATCATAAACGTTTAATTCGTTATCTAACATGGCAATGGAGAATACGACAAATATATTCAACTTTGAAGCGACCATACTCCATTGGAGGAGATAAAGGCTTATTAGCTGTTATGGCAATCCCGCTTACGTGGAAACCGAGTCGGATTAGAGAACACCTAGAGAATGTTCTTACTGACTTAGAAAAAGAGAACGTAATTTCTAAGTGGGAGTATACAGTAACATTAGATGAAGAACGTTTTAATAAGAAGAATTGGTTTAAAGATTATTGGGTGAATTTAAATATTACTATACTTCCACCGGAAGAATTAATTAAGTCAATGTATAATTTACCTAAGAAAAAAACACTAGATTTAGAAAATAATACTGAAGAATCTGTAGAATATTTTGAAAAGGCTAAGGATGTCGTTAATATGCCTCCGAAAAAAAATAATGAAGAGCTTAATAGATTTGATGAAGAGGCTGTTCGAGAGAAAATACTTAAACAACGCAAAGTTGATAATAAGTCTATACGAGAATTAGCAAAAGAAATGAGAATATCAGCACCTACATTATCTAGATTTTGTAACAGAGAAACCAAGCGGCTATCTGCAAATGCAGTTGAAAAAATGTCTAAGTGGTATGAGAGACAAGGGATATTAGAAAAAATGTAGTGGCTAACCAGATTATTAAAGAAGAAAAAACATTTTGTAGGATGTTTTTTCTTCTTTTTACTATGTCTGTTTCTAAATAATAATTTATAAATAGTTTTTATGCTCTCTGAGAGAAAAGATCCTTTGCAATAATATTCAATAAACACGCAGATACGCTAAGTACAGCAGCCCCCTCATTATATAAAAGCATTATAAAAAATAGAGAAAATAGAATCGCCATAAGTAAGATTTCATTTTTAGCCTGTTTGATATGTTTCAACATAGTTAACATCTCCTTATTAATTAGTTAATAGAGTGCTAGGAACTAAAGCTAGATACTCTATTGGCATATTTTACTCATTATCAAAGTAAATTCTAAGAGTGAATTTATATTTGATAAATTTAGTTTATTTAAGTTGGAAAATATTTCTGTCAGCGTTAAAATTAAAAGTAATTATTTCTCCTGCAAGGGAACTTGTTAAATTACAAGAAGAGTTAATAACTAAGAGAAATAAGTAAAAGGAACTGTTAGCCATCAAGATGGAAGAAAAGCCAATAAATATACTAAATCAAGATATCCTTAATAATATCTAGTTATATATTAAAAGTTGAACACAAATAAAGAGAAGAATAATTAAAGTATTTTTGAGTTAGCAAAATAAAGGAATTTTTAGTATTCAATATTCTTAAGAATGTTATATCATAAAAAAAGATCAAACGATGATATAAAGAATAAACTTGATAGGTGGATAGAGAGACAATATATAGTGAATTTTATTGTAAATTACGAATCAATATATTAAGGGTATTATGAAACTATACATTTTGGTTATTCAATTAGGTAATAGCTATGAAAATAAGGTCGAACATATTGGTGTAAAAGAATCAATTGATTTAGAAAGCCCTTTAATTTTTTAGGTGCGAATGTATAGCAAACATGAAATTCCTAGTACATTCGCACCTTGAATTCTCATGCTTTATAATGGTGATTTATGATTTTTATACAAATTACTTTATTAAATAAAAACATTTGTATATTTTTGGATAAAACTAACGTATTTTTGGTTGATTTCGAACACAAATCGGTGTCGCACCTTATATAGGTGCGTGGATTGAAATCGTAATACATAGCATTGTCATACAGGTTACGATAAGTCGCACCTTATATAGGTGCGTGGATTGAAATAGTTGAGTGAATTAATGCTCGTGAGTGATTGTACGTCGCACCTTAAATAGGTACGTGGATTGAAATTGTATGATTACCTTAGCAAATTCAACGATAAGTTGTCGCACCTTAAATAGGTGTGTGGATTGAAATTTATCTTTATCTACTGCAACTACACCAAAATTATGTCGCACCTTAAATAGGGGCGTGGGTTGAAATTATTAATGTAATAGAAAAAGAGAAAGAGACTAAGGTCGTACCTTAAATAGGTGCGTGGATTGAAATCTAAAATTAGATTCCATGACTTACTACATACCCAGTCGCACCTTAAATAGGTGCGTGGATTGAAATCACATTAAGAATTTTGGAACAAAGATTGTAAAGCGTCGCACCTCATATAGGTGCGTGGTTTGAAATACTCCTATTCATTTTTCAAAGATCGTGCTTCAAGTCACACCTCATATAGGTGTGTGGATTGAAATATGCCAATCGGTGTACAAGCGGACTTCATTAACGTCGCATCTTATATAGGTGTGTGGATTGAAATTACACAGACAAAGAGGGCAACCCTACTCGCCTTGTCGCACCTTATATGGTGCGTGGATTGAAATATACAAAACGGATTTTACAATTACTTCTTGAAATGTCGCACCTCATATAGGTGTGTGGATTGAAATATGCCAATCGGTGTACAAGCGGACTTCATTAACATCGCTACCTACATTTTGTGTCGCACCTCATATAGGTGCATGGATTGAAACCATTGGTTTATCAGGAGTCATTGGCTTGTCATGGTCGCACCTTATATAGGTGTGTGGATTGAAATTCAGACGGCTTGTCTTTTTCCGTAGGCTTATCTGTGTCGCATCTATATAGGTGTATGGATTGAAATTACCTAGGGTTTATATTTATCTGGAAAGCTCATAGTCGCACCTTATATAGGTGCGAGGATTGAAATGGGGATATGCCAGGCGTTTGGCAAAGTGTTATTGGTTTATCAGGAGTCATTGGCTTGTCATGGTCGCACCTCAAAAGGTGCCTGGATTGAAATTAGCAATGCTCTGGCTTTAAAACGCTTTGCAGATGTAGATACTCAACTGGAAGTATCTACATCTGCAGTATCTAACAAACATGTAAAAAATATAAAATGGAGGGAGATTGAATGACCTACATTGCTCATATACGCGAGAGTGACAGTCAAGTACAAACAGTCGAAGAGCATTTATTAGGAGTAAAAGAACTAGCTGAAACCTATGGAGAAAAAATCGGTATAAAACATTTAGCTGGTTTAGCGGGTATGCTCCATGATATGGGTAAATACACCAATGAGTTTAAAGAATATATATTGGAAGCAGTAAATAATCCTAATTCTTCACCTAAAAGGGGGAGTGTTGACCATTCAACTGCAGGGGGGAAGTTGTTATATCAATTATTCCATACAGAAAATATGATTCCTTACAAAGGGATAATATCTGAGATAGTGGGAAATGCCATTATTTCTCACCACGGATACCTTCAAGATTTTTTAAATCCAGATTTAGAATCACCCTATTTAAATAGAGTGCGAGATAAGCAATTAAGAGGATTTGATGTTACACAACAATTCTTTTTTAAACATGTCATGAAAGAGAAAGATTTTCATGAGTATGTTGACAAAGCTACTGTAGAACTAGAAAGTTTCCTACTTAAAGAATCCCCAGAAAATGCTGAAAAACAATTAATGTTTTTAACTAAATTCATCTTTAGTACATTAATTGATGCCGATAGAACAAACACCCGATTATTTGAAGAAGAAAAAAGTGTAGAATCCGTAATAAATTCTGATGAGTTATTTGAGAAATACTACGAGAGACTCATGATAAAAATTAATGCTTTCAAAAAACAGCAGAATGCAAATACCCCTATTAACATGTTGAGAGCAGACATGTCAGATCAGTGTGATCAGTTCGCTGAGAGGCCATCAGGAATATATACGTTATCTATTCCAACTGGTGGTGGTAAAACATTAGCAAGCTTAAGATATGCACTAAAACATGCAAAAACCCATAATAAAAAACGAATTATTTATGTTGTACCTTTTACAACAATTATCGAGCAAAATGCGGAAGAGGTTCGAAGAATATTAGAGGATGAAGAAAATATTTTAGAACATCATTCAAATATAGTTGAAGAAGTGAATGAGCATGATGAAAATGAAGACGGTATGGCTAGCATACAACAAAAATTAAAGTTAGCTAAAGATAATTGGGATTCTCCTATTATTTTTACAACCATGGTTCAGTTTCTAAATGTGTTTTACGCAAAGGGAAACAGAAATACTAGAAGACTCCATAATTTAAGTGAGGCAATTATTATTTTTGATGAAGTGCAAAAAGTTCCTGTTTCATGTGTTTCATTATTTAATCAAGCATTGAATTTTTTAAAAATATATACTCGTTCCAGTATAGTCCTCTGCACTGCTACTCAACCTGCTTTGGACTTTGTAGAACAAAAATTAGACATAAATACGGATGCTGAAATGATTAATAACCTCGATCATGTAATTGAAGCATTTAAAAGAGTAGAAATCATTGATCAAGCAACTAATGAAATCTTTAATAAAGATAAACTCAAAACATTTATACATACAAAAATAGAGGAAGTACAAAGTATCCTCATTGTTCTAAATACAAAATCAGTTGTGAGAGATTTATATACACAATTACAGAGCCAAGGATTAAATGTCCCTATTTATCATTTAAGCACAACAATGTGTGCAGCACATCGACATAAAATTTTAGAAGAAGTTAGAGAATGTCTAAAGGAAGGAAGAAAAATCATTTGCATCAGCACACAGTTAATCGAAGCAGGTGTAGATGTAAGTTTTGAGTGTGTTGTTCGTTCTTTATCAGGGTTAGATTCTATAGCACAAGCTGCAGGAAGATGTAATCGCCACGGTGAAAAGGGCATACAGAATGTCTATGTCATTGATTATGAAGAGGAAAACTTAAGTCATTTAAAGGAAATTAAAATTGGAAAGAAAATTACGAAGAAAATCCTTATGGATTTAAAACATAACGATAAAATACATGGAGGACATATTTTATCAAGAGAGGCAATGAAGAGGTATTTTAAAGAATATTATAGAGAATTTGAATCTGATCTAGATTATTTTATTCCAAAACTAAAAAAGAACATGACTGAGTTATTATCCGTACCAAGAATAGAAAATAGCTATCGTCGAGCATATATTCATAAACATGATAAAAAAGATATTCCATTATTTATTATAAATAGCTACCAGACAGCGGCCAAACATTTTAACGTCATTGATGATATAACCACTTCAGTTATTGTCCCATATGAAGAAGGAAAGGATATTATCGCAGAATTAAATAGCAATAACTCCATTGAGGATTTGAGCCGATTATTACGAAAGGCACAGCAGTATACAGTTAACTTATTCAACTATGAAAAAGAAAAATTGATAATAAATGATGGACTCGTATACTATCTTGATGGGAAAATTCTAGCCTTGAAGGAAAGTGCTTATAATGATGAATATGGTTTGAATGTGCTTAATGAGAGCGATTTTAAGACAGCTATATTTTAAACCCTATCTTTGTTTGAGATAGGGTTTTTAATCCATGTTTTTATACCACATCAAAAGAATTCTTAAATTTCATATAATATATAATCGCTAAATATTGATATAGTTACATAGGAGGAGTATCATTAATTTACTAGAAAAATATAGAAAATGAAAAAGGAGGAAGAATCTTTGCGGAATTCTATTGAATTTGAGGTTTTTGGTGATTACGCACTTTTCACAGATCCTTTGATGAAAATGGGAGGAGAAAAGTTAACTTACCAAGTACCAACTTATCAAGCTATCAAAGGGATTGTCGAATCAATCTACTGGAAGCCAACTCTTCTTATGATTGTAGATAAAATAAGAATTATGAATGCAATCAAAATGGAATCAAAAGGTATTCGTCCAATTGAATATGGTGGTGGAAATACACTCGCAAATTACACATATTTAAAGAATGTAAGATACCAAGTTCAGGCTCATTTTATCTTTAATCCTCATCGACCTGATTTAGCTTATGATCGTAATGAATATAAGCATCATAACATCCTAAAACGTTCACTTAAAGTTGGAGGACGGCGAGACATTTTTTTAGGAACGAGAGAATGCCAAGGATATGTGGAGCCTTGTGTTTTTGGTGAAGGAGAAGGCTTTTACGATAATTATGGTGGAGATATTCATTTAGGCACAATGGTTCATGGGCTTAATTATCCTGATGAAACAGGTAGGAATGAATTAGAGGTTCGATTATGGAATCCGGTAATGAGAGATGGAATTATTCAATTCATCCGACCAGAAGAATGTACAAAAATCCGTAAAATATCCAAGATGGAGCCAAAGATTTTTGACAGTTCAAACGTTGAATCAGTTGATGAGCTTATAAAACAATTAGAAGAAGGAGGTGAATAAATGAGTTGGCTATTGAATTTGTATGAGACCTATCAATCAAATTTAGATCGAGTCGGTAAAATTGAAAAAAAATATAATGGCCAAGAATATACATTGCTACCTATTTCACACACTACTCAGTCAGCAAATATTGAAGTTTTAATTACAGAAGAAGGGGAGTTCCATTCAGCAACAGTCATAGATAAGAGCGACGCGAATACATTGATCCCTTGTACAGAAGACTCTGCAAGTAGGTCTGGTACCGGAGCGTATAAAGTTCCCCATCCATTACATGATAAATTAACTTACGTTGCAGGTGATCTTGGTGAATACGGCGGCAGTAAAAAAGAAGAGGAGTCATTTGGCTATTATATCGAACAGCTAAGGAATTGGGTAGAATCCCCATATACTACAGATAAATTAAAAAGCATTTACAAATACTTAAGAAAAAAACAATTAGTGAAAGACTTGGTAGAAACCAAAATATTATGGCTTGATGAAAACCAAAAGCTGATTGGAAAATGGGATAAAAAAGTTGAAGTTTTTCTGGGGAACAAGCCCGAAATCTTTACAGTGCTTCCAGCTGGCCAAGAAGCCGCGTTTGTTAGATTTACCGTGTATTCTCCAAATAAGATGCTATCAAAGGTATGGCAAGACAAAGAAATACATAACTCCTTTATTAATTTCTATGATGGCCTCCTAGATAATGAAGATTACTGCTATGTTACAGGGGAAATAAAACCGAGTACAGATAAACATGCGAAAAAGATTAGAAATGCTAGTGATCAAGCAAAGTTAATCTCTTCAAATGATTTAAGAGGTTTCACATTTAGAGGAAGATTTACTACGTCAAATGAAGTAGCGAATATTAGCTATGATGTGTCCCAAAAAGCACATAATGCATTGAAATGGCTTATTAACAAGCAAGGAAAAATTATCGATCAACGTGTATTTCTTGTATGGGGCAATGATGCAGAAGATGTTCCAGATATTGTAGAGGATAGTTACAATATATTTTCAATGGATATAAGAGGAACTAAAAAGCGAGAAATAAAATCCTATACACATGAACAATTTGCCAATGAAGTTGCTAAGGCAATTGATGGTTATAAAAATAATTTATCTTCCAGTGAAAATGTAAATATTCTCTTGCTTGATTCAGCGACAACAGGCAGATTAGCAGTTCTTTACTATCGTAATATGGATAAAAACCTTTATTTAAATAAGTTAAAGAATTGGCATTCTACATGTGTCTGGGAGCATGGTTACCGTAAAAATGCAGATAATGAATTTGTTAAATTTTATGGGGCACCGACAACCAGAGATATTGCATTTGCTGCTTATGGGCCAAAAGCAAACGAAAAAGTAGTCAAGAGTTTGATGGAGCGCATGCTTCCTTGCATCATAGACGAGAGAAAAATCCCTTTCGACATTGTTAGAAGTGCCTTTCAGCGTGCATCAAACCCTCTATCAATGGAAAAATGGGAATGGGAAAAAACATTAAGTATTACATGTGCATTAATTAATACAATGGAGGGATATCAATTGGTATTAGATAAGGAAAATAATAATAGAGATTATCTCTTCGGACGCCTTCTAGCGGTTGCGGATGTTTTGGAAAGAAAGGCATTAAATAATGGTGACCAACGTGCTACAAATGCTAGGAGATATATGAATTCCTTTTCTGAACATCCGGAAAGAACATGGAGGACCATTCAAGGGGCCCTACAACCGTATCAAGCACGTTTAGGGGAGAAAGTTTGGTATTATAACAAATTAATTGATGAGATTGGCTCAATGATAAAAATTGAAGATTTTAATAATAAACCACTGTCTGGAAAATACTTATTAGGCTTTTATAGTCAACGGCATGAATTGTATCAAAAAAAAGAAAAAAATGTTTCACTAAATGATGCAGTAAATATTGGAGAGGAGAATTAAAAATGAAAACTTTAGATCACAAAATCGATTTTGCAGTTGTTCTATCAGTTACGAAAGCTAATCCAAATGGAGATCCTTTGAATGGAAATCGCCCAAGACAAAATTATGATGGACATGGTGAAATCTCTGATGTAGCCATTAAACGAAAGATTAGAAATCGTCTGCAAGACATGGAAGAATCTATTTTTGTTCAATCAAATGACAGGAAGGTAGACCAATTTAATAGTTTAAGGGAACGAGCAGAAACCAATGTAGATTTAGTCAAAGCGTTAAAATCGAAGGATAATCCACATGAACAATTTGCTGCAATTGCATGTAAAGAGTGGATTGATGTAAGAAGCTTTGGACAAGTTTTTGCCTTCAAAGGGGGAGCTGGAAAAGGTGTATCTGTTGGAGTAAGAGGACCTGTTTCAATTCATACGGCAACGAGTGTTGATCCGATTGATATTACTAGTATGCAGATTACGAAAAGTGTAAATTCTGAGCCTGGGAAAGATAAAGGTTCAGATACGATGGGGATGAAGCATCGTGTTGATTTTGGAGTCTATGTTTTTTATGGAAGTATTAATACGCAATTAGCAGAAAAGACAGGTTTTACTAACGAAGATGCGGAGAAGATTAAAAATGCACTGGTTACATTGTTTGAAAATGATGCATCAGCAGCACGCCCTGAAGGAAGTATAGAAGTACATAAAGTTTGTTGGTGGGATCATAATTCAAAACTTGGTCAATACTCTTCTGCAAAAGTACATCGTTTATTAGAGGTTAAACGGAATATTGACGAACCAAAAACAATCGATGATTATACTGTATTGGTACATGAATTAGATGATTTAAAAGTTGAGATTATTAATGGAATGTAATAAAAAGCGTCAGAATAGTTGAACGAAAGTAAAGTATCCTTATAAAGATATACTCTATCAATTTATTAAAGGAAAGTCGCATCTCTTGCAGGTGCGTGGATTGAAATAACCAATCGAATATAAACGTGGGAAACCGAAAATAAACGATTCGGATGTTTTACAATTAACAGCACAAGCTATATGTCTTGAAGAAATGCTGCTTTGTGAAATAAAGACAGGCTTTATATTTTATCTAATTTCCTTAAATGTAAAAAGGAGGTAGTTAAATTTGAATAGGAAAATTTGGTTTATATTTACCTTTTTAGCTATTTTAGTAGCTAGTTATGTTGTTGTTCAATATTTTATTTTAGATGGATTTCAAACGGGACTTGTAAAAGCGAAGCTAATGTATGTATCTAAATTAAGTGATTTTTGGTATGTTATGTTATTTTTACATATTACAACTAGTATATTAGCATTAGTAATTGGTCCGTTTACATTATCCACAAAATTTAGGGAAAAGAATATCAGCCGTCATCGGATAGTCGGGAGAATCTATATGGTTGGTATATTATTAGGTGGCATTTCAGGACTGTACTTATCCTTTTACGCTATGGGGGGATTGGTAGCAAAGCTTGGTTTCGGCTTGTTATCCGTATTTTGGATAACATCAGCATATCAAGCATTAAATAGAGTTAAGAATAAAAAAATTCAAGACCATCAGAATTGGATGATCAGAAATTATTCCTTAACCTTTGCAGCAGTTACATTACGAATTTGGCTACCATTATTTGTATTACTATTTGGATTAGAGCAGTTTGAACTTAGTTACACTATTATTGCTTGGTTAGCGTGGGTACCGAATTTAATCATTGCGGAATTATTTATAAGACAAGGACATAAAAAAGGGAAATTCCAGGAAAATGTAGATTTACAACGCTAAGCATATTTTCAAGATGATGCCCCATTTCTATAAACTTAACAATTTTTAAAACCCCAAAATAAAAAATGTACATTTTCACCGTGAGATGCCAACTTTCTCGTTTTGGGGTATTTTCTTTTTTTAGCTTGATGGGCATGGGCAGGCTGCCACAAGTTATAATAAATTATTTAATCAGATGATCCTACAACAAAAAGAGGATTTTTATTTTAATAGACGTTCTCGAAGACCCCCATTAGATAATGTAAATGCAATGTTATCATTTGCTTATACATTATTAGCAAATGATATGACATCTGCATTAGAGAGTGTTGGATTGGATGCATATGTTGGTTTTTTGCATCGAGATCGGCCAGGAAGGGTATCTTTGGCTTTAGATGTTATAGAAGAGCTACGAGGAGTCTATGCAGATAAATTTGTCTTGTCATTAATTAATAAGCGAGTCATAAACAAGGGGGATTTTTTCCAAAAAGAAAATGGAGCTGTTATCATGACGGATGAAGCTAGAAAAAAATTTATAACAGCTTGGCAAAATAAAAAACAAGAAAAAATAACACATCCATATCTTGGTGAAAAAATATCTTGGGGATTAGTACCACATGCGCAAGCTTTGCTATTGGCTCGTTATTTACGTGATGACTTAGATGAATATCCACCATTTTTATGGAAGTAGGTGTAACAGTTGCTAGTATTAATAACATATGATGTAAGCACAACTAACAGTGTTGGACAAAAAAGACTGCGAAAAGTTTCGAAAATATGTCAAAATTATGGTCAACGAGTCCAAAATTCAGTGTTTGAATGTGTTGTGGATGCAACTCAATTTGCTACTTTAAAGATGGAATTAATTAAAATTATTAACGAAGATGAGGATAGTCTTAGATTTTATCAGTTAGGTAATAACTATAAAAATAGGGTTGAACATATCGGTATAAAGGAATCCGTTGATTTAGAAAGTCCTTTGATTTTTTAGGTGCGAATGTATAGCACACATAAAATTCCTCGTGCATTCGCACCTGAATTTTCATAATTTATGAGCGAAGTTTAATATTTTTTATACAAATTCTCTTATTAAATAAAGAAATATGTATATTTTTGAACAAAATTAGTGTATTTTTGTATGGTTTTAAACAAAAATCGCTGTCGCACCTTATATAGGTGCGTGGATTGAAATGTAGAATCATTAATTGAGCAGATTGAACTTGTATGTCGCACCTTATATAGGTGCGTGGATTGAAATGTTTAGTCCATCTGAAATATTAGATCAAGAAATAGTCGCACCTTATATAGGTGCGTGGATTGAAATACATGTCATCACGCCTTTTTCTTACGGATTACGAAGTCGCACCTTATATAGGTGCGTGGATTGAAATTCTAATAGCTTGCTCTGTTACAAGCCAATATTTTGTCGCACCTTATATAGGTGCGTGGATTGAAATTGTACACAGTATCCGACAGGAGATACATTGCCACGTCGCACCTTATATAGGTGCGTGGATTGAAATAACATATCTAAAATAACCATCATATTTCTGTTTGTCGCACCTTATATAGGTGCGTGGATTGAAATGTCCAGCATGTGCCTTGGCAAACTCAGGAGGAACGTCGCACCTTACATAGGTGCGTGGATTGAAATTTAGATTATTTCAATGCAAAAATAGAAGTAAACAAGTCGCACCTTATATAGGTGTGTGAATTGAAATATTAGACGAGATATATCCACAGAAGAAGAATTACGTCGCACTTTATATAGGTGCCTAAATTGAAATGAAATTACTTGCTGCCTTATCTAGATTACTTTCTTCGCATCTCAGGTGTGTGGAGTAAGACTGATAAAATAATTGATAGTAATTTAGTGTCTCTATTGGAGTAAGAGGACCTGTTTCAATTCATAAAGCAACGAGTGTTAATTCAATTGACATTACTAGTATGCAAATTACGAAAAGTGTAAATTCTGAGCCTGGGAAAGATAAAGGTTCAGATACGATGGGGATGAAGCATCGTGTTGATTTTGGAGTCTATGTTTTTTATGGAAGTATTAATACGCAATTAGCAGAAAAGACAGGTTTTACTAACGAAGATGCGGAGAAGATTAAAAATGCACTGGTTACATTGTTTGAAAATGATGTATCAGCAGCACGCCCTGAAGGAAGTATAGAAGTACATAAAGTTTGTTGGTGGGATCATAATTCAAAACTTGGTCAATACTCCTCTGCAAAAGTACACCGTTTATTAGAGGTTAAACGGAATATTGACGAACCAAAAACAATTGATGATTATACTGTATTGGTACATGAATTAGATGGTTTAAAAGTTGAGATTATTGATGGAATGTAATAAAAAGCGTCAGAATAGTTGAAAGAAAGTATCCTTATAAAGATATACTCTATCAATTTATTAAAGGAAAGTCGCATCTCTTGCAGGTGCGTGGATTGAAATTTATATTCGTACAGGAAATGCATATCCAGATAAAGTCGCACCATATATAGGTGCATGGATTGAAATTAAATTACTTGCTGCCTTATCTAGATTACTTTCGTCGCATCTCTTGTAGGTGTATGGAGTAAGACTGATAAGATAATTGATAGTAATTTAGTGTCTTTGTTGGAGTAAGGGGACCTACATCAATTCATACGGCAACTAGTGTTGATCCGATTAATATTACTAGTATGCAGATTACGAAAAGTGTAAATTCTGATCTTGGTAAGGATAAAGGTGCTGATACGATGAGTATGAAGTATCGTGCTGATTTTGGAGTATATGTCTTTTATGGAAGTATTAATACACAGTTAGCAAAAAAGACAGGTTTTACTAACGAAGATGCGGAGAAGATTAAAAGTGCACTGGTTACATTGTTTGAAAATGATGTATCAGCAGCACGCCCTGAAGGAAGTATAGAAGTACATAAAGTTTGTTGGTGGGATCATAATTCAAAACTTGGTCAATACTCCTCTGTAAAAGTACATCGTTTATTAGAGGTTAAACGGAATATTGGTACATGAATTAGATGGTTTAAAAGTTGAGATTATTAATGGAATGTAATAAAAAGCGTCAGAATAGTTGAAAGAAAGTATCCTTATAAGGAGATACTCTATCAATTTACTAAAGGAAAGTCGCATCTCTTGCAGGTGCGAGGATTGAAATAGTAGACAAAAGATGAAAGAAGAAGATTTCTTTAGATTATCAGAGTGCAAAAGAGAATCTAAAAGTCGCACCATATATAGGTGCGTGGATTGAAATTATGGATAAAACACCTGATAGCGATGGTCCATCAAGTCGCACCTTACATAGGTGTGTGGATCGAAATAATGAGGATACCTTGCAAGTATGAACACTTGGGAGTCGCACCTTACATAGGTGCGTGGATTGAAATCTTAAAGCTAGCCCTAGATACATCAACTCTAGTTGTCGCACCTTATATAGGTGCGTGAATTGAAATCCGTTAACGAAAATATAAAAGCATACGTGCCAATCGTACCTCATATAGGCGCGTGAGTTAGGACTGGTAAGATGCCTGATATTAATTTAGTGCCTCTGCTGGAGTAAGAGGCACTGCTTCAATTCATACAGCAACTAGTGTTGATCCAATTGACATTACTAGTATGCAGATTACGAAAAGTATAAATTCTGATCCTGAGAAGGATAAAGTTTCACATACGATGGGGATGAAGCATGGTGTTGATCTTGGAGCTTATATTTTTTATGGAAGTATTCATATGCAATGAGCAAGTAAGACAGATTTTACCAAATGTGATGCGGAAAAGATTAAAAATGAACTGGTTACATTGTTTGGAAATGATGGGTCAGCAGCACGCCCTGAAGGAAGTATAGAAGTACATAAAGTTTGTTGGTGAAATCATAATTCAAAATTTGGTCAATACTCCTCTGCAAAAGTACATCGTTTATTAAAGGTTAAATGGAATATTGACGAACCAAAAACAATTGATGATTATTACTGTATTGGTAAATGAGTTAGATGGCTTAAAAGTTGAGATTATTAATGGAATGTAATAAAAAGAGCCAGAATAGTTGAAAGGAAGTATCCCTATAAGGAAATACTCTATCAATTTATTAAAGGAAGGTCGCATCTCTTGCAGGTGCGTGGATTGAAATAACAAGATACATTTGATCAGGAACACACACCAGGTCGCACCCCTCGTAGGTGCGTGGATTGAAATTTGCAAATATCGGTAATGTGATTATGCCTGTATTGTTGCATCTCTTGTGGGTGCGTGGATTAAAACTGGTAAGACCCTTGATAGCAATTTCTTATGAGTTTACGCATTACCCAAAATTCAAATATCACTTACCTTTGGACTTTCGTCCTACATAAGCCTGAGGAATAAGAATTCTTTTGGTTAATGCGTTAATTTTAATTAATACTTATTGAAACCTATAATGTTATTATGTAATATAAAGGTATATCGTTAGTTTGTTTGATTCCGTTTATTCCTACACCTTTTTAGTGTTGTGGTTGAGTTGTAGAAGCAAGTTTCGTCTTGTTTCAATTGTGAAAGGGCTTCTTTGAGCCGATTAGTGTATATAGCTTATTTTGCTATGCACATTTTCAATCGACTTGAAGAAGCTCTTTTTGTGTTGTTTTCAGGTTTGCAGGCGGGGTTATTTTTGATATATAAAATAACAAATTAAAAAGTAGAGGAGATAAAAAAATGAAAAAAGATCGTAGACACTTAAGACTAATACCAACAGAAGAGGAACATAAAAAACGAATGGAAAAAAACCGAAAGTCATATGCTGCATCAGCAATGTTAATCGAATCCAGATCGAGAATTAATCAATTGCGAGGTTGTTTAGAGGTAGAAATCATATTAGCTGATGGTAAAATGCAATATTTTAAACCAAACGCCATTCATGAAAAGGAAGCCATTCAAGAAATTGCGTTATTTATTGAAGGCATACAGGAAGCAAAAGGAGGCTATGTTATCTTATGGCGCTTTGTCGGGCAACAAAGTTTTTATCATGGTACAAAGATCGTAGCTGAACCGAGGTTTCTTAAAATTCTGCGTAAGCTGAAAGATTATTTTTTTGACTACGAGGAAGTTGTTTATGAGACTGAAAAATAAGGAAGATAGAGGGATAGATATGAAAAAAGATAACATTTGGGTAGTGTCAGATGATTCAAAAGAGCAGGAAATAAAAGAGAAATCCCAAGAGCTGGATGATATATTCGTTGGTTTGGATAAGCTATCGGAGATTACAGATGATGAACTACCATTTTAATTATATTGAGGTAGTGTATATAGAGGGTAAAGGGAAGAACTAAGTGATGTATATACTTGGATCTTCCTTTTTTATTGTAAAAAAGGACTTGGAGAAGAATATTATGTTTACAAAAATTTTTATTGGTCTATTTTGTTATGTGTTTTTGGTAGTTCGTAATTCAAAGAAAAAATTTCTAATGGAAAAAGCCAAGAAAAAAGAAATGGAAAATAAACCGGTGGAACGCCCCGTTTATTGGTGCCCAAGAGAAAATAAACCTATTGGAAGGGAACAAGAGCGTGTTACTGTTCCAACAAAAGAGATCACCTTAGAAAAAGATGTAGCAAGTATATATGATTTAGTTGCTACATCTGTTCATAAGAATCTGGGTGAGGAAGAGAGTGATAGATTAAAACATGAGGATATAGAAGAAGTGGAGTATGCTGAAGATTTTCATCATACTCCCACTCCTGAGGCTGTTTATGATATTCCTTTTCCAAGTGATGAGGATATACCAGTGGAATTATTAGAATATGAGGACATGTATCCACAACAAGAATATGTTTCAATTCCACCGGAAACAGAACACGTTTTTCCTGTTCAACAAGGAGTAGCTGATGTTGAAGATATGGATTTTGTGAGGTGGACTGCAAAAGTAATAGAACAAGAAAAAGAACAAGGACTGACACGTGTCATAAATATGTCTAATAAGAAGCGTTATTGGATTCATACAGAGGGAGAGATATTACCAAAAAATTAATTACTGTATATGGAATTAGAGGTCAATTCACCTTATTCTTATACACTAGTTGTATTTTCTTAGTTAAATAGCATGAAATACAGCATTTTCTCACTCGTTTGTACAAGAATAAAACATTTTTTTATTTTTGTACAAATGAGTGGGACAGAACGATTCACCATATAAGGATATTCGACTATAATGAGACATTGTACGTCATTGTAATATTGAAATGTTTTGAGATTCAAGTGATTAACAGTCTTAAAACAGGAGAATTGAGAACTCTTCGTAATATTACAATGCTTAAAATAGATTAAATCCAAACATGAGGATTATATGAAGTAAAAAATATTTTTGAGTTAAAAAAATAACAATTTTGAAAGGTGAATGTAAATGAATATTAATTCCATAAGTAACAATGTAGTAGAAAAATTAGAACAAACGGTGCGCTATGAAAAGAAACAAGTCCAGGTATTACGTGTAAGTAAAAGTAGTTCTAATATACACGCTTACATGATTTTTCCGGAATTCTCAGAGATTAAAATTTCAAATACCGAACTGGATGAATATATAGAAAACCTGTCAACAAGCGTGAAGTATGTTATTGATCGCAAGTTGAGTCAACAAGAAATTGAAAAACAAAATCATTCTTTCATTATGACGTGTGAAGTCGAGGAAGATGGTGTGATAGATGATGAAACGATTCATTTTAATACGACGTATGTAAAACCACCAACAATTGCAAATAAAGTATTTAAGTTGGTATGTGGATTAGGGAATCGCTTAGATAGCTTAAAAGAATTACATATTACAGTATTAAATAATAATATTAACCGAATTGAAATTGAGTTTTACAATGAAAATGAAACATATGTGGCAGTAGAAAAAGAAGAAATTGCAAATGCAATTATGGGGGCATATACAAAAGCAAATATCTATTATGCAGCAGATCTTTATTATGCTGCAGAAGGAAATGAAATCAAATTAAAGAGCATCAAACCAAAATTAGCGGGTGATGTGTGATGAAACGAGAAAAAGGAATGATAGGAGTCTTATGCACGCTTGTTTTGATGATTTTATTACTTGTACCCTTACAAGCAGCTCAAGCTTCTGTAAAAGTAGATTTTAATGAGTTAAAAGGAAATGATGTTTCTTCATCATTTAAAGATGGACTAAACAATCGAACGAAAACAACAGAGAAAGATGATTCATTTGGATCATCAATCATTCAAAAGTTTGAAGGATTATATGCGCCGGTTTTTAAAGTAGGAGTCAATATCTTTTCTATTTCATTCGTATTAGGAGTTATTGTCATGGTTATGGCATTAATTACAAAGAATGGTCAATGGATGAAGTGGGCAACCGGAAGTATGATTTTCTCATTTATCAGCATGATGTCGATGAGACTAAGTGTATACTTCTTATTTAGTTCCGATGTATTTTCGTTTATGAACATCTTTACGGATTTTTTAGACCTGTTTAAAGCAACAGCACTTATTTCCACACCCTTTATGTTAATCGCAGGTATTCGTTTAAGAAGAATTCATGAGAGTACGAAACAGCCGGAATATTACCGTTGGGCAAATCGTGTCATAACGGGATCTTGTTTGCTGTGTATGTTAGCCGTACTCGCTCCATGGCTATTTGCAAATATGTAAAGAACTATATATAAAGATAGAAAAGGTACTGAATCTAAATTCAGTACCTTTTATCTACCCATTAGGTTCTTTCTTTCATATTCTTCAAATACTTCTTCTGAAATTGGCGATAGTATACCGCTCAAATACACAGCTGTATATATAAAGTATTGCTCATCACTTGTTTTAATTGTATGAGTACCGTGTTCCTCATTATTTGGAATAATTCGTTCAATTTTGAGTTGTTTTTTATCACAAATGATCTCTTTTACCTTATATAAATTATGTATTGGTAAACGATCAATATACAAACAAAGGTACTCTAGTAGAAATAGAATAACAGTCATTTGTAGAATGAAAGCAATCTTCAATAGAGTTGGTATGGATGCAAATAATACTAGAAATATAGAGACCAAGAAGATATTTAACTTTGAAAACCATTTTTCGTGTTGATTTAAAGAGATAATACTTTTCTTATTCGGAAACACCTGGAACCTCGTTATAAGAAAAATAATTGCAAAGATTCCTTCATAACTAAACCAGGTTTTCCACTCCGTATCAGTAAGTTCTAGCAATATATATATGATACCGGTAGATACGATCAGTGGCACCAGCTGTACCAAACTAAATAGTATGGTATGTTCTAACATTCTTTTCTTGTAGATACGATTAGTAATTGAATCCAAGTTTCTTAACTCCTTCTGCAATTTTCATGATGACACCACCAATAAGAAGATGGTATTCGCCAATTCCTTTTTCATTTACGTACCAACACATATAGTGCCTAATACCTTCTTTTGCCCCATGGTCATGTAAAGGAAAAGGAGATGCGTATTTTTCAGGTAACATATTATTATCACCGAAAGGAACCTGTTCTGCAAGTGCAAAACGTTTCTTCGAATCATTTATAATCCAACAACCATAGTTTACTGATCCATACCATATTGCGTCTTTATGAATTGGATCAATAGAAGGTTGTGCTGGATAGCTTTCAGCTAGTATTTGCGCTTTCTCTTCACGAAGTTGCTGATGTATGTGTGAATTCAATGGATCTTCCGTTCCGATTTCATAGGTTTCCTCAAAGTTACCACACTCATAAGGTACAAGGGGATTATTTGAATCAGCTGCTAATTGCAGACTGCAAGAATCTGATTTTGAAAGATAATATACACAGTCTTTGCAGGTGAAATAGTTTGAAAAAGCTGAATCACTTTCTGGTTCTGTTCCGGTATTATTTACTACAAGTTTTAACATGTCTATCACAATCCTTTTTAGGCTAATTCGTAAATTAATATAGACGTATCATATCATGCTTATAAACAAATGTAAATATTTTCCAAATAAAAATAACCTTATTAATTTTGAAAGGACTGTTTGTATTGAATAGAAATCGAGAATATATCGCTTTGCGAAATTCTATATTAATAGGCTGGTTACTGACATGCATCGTAATAGGCCTATCTATCTATTTTTCTTCTGTTGTTTATTTATTAATCGGATGTTTCATTCTATCGTTAAAATACGGATTAATGGGTACCGTGAAAAATGTCGAAAAATGTTTGCCTACCTGGGCCAACTTTGGCGTCATTGAAAAACCAGTGAATCGAAGAGTGACTAGACCTTTTCAGTTTCGAGGTGGGCTCCTTGTTTCATTAGCATTAGGATTCGTAGAGATGGTGATTAAAGGCTTATGTATCTCATATTTTATTTTAGGATTAGAAACGCACGTATATCGTTTAATGCGCAGAAACGCAAGGGTGTAAAAAGGAGGCTTCTATTATGAAAGTATTGATATTTGAATTAACTCTCATTGTGGTCCTGATTCCGTTGAATAGTGTTGTGAAAAAACATGTACCGAAATGGAAAGGAAAAGCCGGAGAGAAATTAGTAAAACGTATATTGAGCAAGTTGGATTCTCAAAATTATTGCGTGTTACATGATGTTACGGTTAATACGGAGTATGGTGATACAACGCAAATTGACCATATTGTTATCGCGGAAACCGGTGTATTTGTGATAGAGACGAAAAACTACGAGGGATGTATCTATGGAAGTGAGAAAGCAGCAAGATGGACACAAGGTATCTTTAGAAAGAAACACTCTTTTCAAAATCCATTTCGACAAAACTATAAACATATAAAAGCGATTGAATGGGTAATGGAACAACAGCTGCCGTGCATCTCTATAGCAGCATTTTATCCAAAATGCAGTTTAAAAAGGGTACATGTTCATTCTAAAGGTAAACACGCCCTATATTATAACGACTTAAAAAGTTGTATTGAATCATATACTGAGGTGCAACTAACAAGTGATGAGGTTCAACATATTTATCAAACTATGTTGCGAGCAAACATTATGGATAAGGGTATTGAAAAGAAACATGTGAAGTATTTACAGAATAAGTTTGCTAAACAATAAGAAATGGAGAAAGGCCAATGTTATATGTAGTAGGATTTATCGTAATCTCTGTAATAGCTATTCGTCTTAACGTGAAGTATTACCGGTTAAAAGGAGAGACAAAGAATTTTGTAATAAAAAGAAATGATTAAAGTAAAAATAAAGTGTATTCTGAGAGGTTTCTTCACTTATGCAATTTGAGCTGTCTTAGAAGTTTCTGAAAGGGGAATAAATTTGCTAAGTGTGAGAACCGTGGTATAAAAATGTGATAAGGGTATTTTCAAAAGCGATTAATATAATCTTACATATTTAATTAATGGGTAAAGATTAGTGAATAAACAAGAACGTTATATATTATATATAACGTTCTTTTATTTACCCTTCTTTTGTCTTTAGGTCTTTATAGATAACAAATCACATTTTATTGATGTGTGTAATATGTTCCAGCTGCATTTGTAAGAAGCTCGGTTACCATTTTTGTATACTTTTGGATGTCGTTCTCTTCTTCAATTTTTATACAAGGGAAGTGCATCATATCACCATGGTGAACAGATCTGAAACTTGATTCACCGATATCATAAGTAAATGCACGTAAATCTGCACCATAAATTACTGTGTGTATGAAATAGGGTCCTAATGAACCTTTTAACTTACCAAGATTACTAATGGCATCACTAACAATTCTAGTTGCATAGTTAACAAAATCGTTTCCGTTATTAATTGAAGATAACCAATCATTATCTACAATCTCAACAATTCCTTGGCGATTGATGTGATGATATGAATGCGCCATTTCACCATAAATACCATCAAAATGAATCTTTATTTCTGAAGTTGTTCTTCCGAAGGTATTTAAAGTGAATTGATCATGTTGTAAATTATTTATATAAGTATCATAAAGGAATGATTGAATGGGAATTACATGAATCAATACTCCATAAGGACGGTCAGTTAAGCAATAACCTTTGTTTTGTTGAATTGCTTCTAAGCGACTGTGATGAAATTGTTTAATTTCTTTCTCAACGTCACGCGACATATTAAATCTCCTTTTAACTTCAGTGTAGTCTAAGTCGTATTTCCCTGTAGAATTTCTCCCAGTAAATTTCGACTTATTTGAAATGTGAGGACCGGAGTAAGATTTACCAATTCTAATGTGTAATATATACAAATCATCTTTAAGTTGATGAAACTGCATTTCAAGAGACGATAATTGAGGTTCAATTGTATCACGAAGCGTATTCTCTATTGCTTGGGCATAATCATCTAAACTCATGTCAATTTTCATACCAGGAACAGAAGTTACTACCCCTTCATCTTCTTTAACACCAATGATCATGTCGCCACCAATTGTATTGGCAAAACTAGTCACATCACGTGCAAATTCTTTTTTTCCACTTGCACTTTTCAAATCTACACTTTCTTTGTATTCAATGGTTGTCCCCTCAATAATTGGGTAAGTTATCAAGTTGAAATAATCTTGAATTGTAATTTTGGAAAATGGTTTACGTATCATTTATTTATCCCCTTCGTTTCGTAAAGTAAGTAAAATTCCATATATACAGATTATATATTCATTATAGCAAACTTAAAATTTTTATTGATATTTTTTAAAAGGAAATGAATTATCGTTTCTCAGTTAATGGTGAAAATACAAGTTGAATTTTGTTAGATAAACAAAAAATATGTGTTATATAAAGATTAAATAATGAATTCTACCTGTACTAATTTAGTATTCTTAAAAACATCATAGGTATATAATAATACTATCTGATGGATACTAATTAGAATGATAGGTGATATTATGGTTAAGAGACAACATTATGTACCAAGATTTTATCTTAAATATTTCGCGGTAAATGATAGGGTAAATTACTATGATAAAATTTTATCCAGAAAATTTTCTAACACACATGTAGATAATGTAGCACAGCAAAGATATTTTTATGATTTATCGGAAGAATCCTTAGGTAAACAGCAAGAAAATGCCAACAAATCCATGGACTCTCATTTTTTTGATAAGCAATTTTTAGAAGGTTATTTTTCTAAATTAGAAGATGGATTTGCTAAAAGTTTTAGAACAATTAACGAGAAGCTATATAATTCGCCTAATATATTCGAAACTAACTTAATTGATATCTTAAGTGAGGAGGAGAAGATAGATTTAGTCTTCTTTATAGCCTTACAAAGTATTAGAACGCCTGCTTACAGAGAGTTAAGTGGAAATTTCATATATATGCTTCAAGTAAATATACCGGATTTTACTGATATCTTACCAGATGATAATGAGAGATTATTATTTCATTTAGCTTCTGGTGTTTTGGATAGAGTTGGGAGATATCTATTAAGTGATAAGTTCGAGTGGTATCTTGCTGTTATAGAGAAAACTGAAACAGCAGAATCTCAGAATTGGAGAACGGCATTAATGAAACATGTTAATATTACTGATGAATTTCTAATTTCTGATAATCCTGTTGTAAATATTAAACACATCAAGAAAAATACTTTGAATATTTCAACTGAATTTTGTTTACCACTATCACCGAAACATTTATTAGTTATTAGGGAAAGAAACTATCCTTTTGAAAAGCCGGATAATTCCATCTTTATTCCGAGTAACAATATAATTCGAGTTTATAATGAATATCAAATACGTTTTGCAACAAGAAAAATAATATATAATAATAGCACTAATGAGAAAAAATTAAATAAATATTTTAAGCTTTATCCACGTGATCACACTCATAATACAGGTACTTTCTGTGTGCATGAGTGGGAGGGGAAGATCAAAATATAATAGTCAAGTAACATGATTTTTTCTATAAAAATATTGCTACATTAAGATTTTTAAAAACATAACGTGCTATAATTATAGTAATCCAATACTAAAAAATCATATTTTAAAAGGACACACCTACGTATAACTATAGCGTAGGTGTGTCCTTTTTTGTTTAATGAAGAAAAAAGATTAGAGGTTTTATTATATGATGTTTTAAAGTGTATATTTATTTAAAATTGTTTTTATTTCTGTATTGATAATTTTTAAGAGGATCCCACTTACATATGAAGAAAATAAATCTAAAGAAAGTTTATGTGTCGCTTTATGAAATTAAAATTATATATTATGAGGTTCAAATGTTAAACTGGATTTAGTAGAGTAATGGTATAGTCTATAAGTCTTTTAAAAGCAATTATGTGGGAGAGGAGTTAAATTTATGTTAGTCATTAATAATTTGAAAATTAGTGGTATTGGCGGAATAAGTGAATTAGAGATTAACTTTAATAAGGGACTGAACCTAATTTGTGGACCAAATGGTGTGGGGAAAACTACTATATTAGATAGTATAGCCGAAGCCTTTAGTACTGGACAGAGAAATAAGGTATTAAAGAAAAACTCAAATTATACAATTGGTACATGTAAATTGAAATATTCAGGTAATGATTTAGAAGAGAAAATTTATACATATGAGGTTCAAGGATTTACTCCAAATGAAGAGGTAGGTTATCATAGCTATCTGGAAAAAGAGGTATATAATCTTATATATTTTAAAACAGGAAGATCCTTTTTATATCAAGAGTTGGAAGGTATATCGAAAGATCCAGAAAGGGATGTTCATACTCTATATGCACAGTCGGCAGAGGGGATAAGATTTGATGATTTTAAAAGTTGGTTTATAAACAGATATGTTTTTAACCACATAGATAAACAATTAAGAAAATCTGAGAAAAAAAATATTGAATTATCTATCAGGAGTTTTAATTTACTATACGAAAACATTAGTTTCAAAAATATCAAACATGATACGTTTGATATCTTTTTAGAAACCCCAAATGGTGACATATATTATGAATATTTATCTTCAGGTTTTAAATCTTGTTTATTTATCATACAGGGGTTAATAAAAGAAATCGAATTTCGCTTTAAAAATGAAAGTGAAATGGCCGTTGAAGATTTTCAGGGAGTAGTATTAATTGATGAGTTAGATCTCCATCTACATCCTCATTGGCAATCAAAACTACTTAACATTTTAAAAGAGATTTTACCTAAAGCACAAATCATCGCGACAACACATAGTCCACATATGATACAGAATGCTGCAATCGAAGAAATTTTACCTCTAGCGATGGATCAGGATGGGAAGCTGTTTTTACGTGACCTTCCAAACAGCAAATATGGATATCAAGGATGGACTGTTGAAGAGATTTTGGTAGATGTCATGGGATTAGAAAGTACTCATTCTTCCGTTTATAAAGAAAATTTAAAAGCATTTGAGGAAGCCATAGAAAGTGAAAATATAGAGGAAGCCCAATTAAGATATAGAGAATTAGAGTCAATGTTGCATCCCAATAACCCGCTACCAAAAATTTTGAGGCTGCAAATAGCAGATATCGGTGGTGTGATAGATTGATACACATACAGCGTCCGGCTTGTCCAAAAAAGTTGACAGAAGAAGTAAAAGACAACCTAACTCATGAATTTATTACTAGTAAGAAAAGTGTTTGGGGACAAACATATATAAAAAAAGCCTTATTAAAAATGTCCTATAGTAAATGTGCTTACTGTGAATGTAAGTTGGACAAAGAAAGTATGTATATGGAAGTAGAGCATTTCTTACCTAAAAATATTTATCCACGCCAGGTGGTTGAATGGAAAAATCTATTGCCTAGTTGTAAGAGATGTAATGTAAAAAAAGGGATACACGATCCCAATGAGGAATCTATAGTTAATCCTGCTGAGGAGATTCCAATAGAACATTTAACGATGTCTAATTTTCGTATTAAGGGGAAGAATGAAAAAGGAAAGAATACAGTTAGTGTTTTGCATTTAAATGAAAGTGATAGAATTTATTTAATGCGAGTTAACGTGGGAAATAAAGCGATTGATACGATAGAAAACCTATTACGTCGCGCTGAAAATATTGAAAGTAAGAAAGATACGACTGTTGAGAACAGGAATGCTGTTAAAAATGGCGCCTTACAATTATTAAAGGAAGCTCAGAAGGATGCAGAATACGCTGCTACTGTTTCTACGATGTTATTTACTACTGATGATTTTTTTGAACTTAAAGAAACAATGGTTCGCTTAAATTTATGGCAAGACGATCATCAAGAATTATTCATTGCCGCAGAAAAGAATACATTAGTGAAATCTGTACACCCTTCTACAGTAGGGTGACCTTATAAATATTGTTCGGAAACTAGTTTCATTATTAGGAAGGGAAGAAAGATTACTTTGAAGAAAGTAACTTTGAGGGGGGGAACATTATAGAAACTTATTTACTAAAACAATATCAAAAGAAAATGATATCGCAAAATCTTAAATTTCATATATAAAATTAATAAGAACTATGATATGATGAAAGTAACAAAATACTTCTAAAACTATCTTGCAAAAGGACACACCTACGCATACATATGCCATAGGTGTGTCCTTTTTTATGTATTTTTAAGATTTCAAGACTCAAAAGGGGGATATATATTGTGTACCAGTAATATAGCATCTGCTAATGTATCTTTTGAAAAATTGAAAAGTCAGGAAGAGAATGAAGAAAGTATGGTGTCAATATGCCCGCATTGTAAGGAACGGTCATATACAGCACTTTATAATGATTATCCAAAATGGATAGAGTTTTGCCTATGTTGTAATTATCAAGAAGTAAATACATTGGAAAGTCCGTTTGTTTATTAGATGCAGCTATTTACGTATTTTAAGTAGGAGGAAGAAATTTCGATATGAAAATATGGATTAAAGCCATTTGTATAACATCATTCGTAATTCAAATGTCAGCATGTAACAGTTCTACGCAAACAAAAAATGATTCGAGACCTGCCCAAGCAGTACAAAACGGAATACATCAGCACGTAGAAGGGAAAGGTATTGTTGATATTCCAGAAGCTTATATGGGGAAATTAAAAGGCTTAGAGATCGTTAAAGGGAAGGCATTACATATTAAAGACGGAGATACGATAGACGTAAACGTAAAGGGGCAGAAACAGACGGTAAGGTTACTGTTATTAGATACCCCTGAGTCTGTATCTCAGAAAATTCCACCACAAAAGATGGGAAAAGTGTAACCTTGGTTTATGATCAAGGACCAAAAGAAGACAAGTACGGTAGGAAATTGGCTTATGTATTTTGTAATGCTATACACATCAATGAATTAATGGCCAAGTCGGGTTATGGGATTATAGCCTATATTTCTAAACCTAATACTACATTACTACCCGAAATGCTAGAGGCAGAAAAAGAAGCAAAAGAATCAATGGCTGGAGTGTGGAGCATTAAAGGGTTTGTAGATGAAAAGAAACGGCATTATAACCGTAATGATGCAGCTTAGCACCCTAATCCATTGCAATACAAATATTTGTGCAAAATGGAGGTTTTTTGAATGGATGAAAACAAAAGAAATATGCTCTTATCCTTTATCATTTCAATTTTATTTATTTTTGTGAGTCTATTGCCATTTAGTAATAATGAATATGTGTATGTTATCTCCAAAATTGGTGCTGCAGCTGGTGTAATAAATATTGTGATGATGAGCGTTTTCTTGTATTTTCAAAGCAAAAAAACGGGACATTTATTAAATTAGTGAATTAAAACTTAGTAGTTTTCCTTACTTATATCTTTTTAAGCTTGGTAAGGAAAACCGTAAAGGAGTGTGAAAGGTGAGTCAAGTACCTGGATTTTTGAAGTTTGTTTTAGCGAAAGAAAGACGGTATGTATATTTAGTTGTAGCAGAAAAGAAAAACAAAAAAGTACATACACACATGGTATATGGATTTGGTCCGCTTGAAAAAGCATTAGAAACCATGTACGAAATGCGTGATGATTTTGAAAATCTTTTTCCTCTAGAATTAAAAGAGAGGGGATACGACTGGGAAGATATTAATGATTGGATACTTTCTATTGAAACAGGGTACTCGAAACACAGAAATAAACTAGTCATATATTAGCAAATGTTTTGCATTAAAAAAACAGGTGAGGCGAAAATAAGATGTCGATCATTCAAAAGTATCACATTCCAATTGCTTGGACGATAGCTACTAGTGCAATGCTCATAAGTTTGATTTTTAGTGAGTGGATGAAGCTGCCTCCATGTGATTTGTGCTGGTATCAAAGGATGGCCATGTATCCATTAGTGTTAATATTGGGAATAGGAATGTATAGAAAAGATCCTAATGTAAGTGTATATGCATTTCCATTTGCATGTATTGGATTAATAATAGCTGTCTATCAAATTACGATTCAGGCTTTTCCAACAAGTGAACTGAGGATATGTTCAGTAGGTGTTTCTTGTACAGAAGATCATTTGAATTTGTTTGGTTTCATCTCAATTCCTATGCTATCTTTTGTTGGGTTTTTAGCTATAATCGTACTTCTGTACATAAAACCAAACAGTAAATTAAATCGTAGTAAAACAGATCGCTAAACAAGAAAAATTTATATATAAATATGATTAAATGCATTAAAAACTGAATTTAAAAATAAAAAATATAAAAAGGGAGATAACAAAAATGAAAACACTACAAGTAAATAAAGAAATGAACAAAATTCCAGAGGCAGATGTAGAATTACTTAAGATCATGGCTCATCCAGTTAGGCTACAAATTGTAAAAGAGTTAGAACATCGTAAGATTTGCAATGTAACCCAGTTAACGGAGCTATTAAATATACCTCAATCTACCGTATCTCAGCATCTTTCTAAAATGCGTGGGAAAATTCTCCGTGCAGAAAGAAAAGGATTGGAGATGTACTACCATGTTGCGAATGCTAAAGCATGCCAGATTGTCGGAGTATTAGGTCTGTAATTTTAACTCGAAATAGGGTAATAGAAAGAGTTTTGTTAAATATAGCTGCAATATCTGATGTACTGCAGAATAAAAAATTTACAAGCTTAGGATGTAGCCCTTCTAATGATGGGGGAAGAATGTGTTTCTTAACTTGATAGCAATGTGAGGCTATCCCTTATAAGAATTAAATGTATAAATTTATATATAAACAGATTCTAAAAAGACTAGGGCTTTATCCCTAGTCTCTGTTATTTATGGATTTCGTCTATCTTTTTAGTATTTAAAAGTTATTACTGGTCCATCATACAGCTACCTTTACAAATTATCGTTCCCGTGTAAGCTGCGGTAAATCCAGCCCTCTCAATTTTAATCGAGTGAAGAGATAATGTTCCTTTAAATCCATTCACATCATAGTAATAGGTTTGTGCTTCTTTTCTCCGGTGCGATAAAAGACATCTACTGACAACGATTTAGTAAATACATCACTTAAATTCAATTCTATTTTGTTTGTTGATGCTGCACTAGCATCCGTTGGAAATGATAGTGCGGTAAAGCTAATACCAAAGGGAAGGTAGTAGATAGTAAGACTGAAAGTATCTTTTTTCTTTTCGCGACTTAACCCCATGCCCATCAAGCTAACCAAGTAATTTAATAGGTACGAAATGATTCTTGTTTCAAAACTAGTAAGTGATAGAAAAGTAGGCATGCTAAAGAAGCCTATTAAAACGCGATTTTTTCGCTAGGCAGCTTGTCTATGCTTCACCGCCGTTTTATACACAATCCCTAGAATATCAAAGACGGTCATCTTCTTATACCTATGACATTTACGACCGTTTTTTTTGAGCAGCTGATAAAGGCGATGTAGAATTTTTAAAAGTTCTTCTGTGCCAACGGCTATCGCTTGAAACAGTAATGGAAAGTAATCTTTAATCATATAAATCGCTTTGTATTCACTCAGCTCCTGCTTTTTCTTTTCAAGCAGAAGCTGACGTATTTGAAGCATCGTAGAAGAACAGAGGAGAATGCCGATGAGTTGTCCATATAAATGGCACTCTAGGCGTTCTCTTTTTATATTTTGACATTTATCAATTTCAAAGAATGACTTCCACGTTTTAAACAAAATTTCAATCTGCCAACGAAGTGAATATAATGAATGCACGTAGTTCGTCGGTACGTCTTCTAGCGACGTGTTCGTGATATATACATTCATGCCCATTAAACGTTTACTTTTATCCTTCATGACAATGCCTTTCTTCTTTTCACGTATCGCTTGGTTTTTCAGACGTGTTTTCGTTTGATCATCGGTTAAACGATGGATAATAACACGTGCTGGAAGTTTCTGATTTTGGCCAATGTATGCCTCAGGGATTTCTATCGTTTCACCAGGGATTAGACCAGACATCATTTGTGTCATATCAAGCTGGATGTATTCTGTCTGCTTTTTTACCGTACCATTGTTGAAGTATTCGGGTTCAGGGTTCTTAGTATAAATGCGTGTATTCAGCTTCAACCGAGAGATATAGTAAGCCTCTTTATCATGAATGGTTTGTAAGTCTCCTAAATCGAAGTAACCAAGATCACGTAAACACAAATCGCCTGCTTCTACGGTTTCAAGGCAGATGGTACCATATGTTTTATCATTATTCTTTCCTGGCCCAAGCTGCACGTTAAGAAATTGACCACTAAGTAAATCGTATTCTAATTGGATTTTCACGCCTGCCTTATTACTACTCCCACCTGAACCTTGATAGTCAGTAGCGAATTGATCAGGTAGTTGAAACACTGTTGCATCTAGAATACGGATACGATTAAAAGTAGAGATTATATGTGCAGAAAGTGAGTGATATGAACAGAGTTTTTGTGTGAGAAGGGAAGTAAACACTTCTCGAAGAAATGCGACAGCTGCTGGATTAAAGCGTTGATTCAGTCCTTCTGGGCTCATGAGTGTAGCTGTATTTGTATAAAGCTGACTACATAATCGAGTAAGAGAATCGCTTGCTACGTGTTGACTAATCCAAATACATAAAGCGGACAAATCTCGTGCGCCATATTTACTTTTACGTTTTACGAAACCCGTCTCCTGTGCGAGCTGTTGAAGGATACTTGGGGATAGATATCGCTGTAATTCTTCAGCGAATAAATGAAACTCATCTTGAATCGATAGAGTCATACAAAACGCCATCCTTTCTGTATTTTTCTACAAAAAGAATAGCGTTTTTTTGATTATATGGATACAAATTTACCTTAGATTGATAGCGATGTATGGTAACCCAAATTAGACCAACGATTTCTCCTTGGCTGAGTTTCGCTCCCCGACTTTTCCTATGGAAACGTAGAAAAACAAATGATTAAACAATTTATATTTTGTCTTTTTGTGGCTTTGTAAAATAGATTGATCATTTATAACAAAGTTTGATAATTAATAATAAAGATTGATGAAATTGTTAATTCAAATAAGACTTGTATTTGAATTAGGGAGCTATTTTGAATTATTCGTAATCTAAAATAATCAAATTTTATTTTACAGTATCAACAAAACAAAATATTGACCACTCGGTACAAAAATAGTATTCTATTCATGTTATCTTTAAAATGAGAGGA
>NZ_JBUXJL010000020.1:0-48166 GCF_056158125.1 Bacillus sp. EB V-12 | reverse complement strand
GTATTGTTAAAAAGAATGGGAAAGAAGTAATGGAAATACAAACACGTTGCCCAAGAGTTAATCATATTATATAAAAGATGGGTGTATATTTTTCTGTAAATTGTTAAGGATTAGAAGTATAAAATAGGTTCACTTAAATAGGGAGGGAAGATTATGACATTACAAAGTGAAGTTTGTATTGTTTGTGAGACAAAAAGAAAAGAAGGTATATATGTTTATAATAATTTAATATGCCATGAATGTGAAAAGGATATGGTGAATACAGAGACAGATGATCCGAAATATATATATTATTTAAAGCAGCTTCGAAAATTAGAAGTATCATATTTTTAAATAGGCATATGCCTATTATTTTTTTTGTTCTGTATAATAGATAGAGAATGAATAATAAGGAAGAGATGTAGATGAATCAAAATCGTATGCCTTTATATGAGGCGTTAATAGAGTTTAAAGAAAGAGGGCCGTTATCCTTTCATGTTCCTGGTCATAAGAATGGTTTAAACTTCCCTCAGGAGGCAATAAGAGAGTTTAAAGGTATTCTATCTATTGATGTAACTGAATTAGCAGGACTAGATGATTTGCATAGTCCGTTTGAATGTATAGATGAGGCACAACAATTATTGGCTGAAGTTTATAATACAAAGAGAAGTTATTTTTTAATTAATGGTTCAACAGTCGGGAACTTAGCAATGATTTTGTCTTGTTGCGGGGAACATGATATTGTTCTTGTACAAAGAAATTGTCATAAATCAATTATTAATGGTTTAAAACTTGCGGGAGCAAATCCCATTTTTTTAGATCCATGGATTGATGAAGCTTACAACGTACCAGTGGGAGTTCGTAATGAAATTATTAAGAACGCAATTAGAAAGTATCCAAATGCGAAAGCACTTATTTTAACGCATCCTAATTATTATGGTATGGGGATGGATTTAGAGGCAAGCATCGCTTTTGCACATGCACATAAAATCCCTGTTTTGGTAGATGAGGCACATGGGGCACATCTATGTTTGGGAGAACCATTTCCGAAGTCAGCATTAACATATGGTGCAGATATTGTAGTTCATTCTGCACATAAAACATTACCCGCAATGACAATGGGTTCCTATTTACATATAAATAGTCATTTAGTAGACGAAGATAAGGTTACTACTTATTTAAGTATGCTACAATCTAGTAGTCCATCGTATCCAATTATGGCTTCCTTGGATATAGCACGCTTTACAATGGCGCGTATAAAAGAAGAAGGTCACAGTGAAATTGTTGAGTTTTTACGAAGATTTAAGGAACAATTACGTTCTATTCCCCAAATCGCCATTTTAGAATATCCGTTGCAAGATGAGTTAAAGGTCACCGTACAAACTCGTTGTCAGTTATCAGGGTACGAATTACAGTCTGTATTTGAAAAGGTCGGTATATATACAGAGATGGCTGATCCGTACAATGTCCTATTTATTTTACCCTTACAAGTAAATGAGGGATATATGAAGGTTATAGAGATGATCCGAGTAGCATTGCAACATTATGAGGTGAAAGACAAGAGGGAATCTATTCGTTATACTTATAATGGTGAATTCTCTCTTTTACCGTATACGTATAAACAACTAGACGGATATGAAACAAAGATAGTATCTATAGAAGATGCTGTTGGAATGATAGCGGCGGAAATGGTGATTCCGTATCCACCTGGAATTCCATTAATTATGTATGGAGAGAGAATTACTTCAGAGCATAAAGAGCAAATTATGTATTTAGAAAGAGCAGGAGCTCGTTTTCAAGGTAATACGAAATATATGAAAGTGTATGATATAGAAAGTAGGTTTTAGGATGAAGGGATTATTTGTAACAATTGAGGGCCCAGAAGGTTCAGGTAAAACAACGTTAATTAAAAGCTTATTGCCATATTTTGAACAAAAAGCACAAAAGGTAATGGCGACAAGGGAACCAGGCGGTATTGCAATTTCTGAGGACATTAGGACGATTTTACATAAACAAGAATATACGATGATGGAAGCACGTACAGAAGCGCTTCTTTATGCTGCTGCGCGCAGACAACATTTAGTAGAAAAAGTTATGCCAGCACTTAATGAGAACTACCTCGTGTTATGTGATCGTTTTATAGATAGCTCTTTAGCATACCAAGGCTATGCAAGAGGATTGGGTATGGATAAGGTATTTGAAATAAATCGTTTCGCAACAGAGGACTGTATGCCTAGTTTAACAATTTATCTAGACATTGAGCCTGAGGTTGGTTTGGCTCGGATTGAAAAAGATGCAGGACGTGAAGTAAATCGACTAGATATGGAAGATATCTCTTTCCATAAACGTGTGCGCGAAGGGTATTTACAAGTTGTAGAACGTTTCTCGGATCGTATTGTATTGGTAAATGCTGATCAACCGATGGAAAAACTTATAGAAGAAGTTGTTCAGATTATAGAAGATAAATTGTTATAATAGAAGGAAAGAATGAAATAAGTGAGGTATGCATTATGACGAAGACGTGGGAGCAGCTTTCTGCTATACAACCCATCGGTGTAAAAATGTTGATGAATAGCATTGCAAAAGAGCGTATATCCCACGCTTACTTGTTAGAGGGAGGGAAAGGGACAGGAAAGTTTGCGACAGCAATTCAAATGGCAAAGAGTTTCCTCTGTTCTGAGCGGAATGGAGTAGAGCCCTGCCATGTATGTACAAACTGTAAGCGAATTGATTCAGGTAACCACCCTAACTTACATATTGTAAAACCAGACGGATTATCTATTAAGAAGCAGCAAATTCATGATTTACAAGAAGAGTTTTCCAAAACAGGATTAGAGGCAAATAAAAAAATATATATTATTGAGCACGCAGATCGTATGACAGCAAATGCGGCAAATACACTTTTGAAATTTTTAGAAGAACCAAGTAGTGATACAACTGCTATTTTACTTACTGAACAAAGTCATCAAATTTTAAATACGATTTTATCTCGCTGCCAAGTTGTTACGTTTAGACCGTTACCTACGGAATCTTTAATTAGAAGATTACAGGATGAAGGGATTACAGCATCTTTATCGACACTTGCTGCTCAACTTACAAATAGTTTTGATGAAGCTTTAGCTTTATGTAGTGATGAATGGTTTGCACAAGCACGAGCTTTAGTGATAAAATTATGTGAAGCGCTCGAAAAAGATAAAACCTCTATTTTTTTTGTACAAGAAAAATGGGGAAAACACTTTGGAGAGAAAGAACAATTACAGCAAGGTTTAGATATGTTACTCCTTATTTATAAGGATTTATTATATGTTCAACTTGGAGAAGAAGATCGTCTTGTTTTTCATGAGCAGAAAGAGATGTTTGAATCGTTTTCCTATGCTCAGAAGCGCATTGTATCAGCTCTCTTTAATATATTAGAGGCAAAAAATAGAATCAACGCTAATGTAAATGCGCAGCTTGTGTTCGAACAGTTAGTGTTGCGGTTGCAGGAGGGATGACCGTTTTGTATGATGTAGTAGGTGTTCGCTTTAAGAAGGCCGGAAAGGTATATTACTTTGATCCAAACCAGTTCGATATCTCTGAAAATGAGTTTGTCATTGTAGAAACGGTAAGAGGTATTGAATACGGAAAAGTAGTTATTACCAAAAAACAAGTTGATGAAAACGACGTTGTATTACCGCTAAAAAAGGTTATTCGTATTGCAAATGAAAATGATCGTACCATTGTTGAAGAGAACAAACATGCTGCCAAAGAAGCATATCAAGTTTGTCAACAAAAGGTAGTAGAGCATAATCTTGATATGAAACTTGTAGATGTAGAGTATACATTCGATCGTAATAAGATTATTTTCTATTTTACTGCGGATGGTCGGATCGATTTCCGCGAACTAGTGAAGGACTTAGCCGCAATTTTTAGAACAAGAATTGAACTAAGACAAATTGGTGTTCGTGATGAAGCGAAGATGCTAGGTGGTATTGGTCCATGTGGTCGTATGCTTTGTTGTTCTACTTTTTTAGGGGATTTTGAACCTGTATCCATTAAAATGGCAAAGGATCAAAATTTATCATTAAATCCTGCAAAAATCTCTGGTTTATGTGGTCGCTTAATGTGTTGCTTAAAATATGAGAATGATGAATATGAGGCAGCAAAGGAACAACTTCCTGATTTAGATCAACGTATACAAACCCCGCATGGTACTGGCCGTGTTATCGGATTAAATATTTTAGAAAGATTAATTCAAGTGGAACTAGTAGACAAGGAACGGATAGTAGAATATACGTTAGATGAGTTAGTGAATAAAGGGGTCGTTTCGAGTCAAACCACAGATTAATGAGGTGGGTGCTTGTGGAGAAAAAAGATATTTTTGAATCGGTTTCTAGTATGGAAGAGCAAATTGGACATTTATATAAACAGTTGGGAGAGTTAAAACAGCATCTTGCAGAGTTGTTGGAAGAAAACCAACATATAAAAATGGAAAATAACAATTTGCGACACCGTTTTGAAGAAGTGCAGAATAAAGAAAAACAAAAAACTCAAAAACGTAAAGAAGTGAAGCCGAAAACAGATATTGGTGAAGGCTATGACAATTTAGCGAGACTATATCAAGAAGGTTTTCATATTTGCAATCTACATTATGGAAGTGTACGTAAAGAGGGAGATTGTTTGTTCTGTCTTTCATTCTTAAATAAAAAGTGAAATTACCTTTCCAATTATAATTGGAAAGGTAATTTTTTATACATGAAATAGGGTAGGTTAAGGGTAAGAAAAGGAGCAGTATATGAATTTATATGAAGATGAACGTTTAGATTACTTATTAGCACAAGACATGAAGATTATACAAAGCCCATCAGTATTTAATTTTTCTTTAGATGCCGTTTTACTTGCAGATTTTGCATGGGTACCAATTCAAAAGGGGAATTTACTTGATTTGTGTACAGGTAACGCGGTTGTTCCCCTTCTATTAAGTACAAGAACAAAAGGAAATATTACTGGTGTGGAAATTCAAGAACGCTTATATGATATGGGAGTAAGAAGTGTTCAATACAATGGGTTGGAAGAAAGAATTCACCTCATACATGGAGATTTGAAAGATATGCCAGAGAAACTTGGGCGTCATCAATATGATGTTGTTACATGTAATCCACCATATTTTCAAACACCTCAAACTTCAGAGAAAAATATGAATGAACATTTAGCGATAGCTCGTCATGAAATTATGTGTACATTAGAAGATGTTGTATCTGCAAGTAGTCAGTTAGTAAAACAAGGTGGGAAAGTAGCGTTTGTACATCGTCCAGGGCGATTACTAGACATTGTCACATTAATGCGTAAATATAAAATTGAACCAAAGCGTGTGCAATTTGTTTATCCTAAGGTTGGAAAAGAAGCAAATACATTGTTAATTGAAGGAATTAAGGATGGAAATGCAGATTTGAAAATTTTACCGCCTCTCGTTGTATATGAGAACAATAACGAATATACAAAGGAGCTACGTTCAATTTTATATGGAGAAGAATAAGCACTTTTTTTATGTGGTAGAGTGCTCTGATGGAAGTTATTATGCTGGATATACAAACCATATAGAAAAGAGAATTCAGACTCATAATAGCGGCAAAGGGGCTAAGTATACACGCGTCAGGCTTCCTGTCGTTTTAAAATATGTAGAGACCCACGATGATAAGCGTACAGCTATGCAAGCGGAGTATTACTTTAAGCAATTAACGAGAAAACAAAAAGAGGCATATATGCAAAAAGGAGAACGCTATGTGGCAACAAAAAAGCTTTCAACAAAATGAAAAGGGAGTTTTATATTTAGTACCAACTCCTATTGGAAATCTAGAAGATATGACATTTCGTGCAATCCGAATTTTAAAAGAAGTTGATTTAATTGCTGCTGAAGATACGAGACAAACGAAAAAACTTTGTAATTATTTTGAAATTGAAACACCTGTCACGAGTTATCATGAGCACAATAAAGAAGTAAGTGGGAAGAAACTATTAGAGAAATTAGAGGATGGAAAGAATGTAGCACTTGTTAGTGACGCTGGTATGCCGTGTATTTCTGATCCAGGTTACGATATTGTCGTTGAGGCAGTAGCTGAGCAATATCATGTAATTCCGCTTCCTGGAGCAAATGCAGCCCTTACAGCATTAATTGCATCCGGTCTTGAAACAAAGCAGTTTTATTTCTATGGTTTCTTGCAGAGAAACAAAAAGGAACGGAAGATGGAGTTAGAAAAGCTTCGTTATGTACAAACTACAATGATGTTTTATGAAGCACCTCATCGTTTAGATGATACTTTAATTTCGATGCAGGAAGTGTTGGGAAATAGAGAGATTGTATTATGTCGAGAGTTAACGAAAAAATTTGAGGAATTTATTCGAGGAACAATCGAAGAAGCAATTGAGTGGACGAAGCAAAATGAAGTACGTGGTGAATTTTGTATTTTAGTAGCTGGTTCAACAGAAGAACCTGCTCCAGAAGAACAATGGTGGGAATCTCTTTCGGTATATGATCATATTGAATATTATATAAATGAAAAAAGTATGAATTCAAAAGAAGCGATTAAAACAGTCGCTAAAGATCGAGATTTGTCGAAAAGAGATGTATATCAAATCTATCATGTCGATAAAAAATAAGCTTCTCATAATTGAGAAGCTTATTTTGCTGTTTCGATATAATCTTGAAGTTCGTTTAAGATTTGCTCAGCGCCTTCTTTGCTTAAGATGATTTTACCTTCAGCTAAAGAAAGGTTACCGTCAGATACTTCACCAGTTACTTGGCAAGTCATGTTTGGTTTATATTTCTTTAAGATGATTTTTTCGTCATCAACATAGATTTCAAGAGCGTCCTTTTCTGCAATACCTAAAGTACGGCGTAATTCGATTGGAATTACTACACGACCTAATTCATCAACTTTACGAACAATACCAGTAGATTTCATAATTTTTTTCCTCCTAAATAAATAGTTTATAAGTTTCGAGTCTATTTTTAGATTCGTCATTTTTCGACAAAATACCCTATGGACATATGATACCAATCATTTACATTTCCGTCAATTCTTAAATTCTATATTTTTTAAAAAGATTTATAGATTTCTTATTTCTTATATATAATAGATTGAGAGGAAATTCCACAATTATTTACATTATTTTCTGAAAAAATAATAAATTCAAAGTGGATATTGTATATTTTTTTGAAATATGAGCAATAGATGATAAAGATATCGAGCATTAAGACCTAAATTGAAAATTAGGTTGGCGTAAAGAAGATAAGTTAGATTTGGGCTGCTCGTAAAAGCCCAATTAACGTGGGCTAATAATTAGTGGGGAGGAACAAAAACCCTACTGATTAAAGTTTCACTTTATATATGAGTTTTTGATATACTGTTTATAAATACATATGAGGTTATTCGGGAGGTCCAAAACAATGACAGAGGAAAATAAGTCCTTTTATATTACTACCCCAATTTATTATCCAAGTGGAAAATTACACATTGGACATGCTTATACGACAGTAGCAGGAGATGCGATGGCACGATATAAGCGTATGCAAGGTTATAATGTGCATTATTTAACAGGAACTGATGAGCATGGACAGAAGATCCAAAAGAAAGCAGAAGAGTTAAATATTACGCCACAGGCATATGTTGATAACATTGTTGCAGGAATTAAAGAGCTTTGGGAGAAGATGGATATTTCTTATGATGATTTTATTCGTACAACTGAAGATCGTCATAAAGATGTTGTCGAAAAAATCTTTAAACAATTAGTAGATCAAGGTGACATTTATCTTGATGAATATGAAGGTTGGTATTCTGTACAAGATGAGACGTTCTATACAGAGCATCAATTAGTAGATCCAATTATGGAAGGCGACAAAGTAGTTGGAGGAAAAAGCCCAGATAGTGGTCATGATGTAGAACTTGTTCGTGAAGAATCTTATTTCTTTAGAATGGGTAAATATGTCGACAGACTATTAAAGTTCTATGAAGATAATCCACATTTCATTCAGCCGGAGTCTCGTAAAAATGAAATGATTAATAATTTTATTAAACCAGGATTAGAAGATTTAGCAGTTTCTCGTACTTCATTTGACTGGGGAGTTCGTGTTCCTGGTAACCCAAAACACGTTATTTATGTATGGGTTGACGCATTATCTAACTATATTACGGCGTTAGGTTATGGAACAGCAAATGAAGAGAAATATAAAAAATTCTGGCCTGCAGATGTGCATTTAGTTGGGAAAGAAATTGTTCGTTTCCATACAATTTATTGGCCGATAATTTTAATGGCATTAGATTTACCTCTTCCGAAGAAAGTCTTTGCTCATGGCTGGATTTTAATGAAGGATGGAAAGATGAGTAAGTCAAAAGGAAACGTAGTAGATCCAGTTACATTAATCGATCGTTACGGATTAGATGCATTACGTTATTACCTACTTCGTGAAGTTCCATTTGGATCTGATGGCGTATTTACACCAGAAGGATTTGTGGAGCGTATTAATTTCGACTTAGCAAATGACTTAGGTAATTTATTAAATCGTACAGTAGCTATGATTGATAAGTACTTTAACGGAGAAATCCCTGCATTTAAAGCAAATGTGACGGAATTTGATGAAACGTTAGTAGCGTTTGCACAAGATACTTTGAAAAAAGTAGAAGAAGCAATGGAGAATATGGAGTTCTCTGTAGCGTTAGGATCTATTTGGCAACTAGTTAGTCGTACGAATAAATATATTGATGAAACACAACCATGGGTATTAGCAAAAGATGAGAATGATCGTGAAAAGTTAGCCTCTGTAATGGCTCATTTAGCAGAAGTACTTCGTCAAACAGGTATTATGCTTATGCCATTCTTAACAGTAGCACCAAGCAAGATGTTTGCTCAGCTTGGCCTTACTGATGAAGCTCATAAATCTTGGGAAAGTCTCTCTACAATTGGCTGCATTCCAGCTGGAACAAAAGTAGAAAAAGGAAACCCAATTTTCCCTCGTTTAGAAATGGAAGTGGAAGTAGAGTACATTAAAGAACAAATGAAAAGCTCTGCTCCTAAAGTAGAAGAGAAAAAAGAAGAAGAACCGAAGGCAGAAGAAATTACAATTGATGATTTCTTTAAAGTAGAATTACGCGTAGCTGAAGTACTATCTGCTGAACCTGTGAAAAAAGCAGACAAGCTGTTAAAAATTCAACTAGACTTAGGTACAGAAAAGCGTCAAGTTGTTTCTGGAATTGCAAAATTCTATTCGCCGGAAGACTTAAAAGGTAAAAAGGTTATTTGTGTAACAAACTTAAAACCTGTAAAATTACGCGGTGAATTATCGCAAGGTATGATTTTAGCGGGTGAAGAGAATGGCGTATTGTCATTAGCATCAATTGACCAAAATCTACCAAATGGTACAAAAATCAAGTAATTAAGACAAGAAAAGAGATGTTTCACGTGTAACATGTGTGAAGCGTCTTTTTTCTTTTTACACTCTCTATTTTTGCATTAAGATTGTAGTATTGTTATCGTTAAGTCATTAAAGAACTTATTTTTGTAGAATAAACTTGATTTCAATATAAAAGGAGTTATGTATTATGTTGTTTGATACACATTCACATTTGAATGCAGAGCAATTCGAAGGAGATTTGCAAGAGGTTATTGCCCGAATGAAAGAAGCGGGAGTTACTTATACAGTTGTTGTTGGTTTTGATGAAGTAACGATAAAAAAGGCGATGGAATTAGCTGAAGCCTATGATTTTATTTACGCTGCGGTTGGGTGGCACCCAGTTGATGCAATCGACATGACAGAAGAACATTTAGCTTGGTTAGAAGAACTTGCTTCTCATCCTAAAGTCGTTGCACTTGGAGAAATGGGCTTAGATTATCACTGGGATAAGTCTCCAAAAGAAATACAGAAAGAAGTATTCCGTAAACAAATTGCATTAGCGAAAAAAGTAAAATTGCCGATTATTATACATAACCGCGATGCAACTCAAGATATTGTTGATATTCTAGAAGAAGAGAATGCAGCTGAAGTAGGAGGCATTATGCATTGCTTTAGCGGCAGCGTAGAGGTAGCAGAGCGATGTGTTGATATGAACTTTTTAATTTCATTAGGTGGACCAGTTACATTTAAAAACGCTAAGAAGCCGAAAGAGGTTGCTACGGAGATTCCATTAGAGAAATTGTTAATAGAGACGGATTGTCCGTATTTAACACCGCACCCATTTCGAGGGAAACGAAATGAACCGAGTTATGTAAAACTCGTAGCAGAAGAAATTGCGAATTTAAAAGGAATTTCTTATGAGGAAGTAGCAGAAATGACAACTAAAAATGCAAAAGTTTTATTTGGTGTTGAATAAAAAAGAATGGGGAAACCTGTTCTTTTTTATTTTGAGAAAAACTAGTAGAAGTGATGAAGAAAATAAATGTGAATGATGAAGTGTTACAATAAGGACAGAGAACAAAGATTTTTCTATTCTATTTTTTAAAATATAAGAATGGGGAAAATAATAATGGAAAAGTCGTCATTTTTTTGTTTTACTAAGTAGAGACGAAATGAGTGTGGAGGCAAGCATGAAAATAAAAGAGATTATCGTTGTAGAAGGTAAAGATGATACAGTTGCGATTAAGCGTGCTGTTGATGCGGATACAATTGAAACGAACGGTTCAGCAATCGGTGATCATGTTATTGAGCAAGTTAAATTAGCGCAGCAAAAAAGGGGAGTTATTATTTTCACAGATCCGGATTATCCTGGAGAGCGTATTCGAAAAATTATTTCTGACAAGGTTCCTGGCTGTAAGCATGCCTTTTTACCGAAGGAAGAAGCGCTTGCTAAAAGGAAAAAGGGTGTTGGAATCGAACACGCTTCTAATGAGTCGATTCGCCGCGCTCTAGAGAATATACATGAAGAAATGGAAGCTTACACAAGTGAAATTAGTTGGAGTGATTTAGTCGATGCAGGCTTAGTGGGCGGAGAAATGGCAAAGAGCCGCAGAGAAAGAATGGGTAAGCTATTAAAGATTGGTTATACAAATGCAAAACAGTTACATAAACGATTACAGATGTTTCAAGTTTCAAAGGAATCATTTGCAGAAGCTTATAAGCAAGTAATACAGGAGGAAAAAAGATGAAGGATATCGCAACGCCAAATCGTACAAAAGACATTGTTGAAAAGTATGGATTTTCATTCAAAAAAAGTTTAGGACAAAACTTTTTAATTGATACAAATGTATTAAATCGTATTGTCGATCATGCAGAAATTGGTTCAGAAAGTGGTGCAATTGAAATTGGACCAGGTATTGGTGCATTAACAGAGCAATTAGCAAAGCGTGCTAAAAAAGTAGTGGCTTTTGAAATTGATCAAAGACTATTACCAATTTTAGATGAGACGTTAGCGCCATATGGTAACGTTACAGTTATTAATAAAGACGTACTAAAAGCAGATGTACATGAAGTATTTAATGAGCAATTTGAAGAAGGGCAAGATGTAATGGTAGTAGCTAACTTACCATACTATATTACAACGCCAATTTTATTTAAATTGCTTGAAGAAAAGTTACCAGTTCGTGGATTTGTTGTTATGATGCAAAAAGAAGTTGGAGATCGTTTAGCTGCTAAACCTGGAACGAAAGAGTATGGTTCTTTATCGATTGCCATTCAGTATTATACAGAGGTTGAAACAGTTATGACTGTACCGCGTACAGTGTTTGTACCACAGCCAAACGTTGATTCTGCAATTATCCGCCTTCTAAAGCGTCCTAAACCGGTTGTAGAGGTGACAGATGAAACGTTCTTCTTTGAAGTAGTACGAGCAAGTTTCGCACAGCGCCGTAAAACTTTAATGAATAATTTATCAAATAATTTAAATGGTTTCCCGAAAGATAAGGAGTTATTGGGTCGAATTTTAACAGAAGTAGGAATTGATCCAAAGCGAAGAGGCGAAACGCTATCTATTGAAGAGTTTGCAACATTAAGTAATGCATTAGTTCTTCATAAATTATCATAAGAATATGAAAGGGACAGTTCAACTTGAACTGTCCCTTTTGTCACCTTTCTCTCTCTAAATTCATACTTTAAAAACAGGTAAGATGGCCTAATGAGTTTGGAGGTAGGAGAATGGTTTTACATGTTGGAGAATTAGTGGAACGATATTCTCATAAGAGGGATATTCTTTTTCGTATTATAGAAATAAAAGGTGAGATAGCTATATTGTTTGGAGAGGAAATTAGACTGGTGGCGGATGCGCCACTTGAAGATTTAATTAGTATAGATCAAAGAGAACATAAAAAAAGGGTGAAGCGTGAGAAAGAAACAATGGAGCGCACGTATCGTTTGTTTCAACAAGATTATGTACTGATGAAACAAAGGCATGAACATACTTCAACTGGTGGATACACAAGTGAGGTGAATTATTTTCAAATGCCGGGACGTGTATTGCATATAGATGGAGACCCTTTATATTTGCGCAAGTGCTTAGACTTATATAACAAAATTGGCGTTCCTGTTCAAGGTATTCATTGTAAAGAAACGGAGATGCATGAAAAAGTAGTAGACTTAATAGATCACTTTCGCCCAGACATTCTCGTTATTACAGGGCATGATGCATATACAAAATCAAAAGGAGTGAAGGGAGATTTAGCGGCATATAGGCATTCAAGGCATTTTGTACAGGCTGTTCGTGAAGTGCGAAAAAAATATCCATCACTGGATCAACTTGTTATTTTTGCTGGGGCATGTCAATCACATTTTGAGGCACTAATTCGTGCAGGGGCCAATTTCGCTAGTTCACCATCTAGAATTAATATTCATGCACTAGATCCTGTATATGTAGTTGGTAAAATTAGTTTTACTTCATTTATGGAGAGAGTCAATGTATGGGATGTCGTACGTAATACAATTACTGGTGAAAAAGGACTAGGTGGAATTGAAACGAGAGGGATTTTACGAACGGGATTACCTTTTCAACATTACGAAGAGTAAGCAGGATACATATGTATCTTGCTTTTTTGTATGGAAGGATTTAAATGAATTTGGATAAAAAGAGGTAAGAACGTACAGACTACGTAATGATACTTTTACAATATAGTATTTCTTCTATCTATTCAAACGCAGGATGATATTAGCTGTGAATCGCGGTTAATAATTAGGATAGATATATCGTGCTTTAAGTGTTCAATCTAAATTACAGCGAGGTGTAGCGAAGTATATGTCAAAACGTTTAGATGAAATTAAAAGCGAATTAGATCACCATCTTGGACAACGACTTATGTTAAAAGCAAATAGTGGAAGAAGAAAAACTGTGGAGCAATCAGGTGTACTAGCAGAAACATACCGTTCCGTTTTTGTTGTACAATTGGATCAACAAGAAGATGCGTTGCAACGTGTATCTTATAGTTATGCAGATGTTTTAACAGAGACAGTAGAGTTAACATTTTATGGAGACCCTCATAATGAGGTCATTTTATAATCCGTATATCATTACATATATTCCCATAAATGAAAAGCTATATTATTTTGCATACTAACTATACCGTAGCAAAATAAGGAGGGACTCTGCATTGAGTAGACGAAGAGGTGTCATGTCAAACCAATTTAAAGAAGAGCTAGCAAAAGAGCTTGGCTTTTATGATGTTGTTCAGAAAGAAGGATGGGGCGGAATTCGTGCGAAAGATGCTGGTAACATGGTGAAACGTGCTATAGAAATTGCAGAACAGCAATTAATGAAACGAAACCAGTAGTTGTAAGATACTTTCTATGCTACGGTAGCCGAGGAGACATTCCTCGGCTTTTTGTACTCTAAAAGGTGCCATCATTTTACATAAGTAGTTTCATTCTGAATGCTTTTCGTTATAATTAGGGAAGTGTCATCGTCTTACTATAAATTTATGGTAAAATAAACGATAAAAGATTGAGTACATAGAGTGGGTGAATAGATTGAAGCTACTAGTGAAAGCACCAGCAAAGATTAATCTGTCGTTAGATGTACTGGGAAAAAGACAAGACGGATATCATGAAGTGAAAATGATTATGACAACCATTGATTTAGCAGATCGTCTAGAACTAACGGAATTAGCAGAAGACCGTATTGAAATTTTATCCCATAATCGGTATGTCCCAGACGACCAACGAAATTTAGCTTATCAGGCAGCGAAATTATTAAAAGAGAAGTTTAATGTAAAAAAAGGTGTATCTATTACTATTGAAAAAACGATTCCAGTAGCAGCTGGATTAGCAGGTGGAAGTAGTGATGCAGCAGCGACATTACGTGGTCTTAATAAATTATGGAATTTAGGGCTTACAATTGATGAGTTAGCAGAGCTTGGCGCAGAAATTGGATCAGATGTATCGTTCTGTGTATACGGAGGCACAGCAATTGCCACTGGAAGAGGAGAGAAAATTGAGCATATAAAGACTCCGCCTTCTTGTTGGGTTATTTTAGCGAAACCACATATAGGTGTATCTACTGCTGATGTGTATGGAAATTTAAAGTTAAATCGAGTTACACATCCAAATGTAGATAAAATGGTTGATGTCATAAATTCTGGTGATTATAAAGGAATTTGTGATACTGTTGGTAACGTTTTAGAAGATGTAACATTTGGAATGCATCCTGAAGTTGCCCGTATTAAATCACAGATGAAGCGATTTGGAGCGGATGCTGTATTAATGAGTGGAAGTGGTCCAACTGTATTCGGACTTGTACACCATGATTCACGAATGCATCGCATTTATAACGGATTAAAAGGATTTTGTGAACAAGTCTATGCGGTACGTTTATTAGGAGAGCGAGAAACGCTTGAATAAAGACGTATAATACGTTATGATTTGTTTAGAATATTCGTGATTTGAGGTGAGAGTATGAAAATTAGAAGAAGTACAAGGTTAGTCGATATGACTTATTACTTGCTACAAAACCCTCGTCAGCTAGTATCTCTCACTTTTTTTGCTGAAAGGTATCAATCGGCTAAGTCTTCCATTAGTGAAGATTTAGTTATTATTAAGCAAACGTTTGAACAACAAGGGGTCGGCACATTGCAAACGATACCAGGAGCAGCAGGAGGAGTGAAATATATACCGTATATAAGTGAAGAAGAGGCAGATCTAATTATTGATGAGCTTTGTGGCTTATTTGAAAACCCAGATCGTATTTTGCCTGGCGGTTACTTATACATGACAGATTTATTGAGTAATCCTCGCCATATTAATGGCGCAGGTCGTTTGTTTGCTTCTGTTTTTGCTAGGCAACCAATTGATGCAGTTATGACGGTGGCAACGAAAGGGATTCCACTTGCTTATGCAGTGGCAAATTACTTAGATGTACCAGTTGTAATTGCAAGGAAAGATAATAAGGTAACAGAAGGTCCGACTGTTAGTATTAACTATGTGTCGGGTTCTTCTAAACGAATTCAAACAATGACGTTAGCAAAACGCAGTCTTCCAGAAGGGTCGAATGTTTTAATTATTGATGACTTCATGAAAGCTGGCGGAACAATTCAAGGTATGATGAGTATGTTAGAAGAGTTCAAGGCTAATGTTGTTGGTATTGGTGTATTAGTAGAATCCACAGATATTGAAGAACGACTAATTAATAATTTTGTATCATTAATTCGTCTATCGGAAGTTGATGTGAAAGAAAAAACGATTCAAGTGGAAAAAGGGAATTATTCTCTTGCGCCATTTGATGAAGGGCTTGTAGAGGCGGAATAAAAGATAGAGCAGATAGCTCTATCTTTTTTTATTTTATTTATAGATTATAAAATAGGTGGACAAACTGCCTTTCGTACACTATTTTTAAAGAGTAAAATAAATAATAAAAGGGTGAAAAGTATGAAAGTTGTTCAAACAAGCAAGGCACCACAAGCAATTGGACCTTATTCACAGGGGATTATTGTAAATAACATGTTCTATAGCTCAGGACAAATTCCATTGACGGCAAATGGGGAGCTTGTAACAGGAGATGTAACAGTACAAACAGAACAAGTATTTCAAAATTTACAAGCGGTATTAGAGGAAGCAGGTGCTTCATTTGATACAGTCGTAAAAACAACAGTATTTTTAAAGGACATGGATGATTTTAATGCTGTGAATGAAGTGTATAGCTCTTATTTCTCTACTCATAAACCAGCTCGATCTTGTGTGCAAGTAGCAAAATTACCGAAAGATGTTTCCGTTGAAATTGAAGTAATCGCCCTAGTTAAGTAACCTTTTGTAAGCGATAACCTCCACTAATCTCTATATTCAACTACTTTAAAAATTTTTATCTTAAAAATTTTTAAAAAATTAAAGGGAAAATAGAAAATTTGTGGAATTTATACAAATATATCGCTTATTTAGAAAAGGGTGGTGAACACAAGATGGAAGTGACTGACGTAAGATTACGCCGCGTAAACACAGAAGGCCGCATGAGAGCAATTGCCTCTATTACTCTAGACCATGAATTTGTTGTTCATGATATTCGTGTAATTGATGGTAATAATGGATTATTTGTAGCAATGCCAAGTAAACGTACTCCAGATGGAGAGTTCCGTGACATTGCACATCCAATTAATTCTGGTACACGCTCTAAAATTCAAGATGCGGTTTTAACAGAGTATCATCGTTTAGGCGAGTTAGAAGAGGTTGAGTTTGAAGAAGCAGGTGCTTCGTAAAATTCGAATGAAAAGGGCTTTTGACAAAAAGCCTTATAATTTTGTAGCAAACTCCTGTAAGCATTTACAGGAGTTTGTTTTTTTTTGCTTTATATTTGGAAACTGCATAATTTATTAACATAAAAAGAAGAAACTACTAATTTTTTCAAAATCATTTTAAATAGTATAGCTTATTTCTTAAAAAAGATACTAAAGAGTAAAACATCTTATAAGAATTATGGTAAAATTTAATAGTTAAAATGTGTTTCTTGAAATATATGATGATTTAGGATAATATCTTTAATGGATAAATAGGTTGCGATGGAGGGTCTATATGTCAAACAGATTTGCAGTGATTCTAGCTGCAGGTAAAGGCACACGTATGAAGTCTAAGCTATACAAAGTGCTGCATCCTGTATGTGGAAAACCTATGGTACAACACGTAGTCGATCAAGTATCTCAATTAGGATTGCAGAAACTTGTAACGGTTGTTGGACATGGTGCTGAAATGGTACAAGAACAGCTAGGGAACGTAAGTGAATTTGCATTACAAGCAGAACAACTTGGTACAGCACATGCTGTAGATCAAGCTGCAAGTGTACTTGCAAATGAAGAAGGAACAACTTTAGTTATTTGTGGTGATACGCCTCTAATAACTGCTGAAACAATGGAAGCATTACTTCAGCAACATAAAGAAGCAGGAGCAATGGCGACGGTGCTAACAGCATACATAGAAGAGCCTGCTGGATATGGCCGTATTGTTCGTAATGAGAATGGTCATGTTGAAAAGATTGTTGAGCATAAAGATGCAAATGAGAAAGAATTAGCTATTAAAGAAATCAATACAGGTACGTATTGTTTTGATAATAAGGCTTTATTTGCTTCACTTTCTAAAGTTTCAAATGATAACGTGCAAGGTGAATATTACCTTCCAGATGTTATTGAGATTTTAAAAAATGAAGGTCATATCGTATCAGCTTATCAAACAGAGCAGTTCGACGAAACGTTAGGTGTTAACGACAGAGTCGCTCTATCGCAAGCGGAAATTATTATGAAAAACCGTATCAACCGAAAGAACATGGTAAACGGTGTTACAATTATTGATCCAAGTAACACTTATATTTCTGCTGATGCAGTTATCGGTAGTGATACAGTTCTTCATCCAGGAACAATTATTGAGGGGAACACTGTAATTGGCTCTGATTGTGAAATTGGACCGCATACAGTAATTCGCGATAGTGAAATTGGAGATCGTACGACAATTCGACAATCTACTGTACATGATAGTAAGCTTGGTACAGAAGTATCGGTTGGTCCATTTGCACATATTCGCCCAGATTCAGTTATTGGAGACGAAGTACGCGTTGGAAACTTCGTGGAAATCAAAAAAACTGTCTTTGGTAATAGAAGTAAAGCTTCACACTTGAGTTATATCGGGGATGCACAAGTTGGAGAAGACGTGAATCTTGGTTGTGGTTCAATTACGGTGAACTATGACGGTAAGAATAAATTCAAAACTGTGATTGGTAATGGGGTATTTATTGGATGTAATTCAAACCTTGTTGCTCCAGTAACAGTTGAAGATGGTGCTTATGTGGCAGCAGGCTCTACAATTACAGAGAATGTTCCATCAAAAGCATTATCGGTAGCACGTGCACGTCAAGTTAACAAAGAAGACTATGTTGATCAATTGCTGAATAAGAAAAAATCATAATGTGGAGGGTTAATCTAGATGTCGACTCAATATCTAAATTCTAATTTGAAAGTATTCTCTTTAAACTCTAATAAGGAACTTGCTGAGCAGATTGCAAAGCATATTGGAGTAGGGCTAGGAAAATGTTCTGTTGATCGTTTTAGTGATGGAGAAGTTCAAATTAACATTGAAGAAAGTATCCGTGGTTGCGATGTATTCATTATTCAATCTACAAGCTTCCCAGTAAACGAACATATCATGGAATTACTTATTATGATTGATGCATTAAAACGTGCATCTGCGAAAACAATTAATATTGTTATTCCTTACTATGGTTATGCGCGTCAAGACCGTAAAGCGCGTTCTCGTGAACCAATTACATCGAAACTTGTAGCAAACTTGCTTGAAACAGCAGGTGCAACTCGTGTAATCACTCTAGATTTACATGCTCCACAAATTCAAGGGTTCTTTGATATCCCAATCGACCACTTAATGGGTGTACCGATTCTTTCAGATTACTTTGAAACAAAAGGTCTTAAAGATATCGTAATCGTGTCTCCTGACCATGGTGGTGTAACTCGTGCAAGAAAAATGGCAGATCGTCTAAAAGCGCCAATCGCTATTATTGATAAGCGTCGTCCTCGCCCGAATGTATCAGAGGTAATGAACATTATCGGTAATATTGAAGGTAAAACAGCGATTTTAATTGATGACATCATTGATACAGCTGGTACAATTACATTAGCAGCAAACGCTCTTGTTGAGAACGGTGCTTCTGAAGTATATGCTTGCTGTACACACCCAGTATTATCTGGTCCAGCAATTGAGCGTATTCAAAATTCAAATATTAAAGAGTTAGTTGTAACGAACTCTATCGTATTACCAGAAGAGAAGAAAATCGACAAAGTACATGAACTTTCAGTTGCTCCATTAATCGGAGAAGCAATCATTCGTGTATACGAAGAAGAATCTGTGAGTGTATTATTCAATTAATTGGATAGAATGAGACGTAACCAAAATTGGTTACGTCTTTTCGTATCGAAAAAAGAAAGTAGTGGTACAAGAATGAAATTGATAGTAGGACTTGGGAACCCAGGTAGAGAATATGAATTAACAAGGCATAATATTGGATTTATGGCCATTGATGAACTTGCGAAGCGTTGGAACATTTCTTTGAATGAACAAAAATTTAAAGGTGTATTTGGTGCAGGGTTTGTTAATGGAGAAAAGGTAATCTTATTAAAGCCGCTAACATACATGAACTTATCTGGGGAAAGTATTCGTCCACTCATGGATTATTATAAAATTGATGTTGAGGACTTCGTTGTTATGTACGACGATTTGGACATTCCTGTAGGTAAATTGCGTCTTCGCATGAAAGGTAGTGCTGGTGGACATAATGGTGTAAAGTCAACGATTTCGCACCTAGGAACACAAGAATTTCAACGTATCCGTATGGGAATCGATCGCCCGAAAAATGGAATGAAGGTAGTCGATTATGTATTAGGACGCTTTACATCTGAAGAGATTCCGGATGTTAACCATTCTATTGAAAAAGCAGCGGATGCATGTGAAGAGTGGCTAAATAAGCCTTTTCTCCAAATCATGAATACTTTCAATAGTTAAAAATGAGATTGGGAATATTTCTCTTTTGTTTTACCCATACTAGTAGTAATTGAATTTTTAGGAGGCTAGTATGGAAGGGTATTATTATTGCAGACACTGCGGAGGTAATGTAGGCTCCATTAACGCAGAAAAAGTATATAGCGACGTTTTATTTCAACTAACAGAGCAAGAAGTAGTAGAAATGATTCATTTTCATGAGAATGGAAATATATATATAAAAACGATTTGTGAATCGTGTCAAGAAACGCTCGCATCTTATCCTGAGTATTATGAGTATGAAAAATTTCTGCAATAAAATGTTGTCGCTTTGGCATGTCCAAAGCATTTTTCTGTTTTCCTTTTCCGAAATATTTGCATAAAATAGAATGACTTGCTCTTTATGTTGAGAGGAGTTTTAAAAATGATAGGTTTATTAGAGCAATTTTATAAAAATGAAGAGATACAATCGGTTATTAATGGATTAGAAGATGGGTTAAAAGAACAACTTATATCAGGGATGGCAACGTCTTCTCGTTCATTATTAATGGCGGCTTTATATAAAAAAACAAAAAAATCACAATTAATCGTGACGCATAACTTATACCAAGCACAAAAAGTACATGAAGATTTAGTGGCGTTACTTGGTGAAAAAGATGTGTGGCTATATCCAGTGAATGAACTGATAGCATCGGAAATTGGGGTTGCAAGTCCAGAATTGAAGGCGCAACGTATAGAAGTGTTAAATCGCTTGGCTGCGGGAGAGAATGGAATCATTGTAGCGCCAGTGGCAGGATTGCGTAGATTTTTACCAATAAAAGAATTGTGGAAGCAAAAGCAAGTTGAAATCAATCTAGGGCAAGAGATTGATTTAGATGCGCTCTTGCATACTTTACATCATATTGGCTATGAACGTAAGTCGATGGTAGAAGCTCCAGGGGAGTTCAGTTTGCGTGGGGGAATATTAGATATTTATCCTTTAACTGAAGAACTACCATTTCGTATTGAATTCTTTGATACAGAAGTCGATTCTATTCGATTATTTGATGTGGATGAACAGCGTTCTCAAGGTAAAAAAGAAAGCGTTAGGTTTGGTCCGGCAACAGAGTTTTTATTTTCACAGGAAGAATTAAAATCAGGAATTCAGCATCTTGAAGAAGGTTTAACTAAGACGATGCAAAAACTTTCTGATGATAAACTAAAGACTACAGTGCTTGAGACGGTAAGTCATGAAATTGAGATGTTGAAAAACGGGCAAAGTATAGAACAGATGTTTAAATACTTATCTATTTTCTATAAAGAACCTGCTAGTCTGATAGATTATTTACCAGAAGACGGTGTTGTAATTTTAGACGAGATTTCCCGTATTCAAGAAACAGCATCGCATCTTGAAACAGAAGAGGCGGAATGGTATATATCACTTCTTGGTGAAGGAACAATTATTCAAGATTTATCTTTCTCTCACCCATTCGAGGGGTTTCTTCATCATAAAAAAAGAAGTTTTGTATATTTAACGTTATTCTTGCGTCATATCGCACACACACATCCGCAAAATATTGTTAATGTAACATGTAAAACAATGCAAGATTTCCATGGACAGATGAATTTGTTAAAAACAGAAATTGATAGATGGAATGAAGGGCATTTTACGACTGTTGTACTTGGAACAGATGATGAACGTGTGAAAAAATTACAACATATTTTAAGTGATTATGATATTGAGGCAGATATTGTAGAAGGTACAGATATCTTATTGCCTGGAAGGTTACAAATTGCTGTAGGTGATTTACATGCAGGATTTGAAATGCCGATGCAAAAGCTTGTTGTCATTACTGAAAAGGAGCTTTTTCATAAGAAAGTTAAAAAATCACAACGTAAACAAAAGTTATCGAATGCTGAACGTATTAAAAGTTATTCGGAATTAAAAGTTGGAGATTATGTAGTTCACGTAAATCATGGTATAGGTAAATTTTTAGGTATTGAGACATTAGAGATTAATGGTGTTCACAAAGATTATTTAAATATTAAATATCAAGGTAATGATAAGCTATACGTTCCAATTGAACAAATTGATCAAGTCCAAAAATATGTAGGATCTGAAGGTAAGGATCCGAAAGTTTATAAATTAGGCGGTAATGATTGGAAAAAGGTTAAAACGAAAGTTGAAAAATCTGTACAAGACATTGCGGATGACCTAATTAAACTATATGCTGAGCGCGAAGCTTCAAAAGGCTATGCATATACGCCAGATACGGCAGAACAACAAGAGTTCGAATCCTCTTTCCCGTATCAAGAGACAGAGGATCAGTTACGTTCTATTGACGAGATTAAAAAAGATATGGAACGCGGACGCCCGATGGATAGGCTCCTTTGTGGTGACGTAGGATATGGAAAGACTGAAGTGGCTATTCGTGCGGCATTTAAAGCAATTATGGATGAAAAACAAGTTGCAATTTTAGTACCGACAACGATTCTTGCGCAGCAACACTATGAAACAATTCGAGAGCGTTTTCAAGATTATCCGATCAATATAGGCTTATTAAGTAGATTCCGTACGAGAAAACAACAAAATGAAACAATTAAGGGCTTAAAGGATGGAACAGTAGATATCGTAATCGGAACACATCGTATTTTATCTAAAGATGTTACGTATAAAGATTTAGGGCTTCTTATTATTGATGAAGAACAAAGATTTGGTGTAACACATAAAGAAAAAATTAAACAATTGAAGGCAAATGTTGACGTATTAACATTAACGGCAACTCCGATTCCGCGGACGCTTCATATGTCTATGCTTGGTGTGCGCGACTTATCTGTTATTGAGACACCACCAGAAAATCGTTTCCCAGTCCAAACGTATGTAGTCGAGTATAATCCAGCGTTAATGCGAGAGGCAATAGAGCGAGAGCTTGCAAGAGGTGGTCAAGTTTACTTCCTATATAACCGTGTAGAGGATATTGAAAGAAAAGCAGATGAAATTTCGATGTTAGTTCCAGATGCCCGCGTAACGTACGCACATGGGAAAATGAACGAAAGCGAATTAGAGTCTGTTATGCTATCATTTTTAGAAGGACAGCATGATGTTCTTGTAAGTACAACAATTATTGAGACGGGTGTAGATATTCCGAATGTAAATACGTTAATTGTATTTGATGCAGATCGTATGGGATTATCACAGTTGTATCAGCTTCGTGGGCGTGTTGGACGTTCTAATCGTGTTGCGTATGCATACTTTGCATATAAACGTGACAAAGTGCTGTCAGAGGTTGCAGAGAAGCGTCTACAAGCAATTAAAGAGTTCACGGAACTTGGATCTGGTTTCAAAATTGCGATGAGAGATTTATCTATTCGTGGAGCAGGTAATTTGTTAGGGGCAGAACAGCATGGATTTATTGATTCTGTCGGATTTGATCTATATTCGCAAATGTTAAAAGATGCAATTGAACAGCGTAGAGGAACAGATGGGGCTGAAAATATAGTTAATGTTGAAATTGACTTAGAGGTAGATGCATATTTACCAGATGCTTATATTTCAGATAGTAAGCAAAAAATTATGATGTATAAACAATTTAGAGGTGTTTCTGCAATTGAGGATATTGAAGAATTGCAGGAAGAAATGATCGATAGATTTGGCGATTATCCACAAGAAGTTGGTTATTTATTACAAATTGCAAATATTAAAGTGTTGGCAATGAAAGAACAAATTGAATTAATTAAACAGAATAAATTTGAAGTAACATTCCTGTTTTCTGAACAAGCAAGTCAAAATATTGATGGTGGAAAATTATTCATGCTCGGAAATAGTTTTGGACGTATGATCGGTTTAGGAATGGAAGGATCACAATTGAAAATTGTTATGAAAACAAATGGCTTAGAGACATCGAAGTGGTTAACAATTGCTGAAAATTTATTAAAAGGCTTACCAGATGTAAAAAAAGAAGTAATAAATGCCTAAAATAAGATAAAAAAATACAATTCGACGTGCATAGAAGAACTAATGTGTAAAATACTATGTCTAACAGTTGGTGATTTTTACATGAACAGGTAAATTCACCACTTTGATCATCAGTAGAAAGTGAGGCAGCATTAGAATGAAAGCAACTGGAATCGTACGTCGAATTGATGATTTAGGCAGGGTAGTAATCCCGAAGGAAATTCGTAGAACTTTACGTATTCGAGAAGGAGACCCACTAGAAATATTTGTTGATCGCGATGGAGAGGTAATTTTAAAGAAGTATTCTCCAATTAGTGAGCTAGGTGATTTTGCAAAAGAATATGCTGATGCTTTATATGACAGCTTAGGACATAATGTGCTTGTGTGTGATCGAGATTCTATCATCGCAGTATCAGGCGTATCGAAAAAAGAATACTTAAATAAAAGTGTTGGCGATCTAATTGAAAAAACGATGGAAGAACGAAAGTCTGTTATTATGACGGATGAAAGTGATATTTCCATTATTGATGGTGTAACAGAAAAGGTTCATTCTTATACAGTTGGACCGATTGTTGCAAACGGAGATCCGATTGGAGCCGTCATTATTTTTTCAAAAGAAGCCATTATAAGCGAGATCGAGCATAAAGCGGTTAATACTGCTGCCAGTTTCTTAGCGAAACAAATGGAACAGTAAGGGTATATTGATTTTAGAAGTAGCAATCTTTCCTAATTATGATCTTTCTTTTTGAGAAATCAATTATTTGGAGATATATGTATATTGAATGAAGGTAGCACTTTGCTACCTTTTTTCGTTGAATATTTTTAACATTTAGGAACTCATTATTACCCGTGTTGGTAAGGGAGTTTGTTCTTTTCTTTATGATATAATACGAGAGGTGAGAATAGAAAAAGGAGTTTTCTTGTATGGAAGCGAAGAAGTATCAAGCCTTTTGGCGTGGGGCTATTATATTAACGATTGCAAGTTTTGTTACAAAAGTATTAAGCGCTTTTTACCGTATTCCATATCAAAATATAGCGGGGGATATTGGGTTTTATATTTACCAACAAATTTACCCGTTTTATGGATTTTGTTTAATTTTAGCTACTTATGGATTTCCTGTTATCATTTCGAAAATGGTTGCAGAACGACTAGAGCGGGGAAAACAAAAAGAAGCAGAAGAAATTATTTGTGTATCTTTTTGGTTCTTATTAGGAATTGGTTTTATAGGCTTCTTTACATTGTTTTTTGGGGCCGAAACAATTGCGGCAGCTATGGGCGATATACACTTAGATAAGTTACTACGTGTTATTTCATTTTCATTCTTATTGATGCCATTTTTGTCTGTAGCAAGAGGGTATTTTCAAGGATTTAATAATATGATGCCAACGGCTGTTTCGCAAGTAATAGAACAAACAATTCGAGTTTCTATTATTGTGTTTTTATCGCTATTCCTAATTGCTCACGGATTTGATTTATATACAGTTGGTGCAGGGGCTATGTTAGGCTCAATTGCGGGTGGACTTATTGGGATTATTGTACTTATATTGTATATGCGTCAAGATTTTCGTTCTATATTCTTCAAAAGTGCAGCGAGAATTAAGGGTAAAAGGAAGATAGTTAAAATCCTTTTTTGGCAGGGGTTAGCGATTTGTGTTAGTAATTTAGTGCTTATTTTTATACAGATGGCTGATTCAGTGTCCTTTTACAGCTTACTTATTGGTGCGGGAGAACAGGCTGAAAATGCAAAGGTATTAAAGGGTGTTTATGATAGAAGTATTCCGCTAATGCAATTAGGTACTGTTGTGACGACTTCTTTCTCGTTGTCACTTATTCCGATTATTACAGCGGCGAAGGAAAGAGGAGATCTTTCCTTTATTCAAGAAAAGGTAAAGTTAGCAATGAAAATAACATTTGTTATTGGACTTGCAGCAGCTATTGGACTAACTTGTATTATTCAACCTACCAATATTATGTTGTTTGAAAACAGTGATGGATCAGATGTTTTATCTATTTTATCGTTATCTATTTTATTTAGTTCATTGTCAATTACGACAGCTTCTATTTTACAAGGATTAGGGCAAACGTTTAAGCCAGCGTTATTTGTTGTATTTGGAGGTTGCTTAAAGTTAGCGTTAAATTATATATTCATGCCTTATTTTGGTGTGAAAGGTGCAGCTTTTGCGACTTTATGTGCGTTAATTATAATCTCTGGATTAAATAGTTTGTTGCTTACGAGAGCTGTATCAGGGTCACTTATCAATAAGCGAAATATGTTAGGGATAGTAATTAGTGGTATCTGTATGGGGTTTGTATTAATGATGTTCACACGTGTGTTACAGATGTCTGGATTAGTAATTAATACGGAACATAGAGGAAGCGCGACGCTTGAAGCGTTGTTAGGTGTAGCCATCGGCGGATTGACATATATGTTTTTTATTTTGAAATTACGTGTATTTACAAAAAAAGAATTAGGAACCGTTATGAAACAAGAGAAAAAAGAAGGTTCATTGAAGAAGAGTGGATAGAGGTGACTGGTTGTGAGTGGAATCATTACTATTTTAGGTTTAGGAGCTGGTGAATTAGATCAGCTAACGATGGGTGTATATCGAAAAATAAAAGAAGCAGACCATCTGTTTGTTAGAACGAAGGAACATCCAGTTATAGAAGAATTGGAGAAAGAAGGCGTACAATATACGTCTTTTGATGCTGTATATGAAGCGCATGATACGTTTGAAATTGTATATGAAACAATTGCGAATAAATTGCTAGAACAAGCTGAAGGTACAGAAATTATCTATGCTGTTCCCGGGCATCCACTTGTAGCAGAAAGAACAGTTCAGCTACTGTTAGAAAAAGGAGAAGTTTCAAATGTTGAAGTGCGAATTGAGGGTGGACAAAGTTTCCTTGATCCTATGTTTGCAAGTCTAAAGATTGATCCGATTGAAGGATTCCAATTACTTGATGCTACATCATTTGAAAGAGGGCAATTAGAACTGCGTCAACATTTAATCTTTTGCCAAGTATATGATGCATTCGTTGCATCTGATGTGAAATTAACATTAATGGAGATGTTACCAGATGATTATGAAGTGTATATCGTAACAGCTGCAGGAACTTCATTTGAACAAGTAAAGAAGGTACCGTTGTACATGTTAGATCATGAAACGGAATTGAATAATTTAACGAGTGTGTACGTGCCGCCAGTTCAGGAGCGTGCGTCCTTGTATCAACAGTTTGATGTTCTTAGAGAAATTATTGCGGAACTTCGTGGTCCAAATGGTTGTCCGTGGGATAAAAAGCAAACACATCAATCATTAAAGAAATATTTAATTGAGGAAGCTTATGAAGTGTTGGAAGCAATCGATGAAGAGGATGATGATCACTTAGTAGAAGAATTAGGTGATATATTATTACAAGTTATGCTTCATGCTCAAATCGGAGAAGATGAAGGTTGGTTCTCTATAGATGATATCATTCGAACTCTATCTGAGAAAATGGTTCGTCGCCATCCGCATGTGTTTGGAAATACGGATGTAAACAGCGCTGATGAAGTGATTGCAAATTGGGAAGAAATTAAAAAACAAGAAAAAGGATTCGTGAAAGAATCTGTTTTAAATGGCGTTCCAAAAAGTTTGCCGCAGTTACTACGCGCCTATGAAATTCAGAAGAAAGCTGGTAAGGTTGGATTTGATTGGGTTGATGTGCAACCGATGATAGAGAAAGCTTTGGAAGAATGGCAAGAGTTCCAACAAGAGGTTACAAATATGGATGAGGAAAAGATGCTGGGTGAGTTTGGTGATTTACTATTTGCATTTGTTAATATAGCTCGTCATTACAAAATAGATCCAGAAGAGGCGTTACGTTCAACTAATGAGAAATTTACTGGTCGTTTTTTATACATGGAGGCAAAAGTAGCTGAAATGAATAAAGAGATGAAAGATTTATCATTAGAACAGTTAGATGTTTTATGGGAAGAAGCGAAACAAACAGAGCGTTAATAGGGGGATTTGATATGCGTCTAGATAAGTTTTTAAAAGTATCACGTTTAATTAAAAGAAGAACATTAGCGAAAGAAGTAGCTGATCAAGGAAGAATATCTATTAATGGTCAAGTGGCAAAAGCGAGTTCTGATGTGAAAGTAGCTGATGAATTAACAATTCGTTTTGGTCAAAAAATAGTGACTGTGAAAATAAATGAATTAAAAGAAACAACTAAAAAAGAAGATGCAGCAAATATGTATAGCTTAGTTCGTGAAGAAAAAGTAAAAGCGGAAGAAGGCTTGTTCTAAAATCATGTATCCCCTCATACATTACTATTAGCTAGTAAAAACCTATGGGGGGATTTACGTGAATAATGGTTACTCACCTACGTCTTCTAATCAACAAAATGTTTCTGTAGAGCATGACATTATTATGCGTGGCAGGCGTATAATTGATATTACCGGTGTGAAGCAGGTAGAGAGTTTTGATAGCGAAGAGTTTTTACTAGAGACCGTAATGGGTTTTTTAACGATTCGTGGTCAAAATTTACAAATGAAAAATTTAGATGTGGAAAAAGGTATTGTGTCGATTAAAGGGAAAGTTAATGAGATGCTGTATATTGATGAAAATCAAGGGGAAAAAACTAAAGGTTTCTTTAGTAAGTTGTTTAAATGAGCTTAACAATTCAGTTGTATACAATGCTTTCAATGATTGGGATGGGTGCTTGGATTGGAGCGTCTTTAGATACATATCAACGTTTTTTAAAGCGGCAAGAACGTAAACGTTGGCTTGTATTTATACATGATATATTATTTTGGATTGTCCAAGCATTATTCGTCTTTTATGTATTGCTTCTCGTAAATGAAGCTGAGCTACGTATATATGTGTTTTTGGCATTATTATGTGGTTTTGCGGCATATCAAAGCTTATTGAAGGCACTATACATGAAGCTGTTAAATTTTCTCATCTATATTTTTATGCAAACAACATATTTTTTTGTTCGAATTATACAGCTACTCATGATAAAACCTGTTATTATTATAGCGCAGCTATTTATTGCATTTATATTATTCTTATTTCGTATACTGCTTTCAATTGGACATGTGTTATGGAAAATGGTGATTTGGATATTACTTTTCATATGGAAAGTTTTTTTCTGGCCTGTTCGATTTATTGCTTCGCTCATATGGAAACTTCTCCCTAATCGTGTTAAACTTTTTATAGTGAAACATATAGGGTTCCTGCAATATATAGCAAAATTGAAGGGACATATCTTCCAACTATGGGAGCATATAAAAAAGAAGTTAGGGGGACCTCGGAAATGAGGGAACTGAGACAAAGAACAATCGAAAAACAGAGTCCAAATCCTGTTAAAGAGCATATAATACAAACGGATGAGAACAGGAAGCGACTTTATCGCCGTTTAGCGGTTTTTCTTGTCTTTACTTTTACAATTATTGCGAGTATTAGTGTAACGTTTTATCAACAAAACAGTTCCATTAAAGCAAAAGAAGCAAAAGTTAAGGACATGAAAAAAGAACTGGATTCATTAACGAATAAAGAAAAAAGTCTAAAAGACGAAGTTCAAAAGTTAAATGATGAAGAGTACGTATTAAAGATTGCTAGAAGGGATTATTTCTTCTCTGGTAAAGGGGAGATAATTTTTCCTGTTTCTAAGTAGAGTATGTCTTATTGACACTATATTTTAGGATTATATATAATAAAGTAAAATTTGACTTTTTAACCACTAAGGAGGAGCATTTTTTTTATGTCAATCGAGGTAGGCAGCAAGTTACAGGGTAAAGTAACAGGTATTACAAATTTTGGGGCTTTTGTGGAGCTGCCAGAGGGCTTAACGGGTCTTGTTCATATTAGTGAAGTTGCTGATAACTATGTAAAAGATATTAACGATCACTTAAAAGTGGGCGACCAAGTAGAAGTAAAAGTTATTAATGTTGAAAAAGATGGAAAGATTGGTTTATCTATCAAAAAAGCGAAAGAACGTGAAAAAACAGAAGGAGATCGTCCACGTGGTGAATACCAACGCGGTGGTGATCAACAACGTTCTGGACGTCCACAACGTAATAATCGCTCTTTCAACAGAGATAATCGCGGTGGCGGTAACGACCGAGCTCCGAAAGAAACATTTGAGCAAAAGATGGCACGCTTCTTAAAAGATAGCGAAGATCGTTTAACTTCTTTAAAGCGTAACACAGAGTCTAAACGTGGTGGCCGTGGCGCGCGTCGCGGATAATAAGGACGTTTAGTTTTTAACATATAGAGAGGTACCCAGAGTAATGTCTCAGGGTGCTTTTTTATATGTAAAAAATATTTTCAAAAAAGTTTTTGAGATGTGTTGACTTTAATTAGTATCTGATGTAAGATACTAATTGTCCGTTAAATAAGACGACATGGCGGTGTAGCTCAGCTGGCTAGAGCGTACGGTTCATACCCGTGAGGTCGGGGGTTCGATCCCCTCCGCCGCTATATTTAATTTAACGGCCCGTTGGTCAAGTGGTTAAGACACCGCCCTTTCACGGCGGTAACACGGGTTCGAATCCCGTACGGGTCATCTAAAAAGATCATGCAAATTTGCATGATCTTTTTTTGTTAAATAAATTAAGATATACAACACTTCTACAAAATCACCCTATATTTTCTGAATGTTTAATTAAAATCTCGAAAATAACTTACATACCCTGTATATCTGTAGAGTTATTTCGAATAAAAAGTCGAACGATTATAAAAGTGAAAACTGTTGTTTTGACAAAAAAACCAACAATCATCTTTTATAATGACAGTAATTAAACTATGCAGGTGGTGTTAAAAATATGCCTAAAGCAGGAAGGAATACTATGAATACAAGTGCATTGGCAATGAATGAGAGTCAGCTTGATGGAATAAAGTGGACGAGTAAGTTGCGAATGAAATTTGAGCAAGTTTTCTTTAGATGGGGATTTATTATTGTTGTTATTGGTTTTCTTTTGGGACGAGCATATATATTAACAAATATTTTACCGTTTGCACTGCCATTTTTTGCTGCTGTTTATGTTATGAAGCGGGATAAGATGCCGCTAGCATTTTTAGCTCTAATGGGAGGAGCTCTTTCAGTATCGATAGATAATTTGTTTTTTACCTTTGCATCTATCTTTACCTTCTTCATTTATAATATCTTCTTTAGTCGATTTACACGTAAAACTGTTGGACTTGTTCCATTTCAAGTATTTATCTCCGCATTAACCGCACACTTAGTTGTTGTATATTTTGCACAACAAACTGTCACCATGTACGATTTACTCGTTAGTACCATTGAGGCTGGGCTTAGTTTTGTATTAACTATGATATTTTTACAAAGTGTCCCACTTTTAGTGGAAAGGAAAGGAAAACAACAGGCATTAGAGACGGAAGAAATTGTTTGTTTGATTATATTACTAGCATCTGTTTTAACGGGTACAACAGATTGGTTTGTATATGATGCTTCTATTCAACATATTTTTACAAGGTATTTAGTGCTAGTATTTGCATTTATTGCGGGTGCTGCCACAGGGTCTACAGTGGGGGTTGTAACAGGACTAATATTAAGTTTAGCAAATGTGTCTAGCTTGTCTCAGCTTAGCCTTCTTGCTTTTTCTGGATTGCTTGGTGGATTGTTAAAAGAAGGAAAGCGTTTAGGTGTTAGTTTAGGTTTATTAATTGGGACAAGCTTAATTACATTATATGTAGACAAACAGACAAATATTGTAACAACTTTAATTGAGTCAGGTGTAGCGATTGTTATCTTCTTATTAACACCGAAGCTTGTTTTGGATCGTATTGCTAAATTTATGCCAGGTACACAAGAGCATTCGCAAGATCAACAACAATATTTAAGAAGGATGCGTGATGTTACAGCAAATAAAATCAACCAATTTGCAAATGTATTTGCTGCTTTATCTAATAGCTTTTCTGTATATGGGTATGTAGAGGAAGAAGATAAAGAGACAGAAGCAGATTTGTTTTTGAGTACAATTACTGCGAAAACATGTCAAACATGCTTTAAAAAGGATCAATGCTGGGTAGTGAATTTTGATAAAACGTACGATTATATGAAACAAATAATGAATGAAACGGAAGAAGGAACCCTGCAACATAATCGTAAATTAGTTCGTGAGTGGGACAAGCATTGTGTGAGAGGGAAAAAAGTGACGGATTTAGTAGCCGGTGAATTAGATCACTTCTATGAGGGACAAAAATTACGAAAACAAATGAAGGAAAATCGTAGAATAGTAGCGGAGCAACTATTAGGTGTATCAAAGGTTATGGAGGATTTTGCTAAGGAGATACAACGAGAGCGTGAAAATCATCAAGTGCAGGAAGAACAGATTATGCAAGCGTTCCGAGATTTTGGTGTCGAAGTAGAGCATGTTGATATTTATTGTTTAGATAGAGGAAGTATTGATATTGAAATGTTAATTCCAGTTGCATCTAATGAACATGGTGAGTGTGAAAAGTTAGTTGCACCGATGCTTTCAGATATCCTTAAAGAAAATATTGTCGTTAAACATGAAGAAAAGTCTTCTTATCCAAATGGCCATAGTTTAATATCATTTGGTTCGGCGAAGACGTATTCTCTTGATACAGGATTGGCTACAGCTGCAAAAGGCGGTGGATTTGTTTCGGGTGACTCTTATGCGATGATGGATTTAAGTGTTGGTAAATATGCACTTGCGATTAGTGATGGTATGGGTAATGGGCAAAGAGCTCATATGGAAAGTAAGGAAACGGTGAAATTATTACAAAAAATACTCCAATCAGGCATTGATGAAGAAATAGCAATTAAGTCTATCAATTCAATTCTTTCTTTGAGAACGACAGAAGAAATGTTTACGACATTAGATTTAGCTATGGTAGATTTGCGGGATGCGAGTGCAAGGTTTTTAAAGATTGGATCAACGCCGAGTTTTGTTAAACGCGCAAATAATATTTTGAAAATTGAAGCAAGTAATTTGCCGATGGGAATCATCGAAGATGTTGAAGTTGATGTGGTGGGTGAACAATTAAAAACGGGCGATATTCTTATTATGATGAGTGATGGGATTTTTGAAGGAGCACAGCATGTGGAGAATCATGAATTGTGGATGAAACGAAAAATTAAAGAATTGCAAACCGAAGACCCGCAAGAAATTGCTGATATCATTATGGAAGAAGTGATTCGCTCTTGTGATGGTTATATAAATGATGATATGACTATTGTAGTGGCAAAAGTGAAGAAAAATATGCCGAAGTGGGCTACGATTCCGATTGTAGGAATGCAAGCGCAGTAAAATGTAAGTGGAATGTTTATCTATAATTTGATTTTAAAAACCTAGGTGAATACCTAGGTTTTTTTGTGGGAAAAGGTAATGTTATTAATTTTGTGAATAGACACGGAGGATGTAAGATAAAAATGTAATTTTTGTATATCTTTTTTTTGCACAATGTTTGTAAAAGTTGTACCATTGTAGACAAGGTGACTAAGGTTGCTGTTCTTGTTTAATGAAAGGTGATTGCGAAGTTGAAAGATACATTTGTTGAAAAAGTAGATGACTTTGTAAAGCAGCATGATGTATTAAAGAATGATTCAACAATTGTTGTGGGAGTTTCTGGTGGTCCTGACTCGTTAGCGCTTTTATATTATTTATTAGAAAAAAGAGCGGAAAAACAGTTGGAAATTGTAGTTGCTCATGTGGATCATATGTTTAGAGGTGATGAATCTTATGAGGATTTACAGTTTGTGCAGGGCCTTTGTGAAGAACTGGGAATTATTTGTGAAACGATAAGGATTAATGTATCACAATATCAACAGCAATACGGAATGAATGCACAGGTTGCTGCGAGAGAATGCAGATATGCATTTTTGGAAAGAATAATGAAGAAATATGATGCGAGATATGTTGCTCTTGGACATCATGGAGATGATCAAGTCGAGACAATTTTAATGCGTCTTGTAAGAGGGAGTACTCCGAAAGGATATGCAGGAATTGCAGTGAAGCGTCCTTTTCATAATGGATATTTAATTAGGCCGTTACTTGGCGTAACGAAGGAAGAAATTGTTGATTACTGTAATAAGCTAAATTTAATGCCACGTATAGATCCGAGTAATAAAAAGGAAGTATATACAAGGAATCGATTACGTAAATATGTCCTTCCTCATTTGAAAGAAGAAAATCCACAAATGCATGAGAAATTCCAAAAATTTAGCGTGCAGATGCAAGAGGATGAGGCTTATTTGCAGGAATTAGCTTTTGAGAAAATGAATAAAGTAATTACAAAAAAAAGTGATAAACAAATTAGCTTATCAATTCCTGCCTTTGAATCCATGTCTATGCCTTTACAAAGAAGAGGGATTCAACTAATATTAAACTATCTTTATGAATATAAGATTCCATCTTCTCTTTCTTCTATACATATTGACAAGTTGATTGAGTTTTTTAAGCGGACACAACCTTCAGGTTCACTTGATTTTCCGGGTGATTTGAAAATTGTTCGTTCATACGAGGAGTGTAGCTTTAGATTTAAACAAGAAATTGTCTCTCCTTTTTCACAAGATTTATTAGTACCCGGGACCATTACGCTATTGAACGGGGATGAATTTGTAACAGAGGTGAGCGAAGATATACCAAGTAACATGAATGAAACAGTATTTGTTGCTAAGTATAATGATATATCATATCCACTTCGTATTCGTTCTAGAGAAAATGGAGATCGCATGTCAATACAAGGTATGAATGGCACGAAAAAGATAAAAGCTATTTTTATCGAAGCGAAAGTACCGAAAGAAAAAAGAGAAGAATGGCCGGTCGTTTGTGATGCAAGTGGGACTATTATTTGGGTACCCTTGTTGAAACGATCTGCATTTGCAATTTCGAAAGAGATGGCAAAGAAGGATAAATATATGATTATTCACTACAAAAGCAAGGAGTCTTCCGGGAGGATAATGAAATGATGAATCAAGATATCGAAAAAGTATTAATTTCTGAAGAGCAAATACAAGAAAAGGTGCGCGAACTAGGTGCAATTATTGCAGAGGATTATAAAAACACAGTACCTCTTGCAATTGGTGTATTAAAAGGCGCAATGCCATTCATGGCAGATTTATTAAAGAGAACAGATACATATCTTGAAATGGATTTTATGGCTGTATCTAGTTACGGTCACTCTACAGTTTCAACAGGCGAAGTGAAAATTTTAAAAGATCTTGATACTTCTGTAGAAGGTCGCGATATTTTAATCGTCGAAGATATTATTGATAGTGGTCTTACACTAAGCTACTTAGTAGACTTATTCAAATATCGTAAAGCGAAGTCTGTAAAAATTGTTACATTATTAGATAAGCCAACAGGCCGTAAGGTTGATCTGAAAGCGGATTATGTTGGATTTACTGTTCCACATGAATTTGTAGTAGGATATGGATTAGATTATAAAGAGCAATACCGTAATCTTCCTTATGTAGGCGTATTAAAACCAAGCGTTTACTCAAATTAATTAAATATAGGCTTCACAATTGTATAGGAAAGTTTTTCTATGTTACGATTTACTATAGTGTTTATGCCGTGAGAGGAGGTTAGGAATGAATCGTATCTTCCGTAATACCATCTTTTATTTACTGATATTCTTAGTAGTAATTGGAATCGTGAGCTATTTTAATGGTTCGACACAAAAAACGACATCAGTTAGCTACGACAAATTCATTACTAAACTAGAAAGCGGTGAAGTGCGTAATGTGCAACTTCAACCGAAAAATGGTGTATTTGAGGTAAAAGGACAATTTAATAACTCTAGCCAAGGAGAACAATTTGTTACTTATGCACCAAATACTGAGGAATTACAAAAGAAAATTAATGATAAAGCGAAAGGTGCCGAAGTTAAGTATCAACCAGCAGAAGAAACAAGTGCTTGGGTAACATTCTTTACTTCAATCATTCCATTTGTCATCATCTTCATTTTATTCTTCTTCTTATTAAACCAAGCTCAAGGCGGCGGTAGCCGTGTTATGAACTTCGGGAAAAGTAAGGCGAAGTTATATAATGATGAAAAGAAAAAAGTTCGTTTCAGAGATGTTGCTGGTGCGGATGAAGAGAAACAAGAACTTGTTGAGGTAGTTGAATTCTTGAAAGACCCTCGTAAGTTCTCTGAAGTTGGTGCTCGTATTCCAAAGGGTGTCCTATTAGTTGGACCTCCAGGTACAGGTAAAACTTTATTGGCACGTGCTGTTGCAGGTGAGGCTGGCGTTCCATTCTTCTCTATCAGTGGTTCTGACTTCGTAGAGATGTTTGTCGGTGTCGGTGCATCACGTGTACGTGATTTATTTGAAAATGCAAAGAAAAATGCTCCTTGTATCATTTTCATTGATGAAATTGATGCAGTAGGTCGTCAACGTGGCGCAGGTCTTGGTGGTGGTCATGATGAGCGTGAGCAAACATTGAACCAATTACTTGTTGAAATGGATGGATTCGGTGCAAACGAAGGTATTATTATCGTTGCTGCGACAAACCGTCCAGACATTCTTGACCCAGCGTTATTACGTCCAGGTCGTTTTGACCGTCAAATTACAGTAGATCGTCCAGATGTAAATGGCCGTGAAGCTGTACTGAAAGTACATGCGCGTAATAAACCACTTGATGAGCATATTAATTTAAGAGCAATTGCGACTCGTACACCAGGATTCTCTGGTGCGGATCTTGAAAACTTATTAAACGAAGCTGCTTTAGTAGCTGCACGTCAAGATAAGAAGAAAATTGATATGAGTGATATCGATGAAGCGACGGATCGTGTTATTGCAGGTCCAGCTAAGAAAAGTCGTGTTATCTCTGAAAAAGAACGTAATATCGTTGCTTTCCATGAAGCAGGTCATACTGTAATTGGTGTTGTTCTTGATGAAGCAGATGTCGTTCATAAAGTAACAATTGTCCCTCGTGGTCAGGCTGGTGGATATGCGGTAATGCTTCCGAAAGAAGATCGTTACTTCATGACGAAACCAGAGTTACTTGATAAAATCACTGGTTTACTTGGTGGCCGAGTAGCTGAGGAGATTGTATTTGGTGAAGTGAGTACAGGTGCTCATAATGACTTCCAACGTGCGACTGGTATTGCAAGACGTATGGTTACGGAATTTGGTATGAGTGACAAACTTGGACCGATGCAATTTGGTAGCTCGCAAGGTGGTCAAGTGTTCTTAGGAAGAGACTTCCACTCAGAACAAAACTATAGTGATGCGATTGCACATGAAATCGATATGGAAATGCAATCAATTATGAAAGAATGTTATGCTCGTGCAAAACAAATTCTTACTGAAAACCGTGATAAACTAGATATTATCGCACAAACGTTACTTGAAGTAGAAACGTTAGATGCAGAGCAAATCAATCATTTATGTGATTACGGCAGATTGCCAGAACGTCCAACATCTTCAGATGATGTGAAAGTAAACATCAACATGAAGAAAGACGATGAGGATAAAGAAGATAAGTAAGAAGTGAAGGAGTGACTATCGTCACTCCTTTTTTGTTTGTTAAAATCTTTGTTAATTACTATTGAGAACTTAGTGGATAAAGTAATTTAAGTAAAACTAGTATTAAAAATTGAAATAGAGAGCAATCTTTTTGTAAAATGATGAGGATAGGAAAGCTGATTATATAAGTATGTGTGATATGATGTTTTTATAAGTTTTATACATACTGCACAAATATAGATTAAATAAGATAAGTGGTGAGAATATGATTTTTGTATTGGATGTAGGGAACACAAATGCTGTACTAGGTGTGTTTGAAGAGGGGGAACTTCGTCAGCATTGGCGCATGGAAACAGATCGTCATAAGACAGAAGATGAATATGGAATGCTTGTAAAGCAATTGCTTGAGCATGAGGGTCTTTCGTTTGAAGATGTGAAAGGTATTATTGTGTCTTCAGTCGTACCACCAATTATGTTTGCTTTAGAGCGCATGTGTGAAAAATATTTTAAAATTAAACCGCTTGTAGTAGGGCCTGGGATAAAAACAGGACTAAATATTAAATATGAAAATCCGCGTGAAGTAGGCGCAGACCGAATTGTAAATGCAGTAGCAGGAATCCACTTATATGGAAGTCCGCTCATTATTGTTGATTTTGGTACGGCTACTACATATTGTTATATTAACGAAGAAAAACATTATATGGGTGGAGTTATTACGCCAGGAATTATGATTTCAGCAGAGGCTTTATATAGCAGAGCAGCAAAACTTCCTCGTATCGAAATTACAAAACCAAGCAGTGTTGTTGGGAAAAATACAGTAAGTGCGATGCAATCTGGTATTCTTTATGGTTATGTTGGACAAGTGGAAGGTATTGTTAAGCGTATGAAAGAAGAAGCTAGACAAGAACCTAAAGTTATTGCAACAGGTGGATTGGCAAAATTAATTTCCGAAGAATCGAATGTAATTGATATTGTAGATCCGTTTTTAACGTTAAAAGGTTTGTATATGTTATATGAACGTAATGCAAATTTACAGCATGAGAAAGGTGAATAAATACGTATGAAAGATTATTTAGTAAAAGCGTTAGCATTTGATGGAGAAGTGCGTGCGTATAGTGTACGTACAACAAATACAGTAAGTGAGGCGCAAAGACGTCATGATACATGGAGAACAGCTTCAGCGGCACTAGGGCGTTCTTTGACTGCGGGTACAATGATGGGCGCAATGTTAAAGGGTGAGCAAAAGTTAACGATTAAGGTAGAAGGTAACGGTCCAATTGGCCCTATCTTAGTAGATGCTCATGCAAATGGAGATGTACGTGGTTATGTAACGAATCCGCATGTTGATTTTGAAGGAACAGAACAAGGGAAGTTACGTGTATATCAAGCGGTAGGTACAGAGGGGTTTGTAACTGTAATTAAAGATATTGGAATGCGTGAGCCGTTTATTGGTCAATCTCCAATCGTTTCAGGAGAATTAGGAGAAGACTTTACGTATTATTTTGCAGTTTCTGAACAAACGCCTTCTTCTGTAGGTGTTGGTGTTCTTGTAAATGGAGATGATAGCATATTAGCGGCAGGTGGATTCATCCTTCAAATTATGCCGGGTGCGCAAGATGAAACGATTTCATTTATTGAAGACCGTTTACAAAAGATTCCACCTGTATCAACGTTGATTGAACAAGGTCTTTCTCCGGAAGAGCTACTATATGCAGTTCTTGGAGAAGATAAAGTAAAAGTATTAGAAACAATGGATGTTCAATTTAATTGCACATGCTCACGCGAGCGTATTGAGAGTGTATTAATTAGTTTAGGTAAAACAGAGTTAGAGCAAGTTCGTGAAGAAGAGGAAGAGACAGAAGTTCACTGTCATTTCTGTAATGAACGATACAAGTTCTCTAAAGAAGATATTACAAATTTAATCGAGAATTTGTAATAAGGGAATTAAGAGGAGCAATCCTCCAAATGAATTGACAAACAGGGAATTTTCTGACAAAATCTAAATATAGATAAAACCAATAAAAATACTCGGTGTTAGGAGTGACAGGAATGCGAGTGGCACAATCAGTTTCAGAATTAATCGGGAAAACGCCGATCGTTAAGTTGAACCGCATCGTAGAATCAGACAGCGCAGATATATACTTAAAATTAGAATTTATGAATCCGGGGAGTAGTGTTAAAGATCGTATCGCATTAGCTATGATTGAAGATGCTGAAAAAAAGGGATTATTAAAAGAGGACGATACAATCATTGAGCCGACAAGTGGTAACACAGGAATTGGTTTAGCGATGGTAGCGGCTGCTAAAGGATATAATGCAATCTTAGTAATGCCAGAAACAATGAGTATTGAGCGTCGTAATTTATTACGTGCTTACGGTGCGGAATTAGTATTGACTCCAGGGCCTGAAGGAATGGGTGGAGCAATTCGTAAAGCGACTGAATTAGCAAAAGAACATGGCTACTTTATACCACAACAGTTCAAAAACCAATCGAATCCAGAAATTCACCGTTTAACAACAGGTCCAGAAATTATTGAACAAATGGGCGACCAATTAGATGCGTTTATTGCAGGTATTGGTACAGGTGGAACGATTACTGGTGCTGGTGAAGTACTGAAGGAAGCGTATAAAGATATTAAAATTTATGCAGTAGAACCTGCAGATTCACCAGTATTATCTGGTGGGAAGCCAGGTCCACATAAAATCCAAGGAATTGGGGCGGGATTTGTTCCGGAGACGTTGGATGTAGAAGTATATGATGAAATTATTCAAGTGAAAACAGAGCAAGCATTTGAATATGCGAGAAGAGTGGCTAAAGAGGAAGGTATTTTAGTTGGTATCTCTTCAGGCGCAGTTATTTATGCAGCAACAGAAGTTGCGAAAAAGTTAGGTAAAGGGAAAAAGGTACTTGTTATTATCCCGAGTAACGGTGAACGTTATTTAAGTACACCACTTTATCAATTTGAATCCTAATTAAACGCGATTGAAAAAGCATCCTTGAAAAAGGGTGCTTTTTCTTTTGGGATTGGAAATAGGAAAAGAGTGAATGACTAGAAAACTTCATGTAAAATAAGAGGTAGTATAATTAAATTATTTTCACTAGCCTTCGAGTATAATCAATCTCTATATAAATAACTTATGTAGTTTGAGCTGGTTTATCTAAGAGGGTGGGATAAAAGAAGACGGGGTGTTGATATGCAACGAAGAAAATCTTTAGCGCTTTCTATTCCATATCAGTTAGATTTCTTTAAGCAATATAAATTTCTTTCTCAGGGTAAATCGCAACATATTTTGTTAGAAAGCGGCCGTGGCGGTCGTTATAACATTGTAGGGCTGAACCCAGTAGCGGTAATTCGAGGGAAGGATGAAACGTTACATATAAGTGAAAGTGGTAAGGAAACAATAAAACGAGGGAATCCGTTAGATTTAATGCAAGAATATATGGAACAATGGAAGACGGACTATAACCCAGAGTATCCGCCTTTTCAAGGTGGTGCAATTGGCTATTTCAGTTATGACTGTATCCGTTATATTGAAAAGCTATCTTCTCTTGCGGAAGATGATATTAATATACCTGACATCTTCTTTTTATTATTTGATGACGTATTTGTCTATGATCAAAAAGAACAAGTGTTATGGGTTATTACGCATTATGTAGATAAATATGAAGAGGCGAAAGAACGGCTAAATGAGTGGAAGAGTCTTTGGATGACAGAAGCGCCTGAAGTGACCGTGCCCTTTGAAAGTCCTGAAAAGAAAAGTGAAGCAGTTGCTTTTACTGAAGCCAGCTTTATGAAGGCAGTTGAATGTATTCAAGAATATATTGGGGCGGGTGATGTGTTCCAAGTAAACTTGTCGACGAGACAAGAAAGAACGTTACAGACACACCCACTAGAAATTTATACAAGTCTTCGTGAGATTAATCCATCTCCATATATGGGTTACCTGGAGCTTGGGGATTTTCAAATTGTTAGTGGATCGCCAGAGTTGTTAATTAAGAAACAAGGAACTGAAGTAAGTACAAGACCGATTGCTGGAACGAGATCTAGAGGCGCGGATGAGCAAGAGGATGAAGAATTAGCAAGAGAATTAATTGAGAACGAAAAAGAAAGAGCAGAGCATGTAATGCTTGTGGATTTAGAAAGAAATGATTTAGGACGTGTTTGTAAATATGGCACTGTAGAAGTAGATGAATTTATGGTAATTGAGAAATACTCACATGTTATGCATATTGTTTCTAATGTGCGTGGTGAGGTGGAAGAAGATAAAGATGCTTTTGATTTAGTGAAGGCTGTATTCCCTGGGGGAACAATTACTGGTGCCCCGAAAATACGTACGATGGAAATTATTGAGGAATTAGAACCTGTTCGAAGAGGGATTTATACAGGTTCAATCGGTTGGATTGGTTATTCTGGAGATACAGAATTGAATATTGTAATTAGAACACTTCTTGCTAAAGATGGAAAAGCTCATGTACAAGCAGGGGCGGGAATTGTAATTGATTCAAATCCGGAAAATGAATATAAAGAGTCGTTAAAAAAGGCGATTGCTTTATGGCGTGCAAAAGAACGTAGCGAAGAAACGGTTAGGTGAGAGAAATGATATTAATGATTGATAATTATGATTCTTTTACATTTAATTTAGTGCAGTTTCTTGGAGAACTTGGACAAGAGCTCGTTGTTAAACGTAACGATGAAGTGACCATTTCAGATATTGAGAATATGAAACCAGATTTTCTAATGATTTCTCCAGGCCCATGTAGTCCTAATGAAGCTGGGATTAGTATGGAAGCTATTAAATACTTTGCTGGAAAGACTCCGATTTTTGGTGTTTGTCTAGGGCATCAATCTATTGCACAAGTGTTTGGGGGAGAGGTTGTCCGTGCAGAGCGATTAATGCATGGAAAAACGTCGCTTATGCATCATGATGGAAAGACGATTTTTTCGGATATTCCTAATCCGTTTACTGCGACGCGCTATCATTCCCTTATTGTTAAGAAAGAGACGTTACCCGATTGCTTAGAGGTAACATCTTGGACAGAGGAAGGGGAAATTATGGCACTTCGTCATAAGACATTGCCGATAGAGGGTGTGCAATTCCATCCAGAATCTATTATGACTTCTCATGGGAAAGAGCTGTTGCAGAATTTCGTTCGTAAATACAGTCCAAGTGCGACATTATGTTAATTTACGTAAATGGTCAGTATGTAGAAGCAAGTGAAGCGAGAATTTCTCCTTATGATCATGGTTATTTATATGGTCTTGGAGTTTTTGAAACGTTTCGTATTTATAATGGTCATCCTTTCTTATTGGATGATCATTATAACCGTTTAATAGAGGCGCTGGATACATTGCAAATTAAATGGACAATGACAAAAAATGATGTGATGCTTATTTTGAAAGATTTACTCGCTAAGAATGAATTGAAGCATGCATATGTACGTTTTAATGTATCGGCGGGTATAGATGAAATAGGATTACAAACGGAAATGTATGAAGAGCCTTCTGTTATTGTTTTTATAAAACCTTTAACAGCTCCAGGGGATGTAGTGGAAAAAGAAGGGGTTATTCTAAAACAAGTGCGAAATACACCGGAAGGGACATTTCGCCTGAAGTCTCATCACTATTTAAATAATATTTTAGGGAAGCGTGAAATTGGAAATGTTGTGAGTAAGGAAGGTATTTTCCTCACTGAAGCAGGTTATGTTGCAGAGGGCATTGTTTCGAATCTATTTTTTGTGAAAGGTGATGTTTTATATACACCTTCGTTAGAGACAGGGATTTTAAATGGTATCACTCGTGCGTTTATTATAAAGAGTGCTGAAGAATTAAATATAGAAGTAAAGGAAGGTTTCTTTACAAAAGATGAGCTACTTTCAGCGGATGAAGTCTTCGTAACAAACTCCATTCAAGAAATTGTTCCGCTTTATCGTATAGAAGCGCAGGATTTCCCGGGTAAAGTAGGAGTGGTTACAAAAAGTTTAATGTACCTTTATGGAATGCAAAGAGAGAAATTATGGAGCAGAAATGAATTACGAAGAGGAGATGTGTAGTTTGAAGTGGGATTATGATTTGCGCTGCGGCGAATATACATTGAATTTAAATGAAAAAACATTAATTATGGGGATTTTAAATGTAACACCAGATTCGTTTTCTGATGGTGGGAGTTACAACGAGGTAGATGCTGCGGTACGTCACGCAAAAGAAATGCAAGGTCAAGGTGCTCATATTATTGATATTGGTGGCGAATCTACTCGCCCAGGTTTTGCTAAAGTATCAGTAGAAGAAGAAATAAAGCGAGTTGTCCCGATGATTCAAGCAGTTTCAAAAGAAGTAAAATTGCCTATATCTATCGATACATATAAAGCTGAAGTTGCAAAGCAAGCAATTGAGGCTGGTGCTCATATTATTAATGATATTTGGGGAGCGAAGGCGGAGCCAAAAATTGCTGAAGTCGCAGCTCATTATGATGTACCCATCATTTTAATGCATAACCGCGATAATATGAATTATCGTAATTTAATGGCGGATATGATTGCTGATTTGTATGACAGTATTAAAATTGCTAAAAATGCTGGTGTACCAGATGAGAATATTATTTTAGATCCAGGTATCGGTTTTGCTAAAACACCTGAGCAGAACTTAGAGGCGATGCGTAATTTAGAACAGTTAAATGTGCTAGGTTATCCAGTTCTCTTAGGTACTTCGAGAAAGTCCTTTATTGGGCACGTATTAGATTTGCCAGTGGAGGAACGCCTTGAGGGAACAGGAGCTACCATTTGTCTTGGTATTGAAAAGGGCTGTGAGTTTGTTCGTGTCCATGATGTGAAAGAAATGGCGCGTATGGCTAAAATGATGGATGCGATGATTGGTAAGGGGGTAAGGTAATTGGATAAAATTTATATCCATGATATGGAGTTTTATGGTTATCATGGTGTGTTCCCAGAGGAGAATAAATTAGGTCAGAGATTTAAAGTTGACTTAACGGTGGAGTTGGATTTAAAGCGTGCAGGGGAAAGTGATGACTTAGAGCATTCGGTCAATTATGGAGAGCTTTTCGAATTATGTAGAAAAGTTGTTGAGGATAGAAAGTATAAGCTTGTGGAGAGTATCGCTGAAAATATTGCTGCAGATATATTAAAACAATATGAAAGTATTTCACGCTGTACAATTAAGGTAATTAAGCCGGATCCACCGATACCGGGTCATTATCGTGCTGTAGCAGTAGAAATTACGAGAGAACGTCCATGAACAATATAGCTTACATTGCATTAGGGTCAAATATTGGAGAGCGTTATACGTATCTAACTGAAGCGATTCAGTTTTTAAATAAAAATCCTTATATTCAGGTTGATGATATTTCATCTGTATATGAAACTGAGCCAGTTGGCTATACTGACCAAAGTTGCTTTTTAAATTTAGTTATAAAAATTTCTACCAATTTATCACCACAAGAGTTATTGAAAGTAACACAAAAAGTAGAAAATGACCTAGGAAGAAAAAGGGAAATTAGGTGGGGGCCGAGGACTATCGACCTTGACATTTTACTTTATAATCAAGAGAATATTGAAGCAGAGAATCTTATTGTTCCGCATCCGCGGATGTTTGAAAGAGCTTTTGTTATCGTTCCGTTGTTAGAGATTAATCAAGACATAAAACAAAACATTTCACGTTCACAAGTAGAAGAAATGAAAAGGCGAGAGGGAGTAACGGTATGGAAGCAGAAAAATGGGGAAGACGCATTCGTGCTTTTCGAAAGCTAAAAGGCTATACACAAGAAGGTTTTGCTAAAGAACTAGGGGTATCTGTATCTGTTTTAGGTGAGGTTGAGAGAGGGAATAGATCGCCTTCTCAAGATTTTGTAGTAGAAGTTGCTAAGGCATTAAATGTTTCGATAGAGGAATTAATGCCAAAGTGATTGTACAGGAAGGAGTAGGTTGATTGTTAAAGATTGCAAATATCGAGATGAAAAATCCGGTTGTACTAGCACCGATGGCGGGAGTGTGTAACTCTGCATTCCGTTTAACAGTAAAAGAATTTGGTGCCGGCTTAGTTTGTGCTGAAATGGTAAGTGATAAGGCAATATTACTTAATAATAAAAGAACATTAGATATGTTATATATCGACGAGAGAGAAAAGCCATTAAGTTTACAAATTTTTGGTGGAGAGAAAGAAACTCTTGTAGATGCTGCGAAATATGTAGATAAATATACGACAGCAGACATAATTGATATTAATATGGGTTGTCCAGTGCCGAAAATCGTTAAATGTGATGCGGGGGCAAGGTGGCTTTTAGATCCGAATAAAATATATGAAATGGTAGCAGCGGTTGTAGATGCTGTAGAAAAGCCGGTTACAGTTAAAATGCGTATCGGTTGGGATGAAGAACATATTTTCGCAATAGAAAATGCTAGGGCTGTTGAGCGTGCTGGTGGCCAAGCTGTGGCGGTTCACGGACGTACACGAGTGCAAATGTATGAAGGAAAAGCGGATTGGGATATTATTAAACAAGTAAAACAATCTGTAAATATCCCGGTTATCGGAAATGGTGATGTCGCAACGCCGCAAGATGCAAAGCGTATGCTTGATGAAATTGGTGTAGATGGTGTTATGATTGGTCGTGCGGCTCTTGGAGATCCGTGGATGATTTATCGTACGGTAAAGTATTTGGAGACAGGTGAATTAATGCCGGAACCAACAGTGCGCGAGAAAATTGATGTATGTATGTTACATCTAGATCGTCTTATTGACTTAAAGAACGAAAGTGTCGCTGTAAGAGAGATGAGAAAACATGCAGCTTGGTATTTAAAAGGTGTTCGTGGTAATGCGAGTGTACGTAATGGTATTAATGCTTGTAACACACGGGAAGACCTTGCGAATGTGTTAGGTACATTTGTAGAAGAAGTGGAAGCGAAACAACAAACAATTTACGTTGGTTAATAATGGACATAGGAGATTGACATTCTTCTATACACTTCCTATAATTACGTGAAAGAAAGAAGAGCTGCCAGTTAGTTGCTGGCAGTTTTTCTAGTTGAGTAGAAAATGCTATACTGTATATATTGTAAAATTAAATAGAGCTGGAGTGATATCAATATCATGGATAACATGAACCACGAAGAATTAAACGACCAATTGATTGTTCGTCGTGAAAAGCTACATAATTTACGTGAACAAGGAATTGACCCGTTCGGTAAAAGATTTGAACGCACAAATTCAACAACTGATTTAGTGAGTCTATATGGAGAGTTCTCTAAGGAAGAATTAGAGGAGAAGGAAATCGCTGTTTCTATCGCTGGTCGTATTATGACAAAACGCGGAAAAGGGAAAGCTGGATTTGCACACGTTCAAGATTTACATGGACAAGTTCAAATTTATGTTCGTAAAGATGCTGTTGGAGATGACGAGTACGAATTATTTAAAACAGCAGATTTAGGTGATTTAGTAGGTATTGAAGGTAAAGTGTTCAAAACAAACGTTGGAGAACTTTCAGTAAAAGCAACAGGCTTTACGCTATTAACGAAATCTCTTCGTCCATTACCAGATAAATACCATGGATTAAAAGATGTTGAACAACGCTACCGTCAACGTTACTTAGACTTAATTACAAGTATGGAAAGTCGTGAAACGTTCGTTACTCGTAGTAAAATCATTCGTGAGATGAGAAGATACCTAGATGACAACGGTTATCTTGAAGTGGAAACACCTATGATGCATGCAATTGCAGGTGGAGCTTCTGCGCGTCCTTTCACTACACATCATAATGCGTTAGATATGGAATTATATATGCGTATCGCAATTGAGCTACATTTAAAGCGTCTTATTGTGGGTGGTTTGGAAAAAGTATATGAGATCGGCCGTGTATTCCGTAATGAGGGTGTATCAACTCGTCATAACCCTGAGTTTACAATGATTGAATTATATGAAGCATACGCTGATTATAAAGATATTATGAAGTTAACAGAAGATATGGTTGCTCATATCGCGAAAAAAGTACTGGGTACAACAACAATCCAGTATGGTGATTATGAAATTAATCTAGAACCAGAATGGACACGTCTTCATATGGTAGATGCGATTAAGCAATACTCTGGAGCTGATTTCTGGAATCCGATGAGTGTAGAAGAAGCACGTGAGCTTGCAAAAGAACATAATGTAGAAATTAAAGATACAATGGAAGTTGGTCATATTATAAATGAATTCTTCGAACAAAAAGTAGAAGATAAATTAATCCAACCAACATTTATTTACGGTCATCCGGTAGAAATCTCGCCGCTTGCGAAAAAGAATGATGAAGATCCAAGATTTACAGATCGTTTCGAATTATTTATCGTTGCGCGTGAACATGCAAATGCATTCACTGAGTTAAATGATCCAATCGATCAAAAAGAACGTTTTGAAGCGCAATTAAAAGAGCGCGAACAAGGTAATGATGAAGCTCATATGATGGATGACGATTATATTGAAGCTCTTGAGTACGGTATGCCTCCTACGGGTGGATTAGGAATCGGTATTGATCGTCTAGTTATGTTATTAACAAATGCACCATCTATTCGTGATGTATTATTATTCCCTGCTATGCGCCATAAACAAGACTAAGCTTTGGAGATTTCTCCAAAGCTTTTTTTATTTGAGCATGAGTTGCGTGGGTATAGTAAGTCTTGATAGTGCGAGAAATTATATTTATATAGAAGAAATGTGCTGTTTTTATACTTTTTTACTAAGTTAAAAATTTTATTAGAAAAACTATTGCATTTTAATAATCAAACTGGTATATTTATATTCGTTGCCACGAAAGGTAACAAACAAAACAAACGAAAAACAACTTATTGAAAAAAGTTGTTGACGAAAATATAATGAAATGTTATATTGATAAAGTCGCTTCTGAGCGACGAAGT
>NZ_JBUXJL010000019.1:0-49944 GCF_056158125.1 Bacillus sp. EB V-12 | reverse complement strand
GTATTTTTTTTATTTTTCTTTCCAGCTTTTTCAGTAGTGTGTTTCTCTACTCCACCTTGCTTTTTCCCTTTTTTCTTAGAACCAAACAGCGGTTTTCCATTCATTTTTCGATAAAAGAAAAATCCTACAATGGCTATCGCTGCAAAATATATCATTTCTAACATTTATAAGTTCTCCTTTGCCCATGTAGTTGGCTCGTACCCTTTTCTCCACTTACCTTTTTCAGAGCGGCTACGCATTTTGATAAGTAGATACTTATCTAGATACATGTGTTGTTTTTCTTTATATATAAACGCAAATGTTATAACACCTATTACCGTTGGTAGTGCTAAAATTAAGCAAATAAAAAATGCTACTACTGCATCAATAGGTGCGAATAGTCGCCATAAAAATGGTACATATAAATAAAGGGATGCTCCGCCACCCAATAGATAAATCAATTGGCGCTTGCTCAGCACACCTAGTAGTGTTTTTTGTTCCGAAGTCATATCAACAGGAACAGTTACTTTTCTCATTCTTTTTCCTCCCTTGTATAAGAGAAGCTCTCCCCAAATCGAGGAGAGCTTGTACAAACTCTTATGTTAGATTGTTGTCACCCAAGCAGCGATATCGTAAGCTTTGATCATGACAAAGCCTCCAATTGCCGCACAAGCTAAACCAATCATAGCTTGTGTACGGTTTTCAGGGTTCTTCCCTTGTGCTCCAGATAGTTTAATAGCTGCAAATACAACGCAAGCTGCCACCCAAATTCCCCCAAAACCAATTAAGGTTTTCACCAAAGTGTTCATGCTTTTTTGAACGGTTTCAGCATTACCGCCACCACCATTACCACCAAGCCCTTTCGAAAAACTATTTTTTGCCAGTAAGAAATCTCCTACTGATGTTGTCATAAGTTTTGCAGACAACCAATTCAACATAATTCCTGCACCTCCGGATGTTTTTGCTCGCTAAACGCAAAAAGACCTCAATACACGCACACGTCCCCTAAGGACATGGCGCATATTGAGGTCTTCTCTTATATGCGAACTGATTAATTTTATATTTCATTGTAAAATCTTATTACGTTTATATTATATCAATACGATTTTAAAAATACAACCCCTTATTTACACATTCATTACTTTTTATCCACTTTATTTGGATCGTACCATACCATTTGAATTTGAAAAATATCACTGTCCGTAAGACCTAAAACATTCATTTCCTCTTTCAATGAGCGCGATGGTTTTATTTTTATTGATTTTGTACTTTTGTCTCTCAGTGTATACACATGTACATAATAACCTTCTTTTTTCTTTTGCATATTAACATACCTCTAACGACTTTATCTTTTTCCGACAGAAGACTCCTTCCTCAAAAGCGTGAAGGTGTGAAACACCAATTTTAGGTGGGAGATGAATGTCGGTTGGCATAAGCCAACATGTTTGCTACCATATACTTGTACAGATTGCTCTTTGAAAACTGAAGATATGGGGTTGGTTGCAGAAAAACGTTGCAACCGTAAAATCTTCAGCGTTCTTTCGACCCACGTTTGCTGAAGTTGCGAAAACCAAGCTAAAGTAGGAAGCGTGGTGAGTCAACGTACAAGATACTTATGTTTTCACCGTAAGGACTACGGGCAGAGCCTGCTAAGATAACCGGTGGATACATCGGTGTTCACAGGAATCTCACACTTCAAACAGTCCGTAAGGACGTTAAGTGGTGAGTAGTTCAATTGTAATATTACACCCCTTAAGTATGTAAAAATTACACAGTAAGTATATAATTATTCTTTCTCTTCGAAAAATGAATCTAATTCAACCGAAACAACTTCTATTTTTTTCGCTTTTCTTAATGCTGCCTCTATAGGGTTAATTATTATTTCACTACTATTTAAAATAGATTGCAACGCATCGTATATTTCATGTAGCGTATCTCTGGTTACCTTCATATTAATTTCCTCTTCCTTCGCATATATTCTCTTAATTTCATTATAACTTAATAAATTTCGTTATAAATTAGAGGGAATCCTAAAGCAAGAAAAAATATAGTTGTAATCACAAAATGGGCATCAATCAAAAATAAAAAAACAGGTAATTGTTTGTAATCACAATTACCTGTTTTATATCATTTATATTTACTCTTTATTTTTTAGAATTTCATTAACCTCTTCCACACTTAATTCAGTGGCTTTCGCTACTTTCTCTATAGGTACACCGACATTAATTAAATTGTGAATCATCTCTATCTTAGTTGCTATTCTAGCTTCTTTCGCTGCTTTTTCCGCGGCCTTTTCTTCTGCCGTCTCTATTTCTGATATTCTATCTTTTATTGCCTTTTCTCTCGCTTCATATAAGCGTAAAAAGTCTTTATCACTACTTAAACGCTCCCAATCCTCTATTGCTTTTTTCAAAACTGGATCTTTTTCCATCGCGATTCCCTCCAGGATTGTAGTTAATTTCTCATCTTCATAAGCAGGAAATAATAATAGCCAACGTGCTAATATATCCTCCCATGGATCCATTCGATCTTCTTGCCATTCTCGAATTACTTTTGGAATCTCAAGAAAGTGCAATTGCATATTCTCTGAAATTATGTGTTTCGATTTTTTGTTCATGACTACACCGACATTATGAAAGTCTTCTTCTCCTGGAAACAGAATGAAATCCACTATATTAATACAAATAGTTGGTCTTAATTCTGTATACTTCATCCCCTGAGTCATTTGAGAATAATACATGCCAGCCCAGTAGAACAAAGATCGCTCGATCATGTCTTTTTTGTCGCGAACCTGTATCTCTATATTTAATTTTATACCACTATTAAGGGTAGCTCGCAAATCTAAAATAGACAATTTATCATCCTTTTGTTCCCTTGGAAGATGCGGATCATCTAAATGCAAAGAAATAATTTCCTCATCTAAAGAGGATTTTAATACCGCATTAAGAAAACCAATGAGTATCTCCTCATTTCCTTCTACTCCAAACAAGCGCTTAAAAGCAAAATCAACTCGTAAATTCACTAGATTTTTTTTCATAGATGTATTCATATTCTCTTCTACCCTTCTTTTAGTTAATTGGATATAAGAAAAAGATAGAATTAAAAACTCTATCTTTTTCAATCTACCTATTTATAAAAATATCAACCTACTTTATAACTTTCACAGTCTCTGAAATACAGGTTTAAATCCCGCTTGCATTGTATCATCCAGCCCCTTACCTTGCGTTGGGTTCCATGCAGCTATGATTACGTTATAGCCCACTCGCTTTAACTCTGTCGCAAAGTCTATAAGAGCTTTCCTTACTTTTTGATTCTCTACTAAATCGGCATCAAACGCTAAATAGACATTTTCTATACCCATATCCTTTAATACAGGCATAGCAATTCGCCAAGCATTTACACCAGGAATCGCAAGAACCGTTGTTCCTATTTCAGAAATCTCCTCTTTATTAAATCTCTCTGAAATCAAATCAGCAATCAAATCGGCTTTCATAGGTCCTTCTGTGATCATTACTGATTTCGTTTGATGCAATGTACCAGAATTCCAATGTTTTAAATGAGAACTTGGTACCCCTACATGTACAGGAAGTGGATTTTCACTACCACCTGCACCAGTCCCTTGATTTTTGTTTGCTGATGAGAGCCACAGGTATTTTTGCCCTTTATGGATCTTTACAACAATTTGTCCCTCTTGAAATGGAATCTCTACCTTTTTGCTTACTTCTAGTTCGCCTTCAAAGATACAATCACCATTTTTAGTTATCTTTACAACATTAGGCTGCTCGATTAATTCCGCTTGAACTCCAGGAGATGCCGATTTCACATGAACGGAGTTTTTCACTTCATCCACACGGACCTGCCATCCAACAATTTGATTGTACTGGTTTCGAAAAGGGATCAATATACCAGGAGATCCTGACATCAAACGAAGAGAAAGTTGACCCTTCCTCATCTCATAAAAGCCCGGAACCCCCTGCCAACAGTTTTTATTCCCCATCTGTTTAAATAGCTGTTCCCAAACAGTCGTATACGTATTATCCTTCTCTAACACAATTTGTTGTTTTAAGAAAGATCGATATTGACGTACTTGTATTTGTTCCTCGCTCATTTTTCTATCTCGTAATAAATGTGTATGATGATGCTCCTGCAATGGTATAAAATCCATTAACTTACGATTAAACACATCTAATTCTTCATTACTTTTCTTAGCATGAATCTGAACTTCATCCGCCTCAGGTAATTGATACTTATCTTTTCCATTTATGTAATGAATGTAGCTTGGATTACCCGTGTTTTTCCCATAAATCCATTTACTTTCTACACGTGTACATGCTACCTTCTCTTGCGAAACATGCAGCATGCAATTACCTGTATCATGACAAATCGGACACGTAACACGGTAAAATTCCCACCAGCTACCTTTTGGATAAGCACTCGTTAAACGAAATTGACCTTTTTGAATGTTATAATTCATTATTCCCCACTCCTTGTATACTGTTTATTATATATGGAACAGATACTTCCATTAAACTTTTTATACTTCTATTTAGATATTCTTTTTGTTCATCAATAAAATAAAAAGACAGAAATTCATAGTCGTTTTTAACTACGGATTTCTGTCATTCCCTCTGTCTGTACACTTTCACATGTTTTTGCAAATTACTCATTAAGATACACTCACGCCTGTTAAAGAAAATAGATCTTCTTTTGTCGGATTTAGCGCCTGTAACCAGCTATCTACATTTAGAAAGTTTACTTTTTTTAATTCTTCACCTTTTTCTGCACGCTTAACCACTTCTAACACTCCATTATGATGCACAATCATAGCTAGATCATCCTTCTTAAAAAGACAATCCACATCTGCAGGCTTTACATAATGGCTGTGTAGAATCGGTTTCCATTTCTTAAGGGAATACCCTTCTATTTCTAGGAAACCGCGGATTGCAGTAAAGCGATAACTTGTCCCTCTAAAGCATCGCTCCAATAAAAAAAGGAAATCTCGTATACATCCATTGAAATAGACATGATACAAATTGATTTCCCCTGCTTGTTTCGCTGCTCGCTGTGACAAGTTTGATGGTTTAATGGAAAACTGATAACAATCTCGTTCCCAAAATGCTTCTTCCTTTGTAACTCTCATTCGTAATGCACGCAAATTTGGCATAAAATCATCTGGATGTGCAGAACAAAATATAGATACTTCATAACTCATTTTCATTTAATTTTCCTCCTGGTTATATATTTATTATTTTTCTACTTCACAACAATTGATCACTTTACACTTAGAATAGATAACTCAAAAATATGAAGAAAAAGTAATACTCGATAAAGCCACGGCAAATGTTTTTCTCCATAATACATGTAAAGTTCTTTCGTTTCCCTTCTATAAGCAAATTGAACACCTAAGTGTGTAGGAAGTTTTGATATGTCCTCCATTTCAATGTTTTGAATGATCTCAATAACGGTATGGGGGGACTCCTTTAATAATTTCTTCAATGGTTCAAGAGATATATTAAATAATCTACTACACTCCTTAGTACGCTCTTTGTTATATTTAATAATTCTGGCCAATTCTTCTACAGTCGGATCAAATAAAGGATTTGTAACCTCTACATACTCAGACATTACTGTTTCTAATGTACAATCCATTTTGTTAATAATATAAAGACCCCATTCCTTAAACGCATCTTCTAACGTACATGGATAGCCATACACCTCTAAACAGTACTTCCTTTCAAATGGAAAATAACAATCTTCTTCACAATCATGGTTTAAAATTGGTAAAAAAATCGTATTGTAATACTCATCAGAGTTGATGTGTAAGGCTGTCATTTTATCTGCAATATAATCTTCTGTATCATAGCTAATGCTAGAATCACGCTTTCGAATTGGTTGAGTAACTTCATTCCTCTGAAAAATTTTTATTATCTCGTCTAATGATAGTAATGGTTTATCTAGTGTAATTGCATGTTCGTATTTCATTATAATGATCCCCTTCCAAAGCAAAAAAAACACAAATCTTGTGTTTTTTCTCACAGTGTTTTTTATTTGTATACCTAAATCTAACTACCTTTTTACAAGTGATTCCTAACTTAAAAACAACACAAAAAGGGCTCCTTCAAGTCGATTAAAAATGTGCATAGCAAAATAAGCTATATACACTAATCGGCTCAAAGAAGCCCTTTCATAAATGAAACAAGACGCAACTTGCTTCTCTACAACTCAACCACAACACAATAAGGTGTGGGAATAAACGGAATCAATTAAACATTAAATATAATTCCATATTAATAAAACCTTTATTTATTTTCAAGTATTTATCCAATAACATTCAATAAATATAATTAATAGATTTCCAATAACCGACTATCGTATAATGGAAATATTGAACAAATAATTATGATGAGAGGAATTGAAATGATAGATACTAAGGAAGAATTGAAAGTCATTAAGTTAGATGAAGTACCTACCACCAGTAAACAAAATTCATTTACTCGTCCTATTCAAAGCGCAAATGTATTATTTAAGTTTATGGGAGAACTCCGTTTCCTAAAAGAAATTATTGAAAAAATGGCTATTCTTCCTCGCTATTATGAGGAGAAAATTGACTATTTGAATATAAATGGTGTTGATAAGATTGCATTTCCTATGAGTTGTTTCTGTGATATACATTTAAACAAACTGGTACCACATATGGAAAATTACGGTTATTACGGGATTGGTTTAAGTAAAGAGTGGGGAATACAAAAAGGAATTCAACCAATTCATTATATTAACCCATATTCTCCTCTAAGGGAGGATTTTAGTAATATATTTTCTGATACATTAAAACAATCACTAGAGGTAAGAGAAAAAAATAGTAGTTATAACAATTATTTGTTACATAATCTCTTTTATATGAAACCACTCGAGGGGGACATGATTGTTAACAGAGAATATCATACAAGAAATTTTCATGATGAAAGAGAGTGGAGGTTTATTCCTAATGTATTGGAAGCTGGGACAGACTTACCGCTAGTTCTAGATCCTGAACAAATGAACCCCAATAGCTATCAGGTATATTCAAATGGGATTACAAAGTGTTCAAATTTATGGTTAAATTTTGAGCTTGATGCAATTAAATATATTATTGTTAAGGATTCAAATGATAGAGCAGAATTAATTGAGTTTATAGTAGAAAACATGGATGAAATAAGTGATATACAAAAATACACACTTATTTCTAAAGTTTTAGCTTTTAATGAATTACAGGAGGACTGGTAATATGTTTGCTAATTTTGAAAATGCTTTTTTTAAAAAAAACAGAATCAATACAGGAATCCCTAGAGAAATCCTTGATTCTTTAAATGAAAAATTGCCCGAAGGTTTCAATTATAAGGATTTAGGAAACGGTGCCGTTGGGATTACTACTACAGATAGACCAATTACCTTCAAAGGTTTAAAAATCGAAATACCTAACGACTTACCTGAAAACTTCACCCCTTCTAACTTGCTGGAATTAATACAATTTATGTATCGAATCCAGCGTCCATTAAAAATAGAAACAAGTGAGGAAACACGGGTTCTTTTAAATAATAATGAGTTTAAACCTAACGAACTAATTTATTTCCCTTTTAGAGAAAATCAGTTAGTAGAAGATGGTCAATGGATGATACCACCTAATCCATTTCCCGCTCCTTTTAAATTAATATTAGAAGGTAATGGTATATCGAAGGAATTTCTTGTTCAAAGGCAACCATACCCTGATTTACAAAAAAGTTTATTTCAAAGTATTAACCAAGCTTCATTTGAAATCTCTTATATTATTGATGAAGTTGAACAACAACTTGAATTTAACTTTAAAATAGATTTGGACAGTATAAATTCAGTTGATGAAATACTTGAAAATTTAAAGTTATATCAGGCTTGTATAACTGGTGAAATTGAACTAAACGGAATTGCAATCAGTACTCAAAATATTTCAGGAGAGAAAAATGAAAATGAAATAAAATCTATAGAACAAACAATAAAAGTTTGGGAAAAAGTATTTTCACTACAAACAAAATTAAATGTACACTTCAAACCAAATTCTAAATTGGAGATAAATGATGTAATTTTAATTGAAGAATTATACCGGACTTTAATTGAGAATAGACCTTTTAAAGAATTTATAGTAATGGATGAAATCTCTTTTACTAACTATTCAGGGGCTAACATTAACGATCTATTAGAAACTGAAGGACTATCATTTCAATTTAGAGAATTAACGACTGTACAACTCTTTAATGTTACCTTAGAGTTACCAAGCATAGTTGGTTTCTTCCACCTTAAAGCTCACGACTTTATTAAAACCGAAAACAAACTAATTTTACGTGTCAAATCCATAGACACTAAGGGGATTTTCCGAAGTGTAATCTATTTCCCAAGTGAACAAGAAGCAAATTCATTTGAATTAGATTTAAATGAATTTTACCAAGCTGAGACTATATCAATCTTTTAAATGCATTATATATTCATTAATATGAAAAAAGAGAGGAGTAGGATACCCCCCTCTTTTTTTGTTTTTTATGCATTAAAATTTCTTTTTTTTGGTTTTAAAATCACTAAATATAATTTTGATTAACTAATTTCTCTAAATTCTTTTATTACATTCGGAATACCTGTGTTTAACTCTGCATCATCATATTCAATATGTAATTCCTTTTTTAGCTTATTGTATTCTTTTACTACAACAGTGACCAAATTGACAGTGACCTCGTGTGAAATGCTCCCTTCTGATGATGTATAATCTACAAAAGCATTAATTAGGTCGTCACTAGCGTAACCAGAATTATCTAATATGAACTTTTCCATATATTCTCGATTTAAGTATTTTTTATTAGGAGAGTTTCCTAATAAAATTCGATTCTGCGCAACCCCTAACTCTCTAACACAATTAATTCTAGACACCACTATAGTATACAAGGGGGCATATAAATTTTTTAACCGCTCCATTTTAAAATTTCTTTTTGCCTTTTTAGGCTCTATATATAAATGAATAATTAAAAAAGTAAGAACTGAAACTATTACTGAGATAAAAGCAGATATTATTTTTATATCGACACTCATTTTTACTCCTTATTAAAAAACAATATTTTCTTTTCCTGACAAAGCTGCCTTATAATTAGGGTATTTATACAATTTAATTTAAGTATTAAAACAATTTATATTCCTATATTAAACTGTTAAGCCATTATCTTTCCCCTTTTTTCTGTGCCAAAATTTAAGCAGCAAGACTTTTTATTAACTCTTATTTTGCAATACTTTTAATGCCTTAGAAACCAAATCTAGACTTGATAATATTCTTTTTCGGATAAAAAAAGCAGCATTAAAAGATATACTTATAAACTTATATTTTTCAAACCCTTCTTTTATTATTATTTTTTCTTATAATAATCGTTTTAATTTTATGAGTTCATCAGCCATGATAAAGCTTCTCCTTTGAACATTTTAACTATTTCCTCTTACAATACCTATTGATACACCTTCAAAATCTAAATATAAAAATAAGAAATATAAAGCGATTTATATCATTAAAAGTCAAGATATTAATTATAAATTTTTATGATTATTGAATTTGTATATTATGTGAGACATTATTAGAGATAAATTTAAAAGGATAGGTGAGCAATAGAAAGTATGCTCTATCTATCCTTTTTTTTGTATCATAAATAACCGCATTTTCTACAACTGTGCAGAGATAGTAAAGTTGTTTAATTTTGTTCTTAGAAATAAAAGAACCACCTGGCTTTCAAATCGACAGTTAGAGTTAAGGTTGTTTAAAATTTATCTTTATATATTTTTTTAAAAATATCATATTCTTTTTTACTTAATCGCTGCTCAAGTTTTTTATCAAACAATTTATGAACTTCAGCCTTAAATTTTTCATTTTCCATGAATCTATCGATTTCATTTTGATTCAAATAATATATATAATCTAATTTGCTCAGCTCGACATCTTCATCATAAAATATAAAGTCAAAATACTCACTTACCCCTCTAAATAAATGAATATATGATTTAATTTCTTCTTTACTTATAAAATTTCGTCTATATAAATTTACTATTATATCAATATTTCTTATTACTGGATCATGATTTGGTTTAAAATTATTATTTTCATAAAAAAGTTTCTTCTTTTTAGCATCTTCTAATATTAAACGATTTATATTTTCGTTAGAAGATACTAGATCATTCAAGGCAGATATAAAATAAAAATTTAATTCATAATAATTTATCTCTGTTTCTTTATTTTCAATATCCTTAATCAAAGAAATTATTAACTCTTTCAATTTAGATTTTATATCATTACTCATAGCAGTATGAATAGGTAAAAGTAAATCTATTAAAGTTCTATATACCTCATTATACTTCTGATTTATAGTTTCCATGTCTATTGATTCAAAATGCTTAAAAAGCACACTATCCTTTAAAATGAATTCTTTTTTATCATATTTTTTATAAATGCTAGCTAAATTTTCATATAAATTATCAGTATCATATTCTATTATTTTCGGATTATCATATGATACCTCTAAATACCTTTCTAAGAATTTTATAACTACGTCTTGATCTATTAAATTTTTCTTCGCTATAGACACTATATAACTATTCAAATACTTCATTTCATTTAGATATGTATTTTTACATATCAATCCTAAAAGTTTTAAGGCTATTTGATTCGCAACATTTTTTTCTAAATCTACTTTAGATAACAACACCAATAAATTAAACAAATAATGTTCTTTCTTATCTCTAATTTCTTCTTTGTAAAAATTCGGGACGAATTTATCTACAACTTTAATAATATATTCTACAGCATCATTGTTAAGTGAAATATTTTTAATATCATAATCATACAGTAGATTTTCAAAATCCTTTGTTTTTAACTTTGTAATTATTACATATACACTAAAAATATCTAGCTGCTCTATTTTATTTATTGCTACATTACTAAATCCTTTTGAACTATTTTCAGTTTGAGTACTATAGCTCGCAAATACTCCCTCTATAAAGTCCAAGTATAACGCCTCTACTTCTAAATATTTATCTAAGCATAAATAATTGATTTTTATAAACATCCAAATATCACTGATTATATTAAAATTCTTTTGGAGTGAACTGTTAAATGCCATTCCGCCTTTTTCAATAGTACGCTTTGTTTTCTGAAGTGTTTTTACTTCTCTTCTTAATTTATTTTGAATTTTATAAATCAGATTAAAATCTTGCAACTCTTTTATAAATTCAAGACTTTTTCTTTCTTTAAAGGGCAAATTATTATAGATTTCCTCTAAATTTATCTGTTCTATATCTTTTTTTACTTCATCATCAATTTTATCAAACGAATTAGACATAAAATAACCTACATGTTTCCTGTTGAATTCAGAAATATAGTAAACTAAGTACTCTTTATCATTAAACGCATTTCTAGAAATAGTTTTATAATAGTTATATGCATCATAGTATCTATCATTTTCGTAATCCCGATAAGCTTGCTTTAACATAGAAAAGTAATTGTTTTCTCTAAGTTCTAGCTCTTTTTCACCTATCAAGCTATCATTCTCTATAATTGATTTTTGAGCACTTAATATATACTCATTTCCTCCATCTAATTGATAAATTACACTTCTATCGCTAGATACTCCATATACATTTGCCTTTTTTAACAGGTTACATATTTTTAAAAATAACTTATTATTTTTATATGCTTCAGCATTATTAAATACATCTAATAATACATTTTTATCTTCTAAGCTACATATATTTCTGTCTCCATATAAATCGTATCCTACTGATTTTAATTTGAGATTTTTGACTACTTGTGCTGGCATAACAAAATTTAAATTCTCAAAGCAACTTAGTTTCGTATAAATTTCTTCTACTCCAGTTAAGTCATTCACTTTATTAAAACTATTAAAGTAATTTAAAATATCAAATAGTTTATTGCCTCTCCAGTTATCTTTTTCAAATATATTATTCACTTCTATATCAGAAGATATCCCATCGCAGTATAAGATATTTATTCCTCTATTTTTATAATATTCATATTCCATCCTAGAGTAACTATTACTAGCTTCTATTAAATATGCCGGCTGAAAATGGTTTTTAAGAATATTTTTAACCCATTGGAAAATTAAATTAAAGTTAGGATCACTTACGGAATATCCAATAAATAGTACTGTATTTGTAGCAATCAAAGATTTTAAATAATTCTCAATTAAAGCGAAATTAGAAGAATAGTTTAAGTAATCATCTTCTTTTAAAACAATATTTCCATTTTCAAAATCTCCGTGCATTTTCAATATAGTTTTATTTAAATTATTGTAAGGTAAGTCTAATTCTTGCCTTACTACATGATAAAACTGACCATTTTCTAATGCAGCTTCTTCTAATAACGTATCGTAATTCGTAGTAACAATATGCGTTGGTTTAAGTTTAAAAATCTCATTATGAATTGGATTAGGTTTATATTTTTTCGTCAAAAAAATCTCATTTAACTTTTCAAAATACTCTTTTTCCCCTCTTTCATTAAAATAATATTGCGCTATTTTAAGGTACATATCTGAAGAGTTCTCTATCTTAAATTCTCCGAGTTCTCTTGCTAATTCATTTATTAATTCTCCCCATGTAGGAACACCTGAATTAGCTGATACACCCGCTCCAACAAAAACAACTAGCTTATTATTGTTACTAGCCTCTTTTATTTTTTTTATACTAGTTTCTATAAACCTATCTCTCATGACTTACTTCTCCCTTTGTTAAAAGTAATAATGAAAACTAAATAAGTTATCTCTAAATAAAAAATTATTCGTTCATTTATATTAATTATAAGTGAACAGTTATTGAACTTCCATATTTAAACAACTTTATTATTCGTTAACATCAACATTTTCAGATTTTATCTCAACATATTGTGGTATCTTTTCTTAAGCTAGAGTGCCCGATTGCTAAACTGTTCAATTTGAAAAATGTTTTAAACTATGTAGAAAATATACATTTTTTCTAATGGAAATGAGGGAGAGAAAGTGATGAAAATTGGAACACGAGCAATGTTCTTGTTCCAAAACTAGGAGGCTTCACCTTTATTGATTTCAGTCTATTTGGGTATGGATATCACTTGTCCCACAGGCAAAAATAAAAACATTCTTCTACACATTCGGATTCATCATAATGAAATTCTAATGGGAATACACAGTTCGTTGTTTTAACCTGCTCACACGCCTTCAAAAATACTTGTCGCAGTCGATTTAATTGATTCCAACGAAAATGGTTTGTCGTAACAAGTCTAGCCTTTGTTGTACATTCTTTTCTAATTTATTGGAATAATGTATAATTAAAGTGTCCTACACGAGATATCGAGTCATATCTCATCGTCATTTTAAAGGATCTCCATTTTTATATGGAGGTCTCTTTTTAACGAAATGAAACTACTAATTTGACATAATAGAAAATGAGCTTGATCCCCCTCTATTAATATCCTCCCACCTTAATTAATAACATAGTCATAAACATACTAAACAATAGGCTTTTTAAATACTTATTTTCATCTTTTGCTACAAAAAGAGCTAAACAGCAGAATAATGCCCATCCTAACCAAAATAGCATTCCAAAAATCATTGGTAAATTAGTCAATTAAATCTACTCCTTCGAATGTTTTATCTATTACACTGTTTAATATATTCATTTTCCCTTCATATTTTAAGAACTAAATAAAAAAAGACAGAAGTTTTACATTCTGTCTTTTCTATTTACCTTAAAGTAATCCATTCATAGCTAGCCCACTCTTTCGGTTTTTTATCGTACTTAATACGACCAGTCGTACAGAATGAAGCAATCATCCATTGAATGAGGTTCATCTTGGCATATGGATCAATACAATCGTCTATTTTTTTCAATTGATAGCCTGTGCTATTTTTCTGCCAAATTGCATACAAACGAAAATGTGTTGTCGTAACAAGTCTAGCTTTTGTGGTAACTTGCCATTTTGCAATTTTCGTTAGATCCTCTTTGACCTTTCTATCATACTCTTGTTTTATGACTTTATAACTCTTATCTTTATTAATTAATCCATTAGAGAATCCAAAAGGCATTTGATGCACCTCATAGACGGTTCCTTCTTCATCCCCTAAAATATTTGATTCTACTAGAAATATATTCTTTAGTTTTAACTGTTCCGTTAATTCTTTTCCGCTCCGATAAAAAGGTTTTTTCATCTTCTGAAGCAGAACAACTTGTACAATTAATCCGATAAGTAACGGATACGCTAGTATAAACACCATATGAATAAACATATTTGCAATAAGTACCCCTACTAGTGCGAATATCGTGAAATAAATATATGTTTCTCTTTGATGAATGATTCTACTATTCAAGCTAACATGCCTCCGTTTTGATAGATAGTGAACGCAACATACACAATTGCTCCTAATAAAATAGAACAAGCCCCTGGAAAGCTTTGTATCAGCTTGATTTCTTTTTTTGGTAGTTTTGCCCCAAATATAGAAGCAGCATGCTCCAATTGGTCTTTAATCGCTCCTACAAACCCTAAAATTTTAATTAATCGATACACACTAGCAATCCAAAAGAATAGTAAATGGAAAGCTGTTAATGTAATGGCTGTAAGCATAGCCGATTCTTCTACTACATTGCTAACATATAAGGCTACCACCACAAGCATTTTGGTATCACCAGGTGAAGAAAATTTAAATGTCTCTAGCAATAAACCACACGCTAAGGCCATGACTAGTACAATTGCAATCTCTTTCCCTGCTCTTATTCCGGCAAAATACGTGATTCCTATACCAACAATTAAGAATAATAGATGCCATATATTTTTCGTTTTTCTATATTTCAAATCAGTAAATACATTCAAGGTCATATATCCTATTAGTATTCCTATTACATATATACTCATAATTTTTCTCCTTATTTTCCGGTTTTAATGGATTATTACGGTCCACTCACTACAGACCAAGTGACCGTAGATGTATAAGTGGCTTGCCTATCCTTCCCTACATAAGTTGTCCCTGGATCTAACTGCAGTTGTAATCCATTTTGTCCAAAATCGACTTGATATTCTCCAATTGCTACATCTTTCGAAGCCCGGATAATAGTGTGTGCTGCCCCATTATCAATAGGTGTATTTGGGATCTGTACAATAGGTTTCCCTGTCTCTGGACCTTTTACTTTTGTTACACTCACTTGATTTTTTAAGGATAGAGAACCCTTTGGCAATTGTTTTGCTATGTTCGACTCTGTAAATTGCGAAATAGTCATATTCAATCTCCATCCATCAGCTTGATTTCGACTATCATGTATAGTGAGTTTATCTAATGTGCCAAATGAATTTTGTTTTTCTCCATTTAATTGAATCGGGCTGAACTCTACACTTTTTGGCACAGTGAGCATGTCTACCTGTCCTTTTTTTGTGGTCAAAATATGCTTTGTCGCACTTTTATTTCCAGCTTTATCTACCGTTCGGATATGTACATATTGTGGTTTTGCATAATTAGTCAGAAACTGAATGCTAGTCTGATTTGTAAACTGAACACCACTTACTTTATCAAGTGATGTGTCGGATTTATCATTCACTACATATTCATATCCCTTTACGCCACTTGTTACAGTTGCAGGAATTTCCTTAGAAAAGTCCGAGACGCCATTCCTACCAACTCCACGAATTTTATAATGATAGGTACTCCCCTCATCTTTCGCAGGTGCAAACGTTACTTTAGTTTCTTTCAGTTCTCTATTTTCAATTTGAAAGCTTTCTGGTGTTGTTGGTACTGCTTGATCTTTTGCTTCTTTATCTACATAGTCAGAGAGTCTGCCCTTATATATTTGCTGATTCCCCCTATATACTTCTGCTTCTGATGCATACCCCACTTTTAACTCATCCACATAGGTAATCCCTTCTGAATAGGCAAGCATATAAAAAGTTACGCCTCGTTGCTCAGTAATATAAAACGGATTATTTGCAACTTGAGTATTCATACTAAATGTAGACCATCCATTTATGTCTTTGTTCGTATCATTCTTTGTGACTGTACGATTATTCGGTAATTGGATAGGCGCTGCCCATTTTCTTGTTTTTAGTCGATCCCCTTGTTTCATTGGAGTCACAATAGGACTATTTAATATTAACTTGCCATTTCCAGAACCATCCTGGTAAGGTATCACCTTATCTATCATGGGAGAATCTTGATACACATCTTTGTTTATATCCGAAGTTATATGTCTTCTATCCCTTGGTATGTTGGTACCGGGTTCCCTCTCTGGAAACAAAGAGATATTATTAATTTCTAATTCTTTTGAACCGCTTGGAACATCCTTTAAAACAGTAGCGTTATAATAATCAAATTCTCTCCCTGTTTCCCAGCTTCCGTCACCATAGAAACTAATTCTCCCTAATCCTTGTGACTTTGCTTTAAATGTTGCTGAAATATAAGCATTATTTGGTACGTTTAATCGCTTAAAAACAGCAATGGAACTCTCTCTTACTGTATAAGGATATAAGACTCGATTACCTCCCGATTTTGTATCAAATACTTTGTATCCGCTAGTATCGGTGCCACCTGGATAAAAGACTTCAGTTTGTAAACTTTGATTCCCATTCCCGTAAAATTCCCCCCAACCACTCATCAAATTGACTTCTTTCGGGTTATTAAAATCAATTTTCCATAATACATCCTGCTCTAAGATATCAATCGCCCATTCTAGCTTCACTTCATTTTCTTTTCCATTTGCAGTGAGGGTTGGAATACCATTTTGCTGTTTTACTACTTGATCAGCCAATATAGAGTTATCTTTTAAATCAATAAATAAGCACGATATACTTAAAAGTATGATTGAAGTAAGAACCTTCCCCCATTTCACTGTTTTTCCCCCATTTCCATTTCTATACTATCTAAGATGCCTTCTTTTCCTCCTTCTGATTTGCATGTTTCTTTCTCCACCATACAAATACAAACATTGAAACGATTAATATAAAAACACCAGCCGCTATTATATATATTTGATTAGAATACCCAGGCAACACTTTTACTGCCCCTGTTTGTTCCGCATACTCTGTCACATTTGAAGCAGTTATACGTATCGGTTCTGTATATGTTTTGGATATACCATTCTCTTTTATTGTGACTTTTAGTGTATACTTTCCATCTTTGTATTCTTTCGCTTTCCATGGGATCGATAAGCCTACCTTGGATTTTGGCGCTACATTGAATGCTGAAATATTACCATGAAAGATAAATTTATCCTGGGATAAAACTTCATAGTAAACTGCTACATCCCTTACAATATTTGCATTTGTATTTTGAATAAGTGCATGGACTTGTGGTTGTGTTGGATAAGATTCAACAGTTGTGCCATTTAATTTAAGAGGTGTTTTATTAATTGAATTTTCAGTCTCTTAATTATTCAATTGTAACGCTACCGCATATTCAATGCGATTATGTACAGAGAAGTTCAATCCGTCTTTTTCAAGATTCTGTGCTTTTGTATCTTGCGCTAACTCAAATAATAATCCGCCCAAAAATACGCCATCTTGATTTGGTGTCGTTAAATGTACCTCAATCGTTTTCGTTTGATTCCCCTCTAAGGAAACAGCGTCAGGAGCTTGAACATACTGATCCATATAGAAATCTTTATCTATTAATATACTTTGTGAGACTTCACGATTTGGTACATACATAATACCACCGTTTGTAGAGGTGAGAGCGTTGGCAACTTTTACATTGACTCTGATTGGATTATTAGCTTTATTGTGTACATCCAATTTTACTGTTTGATTCTGTTTCTTTTTTACCTGTAAATTAAAATAATTTTTTATATCACCTAGTTGATTATCTGGGACATGAATGCTTACATCAAACGGTAAACTATCTTGTTTTTCTTCTGCATAAACAACTTTAAAAGGTTTTAGGCTTACACTTAAAATGAATATAATCGCGATCAAAATACTAATTAAAATTTTATATACATAGCTTTTCATTCTGCCCCTTCTTTCTATGTACAGAAGAGAATCATACATACGTGATTCCCTTCTGTATAATAATTTTCTTTTAAGGTCCTGTTACAATAGAATATGTCAGTTTTGACTCATATGAGGTAGCACCAGCTTTATTCTCAACATACGTACTATGCGGATTTAAAGTTAAAGCTAGGGACTTATCATGGAAACTAACATTATATTTACCCATACCCTCATCTTTTTTCGCACTTAAAATCGTAACTTGATTATCTGTGTCTATAATATAGTTAGTTGTTTTAAACTCCGGATTTGGTGAACTTGTCCCTCCTACTTTTGTAATAGCAGCACCACCACTATTCAAGACTAAGGAACCCTTTGGAAGTGTTCGATTTGATTTTGCATCTCCACTTACTTTAAATTGATCTGCTTTTACATTGATTCTCCAACCATTCCCTGAACCAGTTGCATCTGTCACTGTTAGCACACCAGGATTTGCATGTGTCACTTGCGTTTCTCCACTTAGCGTTACGGCGTTAAAGTTACTAATTGGTGTAACGGCAATATTATGTTCGCCACCTGTTATACTTTGATTTAGTTTTGTATCAGCTGTTGTTGCTGCACTTGCAGGTGTACCCATTAGTGACATGCCAAGGGCCAATGTTGCTAATGAGGGAATCATTACTTTACTGAATCTCATCATAATACCTCCTTATGTTTTAAAAGGAGGGAGCTATATGAAACACGCCCCCTCTTATTTTCAATCCAAAACTTATTTGTTGTTCCAAGAATCTACATCTGCATTGCTTGATGCTTTTGTGAATCGTGCCAGGATCGTATCATAACCACCTTGAATTGCTTTCCATACGAACGGGCCAATTACTAATACGATGATCACCGCTAACGCGATTAACATACCGTTTTCTGATGATAATTGTGAGTCTTCATTTTTTAACCAACTTTTCATTTTTGCTAACATTTCATTTCGTCTCCTTTATATATCGATTTTAAGAATCTACTAAAATTAGAACTTATCTATTTAAATCTTTAATTACTTATTCCAAGAATTTACGTCTGCATTGCTTGATGCTTTTGTGAATCGTGCCAGGATTGTATCATAACCACCTTGGATTGCCTTCCATACAAATGGGCCGATGACTAATACGATAATCACCGCCAGAGCAATTAACATACCGTTTTCTGATGATAACTGTGAATCCTCATTTTTTAACCAACTCTTCATTTTTGCTAACATGATTGAATCTCCCTTATCCATTTATTTGAGCTATACGTAATAAACATCGTTCATTTAAAACTTCTATTACTTGTTCCAAGAATTCACATCTGCATTGCTTGATGCTTTTGTAAATCGAGCTAGAATTGAGTCATAACCACCTTGGATTGCTTTCCATACAAACGGGCCAATTACTAATACGATAATCACCGCCAAAGCGATTAACATACCATTTTCTGATGATAATTGTGAGTCTTCATTTTTTAACCAATTCTTCATTTTCGTTAACATATATTTTGCTCCTTTACCTATTCCATTTTTGATAATATCTTCTATAAACTTGCAAATCCTTGCATTAAAGATTGAATAACAATCACCATTGGATAAATCACAATACATCCAATAACTGCGACATTAAATTTATTCATTTCCATTGGTTTATTTTGAATGAGACGGTTATAGTTCTCATGTTTTAACTCACGCATCATTTTAATCTGTGCGTCCATAATACGAAGACTCTGTACCTTGTCCGTTTTTTGTGCTTGTTGCAATGCAATCGTAAAGGTATTTACTTCTGGACTATTTAAGGCTGCTGCAAAGTTTCGAAATGGTTGATCCGATCCTGCATACATTTCTAATTCCGCTGTAAGTGTAGATACATACGGACGAAGATGTCTTCCGGCATATATTTGCGCCTTTTTTACTGCTTCTAATGTTGTATGTGTTTTTAACAACTGCAGCATAGGAATTAGATACTCTGGTAATTCGAACTTCCTAGCTTCTATCGCCTGCTTGATTCTTCTCTTTAATAGATAATCAGGATAGAAATAAAGCAGCGGTGAAATTAAAACACCCACTTTAAATAAGTAGTAATCATGGAACACCGTACATATCAAGAAAACAGAGGTGAAAATGATGGGATATGCAACCTTCATTTTTAAATATTCTTCAGGTTTCGTATCCAGGCCAGCTTCTTCTAATTTTTTCTGAATCTGCTCTTTCTTTTCTTCTGTCAGGTACTTATGTGATAACGACTGGAAGGGAGCGAGCATCATTTGATTTAAATTCTTCTTTTCAATTCGTTTTGCATTTTCTACATAGTTTGCAAGTAAGCTACCGCTGTCTTTTTTACTTTGTAGAAAGGTAGAGAATACCCAATACATGACAACGAATACCACTACAGCTAAAATCGTAGCCACCTTATTCCCCTCTTTCTGTTGGGTTATAATTTGCAATCTTTTCTACACGGGTTGCTAAGAAAAAGACAATGAACATATTTACCGCTAACGCGATTTTCCCCATCATAGAACCTGCTAAAAATCCATATGCTTCTTTTGACATCAACATAATAACAATTGGCATGGCGATAACGATTAAGCAGTTCTGTACAAAAGCACGTTGTGCTTGCGACAAACTAGAACGCAATCTTGCCAGGTATAGTTTTTGTTTTTCAAAATCTTCTGCAATATCTAGTAGGACTTGTACTGAATTTGTTCCACCTTCTCGACTGCACACTTCCAACATTTCATGGAAGAAAACCAATTCTCTAAAGCTAAACGTTTCATTGAATCCTCTAAATGCACGATGCATTGTGGTTCCACCTTCTAATAAAAGAGAAACTTTTTCTATTTCTTCTTGAATGCTTTCATGCATCATTGGTTTCACCTGAACTAACACCCGTTTTGCATTGTTACTAATTTGAAGTGCATTTGCTACTGCTTTCATATAGATAGAAAGACGGTCAATGACAACCAAGTAGTAACGTTTTTTTCTTCGATAGAGAAGAAACCTTGGAACTAAAAACCCAGATAAAACGGTAATCAGCGTAAAAGGATCTCTACCAAAAGAAAAATAGAATACTGCTGCAATACTCATCCCAGAAAGAATCGTATATATCCAGTACATACTCTTTGTCAATTTCCATTCGTACTTTTGAGCTTCTTGGATAACGGATTGTGGTAGATACATTCGTATCCCTTTAATATTTCTTAATTCCAAGCGCCTTTCTTCTTTCTCGTTTTCTTGTACAAATTGAGAGAGAGCAGAACCCTTAGATTTTGTAAAAAGTAAAACGAGCAATCCAACACTAATAAAGATTAAAAATATACATCCATAAGCCAATAAACTATGCATACTGCACCTCCTGTTGTGAAAGGAATGATGCATAAAGAGCTGGATTTACAGTAGAAGAACGGAATTTCTTCTCCATTTCAGCTGACATCTTGGCTGTAATGATATGATCTCCATGAATCTTTCCTACTCTTTCATTCATTTCATCATATTCCTCACCCGAAGGGATAAATTGAGAAAGCTGATTGAACTGTATATCATCTTGATAATCCAATAACTCAATCATCTCTGTAATATAGCGATTTCCATCATCTTTCTTTTCTAAAAAGACAATCACATCAAATGTCTGTGAGATTAATTCATATAAATACTGGGCATCGATATTCGCACCACTTTGCAGACACATGAGCATTAAACGTCTAACTGCTTCTTTTGCACTTCTTGCATGGACAGAGGTGAAACCAGGATGTCCTGTTTGGAAGAAGTTAATCATTTTTAACGCTTCTTTCCCCCTCGATTCCCCTACAATTAATCGCTTTGGTCCTTGACGTAAAGCATTTGTTAACAATCTATCAAAGTCGATTGCATTTTCTTCTACTTCCGATGCCCTACATTGCATCGGAACAAAATGATGTTCCGGAAAAATGCGATGCAAATATAATTCAGGGTTATCTTCTACTACAAGAGTACGTTCTTTTTTCTTTCCTTTCGGAATGTGAGAAGCAAGATATTTCATAAACTCTGATTTTCCGGTACCTGTAGCTCCAGCAACTAAAATATTCATTTTGGCTTTCACGGCGGCAGCCAAAAAGTCCAACATCTCTTTTGACGCTTGATTGGTAGATAACATCCGCTCTTCAGAAGCACGAAGGTGATCCGCATTCTTACGAATCGTTATTGTTGTTCCGAGTCCCCCAAGTTCATCTAACGCAATATTGATACGTATATATGGAAATACACAGTCCACATACGGCTTTGCTGTATTTAATGACTCTGATGTACTGTTTACCATCTTATAAGCTAGAGCTTTTACTTCTTCTTCCGTCTCAAATCGGTAAGGAAATGTACATTCTCCCTCTCCAATTTTTTCGTAAATGATTTCTTTTGTGCCATTGATATAAATATCCGTTACATCCTTATCTTCTTTTAAAGGTTCTATAATCCCAAACCCCACAATTTCGTCACACACCATATTTAGTAACTGTTCAGAAGGTACCTCTGAAATGACAACCTGATTACTCAATAAAAAGCTTTTAATGATTTGTTCTACAGCTGCTCTCTTTTCTTTATTCATAAAGGATTCACTTAGGATATCACGATGGTCTTTTACTAAAAATGCACGAATTTCATCTGTTATATCTTTAATTTGTTGAGCTGTAGTTGTTCCTAACTTTCGAGCTGATTTAGAACGAATCATGTAACCAAAGTGATATAAATCCACTCGATTTCGCTTTAAGGCGATTTGTTTTTCCTGTAAATAGCCCCACATACTCCTTGACCCCCTTTTAATTTCGTAAACCAAAGAGACCCTTTTTCATAGAGGATTGCTGGGATGGAATACCAAGACCAGCTGCTTCCATAATGTGATGGACCTTTGTATTAATTTGCGGGGAACCAAATTGCATCCCCCATTCGTAACTCGTACGATCTCTGTCATACGGAATTGTCACCGCAATTTTTTGAGAAGAAAGCTTTTCAATATCTTCTACATAATTCTCATCTGCCATATTTAGCACATGAATCATTCGAGGTAATGTTAGCTTTGCATTTTCTATTAATTGTAATTCTCGCTTAATTGCTATTGCACCACGAGGGTTGCCATTTAGCACATGAACAACAAGGTCTGATTGATATAGGATCGGATAACTTAGCACCTCGGATAATTCAGTTGGTACCGATAGAATGATGTAGTCATATTCTGTATCTACAAGTGATTCGATAAATGTCGTTACAAACAATTCTTTGTTTTGAATCTCTGGGAATTGAGCCAAACTATAACCTGATGGAAATACCAGAAAATCCATCTTATCGTGCAATTTTTGCATCAATCTTGGATTCACTTTTTTCTCTAACAAATCTTGCTTGGTACAAATATACTGCGAAAGATTATATTCATTTTCTTTTCTTACGAGCTCTAGCATGTTTTTACTCTCATGGCTAAGACCAGTTCCAACCGCAAAACTTGGTCTTACTTGGTCCGCTTCTACATAAAGCACCTTTTTCTCTAGATGAGCTAACTCATTTGCCATCGTAATACTTAACGTACTTTTTCCTACGTTCTCATTTGTGGCATAAAAGGCAATGATTTTTACCTGCCGATCCATCCTAAAAACTCCTTTCTTACTTAGATTCGTTCAGATACTGCGCTACATACTCTTTTACATTTTTAGAAATTGGATTGGTCGAATGCTTCTCTATATAGTCTAAAATGTTCTTTTGATCAGATATTTGCGAGAATCCTTCAGCTGGTTCTAGTTCTTTCCCTGTTTGTTCTACTTTTTGTCCGACTGCAACAGGAATTACATCTCCAAGTGTTTTTGCACGATTTAAGTATTGAAGCTGTTCAGGTGAAACAGCCAGTGTATATAATCGCGTTACCTTTGGCTTTTGTTTTCCTTCTTGTTCCTCTTTTGATTCTTTCTTTTCTAATACAAATGCATCTTCTGTATTGCTATCTTTTGCAGCAGTCACACGTACACGTTGGAAAAGACCACCGAATACAACCTTCTCATTCTCTCCGTCTTTCACAACTTGTTTGAAATACAAGTCCACATAGGTATTAGGAATGATACTATTACCTGAACTTGTTTCCAAATCAACGAGTAACGGGAATGCAACTTCTCCATCTTTCAAATTTAAAATTGCAGAGTCAGCTAATTCCTCTTTCTTTACTACTTTATTTTTAAAAAGATAGCTATTTTCGGTGATGGGCTGCCCATCATTTGTCCACTTACCTATAACCTCTTTTTTACTTAAGTGTAATGCATTTGGAGGAATCCCATCACCAGGTAATGTTCGTTCCACTAGCATTTCTTCTTTAATCTCTGTATGCGCAGGTATATCCTTTGCTGCTACCACAACTTTCGTTGGTTTTACTGCATTTTCGACTGCGAAATGATTGTACCCATAGATACCCGCTACTGTTGCAGCAGCTAAACCTACCGCAGCAATCTGCTTCTTTTGAAACTTAGATGGCTTCAATGTTTATATTCCTCCTTATGTAGCCTTTAAACGCAAAAAAAGGACACACCTATGGCATAATGCGCCTTAGGTGTGTCCTTTTAGCTAATCTAAAGTCTATATGAAAATGTTGGATTTGGTTTCTTTAATATTACAATTTCAATATTATGATATATGGAGTTTCATGTCAATCATTTCTAAAAAAAATATTATTTTTGCCATTTCAAAACTCTGACACGAAAACTCAAAAATCCTTAAAAACGTTGTCATATCAAGGTTTTTAAGCTATTAACCCACACTCAAATATGGTATAATGAATATAATGTAACTGAATATTTTAGGGTGGTCGGTTGCTTTCCTTTCTCTTTTATTTTATGGAGAAAGGAGGTGACAATATGGACATTCTTTTCATGATAGCAATTGAAATTCTGAAAGTAATTGCTAGAGAAGTCGCTGTGTTTTTTGCAAAACATATAGGAAAATACCTATCAACGTTTTGGAAAAAAAGACAAAAAAAGCGACGAAAAACGAAAAGAACCACCCAACGCCGCAAACGTACTTGGTGGTTCAATAAAAAATAACTAAATTTTTAGTAACCAACCACCTTGCGGTAGCAGTTACATATGGCGAAGTGTTACCAGCACTTCGTCTTCTTTAGTTTATGCAAAAACTATTATTATAATACTTCTACACATATTATAACATCAACTATAGTACATGTCATGCAGATTTATCCACGATAGTAAGTAAAAGAGACAAGATTATTATTAAAACGAAATCAACTTCGTTCCTGTTTCAAAATACTTTGCAGGAGCATAACTCTTCCCATTCCGATCCTGAAATTCGCTTCCAATGTATAGCGATACAATTATTGCGACAACCCCCATAATAATCACACGTCTAACACGTTGTTTTTTCTTTTTATCCACTCTAATTTCCCCTTTCTATGAAAAAAAGGCACATCCCATTAAGGGATGTGCCTTTGGTTTATCCATTCAGCTACTAGTTAAGATGGATATATTATTGTGTCGACTCACCTAATTATACTATATTTTATGTTTATTTCCCAGTCTTCATGTAATACCAATCCGTCAGTTTATGAAGTAGTTCCTCTTTCCCTACCCAGTTCCATCCTACTCCACTTCCTCCAGGGAATGGATCATCAGGAAATACTCTTCTTTTTATGAAATCATCGTACGCAACACCCTTAATCTCTACTTGCCCAGTTAAACATAAACTCATTTCATTGATACCTGCTGGAGCTGTTTCTACATTAAAGGTATATACACCGTCTTTTGTCTTTAGTGGTGAATACCATTTTTGGCCACCATCAATGATTTTCTCTTGTCCATCCCAATATAAAGACTTAGTAGGTCTTTTACTATCAAAAACATGTCCTGTTGCTTCAGATAAATACATATTTTTAGGTAGGAACTTCGCTGTATTATCTTTAAGTTCTATCTTCTCTAAATCTTGAGTATCCTTTAATCCTTCGTCTGCAAATGGATATTGTGCCTTAGCAGCAGCAAATACACCAGGGTAATTTGCATTCCATTCATTTTTATATTTTCCGTTTACTTCATACGAAAATCCATAACCAGAATGCAGCTTAGAAGGAGCTAAATTATCAATACTCCCTGTCAAAGTTTCATAATACATTTTCCCAACTATATCTTCTTTTGATACACGTTCACTTACTGTTTCTACTACACCTTTTACACTCGTTACACCACACATTGCCTTTTCTTTTGAAGGCTCATAGATTGCTGTTTTAATAGGATTATTTTTGTACGTAATTTCTTCGATGTCTATACGATTACCAGCAGGGTTAATTTCCGCTTGAATTGTTCCTTTACCTTTATGTTGCCATTCAAGGTTCAGGGTTTTCTTTTCTCCCTCAGTTAATCTTACCTTTTGTAAAGCTACTTGTTGTCCGTTATGTTTTAACACAACTACTGTTTCAGGATTCGTATATTTTTCTTCTAATACATCTAACTTTTTAATTTTATTCTTCTCTTTTTCTAACTTCTGTCTTGCATTATCTAGCTTACTTGCCGCACTATCTAGTTTATTTTCTTCCCAAGAGCAGTCTCTATCATAAAAGTGATCCTTTCCCTCGGCATCTACTTCATGAATTGGATTACGGCGACAATAACTTAGACTAGATTGAGCGCTATCTCTTTCCGATTCAGAGCTATTTACTTCTTGTTGAGACTTATTAATATTGTTGTTTACCTTTTCTCTATATTGGTCACGTTCTGGTTTAAAATTGTCACGTGATACATCTATTCTTGTTTTTATATTCTTTCCTTCTCTTGCTGTTTCTCCTTCGATTCTGTCACTAGAAAAATCAATTTTATATTTAAAGTCTTCTTCATCGCCTGGATCTGGGTTAGGTGTTACTTCAGTACCACAGTTATCATCTATAGTGAAATCAACAGTTTTCTCGTTTGATTCCCTCTGAACAGCATCAAGAACTTTAATTTTCGCAGTATATCGGCCACACATTTGTGGCTGCCACTTTAATTCTTCTGACTTAAATTCCCCTGCATCACCTTCATTTGGTTTTTGATTATCTTTTTGTGGATTTGAACGTAAATAATTTTCTTGATGATGCACAGTTTCGCCATCTTTTGTAATATCTAACAGCCATTTAACTCGGTTCCGTTCTCCAGCAGCTGATTGATATGGATTTACTGTTGTCCCATTCGGATCTCTATCGTTATATCCTTTTCCCTTGCTGACATATTCAAAACCGTTAAACGCAAATTTCACAGGTACATCTTTTTTTCCACTCATAACTTTAAAATCAATTATCTTAGGCTTACTTGTACGTACATACCACAAGCTATACCTATTCACACTATCTACACCACCAGCTCCTGCATAACCACCAGAAAGGTAAGCTATATCCCTAATCCAATAAAACTTTCCTAATGTAACATTAGGACCATTAAATTTTTTAATATCATGTTTCTTCAAATTCCCCAAAACAAAATTGGGTTCTCCCCAATACTTATCTTTAATAACAGTTTTCGTAACTTGTTCAACTTCTGTTACCATTCGATCCCCAACAACAACTGCACTGTTAATGTACCCATCATTTGAAATTCGAACATAAGGATCCGATGTATCTTCATTTTGGACTAGATTTTCCCATGGATTTCCCCAATTGAAAGAGCCATTGTAAACGGCAGGAAAATGTAAGTCAGCTTTATAATTGAACTCTTTTGATTTATAGCCACTACCCGGTCTAAGCAAATTACCGCTTAATTGCAATTCATCAGATTTTAAAATCGAATTTTTACTGCCATCAAAAAATGGTATGTCATTATTCGCCGCACTTGCAACTGATGGTAATGCCAACATTAATGATGCGCAAGTCAATAATAATCCTTTTCTCATTTTCATAAAATCCTCCTTAAACGCAAAAAAAGGACAAACCTGTACCTTGGTAAGGTACGTAAGGTTTGTCCTTTACGTATTTATTATTATATTAAACTTATATAATTATACAATATTCAACTCGACCTGTAAATACTAAATGATTATTTAGGCTCTACTTCTACATACATCATGTGATCTGCTGTAGAATGGCCTACACGAATTTTATATTTACCTTTTTCATAGTTATTAATTGATTGAGCATCTACACTTTCCTGAATTTCTTTATCTAAAACTAAATCAGAATTTAACATGGTAACCCATTTTTTAGTTAACTCAATAGTGGCTTCATTATTATCTAAGAAAATAATTTTAAAATCGTTTTCATTATTTGCATCAATATAAACTTGCGCACCAATTGTACCTGCTGGCAAGTACATATTTTTATCAAGGATTCTAATAGTTCCATTTAAATCTGCATATTTAAGGTTAGTACCAAATTTACTATTTACACTCTTAATAATGTTTTGCGCTTGTGTAGAAATGGATTTTTGAGAAATTGGATTATCCATAGCAATCGGATTATAAACTACATCATCTGTAGTTAAAACTTTGTCTAAACTCGTTGGTAAATTAGTTTCTGGTTTTGTTTCTGGTTTTGGATCTGGCTTCACTTCTGGTTTTTCCTCTGGTTTTGTTTCAGGTTTTGGATCTGGCTTCACTTCTGGTTTTTCTTCTGGTTTCGTTTCAGGTTTTGGATCCGGCTTCACTTCTGGCTTTTCTTCTGGTTTTGTTTCTGGTTTTGGATCTGGCTTCACTTCTGGTTTTTCTTCTGGTTTCGTTTCAGGTTTTGGATCTGGCTTCACTTCTGGCTTTTCTTCTGGTTTTGTTTCAGGTTTTGGATCTGGCTTCACTTCTGGTTTAGTCTCTTTTTCTACTGCATTAATAGAGTTATATAAGAACTGACTATACGCTTCACGTGTTACAAACATTTTTGGAGAATACATATTATCTCCTGTACCAATTGTAACCCCATTTTCCTCTAATGCACTAATTGCACCGTAAGACCAAGAATTTTTATCAACATCTGCAAATTTTGTTGTTTTCGTTGCCTTAAATTTAAAAGCATTTGTAAGCACTTGTGCCATTTGTTCACGAGTTAAAATATCATCTGGACCATACTTCCCATCACCAAATCCATTGACAAGTCCTGCTTTAGCAAGTGCTAAGATTTCTTTTTCAAACAAGTGTCCTTTAATATCTGTAAATGGATTTTTGAAACTAGCATCTGCATCTGCGGGTTTAACGTACATATAAATCATACGAGCAACTTGCCCACGAGTTACATTGTCACCAAAACCAAAGATATTATTTCCGTAACCTTGTACTACTTTACGATTTGTTAAATCATAAATTGCTTTCGTAGACCAGTGATTTGCTGGAACATCACTGAATTTTAGTGAATCTGTTTTATCAGCCTTAGCGGTAAATGCTCCTGCTCCTAGTAATGATGTACCCATAATTGTTAATGCTGTTGCTGTTTTTAAAAATTTGTTTGCCATTGTTTGTTCCTCCAAATATATTAGTTTTTTCATAGATTCCTTTATTGTACCTAATTTAAACATAAAATCCAGATAATTTAACATATAAATTTATTAATTAACTTTTTTATAACCGCTTTTCCAAATGGGAAATATAACCATATAGAAATAAGCTTGTAAAGTATTTTTATATTTTTATTTATAAATATATTTTTCTAGCAAAAAAACTATACTTTTCAGCATAGTCTTTTATAGTACAAGTCTTAGAATTTTCATTATTTAAAATACACTTGTCCCAATCCATCTTTACTCGCCCATATCGGAGCCTTTATGCCATCTACCCCAATCAGCTTAAATATGAAGAAATGGTGTTCTGCTTTCACCTTAAAAGAAAGAGGTTGACTATGATCAATGCGTCCCTTTGTATACTCATACTTCCAGCCATCCATCTTTTCTTCTTTCATTCTTTTCTCTATCCCAGGGACTAAATCCACCCTTTTTCCATTGTAATCATATTGAAATCCACCCTTATTCTCTGCGATTTCAACCATATCAGAAGCAAAGTTATGTGCTTTCACTAACTGTATTCCATACAAAACACCTTCGGGTAAAAGGCTGATTAATAATAAAGAAAGTGTAAGGAATAGAGCTGTAGTTACTGTATTTTGCATTCTTAATGCACCTACTCTTTTTCTTTATTTTACGTTACCACCTAATTGTTCTTCTTTTGCATTTGCATCGTAGATAATAATACTTCTTGCTTTACTCTTTATTGTTTCTTTTTTCTCATCAAATTGCTTAAAATAGCTAGCAGCTTCTGCATCACCTTCGACAGCAATCATTGCTGGTTTCTCCTGTACATCATGGACAGTAAAGTTACGTTTTGAAGCAGGATCTTTAAAATCCGCATTATCGTTATACGCTTTTTCAAACTCTTTTTTCGCTTTTTCTGGATCAATAGCTATTTCTTCTTCTGCACGCAGAGTACCTACTTTTACAGACTTAGCCAAAGCTATCTCGCCTCCCCTTTCTAAAGACGATTTATTATCAGTATGTGTTGTACCTCCAATCACCATATCAGTTACAAAGAATAGACAACCTACAAATAACAACAACATACTTGCTGCAATAATAAACTTTTGCATCCCTCTTCATCCTCCTTTAACTTTCAGACTTTCGAAATCGAAATCCACTTAAAATGGAACTTTTCTTTTGGTTCAATAATTGATTTGGTAGCAGTAGCTCAGCTATTCCCTTCAGTATTCCTTCTAGCTCTTTATAATAATTCCGACTAGATAGTAACGCACTGCTATTCAGTTGAGATTCAAACACATCCTCAACATCATATGGTGGTAAAGCAGTTAATACCTTATCTCCAAAACATTCCTCTACTACTTCATGCCTTAAAAGTGCAGGAGAAAACTTATTCCCAATGATCCTCGCTTTCTCTAAAGCTAAATAAGAAACTAACTTTCTTTCTTTTTGTGTAAGAGGATGCGCAATCTTTAGCAATTGATGCAAATCTGGTTCCACTACAAAGAATATGTAATCTGCCATTTCACATATCTCATGGTATAAATCTTTATCCCAATCGCTCCCTGCATCAATAATAGATATAGGTGCTTCTTGGTTGGCCAATAAAACCTTAATAAAATGATCAAAGTCTTGCTCTGTCTCGTTTTTCAGCTCTTGGTCCACTATAGGATTCTTTACGATATAATTTATTCTTCCTTGCTTCCATTTTGGAATTGATAATATATCAGATTCCTTCTGTAGCATCTCTTTATACCGCTGCAACATAAATTCACTTCGATAATTTTCTGGTGCTTCTGTATATCCCTTTAATAAAGGATACGTATATCCATCATCATATAGATTCTCTATATAATTCACATCAATCTGTAGTTCATTTAAGTAAGCTGCTAAAAGATGTGAAACAAAAGTTGCACCACTTCTCCTGTTCATGCTGGCCACAACAATTGTTCTTCTCGGAATAGCAATACCGATTTGTTTTTCATATACCGGCTCAAAAGCAAATTTATACTGTTTTTTTATAATAGGTGATTTTGGCATCTCATCTGGAACAGACTTACGCTTTTGTTTGTTTTTAAATAGTTTGTTGGAATTAGAGGCAGGTTCACTGTTGCCGCCTTCCCCTAATTCACTTGATGCTTCCTCTTCTTCCTCATCAACAGGAACCTCAGGCAACTTTGTTTGTTGTGGTGCCTGACTTGCTCCTACAATTTCCGCTACATTTTTAATATCCGATTCCTGTAACAGCTGCGGGATTACTTTATTATCAATATCAATTTTACGAGAGTTAAAAATGTCATAAATACCTAAATAAATCAGTTTCGCCAAAAACTCATCATCATTTTCACGCTCTGTAAATACCACAATACGAATATCCCGATTAAAGCGAATATCCCTTAATTTCTGTAAGATAATCAATTCACGTTTCTCTTCATGTCCCGCATCAATATTTAATCGTTTGTCATTAATACATAGAATATTGGGCTGTTCCGTATCTAGAATTTCATCTAGATACTTGATGTGCATCACATCACTATCAGCTACTTCAAATCCCGCACCAATAAAATCCTCACGTAAATATGCCGTATATACAGTATCGCTAATAGCTAAAACGATTTTTTTTACCATAGTGAACCTCCTACAAACTCTAACGTTGGATTAAAATCATGTTTTCGATTGGAATTTGCGTCTGAAGATGAACCTTCCCAATAATCTCATTCAGAATATACTCCATTTCGACTTGTTCCATTGAACGTGGAGCCCCAAAATCAGAATTTAGTTTTAGTCGTATTTCTAATCGATCTTGTATCTCATGTAAAGGTGTATCAAGATAAAGAAAGCTGTGGTATAGAACACCATCTTCAATATTTTTTTGAATCATATCCTTTGTTTGATGAATAAATGTAACCTCAGCAACCTCAATAAAAGGATTATCAATGGTTACTTTGCTATTCCAATTTAAAGTCCAAATCTCACAATGCTCTTCCGCATGCACAACAACTCCGTTTACAGAAGGCGTAATTGAGAAGAAACGATCTACAGGAACTTTGGTTAATAAAGTGGTATCACCTTTCACTAATTCAAATCCTCTTTCTAATCGTTCATGTTCAAAAGCATATTCAGCACCACTATATGCAACTTCACAAAATACTTGTTCTAATAATGGACGAATTCCCTCATATGTTCGTATAGCAAACACACTAAATTCCTGTGTTTCATCTGTTCGAATGATTTCGTACAATTCATATTCGGATGCATTTGCTAGGGCAAAAGGAATGTCCTTTATAAAATTCGGATCAGTATATAAATTCTCAGGTATTTGTGTTTCAGGATGATGTATAAACTCTAGACATAATTGATACCCTTTTAAAAATGCATTCTTAACAGCTGCAGGGAATAGAGTTTCAAAACGCTTTACATTATTTTTAAACGTTTTTTCTTCAATTTCGTTATTAAATTCTCTTTCTTGTAATATATTTGCTTTATTTCCTAGTAATAAAAAGTAGTGATTAATAATGCAACTAATATTCTCCTCAAATGCTGCATTGCCCTCACAATACTTTGTAAATCTCTCTTTACTCATGTTTACAATTTCATTCATAGTTCAAATTCTCCCTTTTTTGATATTTATACAAAAAAAGACACACCGATGGCAGGTTATGTGCCTTCGGTGTGTCCGTTTAGCTAGAAATTAAATCTATTAATTTGTATATTTCTCTTAGTTAATTGTTGTTCACGTATAAGAATACCTCTATGAATTTTAAAAGTCAATAGATTAATTCCCCCCTTGGAAACTTATATTTATTCCTTCTTTCTATTTTTCTATGTATCTAATCTAAGAAAATACAAGTAATTAAATATAAATAATGACAAGTATTTTATATACAAACAATAAGAAATATATATAACTAAACTCAATTATTAATTATAAAGGGATTTAGCAAATACCTCTAAAGCCTTGTATTACATACGTTCCTTGCTATTAAGATAAATTCCCTATCGTAATATCCCCAATACAAACAAGCCTCCCATCATATAATTCACAAGTCTATAATAAAATAATTAAGATATTCACAAGTATTGAATTGAATTATAAACACACTGAATCGTATTTAAACGTAGCGTTAGCAGCTTATATACTTGCGTAAAAATGATCGTAGAAATATTTTCCTAAATAAAAAAGCATGTCTTCAAAATAAAGAACATGCCAAATAACCCTTGCTTTTAAGTGATTTTTTAACAAGGGCTGCTGTATTTATTTTTTGAAATTACATAAAGTCAGGATAAACACCATTTTGCTTATAATAATTTATCCTTGCATCGTGTCTTTCTTCTACAGATAAGCTTTTTTCTTTAAAATCCGTCCGTCAACACCCCCCCACTTAACGTCCTTTCGATCCGTTTGAAGTGGGGGCTTGCGTCTGTCAAAGTTCGACAGTGTCTCTACTCTCATAGAGCACAACTACGCTTGTTCCTACCCAGCAGTGCGAACAAGCATAGCCCTCCTGCCTTTGTGTGGTGGAACATAAGGACGGTTGACTTCGCCCCTACCACAAGAGTTATACTCCTGTGGTAACTGCACCAATATATTCAATCCCTTTTCGGTGTAGATTCATTGCACCAATACGGTCATCATTTGATTGATATTGACAATTTTTACACTTAAACGTGTGCAGTTTCTTATTTCGATTCGCTTTCTCTACGTGTCCACATTTAGGACAAGTTTGAGAAGTATATTTTGGATCTACAATAATTACCTTCTGTCCATTCATTTTGGCTTTGTATTCAAGCATTTGACGGAATTGATAGAAAGCCCAAGAAACAGAGATATAGCGATTTTTTACTCGCACTTTTTCAGTTGCAGAACGAACGCCCTTTAAATCTTCTAAAACAAATATCGTCCCTCTAGGGTATTTATCAATGAGTGCCTTTGTAATTCGATGGTTTACATCAGTTACATAACAGTTTTCTCTTGAACCAATTTGTTTTAGTTTTTTACGAGCAGATGGCGTTTGTTTCTTTTGTAATTGTTTACGAGTAGCTTTAAATGCACCACGTTTATGCTTTACGATTTTCCCGCTGTAAAACGTAGTTTTACCTTGACTATCATAGGTAGTTGCAAGAAAATTGATTCCTAAATCAATGCCGACAATGTTGTTAACATTAATATGATCAGGTTCGGGGAAGTCTTTTGTCATTGGAATGTGTAAGAACCACTTATTATACTTATTAACTAATTTAGCAGTACCAAATTTCCAAGTGCCATTGAAATACTTTTTCATGGCTTTACGCTCATAATTTAGCCTTAGACGACCATCCAGTGTATTCAAGCTAAATTGATTTTGGGTTAGAGAGTAGTCGCGGTTCCATACAAGGTCGTATTCTGGAAATTTAAATTCAATTAAGGACCATTCATTTCCATTTGACCTTGCCGATTTATAACGAGAAGTTACGGTTTTCATCACAGATTGAGCCATTTGGCTTTTTAATCCGAATAGACTGCGTAATTGTTTATAGTACAAATTGTTAAGTTTTACTTGATTTAGAGTTTTTGTTTCAAATATATATTTGGATAACCAGTTACAAGCCTTACGATAAGCGCTAGCTGTTATCTTTAGACTTTCAGCTTGCTTATCAGAAACATAGATTTGTATTTTTGCAGTGATTGTAGTGATTATATTCACCACCTTTTCCCTAAATTAACTATATCATTTTTTAGTGAAAGTGAATAATCAAAACAGAGAAAGGAGAAGGCAAGGTGGAAGTTTCAGATGAACTTTAAAGTTCTGTTGGGAAAAGCCATTTGCCTATGCATAATGTTGCTGACTCCTTTCAAAAGAGCAGAAAAAGGCACTGTCATACCACGGATACAAAATATTACTCATAAAAAAGTAGTATATGTATTATCACGGTAAACAATGCCTAAAAACACGCAAGAAATCCCCTTTTTATTGACTTTGTTTACCGCTGTCGTTTAGAAATTTCTTTTGGGATTTTGTGCGGTTTACCACAATGAAGTAGTTGGCGATATTTCATTAGGCTAATGAACCTTTTTCGCTTTATTATATTATATTATTTAATTTTACAAATATTTAATCATTAATAAATCTATATCTAGAAAAGTGTAAAATTATTAAAGTAACTACATCATATATAGTTTTTTTCATCGTTGCAAGGTGATTTTCTAAAAGTATGACCTTTGTTAAATGATTATTAATGAAAACTACCACTCAAACACCCCATTGAGCGACGCTCAATCAAAAGTCAACCCAATACAAGTGAGAATAACTTGAATATCCACTGACCAACCGCCTGATTACCGCTCAATTAACGAAAACATAGCAATTAAAGTGTGTAAATGGTGTTTTTTATTGTTCTCACACAAAACCACTCAATTAATCACCACTCACTTATATAAGAAAACTGATATTGTTTCAAATAGATTGAGCGGTGATTGAGTGGTTGATTTTATTATATTAAACGAATTCACAACCAGTTGATTAATCGCCAGTCAATCAATTCGTTATTTTAAGATGATTGATCAGTGAATGATTGAGTGGTTGTTTATGTATGCGAGTTTTAAAGAAAAACAAAGTATGAATTTCTAATAAAGCTGATTGGTTGGTAAACTATCTTTTAAGGATTAATGTAAAAACTTCGCATAATAATAGTTTGATTCTACTAATTAAATAGAATGAAACTATTATTATATAGGAGGGTATACATGGAGAAAATTGATTCGATGCAAAAACCTTTTTTGAGACTTTAGGAGAACATGGTACAACTTATTTCGTATATGGGTACAGAGTTGCGCAACCTAAGTTATATTTAGGTGAGTTTCATTTATTAAAAGAAGCTAGACAATTCATCTATAAATATACTTATAATAATCCTCAATGGCTAAATGCAGACGGAGACATTAATGAATATAACAATAAATCATCTAGACCTGAAAGTAATAATAAATGGTATAAGGGGGTAATTGAAAAAGAATATAAAAAGTATGCTGATTTTAAAGATTGGAAGAAATAAAATTAGCAAACTCTTTGTATTGTAAAATAACAAAGTAAACTATACTTAAGTGCCATGATTATTACCGTTTAAAACAATAGTTTTGAAAGAATCATATTTTTTATCAATGAAATAAGCTTTATAAATGATATTAAAGATAATCAAAATAAAAAGACTATCAAAAGATAGTCTTTTTATTTTTTTCCAAAAAGCTTTGAGAAAAATCCGCCTTTTTGTTCAGTATTTTCTTGTCTCTGAGCATTAGCACTTTTTTGTTCTTGAATTAATCGTATCGTACTCATTAACTTTTCGTCACGTTCCTCTAAGCGCTTATTGATTCTATCGAAATTATCCTGACTTTGTTTAGCCACCGCAGCGAAGAATTCCATATTTTGTTTTGTTAATTCTTCAGTCACTTTAGCTGTAACTTCCTCAGTAATTTTTTCAGTCAAAGCTTCTATAAAGTCTGGATTGACCTGTTGCGCTTTAACTAATGAAGTTTCTTTTGGTTCACCATCACCGTCAACATCTTCAGCATAAACATTTCGAATAACCGTCGGATCCATATCTAAAAGCCCAACAATTTCGTGCTTTTTCTTTGACTCAGAATAATAATGTTTAATCTTTTTTACTGTATCAATACTATCCTCATGAACATATTTAAGTTGGCGTTCTTTTTTTATGTTCAAGTACTCATCAAAATCGTTCAACCATCTACGAAGAGTACTTTCAGGAATATCAAGCATGGTTGCTACTTCAGATACGCGATAATAACCATCGCTTAACTGTTCATCAATCATTTGCTCACCACCTAACTATATGATGCTTGTCCTATATACATTATATAAAAATTCTATAGAAACGAAAAGAACACCTTTGTAGATTACATAAAATATCATGGTTTTTTTAACGTTTGATCACTCAATCATTCATTGCTCATTCATTGAGTTTTATATCAAAATCCCTATGTTATTGAGCAGTGATTAGTTGGGTGAGCGTGTTTTATTACTCAATATTTACAAAATCAGCACATCATAGAAGCAATTAATCTACTCTTATGCCACTTAATTTTTGCATATTTTTAAATACAAATAAGAGTTATTAGGTAAAAACAAAGTAATTTATTATCGTAATTATTACGTTAATTTAACCTGTTATTATTACGGGGGATACTCCAGGTAATATTACGGTTAATATTACGGAAGTATTTAAAGTGTTGATATTAAAAGGTTCTTGATAAAAACGCAGAGATATATTATAGTTAATACATACGATACTTCGGAAGTATATTCCGAAGTATCTACGGTGAATATATCGGGAGTAAATCCCTTAATATTTTTATTGCTTTTTGTGTCTATACATAAATTTTGCTTTTTATTAAAGGTGGTGTGAAATTAGTGTCTAATATATCAATGAACAGCAATGAAATTATTGATGTACTCTGTGAGAATTTAAATGACGGTATTTGGGCTCTACGTGTCCTATATGCTGAGGGAGCAATGCACAAGGAAAAACTTTGGGATTGTATCAATCAGTATCATAAAGAATATCAAATTGAGAATGAAAAAGATTATGAAGGAAAAAAGATACTTCCATCGCGATATTCTTTGGATATTATGACTGCACGACTTGAAGGGGCAGGGTTGATATCTTTTAAACCATTTGGACGCGTTCGAGTTTACGAAGTAACAGATCTAGGTAATGTTTTGATCAAAGAACTAGAAAAAAGAAAAAAGAGTTGAGAAAAACAACTAAAATATATACTTGAGGGAGGATATACATATGGCAGGCAATTTTTCAGAAATCGAAAGCCAAGGAAATATTAGTTTAAAATTTGGATTCTTAGGACTAGGTATGGGTGGATGCGCAATCGCAGCGGAGTGTGCAAATAAAGAAACTCAAATTAAAAATAACAAATACCCATATCGTGCGATTCTTGTTAATACAAATAGTCAAGATTTTAACAAAATTGAGATTAAAAATGGGGGAAATGTACGTAAAATACAGTTAGAAGGATATGAGCAGGGTGCAGCTCGTAATCCACAGGTTGGTGAGGAAGCATTTGTAAAGCATGAAACAAAGATTTTCGAAGCAGTTAAGCAGGAATTTGAAGATCGTGATTTCATTTGGATTACTTGTGGCCTTGGTGGAGGAACAGGAACTGGAGCTCTATTAAAGGCAATTGAAATGCTATATGAACATGATTACAATTTTGGTTTATTACTGACTTTACCGCGTGATGCAGAGGCTTTAAAAGTATTAGAAAATGCAACTTCACGCATTCGTAGTATTGCTATGAACCAAGAAGCTTTTGGTTCAATTGTATTAATAGATAACGCTAAACTATATAGAAAATTTGAAGAGGAAAATCCAAGTGCTTTAGCAAACGAATATACTAGCTATAGTAACAAATATATTGCTGATGCATTACATGAGATTAACTTAGTAACTTCATCATTTACACCGTTTTCAGATACACATTTTGATGCGAGTGAATTTGCTCAAGTAATTAATACACCTGGCGTTTTATCATTAGCAAAACTAGAACTAAAATCAAATCAATTAGACACTGAAAACCCGCTAGGTTACTTGACTCAATTAGGGAACGCACTAGAAAAAGGCGTTTTATACGATACAGAAAGAGAAGAACTAGAAAGTGCTAAAAAGAGCGCTCTATCTATCGTTACATCACCGCTACGAGCAGGTCGATTATATAACTTCTCTTTCCTTAACCAAATGGAAAACTTCTTAAAAGAAAGAACTCCATATGTAGATGAACGTCCTATAGCTCCATATGTTAATAAACATACAGCGAAAAAAGAAGAGGATATAGTAAAATTCTATTCAGTTGTTGCAGGACTACCATTGCCAAAACGTGTGAGTGATATTATTGATGAGATTACGAGAATTAAAGAAGAACGTGAACAAGCTAATTCTAAGAAATCAAATGCTGTTTTAAATAAACTTTTTGCATTTGATGATTCAGTACAAGAAGAAAAACCTAAAAAGAAAAAATTGAATTTTGGTGCTGAACCTGAAGTCGAAATTGCTGACGATTCACAACCAGCAAAGAAGAAATTATCATTCTAAACAAAAGACCGACAAATATAATTTTTGTCGGTCTTTTTCTATTTCAAAAGCAATAAAAAACTACAAGGAATAAGTATGATATCTATTATATTTTCTGTATGTGTAATACGGCTTTACATAATTTGATAGTTTAAATAATTTGTTAGGCCGTCCTAACAATTGTATTCGTATACTTTATCCTTTAATAAATTGTTCGGTTAAAACATGTCTTTCGTCCGAACAATTTTAAAAGAACTAAAAGACTATATAAATCAATATTTCTAGCGTATTTTTAGCAAGAGAAGTAATCCAAACTTCAGCGTACGAGTTTTAGTATCTATATTAGCGCAAATTCAGTTTAAACTTTTAATAATTTACAACTAAATTTTGCTGTAATAAGATATATAGAAATGGTTGTTATTTATTGAAAATAAATTCGAATTATGGAGTTGCATATAATGAAAAGTAAAACGTATAAATATACAAGCAAAGGCACACAGAAATCTTTTCGTTTAAAAGAAGCTGATATATTTGTATTTACATTTTTATATTACAAAAGACAACTTACTACACGACAAATTACTCAACTTTATAGTGCATTTGAAGATAGGGATTTTTCTGAGGATAGTGTGTTTACAAAACTAAATCGTTTCTCAAAATATGGTGCTATCCTGACCAAAAAAATTGATAAAAGAGATGATAGTATAACCAGACGTGCGACATTCTCCTTAAAAGATAGAATGGTTGATTACCTTCAAGAAATAGGAAGGATTCCTGTAGGATCATCAAAACGTAGATATTCTTCTTCACTCTCACTACATACACTCTGCTCACGAGAGATATTAGTACGCACACTTTTAGAAGTGTCGAAAAAGACCAATACGAATAAGATATTATGTGAGCTAGATATTCGCTCATATCATCAAAAACAAAAGAAAACAGAAATTGAAGATGCAGGTTTACTCTTAATTCCCGATGAACATATTTCATATCAAGACAAAAATATTTACATTGAAATGGATATGTGCAAAGAAACCAATGCTACCTTAGTTGAAAAGGTGGGGAAATATATTGAATATGCACAAAAAAACACTAAAAATATAACTGTTGTTTTTGTTATGTATGATAAATCGATGTTCCTTGCGGAAGATGCAGAACCACCATACGTACGCATGAAAAATCTTTTATTTTCTATGCGAGAGTATCATGAACTTTTAATGAATCTACCAAATCTAAATATGTACATCTGCTCTTTGAAAGAAGCTGGAGATGTTATTTCAGATATCATTCTAGGAATAGATGATAATCAAAACTTTGAACAAGATATTCTTTTACCTTTATCTCAACGTACAGTAGGAGATGCCGATTGGCGCTACGCATTTGTTGAAAAAGTTCAAACATTTAAGGAAACCATAGATGGTGGTCTTAGACGGACGTATAGAAGAGATAAAGATGCTATGCAAGATTTCTTCTTTATTTTTGGCAATGAAAATGATTACCGAATGATTGCTAGATTAGACGATGTTGTATTTTCAAGAAGGGAAGGTGATGAGGGGGTGCCACTTGTTGTAATCTATCCAAAGCGCAAAAAGGCTAGAGATATACTTTTAATGGACACTTATGACAATGTACTACTTCTATCCCTCCAAAATGAAAGTGTTACTATCGACGCGGATGAACAGATCATGGCACGTACTGCAAATAACATACATCCGAAAAGACGCAAGCTTGTTGAATTATTCTAATCGTTTATTTTTTATATACTTTTATACAATTTTATTGATTTTTATTGTTTAAGGTGATAGAATAATAATTGAACTAAACACTCAAAACTACAATCAAATCAGAGCATATGAATTAAGGCAAGCGACACCCGCTGTTTTTACAGTGGGTGTCGCTTGTCTTTTTTTATATGGAGAAAGGTGGAAAATCAACATGGATTTACAATATGCAACTACTACTACTGGGAGAGTGCTCTCTGCTAGAGAAGCGTTTAAAAATCCTGAACTAGTCCTCAACCATATGACGGAAGAGGGGGCAACGTTTAGTGTTTCTCTGCAAGATATCCAAATCCCAGGAAAACCAAATTACTACTGGTATGATGTAATCATTGAAACAGCAACGAATAAAAAAATAGAAGTCAATATTGCGGTACTTTCTCAGGAAGAATATAACCAGCTCTGTGAAAGAGATAGTATTGATTTATATTTAAAACAAACTGAAGACGCAGCGAAATTCTTTTTTGAAAAATCAAAGGAACAATTTAAACCAGAATTCAATGACCGATTTAAGTTTAAACATAAAGCTCAACTATATCTATAAGAAGTAGGTGATCCATTATGGAGACATTTAAACAACGATTACCTCTATTTACTACAATTGGTTTAATTAGTGGGTTTATTCTTTCGTTTGGATTCGGTTTAGTAAACTACATAAAACTACTTTACTATGCATTTGAACCACCGTCTTATCCTATAGAAATTACATATGTACCGCTCATTTTAATGTTCTTCTCTTTACTATTAGGAGAATTTAGTTTTAGGTTTTACAGCCGTATTCCTGCTTTACAGGTGAAGAACGGGAAGTTAATAATTTTAATTGCTTCTCATATTGCAGTTGATATTCAATTTTTATGGTTTGCAACCGCTCCGATCCATGCAAAGGTTATTCCTTATCTTACGGATAAATCAAAACATGTTAACTTTGGTGAGTATGAAGCCATAGGTCATGTCTTAACAGGCAATTTCCATACACTCACTATGATTTTTGTATTTTTACCTACAGTATTTATGATTTTATTTACACTTTGGTATAGTGGCCATATTGTTCGTTACCGGGAAGAAATATTAAAGTGGGTACAAAAATACGAATATAAAAATCACAAGTTACAAAAATGGTTTAATAGCCAAGAAAAACAAATATACCCTGACGTAGAAATTGGACCGCATATTGAGCATAAAGAGATGGTTCGTATTAAGGGGAAAGATAGAACGCTAAATGGAATCATTATTGGTCCAATCGGTTCTGGTAAAACATCAAGTTTAATTATTCCCATGATTAATCAAGATTTACACTGGATGGTACGTTTTATAAATAAGTTTGAAACAGCGTATAAAAAGAATGATTATGATACAGAAGAAGTAAAAGGGACCTTTTTAAATGGGGTAACTGTTATTGAACCGAGTAATGATTTATGTCAAAAGGTATATAAACTGGTGCAAGCACACAAGATTCCAGCAAGCTCGGTTTACTACATTGATCCAACCAATCCTGATACCAAGAATATAAACATTCTGCGTGGACCGGTTGATAAAGTAGCAGAAGTTTTCGCGATGGTTATTCAAGGTTTGTCTGAATCTAACAATGCATTCTTTGAACAAGCGCAGCGTAACCACCTTAAGCAACATATCTACTTATTAAAACTGCATAATCCACAAAAAGATGTCACCTTTGATGATTTAATAAGCATGTATGACGATGTAGAGCGTGTCCACCGTATGCACAAACTATTAAAAATACAGGTAGAAAAGTTATATGATTTTGTTCAAAGTGGAGCAGCTTCACGTGACCAAAAAAACGAATATCAAATTATAAAAGGTATTGATGAATGGTTTAATAATACCATCTGTGAAAAAACAGATTTCCAAGGAGAACCGGCCGTTTATAAATCAGGAAAATATCGCGGACAACCGATGCATTATGATAGAGAAGAGGAATATGTAAAGGGCTTGCGAAATATCTTAAAAGATTTAGCTTCAAACGTTTTAATACGGCGTGTTTTGTTTGGGAAATCCGATTTTGATTTCGATATACATTTGGAGCAAGGTGGTATTTTACTTGTGAATACTGCGAAAGGAGAATTAGCAGAACTTTCTAATGTATTAGGGAAATTCGTTCTACTTAGTATGCAGAATGCCGTATTCCGTAGGAAACCAAACGTCTCACCTTACCATCATATTATTGTCGATGAGTTCCCGGACTTTGTTGTACGGCCGTTTAAAGAATTCCCTGCACAATCTCGTAAATATAAAGTAATTCTCACAATTGCTAGCCAAACACTATCTCAATTAGCTCTCGACTTCACAGAGCAATACATGTTTACCTTGCTAGGCTCATTCCGTAACAAAATGATATTTGGAGATGTAACACCATATGATGCAAAAATCTTTTCGGATATGTTTGGTGAGAAAGAAGAATTTAAAGAGGCTGAATCTGAACAAGGTATTTCACCTATGCAAGACAACCCTGTTAGTCGATTAGGATCAACCTATCAGAAAGCAAAAGAAGTTGTTATGTCACCAGGAGATATCATGGGCCAAGGTGCATTCATCTGTGCAGCTCGTATTGTACAAGACAACCATGTGCAACCTGTCCAACAAATTACGAGTAACTTTGTACCTAAAGAAGAATTCGTGCATGCACTCATACAGGTAGAGGAGCGAACAGGCCAATATTGGGAAAATGAACGTCTTCGTCTTATTAATGAATCTATTGCAAAAGCAAATCCTATGAAGCATGTAGACGCAGAGAACATGAAAAAAATACAACCTTTGCCGCCTATACAAGAGGATGAGATGAAACAAAATAGCTCTGTAGAAACAACCGAAGAGCAACAGCACATTGTATCATTGGAAGATTATAAGGAACACAAGTCTCATAATGAAACCTTATCTAATGAACCTGCAACTATGGATCAGCAGGGAGATGTTGATGATGAAGCTGAAAATAAGTTGTATGAAGATATTAAGGAATTTATTATTGAATCACAGCAAGTCTCGCCATCTATTCTGCAAAGAAAATTCAAGATCGGCTATATGAAAGCTATGCAATGTATTGAGAAGTTAGAACAAAATCTAGTTGTAAGTTCTTACACAGGGGATGGTCCTCGTAAAGTGTTAATTTCAAATAGTAGTAGTATTCCAGAAGAACCAAGTGTTAATAATACTCATACTTCAGACAATACTATTTCACAGAAAGTAGCAATTCCAAGCGAAGACAAAGGAACCGTACAAGAGGAAACACATATAGAAAGTATAAGCACTGCAATAACAGAACCAGTCATAAACGAAGAAATAGAGGAAGTCATAGATATAGAATCACCTCTAATGGATGAATACCATGAAATAAACGTGGAGATATCAGAACTAAACAAAGAATTATCTATTACTATGCTAGAGCAAGATTGGAATACGGATTCCATCATTTATTCCGGGATTCCCGATGAGACTGAACCACTGCTAGAAGAATTCCGATCAGATAGACTTCCCGTTCCAATAATAGAAACTGCAGAAATAAATATAGAATCTACTTCAATTCCAGTTACAAAAACAGAGTCAGACGAAACATATGTAGAAATCAACACGATCCCAATCGCAGAAACGCTTAATCATACGGAAGAAAATAAGCTTGATGAAGATGTAGCAAAAGTATATGAATCTATTAGTATTACAGTTCATGAAAACTTAGAAAAAAATAGGGAAGATTCTTCGAGAAATGATGGGAAGCAACCAGAATATAAACGTATGAGCTACAAAGAACGCCAAGAGCACTTAAAATCTCAGCAAAAAAATAAGAATAACACTACGCAGTCGCTGCTTAATAAAATTGAGAAGCCAAAGCAAAAAACGTCGAACGTAATGAGTAAGGAATTAAACAATCTCTTTGATTAATAGTTTGCAAACCTCAAATTAAATCTAGAAAGACTGCATTCTAGATTTTAATTTGAGGTTGGTAAATACACATCAGATTGAGGAATATGCTTAGAAAAAGTATTCTAGATTTCCTTTTGAAAGGAATTTTCTACTGCTATTATCCAAGTAGGGAAAGGATCTAGACAAAATTGGTGTAATTCTAGAACTGGTATGAACCTATAGTAAATTTATGATTTAAAAATTACTCTTGCATTTGAGTAAAAATACCATTATATTTGTATTAACAACTATATAAATAAAACATAATTTACGTGAAGGACACACCTTACGTACCATCCCAACGGTACAGGTGTGTCCTTTTTTACGTTCTAGGAGGAAAATGTAATGGCAGAAGAAAAAACAAACACTCAAACTGTAGAAGAACTTGGAATGGCTTTTGAATCAGAGAACCCACAAGGTGAAACACTGTTAGAAACAAACTTTAATCAATTTGAGCGAGTACGTGAACATGAACTAGAGGAATTAGCCCGTATGAAACGTGAGCGTACTGTAGGAAAAGGCTTAATTACAGTCGTATCCGAAAAGCTATTCCCGACTAAAAACGGAAAGTCTGAGCGTATACAAGTGCTTACAATGCAAATTGGTTCTCATACAACAGCATATTGTCCAATTACAGAGGCAGGTATAAACATTCCTAAAAATCCTCAATGGTTAGTAGGTAGAACAAAGCCTGTTATTATTGAACACTTCCAAAAAACTGAAGAAGGCAACTTTGCAGTTGTATCTATCACAGCAGGAGAACTAGCACTTCAAAAAAGACTATATGAAGAAGTAGATACACAAGAAGGAAATAAAGTATACACAGGAACCGTTTCGGGACATATCCCATCTGCACAAACTGTTCTAGTTGAAGTTCATGGTGTAACAGTAGGAGTAAGGTATTCACAATGGTCTCATTCATTCGTTCGCTCTGAGGATATTGTAATTGGTGATATTGTAGAACTTGTCATCGATAAAGTAGTAGAAAAGAATGGCCGCTATGAGTTTAGAGGGAATAAAAAGATATTAGAAACAGATCCAATGGAGAAGCTATTAGAACTAAACAAACGCCGTGACCGCTTTATAGGTAAAATTGTAGGTGTAGATGCAATTGCTGGGATTTTCGTTGAGGTTGCACCAGGTATTCAGTTTAAAGGACTAAAGAGCCGTAATCTAGCTAATCCAACTCCAGAAGATGCGATTAATCAAACAATCGTTACATGTGAGCTGCTTAATATTGATGCTAAAAATAGAAGAGGAACTGTACGTATCCTAAATTATCCGCAAGGTCAAAGTAAAAAATCTAATTCGTCAATTTACCAATTTTAATGGATGATTATGCGTACAATAGAGAAACAATTGTCTACTTATATTCCTTCAATTCCTCATTTATCAAATGAGGATGTACAGGGACTTCAAATATATCGAATACATAAACTAGATAAAACCTATGTATTCCATTCTTATGACGAATTAGTTAAGTTTAAGCAGCGTTTAACAGAAGAACAATATGCATTACTCACTTTCATTGGTGTGCATATGTCTGTTCGATTCAATCATTTATTATATTTATTCAAAAGTAAGTATTCACGTAAGAAAATAAATGATGCACTTCAAGGATTACTTTACTATCGTCTAATTGAGAAATGGCAAGTAGAGATTTTTGATATGGAGGTCTTTGAAGAAACATATACGTTATCCGATAATGGTTATAAACTCTTAAAGTACTGGCAAGGAAATATGTTTTTCTTTGCTCCAGAGCGAATTGATAATCATGGTAAATATATTCACCTGCGTTATTGGCACGATATAGACTTACTTTGTCATTTACGTTACGCTCCATCATTTTTAGGACATATTATGCACCCATCTATTAGTAAAGGAATTTTTACCCCTCCTTTAAGTTTTGCAGTGCAAGGCGGAGCAGATCAAGTGTGTAATTTCGTTGTATACTCCACTCTATTAACAGATAATAAAGGACGCTTAAAACGTATCATTGCCAGCTGGAAAGATTTCGTAGAGTCAGGAAAAGATGTTGTTATAAAAGATTTAGGGAATAACCCTACAATCCTAGTTATTTATGTTTCTACTAAAAAACAAGCAAAACAAATTAATAATGAACTACTACTCGATTTAATTCCTGGTAAAGTATTGCTATGTATAGGAGAAACCTTACATTTAGAAGGATTACAGCATGCATTTTACCAGCCCCTTGCAGAAGGGAAAATCAAACAATTAAATACAAAGTTATTTACAACAAACTAAGCCACCCTTGCAAGCTATCGCTTCCTCTAAAGGGTGGCTTAGTTTGTCTTCAACAGATTATGAAAGGTTACTTAAGATTAAATCTTTTATGCTGATTACGTAATAAAATTTCTTGCTGAATTTGAATATGGTTTAACTTTTTCTTACCACCATCAGTTTTGATATACACTTCATTTTTAGCCGTTGCAAATAAATCATTACTAGTAACCGTCTCTACAATTACCTCTACAACATAGGTATCTTCTACATGTTTTAGGGTAGAGTCGTAAACTTCTTTTATATCTATTTTATAAGAACTTGGGGGAATGGGTGGTTGAATTTGATCAAGGCGTTCCACAATACCCCTCCTCAACTCATCGCGTTCTTTATAAGCTAATTTGGTACCAACTACTTTTCTTTCTTCATCCGTTATCCCCCAGATGATTCTTCCTGGGAATTGTTTTTTACGTTCATTTAAATATGCAACAACATATTGATCAACAACGCTTAAGATAGATCTTATAGGATTATCACCTTTAACTTCTTTAAACTCCATATATCGATATTCTTCTGCATCTAATGTTGAATTTTTAATATATCTTACAATTACAGGGCCTTCATCATTTAAATTATCCTCTGCAGATTTTTTACTAGGTAATATCAAAGATCTACTATTATATCGAGTATCATAAGAAATTGAAGAGTGAAATTTCCTCCTACCTTCAGGAAGCTTTGCAACTAAATAACTATTAGCTATTTCTATCGATGATTGGGTAAAAAGTATTATTTGTGTGCTTTTTGAATAAGCAGATAGTATTGAAAAAATAACCTTCGATGCATCACTACTTAACGCCATAAATGCACCATCAATTATAATAGGTGAATTTAGTTTATTCTTAGCATGAATGCATACTACCTTAATTAATTTTAAAATTTGCTCTAGACCATGTGAAATATGTAAAAAGGTTTTATCTTTTTCATTTAGATATTTAGTGAGGAAAGTATTAACAATATCATTCCACATTTTTAATGCTTCAGTATCGTTTATTATAAGATCAGTGATTAATTCAATATCATTTTCATCAATAGATAAATTTACCTTTGTTTCTTCAGGACTTAAAAATAAAGGAGCAAAGGTATGATAGTAAGAAATATCTTTTTGATGTTCCATGGGATTTTTATTAAAGGCACCAACACTACTGAATTTATACAAGAAATTGTCTTCAATATAATTTAATTCGTTTGTTTGCGTAACATTTTTGTGTGTAGTTGTAATAGAAATAGTAGCATTAGGAACATGTGGACTTCTAAATTTCAGCACTACTTTTTCACCTAATAATGGTATCAATAGAGCACCAAATAATTGAGTTTTTCCACGTGCAGCTAATCCTTGGATAATATTTAAACAGTTTGGTTTAAAATTAACTTTAAAGTTTTCGAGTGGTCCATAATTAATTACTTGTACAGAATTTATATGCATAGTATCCTCCCTTTTTTATTCTCAACATTTTAATAGATACACTTTAATTGCAATTTTATAAAAAAAATCTCAATTATTTATTTTCACATGAATTTTATGGAATATCATTATAAAAGTTCCAAAAATCAAAACTATAGGAGACATTCATCAAATTTTATTAAGAATGTCTTGGCAAACAAAGATAAATATCGCGTAGCGCCCCCCTATACAAAGTAGCGATTTTGCGAAATAATATTTATCGATACATCTCCCATAAATAATATATATAAATATACATTATTTATGGAAAAGAATATATAGAAAAGGAGTAAGACATTGCTACGTATACAAAGAGGTTACATGTACGATCCAGATGATAACGAGGTAATTGTGAACGAAATTTTCTACGATGCTGTTTCCGAACAAAAACTAGGAAGTAAAATGGGTGTATTTGACGCTGGCAAACTACCTAGCGTTATTTTGCAAAAAATCCAGGAAAACGAAAATATGTCCTACATGGAAAGTGTTGCAGTTGGAAAGGAAACTATTCAAGAAATACTTTGTTATCTAGATCAAAATCAAAAGCCAAAAAAACTTTATTTTGAAATGCAGTACATGGACTAATACCAAGAACTGAAAATAAGAGGGGATTTTCAGCAGGAGAAACAAGGGAGCTATTATTATACATATAACAACCGCATAGAAGGTCCCTTCTTATCTTCATTCTATTAAAAACAATTGAATATCACATAAAAATAGATTAATATAAACGTATATTTATTGTTTAATTGATTCCGTTTATTCCCACACCTTATTGTGTTGTGGTTGAGTTGTAGAAGCAAGTTTTGTGTCTTGTTTCAATTGTGAAAGGGCTTCTTTGAGCCGATTAGTGTATATATAGCTTATTTTGCTATGCACGTTTTTAATCGACTTAAAGAAGCCCTTTTTGTGTTGTCTTTAAGTTAGGAATCACTTGTACGTAGACCTTCGGGGCTAATAATATGCGAAATAAAAAAGTACACCTATTGTGTTTTTTTGTTTCATTTAGAGGAGAGATTATATGA
>NZ_JBUXJL010000018.1:0-58351 GCF_056158125.1 Bacillus sp. EB V-12 | reverse complement strand
CACGAGTCAAATGACTCGTGTTTTTTCGTGTTTTCTTTTATAATCCATAGTAATTAAAAAAATGTGCTTAAATAATTACTATTTTGATTAAATGCAGGGGAATGTGGCTAGGATAGTGAATAAGCAAAAGAGTTGCAAATTTTATTAATACGTATATAATTAAAGTCAAAGATAGTCAAAGTCAATAAAGGTGGCGGATAAATGAGAAATATATCTGATATCATTGAGCAATATCTAAAGCAAGTTATTGACTTAAGTAATAATAATGTGATTGAAATCAAAAGAAATGAGATTGCGGATCGATTCGAGTGCGTACCATCTCAAATCAATTATGTAATCAATACCCGTTTTACATTAGAAAGAGGATTTATAGTAGAAAGTAAACGTGGTGGTGGAGGTTACATTCGCATTATAAAAGTCAAACTGCATGATGATATAGACATTATTGATCAAATGCTTCATATGATTGATCATAGCGTTGCACAAGGGAATGCAGAGAGTATGATTATACGTTTATTAGAAGAGGGAATTATAACAGGCCGTGAAGCAAAACTAATGTTAAGTGTACTAGATCGTTCTGTATTATCAATGGATATTCCTTCTCGAGATGAACTTAGGGCTCGAATATTATGCGCAATGTTAAGAACACTGAAATATAAATAAATACAGCTTTTGTAAAAGAATGATAATTAAGATAGGGCAGTTAAATATTGTAGAAGTTTTGAAAAAGAGCATGTACTTTTATCTAAATGGATTAAGGAAAGAGGACAATCTAGTAATGTATGAAAAGTATCATGAGGTAGATCGTTCCTATTGTAAAGGTGGGGATATTGATGACTTGTCAAAACTGTAATATAAGACCAGCAACTTTACATTATACAAAAGTAATCAACGAGAAGAAGGCGGAAGTTCATCTTTGTGAGCAATGTGCGGAGCAAAGTGGCTATACGTCTTTCTTTCAATCATCACAGTCTAACTTTTCATTTCATGATGTATTTGCTGGTTTATTACACGGTGAATCAACAATGTTTGGAGAAGGAAAAAACGGGTTTTCAAATACAAATACAGTAAGATGTCCAGATTGTAAGATGACATATGAACATTTTACAAAAGTGGGACGCTTTGGTTGTGCTTCTTGTTACGATACATTTAAAGGACACTTAAACCCATTGTTAAAGCGACTTCATGGTGGACATACAGAACATTGTGGAAAAATTCCGGAACGAATGGAAGGAAATATCCACTTAAAGAAAGAATTAGATGAACTAAAACTTATTCTGAAACAATATGTACAGAATGAGGAGTTTGAGAAAGCTGCTGAGGTAAGAGATGAAATTCGAGGGCTTGAAACTCAGCTTAGTGAGCATAGAGAGGGGGAGTAGTTCTATGTCACTGGACAAAATTATGAATGAAGCGATTAGTCCATGGATGAAGGGGGATGGCCCTGATTCTGATATTGTTTTAAGTAGTCGAATTCGTTTGGCTCGTAATTTTAAGCAATATCAATTTTCTACTATGCAAAACGAAGAGGAAGCTCAACAGGTTCAAGAATTATTTAAAAAGAAATTTATAAATAAATCGGTAGAGCCCTTTGGGAAGTTTGGATTATTAAAAATGAATGAATTAACGCCTCTTCAAAGGAGAGTTTTAGTCGAAAAGCATTTAATTAGTCCAAATCTCGCAGGGACCGAATATGGAGCATGTCTGTTATCAGAAAGCGAACACATTAGTGTGATGCTTAATGAGGAAGACCACATTAGGATTCAGTGCCTATTTCCAGGGCTACAGTTATCAAAGGCGCTTCAAAGCGCTAATCAAATAGATAATTGGATTGAGAAAGAGGTTGAATATGCTTTTGATGAATCACTTGGATATATTACGAGTTGTCCTACTAACGTTGGTACAGGATTAAGAGCTTCTGTAATGATTCATTTACCAGGGCTGGTTTTAACAAAAAGAATTAGCCGTATTATACAAGTAATTCAAAAATTAGGGTTAGTAGTAAGAGGAATATACGGTGAAGGTAGCGAAGCGTTAGGTAATATATTTCAAGTATCAAATCAAATGACGCTAGGGAAATCCGAAGTAGATATTATTGCAGATTTAAAGAGTGTCATGCAGCAAATTATACAACAAGAAAAATTGGCCAGAGAATTAATTGTACAAAATTCGAGCATTGAGCTTGAAGATAAGGTTTATCGTTCTTACGGTATACTAGCAAACAGTCGTTTAATTCAATCTGCAGAAGCGGCAACTTGCTTATCGGATGTACGACTTGGTATTGATCTAGGATATATAAAAGGTATATCGAGAAATATTTTGACTGAGCTAATGGTTCTTACGCAACCAGGTATTTTACAACAATATGCAGGAGGACCTTTAGGACCGGAAGAAAGAGATTATCGAAGAGCAACCTTAATCCGTGAGCGATTACGTATTGAAAAAAACTAAGCGCAAGTAGGAGGCGATTTCTATGATGTTTGGAAGATTTACAGAAAGAGCACAGAAAGTATTAGCTTTATCTCAAGAGGAAGCAATTCGCATTGGGCATAATAATATTGGAACAGAACATATTTTACTTGGGCTTGTACGCGAAGGTGAAGGAATTGCAGCAAAAGCGTTAATTGCTCTTGGATTGAGCCCGGAAAAAGTGCAAAAAGAGGTAGAAGCGTTAATTGGACGTGGAACAGAAGCTTCTCAAACTGTACATTATACACCTCGTGCTAAAAAAGTTATTGAATTGTCTATGGATGAAGCGCGTAAGCTAGGACATTCTTACGTTGGAACAGAACATATTTTACTTGGCTTAATCCGTGAAGGTGAAGGTGTAGCGGCACGTGTTTTAAATAATTTAGGCGTAAGCCTCAACAAAGCAAGACAACAAGTATTACAACTTCTTGGAAGTAACGAAGCAAGTTCAGGTCACCAAGGTGGTTCATCGACAAATGCCAATACACCGACACTAGACAGTTTAGCACGCGACTTAACAGTTGTTGCACGTGAGAATCGTTTGGATCCTGTTATTGGACGTAGTAAAGAAATTCAACGTGTAATTGAAGTGTTAAGCCGTAGAACAAAAAACAATCCAGTGTTAATTGGAGAGCCTGGTGTAGGTAAAACAGCAATTGCTGAAGGGTTAGCACAGCAAATCGTAAATAATGAAGTTCCTGAAACGTTAAGAGATAAGCGTGTTATGACACTAGATATGGGAACAGTGGTAGCTGGGACGAAATATCGTGGTGAGTTTGAAGATCGTTTAAAGAAAGTAATGGATGAAATACGTCAAGCAGGGAATATTATTCTATTTATTGATGAACTTCATACATTAATCGGTGCAGGTGGAGCAGAAGGTGCAATCGATGCATCAAATATTTTAAAACCATCTTTAGCACGCGGAGAATTACAATGTATTGGTGCGACAACTTTAGATGAGTATCGTAAATATATTGAAAAGGATGCAGCTTTAGAGAGACGTTTCCAGCCAATTCATGTTGATGAGCCGAGTCTAGAAGAATCAACTCAAATCTTGAAAGGTTTACGCGATCGTTATGAGGCGCATCACCGTGTGTCTATTACAGATGATGCAATTGATGCAGCTGTAAAACTTTCTGATCGTTATATTACGGATCGTTTCTTACCGGATAAAGCAATTGATTTAATTGATGAAGCTGCTTCAAAGGTTCGCTTACGCTCTTATACAACACCACCAAACTTAAAAGAGCTTGAAGTGAAGCTTGAGGAAATTCGAAAAGAAAAAGATGCAGCTGTACAAAGTCAAGAGTTTGAAAAGGCTGCTTCCTTACGTGATATGGAACAACGCTTACGTGAGAAATTGGAAGATACAAAGCGTCAGTGGAAAGAGCAACAAGGAAAAGAAAATTCAGAGGTTACGGTAGAAGATATTGCAAATGTCGTTTCTACATGGACACGTATCCCTGTTTCTAAACTTGCACAAACAGAGACTGATAAATTATTAAACTTAGAATCCATTCTTCATGATCGTGTCATCGGCCAGGATGAAGCGGTAGTGGCTGTAGCGAAAGCTGTTCGTCGTGCAAGAGCAGGATTGAAAGATCCGAAACGTCCAATTGGTTCATTTATTTTCTTAGGGCCAACAGGTGTAGGTAAAACAGAATTAGCAAGAGCATTGGCAGAATCTATGTTCGGTGATGAGGATGCAATGATTCGCATTGATATGTCTGAGTATATGGAGAAACATTCAACTTCTCGCTTAGTTGGTTCTCCTCCAGGATATGTTGGGTATGAAGAAGGCGGACAATTAACAGAGAAGGTTCGTCGTAAGCCGTATTCAGTTGTCCTATTAGATGAAGTAGAGAAGGCGCATCCCGATGTATTTAATATTTTACTACAGGTATTGGAAGATGGTCGTTTAACTGATTCTAAAGGACGTACAGTTGACTTCCGTAATACGATTGTTATTATGACGTCTAACGTTGGTGCTGAGGCGTTAAAACGTAACAAACATCTTGGATTTAACGTACAAGATGAAAGCCGTGATTATTCGGATATGAAAGGTAAAGTAATGGATGAGCTGAAAAAGGCATTTCGTCCAGAATTCTTAAACCGTATTGATGAAATTATCGTATTCCATATGCTTGAGAAAAAACATATTCAAGAAATTGTGACTCTTATGGTAAATCAGTTAGTGAATCGCTTAAAAGAACAAGAAATTGAATTGCAATTAACAGAAGGGGCGATTGCAGCTATTGCTGATAAAGGGTTTGATCGTGAATATGGTGCTCGTCCACTACGTAGAGCAATTCAGAAGCATGTAGAAGATAGACTATCGGAAGAACTTTTAAAAGGTGCTATTGAGAAAGGGCAAAAAGTTATCTTTGATGTAGAAGGGGAAACATTTGTCATTCATAGTGCTGAAAAGGTAAAATAAGTATAGACAAACTAAGAGGGCTACGAGATAGCCCTCTTTCTTGTACGAGAAGGTCAAATGTTTATAGATGAAAGCGAAGTGAAATATAAAAAGATATGGCTAAAAAGAAAACAAAATTCACATGTCAAGAGTGTGGTTATCAATCACCAAAATATATGGGTAAATGTCCAGGGTGTGGTCAATGGAATTCGCTTGTTGAAGAGATGGAACCCGTTGTATCATCCAGACGCCTAAATTATGCAAATGCAATTCAAACAGAAGTAACAAAACCAAGACGTCTTACAGAAGTAGAAACAAAGTCTGAGGCACGTATTGAAACAAAATTTCAGGAGTTTAACCGTGTACTAGGTGGCGGAATTGTAGATGGATCTTTAGTACTTATTGGTGGGGACCCTGGGATTGGAAAATCAACGTTATTATTACAGATTTCCTCGCAATTAGCAGATGCTTCATATGATGTATTGTATATATCAGGTGAGGAGTCAGCAAAGCAGATTAAACTTCGTGCAGATCGTTTACATGTAAATGGTAGTAATCTATTTGTTGTATCAGAGACAGATTTACAGCGTATTGCAGCACATATTGAAGAGATGAATCCTGCTTTTGTTGTTATTGATTCTATTCAAACGATACATTTACCTGAAGTGACATCAGCTCCTGGTAGTGTGGCGCAAGTACGTGAATGTACAGCAGAATTAATGAAACTTGCAAAAACAAAGGGAATCCCAATTTTTATCGTAGGGCATGTGACAAAAGAAGGTGCAATTGCGGGACCGCGTATGCTAGAACATATGGTCGATGCAGTTCTTTACTTTGAAGGAGATCGACACCATACATATCGTATTTTACGAGCTGTAAAGAATCGTTTTGGTTCTACGAATGAAATGGGTATCTTTGAAATGAAAGAACTTGGCCTTGCAGAAGTCTTAAATCCTTCTGAAATTTTTCTTGAGGAAAGACCAGTTGGAGTTGCAGGTTCAACAGTAGTTGCCTCAATGGAAGGAACAAGACCAGTTTTAGTAGAAATACAGGCATTAATTTCCCCTACTAGTTTTGGAAATCCTCGAAGAATGGCGACAGGAATTGATCATAATCGTGTCTCGCTTATTATGGCGGTACTAGAGAAAAGAACAGGTTTACTATTACAAAATCAAGATGCGTATTTAAAAGTAGCTGGTGGTTTGAAATTAGATGAACCGGCAATTGATTTAGCTGTTGCCTTAAGTATAGCTTCAAGTTTTAGAGATAAATCTACGGCACCAACTGATGCGGTAATAGGAGAAGTTGGATTAACTGGAGAAATAAGAAGAGTATCAAGAATCGAACAACGTGTACAAGAAGCAGCTAAATTAGGATTTCAACGTGCTATCATTCCTAGAAAAAATTTAGGGGGGTGGACAATTCCAGAGGGGATTGAGGTTGTAGGTGTTTCTAATTTAGGAGAAGCGCTTCGTTTGACATTAGGAGGCTAGGCTATGGAAGAAAATAAGCAACGTGTCAAAAGTATAATTAATATTTTACAGCTCGTGGCCCCGGGAACACCACTGCGCGAAGGGATAGATAATGTACTTCGCGCACAAACAGGGGGACTAATTGTTCTTGGGTATAATGAGCAGATTAAAAGCATTGTTGATGGTGGTTTTCATATTAATTGCGCATTCTCTCCTGCTAGTTTATATGAATTAGCAAAAATGGATGGAGCACTTATTTTAAATGAAACTGGAAGTAAAATTTTAATTGCAAACGCACAGTTAGTTCCGGATTCATCTATTGATTCTATTGAAACAGGTATGCGTCACCGAACAGCAGAGCGTGTAGCAAAGCAGACGGGCAGCCTTGTTGTGGCCATTTCACAAAGACGTAATGTAATTACGCTATATCAAGGGAACTTACGTTATACATTAAAAGATATAGGTGTCATTTTAACGAAGGCAAATCAAGCAATTCAAACGCTAGAAAAATATAAGGCTGTATGGAATGACGGCATTACGAATTTGGGTATTCTAGAATTTGAAGAGGTCGTTACAATGTCCGAGGTGGTTCACGTTTTACATAGTGTTGAAATGGTGCTGCGTATTAAAAATGAAATATTGAGCTATATTCATGAGTTAGGAACAGAAGGTAGGTTAATTCGTTTACAGCTTACAGAATTACTAGCTGATTTAGAGGCAGAGGCAGCATTGTTAATTAAAGATTATCACCAGGAGAAAACACAAGACCATCATCAAATATTGAAAAAGTTACAAGATCTTGCAAATACACAACTTTTAGAGGATAGTGATTTAGTTAAATTGCTTGGCTATCCAGGACAAACAAGTTTAGAAGAAAGTGTGACACCTAGAGGGTACCGAATCACAAGCAAGATTTCTCGTGTTCCGCCACTTATTATCGAGAATTTAATTAATCGATTTAAAACATTGCAAGGTGTTTGCCGAGCAACTATTAATGAATTGGATGATGTGGAAGGAATTGGAGAAGTGAGAGCGAAGAAAATACGAGAAGGTCTAAAAAGAATTCAAGAGCATCTCTATATGAGTAGACACAATTAAGAATATTACATTGATTCTATAATATAACGACACTAGAACATTTTTGGTATATGATATGATATATTGGTAAATAAAACTATTTACAAAAAAAACACGTCCGCTTTTGCATTCGGCGTTTTGATTAGCGAAACAATGGTTAATAATGAGTAGGAGGTGGTTGGATGTTAAAACGGATTGTACAGCTCTTCTTTTTAGTGATCGGGGGAGCGTTAGGGATTTACTTAATCCCAAAAATTATTAATGTATTAGATATCGGTGCGGTTCCTTTGTTGGAAGGATCGTATGTTCGTGCAATTATTGGTGCAATTATTTTATTTTTAACAACATTTTGGCTTGTAGATTATATTGTTCAACTTATTAAGCATATTGAAGAGGCTCTTGTAAAGGCGCCTGTAGCAGATGTTTTATTTGGTACATTAGGATTAATCTCTGGTCTTATTGTTGCATATTTAATTTTGATACCAATTCGTGAATTTACAATTCCAGTTATTAGTACGGTGTTGCAAGTGTTCTTCACCCTTTTACTTGGATATTTAGGATTCCAAGTAGGATTTAAAAAGAGGAATGAATTGCTAGGATTATTTACATTACCCCAACGCGGAGGTAAGAAGAAAAACAATAGTGAGAATGAAGAGGTAGAGGTCGAAGCAGAAAAATCTACGACTCATTGGAAAATTCTCGATACGAGTGTAATTATTGACGGACGTATTGCAGATATTTGCCAAACAAAGTTTTTAGAAGGAACAATTGTCATTCCGCAATTCGTATTAGAAGAGCTTCAGCATATTGCCGATTCTTCAGATGCTTTAAAGCGTAATCGTGGCCGCAGAGGGCTAGACATTTTAAATCGTATTCAAAAGGAGATGCCAATTCCGGTAGAAATTTATGAAGGCGATTTCGATGATATCCAAGAAGTAGATAGCAAGCTTGTAAAGTTGGCAAAAATCACTGGTGGAACTGTAGTAACAAACGATTTCAATTTAAACAAAGTTTCTGAATTACAAGGGGTTACGGTGTTAAACATTAATGATTTAGCTAATGCGATTAAACCAGTCGTACTCCCTGGTGAAGAATTAAGTGTTTATGTTGTGAAAGATGGTAAAGAACAAAATCAAGGTGTTGCATACTTAGATGATGGTACGATGATTGTAGTAGAAGATGGTAGAGAGTATGTGGGTTCACAACTTGACGTACTTGTTACTAGCGTATTACAAACATCGGCTGGTCGTATGATTTTCGCAAAACGTAAATTGCTAGAAAAAGCATTATAAGTAGAGGATTATTAATATGTATACATTAATTATTCCGGCAGCGGGCCAAGGAAAACGAATGGGTGCTGGTAAAAATAAGTTATTTTTACTTATAGATGAAGTACCAATTATTGTGCACACATTGCGTGCTTTTGAAAAAGATAAAGCGTGCAAAAGTATTATTATGGCAATTAACGAAGAAGAACGCCCGTATTTTGAAGAGTTAATGCAGAAGTACCAGATTGAAAAGCACGTACAATTCATTCAGGGTGGAGCCGAAAGACAAGATAGCGTCTATAACGCACTTCAGTATGCGAGTGGTGTCGAATATGTTCTTGTGCATGACGGGGCGCGCCCGTTCGTAACGAATAAAGTGATTCGCGATGTATTAACTGCAGCAGAAAAATATGGAGCTTCCATTTGTGCAGTGCCAGTAAAAGATACTGTTAAGAAAGTAGAGAAGGGTGTTGTTGTAGAAACGGTAGAGCGATCTCAACTTAACGCTGTACAAACACCACAAGGATTCTCTGTTTCTCTTTTGCTAGAAGCTCATAGAAGCGCAAAGCAAAGTTGTTTTCTTGGCACAGATGATGCAAGTCTCGTAGAACGTGTGGGGAAGCAAGTAGGTGTAGTAGAGGGGAGTTACTATAATATTAAAGTGACGACTCCGGAAGATCTATTAATTGCTGAAAGTTTCCTACGTGTTCAGAAGAAATAACATTGATGACGTGTTAATAAAGAAAAGCTCGGCAACAGCCGGGCTTTTCTTTATAAGGATAGCGATATAATATAGAGTCATAAAGCTCAGTAGTTTAGCTTAAGGAGGAAGTAAGGATGTTTCGAATTGGACAAGGTTTTGATGTACATGAATTTGCGGAAGGGCGCCCGTTGATTATCGGTGGAATTACAATTCCACACGAGAAAGGATTAATCGGTCATTCAGATGCAGATGTATTGTTACATACGATTGCTGATGCATGTTTAGGTGCGATTGCAGCAGGAGATATCGGAAAGCATTTTCCTGATACAGACCCAGCTTTTAAAGATGCAGATTCAGCTGTATTGTTACAAAAAGTTTGGGAATTTGTGCGTGAACAAGGTTACGAGTTAGGAAATTTAGATTGTACAATTATTGCTCAAAAACCAAAAATGGCACCACATATTGAGAGTATGCGTAAGCGCATTAGTGAACTGTTAGAAACGTCTATCGATAACATTAATGTAAAGGCAACAACAACAGAAAAATTAGGATTTACAGGTAGAGAAGAAGGGATTGCTTCTCAAGCGGTTGTTTTATTACAGAAAAAATAATGGTTTTTAATTCGTAAGATGGATAATCACATTTTTTTGGTGTACAATTATAGAATGTGTTGACATTAAGAATGGAAGGTGTACCAATTATGGAAAAGCAAGTGAGAGTGCGCTACGCGCCAAGTCCAACAGGACACTTACATATCGGAAATGCGCGTACGGCATTATTTAATTATTTATTTGCTCGTCATTTAGATGGCAAATTTATTATTCGTATTGAAGATACTGATGTAAAACGTAACGTGGCTGGTGGAGAAGAAAGCCAATTAAAATACTTGAAATGGCTCGGTATGGACTGGGATGAAGGTGTTGATGTTGGTGGTGAATTTGGACCATATCGCCAAACAGAGCGTTTAGATATTTATAAAAAATTATATGAAGATTTATTAGAGCGTGGTCTAGCTTATAAATGTTATATGACAGAAGAAGAGCTAGAAGCAGAGCGTGAAGGACAAATCGCTCGCGGTGAAACACCTCGTTACGCAGGTAACCACCGTGAATTAACTGAAGAACAAGTGAAAGAATTTGAAGCTGAGGGACGTATTCCAAGTATTCGTTTCCGTGTACCAGCTGATCGTGACTACACATTCAAAGATATTGTAAAAGATGAAGTTGCGTTCCATTCAAATGATTTCGGTGATTTTGTTATTGTGAAAAAGGATGGAATTCCAACTTATAACTTTGCAGTAGCAGTAGATGATCATCTAATGGAAATTACACATGTACTTCGTGGTGATGATCATATTTCAAATACACCGAAACAAATGATGATTTATGAAGCTTTCGGCTGGGATATTCCACAATTCGGTCATATGACTCTAATTGTTAATGAAAGTCGTAAAAAGTTAAGTAAGCGTGATGAATCTATTATTCAATTTATTGAGCAATATAAAGAGCTTGGGTATCTTCCAGAAGCAATCTTTAACTTTATTGCACTACTAGGTTGGTCTCCGGTAGGAGAAGAAGAAATCTTCTCTAAAGATGAGTTTATCAAAATGTTCGATGCAGCTCGTTTATCAAAATCACCTGCATTATTTGATTCTCAAAAACTAAAATGGATGAACAACCAGTATATGAAAAAGCAAGATTTAGATACGGTTGTAGAGTTAAGCTTACCGCATTTAGTGAAAGCTGGACGTGTGGGAGAAACTTTAAGCGAACAAGACCAAGCTTGGATTCGTGATGTAATTGCTTTATACCATGAACAAATGAGTTTTGGAGCTGAAATTGTAGAGCTTTCTGAAATGTTCTTTAAAGATCATGTTGATTATGAAGAAGAAGGACAAGAAGTACTAAATGGTGAACAAGTACCTGAAGTACTTCGTGCATTTGCTGGTCAAATAGAAGCTCTAGAAGCAATGGAGCCAGCAGCAATTAAGGCAGCGATTAAAGCAGTTCAAAAGGAAACAGGACATAAAGGTAAAAATTTATTTATGCCAATCCGTGTTGCAACTACAGGACAAACGCATGGTCCAGAGCTTCCGAATGCTATTGCACTTCTTGGAAAAGAAAAAGTTTTAAATCGTCTTCAAAAAGTAATTGGTTAACATTTTCTAGGTTTAGAAATATAATAAGTATACCTAAAACCTAATAAGGAAAAGCGACGAGAAGGAGAAGTAGAAAATCAGGCTTTTTACAGAGAGAACCACCTTTAGGCTGGGAGTGGTTTATAAGCGGATTTTTGAAATGCCCCTTCGAGTCTTCTGCTGAACAGCGAATTGCTTCGTGGGATGTCTTAGGCCGCAAAGTAAGCAGAAGCGGTGTACACCGTTATCATGGATGAGTTTGAGGCTTTTTTAAGCCTAAACAGAGTGGAACCGCGCTTAAAAGGCGTCTCTGTCAATATGACAGAGACGCCTTTTTTTTATACCGTGTAAATAGGTATGAATATAGAATTTATCTCCTTATATAAAGAATTAGGGGAGAAGTGATGAGTTAGGGGAGTTAGTTCGCTCGACAAAAAAGCAGCCCATAAAGGGGAGGGAACACCGATGTTTAAGAGGCTTCGGGAAGATATTGAAGTCGTTTTTGAACAGGATCCAGCGGCAAGAGGTTATTTCGAAGTCATTTTAACTTACTCTGGATTACATGCAGTTTGGGCCCATCGAATTGCACATGCTTTTTATAAAAGAAATTTTTTCTTTCTTGCACGTTTTGTTTCACAAGTGAGCCGCTTTTTTACTGGCATTGAGATCCATCCAGGAGCAACTATTGGTCGACGTTTTTTTATAGATCATGGAATGGGAGTTGTAATCGGAGAAACTTGTGAAATTGGTGATAATGTAACGATTTATCAAGGGGTTACATTAGGTGGTACAGGAAAAGAAAAAGGAAAGAGGCATCCAACAATTCAGGATAATGTATTAATTGCGACGGGTGCTAAAGTTCTTGGTTCTATTACTGTGGGAGAGAATTCTAAAATCGGAGCAGGGTCTGTCGTATTAAAAGAAGTTCCTGCACATTCTACAGTTGTAGGTATACCTGGCCGTGTCGTTATTCAAAATGGAGTAAAGATTGGTCAAGAATTAAATCACTCTGACCTTCCGGATCCGATTTTTGATAAATTAAAGGCTATGGAAGTAGAACTTGATAAATTGAAGAAACAATTGGAATTAAAGGTAGAAAGGAAGGATAAAAATGACTATTCACATTTATAATACGTTAACACGTCAAAAAGAAGAGTTTGTTCCATTAGAAGAAAATAAGGTAAAGATGTATGTATGCGGACCTACAGTTTATAACTACATTCATATTGGGAATGCAAGGCCTCCTATGGTATTCGATACAGTGCGTCGTTATTTAGAATACAAAGGATACGATGTGCAATATGTATCTAACTTTACGGATGTAGATGATAAATTAATTAAAGCGGCAAATGAATTAGGTGAAGATGTACCGACAATTGCTGATCGCTTTGTTGAAGCGTACTTTGAAGATGTAACAGCACTAGGTTGCAAACACGCAACAGTTCATCCTCGTGTAACAGAAAATATGGATATCATTATTGAATTTATTCAAGAACTTGTGAATAAAGGGTATGCATATGAATCAGAGGGTGATGTGTACTTTAAGACGAAGGAATTCGAAGGTTACGGTAAATTATCACATCAACCAATCGCAGATTTACGTCACGGTGCTCGTATTGAGGTAGGGGAAAAGAAACAAGACCCTCTTGATTTTGCTTTATGGAAAGCTGCGAAAGAAGGAGAAATCTTCTGGGAAAGCCCTTGGGGGCAAGGACGTCCAGGATGGCATATTGAATGCTCAGCAATGGCGCGTAAGTACTTAGGGGATACAATTGACATTCATGCTGGTGGTCAAGACTTGGCATTCCCACATCATGAAAATGAAATTGCGCAGTCAGAAGCATTGACTGGAAAAACGTTTGCACGTTACTGGATGCATAATGGATATATTAATATTAACAATGAGAAGATGTCTAAATCGCTGGGTAACTTTATTTTAGTTCACGATATTATTAAGCAATACGACCCGCAGTTAATTAGATTCTTTATGTTATCAGTACACTATCGTCACCCGATTAACTTTAGTGAAGAGTTATTACAAAGTACGAATAATGGACTGGAAAGAATTAAAACAGCTTATGGAAACTTAAAGCATCGTATGGAGAGTAGTACGGATTTAACGGACCATAATGAGAAATGGTTAGCTGAAATAGAGAAATTCCAGACTGCATTTGAAGAGGCAATGAATGATGACTTTAACACTGCAAATGCAATTACCGAATTATACAACGTAGCAAATCATGCAAATCAATATTTACTTGAAGAGCATACATCTAAAGTTGTGATTGAAGCATACGTAAAACAACTGGAAACGTTATTTGATATTTTAGGATTAGAATTATCAAAAGAAGAATTACTGGATGAAGAAATTGAAGAGCTTATCCAAAAGCGCATTGAAGCTCGTAAAAATCGTGATTTTGCATTGTCTGATCAAATTCGTGACGATTTAAAAGAACGTAATATTATTTTAGAAGATACCGCTCAAGGTACAAGATGGAAAAGAGGATAAGGATGATCGATGCAAAGCAATTAAACAGCTTGGCGTTAGCGTATATGGGTGATGCGGTATATGAACAATATATCCGCTATCACCTCCTTCAAAAAGGAAAAGTTCGACCTAATCAATTACACCGCTTAGGGACGAGCTTTGTTTCAGCAAAAGCACAGGCGAAAGTTGTTTATCATTTATTAGAGACGGCATTTTTGACAGAGGAAGAAGAGGCGGTATTAAGAAGAGGGCGTAATGCAAATTCAGGTACAGTTCCGAAAAATACGGATGTACAAACATATCGACATAGTACAGCCTTTGAAGCGCTAATTGGTTACCATCATTTATTAAATAATCGTGAAAGATTAGACGAAATTGTATATAAGGCAATAGCAGTTTTAGAAGAAAAGGAAGGGGGCACATCATCATGACTAGTGAATATATTATCGGACGTAACCCTGTAATTGAAGCGTTAAGATCAGGGAGAGATATTAATAAAATTTGGATCGCAGAAGGTGCTGCCAAAGGACAAGTACAAATTGTACTAGCATTAGCGAAAGAAAATAAGATTATTTTACAACATGCACCAAAGAAAAAGTTAGATCAATTAGTTGAGGGTAATCATCAAGGTGTAATTGCTCAAGTAGCTGCATATCAGTATGCAGAGTTAGAAGATTTATTCAAAGTGGCAGAAAAACGTAATGAAGATCCATTCTTCTTGATTTTAGATGAGATTGAAGATCCGCATAACCTAGGTTCTATTATGCGTACTGCTGATGCAACAGGAGCTCATGGAATTATTATTCCGAAGAGAAGAGCTGTGGGACTTACCGCATCAGTTGCGAAAGCATCAACAGGAGCGATTGAATACATTCCTGTTGCGCGCGTAACAAACTTATCTCGTACAATTGATGAATTAAAAGAGCGTGGACTTTGGATTGCTGGTACAGATGCCAAAGGGAAAACGGATTACCGTAATTTAGATGGTACAATGCCGATTGGATTAGTAATTGGTAGTGAAGGAAAAGGTATGAGTCGTATTATTGGTGAAAAGTGTGATTTCTTAATCACTCTACCGATGGTTGGTAAAGTTACATCCTTAAATGCTTCAGTAGCCGCAAGTTTGTTAATGTATGAGGTATATCGTAAACGTCACGAAATTGGTAAATAAAAAATGAACGATATTTTAATCGTTGACGGCTACAACATTATCGGAGCTTGGGGAGATTTGAAGAAACTGCGGGATGTAGATTTACAATCATCAAGAGATGCGCTTATTGATAAGATGGCGGATTATCAAGGTTATACAGGCACAAAAGTGATGATAGTCTTTGATGCCTATACAGTCCATGGTATTGAAAAAAAGATGAAACAATCTCGTGTAGAAGTAATATTCACACGAAAGAATCAAACTGCAGACGAAAAGATAGAGCAACTTGCGATAGAGCTTAGAAATATAAATACACAAATATATGTTGCGACTTCTGATTATACAGAACAATGGGTTATATTTGGGCAAGGTGCCCTTCGAAAATCTGCGCGTGAATTAGAGTTGGAAGTACAAGCGATGGAACAACAAGTAAGAAGGCGTACAAAAGACACGAAAGAACAGCAGCCCGCCATGCGAAAGATATTCAGTAAAGATATTACAGAAAAATTAGAAAAATTAAGAAGAGGAGAGCGTTGAAGCATTGACGCTCTTTATCTTTTTACTGTATAATATTGCTAAATAAATAGCGGTCGGAGGGATCAAGGTGGAAGCAGGCTTCGTAAGTATAGGCGACGTTACATTTCGTGATTTAGAGGATGAGGCAATCGTTGAGTTAGTTCGAAAAGGTAATACTGACGCTCTAGAATATTTAATTCACAAGTATAAGAACTTTGTTCGTGCGAAATCAAGATCTTACTTTTTAGTGGGTGCCGATCGAGAAGACATTGTTCAAGAAGGTATGATAGGGTTGTTTAAAGCAATTCGTGATTATAAAGAGGACAAGCTGTCTTCATTCAAAGCATTTGCTGAACTATGTATCACTCGACAAATTATTACCGCTATTAAAACGGCAACAAGACAAAAACATATTCCTTTAAATTCGTATGTGTCTTTAGATAAGCCGATTTACGATGAGGAATCTGATCGAACGTTATTGGATGTTATTTCTGAAGCGAAGGTGACTGATCCTGAAGAGATGATCATTAGCCAGGAAGAATATACAGACATAGAATCAAAAATATCTGAATTATTAAGCGATTTAGAAAGAAAAGTGCTTTCTTTATATTTAGATGGTCGTTCTTATCAAGAGATTTCAGAACAGTTAAACAGGCATGTGAAATCTATTGATAACGCTTTACAAAGAGTAAAGAGGAAATTGGAACGATATATGGAAATGAGAGAAAGTACAACTTTAAATTCATAAGAAGTAACAAGTGCTACAGGTGTAAAATAAATCACCTGTTTTCTTTTGTAGAGAGTACAAAATGCATGTCATTGACATTGTCTTTTATTGTATGATACATTTTTAGGGACATAATGTTACAAGGTTGGTGTAACTAATGAGGAAAAAAGTTGTACTCTCATGTGAAGAGTGTAAAAATCGAAACTACTCTACTATGAAAGATACGAGCTCAATAGAGCGACTTGAAATAAAAAAGTTTTGTAAAACATGCAATCAGCATACAGTTCACAAGGAAACAAAATAAATAATTGAAATAATACACTGGAGGTCCCGCAGATGCGTTTAACGAACTTTTTCGGCGATGTAGGTCGCGAAATGAAAAAAGTAAGTTGGCCTAAAAAAGATGAATTACTCCGCTCAACAGCGACTGTTGTTGCTACAGTTGTGTTCTTTGCGATTTTCTTCGCAGTAGTTGATATGGGCATTTCTTCTTTAATTCGGTTAATTCTTGGTTAATTCTTGAATAAGAAGCACTTATCCATGATATAATGTTATTTATAAGAACTGTGTAAAAGCCCGGTGAACGGGTTTTTTCATTTGCGCAAAAAAATGTACGTCAGGGAGGGAAGGACGCTCGTCCTAAATGAATGGAAAAAAGTTGGTATGTTGTCCATACTTATTCTGGATATGAAAATAAAGTAAAAGCAAACCTAGAGAAACGTGTAGAATCAATGGGTATGCAAGATAAAATTTTCCGTGTTGTTGTCCCGGAAGAAGTAGAAGTAGAAATGAAAAACGGAAAAGAAAAATTAATGAAAAGAAAAGTGTTCCCAGGTTATGTATTAGTAGAATTAATCATGACTGATGACTCTTGGTATGTTGTACGTAACACGCCGGGTGTAACTGGGTTCGTTGGTTCTTCTGGTTCTGGATCTAAACCATCACCTCTATTAGAAGAGGAAGTTGTTACCATTATGAAACATATGGGAATGGACAACGAAGTGGTTGATTTCGACTTTGAACTTCATGAGACAGTACGTGTAAATGAGGGGCCATTCGCAGATTATACAGGTGCTATTGAAGAAATTGATGTGGAGAAGAAAAAGGTTAGCGTGCTTGTGGACATGTTTGGTCGCGAGACTCCAGTTGAACTTGACTTCCATCAAATTGAAAAATTATAAAATGAAACTTGAAATGAATTGTAAAAAGTGATAATATCTTTTAAGTCAGTACGTCTTCGTTATCGGAGACGTTTTTTGAAAGATTTTATCCTTACAGATAAAATATGACGTGGGAGGGCAAATCACTGTCCAATTGACCACATCACGGACTTAAGGAGGTGTGTCTCGTGGCTAAAAAGGTAATTAAAATGGTAAAGCTTCAAATTCCTGCAGGTAAAGCTAACCCAGCTCCACCAGTTGGTCCAGCATTAGGACAAGCAGGTGTTAACATCATGGGCTTCTGTAAAGAGTTTAACGCTCGTACAGCAGATCAAGCTGGTCTTATCATCCCTGTTGAAATTACGGTATTTGAGGACCGTTCATTCACTTTCATTACTAAAACTCCTCCTGCTGCTGTTCTTCTTAAGAAAGTAGCTGGTATTGAGTCTGGTTCTGGTGAACCAAACCGTAATAAAGTGGCAACTGTTAAGCGTGATAAAGTACGCGAAATCGCTGAAACTAAAATGCCTGACCTAAACGCTGCTAGCGTAGAAGCTGCAATGCGTATGGTTGAAGGTACTGCACGCAGTATGGGCATCGTTATCGAAGACTAATTCGATTTGTTTTTAAAAAAGGTTGCGGGTCTGGAATTCCAATTCGCAACCTTTATTATCGTAAATGATTATCGTTTTTAAATAAATGGATGGCGCTCATCCTCAGGTTATACCTGAAAACAGGCGTAAACGTGGGAGGTTATTCCGCTAAAACCACATTCGAGGAGGAAATAAAAATGGCTAAAAGAGGTAAAAAGTACGTAGAAGCTGCAAAGCTTGTTGATCGTGCAGCTGCTTACTCTGCAACAGAAGCAGTAGAATTAGTAAAGAAAACAAACACAGCTAAATTTGATGCAACTGTAGAAGCTGCATTCCGTTTAGGTGTTGACCCTAAGAAAGCTGACCAACAAATCCGTGGTGCAGTTGTTCTTCCACACGGTACTGGTAAAGTACAACGTGTATTAGTATTTGCTAAAGGTGAAAAAGCTAAAGAAGCTGAAGCTGCTGGAGCTGACTTCGTAGGCGATACTGATTACATCGGTAAAATCCAACAAGGTTGGTTCGATTTCGATGTAGTAGTAGCAACTCCTGACATGATGGGTGAAGTTGGTAAACTTGGTCGCGTATTAGGACCTAAAGGTTTAATGCCAAACCCTAAAACTGGAACAGTTACTTTCGATGTAACTAAAGCTGTTAACGAAATCAAAGCTGGTAAAGTTGAATACCGCGTTGATAAAGCTGGTAACATCCACGTTCCAATCGGTAAAGTATCTTTCGAAGATGCTAAATTAGTAGAAAACTTCAAAACAATTGCTGACACTTTACAAAAAGTTAAGCCAGCTGCTGCAAAAGGTACTTACATGAAGAACGTAACAGTTGCTTCTACAATGGGACCTGGCGTACGTGTAGACGTTTCTACATTAGCGTAAATTTTGGAAGTTGACTTCATAAAGAAGTTTTAATATAATCATTTATGTTGTGAATTTAATTAGTGTACCGTAGACAGTAGGTGTCAATAGACTTAATTTCCTACCTAGGTGTTAATATACGAAGCGGAATCTTTTTTCTGTGACTATATGCCTCCATGTCTACAAGTTGGGCATGGAGGTTTTTAGTGCACTTTCGGTACATCTTCTATATAATCTACAGGAGGTGTAATAACATGAGCAAAGTAATCGAAACTAAACAACAAGTTGTAACTGAAATCGCGGACAAACTTCGCGCTAGTAAATCTACAATCGTTGTTGACTACCGTGGTTTAACAGTTTCTGAAGCAACAGAATTACGTAAGCAATTACGTGAAGCTGGCGTTGAGTTCAAAGTTTACAAAAACTCTCTAACTCGTCGTGCTGCAGAATCTGCTGAAATGGCTGAGTTAAATGAATTCTTAACAGGACCAAACGCAATCGCGTTCAGTAACGAGGATGTAGTTGCTCCTGCGAAAGTATTAAACGACTTCGCTAAAGATCATGAAGCTTTAGAAATTAAAGCGGGCGTAATCGAAGGTAAACTTGTAACACTTGATGAGGTTAAAGCAATTGCTACTCTTCCATCACGTGAAGGCTTACTTTCTATGCTTCTTAGCGTTCTTCAAGCTCCAATCCGTAACCTTGCACTTGCTACTAAAGCAGTTGCAGACCAAAAGGAAGAGCAAGGCGCTTAATTTTTTAAAAGATAATTACGTATTATCGATAAAACAATACAAACCTATTTAAGGGAGGATATTTACAATGACTAAAGAACAAATCATTGAAGCAGTTAAATCTATGACTGTATTAGAACTTAACGACTTAGTAAAAGCTATCGAGGAAGAATTCGGCGTAACTGCTGCTGCTCCTGTAGCTGTTGCTGGTGGCGCTGGAGAAGCTGCTGCTGAGAAAACTGAATTTGATGTGGAACTAACTAGCGCTGGTGCACAAAAAATCAAAGTTATCAAAGTTGTTCGTGAAATCACTGGTCTTGGCTTAAAAGAAGCTAAAGAATTAGTTGACAACACTCCAAAAGTAATCAAAGAAGCTGCTGCTAAAGAAGAAGCTGAAGAAATCAAAGCTAAACTTGAAGAAGTTGGCGCTGCTGTAGAAGTTAAGTAATTAACTTTTGATGCTTTAAAAAAAGCTCGCTCTCATGCGAGCTTTTTTTTTAACTGTAAAGAAAAGAGGTGGCCATATGGCAGACCATTATTTTTCTAACGACCCTTCTAGTAAAAGTGATCGTAAGCGATGGGAGTTTGCCCTTCGTGGATCTCGATTTACTTTCTTATCTGATCATGGGGTGTTCTCGAAAAACGAAGTGGACTTTGGTTCCCGTCTTTTAATTGAAGCGTTTCAAATGCCAGATATTAAAGGTAATATATTAGACGTAGGTTGCGGATACGGTCCTATTGGTTTGTCGTTAGCGAAAGAGTTTCAAGGTCGTGAAGTTCACATGGTGGATGTGAACGAGAGGGCACTTGGGCTTGCGAAAGAAAACGCCGCTAATAACAAAATCGAGAATATACGTATTTTTCAAAGTAGCGTCTATGAAAATGTAGATGGTAAGTATGCTGCTATTCTATCTAACCCTCCGATTCGTGCGGGTAAAGATATCGTACATGAGATTTTAGAAAAAGCTGTGGAGTATTTAGTTCCAGATGGAGAGCTTTGGATTGTTATTCAAAAGAAACAAGGTGCACCGTCTGCGCTAAAAAAACTAGAAGAAGTATTTTCTGAAGTTGAGGTTGTAGAAAAGAAAAAAGGATATTATATCATAAAATCAAAAAAACGTTGACGGTTATTTTTGGCTATGTTAACATTATACAATGCCAATATATGATTTTCTGCGTTGAGAAAGATGTATATTTTTGTTTCTCTTGGAAAAGATAGTAAAATCAGCAGATTATGAAACAGAATGATGGTTTTCTTATAGAAGCCATTTTTCTTTTTTGAGCAGGTAGAAAGACTCAACGTATTTATCTTTAAGAGAAAGAGACTACGCTAATAGCAGTAGTTGTATTTATTTGTGATTTTGCACAAATTTTTTTGTGCATTTATAATACTCATGATTTGAGGGGTGAAGCAGTTGACAGGTCAACTAGTTCAATACGGACGCCACCGCCAACGAAGAAGTTATGCCCGTATTAGTGAAGTATTAGAGTTACCAAATCTTATCGAAATTCAAACCTCTTCTTATCAGTGGTTTCTTGATGAGGGTTTGCGAGAAATGTTCCAAGACATTTCTCCGATTGAAGACTTTACGGGAAATCTATCGCTTGAATTTATCGACTACAGCTTAGGTGAACCTAAATACTCTGTAGACGAATGCAAAGAGCGTGATGTGACGTATGCAGCACCACTTCGTGTAAAAGTGCGTCTAATCAACAAGGAAACTGGTGAAGTAAAAGAACAAGATGTGTTCATGGGAGATTTCCCACTCATGACAGAGACTGGAACATTCGTAATTAACGGTGCAGAACGTGTTATCGTTTCCCAGTTAGTTCGCTCTCCAAGCGTATACTATAGTGGCAAAGTGGATAAAAACGGAAAACGTGGTTTTACTGCTACTGTAATTCCAAACCGCGGAGCTTGGTTAGAGTATGAGACAGATGCTAAGGATGTTGTATATGTGCGTATTGACCGTACGCGTAAACTTCCTGTAACTGTTTTGTTACGCGCATTAGGGTTTGGCTCTGATCAAGAAATCACCGAGCTTTTAGGTGATAACGAATACTTAAGCAACACATTAGAAAAAGACAACACAGATAGCACAGAAAAAGCATTGCTTGAAATTTATGAGCGTCTACGTCCTGGTGAACCACCAACAGTAGAAAATGCTAAGAGCTTACTTGTGTCTCGTTTCTTTGATCCAAAGCGCTACGATTTAGCAAATGTAGGTCGCTATAAGATCAACAAGAAGTTACACATTAAAAACAGATTGTTTAATCAACGTTTAGCTGAAACATTAGTGGATCCAGAAACTGGTGAAATTTTAGCGGCAGAAGGAACAATCTTAGATCGTCGTACACTTGATCGCATTTTACCTTACTTAGAGAAAAACATTGGATTCAAAACAGCGAAACCAATGGGTGGAGTGGTAGAAGGCGATGTTGAGCTGCAATCTATTAAGATTTATGCTCCTGAGTCGGAAGGCGAACGCGTAATTAATGTAATTGGTAATGCAAACATTACTCGTGATGTGAAACACATCACACCAGGTGATATCCTTGCTTCTATCAGTTACTTCTTCAACCTACTATACAAAGTAGGGGATACAGATGATATTGACCATTTAGGAAACCGTCGTCTGCGTTCTGTTGGAGAACTGTTACAAAATCAATTCCGTATCGGTCTTTCTCGTATGGAACGTGTTGTTCGTGAGAGAATGTCGATCCAAGATACAAATGCAATTACACCACAGGCACTAATTAATATTCGTCCTGTTATTGCATCTATTAAAGAGTTCTTCGGAAGTTCTCAGTTATCTCAGTTTATGGACCAAACAAACCCATTAGCAGAGTTAACTCACAAACGAAGACTATCTGCATTAGGACCTGGTGGTTTAACGCGTGAGCGCGCAGGCTTTGAAGTGCGTGACGTTCATTACTCTCACTACGGTCGTATGTGTCCGATTGAAACACCAGAGGGACCAAACATCGGTTTGATTAACTCATTATCTTCGTTCGCGAAAGTAAATGAGTTTGGTTTCATTGAAACACCATACCGTCGTGTTGACCCAGAAACTGGTCTTGTAACAGGGCATGTTGATTACTTAACAGCAGATGAAGAAGATAACTATGTTGTAGCCCAAGCGAATATGAAATTATCTGACGAAGGTGAATTCCTAAGTGAAGATATCGTAGCTCGTTTCCGTGGTGAAAACATTGTCACAAATAGAGAACGCATCGACTACATGGATGTATCTCCAAAACAAGTAGTGTCGGCAGCGACAGCTTGTATTCCGTTCTTAGAAAACGATGACTCTAACCGCGCACTTATGGGAGCGAACATGCAACGTCAGGCGGTTCCGTTAATGAATCCGGAATCTCCGATTGTAGGTACAGGTATGGAGTACGTATCAGCAAAAGACTCAGGTGCTGCAGTAATCTGTAAACATCCTGGTGTTGTTGAGCGCGTAGAAGCACGTGAAGTTTGGGTACGTCGCTATGTAGAAGTTGACGGTCAAACAGTAAAAGGCGACTTAGATCGCTACAAAATGCAAAAATTCATTCGTTCTAACCAAGGAACTTGTTACAACCAACGTCCAATCGTAAGTGTTGGAAATGAAGTTGTAAAAGGTGAAATCCTTGCGGATGGTCCTTCTATGGAATTAGGTGAACTAGCACTTGGACGTAACGTGCTTGTTGGCTTCATGACTTGGGACGGTTATAACTACGAGGATGCGATCATCATGAGTGAGCGCCTTGTAAAAGATGATGTGTACACTTCTATTCATATTGAAGAATATGAATCAGAAGCTCGTGATACGAAGCTTGGACCAGAAGAAATTACACGTGACATTCCAAACGTTGGAGAAGACGCATTACGTAACCTTGACGAGCGCGGTATCATTCGCGTTGGTGCTGAAGTAAAAGATGGAGATTTACTTGTTGGTAAAGTAACACCTAAAGGTGTAACAGAATTAACAGCTGAAGAACGTCTATTACATGCTATCTTTGGAGAAAAAGCGCGTGAAGTACGTGATACATCACTACGTGTACCACACGGTGGTGGCGGTATTATCTTAGACGTAAAAGTATTCAACCGTGAAGATGGCGATGAATTGCCACCAGGCGTGAATCAACTTGTACGTGCATATATCGTTCAAAAACGTAAAATTTCTGAAGGTGACAAGATGGCCGGACGTCACGGTAACAAAGGTGTTATTTCTCGTATTTTACCAGAAGAAGATATGCCTTACCTACCAGACGGTACGCCAATCGATATCATGTTAAACCCATTAGGGGTACCATCTCGTATGAATATCGGTCAGGTATTAGAGCTTCATCTTGGTATGGCAGCAAGATACCTTGGCATTCACATTGCAACACCAGTATTCGATGGTGCTCGTGAGGAAGATGTTTGGGGCACAATTGAAGAAGCTGGTATGGCAAATGACGCGAAAACAATCCTGTATGACGGACGTACTGGTGAACCATTCGATAACCGCGTATCTGTTGGTGTCATGTATATGATCAAACTTGCGCACATGGTTGACGATAAACTTCATGCTCGTTCTACTGGACCATACTCACTTGTAACGCAGCAACCTCTTGGAGGTAAAGCTCAGTTCGGTGGACAGCGTTTCGGTGAGATGGAGGTTTGGGCACTTGAAGCTTACGGTGCTGCTTATACTCTTCAAGAAATCTTAACAGTGAAGTCTGATGATGTTGTTGGACGTGTTAAGACTTATGAAGCAATTGTTAAAGGCGAAAATGTTCCAGAACCAGGCGTTCCTGAATCATTCAAAGTATTGATTAAAGAGCTGCAAAGTTTAGGTATGGACGTTAAAATGATGTCTAGCGACGATACAGAAATTGAAATGCGTGATACAGAAGATGACGATGATCATCAATCAGCAGATAAATTGAATGTCGAAGTTGAGACAACTAAGGAATAATTGGGATAACCTGTAGACTAAAAGGGAGGTAGGCCCCTTGATAGATGTAAATAACTTTGAATATATGAAGATTGGACTTGCTTCACCTGACAAGATTCGTTCTTGGTCATACGGTGAAGTTAAGAAACCAGAAACTATTAACTATCGTACGTTAAAGCCTGAAAAAGATGGCTTGTTCTGTGAGCGTATTTTCGGACCACAAAAGGACTGGGAATGTCATTGCGGAAAATACAAACGTGTACGTTATAAAGGTGTAGTTTGTGATCGATGTGGCGTTGAAGTAACGCGTGCAAAAGTACGTCGTGAACGTATGGGTCATATCGAATTAGCTGCTCCTGTATCTCATATTTGGTATTTCAAAGGTATCCCGAGCCGCATGGGACTTGTCTTAGACATGTCCCCTCGCGCGCTTGAAGAAGTAATTTATTTCGCTTCTTATGTTGTAACAGAAAGTGGAGATACACCACTTGATAAGAAGCAATTACTTTCTGAAAAAGAATACCGTGCATATCGTGATCGATATGGTAGCACATTCCAAGCTGCTATGGGTGCAGAAGCAATTAAAAAGCTACTACAAGACATCGATTTAGATAAAGAAGTAGACTTCTTAAAAGAAGAATTAAAAACAGCACAAGGACAACGCCGTACTCGTGCTATTAAACGTCTAGAAGTATTAGAAGCATTCCGTAACTCTGGAAATGAACCGTCTTGGATGATCCTAGATGTTCTACCAGTAATCCCACCAGAACTACGCCCAATGGTACAGTTAGACGGTGGACGTTTTGCTACTTCTGACTTAAACGACTTATACCGTCGTGTAATTAACCGTAACAACCGTTTAAAACGTCTATTGGACTTAGGTGCACCAAGCATCATCGTTCAAAACGAAAAACGTATGTTACAAGAAGCTGTAGACGCATTAATCGATAATGGTCGTCGTGGCCGTCCAGTTACTGGGCCAGGTAACCGTCCATTAAAATCACTATCTCACATGCTTAAAGGTAAACAAGGACGTTTCCGTCAAAACTTATTAGGTAAACGTGTTGACTACTCTGGTCGTTCTGTAATCGTTGTAGGACCGAACTTAAAGATGTATCAATGTGGATTACCAAAAGAAATGGCGCTTGAACTGTTCAAACCTTTCGTAATGAAAGAGTTAGTTGAAAAAGGATTAGCACATAACATTAAGAGTGCGAAACGTAAAATCGAGCGTGTACAACCTGAAGTTTGGGACGTTTTAGAGTCTGTGATTAAAGAACATCCGGTACTTCTAAACCGCGCACCAACACTTCACCGTCTTGGTATCCAGGCGTTTGAACCTACATTAGTAGAAGGTCGCGCAATCCGTCTTCACCCACTTGTATGTACTGCATACAACGCGGACTTTGACGGTGACCAAATGGCCGTTCACGTACCTTTATCATCAGAAGCTCAAGCTGAAGCTCGTCTTCTTATGTTAGCGGCACAAAACATCTTGAACCCGAAAGACGGTAAACCAGTTGTTACTCCATCTCAGGATATGGTATTAGGTAACTATTACTTAACACTTGAGCGTGAAGGTGCAATCGGTGAAGGTATGGTCTTCAAAGATGCAAATGAAGCATTGCTTGCATATCAAAATGGATATGTTCATCTTCATACACGTGTTGCAGTAGCTGCAAGTGCAGTAAACAACGCAACATTTACTGAAGAGCAAAAGAGTATGCTTCTATTAACAACAGTTGGTAAATTAATATTTAACGAAATCTTACCAGAGTCGTTCCCTTATATTAATGAACCAACAAATTCAAACCTTGAAAAAGAAACACCAGCGAAATATTTCGTTGAAAAAGGTGCGAACATTAAAGAAATTATTGCTAGTCGCGAAGAAGTGGCGCCATTTAGCAAGAAGATCCTTGGTAACATCATTGCGGAAGTGTTCAAACGTTTCCAAATTACAGAAACGTCTCGCATGCTTGACCGTATGAAAAACTTAGGATTCAAGTACTCTACAAAAGCTGGTATTACAGTTGGGGTATCTGACATTCTTGTATTAGGCGAAAAAGATGAAATTCTCCACGAAGCACAAGCAAAAGTAGATAATGTAATTAAACAATTCCGTCGCGGTTTAATCACGGAAGAAGAACGTTACGATCGCGTTATCTCTATTTGGAGTAATGCAAAAGATGTTATCCAAGGAAAACTGATGAAATCCTTGAATAAACGCAACCCAATCTTCATGATGAGTGACTCAGGTGCCCGTGGTAACGCATCTAACTTTACTCAGCTTGCTGGTATGCGTGGTCTTATGGCCAATCCATCTGGTCGTATCATCGAACTTCCAATCAAATCGAGTTTCCGTGAAGGTTTAACAGTACTTGAGTACTTCATCTCTACGCATGGTGCGCGTAAAGGTCTTGCCGATACAGCACTTAAAACTGCCGATTCTGGTTACTTAACACGTCGTCTTGTTGACGTTGCACAAGATGTAATCGTTCGTGAAGATGATTGTGGAACAGATCGCGGTTTATTAATTGGTGCGATTAAAGAGGGTAATGAAGTTATCGAGTCATTATATGATCGTCTTGTTGGACGTTTTGCAAGAAAAACTGTAAAACATCCTGAAACAGGTGAAGTATTAGTTGCTGAAAATCAATTAATTACTGAAGATATCGCTCATATCGTTGAAAATTCGGGTGTTGAAACTGTAAACATTCGTTCAGCGTTTACGTGTAACACTCGCCACGGTGTATGTAAGAAGTGTTACGGTCGTAACTTAGCAACTGGAACAGACGTAGAAGTAGGAGAAGCGGTAGGTATTATCGCAGCTCAATCTATCGGTGAGCCAGGTACACAGTTAACGATGCGTACATTCCATACAGGTGGGGTTGCCGGAGATGATATTACTCAAGGTTTACCTCGTATCCAAGAGATCTTCGAAGCTCGTAATCCGAAAGGTCAGGCAGTTATCAGTGAAATCGACGGTGTTATCGCAGCGATCAACGACGTTAAAGATCGCCAAGAAGTAGTTGTACAGGGTGAAGTTGAAGCTCGTACGTATGCTATTCCTTACGGTGCTCGTCTGAAAGTAACTCCAGGACAGCCAATTAGCCACGGTAAAGAGTTAACAGAAGGTTCTATTGATCCGAAAGAATTACTAAAAGTAACGGACATTACGGCGGTTCAAGAATACTTATTACGTGAAGTTCAAAAAGTATACCGTATGCAAGGGGTAGAAATTGGTGACAAACACGTAGAAGTAATGGTACGTCAAATGTTACGTAAAGTTCGTGTAAGTGATGCAGGTGAAACAGATGTATTACCAGGAACATTACTAGATATCCATCAGTTCACTGATGCGAATGCTAAGGTCTTACTGCAAGGTAAGCAACCAGCAACAGCTAGACCTGTTCTACTTGGTATTACAAAAGCTTCACTTGAAACAGATTCATTCTTATCTGCAGCATCGTTCCAAGAAACAACTCGTGTCTTAACTGATGCAGCAATTAAGGGTAAACGCGATGAACTTCTAGGGTTAAAAGAAAATGTTATTATCGGTAAACTTGTTCCTGCTGGAACAGGTATGAATCGTTATCGCAAAGTGGATCTTGTAAAAACAACACAAGATGACATGAATGTAGAAAACGATGAGGTTTATGTGGAACAGTAAAATTTTCCGGCATAAATTTTGTATAAAAACAATTAATCTTAGTTGACATTGTATGAGTCAAAATGTTACTATAATCAAGGTTGCTCCTGAACGATGCTTTGGAGGATATTTATATGTCTTATCAAAAAGTATCAACTGCTGAAAATGTAGTCGTTGGTCATAAACGTACATTGGAGGCAATCAAAAATGGTACAGTTAAAGAAGTTGTCATCGCAGAGGATGCTGACATGCGGTTAACCCATGCTATCATTCGTGTTGCAATGCAATATAACGTGCCCATAACAAAAGTTGAATCAGTTCGTAAGCTTGGTAAAGCTTCGGGGATTCAAGTGGGAGCTTCAGCAATAGGAATAATAAGTTAAAACTGTTTTTGTGAGGAGAGAGCATTTGCTCTTCCTTGCAAAAACTTTGTTTTCAACTAATAATGAACCACCTGGATATGTGGTCATACAAACATGCGAAGGGAGGATAATCAAATGCCTACTATTAACCAATTAGTGAGAAATGGTCGTACTGATAAAGTATGGAAATCTAAATCACCTGCGTTAAACAAAGGTTTTAACTCTTTAAAGAAAAAATCAACTGATATCTCTGCACCTCAAAAACGTGGTGTATGTACTCGTGTTGGTACAATGACTCCAAAGAAACCTAACTCAGCGTTACGTAAATACGCTCGTGTACGTTTAACAAACGGTATCGAGGTTACAGCTTACATCCCAGGTATCGGTCATAACCTACAAGAGCATAGCGTAGTATTAATTCGCGGTGGTCGTGTAAAGGATTTACCGGGGGTACGTTACCACATCGTTCGTGGTGCGCTTGACACAGCTGGTGTTGACAAACGTATGCAAGGACGTTCTAAATATGGTACTAAGAGACCAAAACCTGCTAAAAAATAATAACTTTAAAATGAAAGGAGGAACTCAATATGCCTCGTAAAGGACCTGTTGCGAAACGTGACGTGTTACCAGATCCAATGTACAATTCGAAGCTAGTAACACGCCTTATCAACAAAATGATGGTTGACGGTAAAAAAGGTAAATCTCAAACAATTCTTTATAATGCGTTCGATATCGTAAACGAACGTACTGGTAAAGAGCCAATGGAAGTATTCGAGCAAGCTCTTAAGAACATCATGCCTGTTCTTGAAGTACGCGCTCGTCGTGTTGGTGGTGCTAACTACCAAGTTCCAGTTGAGGTTCGTCCAGAACGCCGTACAACTTTAGGTCTTCGTTGGTTAGTAAACTACGCTCGTCTTCGTGGTGAAAAAACTATGGAAGAGCGTCTTGCTAACGAAATCTTAGATGCAGCTAACAACGCTGGTGCATCTGTTAAGAAACGTGAAGACACTCATAAAATGGCAGAAGCTAACAAAGCATTTGCTCATTACCGTTGGTAGGATTCAACGTAAAATAAATGTAAGCATAAACCGCTTTATTTGTCGCTTATGGAAGTGTGGAGAGGGAGAATGCCTCTCCCTTTCATCGGGCGCTCGTTTTACATAATGAGAGTACTGGACATACTGACATGTGTAACAATATAAAGTGGCTTTTTTGCTACTTAAAATAAAAAAATCCAATCCATATATGGAAGGAGCAAGACACCAAATGGCAAGAGAGTTCTCTTTAGAAAACACTCGTAATATTGGTATCATGGCTCACATCGATGCTGGTAAAACAACAGCAACTGAGCGTATTCTGTACTACACAGGACGTATTCATAAAATCGGTGAAACTCACGAAGGTGCATCTCAGATGGACTGGATGGAGCAAGAGCAAGAGCGTGGTATCACAATTACTTCTGCTGCAACTACAGCACAATGGAAAGGTCATCGTGTAAACATCATTGATACTCCAGGACACGTAGATTTCACAGTAGAAGTAGAACGTTCTTTACGCGTACTTGATGGCGCTGTAGCGGTACTTGATGCGCAATCTGGTGTAGAACCACAAACAGAAACTGTTTGGCGTCAGGCTACTACTTACGGCGTACCTCGTATCGTATTCGTTAACAAAATGGATAAGATCGGTGCAGATTTCTTATACTCTGTAGGAACAATCCACGATCGTTTACAAGCAAACGCACATCCAATTCAGTTACCAATCGGTGCTGAAGATGAGTTCAATGGTATCATTGACCTTGTTGAAGAGTGTGCTTACATGTACGGTAACGATTTAGGAACAGACATTCAACGTGTTGAAATTCCTGAAGAGCACAAAGAATTAGCTGAAGAATACCGTGGAAAACTTATTGAAGCGGTAGCTGAGCTTGATGAAGAAATGATGATGAAGTACCTAGAAGGTGAAGAAATCACTGTAGAAGAGCTTAAAGCTGGTATCCGTAAGGCTACAACTTCTGTAGAATTCTTCCCAGTAATCTGTGGTTCTGCATTCAAAAACAAAGGTGTTCAAATTCTGTTAGACGCAGTTATCGACTACCTTCCATCACCACTAGATGTACCTGCTATTAAAGGTACTCTACCGGATACAGATGAAGAAGTAGAACGTAAGTCTAGCGATGAAGAACCATTCGCAGCTTTAGCATTCAAAATCATGACTGACCCTTATGTTGGTAAGTTAACGTTCTTCCGTGTGTACTCTGGTGTGTTAAACTCTGGATCATACGTGAAAAACTCAACTAAAGGTAAGCGTGAGCGTGTAGGTCGTATCCTACAAATGCACGCTAACAGCCGTGAAGAGATTTCAACAGTTTACGCTGGTGATATCGCTGCTGCTGTAGGTTTAAAAGATACTACTACTGGTGATACTCTTTGTGACGAGAAGAGCCTTGTTATCCTTGAGTCTATGGAATTCCCAGAGCCAGTTATCTCTGTAGCTATCGAACCAAAATCTAAAGCTGACCAAGATAAAATGGGTACAGCATTATCTAAGCTTTCTGAAGAAGATCCAACATTCCGTGCTCACACTGACCAAGAAACTGGCCAAACTATCATCGCTGGTATGGGTGAACTTCACCTTGATATCATCGTTGACCGTATGCGTCGTGAATTCAAAGTGGAAGCAAACGTTGGTGCTCCTCAGGTAGCATACCGTGAGACTTTCCGCGCTGCTGCGAAAGTTGAAGGTAAGTTCGCTCGTCAATCTGGTGGTCGTGGACAATTCGGTCACGTTTGGATTGAGTTTGAACCTAACGAAGAAGGTAAAGGATTCGAATTCGAAAACAAGATCGTCGGTGGTGTAGTTCCTCGTGAATACATCCCAGCTGTTGGAGCAGGTCTTGAAGATGCACTTAAAAATGGTGTACTAGCTGGTTATCCACTAGTTGACATTAAAGCTGCATTAGTTGACGGATCTTACCATGATGTCGATTCATCTGAGATGGCGTTCAAAATCGCTGCATCTATGGCACTTAAAGCTGCGGTTTCTAAATGTAGCCCAGTAATTCTTGAGCCAATGATGAAAGTTGAAGTTGTAATTCCTGAAGAGTACATGGGTGACATTATGGGTGACGTAACATCTCGTCGTGGACGTGTAGAAGGTATGGAAGCTCGCGGTAACGCACAAGTTGTTCGCGCTATGGTTCCACTTTCTGAAATGTTCGGTTATGCAACGTCATTACGTTCTAACACTCAAGGACGCGGAACATTCTCTATGGTGTTTGACCACTATGAAGAAGTACCAAAGTCTGTTTCTGAAGAAATTATCAAAAAAAATAAAGGTGAATAATTGATTTTTATCGATTGTTCAAGTATAACTACTTATGTAAGCTTAGAAAGTGGGACGTAAGTTTCACTTTCTAGTCTAAATATAAAATAACCTATATAAACTAAGGAGGAATTTAGAATGGCTAAAGCTAAATTCGAACGTTCTAAACCCCATGTTAACATCGGTACAATCGGCCACGTTGACCATGGTAAAACTACATTAACTGCTGCGATCACTACAGTTCTTGCAAAAGCTGGTGGTGCTGAAGCACGCGGATACGATCAAATCGATGCTGCTCCAGAAGAAAGAGAGCGCGGTATCACAATCTCAACTGCACACGTTGAGTACGAAACTGAAACTCGTCACTATGCACACGTTGACTGCCCAGGTCACGCTGACTATGTTAAAAACATGATCACTGGTGCTGCTCAAATGGACGGCGGTATCTTAGTAGTATCTGCTGCTGATGGCCCAATGCCTCAAACACGTGAGCACATCCTTCTTTCTCGTCAAGTAGGTGTTCCTTACATCGTTGTATTCTTAAACAAATGCGACATGGTAGATGACGAAGAATTATTAGAATTAGTAGAAATGGAAGTTCGCGACCTATTATCTGAATACGGATTCCCAGGCGACGACATTCCTGTAATCAAAGGTTCTGCTCTTAAAGCTCTTCAAGGAGAAGCTGATTGGGAAGCAAAAATCATTGAATTAATGGCTGAAGTTGATGCTTACATCCCAACTCCAGAACGTGAAACTGACAAACCATTCTTAATGCCTGTAGAGGACGTATTCTCTATCACAGGTCGTGGTACAGTTGCTACTGGTCGTGTTGAGCGCGGTATCGTTAAAGTTGGTGACGTAGTAGAAATCATCGGTCTTGCTGAAGAAAATGCTTCTACAACTGTAACTGGTGTAGAGATGTTCCGTAAACTTCTTGACCAAGCTCAAGCTGGAGACAACATCGGTGCTTTACTTCGTGGGGTTGCTCGTGAAGACATCCAACGTGGACAAGTACTTGCAAAAAGCGGTTCTGTAAAAGCTCACGCTAAATTCAAAGCTGAAGTTTTCGTATTATCTAAAGAAGAAGGTGGACGTCACACTCCATTCTTCGCTAACTACCGTCCTCAGTTCTACTTCCGTACAACTGACGTAACTGGTATCATCCAATTACCAGAAGGTACTGAAATGGTAATGCCTGGTGACAACATCGAAATGACTATCGAACTTATCGCTCCAATCGCTATCGAAGAGGGAACTAAATTCTCTATTCGTGAAGGTGGACGTACAGTAGGTTACGGTGTAGTTGCTACTATCGTTGAGTAATCTTAACTGATATAAAAAAACCTAAGGGAAAATCCCTTAGGTTTTTTGTTTGCGTTTATATAAGGAAGAAGAGGGTGTTTTTTGTTTTGACGAGTTTCTTCTATAGTAATATAAAAACGACAAAAGATAATCCAGAAACTGTAAAATGAATTCTGTTAGATGAAAACTTGAAATTCTTTAAAGTGCCATGTATAATAGCAAAAGTAGAGAAAAGCAGATGCAAACAAAAAGATGCTTGCATCTAGACGAATAACATTGTATAATAGACAATGTTGGTCTTTGACTGCGATGAAGTGGAAGGTTGCTGACACACCCGGCCGCTTTGCCATGGCATGGTGTGGGGAAATTTCCATGGAGAAGGTCTATTTTAGAAATAGGCGAACGAAGGAGGGAAAATAATGGCAAAAGAAAAAATTCGTATCCGTTTAAAAGCTTACGATCACCGTATTCTTGATCAGTCAGCTGAGAAAATTGTAGAAACAGCTAAGCGTTCTGGGGCAACAGTTTCTGGTCCGATCCCATTACCAACTGAAAAAACTGTTTACACAATTCTTCGTGCTGTTCATAAGTACAAAGATTCTCGTGAGCAATTCGAAATGCGCACGCACAAACGTCTAATCGACATCGTGAGTCCTACTCCACAAACAGTAGATTCATTAATGCGTTTAGACTTACCATCTGGTGTAGATATCGAAATCAAACTATAATTTATATAACTTAAAAATGTAGGAGGTGTAACTCATGACCAAAGGAATCTTAGGAAGAAAGATCGGTATGACTCAAGTATTTGCTGAGAACGGTGAGTTAATCCCAGTAACAGTTATCGCTGCTAATCCAAACGTTGTTCTTCAAAAGAAAACAACTGAAACTGATGGCTACAATGCAATCCAGTTAGGATTTGAAGATAAACGTGAAAAGTTAACTAACAAACCTGAACAAGGCCACACTGCTAAAGCATCTACAACTCCTAAGCGCTTCATTCGCGAAATCCGCGATGCAGACGTGGACGGATTAGAGGTTGGTCAAGAGGTAAAAGTTGACGTATTCGCTACAGGTGAAATCGTTGATGTAACAGGAATTTCTAAAGGTAAAGGTTTCCAAGGTGTTATCAAACGCCACGGACAATCTCGCGGACCTATGTCTCATGGTTCTCGCTATCACCGTCGTCCAGGTTCAATGGGCCCAGTTGCTCCGAACCGTGTATTCAAAGGCAAAAAACTTGCTGGACGTATGGGTGGAGACCAAGTTACTATCCAAAACTTAGAAATCGTTCAAGTTGACACTGAGCGCAACTTATTACTAGTAAAAGGTAACGTTCCAGGTGCTAAGAAATCTCTTGTAGTTGTTCAAGGCGCTGTGAAGGTTAGCAAATAATTCACAATAGGAAGGAGGAATTCCAATGCCAAAAGTTACTGTATATAACCAAACTGGTTCACAGGTTGGTGAAATCGAATTAGCTGAAGCTATTTTCGGTATCGAACCAAATGAAGCTGTACTTTTCGAAGCTGTAATGATGCAACGTGCATCTTTACGTCAAGGTACACACAAAGTAAAAACTCGCTCTGAAGTTCGCGGTGGTGGTCGTAAACCATGGCGTCAAAAAGGAACTGGACGTGCTCGTCAAGGGTCTATCCGCTCTCCTCAATGGCGTGGTGGTGGTACGGTATTCGGACCTACACCAAGAAGCTATGCGTACAAACTTCCTAAGAAAGTTCGTCGTTTAGCAATCAAATCTGCATTAGCTACTAAAGTAGTTGAGAACAACATTGTAGTTCTTGAAGACCTAGTGTTAAATGCACCAAAAACAAAAGACATGCTAGCAGTACTTAAAGGATTAACTGTTGAGAAGAAAGCTCTTATCGTAACTGCTGATGCAAACGAATCTGTAGAGTTATCTGCTCGCAATATCCCTGGAGTAACAGTAATCACTGCTGATGGCGTAAACGTTTTAGACGTGCTTCATCATGATAAGCTAATCATGACAAAAGCGGCAGTGGAAAAAGTAGAGGAGGTGCTTGCATAATGAGAGATCCTCGTGATATCATTAAGCGCCCAGTTATCACTGAACGTTCTATGGAAATGATGGCTGAAAAAAAATACACGTTCGATGTGGACGTTAAATCTAATAAAACAGAAGTTAAAGATGCTCTTGAAGCGATCTTTGGTGTTAAAGTAGAAAAAGTGAACATCATGAACTACAAGCCGAAAGCAAAACGCGTTGGTCGTCACGCTGGTTTTACTAGCCGTCGTCGTAAAGCAATCGTTAAGCTAACTGCTGACAGCAAAGAAATCGAAATCTTCCAAGGCGTTTAATTCTTACTAAAGAAGGAGGGAAATTGAGATGGGAATCAAAAAGTATAATCCAACTACTAACGGTCGTCGTAATATGACTACGAATGATTTCGCTGAAATCACGACTGATAGACCCGAAAAGTCATTACTTGCTCCTTTAAGCAAGAAGGCTGGTCGTAATAACCAAGGTAAAATCACTGTACGTCATCAAGGTGGCGGACATAAGCGTCAATACCGTATCATCGACTTTAAGCGTAACAAAGATGGAATTCCAGGACGCGTTGCTACGATCGAATACGATCCAAACCGCTCTGCGAATATCGCATTAATTAACTACGTTGACGGTGAAAAACGTTACATTCTTGCTCCTAAATCTTTAGAAGTAGGTATGGAAGTTATGTCTGGCCCAGAAGCTGACATTAAAATCGGTAACGCATTACCATTAATCAACATTCCAGTAGGTACTGTTGTTCATAACATCGAGCTTAAGCCTGGTCGTGGCGGACAATTAGTTCGTTCTGCTGGTACATCTGCTCAAGTACTTGGTAAAGAAGGTAAATACGTACTTGTACGTTTAACTTCTGGTGAAGTACGTCTTGTATTATCTGCTTGTCGCGCTTCAATCGGTCAAGTAGGTAACGAACAACACGAACTTATCAAAATCGGTAAAGCAGGTCGCTCTCGCTGGTTAGGTAAACGCCCAACAGTTCGTGGTTCTGTAATGAACCCTGTTGATCACCCACACGGTGGTGGTGAAGGACGTTCTCCAATCGGACGTAAGTCTCCAATGTCTCCATGGGGTAAACCAACTCTTGGATTCAAGACTCGTAAGAAAAACAAAGCGTCTGACAAATTTATCGTTCGTCGTCGTAAAAAATAATGGGATTGTAGTACGGTTCATTTCTAGAACCGTACGCCAATCACGAAGGGAGGCACCAAAATGGCTCGTAGCTTAAAAAAAGGACCATTTGTCGATGATCACTTAATGAGCAAAATGGAAAAATTAGTTGCATCTGAGCAAAAACAAGTTGTTAAAACTTGGTCTCGCCGTTCAACAATCTTCCCTCAGTTCATCGGACACACAATCGCTGTATATGATGGTCGTAAACACGTACCTGTGTACATCACTGAGGATATGGTTGGCCATAAGTTAGGTGAATTCGCACCAACTCGTACGTACAAAGGTCACCTTGCTGACGATAAGAAAACTAGAAGATAATGAGAGGAGGCACTTCAATGCAAGCTAAAGCAGTAGCGAGAACAGTTCGTATTGCTCCTCGTAAAGTTCGTTTAGTAGTAGACTTAATCCGAGGTAAGCAAGTGGGTGAAGCGATTGCTATCCTTAACCACACACCAAAAACTGCTTCTCCAGTTGTAGAAAAAGTTTTAAAATCTGCAATCGCAAATGCAGAGCACAATTATGAGATGGACATTAACAACCTAGTTGTAGAAAAAGTTTTCGTTGACGAAGGTCCAACGTTAAAACGTTTCCGTCCACGTGCAATGGGTCGTGCAAGCCAAATTAACAAACGCACAAGCCACATCACAGTTGTGGTATCAGAAAAGAAGGAGGGATAATCGATGGGTCAAAAGGTTAATCCAATTGGTCTTCGTGTCGGCGTTATCCGTGACTGGGAATCTCGTTGGTTCGCTGAGAAAGATTACGCTACATTATTACATGAAGACATCAAAATCCGTGAGTACATTAATGTACGCTTAAAAGATTCTGCTGTTGCTAAAGTAGAAATCGAACGTGCAGCAAATCGTGTAAATGTTACAATTCACACTGCAAAACCTGGTATGGTAATTGGTAAAGGTGGTACTGAAGTTGAAGCACTTCGTAAAGCTCTTAACCAATTAACAGGCAAGCGTGTACACATCAACATTTTAGAAGTTAAGAGAGCTGATCTTAACGCTAAATTAGTAGGCGAAAACATCGCTCGTCAATTAGAAAACCGTGTATCATTCCGTCGTGCACAAAAGCAAGTTATTCAACGTGCTATGCGTGCAGGTGCTAAAGGTATTAAAACACAGGTTTCTGGTCGTCTTGGCGGAGCTGATATCGCTCGTGCAGAATCTTACAGTGAAGGAACTGTTCCACTTCATACACTTCGCGCTGATATTGACTATGCAGCAGTTGAAGCTGATACAACATACGGTAAATTAGGCGTAAAAGTATGGATCTACCGTGGAGAAGTCCTTCCTACAAAAAAGAAAGCTTCTGAGGAAGGAGGAAAATAATATGTTAATGCCAAAACGCGTAAAATATCGTAGAGAGCATCGTGGTAAAATGCGTGGTCGTGCTAAAGGTGGAACTGAAATTGCTTTCGGTGAATTCGGTTTACAAGCACAAGCTGCTTCATGGATTACAAACCGTCAAATCGAAGCTGCTCGTCGTGCAATGACTCGTTACATGAAACGTGGCGGTAAAGTATGGATTAAAATTTTCCCTTCTAAACCTTACACTGCAAAACCTCTAGAAGTACGTATGGGTTCCGGTAAAGGGGCACCAGAAGGCTGGGTAGCAGTAGTAAAACCTGGGAAAATTATGTTCGAAATCGCGGGTGTATCTGAAGAGGTAGCACGCGAAGCATTACGTCTTGCAGCTCACAAGTTACCTGTGAAATGTAAATTCGTAAAACGTGAAGAAAATGGTGGTGAATCTAATGAAAACTAATGATATTCGTGAATTAACCACTGCCGAAATCGAAACAAAAGTTAAAGCTTTAAAGGAAGAGTTGTTTAATCTTCGCTTCCAACTTGCTACAGGACAATTAGAGAATCCAACTCGCATTCGTGAAGTGCGTAAAGCAATTGCTCGTATGAAAACTGTAGTTCGTGAAAGAGAGATCGGAATTAATCGATAAATTGAGGGGAGGTTTGCATAGTGAGCGAACGTAACCAACGCAAAGTTTATACTGGTCGTGTAGTGTCTGACAAAATGGACAAAACGATTACAGTTTTAGTTGAAACTTACAAAACTCATTCCTTGTACGGAAAACGTGTTAAGTATTCTAAGAAGTACAAAGCCCATGATGAGCAAAACCAAGCGAAACTTGGCGATATCGTTAAAATCATGGAAACTCGCCCGCTTTCTGCTACTAAGCGTTTCCGTTTAGTTGAAATCGTTGAAGAAGCGGTTATTATCTAAATAGACGAATCGGAATTTTTAGTCCGAAGGGAGGTTTCATAACATGATCCAACAAGAATCTCGTTTGAAAGTTGCTGACAACTCTGGTGCACGTGAACTTTTAACAATTAAAGTATTAGGCGGCTCTGGTCGTAAATATGCTAACATTGGTGACATTATCGTTGCTACGGTAAAACAAGCAACACCAGGTGGCGTTGTTAAAAAAGGTGACGTTGTTAAAGCAGTAGTAGTACGTACGAAGAGCGGAGCTCGTCGTCCGGACGGTTCTTACATCAAATTTGATGAAAACGCAGCGGTTATCATTAAAGACGATAAGAGCCCACGTGGTACTCGTATCTTCGGACCAGTAGCTCGTGAATTACGTGATAGCAACTTCATGAAGATCGTTTCTTTAGCTCCAGAAGTTCTATAATTTAAGGTATTGCCTTGCTAAGGAGGTGCAGAATTAAGATGCATGTAAAAAAAGGTGATAAAGTACAGGTAATCACTGGTAAAGACAAAGGAAAACAAGGCGTTATCCTTGTGGCTTTCCCAAAGCAAAACCGTGTTATCGTTGAGGGTGTCAATATCGTTAAGAAGCACTCTAAGCCATCTCAATTAAATCCACAAGGTGGAATTATTACTAAAGAAGCACCTATTCACGTTTCTAACGTTATGATTTTAGATCCGAAAACAGGTGAACCTACTCGCGTAGGCTTCAAAGTAGAAGATGGTAAAAAAGTTCGTATTGCAAAAAAATCTGGTGAATTATTAGATAAATAATTTTCTTAAGAAAGGAGGTCACTTCATTGAATCGCCTTAAAGAGAAGTTCCAAAAGGAAATTACTCCTGCTCTAGTGAGCAAGTTTAACTATAAATCTGTAATGCAGGTACCAAAAATCGAAAAGATCGTAATCAACACTGGTGTTGGTGACGCGGTATCTAACTCAAAAGCGTTAGACAACGCAGTAGAAGAATTAACACAAATCACAGGTCAAAAACCTGTTGTAACTCGTGCTAAAAAATCAATCGCTGGTTTCCGTCTTCGTGAAGGTATGCCAATCGGTGCGAAAGTAACTTTACGCGGCGAGCAAATGTATGAGTTCTTCGACAAATTAGTATCAGTTTCTTTACCACGTGTACGTGATTTCCGTGGTGTTTCTAAGAAATCATTCGATGGTCGTGGAAACTATACATTAGGTGTTAAAGAGCAACTTATTTTCCCTGAGATTGATTATGATAAAGTAAGCAAAGTCCGCGGTATGGACATCGTAATCGTTACTACAGCGAAAACTGATGAAGAAGCTCGTGAACTGTTAACACAATTCGGTATGCCATTCCAAAAATAATGGAAGCCAACGCTAAGTAGAGGAGGCGAAAACGTGGCTAAAAAATCTATGATAGCGAAACAAAAGCGTACTCCTAAGTTTAAAGTACAAGAGTATACACGTTGCGAACGCTGCGGTCGTCCGCATTCTGTATACCGCAAATTTAAACTTTGCCGTATTTGTTTCCGTGAACTTGCATATAAAGGTCAAATTCCTGGTGTTAAAAAAGCTAGTTGGTAAAACCCACAAATGGGAAGGAGGTAAAACACATGGTGATGACAGATCCAATTGCAGACATGCTTACTCGCATCCGTAATGCGAACATGGTACGTCATGAGAAATTAGAGGTTCCTGCTTCTAAAATCAAAAAAGAGATCGCTGAACTTTTAAAACGTGAAGGTTTCATTCGTGATGTAGAATACATCGAGGATAACAAACAAGGTATCCTTCGTATTTTCCTGAAATATGGTGCAAACAATGAACGTGTAATCACTGGATTAAAACGTATCAGTAAACCTGGCTTACGCGTTTACGCTAAAGCTGACGAAGTACCACGTGTACTTAACGGATTAGGTATCGCTCTTGTTTCTACATCTAAGGGAGTAATGACAGACAAAGACGCTCGTCAATTACAAACTGGTGGAGAAGTAGTAGCATACGTTTGGTAATATATATTTAAAACGAACGGAGGTGTGACCACATGTCTCGTATTGGTAAAAAGATTCTTGAAATCCCTGCAGGTGTTACTATTACAGTTGCAGAAGACAATACTGTAACAGTAAAAGGCCCTAAAGGTGAATTAACTCGTACTTTCAATGCTGATATGCTTATCAAAATTGAAGAGAATACATTAACAGTTGAGCGTCCATCTGAACAGAAGGAACACCGTGCATTACACGGTACAACTCGTGCTTTAATCGGAAACATGGTTGAAGGTGTAACTGAAGGTTTCGCACGCGGACTTGAATTAGTCGGTGTTGGTTACCGTGCTCAAAAACAAGGTGATAAACTTGTATTAAGCGTAGGTTATTCTCATCCAGTAGAAATGACTCCGGAAGCAGGTCTTGAAGTTGAAGTACCTGCACCAACTAAGATCGTAATTAAAGGTATCGACAAGCAACGTGTTGGCGAATTCGCTGCTAACATCCGTGCTGTACGTGCTCCTGAGCCTTACAAAGGTAAAGGTATTCGTTACGAAGGCGAAGTTGTTCGTCGTAAAGAAGGTAAAACTGCTAAGTAAACCCGTTAGGTGAGAGAAAGGAGTGACAAGAATGATCACTAAAGCTGATAAAAATGCGACTCGTAAGAAAAGACATGCACGTGTACGTGCTAAACTTACTGGTACTGCAGAGCGTCCACGTTTAAACGTGTTCCGTTCTAACCAACATATTTACGCTCAAGTTATTGATGATGTGAATGGTGTAACGTTAGTAAGTGCATCTACTCTTGATAAAGACCTTGCTCTTAACGGTACTAGCAATATTGAAGCTGCTACGAAAGTTGGAGAATCAGTTGCTAAGCGTGCTGTAGAGAAAGGCGTTAAAGAAGTAGTATTTGATCGCGGTGGTTACTTATACCATGGCCGTGTTAAAGCTCTAGCTGAAGCTGCTCGTGAGGCTGGATTACAATTTTAATGGTCAAAGGAGGGAAAATTGATGCATCGCATTGACCCAAGTAAATTAGAACTTGAAGAACGTGTAGTTACGATAAATCGTGTCGCGAAAGTTGTTAAGGGTGGTCGTCGTTTCCGCTTTGCTGCACTAGTTGTAGTTGGCGATAAAAACGGTCATGTTGGATTCGGTACTGGTAAAGCACAAGAGGTACCAGACGCAATCCGTAAAGCTATCGAAGACGCTAAGAAAAACTTAATCGCTGTACCATTAGTTGGTACAACAATTCCACACACAATCAACGGTCATTTTGGCGCTGGTGAAGTATTCTTAAAACCTGCTGCTGAGGGTACTGGTGTTATTGCTGGTGGACCTGTTCGTGCGGTCCTTGAATTAGCTGGTGTACAAGATATTCTTTCGAAATCTCTTGGTTCTAACACACCAATCAACATGATTCGCGCTACTGTGAACGGATTAAGCGAACTTAAGCGCGCTGAAGATGTTGCAAAATTACGCGGTAAATCTGTAGAAGAGCTACTAGGTTAAGGAGGGAAAACAAATGGCGAAAAAGTTAGAAATTACCCTCACTCGTAGTGTAATTGGTCGTCCACAAGATCAACGTGCGACGGTAGAAGCTTTAGGTCTTAAAAAGTTGAATTCAACTGTAGTTAAGGAAGAAACTCCTGCTATTCTTGGTATGATCAACAAAGTTTCTCACCTTGTAACTGTAAAAGAAGCTTAAGGATAACTCATTAATATAAGGAGGTGCCTGGGAATGAAACTTCATGAATTAAAACCTGCAGAAGGTTCTCGTAAAGTACGTAACCGTGTCGGTCGTGGTATCGGTTCTGGTAACGGTAAAACTGCTGGTAAAGGTCATAAAGGACAAAACGCACGTTCTGGCGGCGGTGTTCGTCTTGGCTTCGAAGGTGGTCAAACTCCATTATTCCGTCGTTTACCAAAACGCGGCTTCACAAACATTAACCGTAAAGAGTTTGCTATTGTAAACTTATCAACGTTAAATCGTTTTGAAGATGGTACAGAAGTAACACCTGAATTATTGCTGGAAACTGGCGTTATCAGCAAGTTAAACGACGGTGTTAAAGTTCTTGCAAGCGGAGCAGTAGAGAAAAAACTAACTGTTAAAGCGCACAAGTTCTCTTCAAGTGCTAAAGAAGCAATTGAAGCAGCTGGCGGATCAGTTGAGGTGATCTAATGTTTCGTACAATCTCCAACTTTATGCGCGTTGCTGAGATAAGACGTAAAATATTATTCACTTTAGCGATGTTAATCGTATTCAGGATTGGCACGTTTATCCCCGTGCCATTTACAAATGGAGACGTACTGAAGGCACAAGATCAATTAAATGCTTTAGGTATTCTAAATACATTTGGCGGTGGAGCCTTGAAAAACTTCTCCATCTTTGCGATGGGAATCATGCCGTATATTACAGCATCCATCATCGTGCAATTATTGCAGATGGATGTTGTTCCTAAATTTTCGGAATGGTCGAAGCAAGGTGAAATGGGCCGTCGTAAATTAACGCAATTCACGCGTTACTTTACAATTGTTCTTGCGTTTATTCAGGGGTTTGGTATGTCAATCGGTTTTAACGGTATGGTAGGTGGACAATTAATTTTGAATCCAGGTTGGAGCACTTATTTATACATTGCTACGGTACTGACTGCTGGTACTGCATTTTTAATGTGGTTAGGTGAACAGATTACAGCTAAAGGTGTAGGTAATGGTATTTCCATCCTTATCTTTGGCGGTATTGCCGCAGCGATCCCAAGTGTTATATCTCAAGTGTATCAGCAACAGTTTCAAAATATCGGAGATCAATTGTTCATGAGTATCGTTAAAGTTGCATTGATTTTACTAGCTGTGCTAGCAGTTATTGTGGGTGTTATTTTCATTCAACAGGCTGTTAGAAAGATCCCAATTCAATATGCGAAGCGTGTAACAGGAGGAAATGGTGGTTATGCTGGAGCACAAAACACACATTTACCGCTTAAGGTAAATAGTGCTGGTGTTATTCCAGTAATTTTTGCTGTTTCATTCTTAATTACGCCTCCGACTATTGCACAGTTCTTCCCGAAACATGATGTATCGCAGTGGATTATTGCAAACTTTAACTATTCTCACCCAGTGGGAATGATCATATATGTTGCGCTCATTGTAGCCTTCACATATTTCTATGCATTTGTTCAGGTTAATCCAGAGCAAATGTCAGAGAATCTAAACAAGCAAGGTGGATATGTTCCAGGTATTCGTCCGGGTAAGAATACGGAACAATATCTAACAAAAATCTTGTATCGTTTGACCTTTGTAGGATCAATTTTCCTAGCAGCGATTGCAATCTTACCAGTTATCTTTACGAAATTGGGAAATCTTCCTCCATCTGCACAGATCGGTGGAACGAGTATGTTAATCGTTGTCGGCGTTGCTTTAGAAACAATGAAGCAGCTAGAAAGCCAACTGGTAAAACGCCATTACAAAGGGTTTATCAAGCAGTGAGTAAGTGGGAAGAATTGTCTTCCCTACATGCTCATGTACTCTGAGGGGGAACAAGGATGAACTTAATTTTAATGGGGCTTCCTGGTGCTGGTAAAGGTACACAAGCCGAACAGATTGTTGCCAAGTATAACATCCCTCACATTTCAACAGGAGACATGTTCCGTGCAGCTATGAAGGCTGAAACTGAAATGGGTCTACAAGCAAAATCTTTTATTGATAAAGGTGCACTTGTTCCAGATGAAGTTACAATCGGAATCGTTCGTGAACGTTTAAGTCAAGACGACTGCGTAAGAGGTTTCTTACTAGACGGTTTCCCACGAACTGTTGCACAAGCATCAGCTCTTGAAGAAATTATGAAAGATCTTGGCAAAAAAATCGACTATGTTTTAAACATTAATGTGGATTCAGGGTTGTTATTAAAACGCCTTACAGGCCGTCGCATTTGTAAAGAGTGCGGTGCGACTTACCACTTAGAATTCAATCCACCAGCAAAAGCTGATGTGTGCGATAAATGTGGTGGCGAATTATATCAACGCTCTGATGACAATGAAGAAACTGTAGCAAATCGTTTAGATGTAAATATTAAGCAAACAAAACCTTTGCTTGATTTCTACGAAGAGCTTGGTTACTTACAAAGCATTAATGGTGAGCAAGATATCAATAAAGTATTTGCTGATATCGATGTTCTCATCGGAGGCTTAGCGTAATGATAATCTGCAAAACTCCTCGCGAGATAGAAATCATGCGAGAAGCTGGCAGGATCGTTGCTTTGACTCATCAAGAGTTGAAACAGCACATTACTCCAGGAATTACAACGAAAGAGCTCGATCAAATAGCGGAAAAGACGATTCAAAAATATGGTGCTACGCCATCTTTTAAAGGATACAACGGATTTCCGGGGAGCATATGTGCTTCTGTAAATGAAGAGCTTGTACACGGAATTCCAGGGAAGCGCAAGCTCAAAGAGGGCGATATCATCAGTATCGATATTGGTGCGAAATACAATGGGTACCATGGAGATTCTGCATGGACGTATCCAGTTGGAAACATTTCTGAATCTGTTCAAAAGCTACTTGATGTCACAGAAAAATCGTTGTATCTTGGTCTAGAACAAGTAAAACCAGGCGAGAGATTATCAAATATCTCACATGCGGTTCAAACCCATGCTGAAGAGAATGGATTCTCGATCGTTAGGGAGTATGTTGGTCACGGAATCGGGCAAGACTTACATGAGGACCCTCAAATCCCGCACTATGGTCCACCAAATAGAGGCCCTAGATTAAAGCCGGGAATGGTCATCTGTGTTGAGCCGATGGTGAATCAAGGAAGACGATATGTAAAAACACTATCTGATGACTGGACAGTGGTAACGGTAGATGGTAAATGGTGTGCCCATTTTGAGCACACGATTGCTCTTACAGAAGCAGGATACGAAATCCTTACCACTTTATAAGTAGCTGGCTCTCCGGGATTTCAGAGCAGTGTAAAATGTTACTGATTTGAAGAAGGGAGAACTATTGAATGGCTAAAGATGATGTAATTGAAGTCGAAGGTACCGTTCTTGAAACGTTGCCAAATGCTATGTTCAAAGTAGAATTAGAGAATGGGCATGTCGTATTGGCTCACGTTTCTGGTAAAATCCGTATGAACTTCATTCGTATTTTACCAGGAGACAAAGTTACGGTAGAATTATCTCCGTACGATTTAAATCGTGGTCGTATTACGTACCGTTTTAAATAATATAGCACTCCGTAATCTTTAAGGAGGTTCGAGACATGAAAGTAAGACCGTCAGTTAAACCAATCTGCGAAAAATGTAAAGTTATTCGTAGACGTGGAAAAGTAATGGTTATTTGTGAAAACCCTAAACATAAACAAAAACAAGGTTAATCAGAAGGAGGTGCATTCGTAATGGCACGTATCGCAGGTGTAGATATTCCTCGAGACAAACGCGTTGTTATTTCTTTAACTTACGTATTCGGCATTGGTCGCACAACTGCTGAAAAAATTCTTGCTGAAGCAGGTATTTCTGAAGAAACACGAGTTCGTGATTTAACGGAAGACGAATTAGGACGTATCCGTGATATCATCGATCGTATTAAAGTTGAGGGAGACCTTCGTCGTGAAGTATCTCTTAACATCAAACGTCTAATGGAGATCGGTTCTTACCGTGGTCTTCGTCACCGTCGTGGTTTACCAGTTCGTGGTCAAAACTCTAAAAACAATGCTCGTACACGTAAAGGTCCACGTCGTACAGTAGCAAATAAAAAGAAATAATAAGTAAAGGAGGTTGAACTAACAATGGCACGTAAAACAAACACTCGTAAAAAACGTGTGAAAAAGAATATTGAAGCTGGTATAGCTCATATTCGTTCTACTTTCAACAACACAATCGTAACACTTACAGATACTCACGGTAACGCACTTTCTTGGTCTAGTGCTGGTGCACTTGGTTTCCGTGGATCTCGTAAATCTACTCCATTCGCTGCGCAAATGGCTGCTGAAACTGCTGCTAAAGCTGCAATGGAACACGGTTTAAAAACTTTAGAGGTTACTGTTAAAGGTCCTGGTGCTGGTCGTGAAGCTGCAATTCGTGCTCTTCAAGCTGCAGGTCTAGAAGTAACAGCAATTAGAGATGTTACTCCAGTTCCTCATAATGGATGTCGTCCACCAAAACGTCGTCGTGTGTAATTTTTCTGTATAGAATTTTCCCTTTTGTCTATAATGGATATGATGCATTATCGAGAAATTTCGTACAGAAACATCGCTTGTTGTGCACAATCGGGAACTGCCTAAGGGGGACTTTCGGTTAGACAGGGGTTATACCTTTGTTTAACCGGGGTTTCGACGTTTTGAAGGAGGGTTTAGTTAATGATTGAAATCGAAAAGCCGAAAATCGAAACGGTTGAACTTAACGAAGATGCTAAATATGGTAAATTCGTAATTGAACCGCTTGAGCGTGGATATGGTACTACTTTGGGTAACTCCTTACGTCGTATTCTTTTATCCTCACTCCCTGGTGCCGCTGTTACTGCTATCCAAATCGATGGCGTATTACATGAATTTTCAACAGTTGAGGGCGTAGTAGAAGACGTTACGACGATCATCTTAAACTTGAAAAAGTTAGCTCTTAAAATCTACTCTGAAGAAGAGAAGACGTTGGAAATTGATGTACAGGGCGAAGGTATTGTCACAGCTGCTGATATTACTCACGATAGTGATGTAGAAATCTTAAATCCAGATTTACACATTGCAACGTTAGCAAAAGATGCGCATTTCCGCGTGCGTTTAACTGCAAAGCGTGGCCGTGGGTATACGCCAGCTGATGCAAATAAAAGCGAAGATCAACCAATAGGAGTAATTCCTATTGATTCTATTTATACTCCAGTATCACGTGTGACTTACCAAGTGGAAAAGACACGTGTCGGACAAGTGGCTAATTATGATAAGCTTACGCTTGATGTATGGACGGATGGAAGCATCGGGCCAAAAGAAGCTATCTCTTTAGGTGCCAAAATCTTAACTGAGCATTTAAATATCTTTGTTGGTTTAACTGATGAAGCACAAAATGCTGAGATTATGGTCGAGAAGGAAGAAGATCAAAAAGAGAAAGTTCTTGAGATGACTATCGAAGAACTAGACCTTTCTGTTCGTTCTTATAATTGCCTAAAACGTGCAGGAATTAATACTGTACAAGAGCTTGCGAACAAAACAGAAGAAGATATGATGAAAGTTCGTAACTTAGGACGTAAATCCTTAGAAGAAGTTAAACATAAACTTGAGGAATTAGGTTTAGGTTTACGTAAAGACGACTGAGGATTTAAACCCATCAACAAAGGAGGGAACTACGAATGGCATACAGAAAATTAGGCCGTACAAGTGCGCAACGTAAAGCTATGTTACGTGATTTAGCTACTGATTTAATTATCAACGAGCGCATCCAAACGACAGAAACTCGTGCAAAAGAACTTCGTTCTGTAGTGGAAAAAATGATCACTTTAGGTAAACGCGGAGATCTTCATGCTCGTCGTCAAGCAGCAGCTTTCATTCGCAATGAAGTAGCTAACGCTGAGACTGGTCAAGATGCACTTCAAAAACTATTCGCTGATGTAGCTCCACGCTATGCTGAGCGCCAAGGCGGATACACTCGTATTGCAAAAATTGGTCCACGTCGCGGAGACGCAGCACCAATGGTAATTATCGAGTTAGTATAATGATAATTAAAAGGGCAGGACAGTTCTTTTCAAGAAACTGGTCATGGCCCTTTTTTTTAAATATAAAAATAGGCTAACTTGGCGAAGGAAAGGGTGCCTTCTATTGAAAAAAGAGAAACTTCGGATAGAAAATATATCATTTCAATATCCTGGGGCAGCCACTTATGCATTAAAAGATGTTTCATTTTCCTTATATGAGGGAGAATGGGTATCTATTATTGGTCAAAACGGTTCAGGAAAGTCTACACTTGCAAAATTATTGAATGGTTTGTTTTTGCCAGAAGCAGGGACTATTACAGTAAATGATACAATGGTTTTATCAGAGGAAACGGTATGGGATGTTCGAAAACAAATTGGAATGGTATTTCAAAATCCAGATAATCAATTTGTTGGAACGACAGTGCAAGATGATGTTGTATTTGGCTTGGAGAATATCGGAATGCCAAGAGAACAAATGATTGAAAGATTAGAACAGGCCTTGCAACTTGTCCGTATGGAAGATTTTCTTAATGATGAGCCTCATTCCTTATCTGGTGGGCAAAAGCAGCGAGTGGCAATAGCAGGCGTTTTAGCACTTCAACCATCTATTTTAATATTAGATGAAGCAACGTCAATGTTAGACCCTCAAGGGAGACGTGAAGTAGTAGAAACGGTTAGACAACTTGTTACTCAAAAAGGTATTACCGTGTTATCAATTACGCACGATTTAGAAGAAGCGGCACAGTCAGATCGTGTCATTATTTTAAATAAGGGAGAAATATTAGAGGAAGGGACTCCAGAAAAAATTTTCAAATCCTCTCATATGCTCCAAGAAATTGGCTTAGATGTACCGTTTTCGGTGAAAATAGCAGAATTATTAAAAAGAAATGAAATTCTCTTGCAAAATACGCATCTTACAATGGAAAGCTTGGTGAACGAACTTTGGAGATTACATTCCAAAAAGTAGAACATCGTTATCAATATAAAACTCCATTTGAAAGACGCGCACTTTATGATGTAGACGTGTCGTTTCCAAGTGGGGGCTATTATGCCATTATCGGTCATACTGGTTCAGGAAAGTCGACGATGATTCAACATTTAAATGGTTTATTGCAGCCGACAAATGGTACAGTTCAAATTGGTGAACATTTGATTTCGGCAGGAAAGAAAGAAAAAAAGCTAAAGCCACTACGTAAGAAAGTAGGGGTTGTCTTTCAATTCCCAGAACATCAGTTGTTTGAAGAGACTGTGGAGAAAGATATTTGTTTCGGCCCTACTAATTTTGGAGTATCTGTAGACGAAGCAAGGCAAAAGGCTAGAAAGGCAATTGAACTTGTAGGGCTAGAACCAGAACTGTTAGCACGTTCTCCGTTCGAATTAAGTGGTGGACAAATGAGACGTGTTGCTATAGCGGGTGTACTGGCAATGGAACCTGAAGTGCTTGTATTAGATGAACCTACAGCAGGACTAGATCCAAAAGGGCAGAACGAACTTATGGAGATGTTTTATAAGCTGCACAAGGAGAAGGGTCTTACAGTCATCCTTGTAACGCATAATATGGAGGATGCTGCTCAGTATGCGGAGCAGATTGTAGTTATGCATAAAGGAACGGTCTTTTTGCAAGGAAGTGCAGAGGAAGTATTTTCACATGCTGATGAACTAGAGAAAATTGGTGTGGATCTTCCTATGTCATTAAAGTATAAACGTGCAATTGAAGAGAAGTTTGGTATTTCAATTCCAAAGGCTACCTTATCTTTAGAGGATCTTACTCATGAAGTTGTGCAGGTGTTACGAAAAGGTGGTCATGAATCATGCAGCAGTTGATTATTGGGAGATATATCCCGGGGAATTCACTTATTCATCAACTTGATCCACGTACGAAGCTGCTGATTGTCTTTTTATATGTATTTGTTGTTTTCTTAGCAAATAATGCGATTTCATATGGATTTTTATTTTTATATGCACTCATTGCTTTATTTTTTGCAAAAGTGCCGATTCGTTATGTACTTTCGGGCTTAAAACCAATTTTATGGATTTTTCTTTTTACATTTTTCCTGCATATTTTTACAAATAAAGAGGGGGATGTACTATTCCAGCTTGGTTGGTTTTCGATATATGAAAAAGGATTAGAGCAAGGGATATACATTTCTGTACGATTCTTCGTTATTATTTTAATGACGACATTATTAACGTTAACGACGACACCTATTGAAATTACAGATGGTTTGGAGACGTTATTAAAGCCGTTGAAGCGTATAAAGGTTCCTGTTCATGAAATCGCATTAATGATGTCAATTTCTCTTCGTTTTATCCCGACATTAATGGATGAAACGAGTAAAATAATGAAAGCACAAGCGTCACGTGGTATTGATTTTGCCGGGGGACCGATAAAAGATAGAATGAAAGCTATTATTTCACTGCTCGTTCCTCTGTTTATCAGTGCTTTTAAGCGTGCAGAGGACTTAGCCATTGCGATGGAAGCTCGTGGATATCAAAGTGGTGAAGGACGTACTAAATTTAGGCAACTACGCTGGAAAACAAGCGATACAGTAACGATTGTCAGCTTATTTTGTTTAGCTTGTATTTTGGCATGGGTGCGATCGTAATGGAGAATAGAGAAATGGATAGAATAAAATGTACGGTTGCATATGATGGCATGCATTTTTGTGGTTATCAAATTCAGCCGAACCATCGTACTGTTCAACAGGAGATAGAAAAAGCATTGCAGAAATTGCATAAGGGAGAACTTGTTCGTGTTCAGGCATCTGGTAGAACAGATTCTACAGTTCATGCAAAAGGACAAGTAATACACTTTGATACTCCTTTGTCTCTTGAAGAATGGCAATGGATTAATGCTTTAAACACAATGTTGCCAGATGATATTGTTATTAGGCAAGTAGAGAAAAAAACAGAAGAATTTCATGCACGTTACGGTGTTGAGAAAAAAGAATATCGTTATCGTGTATTATTATCAAAGACTGCGGATGTATTCCGTAGAAATTACGTATATCAATATCCATACCCGCTCGAAATCAACTCTATAAGAAAAGCAATTCCTTATTTTATTGGAACACATGATTTCACTTCTTTTTGTTCGGCAAAAACTGACAAAAAAGATAAAGTGCGAACAATTTATGAAATCGAGTTAATTGAACAAAATGATGAAATAATTTTTCGTTTTGTAGGTAATGGATTTTTATATAATATGGTCAGAATTATTGTTGGTACGTTACTTAGCGTAGGGCAAGGAAAGCTTGATCCTGATAGCATTCCAGAGATTTTAGCGAAACAAAATCGTCAGTTTGCTGGAAAGATGGCTCCAGGTCATGGGCTTTACTTATGGGAGGTAAACTATAACAACTAATCCTGGTGTAACATTTGCTTGACATTAGAAACTCAAAAGTATATCATAACATATGGTATTGTTTCTAAAACCACGATTAGCCCCGGAAGGAAATCGTGTTTAAGATAAACAATAGATTTTTTCTATGGAAAAGATAACGAGGAGGGAAACACATGCGTACGACTTTTATGGCAAAAGCTAACGAAGTTGAGCGTAAATGGTATGTGGTTGATGCTGAAGGTCAAACTTTAGGTCGCCTTGCTAGTGAAGTAGCATCCATTTTACGTGGTAAAAACAAACCTACATTTACACCACACGTTGACACGGGTGATCATGTAATTATTATTAACGCTGAGAAAATTCATTTAACAGGTAATAAATTAAACGATAAAATTTACTACCGTCACACTAACCACCCAGGTGGACTTAAGCAAAGAACAGCTCTTGAAATGCGTACAAACTACCCTGTACAAATGTTAGAGCTTGCAATTAAAGGCATGCTTCCAAAAGGACGCTTAGGCCGTCAAGTTTCTAAGAAACTTAACGTGTATGCTGGAGCAGAGCATCCACACCAAGCACAAAAACCAGAAGTTTACGAACTTCGCGGATAATTAATTAAAGGAGGGCTTACTTTGGCACAGGTTCAATACTATGGCACTGGACGTCGTAAGAGTTCAGTAGCGCGCGTACGCCTAGTTCCAGGCGAAGGACGCGTTATCATTAACGGTCGTGATTTTGAAAACTATATCCCATTTGCTGCATTACGTGAAGTAGTGAAACAACCTCTAGTTGCAACAGAAACTTTAGGTAACTACGATGTACTTGTAAACGTAAATGGTGGTGGATACACTGGTCAAGCTGGTGCTATTCGTCACGGTATTTCTCGCGCTTTATTAAAAGCTGATCCAGAATACCGTCTAACATTAAAACGTGCAGGTCTATTAACTCGTGACGCACGTATGAAAGAGCGTAAAAAATACGGTCTTAAAGGCGCACGTCGTGCACCTCAGTTCTCAAAACGTTAATTTTTGCGAACTACAAACCCCAACCATTTTGGTTGGGGTTTTTTATGTTTCATTCCTCTTTTGCAATTTTTATAGCTTGGAATATTTTAGTGCTCCCGCCACGCGTATGCTTCTTCTTTAGAAGTTTAGACTAATACGTATTAGGGAGGTTTATATGTACTATGAATGTCATTGTCAGCTTACAAGAAAAACAAAAAGAAAAGCAGTTAAAATACGAGCGGAAGATGTTGCGGGAATTATCATTAAAAACATTGCGTTCAAATATTCGTGATGCCTTTCAAATGCAAGAGCTTCATCGTCAGTATGAAGATTACTGTATTGAATTAGGGATAGAATCTTATTTATTAGGAGCGAGATACAGTAAATTTGGTTATTATGGTGAATCGTTTTTTGATGTGAAATATAGAGCTTTAGAAGAAGAACAACAATTAACTGAAACGCTATTTCAATTTTTAACGAGTATGACTATGCGAGAAATAAAGTTGAAAGATGAGGAGTTACTTTTTGAATCTTGTCAGCAGTTTATAGGATTGTGGTGGCAAGAAGGGTATGAAAAAGGTGAAAGAAGATATCGATTAAAGCTTCATTAAGACAAGCATAAACTTTCCTCTTGTCCCATATAAGTAATTAGAGGGACTAGCTGGAGGAGGAAAGGTATGAAGAGAATTCGAATTATCTCTTTTGCACTCGCTGCGGTTGTATTGTTTTTTTTAGTCAAGCAAGAATTTCAAATTACAAAATCGTGGCGAGCTTGGAATTTACCCTTATCAGGGAAAGTAATTGTGTTAGATGCTGGGCATGGTGGACCAGATGGAGGGGCTGTTGGTGGAAAGGATATTATAGAAAAGGATATTACGCTTGAAATTACAAAAAAGGTACAAGACTATTTACAAGAACAAGGTGCACTAGTTATTTTAACGCGTGAGGGAGATTATGATTTAGCTAACAAAGATACAAAGTCATATAGTAGACGTAAAGCAGAGGATTTAAAAAAACGTGTAGAAATCATCAATAAACCTGATGTAGACTTTTTTGCAAGTATTCATTTAAATGCTTTAACTAGTAGTGGATCGAAAGGCGCACAAACGTTCTATTACCGCTCTTCGATTGAAAATGAACGTGCTGCAAAATTTATACAGGCTGAATTGAGAACAAGTTTAGAGAACACGAATCGTTCTGCTAAGACAATTTCGCATGTATATTTATTAAAGTATTCTAAAACACCAGGTGCTTTAATTGAAGCTGGCTTTTTATCGAATGTGAACGAAAGGTATATGTTAAATTCGGAGAAATATCAGCAAAAGGTAGCAGCTGCAATATACCGTGGTATATTACGTTATTTCACGGAAAAAGGAAATCCTCCAGAATAAGGAGGATTTTTTTGAGCTTCTCTCGTTAACGAAGTTTTCGGAAAATATGTTATACTGGAAATGTAAACGCATTTATTTCAAGGATAAGCAGAGATAAATTCAATTAACATTACGTTATTTTTCATACAGGGGGCTGGGCTAATTATGGTAACGAAAGAGCAAGTGGTTGAAGCGTTAGAAGGGATTGTAGATCCGTTTTTACATAAAACATTAAAAGAAACAAGTGCAATTAAAGAGGTAACAGTCAAGCCAGAGAAGGAACATGTGAGTGTCAAAATTGCAATCGTAAAAACCGGTACAGCGGAACAAATGCAGTTGCAGTCTGGAATTGTAAAGTTAGTAAAAGAACTTGGGGCAGCAACAGTTGGACTTCGTTTTGCAGAATTTACAGAAGAGGAATTAGCTCAGTTTGCACCGGAACAAGAAGAAGAGCAAAGTGAATCTTTATTGTCACCTAATTCAAAAACAACATTCTTAGCAGTAGCGAGTGGAAAAGGTGGCGTGGGAAAATCAACTGTTTCCGTTAACCTTGCAGTTGCTTTAGCTCGTTTAGGAAAAAAAGTTGGTATTATTGATGCGGACATTTACGGTTTTAGTGTGCCAGACATGATGGGGATAGAAAAACGTCCTATCGTAAGAGGTGACAAGATAATTCCGGTGGAACGTTTAGGTGTAAAGGTAATCTCAATGGGCTTCTTTGTAGAGGATAATGCACCAGTTATTTGGAGAGGACCTATGCTTGGGAAAATGTTAAACCACTTCTTCACAGAAGTAGAATGGGGCGATTTAGATTATTTAGTACTAGATTTGCCACCAGGCACAGGTGATGTTGCGTTAGATGTGCACTCAATGTTGCCATCTTGCAAAGAGATTATTGTAACGACGCCTCATCCAACAGCTGCGTTTGTAGCAGCGCGTGCTGGAGCGATGGCATTGCGCACTGAACATAGTATTCTTGGTGTTGTTGAGAATATGGCATATTTTGAAAGTAAGGTAACTGGTGAGAAAGAATATGTATTTGGAAAAGGTGGGGGAGATAAGTTAGCTACCGAATTACAAACGAATGTTCTTGGTCGTATTCCACTGCAACAACCCGATTGGAATAAAGAAGACTTTGCTCCTTCAGTATATGAAGATACACATACAACGGGCATTATTTATAGTAAAATAGCTGAAACAGTAATTGATAAAACAGCTGTTACACAAAAATAAAGTGAAACTTTAATCAGTGGGGTTCACCTGTTACTGACAACAATAAGGCTTTTGTTGCTAGTAAACCTTTCGCTTAATTAGAGGGGTCCATTTTGTCTGTTAATAGCAAGATAAAGTAATAACGAGTGAACAATATATAAATTGTCCACTCGTTATTATAGTTATTATTTTTTACTGTTCTTCCTTCTTCTCGCCTTGAGAACCACCGTCACCGCCTGCTTCTTTCTTGCCAGATCCGCCTTTTTCAGCTTTTTGCACACCTTTACTAATGATATCAATCATCTTGGCTTGGAAGAGTGGACTTTCAGCAGTTTCTGTTAGTACTTGTTGTAGATATTGACGGTATTCTTTACTCTTCATTGTTTGTAACATCATTTTTTCTACTTCAGGATTTTTCATAATTTCTATAACGCCTGCTTGGTATTCAGGGTCTTTTAATAAGGTTTTCATTAATTGAGTTTGTTCTTTCCCCATACTTTTAGCAAATTTTGATGAGAACTCAGGATCTTTAAAGAGCTTTTCCCAGAATTGTTGCCCTTTATCGGATACCATGGCATCTTCAATCGTTTTCTTTACTACTGTTTCATCTAGTATGAGTGCTTGTTTCATTTTTTCATCAGTTAATACATCTTGAATAGCTTTCTTACCTTGATCTGTTTTTAAAATATCAACAATCATTTTCTTTGTTTGATCGTAATCTAGTTCGGATTTCGTTTCTTTTCCTTGTGCGCATGCTGCAAGTGCGATAAGTAGAAAAGAAGAAACGAAAATGAATAGCATCCGTTTCATAAGTTGGAACTCCTTTCAGCACAGTTCTCTCTTTTTAATATAAATATCTTTAAGGAATTTATACATGAACATGGCTAGCTTTTTGAAATTGTCATTGATACAATTTAATTAGAAATATAAGGATAATGGGGGATGTGTTGTGAATAGCCGCAAGTGGGTACGACTATTTTTAACGACGTTGTTTCTTGGTGGGATTAGCACAGTTATTATTGGTTTTGTTTTGGAGTGGGACAAGTACAATAAATTTTTTCAAAATTTCGACGGTAAGGAGATTTTAGCAGTATCTTTCTGGCTGATGGGTGTAGGATTTATTTTTAGTGTTATAAGTCAAATGGGATTCTTTGCATATTTAACAATCCACCGTTTTGGACTAGGGATGTTTCGCTCATCTTCTTTATGGAATGCAGTCCAGCTCTTCTTTATTGCATTCGTATTATTTGATTTTGTGTATTTAAGATCTGTACTTATTGCAAATGGGGAAGTCTCGTTAGGGAATAATATACTTGTTGCTGGAATGTTATTTGTGTTTGGAGCAATTGTTGCTTATGTAAAAAGTAAAGAAACAAATAAAAAAGCATTTGTGCCAGCTCTGTTCTTTATGGTTGTTGTAACGATCCTTGAATGGGTACCGGCGCTTCGGATTAATGATACAGATTGGTTATATTTAATGGTTATACCGCTATTGTTATGTAATGCATATCAATTACTTGTATTACATCGTTTAATCGGAAAAACAAGTAAATCAGCTTAATAGAGAGGTTTTATAAAACAGCAGTTATAATGTTGTAAATGGTATGATTAAAAAAGCTCTACCACCTTCTTGAAAGGTAGTAGAGCTTTTTATGCGTGAAGAGTAGTAGGGAAGAAGCTACTTCACATCCTCACTTTTCGTACTTGTGTTGGAAATAAGTTGTGAAACGGATATTTGCTCATATCCATCACTTTTTATTTTTTGCAGGAGCAGCGGTAAAGCTCTATTTGTTTGAAGGGCAGAATCGGATGCGTGTAATAAGACGATATCTCCACCTTTCAAATTATTAGAGACAGTGGAAACGATGTTATTTACACCTGGGTTTTTCCAATCGTTTGAATTATTACTCCAATGCACGACGGTGTATCCAAGTGATTCTGCGATTTTAAGGGTTGCTTTGTTAAATTCGCCACTAGGTGGACGTAACAGCTTGACTTGTTTTACACCAAGTTTTGTAAAAACATCTTGTGCTCGTAAAAGGTCTCGTCTTATTTCATTTGTCTCTAGAGAAGTATAGGATGTGTAATTGTACCCCATACTACCGATTTCGTGTCCATCTTTCATGATTCGCTCTACAATATCGGGGTGTCTTTCGGCCCATGCAGCAGAAAGGAAGAAGGTTGCATTCTTAATTTCTTTTTCTTTAAGAGTATCTAGGATTGGAATTGCTTTTTTGTCTCCCCAACTAATATCAAACGTAAATGCAACTTGCTTTTTAGCGGTGTCTCCTTTGTAAATTACTTTAGGGCCTGTAGCAGTTGAAAAAGCAGATTCATGTGAATATGTTTTTAAAAAGAGTAGCCATGCTGTAAATAAGGAAAGTATCACTATTAAGCTAATGTGTTTAAAATTTCTCTTACTCGTAATAAAAAAGAAAAACATAATATTACGCCCCTTTGTCCAATCCTTTTCAGTTACATATATGCTGGAAATATAAAAAAGAGAACAAAGGATTAATATCGTAAGTAGTGGATATAATGGATGATAGGATTGTGATAATTGAAAATGAGCGGAACGTTTATTGTTGCGTAAGGAATTATTGAGGTGATTGTTTGCTTGGGCTGATGTTGACAAAAGAAGAGAGAAAAGAAATGGAATACATATTGAAGAGAGAATTAGAGGAACTTTTATTTGATTTTGAAGATGAGCGTATTCATGAAGTTGTAAAAAAAGCCATGGAAGAAAGATATAAAATCATTTTCTGTTTATTCCGGAGAGTAGCTAACACAGAAGAATGTATTCGTTATGTAAGAAAAAGAATTTTTTATTAAAAAGTGTTGACGTTAATAGTTTGTATATGTTAAATTAATAACCGTCGCTGATGCGGAAACGCAGAAAACGACAAAAAGAAATTGAAAAACTTAGTTGACATTAACTAACGAAGATGTTAACATAAGGAAGTCGCAAACGAGCGACCAAGT
>NZ_JBUXJL010000017.1:0-59410 GCF_056158125.1 Bacillus sp. EB V-12 | reverse complement strand
AAAAGAAAGCAAAGAACAAACAAAAGTTACTGTAAAACAAGATCCGCCAACAGGTGAATCCCATGAAGAGGAGAAGGTACTCCCGTTTAATACGCTTGTAAAAGGAAATCTGATTACTCCTGATCAAACAGATGTTTATACGTTTAATGTTACAGATCCAAAAGAAGTAGATATTTCTGTGGTAAATGAACAAAATATTGGGATGACATGGGTACTTTATCATGAATCAGACATGCAAAATTATGTAGCTTGTGGTGAAGATGAAGGAAATACTATAAAGGGGAAATTCGAAGCGAAACCAGGCAAATATTATTTAAATGTTTATAAATTCGATGATAAGAATGGTGAATATTCATTATTTGTAAAATAAATTCATATCCGATATGTATAAATGCTTTTCAAAAAACAGTTATTGTAATTAAAAAGGACAGTTGAATGAAATAAGACCGTTCCTAATTATAGGAACGGTTATAAACTTATCATGTGCTGGAGGTCAATCCGAATGGCATGGAATACCTTCTCTAAACAGTATAGACATGAAAATTAACGAGTATACGTAATGATGGCAAACAACAAAACGAAACGGTTACGCTATATAAAAGCGTAACCGTTTCGTTTTGTGATAGTGGCTCATTTATTAGAGAGGTAAACTTTTAGTTTAGAAAACAGCAAATTGTGGCTGGATGGCATGTTCAATTTAGATGTGATTTTGTGTAAATAAAAGTAATTTGTCCATAGCAAACATCTTTAATTAACTTCCATGTTCAGAAGGATAAAAAGTAGAAGATTCACATGGTGAAACAAGATACTTCCTAGTTTGCGTTAATGACTCGGAGGGTATTTTTTCTCTATTCTAGACATTGTGTTGTCTTTAAATTAAGTTTAATCAAATTAATACTAAATAATCTTGATAAACAATCATAGAAAAGAGCGTGTTTTGAAAAAGGTAAATCAAAACACGCTCTTAATATTTTCAGTTGGTTTATTCTTTTATAAAAAGTTTAATCATTTCCTATCTGCATTACTATACTATTAGACTCTTTTCTTTAATAAATCTAATAGTTAATGTGCAGAATTCAAGTGCTTATAAGGAATACTTAGCTAACTGTTCACCCCAAGATGATAATTCAGTTTCAATAAATCCTGCTTTTTTATATACAAATTTAGCTGTAAGGTTTTCAGGAGCATATCCAATCATTATTATAGAAATGTTTGCGTTATTATTTCTTCTTATCTCATCAATTACCAGATGTATAGCTTGTTTACCTATACCTTGCCCTTGAAATTTTTCATCAATCATAAGTCTATAAATCCAATAATTATTATCATCAGGATCTATCCCAAACATAGTAAATCCTATCATTTTTTCATCAAGATAAATACCGTTTGCATAGAAGTTATCTAGAAATTGAACTTCTGCGATAGAATAAAGGTTGGATGCAATAAATGTTTGTTGTTCTTCTGTAACAGCTAGTTTAATCGCTTCTTCCCAATTACTTTTGTCAATAGCTTTTAAATAAATCTTATTCAATCTGATACTCTCCTTCCAATATTGAAGAGGAAACACGTAGTTTATGGGCTAGTGATACGTTATCCTCTTGATTTTTTGCCCAATCAAATAGAAATATTTTCTCATCGACAACGCCTCCTTAAAGGTACAAATTAAAACACATTATTATAATAAATATAATTATATTCTGCCTGCTATAAATTATTTTCCTGTTGAAAAAATCCTATTTCTCTACCTAATTTATCTAAGATATATGATACCAAATATCGGGAGAATTTCTTTGAAAACAATTGTATTTCATCTTGAATCAAAGCTTCAGGAGTTTTACTCAATGGTGCAAAACGGTACGACTTTGTTTAAAATTTCCAGAAATATATATCAAAGTAAAAGGTCCATGTATGTACCTATATCTTGCTATTGATTAGAAAGGAAATACAAGCAGTCTTTTTATGTTTTGGAAATTGTGTTATAACAGTTTTTGGTGATTCATCTTGTCCTATAGTAATTGAATGGTTGAAAAAAGAAAAGAGCATACCTAGTGGTATGCGACTTAGACAACAAAAGCACTTGAATAAAATAGTAGAACAAGATTAGCACTTAATGCTATGGTTAAAATATTTTGACAAATTTATATTCATTCTTTTTGGAGTAGAAGCCATACATATGGTTAAAAAGAACAGGTGAATTATGGGATTAGTCTGTCCAAAATCAGAAAGAATTTATCCATTAATTATTTGAACTCGCAGTATAAGATACAATTCCGTTAGGAATCTATGCGTTTTATTCTCTTTTTGTACCAGAATCATCTGTATAAGTTCTATGTCACTATAAAAATAAAACTATTATCTTTATTAATAATAATGGTAATTTTTAAACTAGAAATTTTAGTATTGCGTATTAAAATTCCTCTATTAATATGTTTAAAGCTTTTGACTTAATTCTTTCATATTCCATAGCTCCAGCAAGTTCATCAGCAAGTAAAGGCGACTTTCTAACATATCTTTCGCGAATTACATCATACAATTCGTATGGAAATAACATATCAATGAACATAATTTTCTTCTGCTCAGGTGTTAAGGGAGAAACTGACTCATATGCGTTAATCATAATTTGAAATTGGTTTTCATCCCAAACACCAGTTGTATCTAATAGAGGAATAATCATTTTACGCAAGTCTCGAATAGGTAGATCGTAAGAAACTGTATCTAAATCAATTACCCAAATTTGATTACTTAAATCTAATAAGGAATTTCCTGTTCCATAATCTTGATGACATAAATTGGGGGATGTTTGTAATTCTTCAGTCCATTTAGTATATTCAGATTCCAATAGTCTTTGGTGTGTTTGTTTTGCTTCTAAAATAAACGAATCACTTTCAGCCAAGTATAGCTGTGAAAATGGGTCATCTGGCATAGTTGCGGCTAAAGTTTTCCAAATCTCCATCTGTTGAAACCTTTTAATGTAATGATTGGGCCAACGTCCTAGTTTTGTAAATATAGGTATGCCTGGAGGAGGCTTATAGCCAATAGAGGCTACATGGAAATCTGCTAACCCTTTCATAATCATTTCAAGATCTTCATGCATTGTAAGTTCAAATGGTCTTCCCTCAATCCAATCATAAACAACAAATAAAAATGGACCGTGCTTTGTATACAACTGATTCATTTTGCTTGGGATTATGCTCGGAACACGCATGCCTTTGTTGGCTAGATAATCTTGAGCGTGAATGGAAAATAGAGCTTTTTTTTCGGGGCGATGAATCCTCTTTAAACAAAATGGTCCATCTGCAGTATGAATTTTCCACACTAAGGCCAGTTGTCCACCTTGTATTAATTCGATTGTAGTCGCTTGAATATCCCAATGTTGAATCATTGTCCCTGCCAATTCAACCAATTTTTGTTCCTCTTCGGGCGATAATGTATATACCGCTTCTTTATTGTTATTCTCCACATATATCACCATCCTTTTATGCTTTCTTATTACTGTATGGTACATGACCATTTTTGTTCTAGCCATTTGCCTTTAAGAAGAAAAAGTACTATTGACTAAATTTCATAATAAAGGATGAAAAAATGGCTGAAAAATCACAAACACAAAGTTTTTTTCGTAACATATGAAGAAGTTGTATTTTTATGAAACAGGGAGGCGTTTTAATGAAAATAGCAATAATTTCGACTGAAAAGCTACCTGTACCAGCTGTACGAGGTGGAGCTATTCAAATTTATATAGATTCTGTTGCTTCCATTATTGCTTCAAATGGGAAAAATGTGACAGTTATTTCTATAACAGATCCAAATTTGAAACCAGAAGAAAAAAACAAAGGTGTAAGGTATATAAGGTTTCCAGAAGAAGAATATCTCGATTATGTTATTAAACATCTGAAACAGGAAAAATATGATGTGGTTCATTTATGCAATCGTCCAAATTGGATTACCATTTTACGTAAGGCAGCACCACAGACGAAATTTGTGTTAAGTGTGCATAATGAAATGTTTGCATATGAAAAGATAAGTGATAAAGAGGGAGAAGCATGTATTGCAGCTGTTTCAAAAATTGTAACAGTTAGTGATTATATAGGAAGAACAATTACCTCGCGATTTCAAGCTGCAAAAGCAAAGACAAGAACAGTATATTCTGGTGTAGATGTAAACGAGTATTATCCTTCGTGGACCGTGAACGGTACAAAAGTTAAAAATCATGTGCAAAATCAGTTGAATTTACAAAATAAAAAAATAGTTTTATTTGTTGGACGCTTAAGTAAAGTAAAAGGTCCTCATATTTTGCTACAAGCTCTTCCTAAAATAATTGAGGAGAATCCAGACATTGTAATGGTTTTTATTGGTTCAAAATGGTTTGGGGATAACAATGTAAATAATTATGTAAAACACTTATATACCTTGGGTGCGATGTTTCCAGAACATGTAGTCTTTATTAAATTTGTTAAGCCAAAGGATATTTCAACACTTTATGCTATGTCAGATATTTTTGTTTGCTCTTCACAGTGGCAAGAACCTCTTGCTAGGGTACATTACGAAGCAATGGCAGCAGGTTTACCAATAATTACGAGTAATCGAGGTGGTAATCCTGAAGTAATTGAAGAAGGGAAAAATGGATATATTGTCAATGATTTTGAAAACCCTGATGCATATGCAGAAAAAATAATTAATCTTTTAAATAACGAAAATAAAAGAAAACAGTTAGGGAAATATGGACGTACTAAGGTCGAAAAAGAATTTAATTGGAACCGAGTTGCTAAGGATTTAATGAAAGTGTATGGGGAAATTTTATAAATTTTAAGAAGGGGGCGATGAAAGGTGGAAGAAACAACTCGATTAGAGAGTGAACATTTAAAAAAGGTCCTTAGCCTTTATCCATTTGAAATAAGTAATATTTATTTACAATCAAGCAGAAGTGGGAGAACAATGTGGGAAGTTGAAACAGAAGAGGGATTAAAAATATTAAAACAAGCACAAATGCACCCAAAAAGGATGCTATTTATTGCTGGAGCACATTTACATCTTCTTCAAAATGGGTTGCCAATCACAAAAATTCATAAAACAAAAAGAGGGGGCTTTTGTATTGGATCTAATGAGTATGCGTATGTACTATATGATAAGCATCAAGGGAAAGAAGTCATTTATTATAATAAAGAACAATTAGAGAAGGTACTAATATATGCAGGTAAATTCCATCGAGCATCGGAAGGATATATTCCTATGGAAGAAAGTAAAATTCGGAGTCGATTAGGGAAGTGGCATAAATTATACAGATGGAAATTACAAGAATTAGAAGGGAACAAAAGAATTGCGCTTTCCTTTCCAAATGATGTATTTTCAACTATGTTTTTAGAGTATGTTGATAAAATGTTAGAACGTGGAAAGAGAGCATTACAAGAACTAAATGATCCATATTATGACCAATGGACAAAAGAAGTTATTGCATCTAATAGTTTTTGTCAACAAGATTTTACCTTAGCGAGATTTACAGAAATAGATGATGCTATGTTTATGAAAGAGTTACATTCTATTACAAGTGATTTACCAGTGAGGGACCTACGTATTATCTTAAATAAAGTAATGAAAAAAATGTCAGTTTGGGATACTAATTTAGCTATTCATATGTTGAGTGCATATAATTCAGAAAATTCTTTTTCAGAAAAACAATTTCGTGTTCTTTGGACTGATTTATCGTTTCCTCACTTATTCTGTTCAATTGCACATAAATACTATTTAGGACAAAAGCGTTCTTGGTCTGACGAAAAGTATATTTGGGCACTGCAAAATATCATTGCACTTGAAGACTCTAAGGAAGAATTTTTACAAAATTTCTCTGATATTTATCACGAAATCAAGTGCAATAGTGGGGGGAAATAAAATGAGTTCAGAACAAGAAGAAATAGTAATCCCTATTTTAGATTTAGAGAAATTTGTGTTTTCTCCACCAGGGCCAATGGGATGGGAATTGGCAGAGTATGAGCAGCAAAAAAATATTGTACTAAATGAATCCTCTGTGCTAGAGAGCTTAGCAATTATTAAGGAAGTGGAATTAGAGGAGTTACCGAAAATCGGATTGCTAGATTTAGAAGAGAAGTCACCACCAAAAACTACAATGATTGATGAAATTCAAGATAAAGAGATTCAAGATGTAATAGAGCTGGAAGAACAAAGTGAGGAATTAAATGAAGTCGTTTTAACGCAAATAGAAAAGCCAAAAATAAAAGTCACTATTATTACTCCGGATCATCCATTAAAAGGTCCATGGGTATCAAAATGGGTAAATAAAGCTAGGGAGAACGATTAATGAAATTTCCGCAAATATATTAATCTTTTTATACTTCTTCAACATAGTATATATAAATCTATATGGAAGGAGTTAGGTAAATGGCTGATGTGAAAAGAGCAAAAATAAAACTAGATGTTGAGAATGGCTTTAGTGTTAATCCTGGCGATGATTTACAAGAAGTTCTAAAAGCTCTAGCTGAAGTAATACAATCAGGCACGCATAATGGTGTAGAGGTTGAAATTCAATATTTTGATGAAACAGAAGTTACTTTTACGGACGAAGAAGAAGAAGACGAAGAGGACGAAGACTACGAAGAGGACGAAGAAGAGGACGAAGAAGACGAAGAAGAAGAAGAGGACGACGAAGAAGACGAAGAAGAAGAAGAAGAAGAAGACGAAGAAGAGGACGAAGAAGAAGAAGACGAAGAGGACGAAGACTACGAAGAGGACGAAGAAGAGGACGAAGAAGACGAAGAAGAAGAAGAAGAAGAGGACGACGAAGACGACGAAGAAGAAGAAGAAGAAGAAGAAGAAGACGAAGAAGAGGAAGAAGACGAAGAAGACGAAGAAGACGAAGAAGACGAAGAAGACGAAGAAGACGAAGAAGACGAAGAAGAGGAAGAAGACGAAGAAGACGAAGAAGACGAAGAAGAGGAAGAAGACGAAGAAGACGAAGAAGACGAAGAAGAGGAAGAAGACGAAGAAGACGAAGAAGACGATGAGGAGGGTGAAGAAGAAGACGCATAAAATAATTAATACTTAAAAACGCTTGGTTTCCTCAAGCGTTTTTTGCTCTCTACATATTTAATAGGTAAGAATATGAACTTCTAAATATAGGAAGAAGTTAACTAGGCATTAGCCTATATTTTTATTTTATAGTACAGAAATTTCACAAGGAAACAAGATGTAATCCATATTAATCGATAAGGTATACAAATTTGCATTTGGCCGAATCAAGGATAAAAAACCTTAATTGCGAGAACAATTATTTACAGTCATTTTGTATTTAATTGTTTCCTTGCCATATTAAATCATCTCGTTAAAGAAACAGGAAAAAGATTAACGCAGCATTCTTACTCCATCGAGTTCCCCCTATAAAAAAACTTTGTACGGAAAGAAAAATGGATTTGTATCAAAAAAATTTAATTCTATCTACGTTTAAATTTCGTGGATCTTAATTAAAGTGGATAATAATGATATTTTAAATGATTTGAATTTTGAGAGGGCGTAATAAGTTTTTAGAAGGTTGATTTGTGGATTCTGCGACTTGTTTATATACCTGATCAAGTTTTGTCGCTGTATGTTTAAATGTAAAGTTTTCTTCCACAACCTTTCTACCGTTCTCAGCAATCCATTGGGCAAATTCTCGTTGAGATAACAAAGCATTGACAAGTCTGGCAAACTCTAATGGGTTATTATATTGTTCTATTAGGCATCCGTTATATTCATCTGTTATAACTTCAGCATTTCCCCCACGGTTTGTTGTAATAATTGGGATTCCAGCTGCCATTGCTTCATAATGAACACGTGCCAATGGTTCGTTCCATTGTGAGCTACATATAAATATATCCCCCATTAGAAAAATATTATGAATTTGATCTGCTGGAATAAATTTGGTGAAAATTACGTGTTCTTTAATTGGCCTAGCCATTTTATATAGTCTTTTAACATATTTATTTACTCGGTTATCACTAAACCATTTACCACCAACAATTACAAGTACCGTATCCTTATGTGTTTGAATAATTTTCTTCATAGCATGAATGAGTAAGTCAGGTCCTTTATTTTTGCATAATCGGCCAACAAATAGTATCACCTTTTTATTTTGTATGCCATATTTTTTCCGAAATGCATTTCTTATCTTTTGTCCTGTTGGTGTCCAGATGGAGGGAGATTGTTTTAAATTAACACCAGAGTAGACAATTGAAATCTTTTCTTCAGCTTGTGGAAATCTTTCAATCACAGTTTGTTTAATATAGTTACTAACGGTCACAATGGCGGTAACCATTTCAATAATAATATTGCCTTCATAAATGGATAGTTTATGCTCAGCAAACATATCGTTATGAAGACCTAATACAAATTTACTGTGTGGAGAAGCTTGTTTATATAGCGGTATATTTTTAGGGCGATTAAAGACATGTATAATATCAAAGGTATTGGTTTGGAGTGTTCTTATAACATGCTGTTCATATTCTTTTTGAGGAAAATACAAGTAATTGACATTATCTTGTGTTTTTTGATTTGGAAGACCTGGATCTGAAATAGAGAAAATAGTAAGTTCATAATCTTGACTTATATAGGGGGACACCCCATCAATCATCATTTGAATTGCTCCACCCTTAATTGCCGGAGAGGGTAATTTTTCTGTACATATATATGCAATTTTCATAAACTAATCTCCTTTGTATAGTTGTTTTATATAATGAAATTCTGCTTCCAATCCATCGGATAGAGAAACTGTAGGAGAATATTGTAGTAATGTACTGGCCTTAGATATATCTGCCCATGTTTGCTTCGGTTCCCCAGGAACTGATTTTAGAAATTTTTTGGTTGCTGATTTCCCTGATATTTTTTCTAACATAGAAATGATGTCTAAAATGGAAGCTTGTTCTTTTCCACCGATATTGATAACTTCACCTAGTATACTTTTTTTTGTTTCTAAAGCGGCCACCGTTCCTCGTATACAGTCATCGATATAGGTAAAATCACGTGTTTGTGTTCCATCACCAAATATTGTGAGAGGTTTATCTTCTAGCAGTTGTTTAATTAATCTATGAAATGCCATATCAGGACGCTGTTTTGGCCCATAAACTGTGAAATATCTTAAAATAACAATTGGTATGTGAAAATTTTTTTGATAAACATGACATAAGTGTTCACCACTTAATTTGGTAACACCGTATGGAGATAGGGGGGTAGGTAATAAATCTTCAGAAACTGCGCCAGATTTTTCACCATAAACAGAAGATGTTGATATATGAATAAATTTATCTAATTTTATGTGTTTACAGGCTTCAAGCAACTGCTGTGTAACCATTATATTATTTGAAACATAAGACTGAAAATCTTTTCCCCAACTTGTTCTCACACCAGGAATAGCAGCTAGATGATAAACAACATCTATATCCTGTAATAGTTTTGATAAATCTGTATTTAAAATATCTTCTTGTATGAATTGAAAACGTGAATTCAATTTGAGAGACTGTATATTATCTGTCTTTAAAGTGGCTGGAGTAGGACCGATGAAATAATCAATTCCCACTACATGATATGCACTATTTTTAAGTAACGCTTGACACAAATGTGAACCAATGAAACCAGCGGCTCCTGTTACAAGTATTTTCATGACCGACCCACTCCAATATATTGTAATCCGTATTTTTCTATTTCATCTTTTTCAATGCAATTGCGTCCATCTACGATTGTGCATCCCCTCATAACTTGTTTGACTAGTTTCCAATTAAGTGTTTTAAATTCATCCCATTCCGTTGCGATAATAATGCAATCAGAACTTGTGATTGAAGATTCTAGGTTATTATGCTGTGTAACTTGTCTTTTTAAATGTGGAGGAAGAAGAGCTTTTGGGTCATAAGCATGTAGATCATAGCCAAGAGGAATCAATTTTTCAAGGAGTAATACGGCAAGAGAGCTACGAATATCATCAGTATTTGGCTTAAAGGCAATTCCTAACACCGTGATTTTTTTTGAAAAGGGCTCTTTTATAGCTTTTCGGATTTTTTCAACATAGAGATTTATTTGTGTGGAGTTAATGGATTGTACAGCTTGTAAAATAGGAACTGCTACGTGCCTATTATTTGCTGTATAGATGAGTGAATGTAAATCTTTTGGGAAACATGATCCTCCATATCCCATTCCCGCTTGAAGAAAATGAGGGTTAATTCGAAAGTCATGACCAATTCCTTTTGCCACCTCAACAATGTCAATATTATATGCATCACAAATCCGAGCGATTTCATTTATAAATGATATTTTTGTAGCTAAAAATGCATTGGATGTATATTTAATCATCTCTGCTTCATTTAGACCAGTACAAACGAAAGGAGCACTAATTCCTTTATATATCTTCTGCATAATTTTTAACGACTTTGTGTCACCTTTTTGGATTCCTATAATAGTTCTATCTGGGATGAGCATATCACGAACAGCAGAACCTTCACGAAGAAATTCAGGATTAGAAACAATATTGAATAGGGATGATGAAACCCCAGATTTAATAAGCTTTTCACATATTTGTTGATTTGTACCTGGTGGAACTGTACTTTTGGTAATAATAGTTTTATACGATGTTATAGCTGGAACTAGTAGATCGATAACAGAATAAATATATTTTAAATCCGTCTTTCCACTGGGTGTGGAAGGAGTCCCTACTGCAATAAAAATAATGGGCGATTGTCGAATAGTACTATCAATATCACAACTGAATTGTAATCGTTTTCGATTTTTATGAATAAGTTCTTTTAAATCAGGTTCATAAATGGGGCATTCTCCCTTTTGAAGAGAGTAAATTTTATCTTGATTTTTATCTACGCATATAACATCATGACCTAAGTCTGCTAATACTGCTGCTGATGTAATACCAACATAACCAGAGCCTATAATACATATATTCATATGCTAATCACCTTTCTAAACTTAGTACTAGTTGTAACAGTATATTGATGGACAAGTTGGATTGGTGACAAGTAAAAGGGCCTATTCATATAAGCAATAAAAGTAGGCAGAAGGTAAAGGCCTCTTTTGATTTCGTTATGCGCAGGTACAGAGGGTGCTGAATACATTGTTATAAACAATTGAAGGAGAGAGATTAGTGATTAAAAAAGCAATTATTCCAGCAGCTGGTTACGGCACGAGGAGCCTTCCAATTACAAAGGTAATTCCAAAAGAAATGTTTCCTATAGGGAATAAACCGGCGATTCATTATATTGTGGAAGAGGCTGTGAAATCGGGTGTTGAGCAAATATTAATTGTCCTTTCTAGCAGAAAGGATTTAATAGTTGATTACTTTGATCAATCATTAGAATTGGAAGCTTTTTTGGAAAAAGAGAAAAAATCTCATCTGTTAAAAGAGCTTACTGTCCCTGAGATTCAAATTCATTATATAAGACAGCCATATGCGAAAGGACTTGGTGAAGCGATAAAATTAGGTGAAACATTTATTGGTAATGAACCTTTTGCTGTACTCTTACCAGATGATATTGTAGTTTCGGATAAAGAAACCGCTTTAAGCCAGTTAATTAAAATTTATGAAGATAAGAAAAATAGTGTTATAGGCATTCATAGGGTACCAAATGAATGTGTAGAAAAGTATGGTATTATTGAAGGCAATATTGTAAAAGAAGATTGTATAGATGTTACAAATATTATTGAAAAACCAAAAGTAAACCCTCCATCTAATCTTGCAGTAATTGGTAGATATGTTTTCACACCGGATATCTTTCCATTATTAAAAAAGCTTCAACCTGGTGTTGGGGGGGAATATCAATTAACAGATGCGATACATTCTTTAATTATGACTAAAAAGGTATATGGAAAAATGATTGAAGGGAAACGATTTGATATTGGACAAGAAGATGAATATATGCAGCTTCTTAACCTTTTATATGCAAAAAATAATGTAAGTAAGGATTGATTTATAGAAAAGGATTTAACAAATATCCATTTTAGATTAACAAGCAATTCCTGAAGATTTGATAAAACATATGTAAAAGTTAAGGGCGAAAGAGGAATATTTATGTCGTACCTCTGAGACAGTAGGGAGTGGGGGAAAACCGACTTTTACTAATAAAAAAGAAAAAATCATATGACTACAGAGGATTTTTTTGTCTATCGGTCTTTTCGTATTTCTTAGCTTCATGCAATTACAATAGGGCAGAATGCGCATTAATTTATTGTAATTGGAAATACAAAAAAGAGAAAAGATAACAGACGGCATCTCAATTAGCTAAATAAAATACCTAAATTACAGTACGAGTTTCATAAGACTCTTTTTAGGTTTTATATGTCCAAAGAGTTGTGCAGGAGATAAGGAAAGCATCCATAACGAATGCTTTTTTCTTTGTTATATAAAAACTACACATTAACCGGTTTTAATGGATATATTAGTTTTAGTTGAGGAGAATCATCATATAATGATACTGAACGGTTTCCAATATGTTCCCCTATATTTTTTAAAAGAGAGCACTTATTGGGAGAGTGCTCTCTTTTGTTCTCGCTTTTTGGTAAGGACAAGCATATATTGAATTGAAAGACAGGTTTATAGGTTTGTAACTTATTTTAATTTCAATGCTCATTGAAAAATATTTCTCACATTACGAGAGTCCCTACTGGCGCAGGTGCTTTCTTTTTACTGAAAAAAACGAACATTTGAGTAGGTAATACTTATGTGAACTACCCGCCACTTAACGTCTTAAAGCACTGTTTGAAGTGTGGCATCTGGGTTAATCATTAATTTTGATAGCTAACGAATTTGTAATAAGGCAGTCGAGGTAACGTGTTTTGTCTTCTAAGTCAATAACAAAATTCTTCAATATATTTTAGTAAAACAAACGAAAATTCTCCCATTGTACAGTGCCTTTTTTATCTTGATTTAGCTCTAAAGAAAATGACTACAGCTTGTATTTATATTAAAAGTTTTAATTATAAAATATAAAGTGTTCATTTTAACAAAGTAGTTATTTAGTAAGCGGAAAAATAGGAGTGCCTGATGAGCACTCCATGACCAAATGACAACACCTATAAAAGTGTATGAGTGGTTTAACTAAATATGTTTTTTATTTTTATATTTTAAATAAAATCCTTTTCAAAAATGAAAGAGCGCCCTGGAGAGTGCTCTTTCACCTAAACAAACATTGAAAAAGAATACACGACATTGTATGCGTATTTCTTTCATTTTGGTGTAGTTTTTAAATAAAATAAGCACTTTTCAAAGCGCTCTTTGATCAAGATTTATATAGAAAAAAGGTGCACTCCAAGGGGGTGAGAATCGAGAAGTATGACTATGTTGGAAGTAAAGTTATTGCAATTGTCGATTCTATAATATTAACTTTTAGGAATTTTAATGGTATAACTAATTATTGATTATATTTATATATAATTTTAAGGAAATTCAACAAAAACGTTACTTTGTACGTCAAGGTAGTCGGTGCAATTAACTAACGGCTTGATGAAAAAAGAAGCCCTGCATGAAATGTTACAGTGCTTCACTAGATTGAGTTATGTCATACTCACAACGAGTTTTAACATGGATATAGGGATAAATAAATTGGGGAATGTGTCCAATTGCTCTGTAGCGATTATTTTAAACATAAACGCTATTTGGTATGTAATTAGAAGAGCACTTAGGAAAGTGCCCTTTTGTAAAGAATATTGAATCTAAAAAGAGAGGATACAATATATCATATGTAGTTATGTTTGTTTAATTGTGTGTCTTTTATATAAAAATTTAATTTTGTCATAAATAAAAAGGGGGTCTTTTTTACAACCCCTCCAATAAAACAGAGCGCTTTTTTCAGAAATGGACTATGAAATAGTCTGAGAAAGATTTTAGGATAGAACCTCATCTTTATAATTCAAGTGACAATCTTAATTTATAAAAATGTAGCTAGCAAAACCTAATTGTTTATTCAAAACGTGACAATCTAGATGTACAGATATAATATGACCAAGAAAAGGAAGGACCACACTAATTCTTAATCAGGGAAAACCTTCTAAATTATTTAGAAGTATGGATTTAGCGATATAATAGTAGACTAGGATTCTAAGGAGTTTGTTGGGTTACAATTAGCAGATATGCTAATTGTGATAACAGGGAGTTATATTTCTAAACTTGCATTTGCAGTTCGTTATGATAAATCGGAATCAGAAAAATCTAACCACCTTGAGGCAGGAGTCTTCTGGGCTAAAATGGTAAAGTTCAGAGCATGCTCTGAACAGTCAGCGTTATAGAGGTATAACAGACGACATTCATTTTAAAATCATATAATCGGAGTCACTTTTATCTTTATTGTTGAAATACAAAAATAAACAGGGTCAGTAAAATAATAGATAAAACTTTTCTGTATAATCTTTAAAAACACATCTTATCAAGGTTTATTTGGAATACGTATTTTTAACAACATACAAAATACCAAGCATGTAGCCAACAAGATCGGAAGGTCATAGGGTACCATACCTTAGCTTAATAGGGCATGTGATGCGCCCCCTACTTAACCTTTCTGCATAATTTTTCATAGCTAAATTTTATATTTATTAATATTTAAAGGGCAACCTTTATAATCAAATATACATATCGAATGATATAATTAATTATTCTGAATCCTTTTGATAAATACGTTATAGCGGCAACCTTTTATTACCTAATGTGTTAATATATTTATATATGATTTATAAAATATATTTGATAGGGGTGGAAATATGATTAAACTCAAGAAATTATCTACATTATTACTTGCAAGCGCTTTATTGATACTACCTACAAGTGCAAGTGCAGCAAATCTGTATGGTGTTGTGAGTAATAAATGGGATGGAATTGGCACTATCCAGGAAGCTGTAGGTATCGATGGGGATACTATTTTTGTTGGAAATTCTACTGATTTAGCTGTATTAAGCACTGAATCTGGTGGATCAATGGTTTCACATGAAAAGAACAAACCTTCTTTTCCTACAAAGGGCATTGCAAAAACATCTGATGGTAACTTTTTTATTGCGGGTACATCAGGAAAATGGAAAGTTGTAGATTCATCTGCAGGTTTAGTTGAACAAGGGCAACTATCGGACAAACGTAATCCGAGATTTGTTAAGAAACTATTGGATGGAAGGCTTTTATTAGTTTACGATAAAGGTTATTATGCTATCCTTGATGGTGATTCTTATGGCGTAACACGAACAGGAAAATGGCCAAATGATTGGAATATTAACGATTCAATTCAGTTATGTGGACACCTGATCTTGATGGTAGGTGATAAAGGGAAATATCAAGTCATGTCACTAACAAATGGAAACGTCATCAACTTTGGGGATTGGGGATCAACAAAACATGATATTACGTCAATTGACAGACTTTCTGATGGTACTATAATAGCTGTTGGAGAGGGTGCAAAATTCGCCCTTTTTAATAAAGAAGGGGAAAAGATTGAGAGTTCAGAACTGACTGATCAAGAAAGTAAAAATTATAAATGGAATAAAGTGGTGGCCCTCAAGGATAAACATGCAATAGTAATTAGTTCCACTGGTCAGATGCTTTTGGTTCAGATTGATGGAAATAATAAAATTTCTGTTAAAGCAAAAACAAAATTAAATAATTATACTTCTAACGGCACTGTAGTAAAAATTAAAGATAATCAAGTATTCGTTACCCTTGCTAGTGGTCGATATATGGTTTATCAAGCAGATTTATAAAAATTCGAATTTAATAGTAAAACATTTGAAATACAACAACTGTATTATTTATATAATTTAATTAAAACATAAAAATAACCAGGGGGATTATTTTGAAAAAAATATACTTATTTGTTGGTTTTTTGATGGGGATTATAGTATTTAATTTGGATGGTATTAAAGTTGAAGCTGCTGAGTTAAATGTAGAACAAATAAAACATTTAGAGTCTTTAGGTTTCACTAAAGAAGAAATTTCGGACATGCCTGAAATGGAAATAATGAAAAACTTAGAAATTGATGGCCAAGTTGTAGCTACCAAAGAAAAGTTTATTAAAGTTACTGAAAATGGAGTTAATAATTCAAGTAAAGAAATTGAAATTGATAAGAACACGTATTTAAATGAAGTTCAACTAGAAGAAGCAAAAAGAGTACAAAAAAGCAATGGTGTGGCAAAACTTTCTAGCGATACGAATACCACATCTTATAAAAAGGTTACAACTAATATTGTCTCTTTAAAAGCAAAACAAAAGTACAGGGTAAAAACTTCCATAGAATGGAGTGTTATGCCTAGTAATAGAAAAATAGATGTTATAGGTACAGGTGTTAACAGTTCTTTTTGGGCTCCTTCTCCAGGATCACAATACGGACAACAAAAATGGAAGCTAAAGTATGATTGTAATAAAACTAAATCTAAGAATGCAACTTATACGAAGGACAGTAACAAATGGTCAAAGGGACCTTCTGGCTATGCTTTAAATATTGATTTACCTAATGATGTTACTAAATCCTACGCTTGTTATAACGAAAAAGTACTAACTTTATCCGCATTCTCTTATTATACAGTTGAGAAATTAGCAGCTACTACTCAGATAGATGCTTATGGTAAGTACTTGCATCAAGAAACAACATTCCAAGTTTCTCCGTCTATATCGTTTTCACCTCTTACGTTTGGAGTTTCAGCTAGTCAATCTGATAAATTTACAGAAACTACTACACATGCACAAGTGAAATTCTAAAAACTTTTAAAAAGATTAGCAACTGCTATATTGCAAGGAATAAGAGATGTTGCTCTTATGTAAAATAAAATAAAAGTAGCATGAAAATCTAGTTAACTTTCTGAACAAAATTTTAGTAACGCTTCAACTAATTTAATTTGAAACAAAACTAAATAGTAAATAACTAAAAAAGAGAGCCATGCTCTCTTTTTTAGTCCTCAGTAAAACCTTATTAAATGTGGAGTTTAACTAAAATGTAATTTAATTCTACATGAGTAACAAAAGATATTCATGAAGGATATACTTTCTTGTCTAAATTGTTTAGAGATTCATGTCTTTGTACACTTTTGAAAAAGTGTACAAAGACATGAAAGTAGAAACTTATTTTATAGTGTAAAATGCTCTACCATCTACAGAAACAGTCCAACTAGTACTTATTATCCTGTCCACACATCGAGATAAGAGAATGGATGCTTCTTTAAACAGGGATACTAAAGTGAATACTTTTTAAAGAAACTTTTTTGCAGTGTAGTTAGAGATTTATAGATTTCAAAAAGGTATTGTGCCGTTGTTTATTTTAGTCGCCCGATTAACTTTGAAATTATTACAAGTTTGTTAAATCATTATTGCCCATACGGCTTAGTGGTCAATGTGATCTATAGCATAACTATTTTCTACATTCGTCTCATTTGTAAGATGACGTCGGCACATTATACAAACATCTATATCTTAATGATATACAGCTCTTTTTACCCACTTATCTGTTGGTCAAGCTTTAATTACTAATAAAAGTAGATTTCAACACAATAGCCACTTATTGTTAATAAAAATGTATCACTTTCAAATGGGAATGTATTTTTATTTTAGAAAACATTATCCATTTGCCAATAAAAAATAAAAATTTGAAGGAACTAATAATAAATGAAAAGAAAATAGATGTGTTAGATTCAATTACTATGAGTAAAAACATATTTCACCAATTGATAAAGAATTTTATGATTCTAACTAAGCTAATCAAGGCTAACTTATTTTCTCCTAATTTTAGCCTTCATCTTAATTAAAACCGCTTATATAGATAAACATTCTTATTTTGGTAGTTATTTTTTAAGTTTCAATGTACTTGTACCATACTCACATAAAGAAAAGTTTATTTGAATTGAAGTTCATGTAGGATTTCCCCCTATTTTCTAAAATATAAGTGTAATTTCTTTAATAATCTGCACAAAAATTAAATTCTATACGTATATTTAAATTAGAACGACTGTACTAATTAAAGGGAGGAGAATGTATTTGAATAAAAGGCATTATGATAGTGAGATTACAAAAAAAGAAATCATGGAGCATGCATCTCTTTTGTTTTCTCAAAAAGGATATAACCAAACATCTGTCGGAGATATTTCCAAGTCCTCTGGTTACAGTAAAGGACATATATATTATCATTTTACAAACAAAGAACAGCTATTTGTTCTCTTAGCGCAACAAACTATGCAAAATTGGTATGAAAAATGGATAGCAAAAGAATCTACTTATTCAACCGCAACTGAAAAACTATACAGCATGGCAATTCATGTCCTTTATAATTACCAAACGCCGTTATTAAAATCAGGTCAAGAGCTCGCTTCAAACCCAAAATCTAGTCCTGAATCGGTCCAGAAATTATTCGATTTATCAATTGTACCAATGAATACTTATCAAACAATTTTAAAAGAGGGGGTAGAAAAAAAGGAGTTCAAAGATGGTAATCTAGACGAATGGACTATATTGCTAGGAACTTGGCTTGGGGGATTATGTCAGCTCACGAATACACATGAGTTGAAAACACTAGAACCGCTGTTTAATCAAGCGATTACAATCTTTTTAGAATCAATAAAAGACGGGGGAAATGAAAATGAAGATTGGATTAATCGGTGATAGTTTAACTGAAGGTCGTCCAGGAGTGTCCTTTGTGAACATATTAAAACGAAAATATCCAAGTATCACATTTTTAAACCTTGGTAAACCAGGGGAAACGGTTAAAAGTTTGCATACACGATTAACGAAAATCAAGTTGGAATTAAATTTTGATTTAATCTTCCTTTGGATTGGTGCTAATGATGTTTATTCAAAACTGTTAAAAGTGCAAGCTCAACCAATTGTAGAAGACCATCGAGAATTTAATAATTATTTCAACAAAATACTGAATATAGTCATTCCTTTTTCAAAGTACGTTGTTGTAGTTTCACCAGCAATAGTGGGAGAAAATTTAAAAAATCAATCAAATTACGAGTTAAAGGGGTTGTCTACTATTATTGAAAATATATCGAGTCAATTTTTAAATGTTAGTTTTCTGGATATGCAATCAGTTTTTGAGAAACGGTTGGCTAACGCGAACAGTTCAGACTATATCAGCACAAGTGTTATGACTGTAATGAAGGATGTGTTTCTTTATAAGAATCCAATTCGAATTGATCGATTATCCAGTAAGCGAGGTCTTCATTTGACTTTAGATGGTATTCATCTAAATAGCAATGGTGCTTTGTGTGTGGCAGAAGAATATGCATCTATGATAAATCAACTTTTATTCGATAGCAGTGGTACCATTCAGTCACAAAAATAGAATAATTTATGGGGGGAACTGGAATGGGAGAAAATAAAAAGATTGCTATTGTAACAGGCGGTGCCTCAGGGATTGGCAGAGCCATTTGCAATGAATTATCGTCTCGAAATGTATTTGTAGTTATCGCTGATATTAATGAGAGAGAAGGAAAAGCGTTTGAAGGAAAGCTTAACCAAGACGTTTTAAATTCTAGGTTTACGTATTTAGATGTTACTGATTACAATTGTGTAGAACATGTAATCGAAGAGATATATGAAGAATTTGGAAGGCTAGACTATCTATTTAATAATGCTGGAATCTCTATGTACGGTGAATTGTATGATATGTCGTTAGAAAACTGGAAAGAAATTGTTGATATCAATTTATGGGGAGTCATTCATGGTACTCAAATGGGATATAAAATAATGAAAGAACAAGGGTTTGGACATATTGTCAACACGGCATCTGCTGCAGGTCTTGGTCCATCTCCAATAGCTTCGGCCTACTCTACGACTAAACATGCTATTGTAGGTTTAACAACCTCCCTTCATTTTGAAGCGGAAGAGTTTGGTATTAAAGTGAGTACGCTTTGTCCGTCTTTCGTTGATACTCCAATATTTGATGCTGCAAAAGCAATAAATATCGATAAGTCTGCTATAACTAAACAAATGAAAAAACACAAGATGATGTCTCCTCAAAAACTTGCGAAAATTGCTATTAATGGAGTTCATAAAAATAAACCTATAATATGCCCAATGCCACTACGTAAAACAATGGATGTCATATTTACAATATTCCCCCCAATGCATAATGCATTAGCGAGGTTTGTTTGTAAAGTGGTTAGAGAGGCCAAAGGTTCAACTGGCTAATTTTTATGATCCCTCGCAAAATAATCCAACAAAACTGGTTAAACCTTCGCTATTTAGTTAAGAAATAAATTCAATTTGTTATGTAAAAAAATCAACCAAATGTTATTTTAGTCCGTTGTTAAAATGAGACCATTAATAAGTTGGTTTCATTTTTTTATCCAAAAATAATTATAGAAATAGAAGTATTCAATTTCTTGTCTAATTAGGAGGATATAAAAGTCCAAACTTCTGTTGATTTTTTTCGTGCTTATATTGATGGACATAGGAAAGGATTCCGCAAACATAAAATAATATTGACAACGAAAGATTACAAGTATAAATTCAGTTTCGGATTACGAATGTAATACAGAGGTTTGTAATTTTATCTTATGAAAGAATTACCTAAATTTTCGGAAGCTGAATTAGAAGTAATAAAAGTACTGTGGTCAAAATCTCCACAAAAGGTAAATGAAGTGATTGATGTGTTGGAGATGAAAATGGATTGAAAACCGAAATCGATTTGAACACTAATTTATCGATTAGTTCACAAAGAAGCAATTGCTTACCATCAAGATAATGGGGCGTATGTACGCTTATTATACTTTGGTTTCACAAGATAGTTATTTACAAGTAGAAACAAAATCTTTACTTAAACGTTTCTATGATACAGCATTTAAACCTTTGATTGTAAATTTCTTGAAATAAGAAAAATTGTCTTCAGAAGACATTAACGAACTTAAACGTATTCTGGATGAGAAAACTGAGGGAAATCAGAGGAAGGATAGATCATAATGATAGAAATGTTTATCTTCGTGTAATTAATTCAGTTCAGGTTGTCAAGCTGTGGAATTATTACAATCCTTTTCGTTTTTACCACCTCCTGAATTATACCAAAAAGTCTTGTTTTAATATATAATTTAATCGGAATATTAAATCAATTTGAGTCATCGATATATTAAATGCAAAAGGTAGGTAATTATATGATTCGTGAAGCTGAACCAAAGGACAGTAATGTAATTGAAAATCTATATAAAAAATTAGCACCACATAGCAAAAATATTAAGGTTTTACCAGAAAGAATTGAGCAGATAAGGAATGATTCTAATAATTTTTTGTTTGTCTATGAGGAAAGTGGTAACATCAAAGGAAGTATATTTATGACGTTTTGCCTTGATCCTGGATATCAATTTAGGCCGTATACTGTTTTAGAGTATGTGATTGTAAATGAAGATTTTCGAGGTAATGGGATAGGGGAAAAGTTATTGAAACATGTAGAACAGATATCAATTGCAAGGGGTTCCACAAGAGTTATCTTATTAAGTAGTGCTACTAGAATAAAAGCTCATAAATTCTTCACTAAAAATGGATACAATGGAACCAGAAGTAAGGGTTTCAAGAAGTATATATCAATTAATTAAATTTAATTTATAAGTGTTTTTTCTTAGAGTGTTTAGAAAGAATAACGTTTTTTGTACTTAGGGGTAGTGAAAATTCTTAAGTTGATGGGCATGTATAGTGCCCCCTACTATTAGATTCTCCAAAATAAATATCAAACCAATTATTTGTTACGTTCCTTTTACAATTTACATCTCCCATGTCTAGTACTACAAATGTATTCTTTGCAGTACTATTAGGTATACCAAGAGCTCTATTTGTATTGATAATAGTCCCTCTTGGAAATCTAGTCCAGAGTAAACATGGCTACATATACATGGATGTACTGCAGCAGTAGTATATTGACGTGGTGTTTGAGAATCCCTTAGGATATACAAATGTTAAAATTTGCGTGCTAGCCCCTATAATAAAATTCTATAAATGTTAATATATATTATATATGGTATATATTCGCTTTATGAAAAAGGGGGAATATTATGACTGAAACAAATAAATCTTCAGGAGTCTATTTAAAAGATGCTATGAAATTTTCTATTATAATCCCTGCACACAATGAGGAAAAGTATATTAGAAAATGTTTAGATTCGATTGCAAAAGCATCAGAAGCATATAAAGATCAAACTGAAGTTATAGTTGTTTTAAATCGTTGCACAGATAAAACAGAAGAAATAGCAAAGTCTTATAATTGTATTACATTAAAAAACAACGATAAAAACTTATCAAAAATTCGAAATGCAGGAGCCAAAATAGCTAGTGGAGAAATAATCATTACTATAGACGCTGATACCCAAATGACAGAATCTATGTTGTCTAATGTAGATAAATATTTAGCTTCAGGTAAATACATTGGCGGTGGGGTAACTGGGAAATTTGAAAGAATGTCTTTAGGAATATTCGTTTCCGCAATGTTATTAATAATCCCCTTACTTTTTAAGTATGGAGCTATATCTGTAGGGATTTTTTGGTGCTATAGAAAAGACTTTATGGCAATCAATGGATTTAATGAAAATATGCTTATGGCAGAAGATGCAGATTTTGCTAAACGGTTAAAAAAATGGGGAAAGCGAAATCATAAGAAATTCGGTACCATTAAAAATGGAATGATAACTTCATGCAGAAGATTTGATACATATGGAGACTGGGCTTTACTTAAAAATCCCAAAGTAATCTTAGCCTATCTAAGAGGAAATGATAAAAAATACGCAGATAAAACATATTATGATAACCAAGAAAGATAAAGGCGAAGAATACCAAACAAATCATCGTCAAGTGAACTAGCAAACTAAGATAAATTAAATTCAACCAAACCAAAAGAATCTTATTTATTTAGGATTCTTTTGGTTTGGTTGAATGTAGACCATTAACCATATGCTGGAGGTATCAAAAATAAAGGTGTGAAAGAACTATGAAACAGTACGCTAATGCTGAAGAATTTATTAAATCAATCGATAAAGCCTATAAGAAATTTATTGAAGAATTTAAGGTGATTCCTGAAAATTTGAGGAGTAAACATATCTCTGAAGTGGACAAAACTCCTTCTGAAATCCTTTCTTATCAATTGGGGTGGATTAACTTGTTATTATCATGGGAAAAAGACGAACAATGTGGACTTGACGTACAAACACCTACTCCGGACTACAAATGGAATAACTTAGGTGGGCTTTATCAATCTTTTTATGAGCGATATGGTAGGTTAACCTTAAAACAGCAGGAGGAAGAATTAACAAAGTTAGTTCAAATGTTAGTCGATTGGATAAGTGATCTTTCTGAAGTAGAATTATTCCAACCAGAACAAAGAAAATGGGCTACAACAAAAGCAAAGTGGCCTATTTGGAAATGGGTGCATATCAATACAGTTGCTCCATTCACGAATTTCAGAACTAAAATACGAAAATGGAAAAAAACAGTCTTATAAGTGATTTAAGAAAAGTAGATATCCAGACATTTAGACGAAAGGTATTAAAGTCTATTTTATATATATTGGTTAGTTTCAGAAAAATATGGATTTACAACGTTAAGGAAATTCCAATATTAAAAAAGCCTAACTTCTCAATTTAATGTGAAGAAATTAGGCTTTTTTAATTTAGTGATGAAACCCATTATCACATTTCGTATCATGTGGCATAGGCCCATCCAGGGAATCAAGAAAGGCAACAGTCTGTTTGAGGTTTCTCAAAAATAAATGCGCAAGATCCATGGAAAATCCATTTCGAACCACAACGCGCATAATCGTCACCGTTTCTAGATTTGGAGGCAATGGATAGGCGGGTACTTGCCAACCGAACACACGCAATTGTCGAGATAAATCATAAAGATTCCAGTTTGATGTGTAGCCATCTTTCAGTCGCCAAGCGAAAACCGGAATATCCGAACCATCGGACAAAAGTTCGAACGGTTCCATCTTCTGAATGGCCTTGCTTAGAAAAAGAGCGACTTTCTGTGAAGCCTTTTGAACATCATAGTACCCCTTTTTCCCTAAGCGTAAATAATTATAATATTGCAGGAGCACTTGTGCGCCTGGACGAGAAAAATTCAGAGCAAAGGTCGGCATGTCTCCGCCCAAATAGGAGACATGGAAGATTAGATCTTCAGGGAGATCTTCAGCTTCCCGCCAAATTATCCAACCCAATCCAGGATAGACTAATCCATATTTATGTCCGGATACATTGATGGACTTCACCCTTGGTAATTGAAAATCCCAGACTAAATCTGGTTGGAGAAATGGTGCTATAAATCCTCCCGAAGCTGCATCCACATGCATGGGAATGTCAAGACCAGTCTTCGCCTGTAAATCATCCAACGCTTTCGAAATTGCGGCAACCGGTTCGTAAAGACCGGTATAAGTTTCACCGAGAATCGGTACTACACCAATCGTATTTTCATCCACGGCTGCGAGGACCCCCTGAGGATCCAATTGAGGATGTTCAGGGCTAACCTTCACATAGCGTGGTTCAACCTCCCAATAATTCGCGAATTTTTCCCAAACGACCTGAACAGCAGAACTAAACACAATATTAGGACGATCTACCGGCTTCCCTTCGCTTTTACGTGCATTTTGCCAGCGTCGCTTTAAGGCAAGCCCACCGAGCATACATGCTTCTGACGATCCAGTTGTTGAAACGCCCATAGTCGTAAGGGGGCTGGGCGAATGCCAGAGGTTGGCTAAGATACGGACACACCGCTCCTCAATTTCAGCTGTCTGTGGATATTCGTCCTTGTCAATCATGTTCTTGTCGAATGATTTTGCATATAATTGCTCTGCGGTAGGCTCCATCCATGTACTAACAAAAGTTGCAAGATTCAGGCGGGCGTTGCCATCAAGAGCAATTTCATCATGGACGATTTGATATGCTGTTTCTGGTAACATGCCTTCATCAGACATATGAAAGCGTGGAACGACGGATTCTCCTTCGCGGGCAAACAAAGGATTTACAGAAAATTCGTGAGGCAGCTCTTTTTGCATGTGAAGTGGTAGAGATTGTGAATTATCTGGCATAATAACTTTTCTTTCGTATGTATCGTTTTGAACTTCTGCTTTTCGATCCTGTGGCATAAAAGCCCCCCTTAATTAAGTTTTTAACAAACATATTATTTACAAAAAATCATTTGTTAAACCAAGGGGACATAAAGCTTCAAGCACTTTTCTATCAATCTTTATTTCAAAGCAACACGGAACCCTATGGTTATAATTCAAAGGAGTGAATAGTCGATTCATTCCTTACTGAAACTTACCAAGCACTTTCTGGTCAATGAGGACATGTAACGTTCCTTGATTCAGATTGCAGCGATCCTGGTCTGGAGGGAAGGACTGTCGTACTGTGGTTCGTCAGCTTAAACGCGGATTTCGGTATAATTCCGATGCCGAGGCTGGCTTTCTGACAAATCTCGTGGATCAGTTGGTCTAATCAGCAGTAAATGACCAGGGGTTGCTCGCGCAGCTCTTCGAATTATTGTTTTATGCCTTATTCAAGTTGTGAAATTCATTTTTTAATGTTAATAAATCGGAATATTCTTTCTGCTATTTCTACAGTTGTAATCTATTTACATATAAGGTTATAAGGATTATATTGGCAATGTAAGTGAAAACAATAGATGGAAGGGGATGTTTTTTATGTTTAAAAAAGCAGCACTAGGGATTTCATCGTTAGCAATCACAGCGTTTGTAGGATTAGGAATGGCAACAGAGGCTTCTGCCGGACCAGCAGCACCACTTACTTCATTAAACGTCGTACAAGTAGAATCTGAACTGGGCGGAGTAGAAACGATCAACCAGAACAGCTTTAGCACATCACGTAATCACGGAGGAAAATACTTATATATTACCACGAAAGAAATGGGATATGGCCAAAACCCATTTGCTAAAATGAATGGATCTAATGTAAAAAGTATTGGATCCACTATAATTGGTGGAAGACCAATCGTTGGCTGGTATTATAAATGGGATGCTTCTGGGCACCAACAAGGAACATTTGAGTACCAAAAGACATCTATAAATGCACCATTTAATACAATGCGTACATCAATTTATATCCAATAGTTTTGAAAGCGTTCGCACATTTAAATAGTCAAAGAAAAGGCACTCCTAGGAGTGCCTTTTCTTTGACTTGAACCATGTTCATATATATATTCCCATCCCATAAAAAACACTTCCTATAAAAAAGGAGGGAGAAGGTGTCTTTTATTGAAGTTTGTTTATAATAGCTTTTTAACTTGTTAGGGGAAATCATAAAGGGGATTAGTAATTTCTTTGATCATTTTTATTTTCCTTATAGTATTGGACTTATTGTATTAGAAAATTTAAATTTTGAAAGGGGAATCAATAAATATGAGTAAGAAAAAAGATACGTGCCTATCAACTTAAGGATAGAAATTAAATGGGTTTTTGTTTAAATAAACTAAACAAAGGGGTGTTCTTTATGTGTACTAGTTTGACATTACAGACAAAAAACGGTCAACATCTTTTTGCAAGAACGATGGATTTTACATTAGATTTCAATCAAGAAGTAATAATAGTTCCTCGAAGTTATCGATGGAACAATATAACTGGTGAAACCATCGAAACGAAACAAGCAGTTGTGGGGATGGGGATTAACTATCAAGGAAGGGTCATTCTGGCAGATGGAGTAAATGAAGCAGGTATGACATGTGCAACGCTCTATTTCCCAGGTTTCGCCACTTATAATGAAAGTATAGATGACAGTAAAACGAATCTGGCTCCATTTGATTTTGTGGCTTGGAGTCTCACGCAGTTCAATTCTATTGAAGAGTTAAGAAAGTCTGTTGATAGTATTTCTTTTTTGGATGTACCATTACCTATTTTAGGACTTACTCCGCCACTACATTGGATTATAGCGGATAAATGGGGAGAATGTATTGTACTAGAGCCGACAACTGAGGGGCTAAAAGTGTATGACAATCCGTTAGGGGTAATGACCAATAGTCCAGAGTTTAACTGGCATCTACAAAATTTAAGACAATATATTGGACTTAGATCGCAGCCCTATGAGCCTACACAATGGGGGGATTTATCATTAAGTGCTTTTGGACAAGGTTCAGGTTCAATAGGGCTTCCGGGTGATTTTACCCCACCATCAAGATTTGTGCGGGCAGCATATGGCAAACAAAATATCCAAGATATAGATAACGAAGAGGAAGGGGTATCGGCCATTTTTCATATCTTATCAAATTGTGAGCTTCCAAAAGGTGGAGTGATAACGGAAGAAGGTACATTAGATAATACCATTTATACAAGCGCAATGTGTATGGAGTCGGGTATATATTATTATCATACCTATGATTGTAGACAAATTATAGCCATACATCTATTTCATGAAAATTTAGATACAGATGAAATTAAAACTTATCCATTTCAGCGTAAACAACAGATTTTTTATGAAAACTAATCGGAACCCTGTAAACAGTGTACAGATGATAGACTATATCATTTCTGTTGTCTAGTTTACTAAAGTATTACTAAAAAGGAAGGATGATACCACATGTTAGGAATAGAGGGTAAAAAAAGAGGATTTTAAGGCATTATTTAAAGTGAAATAGATAATTTAAAGGAGGAATTTAAATGGATGCAAGGAAAGAACGCATAAAATATGAGAAGATGTCAAAGAACTATAACCGTATTTATTTCGTTTCTCCTATTAATTTTATTTGTTTGTAGTAGTGTGGTTATCATAGGAGTTATAGAAGGAAAATATGTAGTGTTTTTATTGTTGGTCATTTTACTTAACGCACGTATTACTAAAGAATCTCAAAAAGCATGAGCACTATTCTAATCAAGGGCGTATTTAAAATGATACATATCCTGAAAGGAACAAACTAGATGTACATTCAAGATACCCCTATATCATCATCTATTAACTAGTAAAAGTAACTCTATATAAATAGTTTTTTAGCAATTTAGGAATAGAAACCGTACCTTATTAAAATGTTATTTCCGTTCCTATAATGAATTATCCTTCTAGCATATATATAAGATTTATATCATATATTAGGAGAAAGAATGAAAGTTAGAAGGGAGTCTTATAGAATGAGTTATTTGGAGGGAAATGACTTTAGTGAACAAAATATGGTAAGTGTGCCTAATCCCTACGTATATCAGACATTACAATCAGTAATTGGTAAACATGTGGTTATTGAAACTGTAAGAGGTAATGTAAGAGGAAAGTTAAAGGATGTGAAACCAGATCACTTGCTCATTGAAGATACGGTGCCATATATTGTACGGATTCAACAAATTGTATGGATTATGCCAAAACAATAATCAAATTACGTGTAATTTGATTTATAACAGATTAGCGTCATAGGCCACCAAATAAAAACACAGGGTTTTATCTCTGTGTTTCTTCAAATTTTCGTTTTTGAATATATGCTTGGGCATGAATAATTTCTTCCTGAAGCTCTTTTAATTCTTTTATAGATTCTGATTCAATAGCCATGTAAGTAGTAACTAAACTGATCATCATATCCATCTTCTCTACTATATTTTGAATGACCTGTTCAGATTGCTCTTTTTTAGGGTGTTGTATTGCTATTAAAGCATTTTCTATATAATTGTTCTTTCTTTGCTGGATATCATAAATAAACTGTTTTGTGTTTGAGTTCATTTGCTATTCCTCCATTTTGGATATACTTCTATTCTATCATATTCGAATGGAAAATATTAGATTATCCTAAATATACACCTGTCTCGCACATCTCCTCAAATATACAAACTAATCCTTTAATGTAAAGGAAGCTAAGAAAAATTTTTATAAAGAAAAAGCCGATTTCCCTACAAATTAAGGGTATCGGCTTTTGTTCATATTCTTTTACTTAATCAATTTCTGACATAAAACTTATAATAATAACAGTACTTTTACTAGCTAGAAAAGGGTTGATACTGTACATTTTAAAATATCAATTAAGCACTAATATTTTGGTTATGCACCGTTTCACCTTTATGGGAAACATAACTGTGTGCTATCATTCCTAGCATTATTACAAACATGCCACACCAAGATAAAATAGAGGGGAATGAAGAATGTAATAAGATTAGTTCTCCAATAACAGCAAAAAGCACCTCCATAGATTGTGTTGCTTCAACAGTTGCAAGTTGCTGCATATCTCCTTTAACCATATCAGTCGCTTTAAAAAATAAGATAGTTGCAATTACACCAGAGCAAATAGCAACTAAAATAGATTGCATAGTTTGCTCCTTACTAGGTATTCCTGCTGTAAAAAGACCGTACAAGGATAATAAAAACCAAAATGGTAAGCTAGCTAACGTCATTCCAAGGACACGTTGATAAGCATCTAGACGATCTCCACAAACCTCCATCATCTTACGATTCCCGAGTGGGTAAGCAAAAGAAGCTACAATAACAGGGATAATACCTAACATAATATCTTTTACAGCAAGCGATTTTGCTTGTTCCATTTGCATAAGGAAAATACCAAGAAGAATAATCAATGACATACTCATACCCTTCATTGGAATTTTTCCTCTTTTCTTAATAATTCCATCTGGTGTTTGATAGGTTTGGATAAAAAGAGGAGCTAACAAAGATCCTGATATAATAGTAACTTGCCATGTCCCCGCAATAATCCATCCTGGTGCATGTGCAAAACATAATGGAGCATAAAATAGACCAAAACCTACAAAACTCCATAAAAACCATGCACTTAAATCCTCTCTCATAACTTGTAATAATACTTTTAATTTTTTTTGACTCATAACAAGAAGTAAAAGGAATGGAAGCATAAAAATAAACCTTAATGAAGCACTCCATATCCAGCTACCACCTGATAATTCCATTGCTCGATTTAATATAAATGTAAAAGCAAAAAAGAAAGCAGCACATACACCTAAAAAAATAGGGCGCAAATTTCTCATCTCAATCTGCCTCATAAGTCATTAATTTCTCAAGACTTAACCAGTTTTGTTCTACAAGATGCGCTGTTGTTTCGTTATCTTTATTTTTGCAAGCCTCTATAATTTGCTGATGTTGTTCTACTGACTTTAGACCATTTATCGAAGTGAACTGAGAAATTTCGAGACGTTGAATCTTAGATATACTTCGTTCTAACGCACGAATGATTTCAGGATTTCCTGCCACATCTAAAAAAACATTGTGGAATAGCTCGTCAGCTTCAATTGATTTTATAATATCTTTTTTCTCAATAGATAATAGTAAAGCCTTATTACTGAACTCTAATTCTTGAATATCCGATTCTTTTAATAATGGTACTGCTAAACGAGCAGCTAACGAGTGTAAAACTGCTACCACAGTAAATGCGTGTTTCGCCTCCTCAATATTTAATGGTGCAACACGAGTAACTGAACCTGGAATAGATTCAACAAGTCCTTCATCCTCAAGACGCTTCAACGCCTCTCTAACTGGAGTACGGCTAATTCCAAATTCTTCTGCTAATTCTTTGTCATTTAAGCGTTGCTCTGGTTGCAACTCTAATGTAACGATTGCTTTTTTCAAAGTTTGATATACTTCATCTCTAAATGACATACGTTTAATGGGTTTAATAATATCTTTTTTCATAAAACCAATATATCGGATATTGGTTTTATGGTCAACTCTAATTTTCCAATAAAATATACTCGATTATCAAATTCTAAAAACGAACGTTTAAGGAACTCTATTTAGTTCTAACAAAACTTAAAAAATACGGTCAAAAACTAGTTCTAAAGATCATTGCCAAAAACAAAGTATCATAACAAACATCAAATACCGTTTAAGGAATCTTCTTAACGTATGAAAAAATCAAGTTCTTTAAAGAAATAAATCCTTAGCCTACGAAATTCGCGTTTTATTGGTAGGACTCTCTAATTAATTCGCTTAATGGATTCGATCTCGTCTATTTTGGATACTATTTTATGTGAAATGGAGATATTATTTTTATTTCGGATAGATTTCTTGCGAAATATGTATCTAGAGCCGTATTTTAATTTAAATGTGATACGATAATTGTATATACATTTAGATGGTAAAAGGGGATGAGTGTTGATGAAAAACCATACAATGATAAACGGAAAACTCCTTCAGACTAATAAAAAGTGGCCACATCTCCGAAAAAAACAAAAAGATTATATTTCTAATTAGTTATGTATGGAATACATACAGTTTGTAAGAACGCAACATCGAAAACCTAGAAAATACGAACATGATGAGATTCTTCATAAAGTGATGAATCAAATACAGGAATGTGAAATTTGGATTCCGTACGGTGAAGTGAAAAAATACTATGTAAGCAAAATAGGAAAATGGTTTAGAAAAATAGAAGATGGGTGGGAAATACAAATAGATAACAATGAGCAGCAAGTATTAAAAGAAAAGTAAATACAAATAGGGGGCGTATTTTATGTATAACTTACAAGAAGATATGTATGAACAATTGAAAGAGAAAAAAGGGGAAGTTACTGTATTTTTAAAGAATGGCTTTCCAGTACGTGGGCAGATCCTTGCAACAGATAAATTTGCCTTCCTAATGATGGTTCATGGTAAGCAACAACTAGCCTATAAGCAAGTAATTTCAACAATTCTTAAGTAATTCTTTTTCCTTTTTTCGAGAGAAGAGGAAAAAACACAAAAAAATAGAAGATTGAGATCAATCTTCTTTAAAAAAGGAACAGATGACAGATTACTACTCCAACTCTTAATCAATTATAAATAAGCACATGTAAATATTCAATCCATTCCAAGTTTTCTCAACATCTTTGTCTTATTTTTAAATTATAATATAAGTAATTCTTTTTATTATTATATGTTTGTTCTTTCCTGTTACAGAATCCTTAAGCTATTAAGGATTCCTTTTCTTGTATCTAAAATCCAAAAATAAAAAGATAAGATTCGGAAACACAATCTTATCTTTAGCACAAGGAGTAAACAAAAGGATAACGATCATATTGTTAGTATAATTTGTTTTTTTGTTAATTTTGAATATTAGAGCTGTAACTAACAAGTATATTTATATTGAGAAATTTATTACAAAATTAGTTATAAATGATTCAAAACTCCAATGTAAACTTTTATTTTATTGAAGCTTATTCCACAAACACACCCGTTTGTTCATTTTTATTGTTTGAAAGCCATACTTTTTATATTGATTCATTTATTGGAAAAACCGAAAGTTTTAAACTCTCTCTATTACATATTTATTTTTGGAAAAATAACCTAACTCCAAATACTAATAATACTGTGCCAGTAATACCCTCTATTGTACGGTTCACCTTTTCTTTTCTTAAAAAAGTTCTTAATTGACGTATTAGAGAAATATAAAATAAATACCATATTGCTGTCAAAGTCGTAAATGTGAATCCCAACAAAAGAAATTGGAAGAAATGACTTTGATTACTCACAATAAATTGGGGTAGAAAACTAAGGAAAAATACAGCCGTTTTTGGGTTTAAGATTGCCGTGGTAAATCCTTGTCTAAAACTTTTAACCGTTCCAATATCCTTAGAGTTTATTTCCACTGAACCTGATATATCTTCTTTTTTAGAAAAGGCACTTTTAATTGACTTTACAGCTAAATAAATTAAATAAAATGCCCCAGCATATTTTATTAATGTAAATAGCATAGCAAATTTCATTAAGATAGCAGAGAGTCCTAGTGTAGCCATTATTGTATGAATCATCATTCCAGATACCGTTCCTAAGACGGTCTTTATCCCACCATTTCTACCATGAGAGATAGTGTTTTTTGTAACTAAAGCAAAACCGGGACCAGGCATCATTATAATAAGGAGTGCTGTTAGGATAAATAGCAAATAATTTTCCATGTTCTGGTGTTTCCTTTCTGATTTTTAGTTTCGCTTATAGTATAGCTTTTTTCCTTAAAACATTAAATATAAAAAGTATAATCAAGATAGTATCATAAACTTTCAAGGTGTTGTAATTGAATTATAGAGGGCTTCACTTGAATAATGTTCTTCTGTAAATGAGCGTTTTAATGGAATGCCAATTACATAAATAATCAGATTTTTGTATGAAAGGATAACTCAATTTAATAAATTAAGATCGTTTTTTAATTACTTTTTCTCGGAACACTCTTAATTTTCTTTCGTCTATCGAGGGTATTAGTATCGACTTGACCAAACATTATCCAAAAACTACATTGATAAAACACACAGCAAAGCTATGCATACATTTTCTTTAGACAATTAGCTAAATATCATATAAGCTGTAATTTTATGGGGATATAATAGCTGATTTTAAAAGTAATTGGAAATAAATGTGAGTCTATGGCCTGTTTTTACACGTATCTTGGCTATACCCCATGTTGATATAAAGGCGTTATCCTTTCCTATGATTTCTCAGAAAGAATAACGCCTTTTTCTTTTTAGGGGGTATTTTGTCTAGTTAGCTTGATAGCGTGGTTCTACCCCTTATAAATGTTACAAAAATCTTTCAAATAGCTCTAACTTGCACAATGCTTCCCGTTAATATAATACGCTGATTCTGTGAAAACCGTAAATACAACCTCTACTTCTGGAAGTCCAAAATCCATTATATATGTAGTAATAGCCTTGGCAACTCGATCACGAATTTCCTGTCCACGCTCGAACCATTTCACTTCAATAAGAGGAAACGCTTCTATTTCTTCTCCATTGAATACAAACGTAGAACTTGGTAGTTCCAACGTAAAATTATCCGTATCACACTCACAAATCTCTGCGAGCTCTTCTACTAATGGCTTGCTTATGTGTTTTAATTGTTCAGTAGTAATTCCACGAAACACAACATGCGGCATGTGAATCCCTCCGTTAGATAGCTTTATATTTGCTCACATCATAGCACAATTTATTTTGCTACACTAGAATCTATTGATACATTTCAATGACATTCTTAAGAATGATTATATATTATTGAAGCAATACAAGTATTGTAACTATTTAAAATTGAGACATCTAATTCATCATACTGGTGGACTAGTTGATTATATGGCATTGGCTGGAGCAGAAAATATTGAATTTACTGATATATTAACTGTGGAAGAATCGCTAAAACACCTTAATGGGCATCAAATTGCAAGGTTCCCTGTTGGCACAAAATTTGAGTATAGCAATACAGGATATTTTTTATTGTCACTAGTGGTAGAGAAGGTAAGTGGCAAGTCCCTACGTCAGTTTGTAAAGGAACGTATTTTTGAACCTTTACACATGAAAGACACAGCGATTGTGGATTGCTACCCAACTACTATTTCAATTGCTAGTGGATATTCGAGGAATGAGCAAGGAACATATAAAATCTATGAAAGCCCTTGGGAACATACAGGGGATGGGGCAGTTCATACAATAGTTGAAGACCTGGTAAAATGGGGAGAAAATTTAACTACAGTTACCGTTGGTGGAAAAAATCTCGTTAAAAGAATGAGCGAAATAGGTCCGAAAATTTCTTCAACTGGGGATACAATTATTGACAATGAAGATTATGCTTTTGGGTTAAGGCTTGTTGAAGGTTTTAACTTTCGATACTTGGAACATTCAGGAAGTTGGGCAGGTTACCGCTCACACTTCATGCGGTTTCCAAAAGAATATTTGTCTGTTGTGGTACTAAGTAACTATGATGAATTTGACTCTAAAAAATATGCTAATGAAATAGCAGGAATTGTTTTAGAAAAATAAAAAATAGGGCTTAGAAGACAGTATCTGAATTTGGTTAACCACACGTTGTTTTAGGTGTAATTGATTTTGAGAACGGAAGGCAAGCATAAATTTATGCTTGCCTTTTTTCGTATTAAAATGAACATAGATATTTGTATTCATACAGTTAAAAAATTAATTAGAAATTCTTTAAATATAGATTACTCAATGAGGTTGAATGTAATATTTTTCTAAAAAATATTACATAATATATATTCTAATTATTAGACTTAATTTTGTTGAAAATTGAAATATTAATTAATATTCCTATTGCTATTAAATTAACCATTAAAGAGCTTCCACCAAAACTTACAAATGGAAATGGGGTACCTGTAAGAGGAAATAGTCCTGTAATACCACCTAAATTTACAACAGATTGCATACCGATCATACATCCTATACCAATCGCTATAAAACTGCCGAATGGATCTACACATAATTGTGCAATTTTTAAGGAGCGAAGTACTATAGTCAAAACTCCAGCCAATAGAATAAATACACCAATAAATCCTAGTTCTTCAGAAACTATTGCCATTATAAAATCAGTGTGTGGTTCTGGAAGATAACCTGTTTTTTGTATACTATTTCCAAATCCACGACCAGTGATTCCTCCAGAGCCAATGGCAATAAAAGAATTTACAAGCTGGTATCCATTTCCTTGCGCATCAACAAAGGGATTGAAAATCGTAGTAATACGTATCTTTTGAACTTCTGATAAACTATATTGAATCAAATAATATAAAATAGGTAACCATAAAATAGAACCGATGGTAGTTCTTTTGATTAGTAGATTTATATTTATTCCTGAGCAAAGAAATATGCTAAAACCTATACCTAATATTAAAAGTGCAGATCCTAAATTTGGTTGTTTAAAGATAAGAAAAAAAATTGTAGCTAAAAAAAATAAAAGTTTTCCCATACTACTCCAGTTATTTTTAGCTTGTTCTTGTCGTAGTGCAAAAAAACGGGCTGTTACAAGTATTGTTCCTAATTTAAGAAATTCAGCTGGCTGTATTCCAAAGATCCATGATTGAGCATTATTTACCACTTTTCCTTTCCATAAAACCATAATTAATAAAAAAATCCCCCCAACCATAATACAGATAGAGATTATTCGTTTTTTCCATATTTCATATGGGAGTAAAGCACAAACTATTAACCCTATTGTTCCTAAAAGTAGCTTTGTTAATTGAGAATCAACAAAATGTCTACTGTTATAACCATAATGTTGGACAGCGACAATGGAGCTTGCACTATACATCATGACAATACCTAAAGTACATGTTATGAATAGAGGAAGGAGCAATAGATAATCGAGTTTTAATATTTTTTTCATTTTAATATCCTCCTGATTTAAAACAAAACATAATATTACATTTGCTAATGAATAGAATCTTGTTCTCGTCAATTAATAAATATGACTTGTGTTTAGGAAGATTCTATCGCTTACTCCCTGTTTTTTTTACGCAAAAATCCCCCTAGTATTTAACTAGAGGGATTTAAAATGGCATGACTAAATAAGGCTTTTCTCCCCCTAGTAGAGCTTTGGCACTATACAACGTAAAGTAATGAAAATTCATTACTTAGCTATCTTAAGAAGAGCCTTAATCCGACAATTCCTGTTCTACCCATTGGCGTCTTTCGACATTTTTGGGCAATAGCCTGTGTTTGTATAGGAGCCTCACCTAACAGGTTCAGCAATATAAATTTTATGTATTTGTTTCGTGTGGCAAGCATAAATATATTTTTTTTGATTGTCAAGTAACCGTATTGCTAATTTTATATATTTTATTGTTTTATAGCCCTTTGAGAAATGATGTACGAAAATGTATGTAATCATTTCGTATAAATACATATTTTCGACTTGTAGTGTATAGTTCGATTAAGTAATTTAATCATATAAATTTGATAAATGGTAAAGAAGATTTTAATCATAAAAGAAGATTTTTTTAAGAATGTTCTTTTGATATACAGAATGACTAATTATTCATCTTCTGTTATAAAGTTGGAATTTGATTAAAAACAATAAGGTTCATATGTTTTATAACGTTTGTTCGAATTAAATCTATTTGAATTCTATGTTTTTTAAGAGGAATTTTAAATTTATAATAAAATATAATTTCATTTTCTATAAAAGATTTTTTATGAATGGAATTGAAAGTCAGTTGACAAATATTAAATTCTGGTTTAAATTTTGAAGTAATTCAATAAGCTTTGTTAGGTGAGGCTCCTGTATAGAGAAACGCTGCTGCCCAAAAATGTCGAGAGACGCCAATGGGTCAACAGGAACGGTCGGATTAAGGCCCTTCTTAATGTAGCTGGTTATAAAAACCTATGCTATACAGTGCTAAAACTCAACGAGGGAGTGGTATACGATTTGATAGAAAGGCACCTCTGTGATTTTGGCAGAGCTGTCTTAATAATCATTTATTTGTATTGTAAAAAACCTTTACTCCTTTTTGAGTAAAGGTTTTTCTGTTTAATGTTATTTGTTTTATCTTGTCTATATTCAAAAAGGAGGTAATTCTAACTAATGAATTGATTGCAATGTAACTGTTATTGATCTAATAAAAAATTTAAGACAGATAAAATAAAACAAAACCGCTCATGAAACTCTAGAGTCTCCCTTAGCAATATGAGGAGGAGTTAACATGAAGAAATTATTAAAGGAATTACTTATAACCAAAAATAATTTGGATGCAGAGCAAGTTTTACGTTTTCCGTCGTATGATGTTGCGCAAGAAGTAAAAAGGTTTTCAATTGAAGATCAAGTCATATTGCTAGATACGATTCCTGTATTAAAAAGCTCTAATATTCTTCAATATATGAGTGCAGAAGAAAAATATAATATCTTAATTCACTTATCTGAAAACAAAGCTAAAAAGTTACTAAATTTACAACCGATTGATGAATTAGTAGATTTACTTCTAGCGGTTCATCCTGAAAAACAAGCTAAATTAATGGCGCATCTAGATAAAATTACAAAACATAACGTAAAAAAATTGATGACTTTCAAACCTGAAACGGCAGGAAGTCTTGTCACAAGTGATTTTGTTGCAGTTAGAGGAAATTGGTCAGTAAAAATGACATTGAAGTACATTAGGGAACATTCTGAAAATGTAGAATCAATATCTTATAGTTATGTTCTTGATAGTCATGGTTATCTTGAGGGAATCGTTTCCATACATGAGTTATTACTAGCAGCAGATGAAGAGATATTATCTACTATTATGATTCAAGAGGTAATTTCAGTACAAGCTGAAGTTGACCAGCAAGAAGTTGTAAAAAAGCTACTGAATTATAATTTAGCAGCAATACCTGTAACAACAGTAAATAATAAAATGATTGGTATTATAACATTTGATGACGTAATGAATGTTATGGAAGCAGAAGCTACAGAAGATATTCAAAAGTTAGGCGGAAGTGAACCGTTGAATCAATCTTACTTTGAAGCTAGCATTTGGAGCATTTTCTTAAAACGTCTACCATGGTTATTACTTCTTTTTGTTGCTGAGGCATATACAGGTACAGTATTAAAGTATTTTGAAGACGAAATTGAAACTGTAGTTGCTCTTGCTTTCTTTGTTCCGTTATTAGTAGGTACTGGTGGGAATACAGGAACACAGGTTGTAGCAACAATTACTCGTGCAATCGGTATTGGAGAGGTCAAATTTAAAGACATTTTCCGTGTAATGAAAAAGGAATTTGCAATAGGTATGCTTCTCGGACTTGCACTTGGAATAGCTGGGCTCACTCGTGCTTATATGTTAGGAGTTGGAACAGAAGTTGCACAAGTTGTAGCAATTACTTTATTATTTATTGTTATTTGGGCCTCTCTTGTAGCAGCTGTTTTACCTTTAATTCTAAGAAAATTAAAACTAGATCCTGCAGTTGTTTCAGGTCCATTTATTACAACATTTGTTGACGGAACAGGATTAGTAATTTATTTCATGGTTGCAAAAACGTTATTAAATTTATAAAAATACACTAAAAAAACGAAATTCGGAATAAGTATTTTGCCTGAATTGCTAAAGTATAGTGGGGAATTCAGGCATGAGGAAATCAAACACTTTTGTATTTAGATAAATAATATTTTAATGGATTTATTGAATGTAATGAATGCTGGAGGATAAAACTATGAAACATCTCAGAAAAATCTTCAAACGAATTTTGCTTCTATTGTCTATTTTCATGCTTATTGGCATAGGCATATTATTTGGTACTAGCTATGGTCGAGAGCTTCGCATAACAATGGCTGGGAGTATACTAACTTCTCAGCATCCGCAATATGCGAAATATACATTCCTATCCCAAAAGGAACTAGATAAATTGCAAGATAGAATTAATCATCCGAAATGGTCAAATAGTGATGAGCATATTTATAAAAAAATAGCAGGAAAAAGATTAGAAGAATTTAAAAATCAGCCATTAGAAATTGATGTAGAAACGATTAAAAGTAACAAAAATAGTCGCTTTCTTTTTGAAGGGAAATTAGTTACTATTAGTAATCCCTTCAATGTTAAACTTGTTAGCCATCAAGGAACACAGGGCGCTAACAGAGGAGAAAAAATTAGCGTAATGGCAAAGCGTAATCATGCACTTGTTGCTGTGAATGCAAGTGGATTTGCTGATGAAACAGGAAGAGGTGGAGGAAATGTTGCAACTGGAATAGTAATAGAAAATGGGAAAGCTATTGATACGAATATGGATAGAAATACCCCTACAATTATTACGGGTTTAACAAAGTTTGGACAAATGATAACAGGAAATTATTCTACCCAACAACTTTTGGATAAACAAGTTGTTTCCGCAGCTGGATTTATGCCACAGTTAATTGTTAATGGAGAAAAAATGATTACAGAAGGAGACGGTGGTTGGGGCTCTGCTCCGCGAAGTATTATGGCCCAAAAAGAAGATGGTACAATTATGTTTCTAGTCATTGACGGTAGACAGACGCATAGTATAGGGGCTACGTTAAAAGAGTGTCAAGATATTCTATATGAAAAAGGTGCTATAAATGCAATGGCTATGGATGGAGGTTCTTCTGCTACCCTATATTTAGGGGGGAAAGTTATAAATTCGCCTTCCACATTATCTCATGAAGATCGTTATTTACCAAATGCTTGGGTGGTAACAGCAAATTCGAAGCAAAAATTAAAGATGACAATAGATGGGGTAAAGATAAATCCCAAAACATTAGATGAAATTGGTACAAATATATAAAATAATTTATGAATTGCCTATATAAAGGAATATTTTCACTTTAAAATAAACAACTAATAATTGCACCTAAAGTAAAATCAACATGAAACTATATTAAATGGGATTATATTGAGGAAAATTAAGCTTCAAAACCGTAGAACGTATGGATGTATAAAATTTGCGAAATGATGTCAGTACACAAAACAGAGAAAGAGAAATGGAAATAACACTAATCTATTTGATAAAATTCACAAATAGATTAGTGTTATTTTTAATACAGTTACATTTTCAGATTCTATTAACCCGAAAGCACATCTAATTTCAACTATTGAGATTTTTCATTAACTTGCTTCCATCAGATCTGCCTAATGCTGTACATGCATCTCAATTGGAAGATGTTTTTTTCTTTATGAATAGAAAAGTTCTTGATCTAATTTAAGTTACATGAAAAGCTATATATTCAAAATAGGAGGGGTAATACCGTTAAGGAGATCCCAAGAACTTAATCCAAAAGAATATTCGAAATGCGGATAATCAACTATGGTAGTAAAGCGTCCACCCCAAGTTAAACCAAGCTTCTCTCCTATATATCCCATTTGCTTGAATTTTTTGATGTCACCCCAGGGTATAGAGTTATTGTCGTAAGGTGCAGCATCAAAAGCTAATCCCCAATTGTGATATGATTCCCCGCCTCGAGCATTTGTAACCTTTTTACCCGGTTTCCATCTACCTAAAGAAAATAACCTATCTTGTTCACTCCAACTCCTAAACACCGAGTATATTCGAACATCTAAGCCATTAGTTTTTGTTAATTGAAGAAATTCATTAGCCAACATCTCCACATATGGATGTAAGGATTGTAAATGATTAGAGCTAGTATAAAATTCAGATTGAGAATTGGGATTAAATAATTTGTGGCGTGTTCTCGGTGTAATATCTCCAGAAGGGTATAAATGTTGCTCTTTTTGGTATTCTTGTGTGGCTTGGGTAGTTGATAAACCAAATACTCCATCAAGTTGTCCAAAATAAAACCCTATAGATTGTAACTTCTTTTGTATTAATATTACGTTCTCAAATAATGATTTCCAAGTATTAACTTCTACTATCCCATTAGGCTTTAATTTAGTTTTGTCTTGGAAAATTTTTGTGCATTTAAGTGTTTTTTCATCAAAAAAGCCGGTAATTGCAGGTTTCTCGTAGCTTACTCCCAAGCCAATTAAATTTAATTGGAGTACGGTTACGTAGTAGCCTGTGGAACCTAATTTAATAATGGGTAAATTATCCATATTTCACCCCTTGATTTTGGAATACTGTTACTTATTATAGTTAGATTGAACTTTAATATGACAGGTACTAATCGTAAAAAATAAAATCAATTTTATTAAAGTTACTATATTTGAATGTTTGTAAGAAGTTTTTTCCCCTCATAAAATATAGATTTTAAAAGAGTAATTTAAAAAATTCCGTTATGAATCAACTGAAATCTTCAATTCATAACTTTTTTGTAATAGACAAATATAAATTTGAATTACATAAAATTACCTTTATAAATAAGGTTATTTGACTTTTATAGTATGTAACAAAAGTGTAACTAGATTAACCTTTTGGATTGAAGGAGTTTTTCGGGTAGATTAGCAGGAAGTGGTCAAGTATTAATAGAGTAGTCCATACTTATTTTTAAAAAAATCTATAGAATCTTTAAAGAAAATAGGCAATTATATGATTTCAAAAAAATAGAGTTGAGCATAATATCATGGATAAAGGGCCTTTTTATTTTGTTTATATACGAGAGTTTTAATATAAATAGGATTTGATGAGAGGAGAGATGAATTTGTATAATTATCCACCATATTCTTCAGGAAATTCTAAACCACCACATTCTATAGCAGGAGTGAGTGATGAAGGTCAGGAAGCTTTTTATCGGCAACCAAGCGGAAAGATATTTGCAAAAATATATGAAAAAGACACAGAAAGACCGATTAAGGGTGTCAAAGTATCAATTTATAAAATGACAAATGAAGGGCGTATTTTAGCTTCCCGACAAAGTGAGGTTATTACTTTATATACGAATGAATTCGGTGAAACAAATACAGTTGCCTTGCCTACGCCCCCTAAAGAGAATGCGAGCGATCCTTTAGGATCTAAACCTTATTCAGAATATGCAATTTCCATTGAAGCTGCAGGTTATGCACCTGTAGTACTGCGCGGTACACAAATTTTTGAAGACGTTACTGCTGTTCAGAAAATGGAACTTATACCCATTAGTGGAACGGATGGACGGGATTCTGTTGAAATAATTGATATTCCGGAACATACATTAATCGGACAATATCCCCAGCAGGAATCCCAACAGGAATTACAAAAAGAACTTGAGGCACAACAAGAGATAAGAGAAGATAGTGATAAGGATAGGGATAGGGATATTGTAATACCTGAATTTATTATCGTTCACGATGGTCATCCAAATACACCTGCACGAAATTACAAAATGAGATTTAAAGATTATATAAAAAATGTAGTCGCTTCTGAGGTTTATCCGAATTGGAAAAAAGAAGCATTGTTAGCTAATGCTCTTTGTATAATGACTTTTACATTAAATCGTGTTTATGTAAACCCTTTTAAAGGAAAAGGATTCGACATCACAAGCACTACACAGTTTGATCAAAAGTATACTCATGGGAGAAACACCTATGAATCTACTGATGATGCAGTGGATGAGGTATTTAAGCAATATCTTGCAAAGCATGGAGAAAATACACCATTTTTTACACAATATCGTGATGGTAAAAAACAAACATGCCAATTTGCTAAACGGCCAGGAATGCTATATCAATGGGGAACATACTGCCTGGCAGAAAAAGGCATGAGCCATTTGGATATTTTGAAACATTACTATAAAGATATTGAAGTCCGTTTAGCGGAATTTATACAAGTCGTTAAATCTTTCCCTGGGAAAATTTTGAAGGAAGGAGATCAAAATCTTGCTGTTGAAACCATTCAAAAATATTTATACCATATAAGAAAAAGATATACAGATATTCCTGAAGTAAGAGTAAACGGTACGTACAATTCAAGTACTGCAAATGCAGTTAAGGCTTTTCAAAGGCAGTTCCAACTTCCTGAAAATGGAGCTGTAGATGAGGTAACTTGGAATAAAATGAATGATATGTATGTGTATGTTACAAATCTCCCTGGCATGTATCCTATTTTGCAGAATGGCAGTCAAGGAGAACTTGTAAGGAGATTACAAAATTTATTGAAGGACTATGGTTTTTATGAAGGACAATTAGATGGTTTTTTTGGACTTGGAACTGAAGTATCAGTGAAAGAGTTTCAGAAGATAAAAAGTTTTACTGTTACAGGAGTAGTGCGTAAGGAATTATGGATGGTCCTTGAAGCGATAGAATATACTATGGGAACTTCCCGTGGGGCTTTAACAAGCAATTCAATTCCGCAGCAAACGAATACAGGATTAAATCTTAAAACACAAGCGCCTTCTCAAAATCAAAACCCAGTGTCTATTTATCCCCCTTCTATGACAAATGTGTCCAATTATCAACAGACACAATCATTCTACAATAATAATAGATATTATCCCTTTTCTTAATTAGTGATGTATGTGAAAGAAACAAGTAGTAATTAAATGAACAGACATAGAAGGAGGACGAATAGATTTGAATGAAAATTATTCTTATCCATTGGATTTAGGACAGCAATTATATTATCAACCTCATCCATTTTTAAATGAAAATCAAATTTATTATGATACACGGCATTCTTATCGGGCATCAACTGGTAAATTAATTGTATCTGTTTATGAGATGAATACAGATAAACCTATTAAGGGTGCAAAGGTATTCATTCGTAAGCAAGATGATAGTAGTCAAATTATTGCTACACTCCAAACAAATGACATTGGTTTCACAAGTCCCATTTCTCTATCAGCGCCTCCTAAAGAGTATTCACAGAATCCTTCAGGACCTAAACCTTATACAGAATATGTCCTTACAATCGAAGCACCTAACTATGGTGTTAAAATAATTAGAGGTGTACAAATCTTTCCGGAAACTACAGCGAAACAAAGAGTGGAAATGCTTCCTGTTAATCGAACAGGAGAACGCCAATTAATTGAAACAATTAATATTCCTCAACATGCATTAACTGAATATTATTTAGAGAGACAACTTCGATCAAACTATCCCCGGTTTTCTCACTTTCCTCAACATGCAAATAGCTTAAACATCCCTCAATACATTATCGTTCATGATGGAAATCCTAATGAATTAGCTCCGAGATATAAAGTGGAATTTAAGGAATATATAAAAAACGTAGCTGCTTCAGAACTTTATCCAACATGGCCAAAAGAAGCTATTAAGGCTAATATAATTTGTATAACATCTTTTGTATTAAATCGTATATATAATGAGCATTATTTGGAAAGAGGGTTTACTATTAGTAGCACTCCTTTGTTTGATCAATCTTATAATTATGGTAGAAGTACTTTTTCTGAAATCGATGATATAGTTGATGAGTTGTTTAATCAATATATTGCAAAACCGTATAGTATCGAACCAATGTTAATTGTATATAGTAGTGGTATAAGAAATTATTCAAATGAATCCTTTTGTAGATGGAGTAGTAAATATCTTGCTGATCAAGGTATGGATTATGTAGGTATTTTAAAGAGCTATTATCCATTCGCTCAAATTTATTTTTTATAATTTAGTAAAAAGGTATGATGTGATTTAGGGGTAAGATGAATTACAAATGGTATATGGATTCAAGTTTATTATTAAAATATAGCTAAATCAAAAACCGTAGAAGTAGTTACGTTCTATGGTTTTTCTGTATATAATTATTAAAAGGTTTATTTTGTTAAAATAAAGAAAACTCCCTCTAAAAAAGGTAAGGGAGTAAGTATTAAGCTTTTTTAATTTATATTTATTTGAATTATAAAAACTCAAGAAGAACTCAATGAAAAATTAATTTTACGAGCATAGTTAGGAAAATCAACAAGGGGGTTTCTATTCCCTTGGGTGTCTTGAATACTTTGATTTCGATGTCGTTCATATATACTTACTGGAAATTCTTCATGCCATTTAAGTAATAATTCAATGTCTATATTTTTTTCTTTGTCGTTTGCAATTTTATCTGGATATCTTAGTAAAAAGTATAAAGTAGCTCGAGCCACTATACCTTTAGCATATTCAGGTTCGAATAAACTCTCCTCTAATTTTCCGCATTCTTGTCTAATAATGTTCAGTACTTTACCTCCTTCATAATCTGAGAAATCATGATAAGGATAGTTACTCCTTAATGAGTTACATGATGGTTCACATGCGAATAAATGATGTAAATCACCTCTCATTGGTTCCTGTTTATTGAACCATGATTGTGGTACTACATGTTCACAATTTAGTTTATTGTTTTCTTCAATTCGCTTTTTTTGAGTTTTTAACTCATTTTCTGTTAATGATTGATTAGCAAGAAGTGAATCCAATTCATTTTTTCGTTTGGTGAGTATTTTAAAATCTTCAGCAATAACGTCTTCAGGATTTCGAATTTTCCCAGAGTAGATACTTTTTAAATTTCCGTCTTCTTGCAAATCCACCCAATTATATAAATATTTTGTGGGATTATATATAACCGGTTTATGTGTATTTTCTATTAAGGAATGTAAAGCCTTAAATAATTCATTTGGCTTTAATTGATTGAAATTTATTGTTTTATAATAAGATGCTATAATGTTTTTTTCTGCATCATCATCAAAGTATTTTTTTGAATCTTTTTCAATAATACCTTTATTTTTATTAAGTTTATTAAGAAGTTCAATTTGTTCATTTTCACTCATTAATAAGGCTGAAAATTCATTTTCTGGAATACTTGAATTATTTTTTGTCATACGTAATAGCCCTTCCTTCATAATTGTATGCGTACATTCTTATAATTTATTGAATAATTTTATAGGGTTACTTATGAATATCCTTGGTTTCAGTGAAGGAACTAGAATATTAATAACTCTTTGTGTTCATTAACACTAAAGTGAATTTTAATTTTTATACTAAGAACCTTGCTACCAAAAAGGTTTGATACTTATAATAAAATAATATTAATTGTATATTCTTTTATTATATTATTAATAATTTAATAATAAGATTTAAGTATTTGAACAATAAATAAATTGGATTTGTGCCAAATTATCTTGATGCAAGGTAAATGATATATTTTTAAGACTCTTTAATCTGAATGCTATTTTTCTTTTGAACAGCAGATACATAATGATAACCCAAATTATTGGGATTTTAGAAAAGAGATAGTGTAAGTTTACACCACCTCTTAATTTTTAATAGGAATATATTTCTAAATTTTATTATTAACAATCGCTTTTGTAATTACAATCTTCAACAGGCTTAATTGCATGGCCTGAGTCATCTGTACACCATGACTGTGACTGGAACGCTAAAAAGACAGCCTCCCATTTATCAGTGTCTTTATAATGGAAAAGTACTCCACCATCTTGCCAAATGCCATCATCTTTTTTAAAACTTCCTACATTTCCTTGGTTCATGTGGACATCATGAATTCCAGGAGGGATTTCTTCACCATATGCATAAATATCAACTTTTGGATTATTTTCAGATGTTTTCATGTAATTTAAAAATTTATCTTGCAAATCGTTATCCTCACCAGGTGCAGTTACTGGAAGTGGGACTAATTTACAACGGTCAAGTAAGTTACCTCGAATATAATCAAGTGCAATTTCTCTATTATTACTAGTAATGTTTGTGAAGCCGTAATTTAAGTTAGGTAGGTTTGTAATTTGCTCAGAATGAAAATTTTTACCTGCATAATACAATAACTCTGAGGGTCTTTCTTTTGATTTGACATTAATAATAATTTCGTATTCACGGTTATTATTATCTGAGATATTAACTGTAAAATGAGGTGTACTATCCTGATTGTCAGGAGGCGTATATCCTACAACTTGACCTTTTAAAACTCCATAATTTTTTAACGGCATTGCTAACAGCTCCTAAAAATTTATTTAAACAGAATATAGTATTATCTGTGTTTTGTTTTTTATTCTAAAGTAATATTAGTAAGATGTAAGGGTAAAATATTTTCTATTTAGAATTAATAATCAATAATTTTATGAATAATACTTTCAAATGTTCACTCATAATAAATATGATTTTAAATTTAAATAAAGGGAGTTCATCTATATGTAACAAATGTAAAAAATTAAATAACAATTTATTAGTAATATAGAAAGATTTGATCATGAAAAAAATGCTGAACAGTTCATTCATGATTAAATTTACGACACTAAATTTAGTAATTAAGAAAGAGGGAATCGTGATTTAGTTTATATATTAATTAATAATAACTCGCTAAACGGTTCCTTGTAATCAGGAGGTCATAAATTTATGATACAAGAATTATATACTTATCGTGCTGGAATAAAGGTTCTACTCCGAAAACAAGAAAATCAATTTGTGATAAGAACAAGGACTGATGAATTAAAGAAAGTACATAAGAATTTAGAAGTTGAACAGGTATCTCCAGTCTCTTTTCGTATTACAACAGATAAAAGTAACCTTGAAGATTTGATGGATGTAGCGCGAGAAATGGCTCCTGTACATCATGCATATTATTACATGGAAACAAACGATGAATTTCTTATTACTGATCGTATTTTTGTAAAGTTTCGCAAAATGTTTACAGAAGATGAGATTATTCTTTTTACTACAAATTATGGATTAGTATTACTAGAGAAATATGATGATTATAATTATCTCTTTCAGCTCACTAATGCTACTGGTATGAACCCAATTAAACTTATTGTTATGCTTATAGAAGAAGAAGAAAATGTAGAAACAGCAGATCATGACTTAAATCATCAGATGCGTACATATGATTTAGAAATTCCGCGTGATGAATCTTATTCGAAACAATGGCATTTACATACGCACTTTCGAAATACAGATTATGATTCGCGTTCTTCCACAAGATGTGAGGATGCTTGGAAGCTGTTGGGTCATTTTGGCAGTGAAGAGGTTGTAATTGGTATTTCAGATGATGGGTGTAAAATAGATCATCCAGATTTTAATTCAATAAATAAATTTGCTGGCTATGGATACTTTAAAAATGAACGTTTATTTGTGAATTCGGATAGTGATTTTCAAAGAGAACAAATGTATATGACTTGTAAAAATCATGGTACTTCTTGTGCAGGAGTAATAGCAGCGGAAGTTGATGGACAATTTACTGTTGGTGCAGCGCCAGGTTGCAGCCTTTTACCTATAAAATGGGAGTCGAAAGAAGAAGGGTTATTTATAAGTGATTCAAAATTAATGACAGTTTTAAACTATATTGCTGATAAGATAGATGTTTTTTCAAATTCCTGGGGAAGAAGTCCCGAAAGAACATGGCCTATTCAAGTTTTAGAAAAAATTACTGAACTAACTAAAATTGGTGGAAGGAGACGTAAAGGAATTGTTTTTTTATGGGCAGCAGGGAATGAGAATTGTCCAATTGAGCATAATGCTTTAGTTGATGTACCATATACTGATGGATGGAAAGATGGTTCGTGGGTAGGCGTAATGAAGGCTAAAAATTTTCATCATTCCTTAGCTAGTATTCCTGGAGTTATGTTTGTAGGAGCGCTCAGTAGTATAGCGCAAAGAAGTCATTATTCAAATTATGGTTTTGGTCTTTCAATATCAGCGCCTAGTAGTAATCTACACGAATATTTTCGAATGCCTGTTACAGGAATACCAATTACAACAGCAACTGGATCTATCCCCGTTTTGCATGGAGCTTGTATACCAGAAAACGTTACAAGTCGTTTTGGAGGCACCTCTAGTGCCACGCCCTTAGTAGCGGGAATTGCTGCTTTAACTATTTCAGCGAATCCACAATTATCAGCCTTAAATATAATTTCTATCCTAAAAAGCACCGCTTCTAAAAATTTGAACTTTGAAGGTTATTCAAAGACGCCACCAAGTCCATTTGATATGGATACATCATGGGACATTTCACCAATTTCACCATTCGATAATGGTGCATTTATTGATATTGGAAGTAATGATGGAACATGGAGTCCTTGGTTTGGACATGGTAGAGTGGATGCATTCAATGCAGTGAATGAAGCTTTAAAACGTAAATAATATGTGTAAAATAATCCTTTTATAAGTATTAGTACAAAAGTGGTAGAAAAAATAAAAATATTTGATGCTATAAGTAGAAGATATAGTGAATGGTAAAAATTTAGGTGCGATGCTGAAAAAAACTATAAGATTTTAGTTTTATTATTAATATCAAGTCAGGAATAAAGTGAGTATTTATAGTTAGTTGCATAATTTAAATCTACCCCAAAAATGACTCTTTTTTTAAGAACGTTTTTAATTTATTCACTATAATTCTATAATAGGATATATAATTATAAAACTTAAATAATTTCTATATAATAATATTCGTTTCTAGTTTGTTACAGCTGTCTAAAAAGGCAGGGCAACTAACTTATAATCTTCAAGTACATGTAGAATTTCTCTTTAAGGTAATAAATGTATATTAAAATTTAATTATATAATAATAGATGAATTGAAAAAGATATGTAGACGCTAACTTATTTTAAGTATTTTTAAAATTTAGATCTTGATAATCTTAAAGCATATAAATTGTTAATGAATTTATTAAAAAAAGTGTATAAATTTCAAACATAAAGAACAAATTAATAGAGATGTTATAAACTACTATCACGAAAGGGTGTAAATTATGCATACAAAACGTTGTTCGCATAAGAAATGTCAATGCTTTATTGTTCCAACCTATATTCTGGAGAATTTAGCACAAAACGATATAGAAGCCGCACGAATCAGTTTAGCAAAAAGTCACCAAATTCGAAAACGTAGAAGCTTGAAAGAATATGATATTAATGGGGTTGTCGCTTTAACTGATGCAGGAGCAGGACCTAAAGGTGAATCTGCACGCCATGTATATGATTGTAATGGTGGAAGAGACCTTCGAGTTAAAGAGGTTAGAAAAGAAGGAGATAGATCAACTGGGGATAACGCGGTTAACCATGCGTATGATTATGCTGGTATAGTACGTGATTATTACAAAAATGTGTTCCACCGCAATTCTATTGATGACAATGGTCTTGATCTCATTTTGAATGTTCATTTTGGTCATAACTATCAAAATGCTTTTTGGGACGGGGATGAAATGGTGTTTGGTGATGGGGATGGAACTATTTTTACTAGTTTTACAAATTCACTTGATGTTATAGGGCACGAACTAACACATGGAATTACTCAATTTACTAATGGATTAGAATATGATGGACAGTCTGGAGCTTTGAATGAACATATTTCGGACGTGTTCGGAATTGCAATTAAGCAATCTTATTTAAAGCAAACGGCAAACGATGCGGATTGGTTAATTGGTGCTGATATAATGGGACCAACATTAAAAGGACAAGCTCTTCGTTCAATGAAAGCACCTGGCACTGCATTTGACAATAAACTAATGGGTAAGGATATGCAACCAGATCATATGAAAAACTATTATCAAGGATCTCAGGATAACCACGGTGTTCATATAAATAGTGGTATACCAAATAAAGTGTTTTATCTTGTATCTATGGAAATTGGAACAGATAAAGCAGCTTTAATATGGTATAATGCAATGCACAGCTTATTTGCAACTACTAATTTCAATCAATTTGCGCAAATTGTAACTAAAGCAGCACAAAAACTTGTAGATAGTGGCGAAGTTCCGCAAACAGCTGCAAAAACAGTAGAATCAGCTTTTAAATCGGTTGGTTTACCTTCTTAATCAGATTCTGTATCATGAAGGGAGGGGCTAATATGCATATTAAATTTAGTTGTACCGGGGGTCTAGCTAACCTCCACTTAACCTTTCAGACAGATACGATGGATTTACCAGAGGAACAAGCTAAGGAATTAATTAATTTAATTCAACAATCTAATCTTTTACATCTTAAACCAAGTGAAGTAAATGGGGCTGCTATCCAAGGAGCGGATGCTTTTTCTTATGAGTTGGGAATAACAGACGATGAGAAGAATGTATCCTTTTCAGTAAACGATTTGACAGCTCCAAAAGATATGCTCCCCGTTTTAGATTATTTACGCAATTTAGCTATTAAAGAAAAGATGGAAAAATAATAAAAAAACCAAATTCTCAATTAGAATTTGGTTTTTTTATTATTAACAACATCTTATGTATTTTTAAAATTTATCTGCTAAGCATACGTGGTGAAAAATTGTGTTATAAAATAATATTGAAATCTTACTAATCCTGTTTGTTTTCTGAAAACCAAATTCATTTGGAAATTGAGATGTTAAGTAATCTTTCTATTGCTATTAAATTAATTATTAAAGAGCCTTCACTAAAATTAACAAATAGAAATGGTGTATCTTTAAGAGTAATCCTGTAATATCAAATAAATTCACAGAAGATCTCCAACTATGTATTTTTTACATAATAAAATAAAGATTTAATCGAAAAATACACCTTTTTTAATGTCATAATAAAAGTCCAGCAAAATAAAATTGCTGAACTTTTATTCTTTATTCTTTCCTAGTCTACCTAAGCTATCTTTAATAGTTGTTTCCCCAAGTTGAGTATATAACAATGCTGTATCTTGACTTGTATGTCCAAGTTGCTGCATCACTTGTAACGAGTCTTTCTCTTCCATGTATAACTTATTTGCCAATGTATGTCTTAATTTATGAGGAGACATTCTTTTTCCATAGGCCTTAGTATATTTTTCTACTATATCTTGGATGGCCCTAACTGATAGAGGCTGTGCAGTATGTTTATACTTCGATAAAAATACATTTTTCAATTCTTTTCCTGGTGCATATTTGCTATCTCTAATTTCCATATACTTTTTAAGATCATTTAACGCAATTGGAGTAATCCATACTGAATCTTCTTTATTTCCTTTTCGTATTACATCAATTAGCCTTTCTTTTATATTTATATCTTCCATACGGAGATCGGCCAATTCACTTACACGAATACCACTACCAAGAAAAAGGGAAAGGATAGCTACATCACGATCTTTGTCTCTTAGAAAATAGAACAATTGATGTTTTGTTAAAGATTTTTCATGTTCGTACTTAACGTAATTCAAAAATTCTTGATCGTCATCATTATGAAATATCTTAGATCTCATACGTTTTGCACGGGCATTTAATGTTTCTTTATCTTTATGTATTTCAATTTTGGCCATTACATTTCTATAAAAATAACATTCTCCTTCATCATTCTCTGATAGGGAAGTAAGGTACTTGAATAAAGACTTTAAGGCTGAAATTTTTCTGTTAACAGAGGAATTCTGCATGTTTTGTTGTAGTTTTAGAAACCTCATGAAGTTCTCAACATCTTTTTTCTTTAAATTCTCCAAATCAGAGAAGGATATGTCTTTAATAGGCTTAAATTCAATAATTTGTTCAGATAATAGCCAGTTAAAGAAGACCCTAAAATCATATACATAATTCAGTAGGGTGGAGGGAGAGGCATCATGCAATTCTTTGTACTCCACAAATTCTTCTATGTAAAAGGGCATTTCATTTAGATTCTCGTATAATTTTTTACGATGTACGGATTTTTGACGTTGCTTGCTGTAATCCATAAAAATCACCTCATATATACTATAACAGAAAAAGAAAGCGAACACAAGTTCGCGTTAAATTCAATTTTTACACAAACTTATTTACATAATTAAATTATGAAATACTAAAACACACTCAATAGTAAATGGAATAATGTGTTTACTCAAATAAAAATTATAGATAATCAAGTGAGAAATTTGTATTTAACCATAAAAATTAGTGCAAAAACTAAATATAAATGTATGTAAAATAAAACAAATTTGATATCTAAATTCATACAAAAGATCAATACATGAATATAGTTTAAAATTCTTTATAAAAATATAAATCGGCTTATTTAATCATAATTATAGGGAGTTAATTAAATCAACGTGAGAAAAAATCTTATAAAGTAATATGTAATTTACTATAGAAATTATTAATGAGTAACTCAAAATTTAATAATTTCTATATAAAATATGAACTATATAGGCACACTCAAACATACGAAGATTTATGCAACTAAGCTCGAAATCCCTAGATGCTATTATTTGATTTTATATAAATACCTTATTGTTCGTAAAATTGGTATTTCGTGCGAAGTTGTGTTTTGTTTTTATATCCACCTTCCTTTTTCTATTCATTCAAACAGAATTCATTGTTCTCTTTTCGTTAGCAAGTAAACATTTAATAACAGATACGTTTACCTATCGATGTGGATTGTGAAGTTACTTAAAATGACACAACTAGCATAAAAACTCATTTTAAAATCTGAAGAGATTTCCGAATATCACCGAAACTTACTTTTAAAATAAGTAAAATAGCCTATGTCGTACTGATCTATAACATAGGCTATTTTATATGAGGATTACTCCAATCATTATCATTAATTTATAATACTCTTTGGTATTTTCCTAATCTGGAATTTTAGCGGGTTTTGCATACTTAATAAATAGCAAAAATCTTTCGGATTCTATATCACCTCTATACTGTATGCAACACCTTTGATAGCTCTTGAATGTTTTTTGTATAGTTTGGAATATAAAGAAGAAAGAAACGTACGAAAAAGCCAAGGCTTTCTTGAAAAAGCACTTGGCTACTTGTTTATCTCTTGATTTACTTAGATAAAAATCAATTGCATTCCCTTCTGAATCCACGGCACGATATGAATACATCCATTGTCCTTTTTAGAGTACTAGTATCAATATATCCAAGTTTTATAGACTTCTTAAACTAGAACCGGAATTTCTATGGTACTCCCTTATACATGTTTATGTTACTCATATTGAGGTATCCTATGATTTGCCACCTGAGCAGATACTAGATTCCTATAGTGCTCGCTGCTCTCTAATAATTCTAAATGGGTACCCATATCTACAATTTCCCCTTGATCCAGTACATAAATCATGTCGGAATTCATAATTGTACTTAACCTATGTGCGATAATAATCTGTGTACAATTTAAATCTTTAAGATTATCCGCAATTAATGCTTCAGTGACGGTATCTAGGGAACTGGTTGCCTCATCCAGCAGAAGAATTTTCGGACGATTGACTAGTGCTCTTGCCAACGCAATACGCTGTTTTTGACCACCAGACAGATTTGTTCCCGATTCTGAAATCAACGTATTATATTTCATCGGCATATTTTCAATATCAGAATGGATATCCATAAGACGTGTCGCCCACAAAACATCTTCCATTGTCGCTTTTGGGGCATGAAGGGTAACATTATCATATACCGTACGATTAAACACAAAATTATCTTGAAGTACAATGCCAATCTGACTCCGCAATGCTTTCTGTGCAACTTCCTGCATGCTCACACCATCAAAGAGAATCTCCCCCTCTGTTGGTTTATATAAACCAACGAGTAGATTAGCAAGGGTACTCTTTCCTGATCCTGATCGGCCAACCAAGGCAATCCGTTGTCCAGATTTAATGGTCAAATGGATATCTTTCAGCACATTTTCTCCATAATTGCTATACTTAAAATTGACATGATTGATTTCAATATTTCCTTTCAAATCCAAACTTTGACCCTCATTCACATCTCCTTCGCTCAGTTGTTTCCCCTCAGACTGTTTCTCAGCATTCATGACATCATAAATTCGCTCCAATAGAGCATCTACCATAACGAATTCATTTACCATCATGGCAAGTGAATTCAAAGGACTAAGAAACATAACCGCTAGCGATTGGAATGAAAAGAGCATACCGACCGTCATATTTCCTTGTTTCATTTGAAAGAGACCTAACAACAAAATTAACATTGGAGTCATAAAGTTAATTCCGTTGCTCAACGTGTTCACTTTAGTTTGATAATATGCCTTCTCCTTCACAGACTTTAGCTGACGTTTAAATAATTCTTGCCATCTTTTTTCAGCCACCTCTTCAATACCAAGAGACTTAATTGTAGAAATGCCTTCTAACACCTCTGTCATAAAAGAACCAGCCAGACTTTGAGCTGCAATTTGTGTCTGCGTTAGTTTTTTGAATTTCCTCCGAGTATAAAAGAAAACAAGGAATTGTAAGCATCCTAAAGCTAGAAGTGACAGAGCGACAATTTTGGACTGAACAAAAATAAAACCGAAGGTCACCACAACTAGAAAAATGTTGATAATGGTGGAAATAAACTTTTGGGACATCAACTCCCGGATAGTAACATTACTATTAATACGCAGCATCATATCTCCTCGGGAACGCAGCTCAAAATATTGGTACGGTAAAAATAGCATATGGGAGACAAAACTGTTCGTAAGCTGAGTATCCAGTAGTTCCTGTAATCTAACAATGCATATGTCCTTGAAATACGTAAAGCATAGCTGAAACAAGGATAAGCAAATAATCCCTGCGATAAGAACAGAAAATAATGAATAACCTTCATCCTGAACTGCAGAATCTACAGATATTTGCATCAAGAAAGGAAAAGCGACCGATACAATCTGTAATCCGAACGCCAGGAGCACCGCCAGTATAAAATATTTTTTATTATTCAGAATTAACTCTTTAAAATAAGTCAATTTATTATACTTTTCTTCGGAACGAGCTTTGAAACCTTCATCTGGATATGCGAGCAAGAAGATATTAGAATATTTCTCAGCAAAATCCTTCTCATTAAGCTCCATCCTTCCCATTGCTGGATCAATCACAACATACCGCTTACCAGGCTTGACGCTTTCTAGAACAACGAAATGTTTATTTTCCCAATATAATATGGCCGGTACAAAATCATTGCTTAAAGCATCATACGGTGCTTTTTTAGCCATAGCCTTCATTTGATAGGTCTGTGCAACTTCTTTCAGCTTCAGCATGGAGACTCCGTCCCGTCCGTTCCCGGCCGAAGCAAGGCGTTCTTTCAACCTAGAGAAATCTGCTTTAAATCCATAATAGGCAAGTATCATGTGTAAACAACTCGGACCGCAATCATACTGGTTCATCTGAAGCTTAACCGGTACTTTCCTGCTAGGCATGAAATGGTGGAACAGACGGAAAATTTTAGACACGGTTACGCTCCATTTCAAAATCTAAACCATGAGGAACTAATGCTTCTCTTGGTCCTTCAACTAACAACACCGAAGGTAATTGACGATTGTACAGACGAAGCAATTGGTAACCAATACCAGAAAGCCCTAACATCAGACCTGGAATTTGCTGTCTGCCAGGTATACCACACTTCCAATGATTCCCTGATTTCTCTACCTCTTTTAATATGTGATCCATCATCTGTGAGGCAAATGTATTTAATTGAATACTGTCAAAGTAATCGGCACCGAGCAGAATCAGCTCTAAATTCCCCATATCGCCATGACACAAGGAGTAACTAACTTCTGTAAATCCATCCTTCATGGTTTTTTCCAATGATTTACTAATATCGTTGTTAATAATCTCCGACTCTATGTGCCGTGCCATACCGATGCGAGCAATTCCAAGACCCGGTGCCCCATTACACCAGTACATGACAAAATGATTATTCGGAGTGTGTCCTTCTGTAAATCTCAAGTCCTTCCAATTATTCTCTTTTGGACAATACAGACTGTTCTCATATTCTATTCCTGCCATACAGGCATCCAAATACCGTTGATTGCCTGTTGTTTCATATAAACGGGCAAGACTCAGACAGATTCCTGCGTTCCCATGTGCAATGCCGCTCAGCGGTGTCTTGTGGATGGATGAAGTGACCCAGGCTGTGCCGTTCTGCATAGATTGCGATTTTCTTAATAAATGTTCTCCGCATTTTTGGGCAATATCTAGTGCTTTACTAGAATGGAATAATTGATAAATATCTAGGCAGACTATTAAAGTCCCTGCACAACCCGAAATCATATCCAACTGTTCATCCGTATCAATCATCTCTTCTAAGATTTCCATTAATTCGATTATCTGGTCGTTCACAACTGTCTCTCCAAACAGTTTGGCTCGATGCAATAGTACATACAACAGGGAACCATACCCCGTAAATAAGGAGATATTACGATCTACATTCTTCTGTATCATTTCCCAAGCCGTATTAATACATTGATCTGCAAGTTGAATGTATTCCTTATCGCCGGTTTCCTTACCTAAATAAAGATAGAAGTAGGCGATTCCTGTGACCCCATTATAGAGCCCTAAATCAGTCCCTTTATAAACAAGCTTTTCATTAACATCCATACCCATACTAATCCAGGAGACTGTATGTCCATCATCCCCGCGAATAGCAATACTTTTAATATAATCCCCTATTCGAATCGCTTCTTGCAAGTATTTATCTTTATTTTTTAGTTCAGCTAATTCTGTTTTCACTTCCTCCAGCTGCACACTTTCCGTAATGCTTTCCATGGTATGCGTCTTTTCCAATAAATATTTAGTTTGGATGGTACGTTCGATAAATTCCCACTGAAGCTCTAAATCCTCTTCATTCATCTTCTGTACCTTGTTTCTGGTTAAAGTCAGAATATCGTGAGCATAAGCTCCCTGAATTGGAATATGGTCTTTAGAATGAATCAGCCCTTTTTGACCAACTACTGTTCTAAATAGGGGAACGTCTCCACGGGACAAATCATAGCACTCGTATTTCACGGACTTTTCACGGCTTGCATCTTGTTTGAGAATCATCCACATCATATCGAACAGCCGTATTTTATCAAGCCCATTTTTCAAATATTTTGGGTGAGAACTTGCTTCTAGCAAAGTAAAATAGGTGATAGTCGGTCGAATGATGGTACGCACGATACAGCCTTCAAACAGCTCATACAACACAGCGATGAATTCTTCTTTATGCTGCATAATCAGTCGATAGCATTCAAAAAATCCTTTTTTGATATTATTATTGTAGTTTTCAGGAGTAATCGGTTGTTGCTGATAACAAGGAAGATGGCTAGATTTTTCCACATTTATTTTGGTCCGTTTGATCTTCATCATATCAGTATTCTTATGAAGGACTTCATATGTATTCATGACTTGTACAATATCTCCAGCTAATCCACTTAAATCACTATGATATAGAGAGCTGGGGTCTAGCGTCGGTAGCATGCTAGTTTTTAGCACAGAATCATTCAGAATAAGCGATGTTTTCTCCAGTGCCGAATAATAACTCTTTTCTTCTATATATGTAAAAGGTTGATTATGGAACAAGGATTCTAGATCGACAAAGAAAGGGTGCTCTCCTTGGGTGATAATGTTTTCCATGTGCATGTCAGTCGCATTAATGGCATACAGAATGGCAGTATACTGTCCTTGTCGCTCGAAAAAGCGTTCAATATCTTCTTGTTGACTGCACTCTTGATTGGTAATGAATTCCTGCCAACCATACCCTTTTTTATTCAATGTCTTGGCGATTTTAAATTTATTACAGATTTCTTTATGATTAAACCAATCCATGAGACGGGCGAATGCATTGTCGATTGCTAGGTCTCTTGGCTTATACATAATACTTGTCTCATTAGAAAACTTTAACCGGAGCACACTAGCGCCTCCATTATGAGAGTCTCCCAAAAAATCAATTTCCTGTAGTTTTTCTAACTTAATATCAAAGAAATCCTCAATCTCTCTTTTATCTTTCACTAGCCTCTCTAGAACAGTCAGCATATTTTCATTAATCCGCTTCACATTCTCGGCAAGCATTCTAGCCAGTACAGGATAATCCAGCAATAATTTCAGAATATCTTCTGGTTTACTGATCTTATTTTTCACAAAATCCTGATATCTTTGCTGTGAATCACTCCCTTGCAGTTCCTGATTTAATCTAGCTGTGTGTAATTCATAAATCAGTGTTTTAACGGAGAGATGGAATACCTTATCGGATACCACTTTCATAACTAGTCCAATGACTCTCTGTTTGCCAATCCATGTTTCTTCATCCCACATCCTCTCCTCCATGACTTGAATCGTCCGTTTAAGAAAAGGCTTGTAAAACTCAAAAAATGGAATTTCTTCTGTATTGAAATGACTATATTCACTTAGCTCCTGTTTGCCATCATTTTTAAAAATAGACGTTAATTCTTGATACCATTCACTTTCAGAAACATCATAAGGAAAATCCTGATCGGAGATTAGGTTTCTGAATTTATCCATCTCCATCCCTTCAGATTCAATACGACGCTGTAGTAGTTCCTGATCATTAGAAAAACTGTCTAACCACTCTTCCAAACTGTCCTCATTTGTAATTGAATCTAAGTTGGAATTAATTCTATCTTGTACATTTATTTCAAATTGTCTATACCTCTCGTCCAAATATAATGCATTCCCCCACTGACTGTCAGCCAATAGACTATTTACATCTGTCATCTTATTTCCCCCATTTTTTATAAATATACAAAAGGTTGGGCACATAAACTGATAACAGCTATGTGCCCAATAGATTAATAACTAGATTAACAGCAAGTCATCCATGAAGATGGAGATACAGAGTTGTAATGACATTCATGGCTTATTGTACAGAATACTCCACCG
>NZ_JBUXJL010000016.1:0-63188 GCF_056158125.1 Bacillus sp. EB V-12 | reverse complement strand
AGTAGTAGCCCCTGTTGAAAATCTAAGTAAGGTAGAAAAGGACAGATATAAGGAAGTTAAGCAAACAAATATAAAAGAGATTTTTAGTTTGAAAGAGCCAATCTGGATATTTAAGGCCGGAATAAGTAAAGGGAAATACCATGATCGACAAGAATTAGGTTTTATTTTACAAGAAAACACGCTTCTAAAAGTAAGACAGACAAATCCTCAATTTAAGAAAAAGTTAACATTACGTTTGTTATCTAATGATTCAAATGAGGAGAAATCGATTCAAGTAGGGAATGAATGGGTAACGGTTCAAGCAAATGTACCCTTAGTTCCGTTTGTAGATACTCCTTACGAAGAAGATGGTGCAAAATTGGAGTATCTAGTGGAGAGTGAAAAATCTCAGAAACCTCTTCCTATTTATCAGGAAAAAGAAAGTGCTTTTCAGTTTTTTGAAACATGGGATCAATCTGATGGAGAATACGCATTAATTCAAGGAAAAAGTTTTCAATTATTTGTACCTAAACAAGACAAAGAATTATTAAGAAATTTAAAGGACTTTCAATCTTTAAATGAATTAATCAACTATTATGAAGAGATTTTTGCTATGTATGATTCGATTATTGGTTTGGATGGCTCAACACCTGAAAATGAAAAAAGCCATAATCGCTACTTTTTAAAGGCAGATTTACATGGTGCTGGTGGTGCCTACTATGGATCCAATTGGACAGCGAATAGTTCAGATAATACAAAGATGTGGTTAGACGAAATGAGTTGGGGAACGTTACATGAGATTGCGCATGGCTACCAAGCTGGTTTTGATAATCAAGGAATATATACAGGAGAAGTCTCCAATAATTTGTTTGGTGTCCAATATCAATACAGTAAATACGGCAAGAAAGCAGATCAAGTTGGTTGGTTGTTTAATTTTGGGAAAAAACAAGCCGTTGAGAAAAATTTATATAATGCTGTAATGAAGGAAAATAAAGAATATGATGATTTAGATTTAAGGCAAAAGCTCATTCTTCTGTCTATGGCAAAACAAAAGGCCGGAAATGAAGCTTTTACAAAAATGTATCAAGGTTATCGGAAATTAGCTAGCCAAGCTGGTTTCAATAATAGGGACTATCCTTTACCAGATTTAATGAACCAGTATTACAGTGAGCATAGTCAGTTTGATTTTACACCTGTTTTCGAAAGATGGGGGCTAAACCTTAATTATAATCAAACAGAGATGAACCGAGCAAATGGCTATCAGGCAATTAGCTCATTAGCTGATATAGTACCTGAATCGCAATTAGTTGAAGCAAGAGCGATAATAGATCCAGAAATCTTAATCAATTCTAATTTTGAAATGGTTACAAATCAGCAAATAGCTCCACTAGGGTTAAAAGGAAACTTAAACATCCATTTGAATACTGATCATATAGAAAGCTTTAAAGGGGAAAAAATTCAGTTAAAAGAAGGAAATAAAGTAATTCAAGAGCAAAAGATTGAAACAGAAAATATCGAATTCCAATATATACCAAACGGTATTTATACCGTTGATATTCCAGATGGGAAGGATGGAAAGTATCGTTTCAAACAACATTACGCTTACGTAAAGGAAAAGAATAACGCTTTATCGATTGATATTAACAAAATTGAAGTGAGTAATCTAATTAACCAGAACATTAATTTTTTAGGGTTAGCAGATAATCAATTTGCTGAATTAAATACAGATTTGAATCAGCAACAAGCTACTTTTACAATTACTACTAAAACTCCTCACAGCTACTATGCAGGAGAAAAATACGCATCGATTGAAGTATTTAATGATAAAGGAGAAAAAATTTACACACAAGAAATGCAAGGAACAAATGTAATAATTGGGAAAGACGTTATCCCTTTAAAAGAAGGTTATCAAATCAAGATTTATCATGATGAAACAAAAAAAAGATTAACCGGTGAAAGCGAGCTCATTAATTCTTCGATTAAAACAAACAGTTTCATTATGACAAAATGGGGATTGAAAAATGATTCTCTTCAAAACAAACCAGAAGAAGACCTTATGAAACGGATTGATAATGCAGCAACAGTGATTCTGAACAATCCTAGTTTAAAAGATAGTCCTGTGCAACAATTAGAAGCGAAAAAACATTTATGGATGGCAATAAATGTTTTGCCAGACCCATATAAATTAAGCTATATGAATAAATATCAAGACATCCTTCATTGAACTATTCCCACTTAACGATCTTGCAGGTCGTTTGAATTGGGAGATTCCTGTGAATACTGATGTATCCACCAGTTATCTTAGTAGGATTTGTTCATAGTTCATACGGTGAGAATTAAAATGTCTTGTACGTTGTCTCACTACGCTTCCTACTTTAGCTTGGTTTTCACAACTTCGGCAAATATGGGACGATAGAAAGTTGAAAATTTTAGGATTGCAATGAAATTTCTAAAACCAACCTCATATCTTCAGTTTACAAAGATTAATCTGTACAAGTATGTGGTAGCAAACATTTTGGCTTATACCAATCGACAGAAGTTTCTCATCTATTTGCTGGTGTTATCACAACTTCATACAAATTGAGGAGGGCGTCTTCTTGGCTAAAATGATGAAGGACATAGCCTCACTGGAAGTGAGGAAAGATATACTAAGAAAAGGTTAGGTACAAATTTAAACAAAGAGACATGGTAAAGTCCATGTCTCTTTTCGTCTTTCATTCTCAAGTTAATATAACTATTTCAATCTACTGCTGAGTATTGTACCAAGACAAAAATTCAAAGGTAATTAATCAGTAATAACGTAGTATTTTTGCCAATCGGATATATATGAAAGACAGAATACAAGGTTTTCCATAGGCTTAGGATTTTATGTCCTTGTAAAAAAATGTGTGGATGAAAATTAGCGCCGATAACGATAGTGAATTTCATTATCGTTTATATGTAGGTGATTTGTTGATAAAAAACGCACTAAATATATAATGTAATTCATATAAGTAAGTTTGACACTCCCACGGCTAAAGCCGCAAGCTGACTAACGTCAGTGGGATTCTTACTACCAAAGGCGAAGTCCATTTCTAGTATCGCTGACGTGCAAGATTGCGGTGTGCCATCACCACTCCCACAACAGACCATATAGGTTCGTGGGCTACGGTACTGTGACCATACCGTACAGATTGTTGGTTCTCAAATGTTTTTACGTCTTGTTCTTGACGACTTAATACATTTTACGGAGTAGAAGAATTTGCTACCCCAACCTCATATGTATTCTGTTTTCAGAGAACAGTCGTTTTAAAGTCTTTTGCATGACTATGAATAGAGTATACCATGTTTTGCTATGCAAAAACGATACTTTCATCCCACGTCTAAAGACGGACTAAAGTCCTGTGTGGGCTTTCTCGTATCATAAGTTCTGTAATAATAGTTTAATGAATTTATATAATGTAGAATTGCTCATAATTCAGATTATATTTATTTATTTAAAATTAGTGATTAAGGTATGTAAGTTTATTAAACTTATTGTTAAACATACAAGTTCATCTAGAATTTAAAGGATATTAATGAAATAGAGGATGAACAGACTTGGCTTAAAGATGTACCAAAAAGACGTTGATCAGAGCAAGTTATTTTGCATTTAAGGAAGTGGGGAATTTTTGAAGTATATGGAAATCACAATTTAGATTTGGAAACTATGTTACTAGTGAACAAATTGCTTCTGGAGTTAAGCAATAATTAAAATTAGAAGAAACGACTAACCAGAAGAGGGTATTTACAGATACAAAAGGGCATATGTTTGAGAAAGCTAGTAATATAGTAGCACAAATAGGAATTATATAAGATGATGTGACTGATAATTTTTTAGTAAATAATATAGTAACACGTGAACAATACACATAGTTTTTATACAATACAGTAAGCGCAAAGTAAGAAAGTAAATTGATTGTAAGCCTTTTGATGAAAACCGCATAGACAATAGTGATTCATCTGTAAGTGCTGTTCATACTGATACTTCCAATCCAAAAATGGATATATATATGTAAATAGCAATTGTAACATTCTCAATTTTATCTAGTGCCAAAAATAAAGATTGGTACTAAAGTAGCTTATTTTAATACAGAAAAATTTTTTTATTTAATCTAAGAATCCTTTTGTTTCATAAGATTAGATTCATTTTTAACAACTATTATATTTATTTAAGTGACTAATTATTCACCTTATATAATAATTAATCACTACATTATTAACATAGTTACCTTACAATAATGTAAGATTTTTTTGATTGACACTCGTATATATAAGTAACTATACTAGTTACGCAACAGTGATTCCTATGTAAGAGCTGTGTATACTGATACTTTCAACTTTCAAAAGATGTGTATCTATATAAAAACAACAGTAAGTGTAACTATTACAATCTGAAATGCCTTTACTTGTATAGGGTACAGTCTTATTAGTCATAATCTCGTATGGATAGTTGGAGAACTTGAAATTAACATAAAGAATAATTTTATATTAAACGTAATATCTTAATGAACTAAAATAAAGTTATAGTATGCTCCTCGTTTGTATCTTGGAGTTCTTATGATGAATCAATATATAAAGTACCATTTCATAAAATAAAGGAGATTTAATTATGAATTTTAAACAAATTATTTTGGCGGGTGCTGTCATAACTACAGCAACGTTAACGACTTTGAACAGTGTACAAGCTGAGAAAAAAATATTTAATGATGTTCCAGTCAATCATTGGTCTGAAAAAGCAATTAATGATTTAGCAAATAGAAAAATTGTATATGGTTATGGAAATAATAAATTTGGATTTGGAGATAAAGTAACACGTGGTCAAGTAGCGAGAATGTTATACAATTATTTAAAACCACAGGATGTAGACACAAGTTTTCAAACTCCATTTACAGATATAAAAGGTAATATGTTTGAAAAAGAAATTTTAGCAATTGTAAAAGCAGGAATTATGATTGGATATGGAAATGATAAATTTGGACCAAATGATATGTTAACTCGTGAACAAATGGCAGTAGTTCTTGCAAATGCATTTAAATTAAAAGCGAATTCAACCACTAATTTTAAAGATGTAGATAAAAATTATTGGGCGACGAAAGCAATCAGTGCGCTGCAAGAAAATAAATTAAGTGCAGGTACAGGAAATGATATGTTTGAACCTAAATTAATTGTAACTCGTGAACAATATTCGCAGTTCTTATATAATGCGATCAATAAAGTAGAGAAACCAGAAGTGAAACCAGAAGTGAAAATTGAGGCGACGAAGGAAAGAACGTCGGAGATTAACTTACCAGCAAACCTAGATAAATCTTTAGTGACAAATGATGTTACTTATAATCAAATTGCAGTAAACATTCTACAAGTTTCTCAAATTTCAATTTCAGAACAAGCACAAAGTTTAGTCCGTGATATTAATAAAAAATATAATACTAATTTGAAATTTAGTAATATCGGATTAGGCATTAAGTTATTAGATGAGGATATGCATCTTCCAACAGATTCAATTGGCGGGCAATTCCTTGTTGAAGGACCAGCTGAAAATGATTTTGAAATTAAATCCTTATATAATAATGAGGCAGTTGTGGAACTTACAAAAAAATGGGTTACTTTATTAGTTCCTGAATTAAATTTAAATCAAGAAATTCAAGAAGCAGTAGACAAACATACTATGAATAACTACTATTTAAAAGGAGATTATAGGGTTAGAATTATGAACTCAAAATCTGATAAAGTAATGCGAGTACAAGTAGAACCTAAGTAATTTTTATTGTTTTATAATATAAAGTTTACTAGAATACAAAAATCCAACTCAAATGCATTATATAAAAGACACACCTCTACCTAACTAGTGAACTGTACCCCGAATCATGGACACTTAAAAAAAGCCCCATGATTCGGGGTTTTTGTGTATTTTTATCAAAAAATCTCGTTATAATGGAACCAACGATAGAAATGAGGTACGGAGAATGAGTAAAATTATTTTTGACGAGATTCAAATGAAACAGCTAGAAAAAAATAAAAATGTATTAAAAGCGTCGGAACGTTCGATTAGCTATTGTCCAGATTTCAAAATAAGAGCGGTAAAAGAAAATCAACAAGGAAAAGGTCCTAGCCAAATCTTTTTAGAGAATGGGTTTGACTTAGCTGTGATTGGTGAGAAGAAACCAAAACAATGATGGACTGCCATTTTATTTTCCAATTAAAGCAATTACTATTACTAGGGCAGCCTTCATAATTTTGTTTGTTTTAATTTCGATAGTTACTTCTAGGTTGGTAAAAGTAACCTTAGTGGTGGAACTATTAAAATCCGAAGAAAAGCCTAAACCAGAGCCTAGAAGTTCTATTGCATTGACAGTGTTATCGATTATTTTGATTGGTCTAGGGTATTTCGCAACATTATAAATATCAATCGGAAAAGATTATATGAATGATTATCAATTACTTATATTGACTGGAGTAAGCGTCGCCCTTGTTGTAATCGGCACATATTTCTTCTTTACACAATTAAGTGTCTATGTAATGTGTTTACTTAAGAAAAGATCAAATTTGTTTTATAAAAAAACAAATTTGTTAACATTCTCAGATTTAATATATCGTTTACAAGTCAATGCAAAAACATTCTTTATTGTCTCAATTGTTTCAGCTATGGTATTTACTGCAATAGGGATTTGCGCCGCGATAGATAATTCTAGATTGGCTGAAGGAAAAAGTCCATATGCATTTAAATATGTATCATTTTAAGGAAATGTAAATGAAGAAAAACATGTAGCTGAAATAAAAAAACAACTAGAAAAGGCCCATTTTCAATATATCTTAGTTTCTCCAAAGTTTATAACAACAGAAAATGGAAGGACCTTAATCAGATTAACGGATTATAATGAATATGTTCAAAAGCTGGAGTTTCCAGTGGAAAGCTTAAAAAATGATAAAGAAATTTTGATAATAACATTTAAGAAAGCAAAGAAGGGTAGTAATGAAGAAATTGAAAAGCAGAAAAATAGGCAAATTACACAAGGGAATTTACATATAAATCTTCCTATTCAAAAGAATGTAGAAATTGAAGAACTAAGACAGGATCATGCTTCTATATTAGTAGTAAAAGATTTAATATATAATCAAGTCGTGAATGAGTACTTTTTAGGGACATATAAAACACCAATAGAATCAACCTTATATGGTTTCATAATCAAAGACTGGATTCACACAACTGATATTGCAAAAAAACTAACCCTGGTAATACAAGCAGATGAAAATAGTGGGAATCCATCTTTTTATTTTGATTCTCTTAGCTTAATATGGACTAAAATGAAGCAACAAAATGGGCTATAGTCAATTATGAGTATACTGGTAGGTATCTTTTTTTCTACAAGTTTTTTATAGTTCCGCTTATTTACAGATTTAGATCGAGATTATCAATATTTCAACATGCTTGAAAAAATAGGATTAAGTAAAATTGAATTAAAAAGAATTGTAACAAGACAGATGGTGATCTTGTTTTTCCTACCTATATTAATAGCAATGCTTCATAGTAGTGTGGCGTTTATGGCATTACAGCATATATCCAAATCTACAAGCATTGGTAGAAATATATCTGTTCTTGGCAGCTCTACTATAGTCTTGATAAGTTTTTTATTTATGCAAGATATATATTTCTTCCTCATTCGTTCAAGCTATCTAAAGTCAGTATCAAAAGTAATGTATACAGTAGAAGTTATAGAATCTATACAAAATGATTTTTGTATTATAAAAAAGAAAATTTTCACAGGTTTTAATAAAACAAAAGATAATCCGTTAAATAAACAAAAAAACCTTGCAAGATTTTTGCAAGGTTTTTTGAATTGGTATATACATTAAAGAGAGAAATTGAATTTCTAATTATAATTAAGACCAAACCCACTGATCATTTTGATAAGCTTGAGTGTTGGTTTCATCTACTTTTTGAATATTATCTACAACGGTTACATCTGCATCGATATTACCGCGTCCCAAAGCCAATTCCATATTAATTTTCACTTTGTCGCCTAGTTTAAATTGTTGTCCTTGAGTTAAACGAACTTCGATAATTTCTTTTTGACCATATTGATTCATATAAGGAACTATTACGTAATTAAACTCATTAAATTTATTTCCGACCTCTATAATTTCACCTGTTACATGGCCATTTACTTCACGATTCAAAATAGGGTTACTTTGTGCCTGAGAATCATTAACTTTTTCAATTTCGTCCATTACCGACCACTCATTACTTCTTTCAGCGTTCGCCATATGCACTTTCACTTTTTCATCTGCATTAAATTTTTGTCCTTTTGTCAAATAAACCGTAACATTCTTTTTTTGAATCCCATCTTTTCCAGTATATTGAACGATTACATAATCTAATGATTGAAATTTACCTACTTCTTTAATATATCCTATTTCATATTCGTATGCGAAAACATGTTCTAAATATTCTCCCTGATGCAATGTATCAGTCCCTTGAACTTTTTCAATAGACTGTGCAATCATATAACTCTCAAAATTACGCATCATCGCACCAGTAGCTTTTATATCATCACCAACTTTTACATGGGGATTAAAGTTAGTTGTAGTAATACTAAAACGATTAGTATTATCAATATTCGTATTGGACCCTTTCACTTCAATATAGATAGTATTCCCTGAAACTTCCACTACACGTCCTTCTATTGATGAAACATTTGATTCAACAGCTGCACTTGCTTTGGTTACCTCTAATCCTGGTAAATTTGTTCCTGCAAGAGCTGCAATTCCTAATGCACCAGCTAAAATGATTTTTTTCATACCTTATAACATCTCCATTCCGATTGTATTTAAATGCACAGTTAGGTTTAATCCGTAAATAACTTTCGTATATCACCTATCATGTAACCATTATAGTTACAATAATAATGATTATCAACTACAATCGAAATGCAATTTTGCATAATAATAAATTTTAGTTTAGAGTTTTTTGTCCCAACCAATATCTAAAAGTGAAAGTTTAGACTTTCTTGTCTAAATAGTATGGAGTTTCATTTACTTGTACAACCGCGTTTTGTTGATAAGACCCTAATTAGTTTCACTCAAACTCCCCTCCAAGTGAAATACAATATATATATATAATAAAAAAAGGATTTACGAAAGACTTTTGTAACATTTGTGAAAGAGAAATGAAAGATTTTTAAACTAAGATGAATTTACTGATATAGATGTTATATCGGTCGTTAATAAAAAGTACCCGTAGAGAGTGAAGAACAGCATTATATTTCAGCAATTTACACTAAACTCTACTAAGAGAGGAAACAAAAATGAAAAAAACCTTTAATACAATTAGAATGGGAAAGAAATTAATTCCTGCCACAGCGGCATTAGGTATTCTTTTTTCTGTAGCTCCTGTTGCAGAGAACAAAGCTAGCGCAGGTTTAGCCACGGTGTTGGATGTAACTATTACTTCATTAGGTATTGTAGCTGATATATATGAAAAGCTTGGGATATCTGTAGGAGAGCCTGACTTATCTAATTACACTGGCCCCTATGCAGAGAATGTGTCTTACAGAGCTCCTAACTTTAAATCTGGGGAATTTAATATTTCTATGCATCATACGAAAGGAGATTCCAATTTCACTAGAACCATTAAAGTACTATATCCAAATGGAAAAAGTGAGATTAAAGACTTAAAATCGGGGCAACAGCTTAAGATTACAGAACCCGGCACAATTGTAGATTTGAAACCCTTTGCAGAATCTGTATCAGAGCACGATCTTCTTTACATTACAAAAGCACAATTGGATGAAGGAAAAACCGGGGTTGCGCTTAATCAAGGTATCACCATATACGTAGAAAAAACATCCGGTGAAAATACATTACTTGTTGACGAATTTTATAAGAAGAAATTTGGAGCAGATTCTCTTGACGGTTTTAAAGGATTAGGGGTGGACCGATTTTCTTATTTAACAGATGAACAAAAGAAGGTAGCAACATTGACTTCACATCCAGTAGGTAGAGAAGTTCTTTCTAATTATGTTACGAATAACCCTACAGCTCAAGCAGATTTTAATAACCTGTCAAGTAATGTATTCGCAGAGATCACCAATACCCTAGAGACACCTATTGAAGCAGCATTTGGCTCACTAAATCACGGTGAATCCTATCAAATTATCCCCTATAAAAAAGGAAGTAATAAAGTATTGGTAAAATCAGGTTCAAAATATCTTTCAGGGAAAGAAGGAAATGTTCTTCAATATTCCGATTCGATTGGTGATGATGAATTATTTGAACTTGTCTCAGCCCCCGCTTTTCTTAATAAATGGCAGTTTGATTTGGTAAACAAGAATGGAGTACGTCTGACTAGTAATTCATACATTCAAGGCTTCCGGAAGGAAAACGATGGTGCTAATTCTTTCAGACCTGGAATTAGTTTCACTGCAAAAACCAATGATGAAGTTCACAACTGGTTAATAGACTGGTACCCTGGTAAAGAATATGATAGACAGAAGTATGATGGAAGAGTAGAGTTCAAAGCTAATGATAAAAGTGATGGTTCTATATGGACTGCATACGATGCTTCTGGAAAGTTAATAACGAATAGTTGGATAGAAAGAGATGGAGCATATCATTATGCAGATGCTTCAGGAGTTCTTTTGAAGGGGTGGCAGGAAATTAAAGGTAATACGTATTATTTTGCTCCGCATTCTAACTCCCTAGTAGTGTCGTCAAACTCATCTGATGCACAGATTGAGGGTAAGGTCTATCATTTCAAGGATTCTGGTGTTCTGCAGCGTTCAGCCTGGAAAGATGAGCAATATTCTGATGCTTCTGGAGCGTTTGTTAAAGAGGGTCTGAAAGAAATAGAAGGTAAAATTTACCACTTTAAAAATTTCGCAGTTACAAAGAATGAAATGCGTCTAGAAGACCAACATGTCATTCTTCACTTTTCCAACAAAGGCGTGCTTGAGAGGGCCTCAGATTTGAATGGGAAAGCATTAGCTAGTACTACTACTGTTACTTTTAACGGTAAACACGTAGTCTTTGAGAAAGGCGGTTCTGTTAGAAAGTCAGGACTCACTGGAAAGAGATCTTTCCCCCAATCAGATGGAACTGAAAAGGTCACAATGCACTATTATAGCTTAGAGGATGGAGGTTCCTATTCGGGTTGGAAGATAATTGATGGAAAGAATTATCATTTTAAAGATGGTCAGCACTATACTTTCGATGGTCATGAAACCATTGACGGAAAAAGATATTATTTTAATAATGACGGACATGCTATGCTGACAGGGTTTAAAAACGATGACGGTAAGATATACCACTTTGATGATAAAGGCGAAATGCAAAAGGGATGGCAAGAAATTGATGGTAAATGGTATTACTTCGATGATTCTGGAGCAGCTAAGATAGGATGGTTCTCTGTTGGTGGCGGATACCATTTCCCTTATTACGGGTACTTTACTTATTATGCTAAAAAAGATGGTTCAATTTATCAAAACACTACTGTTGAACTTAATAATGGGAAAGGTGTTTGGAAGACTTATACATTTGACAGTCATGGACACAAAGGTTATTAATAATCCAAAAAGAGTCTGTTTTTTATAAATATGACTCTCTAAATGAGATTCTTCAACCTAACTGGATCATATGACTCTGAAAAACTAAAAACAAGTCTTCCAATCAGTGAATGAGAAAATAGGTTAAAGAGTGGGCGTTGATATTCTTTTATGAATTTAGCCATGTGAAGAAGTACATTTCTAATGTCCATGAAACAACAAGTCAAGAATAGTGGTATGACCTTCGTCTTTGCTAGTAAGGGATATTACAAGGTGAAAAGTTAGTTAATAATAGGCTAATATTATTGCAGATAATGGTACCGCCACAGTTGTAGCTTCTAGTGAGTATATTTTAAAACCTGAGAATACAACTTCACCAAGCAATAATCACAAATGGGAGTTAGAAAGTATTAAGTAAAGAGTGATGTTATATATGTACCCCCTGTCTATATGGATAGGGGAGTACATATATCATTATAAATGTAACCAGGCTTTCTATACATTTGTTACCTCTACTCCATACGCCACCAACTGAAAATCCCCCCAGTATGTATACTTTTAGGAATGATATATAAACAGACTCTATCTAGCCATACAAGTAGTTAAATGCTAAAATTACCACCTGGATTATAGAATCACAGTGAACTAATCACCATTTAGCAAAGCTTGAAGTAGGAGCTTCTCAGTTCCACGACGAAAGTAACCTTTCGTCTCCCTGAGCGTTACTTCAGGGTGTTCTACCCCTAGGTGTCCAACGCTTGGATGCTCTTTTGGTACGGTTGATATTTTACGCGGGAACCGAATGGCTTGGTTTTCGCACTCTATTTTCTTCCTGAAACCTCATATATCAAGTTATCAAAGAGCTTCATATAGCTAGCTTATCAAAAATTTTTGGCTATGCCAAACCGAAATTCATCTCCCACCTATCGTTGGGCTACGCCCTTTACACACTTGAGAAAGGAGAATTCTTTCGGGGAGTTCGTTAAATAATTTTTAATGAATATAAGACCAAAGTGTTGAATTCTAACTTAGAAATACTATAAGTAATAGTATCTGTATATCCAAATTCCATAGATTTATTAGATTAAAGTAAATAAGAGAAACATTTCTTTTGTGATTGGTAAACAAGAAGAGAGGATTGTATATGAAAAAAAGAATTTTAATCGTAGAAGATGAAGAAAATATTCTAGAAGTATGCAAACGGTATTTAGAAAGAGAAGGATACGAAGTATATACAGCTACGAATGGAATGGAGGGCTGGGATGTATTTCATCAATATCAACCAGATTTAATTATTTTAGATCTCATGATGCCAATAAAAGATGGATGGGAATTATGTGAGGAAATTCGTCAACAATCAAATGTGCCTATTATTATGTTAACTGCTAAGGGAGAGGAAAGAGATCGAATTTTAGGTTTAACAATGGGAGCAGATGATTATGTAACAAAGCCGTTTTCACCTCGTGAATTAGTATTAAGGGTTCAAATTATACTAAGAAGAGGCAATCAAATACCGATACAAGTAAAAGAATCCCTATCAGAAGTAATAGAATTTCCGAATTTAAAAATTTATCCAAAAACAAGGTGTGTACTTGTTTGTGAAAATAAAGTGGAATTAACGGTAAAAGAATTTGAGGCACTTTATGTCATGGCACAACATCCAAAACAGGTATTTTCTCGTTCGCAACTTCTTGAACTTATTTGGGATTTTGAACATGAAGGGGGCACAAACACAGTAACCGTGTTAGTGAGTCGTTTACGTGACAAACTCGAGAAGCATACGATAAAGAATCGTTGGATTCATACTGTTTGGGGAATAGGATATCGCTTTGAGCCAAATGGAGGAAATGAAACATGAGATTACGCATTCAATTGTTATTGATGAATTTATTAAGTACCAGTATCTTGGTACTTGCTATATGGTATAGTGAAACGCAAATGTTACTTGAACCAGAACAAACACGGTTATTAACAGTAATTGCGGTTGTAGGACTGATTATTTCAACGTTTATTTACTGGCTAATGACACGCCCTATTATGAGGTCCATTCAAAATTTAATTGAACTAACGAAACAATTTAGCGATAGACATTTTGAAACGAGATATATAATTGGAAAAGAACCACGGGAGTTTAAAGAATTAGCAACAGCCTTCCAACAGATGGCCAAAAATTTGGAAGAAGGGTTTACTAAGTTAGAAGAAGGTGAAAAAGCACGTAAAGAGCTCATTACGAATATTTCACACGACTTACGAACACCTATGGCTAGCATACAATTGATGATAGAGGCATTACAAGATAATTTGATTGAAGATCCTGAAATGAGAAATCAGTACTTAGTTACGATTTTAAAAGAAATAAAAAGATTAAGTGGATTAATCAATGACTTATTTGATCTTACAAAGTTAGAAATTGGGCAAGTAGATTTTCATCCAACTTTAATACATATGGACAAAGTCCTATTGGATGTACTAGAGGCACATTCTGTCTTTTTAGCAAACAAACAGATTGATTTACAATTGGAGGTTCCTGAGACCTTACCTCGACTTTTAATTATGCCGTGTAAAATAGCACGGGTCATTAGTAATTTGTTAGATAATGCAATCCGGTATTCACCTGTCTCTGGAACAATCCAGCTAATTTTAGAGGAAAATAAGCAAAAGCAACAAGTTCAATTCATTTTGCGTGATAAAGGAGAAGGAATTACTCCAAATGACCAACTACGCGTATTTGAACGTTTTTTTAGAACAGATCAATCAAGAAGTTCACAATCTGGAGGTTCCGGTCTCGGACTAGCCATTACAAAATCATTGATTGAAATGCATAGGGGAGAAATAGGTGTGAGAGATCGTTTAGACGGCAAACAAGGAAGTGAATTTTGGTTTACTCTTCCCATCACATCAGAAAAAAATAAGACTGCTGAAAGACTTTTGTAATACTTATATTATAGAAATGAAAGACTTCCTCCTGTAACATACTATTAAACAGTATGTTACAGGAGGTTTTTTATTTTATGAGAAGAAAACATGTGGGTGCTTTTATTGTTATATAGGTTAGGGTCATATCATTTTTATTTCATTACATGCCGGAGATGTTCTATTAATAGAAGAATCTTTCAAATATCCTGGATATGGAGATAAACCTTTACCAGTAGAAGTGTATTCAAGTATTTTCAACACAATTCGCAAAGGCATCGTTATTATAGAAGCTGCTGGAAATGGTGGAATGATTTAGATGAATTTAAAGATTTTGGAGGTAAGCGAATTTTCAATCGTAATAGTCCCGACTTTAAAGATTCAGGAGCTATTATGGTTGGTGCATCTACTGCAAGAGTTCCCCATAAACGTTTAGATTTCTCTAACTATGGTAGTAGGATTGATGTATATGGTTGGGGAGAGTATGTTGATACACTAGATACATATCAAAATCAAAATAGCGCAGGGGATAAGATTACAGATTAGAAGATAACAAATCGTTACACTCCTGATTTTCGTGGTACTTCTAGCGCTTCACCTATAATCGCAGGAGCTGCTGTATCTATTCAAGGAATTGCCAAAGAACACTTAGGTAAGGCGTATACACCAAAGGAATTAAGAGCTATTTTAAGTAACCCAAATACAGGAACGAAATCTAATAATCCAACATCTGATAAAATAGGGGTTTTACCAGATTTAAAAGCTATCTTGTCTAATCTTGGATTTAAAAGTGATTTGACTACCAATGATTCTATGGCATTTCCAGAGAATGTAGAAAAAATAAGGAAGCAGAAAATTCAACTTTCGTATTTCCAGATGAAGAAAGAACAAGTAACGGGGACAAAAGCTCAACTATAACATTCCCAGGAGAAGATTTAAACCAAAAAGAAAAAGAAGATGTATCGATTACTTTTGAACTACTCAGTAAAGCTAACAAAAGTAACTAACACAACTGTGCGAAAGATAGTAATAGAATACACTCATTACTACAATTGTGTGTGAATTCAAGAGAAATTAAACTACCTATCTCAAAAAGAATATAAGAAACAGATAGTTTAGATGTTATGATGTGCATCCCATTTTCAGGACTCACATCATAAGGAATTTTGTTTATTTAACAGCAATAATGGAGAAAAGCGGTATAGAAGCATAAGCAATTTGCTCAGCTTTTGTGTAGATTAATTCGTGAAAATCTTGTCTTGTTTGAATATCTCGAAATCCTAACTGAAATAGTACTGCCTTATCCCATTCTGGTCGCATAGCAAAAGTGAGTGGTAAATTTTTAGCAATCGCATCTCCTTCGCTAAATAATATTTTTTCATCATAAACTGGAAATCCCAATTGTTTTGCTTTCTCAATATCGTTTTGATAAATTTCGGCATGCATTTTCTTAGCTAATGTGATATTCCAATTTGCATCAAAGATTAGTAACTGACCATCTTTTTTTAACCAATTATACCATTCTGTGTATGTTCTTTCCGGATAATGAAGCGTCCAAGTTACATTACGTGAAACAATAACATCATATGACTCTATATCATCGAAAGGAGAAGCATCTAAAACATGAATAAAATTTACAGAAACTCCTGATTGTAATGCATTTTTTTTTGCAGTTTTAATCATATATTCTGAAAAATCTAAAGCAGTAACCTCGTGTCCCATCTGAGCTAATAAAATAGCAAAGAAACCTGGACCAGTACCAATTTCTAAAATTTTAAGAGGACCTTTCATACTAATATGTTCTTCTAAAATTCGTCGCCACGCTTCTTTTTTAAATCCACTTAGTTCTTCCTGAATAATGCCATCATATATTTCAGCACTGTTGTCCCAGTATTTTTGATGTCTTTTTATTTCTTCCATATTACTCCTCCTAATAAAAAATATTGACAAACTAAACCCACCTTTAATATGATAATCGTAATCATTACGATTTGCAATATAAAATTAGAAAGAGGGTTTGTAATGAATAAAAAGATAATCACTTCATTGTTGACTGTTTTGTTAGTTTTTGTTTTAGCAGGATGCAGTGAAGGCAGTAAAGTTACAACTAAGGAAAATAAAGATACGATTCAAGTGGCGCTAACATCTGATAGTGGTGCAGATAAATTAGATGCAGCTTCTTATGATGGATCCATGCCATTATATACTGCGGTGTATGATCCTTTAGTAGAATACGGAGAAAATGGGGAGATAAAACCTGCATTGGCTAAATCATGGGAGGTTTCGGAAGATGGGAAAACATATACTTTTCATTTACGCAATGATGTCAAGTTTTCTGATGGATCTAATCTCAATGCAGATGCTCTTCTATTTTCCATTAATAGATGGAAAGGCAAAAAAGAACATGCTTGGTTAAAAACAGCAGCGACTTTGGATAGTGCGGAAAAAATAGATGACTATACTGTTAAAATGACTTTTTCTGAACCAAGTGTTTTGATTTTTAATGAGTTAACAGCAGCTCGTCCGCTCCGGGTAATGAGTCCAAATTCTGTGGAACCTGCTGGAGATCCAAATGGTAAGTTTGTAAAAGCGATTGGCAGTGGCGCATTGAAAATCGACTCTCACAAAAAGGGGAAAGAGACGGTACTAACTCCAAATAAACATTATTGGAAATATAATTTTAAAAATAAAAAGATGATTTGGAAAGTTATCCCTGATGCGCAAACTCGTTCTTTAGCACTGCAAGAAGGAAGCGTTCAAATAGCAGGAGGAGAGATGAGCAAGATATCATATCAAGCCTTAAATGTATTTAAAGATAATAATGCCTATAAAGTAGAAACCAAACCGGGTACAATGAGTTATTTTCTTGCAATCAATAATCAAAAAGAAGCTTTACAAGATGTTAAAGTTCGCCAAGCGTTGAATTATGCCATTAATAAAGAGCGTTTAGCAGATAAGGTATTAGACAAAAACGGATTACCAGCTAAAGGTTTATTTGCTAGGACTGTCCCTTTTGTGACAGAATCGAATAACTCAGGTTATACCTATAACCTAGATAGAGCGAAACAATTATTGAAAGAAGCGGGATATGGTGAAAACGGGAAGGTTTTAAAGCTTAAGCTAGCTTTCCAAACAGAAGAATTTCCTGAATGGAAACAAATTTCAGAAACTATACAAAGTAATTTGAAAGAAGCCGGAGTTGAAATTTTACTTAATAGCATGGAGTCAACCTCCTATTATAATAATTTATGGAAAAAACGAGATTATGACTTATTAATCTATAGAACCTATGCGGATAGTCTTAATCCACAAGGTTTTCTAGATTCCCTATTTGTGGTAAAAAACGATGGGAAAGGTGTAGCTTATACGGATGAAAATCTGTCAAATTATATTATAGAAGCTGGCAAAGCTATGACTAATGATGAACGTCAGGCAGCATATGATAAAGTATTTTCTTATATGAATACAAATGCAGTGACTGTCCCTCTTTTCTATCCAAATGATATCTTTGTACATCGTGCTGATACTAAAGGTTTTACTTGGGGACCAATCATTGATGACCCGGTCATTTGGAATAACCTAGAAAGGGTAGAATAGAAGATGTGGCGTTTTGCTGTAAACAGATTATTTATCATTTTTTTAACTCTATTTTTTCTCAGTATTTTTTTGTTTTTTCTTGTTCGAATAATTCCCGGTTCACCAGAAATGGTCATACTATTACAGCGTGGAGGAATTATAAATACCGAAGAATTGACTAATCTAAGAGAAGAACTTGGTCATAATACGTCATTATTTAATCAATATATTGGGTGGGCAATGAAAATAATAAGGTTCAATTTTGGTATTTCTTACCAATCAAACCTCCCTGTGGTAGAAGAAATATTTTCACGAATAAATGGCACACTTTTATTAGCTGGACCTTCTCTAGCTATTTCAACGTTGGCTGGGATCATCATTTCTTTTTATGCCGCTCTTTATAACGGAAGTAGATGGGACAAATGGATTGGCAATATATCTATTTTTCTATCATCACTGCCAAATTACTTGGTTGGACTGTTATTGGTATTAATATTTTCTATACACTGGAAAATTACCCCTGTATATGGTAATGATACGTGGTTACATTTCATTCTCCCTATTGTGACTGCTAGCTTATCCCTTAGTGCAGTTTTTGTGCAATTATTCCGGCAAATCATAGGGGAAGTAATAGAAAGTCTTTATTTTGAAGCGGCTCGAGCAAGAGGTTTAAAAAATGTAGTTTTATACAGTAGAACTCTCTATCTGCCTTGTATTCATGGATTTTTAACGGTGATAGCTGCTAATATTGGTAGTTTGTGGGGGTTGATTATTGTGATTGAAACTATTTTTGCTTGGCCTGGGGTAGGGAATTATATTATTCATGCAGTTTCTGTCAGGGATTATCCAGTTATTATAGGGTTTACATTAATAATGGCGTTTTTTACCATGCTTATCTATTTAATAATTGATATGCTTTTACGATGTATAGACCCACGTCAAAAGTGGAAAGAAGGGGGAAGAGAATGATGAAAAAAGCAGCATGGATTCTCCCGATAACTTGTTTTATTTTGTTAATCTTTTTAATAATAATAGGGATTTTATTGACTCCATATAACCCATATGAAGTAAATGCGTCAGAGAAATTACAGCCACCAAATTCCCTTCATTGGTTTGGAACGGATCATTTAGGGAGAGATATATTAACTAGACTTGTTATTGGAGCACCTTATACTTTGCTTTTTCCGGCCATCGTCTTAATACTTTCTTCTATTTTAGGGACATTATTTGGACTTATTAGTAGTTTATGGGGGAGAAAAATAGATACTATAATGACTGCTATTATGGATTCCTTCAGTTCTATACCGAATTTGCTTTTTGTTGCTGCCATTACTGGTATTTTTGGCCCAGGGCTTGTTAATACGTTAGTAGCTGTTCTAATTTCCTGGTGGGTTCAATATGCAAGAATCATACGTAACGTGTCGGTTGTTACACGAAATCAACCGTTTATTCTCGCTGCACAATTAAGTGGAACATTTGGAATCAAATTGATTTACCGACATCTGTTACCGAACACATTACCTCTTATTCGTGAACTGTTTTTTTTAGATATGGGGACCATTATTCTGATGATATCTAGTCTATCTTTTCTTGGTTTAGGAGCGCAACCACCAATGCCAGAATGGGGTGGCATGATACTTGACGGCAAAAGCTATTTCCAGATTGCACCATGGATTACTTTGATTCCTGCTTCCTGTATTACCATTTTTGTTATGTTATTTTATTTTATTGGAAAGGGGCTAAAAGTAATTGACTGACAATATATTACTTGACGTGCAGAAACTTTCCATCAAATCAGGCAAGAATATACTAGTAAAAAATATTTCTTTTCATATTTGCAAAGAGGAGATGTTTTGTTTAGTTGGAGAATCTGGCAGCGGTAAATCAATTACTTCTCGCACAATAATGGGATTATTAGACAAGAGAAAAATAAAAGTAGATGGTGTCATAACGTTAGATAAACAAAAAAACAATTTGACAATGCTGTCAGAAAAGGAGTGGCAGAAAATCAGGGGAGAGGAAATAGCACTAATTTATCAACACCCCACACTGGCATTACATCCGTTTTTAAAGATTGGAAACCAAATGTTGGATGTGCTAAGAAGTAAAAAGTCAATAGGAAAAAAAGAAGCAAAGAAAGAAGTATTTCAACAACTATTGGAAATGAATTTTTCTGATCCCGAAAGAATAGCAGCTGCTTATCCTTCGCAGTTAAGTGGGGGTATGAATCAGCGTGTCATGATTAGTATGGCATTGTTACTACGGCCTCGTTTGTTAATTGCTGATGAACCAACGACTGGTTTAGACACAATTAACCAACAAAAAGTTATTCGAAAACTCTTAGAGTTAAAAGAAAAATATAAAATGTCCATTTTGTTTATTACACATGATTTACGCCTAGCGGACCAAATTGCAGATAAAGTGGCAGTGATGAAGAACGGTGAAATTATTGAAGTAGCACCGCTTTCTACCATTAGAGAAAATCCACAACACAGTTATACAAGAGACTTATGGAATAACCTCCCTAATTCTCAGGGGAGCGAGGGAGGTTCTAAATGCTTTTAGAAGTAAAAAATATTTCTGCATCATTTCAACACTCAGAAAAAAAGATACTTGATAGTGTTTCTTTCCTACTTAAGAAAGGACAAAAATTAGGCGTTGTAGGAGAGTCTGGAGGCGGAAAAAGTACACTGACAAAAATTATATCCGGTTTTCATCCATATACAAATGGAAAGGTACAAATACAAAATCGAGTAATTAAAGCAACCGCTAAAGATAGAAAATGGATAAGCAAAAGGTTACAAATGGTTTTTCAGAATCCAATTTCCTCACTGGACCCTCAGCAGACTGTTCAACAAATTTTAGAAGAGCCATTGCTTAATTTCACTTCATTTACTAAAAAAGAACGCAAACAAAAAATTTTGGAACTATTAGCAGAGGTGAATTTACAACCTGACGTTTTAAAAAGGAAAAGTAATTCATTAAGTGGGGGACAAGCACAAAGAATTTGTATTGCACGATCATTGTTAGCTAATCCAGAAATTCTTGTATGTGATGAGCCAGTTACTAGCCTTGATATGACAACACAGTTAAAAATAATGAAACTACTAAAGAGAGTTGGTAAAGAGCAGCAATTATCAATTATTTTCGTTTCACATGATATTTCGCTTGTTTTAGAATTTTGTGATGTAGTCCTGGTACTTAAAGACGGGAAAATAGTTGATTATTTTGTAGCAAAGGAGTGGATGCATGCAGATAGAGATGCTTACACAAAAAAATTAATTGAATCAACTGGAATTCTCTAAATTATTTAAAAGGATGATTTATCATGTAACTGCAAATGAAGTCTATGTATATGTGAAGTAAGAAAAAAGAGGGCGTATCCAACCCTCTTTTCTGATTTTAAAATATTATATATTATCAAATTTTTTAATTTTATTCATAAATATGGATATATTAATATTTATGATGAAGTGAATTATGGTTCCATATTTTATGAGTAGTAACTAATATCTGATAGGAGTGTGGCCAGAACCCTATCAGATAGGACTGACTATATTGTATGCAGAACTCTTGAGAAATTTATACAGAGAAAGAGCCGCTAGCATAAGCTAACTGCTCGATACAGAAAAGAGAAGAAAGATTGGACAGGTAAAAGAGTTCTAGCTTATCGACTATGTATAACATTTGCGGAATATTGAAAAACATTCCGTCCAGCCAAAATAAAAAGAGCACCTTTGAGCAGCGCTCTTCCTCGGAGTGATTAATCAAATGTACATATTTGAACTACTCACCACTTAACGTCCTAACGGACTGTTTGAAGTGGGAGATTTCTGCGAACACCGATGTATCCACCAGTTATCTTAGCAGGCTCTACCCGCAGTCCCTACGGTGAGAACATAAGTATCTTGTACGCTGACTCACCACACTAACTACTTTAGCTTGGTTTTCGCAATTTTGAGAAGCGTGGGGCGATAGAACGTTGAAGATTTTACGGTTGCAACGTTTTTCTGCAACCAACCTCATATCTTCAGTTTTCGAAGAGCAATCTGTACAAGTAAATGATAGCAAATATGTTGGCTTGTGCCAACCGACATGCATCTCCCACCTAAAATTGGTGTTTCACACCTTCACATTTTTGAGGAAGGAGTCTTCTGTCGGAAAACGATAAATTTAGGCTGTTCCAACTTGGTTTTGGTCTGCAACATCAGCATCAAATGTGTTTGTCGCGCTAACACAGTTAAAAGTATTTACGACAAATCCAACATTGGAAGCGCCAGATCCATTATAAGCTTTCGTATTTTCTTTCGGAGATACGTTATATAAATCCCCTAGATTGAAAGCGCCATTACTGTTTTGAACGACGAGATTTCCAACAACAGAAGGCATAGTACTCACCTACTTTCCTAGAAGGTATTTGAATTAGCATATGGTGTATTCGTCTAGAGGTTCATTTCGATCTAAGACTTCAAAGTTATTACTCGTGAAGAGTTTAATAAAATAATCTTTTGCGCGACACATTTCCTTATAAGTGTGTAAACACGAAATGAGAGAGTCATCAATTTGATAACAACAACGGATTGATTGAAAGTAGGAATGAAAGCCGTCAGGTTGAGCTAGTACCAATTGTTTTATACCAAAGGATATAAGCCATTTCAAAGCCCCTCTCTGTTGGTGTGGAAATCTCACCATCCATATCAGATTTTAAAATAAAGCAAAAGAGGATTTTTATGAACAAAAAATGTTATCTGATCCTATAGGTAGATAATTATATCTTGATTTTTGAATTTATAAATGTTAGTGTAAATATACACCGTTTCTTATTTATCTATGAGTAGTGTCTGTAGAACGAATAGAATAATTTAAAAAATCCTCTTTTGCACCCATTTGCAGAAGGGGATTTTTATTTTTATGGGATTTCAAATTTACTTTTAGATAAAGCTTTAAGTACTGGTTTTACAATTAAACCTAATAAATGAAAAACTTTATGGTCATTAAGTGCCTGTACGGCACATTCGGAAGGTGAAGGCATTCAAGTGGTTTCACTTAAAGATGTAGATACTTTTTACATAAATCATAGTAACAAAAAGATAAATGTAGTATCCGCGGATATAGATGAAGTTACTTTATATTTGTTTATGAACTACTTTATTATAAATACAAAATTATTTAGTTTATATAATAATTATTTACTATATTATTAACCTACTTATCTTACAAAAATGTAAGATTTTTTCGGTTGACACTCGTATATATAAGTAACTATACTTGTTACACAATGTTGTTAAATATATTAAATAGTTTCTTACAATAAGTGTATGACCGTGGATTCTTTTCGAAACAATAGTTTAATTTAGTAAACTATTATTTTTTTGCAATATAGTAACAATACCAACTCAATGTATTTATCCTTTAAACTAGGTCATATTTCTTAGAACTTAACTACTCAAATAACATATCTACCAACTTGCAATAAATTTTTAGATTGCAGAATTACCCCAAAACGAAATTTCAGCTTGATGGGCATGTGGTGGGACCCCCATATGAAATGAAAAATCAAGCCGTTATTTTTTGGGTTCAGGCTACCAGCATTTAAACTATTATTTACACTAAAAGAAGTACAAGGAGGAAGGTGTATCTATTATAATAGTGAGATATACCAAATTAGAAATGAATATTAAATTTAATAAAAAAGTAGTAGCATTCACGGCAGGATTAACAGTATTATCTTCACCATTGGTATCGTTTGCAGAGGAACAACAATCAGTAAACAATAAGCAACCTACAAGTATTCAGGAACAAAGTAAAACAACATCAGATGAACAGGCTTTAAAAAGTATTGAAGCTAGTTTTGAAGGGGTAGACGGACGTGGTGGAGGTACTGTCGACAATAAGAAAACAGACAGTCTTCAACGTTCAGAAGGTATTCATGAAGAAACAGGTACATTAACTGTTCCTAGCAATTCAAACAGAATAAAACGTAGTCTATCTTCCACAACATCTAGAACCTCTAGTACAATAAACGGTGTTCCATTCACTGAATGGATTGTTCCAGTAGGTAACGATAATATTCGTCCTCAAAACTACATGAGTCCAAAGTACATTACAATTCATGAGACTGATAATACAAGTGTAGGAGCAGGTGCTAAAAACCACGCTCAATACCTATATAACCAAGCGGTAGGGAACACAGACCGATCTGCATCATGGCATTTTACAGTAGATGATAAAGAGATTTATCAACACCTACCATTAAACGAGAACGGATGGCACGCTGGAGACGGTGATGGTCCAGGTAATAGGGAATCCATTGCAATTGAAATTGCAGTTAACAGGGATGGTGACTACAATAAGGCAGTAAATAACGCTAAGAAACTTGTAGCGTATTTAATGAAAGAAACGGGTGTACCATTAAATAACATCGTAAAACACCAAAGATGGAGTGGTAAAAACTGTCCTGCTATTATGATAAAAAGTGGACAATGGGTTCCATTCGTAAATGGTGTTGAAAGTTATTATAATAAATTTAATCAACCAACAGACGATATAACAGGAGGTTGGTATGAGTCAGCTATTCGTGATTTGAATAGAAGGGGTATTATGGTAGGAGAAGGAAACGGGGTTTTCGCACCTAATAGAGCGATAACAAGAGCCGAATTTTCTCAATTAATCTCTAAATCTCTAAACCTGCCAGCTGGAGATGCTTCATTTAAAGACCTAAACGATGCAAATTCAACTTTACGAGATGGTATTAAACGTACTGCAAGTGCAGGTATTATTCAAGGTAGAGGAGATGGTTATTTTGACCCAAACACACCTATTACAAGAGAAGAATCAGCAATTATTGTAAACAAGGCTTTACAGTATAAAGGTATACGGGGGCCAGTTACAAACTTACCATTCTCAGACAAAGACCAAATTAGCTATAAAGAAGACGTACAAAGATTGTATGGCTTAGGTATTGTAAAAGGTAAGGGTGACAATCAATACGTTCCTAAAGGAACAACAACTCGTGGTGAAACAGCAACATTCATTCTAAACATGCTTCAAGTAATTGAAAATGGTAATATTCAAAATGGAATTGGAACGGCTCAAATTAATGGTATTGGAGTAAATGTTCGAAGCGGATCAGGTACAAACTATTCTATTGTTAGAAAGACAAGTAAAGGTGAAAAAGTTACAGTATATGAAGAAAAGAACGGCTGGCTAAGAATTGGAACAGGGCAGTGGATTTATTATGACTCTAGTTATATCAACTATAACAGATTATAAAAGACTTAATAGTTAAAAGAACAGGTCATATTTGGATATATAACTTACTCTCAGGTTGTGAAGAAGACTTTCTCCACAACCTGTTTTTGTGTCTGGCCCCTTTTTTACCTGCCAATAAAAAAGATAAAATGGAAGAGCGTTTGAAATATTCGGATAAAAAGGGGCGAGATACGGTGAGTATAATTGAAAAAAATTTAAAGTTAGATATTAATCGTATTTAAACAAGTAGATAATGCATCTGAACAAAGTGATATATATTCTTTAGGAAGACTACTATATTTCATTTTAACTGGCAGAGAACCAGTTCATAACTATATAGGAGTCGATAAGTTTTATTCTCTTATTGTAACAGCTACTTCCGAAGAACCTAATCATAGACATGCGAATACCACTATTTTTGAAGAAGAATTCAACAAAATTGCTATGCAACCTCAAACTAATATAAGCAAAAGTATTCGTTAAAAGTGTACTTAACGAACAGAAAATATACACTTCAATCTATCTATAGTAAAAAAGCCAATGTATTTTATAAAATACATTGGCTTTTTTACTATAGATAGATTAACATATGAAATTCTTATCCCTTAGAGAGATAGTTCATGTCATGTATCAATTTCATCATTTTCTTCTAATTGACGTTGTTCTAAACGCTCAATTGCAGCTCGACGTTTAGTATCATCAATATTCGTATAAAGAGAGGTAGTTTCCATCGAATTATGACCCATTTGATTTGCCAACAGAACCAAATCTTTATTTTCATTATAATGATTAGTCGCATATGTATGACGTAACTTATGAGGGCTCTTTTTTTCGTCAAATGCTCTAGTATATTTCTCTGTAAGCTTTTGTATTGCATTAACAGAAATTTGTGCGTATGAGCCTTTATAATTGGTTACAAATAGAATATCCTCATCATCAGGGCACTTATAACGGTTAGCACGTACTTTAAGATACTCTTGAACATCATCTAGAGCGGTTTGTGTAGCTAAAATAGATGATTTTTTATCTCCTTTACGTATAACTTTGATGTACCGAGTACGAAAATTAATACTAGAAATAGTTAAACTAGCTGCTTCAGATACCCGAAGACCTGTACCCAAGATTAAACTTAGAATAGCAATATCACGCTCTTTATCACGTTTAAAAAATCTTAGTTTACCAGGTGCGGTTTCTTGTAACATTTTCTCATATTCATTAGATAAAAAGCGCATGAATTTAATGTCATCATTGTTGTGAAAAATAACTTCCGAAATTTCTTTTGCTCTAGCTGCAGCGTCGATTTTTTCCTTGTGAATTTCCATTTTGGCCATAACATTTCTATAAAAGTAACATTCTCCATTATCATCCTCAGTATTGCTTGTTAGGTAGTTAAATAATGACTTTAGAGCCGAAAATGTCCGTATAACTGCTTTGGTTTTGTTACCTTGTCTCTCTAAATAGCTTTTAAACCTTTTTACTTGTTTAAGAGGGAGGTGTTCCAATGTTTCAATTGTTACCTCGTGAATTTCCATTACAACTTTACCATCTACTGTAGCAAGGCGAGAGGAGATCAACCACTGTAAAAACATTTCATATTCAATTAAGTATCCATACAAAGTAGCAGGGGAGAGGTTCGTTTTCTCCTCAATATATTCAATAATATACCAGGGCATTTTTTCTTTATGACGTTCTACACGTGCTTGATATACTTGCTTTTCTCGATTACTCATTTTTTCACCTCAAACTTCAAAACAGTACATTGACTTTTTATAATCAATGCACTGTTTTGTCTAAATTTTTCTAATTTTACATTAAATACAATTTTAATATAAATTCCATTTAGGATTCAGTTAAAATACTTTTGCATAATAAGCATATAAATGTGGCGTTTTATGAAAGAATCAATTGTCTAAACCACTTTTCTAAACCTTCTTCATTCTGTTCGAATTTTTTTTCAAAATCGCTATCCAATACAATTTTTAACAATAGTTCTCTAATAGCATTATCTAACTCTATAGCAAGTTCGAGAGCAGCTGCATATCTTTTTTCTGACATAGACTGTCCATGAATTACAGTGGAACGAATGGCATAAGATTTTTTCACCAACGAAAAGTAATACTCTCTTTGTTCCAATTGTTCAGACATTAGTCTAGCAAATCTCTCCGAAATTTTATGTGTAATTTCGTCACGACCAGTTGTAAATAAACATTCTAAAATTGTACAATATTTCATTATCTTCACAGGAACATCAGTTTCATGCCTTGCAGCCTGAAGAAAGTAAAAAGCTCGCTGTACTCTTAATGACTTAACTTTGTATGGACCATCAGCTATCTGATTCCCAATATTAAGGTTAATTTCTGGATGTAAAAGTTTATAATAATGAATAGCTTTATTTATTTCCTCAATGGAAAACATAGTATCATTAATCAATCCATTTGATTTAGAGGATAAAAATGCAGTATTACTACTTGTAACAGAATAAAAATCCTCTTTAGTACCAGTTCCTATAAATCCTGATTCTATATTTACACTATGATCTTTAACTAACCATAATGCTACCATAAATATATCTATTTTTCTTAAAAAAGAATTAATATAATAATAGTTTGCTTCACCCATGATTTGATGATCTTTGAAAGTCTCTTGAAGCTGCTTTAATTCTCCGGTTTGATACATATATGTACTATTTAGTAAGGAATCAAATTCAAGGAAACCGATTGTACGAGCAAATTTTTCATTATCAAAAAGTCTATTAAATGTAGCCAAACTATTAGATAATCTCATATTATCATCATCAATGAATTTCCCTTTATTTAGAGTGGATGTAACGTTAATATTATAGATCTTTGCAATCATTTTATAATCCAAAATTATACTACCTCCAACAAACCGTATATTTTGGTTACATTATATATTATTTGTTGAATAAATTCAATTGTATATTAAACACGGATTTAATGTAAAATTAATAATTCGAGTTATCATCCCCTTTTTTTACAATGACGTTATTGTAAAAGCACATGAACAAATGAATGCTCCTTAAACTTCACTATATTGTTTAAATAGCATCCATTTGTTTTTATATTAGAAATTAACGCTAAATGTTTATTTCCTACTTTTATGTCTTTTTACAAATGTAATCTAAACTTCTTAATAAGATTGTTCATCTTCTATTAGAGTAGTCTTCATATTTAGAAAAACGATTTGCTAATTCAATCCAATGACTGATATCTATCACGTCTTTGATGTTGTTGGCTGACGTTTTTTTAGTAAAATTTAGTGCATAAAAATTATTTTGAAAATTCCTTGTTGCACGTATTTTTTGGTGAATCAATTTGGCATACTTGAAATCAGAATATTTTTTAGTATTATAAATTATTTTTTCAAGATCTATCTCATATCTTTGATAAATCAATTGGCAACCATGACCATGCAATGTCTTTTTCTTGAGGGAAATATATTCTTTGTAAGCGAAATTATCTTTAAAAGAATTATCTAAGTAATTTAAAAAACTCTTCAAACTAGGTGTTTTTGAAAAATCCCACCAATGTTTAATTATAAAACTAATTATCTCATATGAATTAGCATTTCTCGCTTGCTTCAAAATAGTAGGATGAGCAAAATATCTCCATAAATCTTCTCTAGTTAGAATTGGAATGTTATGATCAAATTTCACACCACCAAACTTTGCCTCGTTTGTTAATAAAAACCCTTTTACTTCTTTAAAATCAGCTAAATCAATGTTCTTTTCTTTTTTTAATTTGTTTATAAATAACTCTTTATTCTCTTTAATAATTCTACAAATATAATCTACTTGTATAATTCCATCATATGCATAATTTAATTTTCTTAATGTTGGTAAACTGTCAAATTTTTTTGTAATATGTTTGATTTCACTAATAAATAATGTCTGATCATATATGAACATCAAATCAATTTCAAATGATTCATTTATAAAATCCTTGAATTCAATACTTTGAGGGAATATTCTAAACGAACTATTATTATTAAATAAAATTTTTTTTATAGCTTTTAAATCATTAAATAATGTAGTCTCGTAAAAATGTTTATCTTTTACTTTCGGAATAACATTATGTAATAAGTAAGTCATTTCAATATCTGTTCCCCAATTTAATATCATATATTGAGACTTATACTTTTGGATAGGAGATACATACAAATCGCTTTTATTTCCATTTGATACGAAGTAGTTCTCCAGAACTTTATAAAATTTTTCTTTTGATATATTTTCTTGTAAATCATTTTTAATAATTTCTTCATATTTGATACTTATCCACATTGACTTTGATGAATCAGTTTTATTAACAAAATCACATATATTAATCCAAACATTACAAATATCTTGAATTAGCATGCCATCATTTAACTTATCACCGAGTTTATAACCAAAATCTGAATACATAAATTCTAAACTTGTTTTTTTCATTGATGAACGAGTAAGAATTTCTCCTTTTTTTTGTAAAGAAATCATTTTTCTTAGTTCTCTATTTGCTTCATATAAAGCTTCAATTATATCAATATTATTTTCAGAGGGTTTAAAAATATAGCAATTATTCTTACGAGATAAGTTATACCTTCCGCTTAGTAAATCAAAGAAATTATGTCTAAACTCAATAAGTAAACTGTATTCTACAATTAACTCTTCTATAAAGTTTATGGATATATCTTTACTGGAAAATACTTCGGGCTGTTCTGAAATCTCTATACTTGTAATTAACAAATCCATATCAAATAAAAAATGACTATAGATTTCTAAACATTTCTCATGTAAAGTGGTTTTATATTGTTTAAAAATTATCTGTTCAAAATAATATAGAATACTTTTTATATATACATGATCTTTCTTTTTTAAGTTATTTATCAATTTTTTCTTCTTTAATCTTGATTTTTGATAAATTGGTAGAAATTCTTTATATATAACATTTATAGTATTACAAAACTCTAAATATTCATTGGAAAATTTCATCCTAATAAAACGGTTATCTTTTAATATCTCTAAAAAATCATCAATTTTTTTTACATCTTCCCCAAAAATATCATATATCTTACTTTTTAGTATATTAAAAAATTTAACTCCACTAATCTCAAACCCTTGATCCAAATACATATTTATAGTATTTATATCCTTTTTTTTGAAGGCACGATTTAAGTTCTTCATTATCTTTTCCATATTTCTAGTTAACGTCTTCAATAATTAAATCCCACCTTTCATTTCGTATTCAAACACTTCTTTTACGATAAAACTTCCCTAAATAATTCATATAAAGGTTTATTAGAACTACCATGTGCCAGTAAATCAAATGAAAAAACCTGCACTTAATCAAAACGGAAAAATACAGTTTATTATTAATTCCCATCCTCTTATATGTTTAACTTATTTATCATTATCTATAATTTTTCATTTGAAATTTCATTAAGTTACCAGTAGTAAATACCTTTTCCCCTAAATTAAAATAATGACAACAAGTTAAATAAAGTATATCTATGAGAAATTTAATTAATATACAGTTGGATCACAATCTTTGAACTAATGGATAAGCAAGTAAATGTTTCATATGTTTTTGTATATCTCTTGCATTTTGAAAAACATCAACGAATTTCTCCATTTTAACAATCATATTTTCCTCTTCTAATAGTTTCCTGTCCTCTTCTTTAAATTTTGATATCTCTTTATCATAAATAGCCTTTATAAGTTTCTTTTTTGCCTCAATAGACAAATGGGAGTATTTAATAAGGTTATCAAATCTCGAAAAGATAGCGCTACCTACCCGCTCCTCTATCTCTCTTTCACTATTAAAGTTAGATGTACAGATAATAATTGAGTTTTTTAATTTAACATTATAATATTTATCTGTGAACTCTCCTTCATCAAACATTTGATAAAAAGCACTATAAACAATCGGAGAAACCTTATCAAACTCATCCAATAATAATACATTTGTTTGTCGATCGATTAGATCTTTAGATAAGGAATTAGTTTTATCTCCAAAAACATAAGAAGCAAAACTTTCGTTGTGAAACATCGAAAGTTGCTTTCGAAATAATTCCCTCTCGTCATAAATCTCTTTATTTAATAATTTAGCAGTTTCTGTTTTCCCAACACCAGAAGGACCATATAACATAATGACTACTGGCTTATGGGATCCTTCATTAGTTAATGGATAAAGAGTTTGTAATAATTTATTTTTTACATCCTCTTGTCCAAATATTGTCTCACTGAATGCAGCTTTTATTTTTTTTAATGATTCAATTGTTAATTTAGGATGTTCAAATTCAATTTCCTCCACAGAAATCCCTAAATGAGGATTATTTAATTGCTCAACAATTTTTGTAGGAGGATTATGCAAATACACTTCTTCAAACTGATAAAATGTTGCATAATTTAATATGTAAATTACAAAGCCTTCTATAAAATGATCTGCTACACCGGAATATTCATCCGTAAATACTGTAAGCGTTTTATAACATTCTTCTTCTTTCACTACATCATTCATTCTATAAAGCTGATCCATTTTTCTCACTACAGGTGTAAGTGAGATAACGTTATCTTCTGGAATAATCTTTTTAAATTCTTCTGTCGGACCATTATAAATCACAAAATTCATTCTTTCACCCCTGCTATTCCAGATAAGACAATATCATAAATTTTCAATAAATGCGGATCTTCATTTTTTAGGCCATCATATATTTCCTCAATTGATATCGTTTCACGGGAATCATCTTTATTCATAGAGAATTCATTTTCAAATAATAAATCCTCTTCCCTACACACTCCCACTTCTATCCCATAGTATGTAAGATTCATTTTAGGTAAGTCTGTCAAATTATAACCATTTCTAAGAGCATTAATATTAAAACGAAAAACAACTTTCTTTTCCCCATTAGTAGCCAATAGCTCATAATAGCCTTTTGCATGCTGAAGTATTTCATCAAGTTCTAAATAATTATAATCCGCTAACCCTTCAGTAAATTTCGAGCCTTCTTTTAACATTTTAATAAAAGGTGTATACATCTTTGCAAAAGTAATAGACTCATTTGGTACTTTCACTTTAAACCCACTGAAAATCTCTATATTTTTCTCAGTATCCTCTTCAGAAAGATTCACAAAATCTGTTAATATTGTATTTGTAATTGTTGTTTTTAGTAGGCTATCCTTAGAATTTGCCATTTCACCACTTGCTGACATGGAAATTTTAGCCTTGAGTAAAGATAAAAAACTGGTATTTGCTCCTATTTCTCCCGATGCTTTGCCCTTAAAACCAATACTATATTTACCTGTTCCCTCATCAGTGATAACAAGAGAACCTCCATAAAACATTTGTAAAAAGTCCGCAGCTGAGGGCTCATCAAAATATATAACTTTAATAATCAAAATACTTCCCCCTATATTTTTACAAGTTATTCAATTTCATTTTATCATTATATAAAATATATTTACTAATTCTTTTGCGTTACTTTCAATATATCCATTTCATACTCCAGTTCTTTTGTCACTAAATTTGAAAAATCCATCGTCATTGCAAGTACTTTACCATCTATATTCCTTTTAGATCCCCATAAACAAACCGCTTTATTTATTTTACTGTCCTCAAAAGTAATTTGGACTGTTCTCAGTTCCTCTACCTCTACATATTCACGAGATATCCAACATTCTTTAAACTCTATGGTTCCTTGTGGCATAGAGAGAACATAATTAAACATCACTTCTTCTAGTTCTGGAAAACCAAGCCCCTTCTTCTCAAGACAGATGTATTCAAAATCTAAAACGTTCGTAAAATGATAGATATGCTCTTTTTTAGATTGCACTATAATTCCTCCATAACAATAAAGCTATTAATATTGATTTGAAATAGAGTTTGATTAATAGATGTTACTTATAATAACCTTATTCTGCATTAAAAAGTTGACTTTCATCAAAGGGATTAATTATCAATATGTATTTTTTATTATCCAATCTCAGATTTACCTTATAAGATCTATTTAAATTAAACATGTATATCTCTGGTTCAAAGTCATGTTTAAATTTATAACGACGCGCCGCATTTTCAATTACTATATACACATACTCAGCAAAACTATCTGGTTCCATACAATCGTCCCATATTTCTTTCCACTTCGTTTTATCGACAACTACTTTATTTTTAAAATCAAGAGACAGAGTACTATATCCCATTAAAATTCCACTTCCTTCTAATATCTTATCTGGTTATATAAGACTAACTTATTGGCATTACTTATAAATTGATTCTTAAATTAAAGAAAAGCCCTCTAGTAACGATATTTCAAATCTAATTTGTCATAACTATCATAATATGTTCTACCGAAAGCATAATCTTTTTTTGATCCCTTTTTAATAATGTACCCGGTTTCTATAAATGGACTCCTCCTATTTTGACAATGAGCACTACGATGCCCGTCTCCTTGTCCGTGAAGATGCCATGTTGCACAATATGGGCACCAAACTGCAAGATTTCCACTTTCATCTCTTTCATAGGCTAATAATATAGGCAATGTTCTTTCACTTTTATTTAATCTCATATGTATCCTCCTAAAAAATATAATTACTAAATTATAATATAAAGAAATAATGTTTAATGAGATATAAGTTATCATCTGACTACAAAAATTTCTTTTATAATAAATTCAACTGAATAAAGCCATCATCGTTAACTTTTAAGTTTTCTTTATGCTCCTTGTTCTTGCTATTTTGCTTTTTTAATTCAGCTTCTATTTCTTTTTCTACATGGGGAATCTTATCTTTCATAAACCACCGTGGTAGTCCTGAAGGAAAATACTTTTTTTCATAAGCGGTGCGTTCTTTTTTAGGAATACATTTGTATTCCTCCCAAAACCTATTTCTAAAATTATCGATTTCATTTTTTGTTAAAAGTGGTATATCATCATAATCTTTGTTTAAAAGCTCTTGTTTTCTATATAATTGCTCTTTCTGTAATTGAATGCGTTTTTGTTCTTCTTCCTCTTTCTTTATTTTTTCTTGATGGATACGTAGCTCTTCTTGCTCCCTTTGTATTTTTTCTTTTTTTTGCACTTTATCTAACTTTTGTCCATACTTAGTCAAAAGCTTTTGATAAAATATTTTTTCCTTAGTATTATTTGTTTCCTGTTCATAATGTTGCTGTAATTCCTCTACAAACTCATTTAAACTTCTACCCTCAATCCATTTTTTATAACTATTTTGTTCCTCATTAAAATACATTTCATAATCATTCTTATCACTTAAGAAACTTGTTGGAAATCCTTTAAATATAGTTTTTACGACTATATACCACTTATGGCACTCTTCTTTTAAATAATTCAACCAAGAATACCACTTACCGATTGAAGATAAATGAAATTGAACCTTTTCTGTCTCCAAGCGTTCTACTAGCATATTAAATTCCTTTTTATATTGATTATATAAGTTGCTCATATAATCCTTTGCCATTTGTTCAGCCAATGTTTCTTCTTGCCTTCTTCTCTCTTCAGCTTTTTGTTGTTCTATTTCTAGTAGTTTGTTAGTATAGGCTATTTTCATGTCTTCTCTTGCTTTTCTCGCTAATTCTATACTATTTAATGCTTCCTCTATCTGCCGGGCTTTATCAAATTCAATAGCAGCATCTACTAAATTCGTAGGATCAGAATCACTTCTGTGAATTTGACCTTTAAATCCTTCATTTAATTGAGTATTCTTTTTCAGCCTCGTATCATTTTCACTATGTGGTGCTCGCAATAATTCCGTTTCTAATAATACTGGTACAATGTCAGGCTCTGCTATTCGGTTAACCAGAAATATATCATCTTGTGTTGAATGTTCTCGGTTCTCTAACAATGCATCTACCCTTAGCTTAGAACTTTCGGGAGTTCTTCGAATTAAGAATACATGGCCATTATGATCAACAGTTACAATAACATGGTATACATCCATCAAATAGTTAAATGCTTTATTATTTTCCCCTGTTATAAAGAAATATTCCTCTTTTAATGGAGAAATATATGTATACTCATAAGAATTTGTTTCTGGATTAAAACTACTAATTCTTGTACCACTATAACTATCCGTGTATATTTTTTCACCATTTACTTCTTTTTCCTTAGGTGGAAAGAAACTATCTAGTATTAACACCCATGCAGTTGGTACATTTTCTTCAAAATATATATTTGTTCTCTTCGTAATATTACTAGTCCGAATATTAGACGCTTGTACTTCGATTGCTAACTTTAGCTCTTCTTTTCCATCAATTGTTTGCATTACCGCTACGTCGGCACGTGAAATGTCCTTATGTCTTTTCTCTTCTTTTACGATGTAACCAGCCTTACTAAATAATTCATATAAATATTTCTTAGTTTTAGCATGCGCTAATGATTCAAATGAAAAACATTGCTCTTTATCTAAATGAAAAAAATATGGATTTTTATTAACGGCCTTAGATCCTTTATTAAACGACATAATTTCTTGGCATATAGGGCATATTGCCTGATATAAAGCTTTTCTTCCTTTAATAAGCTTAGCTTCCTTTTCATTATCTATAATCATGGAATCTAACTCTATATAACTTTTCTCCTGAAATTCAATTAAGTTACCACTAGAAAATATTTTTTCCCAACCATCAAAATACTTAATGTAAGAATACTGCATTTAATATACACCCTTTCAAAAAGGAATATTATTACCATCCATTAAATTCATTATAATACTATTCGTGCATTAAAATTTATGAATATATACATTTAATTATTAATAGAAATTCTATGATTACTTATTTTTATCTTCTGATTCTTATTGATAAATAGTTTAAAATTAACTTTAGATTAACTTTATTTTGCCATGATGGTAATAATTAGATAGGTTTAGGATATTTTTATGAGAGGCGGGAATTTATCATGTGTGTTTTATTAAAAAGGGGGCGTTTATTTGTACAGAAACGTGTTGAATTTTTCATTATATTGTATTCTAAGTCTTTTTATATATTTAACAATATATTTCGTCGCTATAAAACCTGCTATTATTACTGCAACATCCATGGATTATAATAGGATGCAATTTGTTTCGCTATTACTTCTACTCATTTTAGTTTCTATGATATATGGTCTAATAATGAGAAAATTAATTCGTCATAATTCTAGATCCTCCCATTCTATTGCAAACGAAAGTTTTTTATTTATATTTAGTCATATTTTTACTGCACTTATTCTCTTTTTTATTATATCTATTTAGACTGTTAAACGAGTACCAAGTAAGATGGAATTTTATTCAATTTTTTAGAAAATGATTACAGAGAAATATTGAAAAGCATATCACAACGAAAATATAGTTTTTTTCAGCGTGATAAAGAAAGAGATATAGCCATTATAACCTCATTTTAGAGACTAGACTTCGAGTTTCTGAGGTAGCTAGTCTTAACTATATCTAGTATAAACTTCCGTCAGGGCAAAGTAAAAGTGACGCGTAAAGGGAATAAGAGATCTTCCGTATTAGCTACTCGCTCTTGCTTAGATGATATTCAGGAGTACATTAAGGTTCGTCCTAGTAAATATAACTGCCCTCAAGATGAAGACTTACTTTTCGTAACAAACTATAAAGGGAAATATACACAGCTAACTGTTAGAGCTATACAGAAGTTATGTGACAAATATTCAAGTGCATTTGATGAGAAGCGTAGCCCTCATAAACTACGACACACATATGCTACCAATCATTATAAGGAAAACAAAGATCTTGTATTACTTCGAGATCAAATCGGCCATACTTCTGTGGAAATTACTAGTATCTATACAAATATTAATATTAAGAAGAAACGTGAAACTATTGATCGATTAGAGAAAAAGCAGTTTGTATAAAGAAAAAGCATCCTATTTAGGATGCTTTTTCTTTATTTATTACACACATCACAGCATATAATCCAGCAAAGAATAATCCAACTTTAAAACCAAATCTTTTATTGATGATTATGTAACTCAAGCGCTTTATAAATATAGAAATAAGCTTCTTTAGAGGTCTTTTTCAAAGTATTAATATTTTTCATACGCCAAATATGATCTTCACCTTGTCTCGACATACTAACCGGGATTTCAACTTTCCAATCATGCATATTATCCTCGTTAAATCGCTCAATTTCCAATTTCCCGTTTAAAAGTAGTTGCGCTAAATAAGCTGCTTTTGATGCACTAATTACAGCATTACGCATAATATACTGTTTACTAAAGATAAAATCTGTAATGCGATTAACACCGTCTTGTAAGTCTTTAAACTCATCATTGCACACTGAACCTTGCGCACAAATAATTAAAGATGTGTTAAATATATCCTCCAAAACATCATTTTCATTCAATTCTTTTTTGTCTCTATACCTTAGTTCTTGTAGCGCAAATTGATAAAATGTGCGTTTTACAATTTCTAAATCACTAACTTCATCAAAGAGATTTTCAATGTCAAATAATTGCTTTATAATCTCTAATTCCTTTTCTTTCATATAAGGTATACCAGTCGTCAAAGGTGCAAAAGCAGTTAATTTATCTCCTAGTATACATTCAACGGTAGGCATTTTAACTTGAACTTCCGGATCCTCATGATCAATGAAATCACACTTGATACTTCTATAAGTAGTTTCTTCATAATGACTTTTTTCAAATAAAACATCTAGAAGAATATAGTGCGCCTGTGATTCGTTTACTGCTGATTTATAATGAAGTTTATAGTGAGACTTTGGAACATCATTTGCTTTTCTTTCGCTTTCTTCCCAATCATTGAAGACGCTGCTTTCCTCTACTAGTTCAGAAATAATTGCCTCTAGCTCTTTTTTTGTTTCTTCATTCTTTTCCTTTTCAACGATAATATCAATATCAATAGAAAATCTATGAATATCATTTAATAATAAAAGTAACGATGTTCCACCTTTAAAAATAAAGTTTAGTTCACTTTGACTTAACAATTCTAATAAGTGTAAAGCTTTAGTCACTTTTTCTACGAGCTCTGGATTACTTCTAGTTCCTCTACCTCTTCCTCTCGCGCTTCCAAACTTCTTTGATAGATCCGTAATCCACTCACTTTCAAATGTCCTAGTTGCAATCATGTAATATCCCCCATTACAATTAAAAATTAATATTGGTTTCTTCATTTAAAAATTTTAACACTTTATCCAATACACCACGTTTACTGGCATATTGTTTTATTGTAGATCGTTTTATTGTATATTCATTAAATAAGTTCTCTATTATATTAACTTTTTCTTTCCCTTGATATGACGCTAATATTTTTTCATCGATGAATAAATCTACAATAATTGCTTCTATCTTGGGAACAGTAAATTTATCTAGTTGCAAAGTTGGCTTGTGTAATACTAGGGATGAAACAATTGTACTATACCCGTCTTTTAGCATGTAATTAGTCGCCGTAGTATCTCGTAGAGCTAATACTATATTTTTTTCGTTTAAATATAAAAAGTTGAAAATATCATTTATTAACGCCGATTCTACTTCAATAATTATATTCATTGTATTAGGTTGATGAACCATAAAATTATTAAGCCATTTTGTTTCCCATATGACAAAATCCACATAAGGAAATTCATTTTTTAACTTTCTAAAGATCCGCTTCGCATCCTTAGACAGATTTGGTATAAACAAAATTTCGGAGCCTATTTCATAAACGCCTCGCGAGACAGTCTTGATTACACCTTGCTGTTTTAAATGATACACTCTCCATCTAAATGTTGTTTCCTTTAAATCATCTTCTTGCTCTTTGTAAAATTCAAAGAGCTCTTTTGTTGTAAATCTTTGATTAGCAAATTTTTCTTTTATTTCAAGTTCTCTCATTACTGACACTTATACATTACTCCTTCATTTCTTATTGTTATGATACTAAGTAACAGCAATTCTAAATAAGCATTTTTCTATTTCTTCTGTACTCAAATCCTAATTAAAACCATTTTAATCATTAAAACCAAACAAGTGGCATTAAACACAATTAAATGACGTTTATTGGATTTTAATTTACTCATAAAACAAGACATAAATTAATCATCTAACATTTGACATTAAACACAATTAAGTGACGTTTGTTGGGTTTTAATTTACTCATAAAACAAGACATAAATTAATCATCTAACATTTGGCATTAAACACAATTAAGTGACGTTTGTTGGATTTTAATTTACTCATAAAACAAGACATAAATTAATCATCTAACATTTGGCATTAAACACAATTAAGTGACGTTTGTTGGATTTTAATTTACTCATATAATAAGACATGAATTAATCATCTAACTTTTGATATTAAACACAATTAAATGATGTTTGTTAGATTTTAATTTACTCATAAAATCAGACATGAATTTAACATCAAACTTTTGACATTAAACACAATTAAATGACCTTTGTTGGATTCTTAATTTACTCATAAAATAGAACATGAATTAATCATCTAACTTTTGGCATTAAACACAATTAAGTGACGTTTGTTGGATTTCTTAATACAATTATATTAGCATTTACTCATAACTTAATCAAATACTATCATATCGTAAATTTCATTTTTTCTTCATCAAACATTTAGCATTTATATGCTTTTAATGACGTTTGTTGGTTTCATAAACGTACTGAAACATATTTTTTATTTTCCCATCAAACATTTAGTATTTATATGCTTTTAATGACGTTTGTTGGATTTATAAACGTACTGAAACATATTTTTTATTTTCCGATCAAATATTTAGCATTTATATGTTTTTAATCACGTTTGTTGGTTTCATAAACGTACTGAAACATATTTTTTTTTCCTATCAAACATTTAGCATTTATGTGCTTTTAATGACGTTTGTTGGATTTATAAATGTACTGAAACATATTTTTTATTTTCCTATCAAACATTTAGCATTTATATGCTTTTAATGACGTTTGTTGGATTTATAAACGTACTGAAACATATTTTTTATTTTCCTATCAAACATTTAGCATTTATATGCTTTTAATGACGTTTGTTGGATTTATAAACAACTATTTCTTTTAACTAATGCATATAACAATAAATTTCCATATAAAAATAATACCCATTTTAAAAGAGATATGAATTACTTATGCCATCTTTATGGTAATTAAATAAGATTTTGAATGAACACAATTCTTATTTTCTCATTGATATAGTAGCTATATTTAATATCATTTACTCAATATTCGACTTTTAAAATTGCTTGATGTTTTTATTTCAATACAAGATCATCTTTAAATTCTCTTCTTGTTAATTTTTCTAAAAACAATTCATCTTTCTCTAAAGTTTTATTAGAAAAGACATTAAAAATCTACGGAGAAGTTTGTAGCCGGTTGTACTTACATATCGTTATTAACAATTAATATCTTGATTTTAGGTGATATTAGATCCCACCAAGATTTGATTGGAATAAACTTCTGAATCCCCCGAGAGAGAGTAATCAAAAATTATTGAAACTCTAAGAGTTGAATAACCAGATGAATCGAAGGGAAAGTTAAGCGAACATGTGTTACTTTAAAAAGTTTCGTCTTAAAGGAGGAAGTCAAGTATGCCTATTGAAGAATCACAAAACACCCCTTGGACACGGAAACATGATGATCCACGGAGAAATTTCATATCTCACGCTCCGAAAATTGTCTACCCTAAATCATTAGAAGAATTAATTGAACTTTGCCAAAACAGGCCTTCCGGTCAGCGTTTCAAAGCAGCGGGAAGTCACTGGGCTCTTTCGGAAGCAGCGGTTAGTGACCACACATTTATCGAAACTAACGACCCTCGAGAGATTCATCCCGCTATGGGAAAGACTCTTACAAATGTTATACCTAATTGCCTGAACCGAGACTACATCAAGCACATGGTTGAAACCGAGAAAGAAAAAAAGCAGAAGTCATACCTAATGCATGTCGAATCGGGTAAACGGATCTATCAACTCTACGCCGAACTAGATCAGATTGTTAATATTGGCGATAAGAATACTTTGGCAGGCTTTATTATTGACCAAATTGACAATACAGCCGATTATAGTGGACCATGGGGATTCGCCACCCTCGGCGGTGCTGGCGGTCAGACTATCGTTGGAGCACTAAATACAGGTACACATGGTGGAGATTTTGATCGTCCCCCCATCGCTGATGCAGTAATGGCGATACACCTTGTAACTGATGGCGGTAAACACTACTGGATTGAACCGGAAGCCACTAATCATCCACAACTTACTGATGATTCCATATTGAAAAAAGAGTTTAGAAAAAAAGAGTTTGGCGGCCCCAAGAATTTCGATGTCATTAGAAATGATAATTTCTTCAATGCAGTGCTTGTCTCCGCTGGCAGATTTGGGATAATCTATTCCGTTGTGCTCAAAGCAGTGTCTCAATATTCTTTATATGAGCGACGACGACTACATATCTGGCAAGACATTAAACATCAAATTAAAAACCGTAACAGTTCATTATTTAAAGATATTGCGATTCCACCCAATCCAGTTTTCTATCCGCATACTGCCGTAGTCGGAGAACAACGATTTTTACAAATCTCTATTTGCCTTACCCCACATAAGAACTTTCAACGAAACCTCGTGGGTGTTACCAAGCGTTGGGAACTTGAACTACCCACAACAGACCCACAAGGTCGAAAAGAGCGCGTTGGACACATTGTAGAACCATACAACGAGCGCATTCAGGGGCCGCTTTTCTCAAAAGCCGGTGTAAATCACGAGTACCGTTCTGATCCTGATAATCCCCACACGGCCGGTAATCCTACTCTACTGTCGCGTGCTTGTGCTGATTCTAGTTTCCTCAAGGGGTTGCTTTCAGAGACAATTAAGGATATCGAGGAATTTGTAGACAGCAACGGAACTGTCATTGCCCCCGGAATTGCCGCAATTGCGGCTGCAGGAGGTAGTGGCTTACTGGCATTAATCCCTCCATTTTTACTAATCCTGGTTATTCTTCGTGAACTTCTGGAACACTTTAACGACGATACACGCCTAGGCGAGCAAATGGAGAAAATCAAGAATGTGCTCCTTGCTCCTGAAAATCCTAATCCACTCCTTCGTGCCGCTGGATTATTTGCCTGGCAACTGTTCGCATATAAAATTTTCCAATTGATGCAGGGTGATCTTGATTTCGAAGCAATTAGCTATGCAGTCATGGATCAAAAAGATTATCTCAATAAATGCGAGGTTAACGTTGATTCAGTCGAAGTCTTCTTTGATGCAGTCGATGAACGATTAATCGCATTTATTGATGCATTGATTGCATATGAAACCATGCAAGAGTTTCAAGGAAAAGCATTTGTAGGGTATGCCAGTCTTCGGTTCACAGGGCAGACAAGAGCCCTAATCGGGATGCAGAAATTCGATACAACATGCTCCGTGGAAATCGCCTGTCTAAAAGATGTCAGCGGCAGTCAGGATTTGATTAACTATGCGGTTTCATTAGCAAGGAATCCTAACATCAACGGACTATTACATTGGGGGCAGCGCAATGACTGGACGATGGCTGAGGTTGAACGCATTTATGGGGACAGCGCACTTAATCCAGGCGGAAACCTTGGATTATGGCGGCAAGCACTAAGTTATATCACTCAAAACGGCAGATTAGATGGATTCAGTAGCAAATTTACTCGACATACCGGACTCGAGGTTGTTGTACCCACAATTAAGAACTTCAGAATTGACAAGTCTATAGCACAGAAAGACGAAACTGTAGAAATCCGTTGGGATTGCTCGAATAATCCGCCGAAAACACGAATCCAGATTATAACAGTTACACCTGCCGGTGAAACCATTGAAACTAGTCAGCTCTCCTTGTTCAGCAAGTATATGTTAAAGCTCACCGAAAGTGGGATTTACACAATCAGCCTTATTGCAATCAAGAAAACAAATGGTGTCGATAGGCAGGATAGTCGTCAGACAATCGTCACCGTAGTATAAGGAGGAATACTGTACAAATGGCAGAAACATTTTTTGGACCGTGGAATATCACCCTTGACCTTGTCGATTCTCATTTTCATCCAAGCATATTCATATCGGGGTCTGAAAATTCTGACGGTATATATCATGTGAAATTTGGAGATACATTAGATCTTGCTGTCCAAGGAGAAGAATGGACTATCCAAATAGATTGGTTTTCATCCAGTCAACAGCAATATTTACCATGTAACGTGCATCGTGTAACGAATTTCATCGTAGGTAAAGGCTTAATTGTGGAACTGGGTGCAATTATGGAGGATTACTTCATCCTCTCAATGGTATGTACTTCTACAGATCCTGAGACAAATCCTATACCTTCAAATAATCCCTACAACTTTACCCTTCCCGGTAGATAGTTTTAAAAATTGTTCTGTAAATCATCGCATCTGAAACAAAAGATGAATTAAAAGCCTTTCATAAAGAACGACAAAGCAGGCTTAGAGGAGTATGCAAAGTATTTTTCATATCATATAAAAGAGGAAAAACATTTGTACTTTCCTTTTTTATATGATGAATAGATCTTTTGACATCTTCTTTAAATAGATACAAAGAGGTATAAACAATATATCTTAATATTTGTACATAAGGCATATTAGATTTTAACAAAGTAAATCATGTTGCAACTCTTATATATATACATCCATTTATAGCTTCTGGGTAATCATTAAATCATTCTAACCAATCCGAAATTAGCTCCGCCACAGAGGATATTCCAGATTTTGAGCAAAATTTTAATTGTCTATTTCCTGTTGTAATAATTGTGTTTAAATCATCTAGAATTAGACAGATTATATATGAAGTACTCACATTTCCGATACTATATTTCAAATTTTCTCCTCCCTATCATTTTTTTCTTCCAATGCAATGTGTTTGTTATACCACTTATTTATTTTCCCTTTGTAATACTTTTCAACTTCGTAATCTGGAATCCAAATTTCACGATCATAGATCTTACTCATTACACTTTCTAAAACATCCTCATGTTCTCTCGGTTTCAATCTACGATTATGAACCTTAATCTTCTCTATATAAGCCTCTCTCAGCCAATTTGATATGGTTTCACACTGTTTTTGCTTTAGGTGAGACCATTTCTTATTAGTTTGTAGTAATTGCCCCTTAGAATCCCTTGTGTGATTCTTCATAGAACGCCACCTTCCCTACTTTATTTTTACATATTTCTTATTCGAACCGAAACACAGCGCATTCCAAATCGAGCCACAGCTTATGTCGTGCCAATTTTACGAATTGTGCCTTTCGGGAAATCATTTATTCTTTTACGTAATGTCGATGATTCAATTCCCCACTCTTCTATAGCATCCGTACTACTCATAATTTCGTTATCCAATAGGTTAAGCTCTCCCCAATCAACATCTTCAAAATTAAATCCGTCCATCTCTAACTACTGCAGCATGTCTTTTTCATCCCCTTTTACCGCAAACAAATTATGATCCTTTCCCTGATGGACTTCTTCTAACATTTCTACATTTAGATACTCATGGTCAATTACCTCAATTGTACTATTCTCAGATATATAATAATAGATATCTTCTTTTAAAATATAAGTGGGTTGTTTTAATTATCTTATTTTTCTGAATTTTATTGAAAAATAAATGTTAAATAGTTAAATACAAAGTGTGTTTTGCTACAATGGTAATATATAACATTAGCATACTTCTATAGGATGGGGGAATATATAATGATTGTTTCAGTAAAGGGGAACGAGCAAGTTACCAAAATGTTAAATGACTGGTATATAGAGATACGTGCCAGACATGTAGGAAAGGCACATAATTTAAAACTTGAGATTGATCAAAAAATACATAACATTGAAGAAGATCAAAACCTACTTTTATACTATGCTCTTTTAGACTTTCGTCATCAATATATGCTTGATAGTTTAAGTATTGGAAAAGATAGTTTTGATAAAGTAGATTCATTGGGTGTACCTGCAGATCAGTTTTTACAATACTACTACCACTTCTTTAAAGCTATTCATTCAAATATTACAGGTGATTTTACATGTGCAAAAGAACATTATAATCAAGCTGAATTACTCTTAAAACACATTCCGGATGAAATTGAACATGCTGAATTCCATTTTAAATTATCAACTTTTCATTATCATATTTATAAACCGCTTGCTGCAATCAAAGAAGCTACCAAGGCTAAGGATATCTTTAAAAAGCATGCAGGATATGAAACTAATATTGGATTATGTGATAATTTAATTGGATTAGCTTGTACTCATTTAAAACAATTTGAGGAAGCTGAAGAACATTTCATTACAGCTATTAATACATTCAAAAAATCTGGTGAAGAAAAGAATATCACGTTTATACGCCATAACTTAGGTTTAATGTATTCAGGTCAAAATTTATCTGAACTAGCAATACGATACCTCTCTGAAGTAATACAAGAACTCCCTAAAGATTATAAAGCAATCTTTATTAAAGCTAGGGAGCATATGAAAATCGGTGAGTCCAAAGAAACTTCTAATCTTATAGTGAAAGGCTTAGAGATTTGTAAAGAGCTAAAGAATGAGGAATACGAACATCACTTTTTAATTTTAGAAAAATTGAATCAAAAGGTTGCTGCTGACGAATTAGAGAAGACAATTAAAACAGGAATTTCTTATTTTAATAGAGAAGACCTACATGAATATGTACAAGAATACGCTAAAAAGTTAGCGGTTTTATTCCATCAAGAAAATAACCGTTCAAAAGCAAGCGATTATTTTTATCTTAGCCATCAAGCAGAAGAACAAAACTTTGAAAAGGAGGCTTTAAAATGAAAAAAGTAATGTTTAGCTTAATTGGATTAACAGCCGTATTCACGTTTATGTTTAACGCTAACAATGTAACTGATACACAAAAAGCTCTTAGCGAGGATAAAATCGCACAATATGCTCACGGCCATACTGGTGGATGATAAATAAACAAAGGTCTTCACTTCATTGTGAAGGCTTTTATTTTTATATAGGATCCCCTTGCAAGAATAATATATAAATAACGATATATAAAAACATTATAATTATACTGATCTTTTTGCACCCATAAGAAGGATCTAAAAAGATCGGAACATTAAAGAGAGGAAGAAGCTATTAATGCATACACAAGAAAATTTTTATAAGAAATTAATAGAGGAACAAAGATTAGTAACGATATTTTTACTAAACGGAGTAAGAGTACCTGGAATCATTATCGCTGTTGATAAATTTTCAGTGCTAGTTTCCAGTCATGGAAAGCAACAATTCATTTACAAACAGGCTATTTCAACAGTTTCTTTATAAATATCAGTTTAAAATCCAATTTGAATTATGTTCATTTATGAATTAGTTAAAAATAAAAAAGGAATCCTTAGTAAAAGGATTCACCCCAGGAAATATGCATAAATAAAAAGAACTAAGTTGATTATAATATAAAAGTAAACAAAGCATATTGAGAAAAAATAAGATTGAAGTTTGATAGGAAAGAATAATGTTTGTTATACTAAATGTGCAAAAATATATGCAAAATTACAAATAAAATAAGGGCAGCCATATCAGGCTGCCCTTATTTTATCTTTAATCTTATAATCTGCTATTTAGTTTGAACTAATTATAAACCTAGTACACTAACAATCTCGCATGCTTTGGAATTTGCAACATGATAGTACATCTCCAACCCTCTTCTCTCCGCGCGGAGAATCTTGCCACGCATCTTAGATAAAAAGAAAAATCCCCCTTATCGAAGCAAAGGTGATTTTTCTTTTTATATTATTTTCCTAAAATGAACTTAGCAACTTCATCTAATATCATTTCTTTACCTAGTGGGAAGTAACCTTTGTTTACATCCGCATTACTAATTGTATACACGTGGTTGTTTTTAACAGCGTTCATGTTTTTCCAAATTGATTCTTTCTGGAATTCTTTTAAGCGCTGAGAACCATCACCAGTTGTAAATACGAATAAATAATCTGGATTGTAATTGATTAATGCTTCTTTTTGCACTTGTACTAATGGTTCATCCATAGGAGTACCTTCAATTGCTGGTAATTTTAAATCTTTAAAGATTACACTACCGTAACCGTAGTCACCGTATACACGGAATGCATTTGGATATGCGGCCATTTTCATAAATTTAGCATCGCCAGTTTTTGCAACGATTTTGTCATGTAATTTATTTGCTTTTTCATCGTACTTTTTAAACCATTCTTTTGTTTCTTTTTCTTTACCGAAGATTTGACCTACTTCTTCAAATTTTGGACGCCATTGGTCTAATGGAGTGTTTAACATAACTGTGGGTGCAATTTTAGATAATTGATCATAAATCTTTTCTTGACGATTGTTTACTAGAATTAGATCTGGTTTTGCAGCAGCTACAGCCTCGATATTAATTTTATCGCCCCAAGCGGAGCCAACTGGTTTTACATCTTTCAATTTTTTCTCAATATGTGAATCAATTTTTTCCTTTGTTGTGTTTGCAGTAATAATTGGTTTCATACCAAATATTAATAATTCCTCAGTTGAACCGCTAAGATCAGCAATTTTCTTTGGATTTGCAGGGATTTTAATTTCCCCTTTTGCGTGTTGTACAGTGCGCTCTTCGGCCTTCGCATCTGCTTTTTTTTCTTCTTTGTTAGAAGAACAAGCTGCAAATAGTATAGAAGTAACAGCTAGTACCATTGCTAGTAATGCCATTTTAAAATTCTTCATGTTCCCACTCCTTCTAGATGTATTTTTCTTATAAGTTGTATTGAACTATAAGAATCAGAAAACAACACTTAATTATTATATTTGAATTAATTGTTGTTAATCACCCGTTCTAACGGGTGTTGAACTTCCTATTCGTAAATAAGAAGTTCAACACCCACTAGAATCTCCCTCTTCCTAAATTGCGAAGAAGATGAGATTTCATTTGTGCTTTTTTCACCATTGATTATTAATTATCATTAAATTATACGTTAAATAAATCGTTTGATAGCTTACTAGACATGGAACGATTTAAGCCTTAACTTCAAATACGTTACCAATTGTTTCACTTATCATAACTTCATGTGGTATTCCTTGTTTCATTAACTTCTCAACTTTTAATGTAATCATATAATCTGAAGAACGAGAAGCATGATTTAAATCGTAAATAACCATAACAATCGTTCTTTCTTCTTCTTGATTTAACTTCTTCAGTAAATTTAATAATTCAAGTTGATGAGCCATATCTAAGTATATTTTTGGCTTATATAGCATGAGTAAATCTGTCCCTTGTACAAGAAAGCCATCATAATTCGTACATCTTAACGCTGCCCATCTAATAGTGCTTACGCTGAACGGTTTACAATTGTCCATATAACTGTGACTTCGGGTAACATATCAATATTAAAATGAGATACATTCTCAATTAATAACATAAGATTTTAAATGCGTCGAACTTACTGAAAATGATTATCATTATCACATATTATATATTACCTTTCATCCCAAAAGGCTGTCAACTATTATTTTGAAATATGAATCCATCAATATTTTTCTCCTGTTCAAAAGTCCACTACCATCACTGAGGTGAAACGTTTCAGTGGGGGGCTTGAGTTAGAACTCTAGGTTTTTTCGTCTATAGCTAGACAGTTTGACGTCCTAGAATTCATGGCACCTTACGGTAACAACCCAAGTAAGTTTTTGCTTGGTACTGGAAATGAACTACCGTTTTCTCGCTTGCACCACCCTTTTGAAAAAGAGAAATTCTTCCTTGTGGAAGAGCCACCACTCAGATTACTTCTAGGAATCATCAGCCTAATATGCTTCTACTGGATTCCAATCCTATTCTGAATTTTATCTTCTCTCAAGTCTCCCAAGAATCTCTTTCCCGAGCATCTGGTTTATACAAATCTCTATTCATTGGATTTATACATATCCTTTTTGCTAGATTTCACGATGCGGAAAAGACCATATCGGACTTTAGTCAGTCTTTAGGCATGGGATAAACAGATTCTTTTTTCATAGAAAAACATCAAAGGTTTTTTAAAAATTTAAGAAATCCATTATATACCTCCATACACTCTTTAAACATAGCAGTAGCTTCGTTGCAATATAATTGATAACTTTGAATATTATTGGCTCCCATTTGTGCAATATTTTTCAATTGCAATTGTTTATTAGCAGCAACTCCAAAGATTCTTACCAGTGAATCCTGTTTATCCATTATTTCTATCATTGTATAATTAGCAAGATCTTTCGTAAATAAATCACTATATCGCTCAAACCTATTCATGTAATTAATTGCTGTTTCAAAACATTGTACAGCTTCTATATACTCTATACAGGATCGCCAATAATTTATATCCATATAGGACCTAAATAGTTTATTACTTTGATGTTTTTGAATTTCATTTATCATTTCCAATGCTTGTCCTATCTTATTAATAAATAATTGAAAATCCCCCACGTAGCGAGGTATAGAATTATTAAGATCCGTTGTAAATAATTTTAAATCTTCTAGTGAAATTTCCTCAATTCTTTCATTCCCATTATATATCATTTTAATTTTCAACATTAAAATCCCCCAAATTCCAAAATATAGATCATACATCATTATAAAGACACATGCATTTATATACAATCAAAGCTAGAATAGTAATATATTTAATTTTAATTCATAATACATGAATCGCTTCTTATAATAGCACTTTGTACTTGCGCCCTTAATTAAATACACAACTTTATTTACCCTATATATTTTTATCCATTGTACACAGCTTCATATAGGATTGTTAAAAAAGAAATTCCGTATAGCGTAATATGATGCATGTGGTAATGATTTCCTTAAATGAATAGTACGGCTGTATGCCTTGTTGTATTTGCTGCTGCACTTGTGATTCTTGTTGAATAGCTTGAATTGCACTTTTCCCCCCACTATAAGTAATACCCGCCTTACTATATGGACGCATTCTAACTCGGGTATCAAAATATGAATAAAACATTATTATTCAACTCACTTCCATATAGGTAAGTGCAAAGTATGTTATTCATATTAATTTCAGTGTATGTTAAAACCTCCCCCCTTAGCCTTTATTCAAATGACGTTTTTGTTAAAATTTATCTTTCTTATCGATATAAAGGACTCCTGGAATATAAGAGTGTATTAAAAAACTAATCCTTTAATACACTCTTATTTACAAACAAGTTAGTTGTGATTTATTATCTAATCTAAAATTTTACAAGTCTCTATTTTTATTATTTACGAAAATGAGTTTAGTACAAACAGCTTTGTAGATTTGATTAGCTTATGAATAACGCTTTTCATTACTTACCTAAGACATGTAACATTTCGGTTTGAAATGTAAGATATACCCAATTCAAACACCTATTATAATCACTCATACATACAAGTGTTAACAACATAAACTTTACATCTTATGAACCAATCATAGTACCCGATTTTATAATAAATAACTTGTAAATAGCACTACATATTCCTCTTTTATTTAATTTTAGGAGCCCTTTCGTTTTATAGAATATAAAACATTCTTATCAACTCCTGGGTTTATTGTAGTAAATAATTATTCATCCCATATAATAATTACTTACTATATTATTAACATGGTTACCTTACAAAAATGTAAGATTCATTTCGTTGACACTCGTATATATAAGCGCCTATACTAGTTACGCAATGTTGGTAAATATATATATAGTCTCTATTTTTAAGCGTGGGACTGCGGATTCTTTTTGAAATAATAGATTCGTTTAATTAGATATTCCCCATCTGTACTATGGTAATGCCACTTATATTAGTTCTGGTACTAAGAAACTAACATGCTTAAAAAAGGTGTGTGATAAGTATGTAAAAAGAATATATATTCATATGGAAACATTATCAGCCAGATGGGTCTAACTCCATATACCAAAACATATATTTCAAACAATCGTAAGTTGTAATTTTAAAATGAAAAAATCCAGTTTTTTAGCTATGCCATAAAGTATACTTTTCGACATAGTGTATAACTTTTTAATAAATAAGAGTAATCCTTCCATTTTAGGGATTTAGACAAAAATACCTAGGTAACGTTTTATGTTGTCCAATACAAATTAGGAGGAATATATATCATGTTCCAAGAGAAAAAAATAAAAGGAAGACCAGTTTATCACTTAAAATACTTGGGTGAGACAGTAGCAATCTGTTCACGGAATGCTTGGAAACGTTGGGAAGTCAAAGGCATTGCTATCGATGTTTACATATCCGCAAAAACAAAGTATCAATCGATTAATATATTTGAGTATAAGTATGAATTGTTTTTAAGGGGTATGAACTATGATAACTAAATTTATAGCGTCAATTGCAAGGATCCCGCGTTACTTGGCGCATTCAATAAATTGAAAGAGCAATGTTTTATAAGCATACTACTCACATTGCACAATCAATCATTCGAATAATCTTATTAAACAGGATTTTAGACATATCAAACGGTGTTATTTCAAATTCGTAGGATTTCAAAGTCTTCGCTATACTTAACACATCTTGAAAGGAATCGAAACCATTCATGCCCTATACCCTATATAAACAAAAACGAAGTTTGCACAATCAAACTTCGTTTTTTCGACGTACAATCAATTACAGAAACTATTCAACGTTTCATAGACCCTATCTACTCAATTAGGATCTTTTTTTAAACTCCCCTTTCTCTTCAATTTCCCCTCTCCTTATCTAAAATAATGTTTCCTTTCATTTATCAGCACTCCATGCCCGTCAACTGAAGAACCTCATAACATGCTAAAACAAAAAGAACCATAACCCTGCCGTATTAGCAAAGTTATGGTTCAAATCGCACCAATAAATTTTATTTATCTTTAGGTGGTGTATAGTTACCTTCTGACCATACCCCTAATTCATAACTATCATCTATTCCATAAATTTTCTTTGCTTTAATTTTAATATAATATGTTATTCCTTCTTTTACTTTATAATAAATATTACGTGAGTTTACAATATTTCTATCAGAAGTTACTAAGGTGTTTCCATTTTCATCCAACAATGTTAAGTCATAAGCATTCTTAGATTTCCACCATAAATGGAAATTAGCAATATTCGTTCTCTTTGGTACTAATTTGAATATATCTACACCTTCTAAATCATTTTCATCTAAAGTCCCTAAAACCATACCGTCTAAACCAATATCATCAGCAGTTTTCAAAGTATTATTTGGTTCCCACTCTTTATAATAAGTTACTGAAAAATCAGTTGCAGCTGATGTTCTTTCTCCTAATACAAATGATGAGGATAGTAGAATTGTCGTTGAAAGCATACTCATTCCTATTTTTTTTAACATAAACTCATCCCCCTTATTATTTCTCATATACAGGTTTGTATTCAACTGAAATAATCTCTTTTTGTGGGATTCCACCACCATCTTTTAGGTTATTGATCTTATATTGCCATTTATGAACTACATTCCAACCTTTAATCTTTTTATCTTTAGCATCTAAATATATCTGATTTCTGACCCAAAGAATAGCATCTGTTGTCCAAACTACTGCAGCACCTGGTAGGGTTTTATTAGCGATTTTTTTGACCGCAGCACTAATTGCAGCGTGTGAAAGTCCTACACCAGTTACAAATTGAACACCTCCTGCTGAAGAAAGATCTTCTACATCAATATAACTTTTATCTTCATGAATCACACAAGGATTATATGTTTTACCAATATATGAATCTTTTGGATAAGGATTTTTACATTCTTTTGCCGCAGCTTTAACTGTCCCTACCCTCCCGATTACTGGAAATACTAATACCGAAGAAAATACAACCAATCCTATTTTTTTATAAATTGACATAAAATACATCCCCTTTCCATATTTATTCCAATTGTACACCTTTAATTATAATATCGTAATATTAAATATATATTTATCAATTTTAAACTGAATATTCAGACCACTAAAACAAATCTTTATCTCCACTGTTTGTCCATAACCACCTGGTCCAAGATATACACTAACTAAATGATTTGACATTTTAAAATACAAATTCGTTGAAAATAAGTGAAAGGAAAAACTAAGTTTTTAAAGCCACGTTTAGACTATTATTAATTTTACCAAAAGAAAATTCCTGGAATACAAGGTAGCCCGGTTCATGATGCGCTCACTTTGATTTTGATTAATCGTGATGATATTTTTACGTACTATCAATCCGCAGTGACAGTTAATGTACTTGATAATGTACGAGGACAAAGTATAGGAGATTTTATATCTACTTTTGAACCAGAAACATTCGATAATCGTTCAAAACATAGGATTGCAATACAAATGAATTATGAACAGTTTTTGACTGTAATGACTGGTTAACTATTTCAGTAAAAAACCTTATAAATAGTGGGATCCCCACATCGCTATCAAGCTAAGAAAATACAACTGCCCCTGAACAAGATTTTGTCCTAACTTGTAATAGAAAAGCTTTTTTTCTTTTTGGAGTCGATTTGTTTTTTTAGTTGAGGCGCGTGTATGGTGACCCCTAATAATAAAAATGCAGATGTGCTGAATTAGTTATCAGTACATCTACTTTACCAATTTCTTGAACTCCCCCACCTTCATCTTGTTTAGAAATGAGGGGTTCCTAAGTAAAGAGTTCTATCGAACTCTAATTTATTAGGTTAACTCCGCAGTCCTTGCGGTTAGAGGCCTGATCTCTTCATTCTTTAGATTGATCCTTCCGTTAATATCCCTATCATGATGTGTATGAAAAGAAGAGCAGTCTTATTTACGTAGGTTTAAATTCTTAATGTCTTTGTTTTGATATCCACAACAAGAACATAATTGGCTGGAAGCAAATGTTTTCGATACAACAATGACTTGTTTGCCATACCATTTTGCTTTATATTCCAACATGGTTCGAAACTGTGACCATGATACCTCACTAATTGCTTTAGCTAACTTATGATTCTTTGACATATTCGATACTAGTTCATCTTTTAAATATTGCTGTGGCTTTATAAAAAAGATTGATAATTTGTAATAAAATTCGATAATTTTAAAAAAGTTTGATGAAAATAGTTTAATTGCGATATATGTTCCTATTTTATTTTGTCTAGACTATGAAAAAATTGTACTTTTCCAGATCAAAAGTACAAACGTAAGCGTCAAATGTTCCCCGCCAACAATTTGTAAATACCCCATGAGATAATCTCCTTATATAATACGTGTGGAGTTTTTTTATGAAAAGACACCTATTAATCTTTTGTAACAAAACAGATTTTTGACTGTTTTAATTTTATCAATTTATGTTTGAATATTTAAATAATAAATTTTTATACTTTTTATGTATAAATTTTTTCATTCTTTATTCAAATATCAATTGTAAAATTGTTACAATTTTGTGAACAGTGAATTATTATGCGAAAAATGAGAAATTTGTATTTTTTTGTCTATAATTACATATTGAACTCTTGATATATCGAATATACAATTTGAATTGATAAGAGGGAACTCAACAAAAATATTGAAGGGGATGTTTAATATGAGAAAAATGAAAAGAATTAAAGGGTTAGCTTTAGCTTGTGCAATCGGTTTAAGTTCATTTAGTTTTATTGGCGTAACAAGCGCTAGTGCAGCAGAAAACACTAATTTCACATCAAATAAAACAGCTAAGGCTAAGGGTCTTGCAGTCTGTAACGCACAATATGAAAATACAAAAGTACGAACTGAAGCAAGTACGAGTTCAAAAACAGCGTATTATGTTGGTAATGGAACTAGATTTACTGGTGAATGGGTAAAAGGACAAACTGTCAATGGAACTAATCAATGGTTAAAATTTTACAACTCAAACTGGAAAACCCATTTATACGTTTCAAAATCAGTATGTAACTAAGTACAAAATATAAGAAAAGGCACTTCATCAAGTTCCCCCAATAATTTTTTGGGGGTCTTCGTATATGCTTTAAATGGAAGTAGGATCAACTTGTTTATTGACCAAAAAATAAAAATATGGTATGTTTATTGTAGATTATATATATATTGAATGCATATCCAATATATATTAAGTATAGCACTTAACTGAATTGCATAAACTAAAAAAGACGAGATGCTGGAACATCCCGTCTCATAACTGCTACTGTCAAGGTGGTTGTTATTATGCATTATCTTTTTTTAGACCCACGCTTGAGCTTCCTACGGCGAAGAGTGGGTTTTTTGCTGTCCTTTTTTTGCAGCTGCTTTCTTAATACGTATGCTGAAAGCTCACGCACAACTGCTCTTGCAATTTCTTTTAAAAGTTCAAACAAAAATTCCATGTTATATCACCCCCTTTCCTTCCGAATGGAAAGAAGGGATAATAACAAACCCACCTTCACACGATATACAGTTATACTTCAATTTTACCATACTTCTCCACTCTATAATAGAAGATTTGTCCAATATCAGTCTGTTCATAATCTTTTTGTTTAGGAATTCTATAAGACCATAGTTTACTATAATCTAAATATGTAAACTATGTTCTGGTATTCTTCATAATTAACCTTAGGTTTATACGCTATTTTTTGAGAATATTAATTTCAAATAAAGCTTCTATGCTTTTTGATGTATTCCGCGATGTATGTCTGTCCAAACTCTCTAGAATACTCATAGGTCCTACCAAGTTCCAAGTGAAATCTTTGTATTTATAATTCTTGTATCATTACCTCTCATTACTTTTTATATTTTTCCCCTTTTAATAAAAAGCGCTTAAAATTACCCATCGTCTTCTCCTCTATTTTCCAAATCATATATATAAACCCTTTTTTTGTAATTACAGTTAATTTTTTTGAGACGGTCCCGAAAATCGACTTCTCAAATTCGTTTGTAAACGACATTATTATTATAAGTAGTGCAATTAGACCTGATAGTTCATAAAGTTCTTAAAATAAAAATTAGACCCCTTAGAACGTTTTTTGTTTTTTGGGGGTCTATTATCCCGGAAATTTCTATTCTTCTATGTCTTCTTCTACTTCTGCGGTTAAAATGTCTTCAGCAAACTTCTTATAGCCGTTATACCCTTTCTTCTCGGCCTTTTTCTTTATTGCTTCTAATACCTTTTCATCAAGGTATAGACTTAAATGCTGCTTTTTTTCTTTCGACTCCTCTTTTGATCTATTTTCAATTCTTTCTTTGAAAATTTCCAAATCGGATTTTAAGTACAATCGTTCAGTAGATTTCCCTTTAGCAATCTCTTTAAAGGGCAATACCCCATCTTTAGCTGCATTATGAACGTATGTCTTGGATTTGTTAAGAAATTCAGCAGCTTCTTTTAATGTTAAAGAGTCTTTGTATAATTCCTCTAACTTCTTTACATCTTCTTGCTCAAAGCGATATCCGCCATCTGCTTTCCAGGTATTTAGATTTATAGGTTCGATGTGCTTATATTTAATTAAATAGCCTAATTGATTTTTTGTTAAACCTACTCTATCGCATACCTCTTCTAAAGATAAATAGTCCATATCTCACCTCATCCGAAACTTTCATTCTAGCTGTTGTTTAAATTTTCTTAGTTGATACTTTGTTAAACCTGTTTCTTTTACTACATCTTTGATTGAGTACTCCTTATACTGCAGATACTTGAATGGATTTTCCATATAACGTTCTCGTGCCTTATTAAATGTACTCTTTTTCGATAAAGAATTCAATTGCTCTCCTTTCTCACGGATGGAATCGAAAATGGGACAACCTTTACAATGTTTGTAGTTTCTTTGTTTTGCCTGCTCTTGCTCGTCTGTACAATTCATTGATAGGTTGTTCAGAGGGCAAGTTGAACAATGAGTATATTCTAAATTATAGATTTCATGTAAAATTTTCCGACGAAGATGGGTCAAAAAAATCTCCTCCTACCGAATTTGGATTGAAATGTACAAAAAAAAAAATTAAACATTTACATTATGCATCATCTAGACAGAAACGTTAAATATTAAGGTAATAATATATATTTAAACATTTCATTTCATACCACAATAAATAATACATTTATTGTGGTATAATTAGAATTATAAAAATTTATATAAAAATATTTGTTTTATATTTCATTCTATTAAAGGTTGTGTTTATATTTGAATATTATAAATTACGAACATAATAACCAAATTGTAAAATCAAAATCAGATTTTTTTGATAGCAGTCATTTTGAAAAAATTATGGGTTTGGGTATCCGTAATATTGACTACTCCCAATTAAGTGAAGAATCATTAGTTTATTTATTTTTACACGATGAGCCTTCTTTAACGAAAAAAAGAAGTGAGCGAACAAAACAACAGTATCTGCATGATCTTTCTCATTTTCTTCGTTACATAAAAGAAACAATCGGAACCATCCAGGAGTTATCCCATAATGATATGGAAATCTACTTCTATGAATTAAGTAAGAAATATGCGGCCACTACATTACGTAAAAAGAAAACAGTAGTTCAGCAGTTTTTAAAATATGTGCATGATAACAACGGACTCTCAGACAACTTTAGTAGTCGCCTTAAAAAAGTATCCGTAAAAAAAGAAGAGCTAGCCAATCGTGACCTTTATCCAGAAGAAGTTACCCAGATATTAGATGAACTGAAAAAATCCAACTATTTTGTTTACACTGCATTTTTTCTGTTAACTACAACAGGACTACGAATCGAAGAAATCGCAACTGCAAAATGGGCAGATTTGGTCTTTCATTCATCTTTAAGTGCCTATCTACTTCGTGTTGTTGGTAAAGGAAATAAAAGTAGGGAAGTTCGCATCTTTGAAGATACATTAGATGCTTTATGCCATGTTCGAAGTTTACGTAAACAAACAATAGAACTAGATGCATCGAGTACCTCCGCTTTTCTCCCTAAAGCTGATGGATCAAATTATCGAGCGGACTATCTCTCTTCTCTTATGGCAAAAAAAATAGAAGAAATAAATTTAGATTTTCTGCGTTACCGACAGGATAGAATCACTCCTCACACTTGTAGGCATTTCATGGCTAACTACTTAATGGAAAAGGGTATTGAACTAAAAAAAATAAGGGACTATTTAGGGCATGAATCTATCGTGACTACAGAACGCTATTTAAGAGAACGTACAAGGCGTCAAAACTTGGCCACAATAGATATAGGAAATTCATTATTTTAGTAAGTATATATAATAGGAAGAAACTCGATTAATCTATCGTTTTCTTCCTATTTTTCTGCTCATAGAACGCTAAATATTTCTCTTTCATCACAACATTTTAACTAATTATTACAAGTTAATTTAATTAATGAATTATTATTAGTCATTGGAACACAATTTACTTTTTCTGTTTTAAACTAACGTTATAAATCAGAAAGGAGAAGGTGATGATATGTCCCATCTAAGCAAACGACTTGCTGAATTGCGAAAAAAACAAGGATATACCCAATCCGATATATCACATCGCCTAAACATCGCTCGTACTACTTATGCAAATTGGGAATATGGGAAAGCTGATCCTGATGCAGATTCGATAATGCGGATTGCAGAGCTACACAATATCACTATAGATGAATTGTTTGGGAGAAATAATCCTCTAGAGAGTAAATTAGAATCCATTAAAGTAGCATTATCAGATCTACCTGCTGAAAAGCAACAAGAAGCGCTAGATGTTCTTATCGATTATACATATTTCATTAAGAAGCACTTTAGTAAATGATATTTATAGTACTTAAATAATGACATTTCTAATATAAGGTAGAAAAATCAAGTTTGAAAACCACGAAAAGGTATGTGTTTGGATCATACAGCCATACCTTTTTTATATTTGTGAATACTACACTACACTTTACATTACAATTTAAGTACAAAGGATTGTTAAAGCTGAAGAAATCGGTAACAACTAATGTCTTATTTAATGCATCAAACTTATGATGTTAACAATCTTATATAGTATAATTCCATCTTTATAATGACAGAGATTAATTTCTTCCCTTCTCTGCATAGTACATATTACATTTGATTTTGTATGTTTTGGAAAAATAAATAGCAATACACTGTATTATCTTTACAAAGAAGAATATTCGTTCTGATTATATTCCTACTCAACCTATATAATCAAGTCATTTTACGAAAATATGTTCGTTTTTTCAAAGGGATTAGGTATTTTTCTTGAATTTATATTTAATTATAGGAAAAAATGGATACTTATGTGCTAAAATGAATGTGATATGAAATATTGCTAGTATATTTGCCATTGTAAAAGTCGTGTTAGTAGAATCATGTTGGTTTAAGTCAAAGAAAAAGACATCTATATAGATGTCTTTTTCTTTGTAATGTACTAAGAAGAATGTTCTTATTTAACTAATTGCTGCTGGATTTCTTTAATTAAAAGTTCAGCCCCTTCTGGACTAAGAACAATTTTACCATGTGCCAATGATATATTTTTTTTTGAAATATCACCAGTTATTGCACAAGCATCATAAGTTTTGTATTTCTGTAAAATGATTTTTTCATCTTCTACAAATATTTCTATAGGATCTTTTTCTGCAATTCCTAACGTTCTTCTTAACTCTTTCGGAAGAACAATTCGCCCTAATTCATCTATTTTTCGTGTAACACCTGTTGATTTCATGTTTATACCACCTTATATTTTTTCTATCTAATAATTACATATGAACAAGCATATTTAATGATTTTTTTGGTATCCTCTGCATGCAATACTACAATTATATCTCTAAATTCCTTTTTCGTCTTTTATCTTGTTTTCTCTTTCTTTAGAATTTAGCGTAAGTCATTATTTTTTCAGCTTACTTTGGACGCGTTATAATCCGTGATATAACGTGTTTTCTGCCTATACGTATATATTCCTTTTTATAATTAAATTGTTAGAGATTCTATAGAAATGCTATTATATATCTATGAATAAGTTATTTCCGGTTTATTAAGTAAAGGAGCGATTACTGTTGAAAATGACAAAAGGAGATGCAATACTTCGCTTACTGACAGAAATTAAATTTGAACTGAGAGAAACAAAAGAAGCTATTGAAAAACTAGATGAGAGAATAGCTAAAATAGAAAAGCAAACACTTCCAACAAATACATCTAAACCTGATCTAAATACTCGAAAAGAAAAAGATTGGAAATATCCTTCTAAGATGAAATGAATCAGAGGGATATTTTTCTTTTAGAATATATGGAAACAAGTAGAACATAAAGAATAGGTACATTTAATTTTAAATTAATATATATAGATATAATTTATGTGATGAATACATTTTAATTTCTTACTAGGTCTTTTTCTATGCATACTATTAATTGCATCTTGTGTACACACACGTTATAATAGTCACCAAATTACATATAACGAGGTGCAAAAAATGAATAAGACAGAATTAACAAAAGTAGTAGCAGAAAGAGCAGTACTTACACAAAAAGATGCAGCTGTAGCAACACAAGGTGTATTAGATACAATAACAAATGCGCTAGCAAATGGAGAAAAAGTACAGATTCTTGGTTTTGGTACATTTGAAGTACGTGAAAGATCTGCACGTACAGGACGTAACCCACAAACAGGTGAAGAAATGCAAATCGCAGCTTCAAAAGTACCTGCTTTTAAAGCTGGAAAAGAATTAAAAGCAGCAGTGAAATAATTATACATACTGAAACAGGATCTAATATGTAAATATCGGATCCTTTTTTTATTTAGTGGATTCTAAATTATCTCATTAATCATTATTTATTATTCATCATTTCACGACAAGTTGTGTTATAGATGATATCAGAAACTTCTATTCTTTTTTGTGTTTTATATAAATAGATATATTTATTAATATATCTATATCTTGACTTAAACGTAACACTTGCTGATGTCTAAATCCATATTTCTCTACAAGTTTTATTAAATCCGCTTTCTTTTCTTCAATTAATTCCTGTAATTTTCTCATCTCCATATCTATTAAATCTCCTTTTTTACGATTTAGCAGTTAAATTATAGTATAGATATAAAAACAAAGAAACTGGAAATTTTGGTAATAGAAAGAAAATAATACAGTTGTGTCTATAATATGAATAAAGTTAAATGTAATAATAAAATATTTTTAAATTATCGATGATACTGTTATCATGGTATTAATCAAGAAGCATCCAACATATTTTTATTAATCACTATATTTTCTCTAGAACTATATTAAAATAAAAAAAGACACTATTATAGAGTGTCTTTTCTTTATGGGGTACCACCATATGTCTATCAACCTAACAGTGCAGATTCCTCCAAAAATGATAAAAATGAACTTCATTGCTATAAAAGATTTTTATTTTTCGTTTTGGAGGTATTTGTATTCTTAGCTTGCTGGTGATGTTGCTATACCCCAATATGAGCAATCATCATAGCAAAAATTGTAATAGCTTTCAATTGAGTTGTATTCATATTGGAAAAAGGTCTTTAATTGATAGTTCCTCTAAATTTATTTGGTCCAGTAAATTCAAGATAATAGTTAGAAGACTTATCAACTGACACAGTAACTGTACCATCTTTACCTGCTGATATTTCGTATGAACCTATTGTATTATCAAAAATAAGGTCCTTTCGCTTGAGTTTAAATTTCAATGAAATGTTATCATTATTTCTTATCTTAATTGTAAATGAACTTTTTCCTGTGAATAAGTAATTTGTGTATAAGGTAGCACCGTTTGAGCTTCCTTCAATACCATATCCACCTTGCGTAGAAAGATTCCAAATCAAATCTGGTTTTGATGTACCATAAAGTACAATTTCGTTTGGAACTCCTACGCCTGGTCTTACATCATTTACACCTACATTTTTTTGTGCTTCATAGAGTACTGCATTTTTAAATTCATTAGAATCTAGTCCTTGCGATTCTAATTCAGCAGCGCTGACATTAACGCTAAATCCACTAGTTACAACAGCTGCAGCTAAAGCTAGTGAAGCTAATTTAGTGAACATTTTACTCATAAATATCGCTCCTTAGTTATAATTATTTAACTTTCAATATAAGAGACTTTTTATTACAAATAGCGTTAATTAATTAACGCTTGTCTTCAAAATAGCCTGTCCATGTTTTATTCGGTTCTTGATATACCTTTTTCAAGTACCATGTGATACCATATTCTTTGATTGTGTTTGGTACCGAAGCTTTAGAAAAATACCCTGGTTTTAACATCCAAAGAGTTCCCGCTGCCGCTGCTCTAGTAACCTTTTCTTGCTTCGGACTTTCAGTGTTAGGTGTTGCAGCCATCGCTCCACCTGCACCAGATAACATAATACCAGTCGCTAATGCTCCAACTACTAATTTCTTAAACATACAAATTCCTCCTCAAATATTTTTATATCTTACACAACAAACTTAACACATTTTACAAATAATGTTAGTTTAATAAACTTGATAAAATAATATTCAATTATTCAGAAATTAAAACATCAAACATTAAAGGGGTCTCGCCACACATCCATCAACTTAAGGGATATTTTCAAACAAAATGTGGTTTTTTTTATATAATTTTTTATTATCTTTTATAGATTTTATAAAAGTAGGCATATCAAATAAACCCTGACGGGTTTCAATTTTTTACTATGTTACCCGAGGATTAGAAGTGCTATACTCATAAACAACACCCAAAATATCAAAGACTGTCTTTTTCTCGTACCGATGAGATTTTCGTCCGTTGTGCTGTAGGAGGTTTTGTTTTAAATACGACTGTTTCGAACTCTTTTCTATATATTTTAGTCGGTAACTTAAGACGGGATAAATAATACCCCTGCTTGCCTTGAATAGACTTAAAGTCTTGTAGACAAAAATATCCTAAGTCACGGATATACAGCTCATTCTTTTGTATCATGTCTGTCCGAGTCGCACCATACGCCTGATCACTTCGTTTTCCTGGTTCAATTTTCACATCAGAAAACTCTCCACTCAACAAGTCATACTCTAGTTGAATTTTCACACCAGCTTTATGACTACATCCTCCGGCACCAGGATACATAGCTGCGAATCGATCTGGAACTTGAAAGA
>NZ_JBUXJL010000015.1:0-79027 GCF_056158125.1 Bacillus sp. EB V-12 | reverse complement strand
ATTGGGATCAGTAAAGGATATGGTTTTGTATCTCCGCTATGGATTGGAGCTTGTTTAGCTATCCTTGGGGTAATTTCGTTATTCCCATATTTACATAAAAGCAAGGCAGATTAAGATGTTTAAAATTTCTTTATATGGGGTACCGCCGCATCACCATCAAGCTAATACTTCCATATCCCCCTAAATTAAAATTTTCTTTCTCTACAGATAGCTATTCTGAGAAGCCGCTCATTTTTTCGTTTTGGGGGCATTTCTTTTTCTTAAGTTGATGGGCATGTATGGTGACCTCTATTAGACGATAGTAAATTAACAATTTCGGGGTTCAGTTCAACTTTATTCAAAATAAGATTTTTTTGCAGTAAAATCAATGTTAGTGGAACTTTTTTAAAAATTAACATAAATACTTGCAATATTTAAATTAGTACTATATAGTTCTAGTTATGACAAAGATAAAATTAATGAATCAAAAACGTGTGATTGAAGTAGCTGCAACATTATTTTTAGAAAAAGGGTTTGCTTATACAAGTATGGATGAATTAGTACGTGTAAGCAAAGTTTCAAAGTCTAATGTGTATTATCACTTTTCTAATAAGGAAGTATTATTAGAAGGGGTCGTTGATTATTGGATTGAAATGTATCAATCTGCAATTGATGACATACTTTCTCAGAACCAATTTTTAGTTGAAGATCGTATCCAACTGTTTTTAAAGCAATTATCACAAGGAGTTCAGTCGAGGGAGTATAAGGGGAGCTGTCCATTTATTACTCTTTATATTCAAAGTCCTAAACAGGCCACGCAAATAAAAGAAAAAATAGGTCTTTTTTTTACAGGATTACAAAAGAAAGTTTCTCTATTACTTAAACAAGGGGTAGAGAATGGAGAATTCAGAAATACGATTAATATTGATGAGGTTGCATCACTTTTTATTACAAATCTTGAAGGAGCGTTATTTATTTCAGAAACATTGAAGGATGCAACTGTAATCACGAAAACAGCAGATCATTTTTTAAAATTGCTTCGATAAAAGAAGCATTTTTTTTACATCAAATTAGTACTAAGTAGTACTAAAAGGGGGATTTTATATGAGAACAGTATTTTTAACTGGTGGAACAGGCTTTATTGGAAAACAATTAGTAAAAGAATTAGCCAAAGAGGATGTTAAAATTCTTCTTTTAGTGAGGTCGAAAAATAAAGCAACACGCCTTTTTCAAGAAAGAGGCATCTTAAAAAAGGAAGTTATGCACTTTATTGAAGGTGATTTGACGAAAATAGATTTAGGTCTAAGTGCTGAAGATAAGGAGAGGGTATTGAAAACGGATGTGATTATTCACGCAGGAGGCCCCATGGATATTCAAGCGACAAGTAAAGAGGCAGCTTCCGTATTTTTAAATGGCGCCAAACATATTAGTGAATTAGCTAAAAGTATTCATCAATTGAAGGGTTTGCAACAATTTATTCATGTTGTAGGTTATATGAGTCCCTTTGATGATAAAAATAGCAAGATTGCAATTGATGTGTTTAAAGAAGGAAACAATTATTTGAAAATAAAAAATCCATATGAGAGAACAAAATTTTTAGCAGATCTTTATATCCGTCAGCAGGCATCAGCAGTAGGTTATCCGCTTTCTGTAATTAATCCGCCAACTGTAGTCGGTAGTAGTAAAACAGGGAGTACAGAGCAGATAGCAGGATTAGGTTTGCTTGTGATGAGTATGCGAAGAGGGCTCATGCCAGTGATTCCTGGAGGTAAGGGATATAGGTTACCACTTATTTCAAACGATGAGCTTGCGAAGTTTATTGTGCAGGTTTTCAGATTGGAGCAACCGACTATTCAAACATATACACTTGTTGAAGACAAACAGCACGATCAAAACATTGCTGAATTATTAAGTATTATGTCGGAAAGTATGAATATGAGGGCACCAAAAATCTCTGTTCCAATGCCATTTATGAAAGCAATTATGAATAGTGGAGGAAGTAAAATAACAAAAATTCCTTCTGATGGACTGAATTTTATTACAAAACAAAAATTTTCAAATGTTTCAGCGAAAAAAATTATGGGAGGAGATTGGTTTAAGAAGACGAGTGTAATGAAATTTTTCCCTGCCGTAGTAGCTGATCTGGATTATCGAATGATGTATCAAAATGGCCGGCATAATCATTTATTTAAACGAACATTATGCGATAACACTACCCTTTACCAATTACAAGGAAAGGGTAAACCGTTTATATTATTACATGGTTTATTGAGTGATGGAGAGGATTTATTTCCTTTAGCACAAGAGCTTCATGAAAAAACTGGTCAACCTGTATGGATTTTGGATCTTCCAGGTTTGGGACGTTCTCCTTTTAAACGAGAGAAAAATCTTCTAGATATCTATTTGAATGTAGTGAAAAAGTTATTGGAGAAAGCTACGAATGGTGCACATCTAATTGGCCATTCATTCGGTGCGTTTATTCTTCTGGAAGCGTTGGTACAAGAGTACATAGATAAGAAGTATTCAATCACTTTACTTCAGCCACCTGTTGCTAAAAAAAATGCTAAATCGCTAAATGTTCCTCAATTTATGAACAAATGGACATTAAAATTGGCAACTACTAATTTGATAGAGCGTTATTTATTAAGTAATGGTTTGTTTGAAAGTATGGAGAGCATCCCTGAACATTATATTGAAAAAATAAGAAATAGTTTTACCTCTCCCAGAATTTTAAATACTACGGTCCAGCTTAACAGTTTACTACTGAAAAACGATCAAGGTGATTTCAATGAAGTAACAAAGTATAACCTTCACATTATTTGGGGGGATTATGACAGAGGCTATTCTGCTCCATCGCATCTTGGTAAGGTTGATTTTGTTCCATATGGCCATCATTTTCCTCTTAGCCATCCGAGTGAAACGGCAACATTAGTAATAAAAAATAGTAATATTAGCAGATGAGAGTGTGGGATAAATAAAAAGTGTGTAGTAAGATCGTTGTGTCTTTGAAATAAAATCGTACTGTTTGGAGTCCCGCGAACAAGACGCGAATTTTGCACGCTAAGCAAAAAAACAATAAGCTGTCCACATGGACAGCTTATTTACATTATTCTCGTTATTGGAAGTTATTTTTAACTTTTCCTGATCTGAAAGAGTCAATCTTTTTTTTATAATTTATCAATAATTATTCTTTTTTCTCCGGCTGATAGGAAAGAATAACGACACCTGAACTGGTCGTTCTTGTTTCTATAAGTTTTAATGCTTTTGTATTGCTCTGGTCTTTAAAGAGACGCTTTCCGCTTCCTACGATAACGGGATTGACTATAAAGTGATATTCATCAATGAGGTCATGTTGCATCAATGTCTGTATAAGCTCACCACTACCATAAATTAAAAGGTTCTGACCGGGCTGTTCCTTCAGTTTCGATATTTCTTCTACAATATTACCCTTGATAAGATTTGCATTCCATTCGGTTTTTTCCAAAGTTGTTGAAGCAACAAATTTAGGTATGCTGTTCATTTTATCAGCAAAACCCTCTTCATCAGTCATAGGAGGCCAGGCAGCTGCAAAACCTTGATAGGTTACTCGCCCTAGTAGAAGCGCTTCACTTTCAAACAGTAAATCGGATTGAAACTTTGCTACTTCTTCATTGAAGTATGGAGCAGTCCAAGCTGGTTCCTCCATGACACCATCTAGTGAGAGGTACATCGATACAATTATTTGTCCCATTTTATTCTCCTTTAATTTTAAATTGAGATTTTTACATATTGGTAACACAATTATTAATTCTCCAGCTAGAGAAATTCTCCCTTTTTAATAGTTTCGACAAAATGTATTAATATATGTTTCGGAATAACTCAATATATATTAATAACTTTGAAATATTGTATAACTTCTAATTTTTATGCATCATTGATTAGCATTGCTTATTGTGCTAATGAATCAGGATAGTGTGGCGACCGACTAAATAGTTGCTTATCCTCATTTATTTAGAAGGGAAGTTCTATCATTTCGCGAATTAATTAGACATAGACGAGTGCTATAATTTTCTATATCTACATAAAGAGGTGACTACGCATGAATCAAAGACCGTCAGAAGTAGAATATGCCGGGAGCTCCGGCGAATATATCCGTTTGGTGCCGGACGGTAACATCATCGACATTTTGCTCGCCCAGGAAAAGCAAATGACCGAGCTCCTGGCATCGTTGACCGAAAGCCAGGCCGCATATCGGTATGCGGAAGGAAAATGGACACTGAAAGAAGTTGTGGGCCACATTACAGACGCGGAACGCGTCATGACCTACCGCCTGCTCCGGTTCGCAAGAGGGGACCAGACGCCTCTGACTGGTTTCGATCAGGAATTATTTATACCTCCTTTCGGAAGCTGGACAACCGCGCAATTGGCCGAAGACTACCGGGCCGTACGGCAATCAACGATTACATTGCTGCGCGGGCTACCGGCTGAGGCGTGGACCCGCAAGGGCACAGCAAACAACCTAAGCATTACGGCGCGCGCCCTCGCGTACGGCGTCGCAGGACACGAACTTCATCACATGGCGGTCATCCGAAATCGGTATTTGAGTTAATCGCCGGCTGAGGCCATTGGAATGGAACTAACACCTATCATACAATCTTTTAGATACCGTTCTTATGGGGGGCCCGCCCCACAACCATCTTAGACAATTTTTGAAATTAAAAGCACGTTACTATTCTCTTATGTTAATGAGAATAGTAACGTGCTTTTTATGAATATGCACCAAAAACAAGAGCATATCGATTTTTCTCATTTTGGGGTATTTGTTTTTCTTAGATTGAGGGTGATGGGGCACTACTCTATAATGATCAAATTAAAATTTAAAATAGTTATAGAGACTCCATTTCTCGGAAATATTGTAACTATTAAGTTGTAAAAAGAACCATAGTTTTTCATTTTTGAAAAGGTTATGGTCTTTTTTAATTGTAACAAAGATATGATGCGAGGAAGTTTTTTAGATAAATCAAAAAAACTTGATTAATAAGTTGCATATAGAACTCATCTACGTATATACTATAAACATCAAAAAAAGTTGATGAAGGGAAGTGAACTACAGTGGCACAAAATTTTCAGCTCTATGAGAAAAAGTTTAAAGCGTTGGCGGATCAGAAACGTTTAGAAATCATGTATGAACTTTGCCAGCGAGGACAGACGTGTGTATGTGATTTAACAGAAGTTTTTGAAATGACGCAATCTAAATTATCATATCATTTAAAAATTTTATTAGATGCAGGTTTGATTGTAAAAGAAACAAAAGGTACGTGGAGTTATTATGATTTAAATGATGCGGAAGTGAATAATTTATTATCAGAAGAATTGTGCTGTATCTTTAGAAAAACAGGGAAAGGTAGTTGCTGTTAAAATTTTGAGTTATTAATCAAAAAAAATTGATTAATGATATATAAAAAGGAGGAATAAGGTATGAGATATGTTCACGTCGGTATAAACGTTACGAATTTAGAGAAGTCTATTGAATTTTATGAAAAGGTATTTGGTGTTTCACCAGTTAAAGTGAAAACAGATTATGCAAAATTTTTATTAGAGACGCCAGGACTTAATTTTACGCTGAACGTGCGAGATGAAGTGAAGGGAAATCAGGTAAATCATTTTGGTTTCCAAGTGGATACAGCTGAAGAAATTACATTGCATAAAGAACGATTAGAAAAAGAAGGTTTCTTCGCGCGTGATGAGATGGATACGACTTGTTGCTATGCAGTGCAAGATAAGTTTTGGGTAACAGATCCAGATGGGAATGAGTGGGAATTCTTTTATACGAAAGCAGATAGTAATGTTCACAAAATTGAAGAGTCATCTTGTTGCGCGACTTCAAATGAGGTAGCTAAAAATTCTTGTTGTTAATAGGAGATGGAAAATAAAATGAAACGTTTATCTTTTCTAGACCGATATTTAACACTATGGATTTTTCTAGCGATGGCTGTTGGGATTGGTCTAGGGTTTGTGTTCCCTAGTGTAGTAGACGGACTGAATACATTACAGGTTGGAACGACGTCTATTCCGCTTGCTGTTGGTTTAATTGTAATGATGTATCCACCGTTAGCGAAAGTTCGCTATGAGGAAATGGGCCGAGTATTTAAAGATGTAAAAGTGTTAGTGCTATCTTTAGTACAAAATTGGATTATTGGTCCGGTACTTATGTTTGTGTTAGCAATTATTTTTCTTCCTGATAAACCAGAATACATGGTTGGTCTCATTATGATTGGGTTAGCACGTTGTATTGCAATGGTAATTGTTTGGAACGATCTTGCTGATGGGGATAAAGAGTATGCGGCAGGTTTAGTTGCTTTTAATTCGGTATTCCAAATGCTCTTTTTCTCAGTTTATGCATACGTATTTGTAACTGTAATTCCAGAATGGTTAGGGATTGAAGGTGCTATTGTCGATATTACAATGATAGAAGTAGCAAAATCAGTATGTATCTATTTAGGAATTCCTTTTATAGCAGGTATGTTGACACGCTTTGTACTAGTTAAGTTAAAAGGAAGACAGTGGTATGAAAAAGTGTTTATACCTAAAATTAGTCCACTTACATTACTTGCATTGCTATTTACAATCATCGTTATGTTCTCTTTAAAAGGAGAGATGATTGTTAGCGTGCCACTAGATGTGGTAAGAATAGCGATTCCGTTATTAATCTATTTTATTGTAATGTTTTTTGTTTCTTTCTTTATGGGAAGAAAAATTGGTGCAAACTATCCGGTGACGACAACGTTAGCATTTACAGCAGGTAGTAATAACTTTGAGTTAGCAATTGCTGTAGCAGTTGGTGTGTTTGGTATTCATTCGGGCGCAGCATTCGCAGCTGTCATTGGACCGTTAGTCGAAGTACCTGTCATGATTGCACTTGTAAATGTCGCTTTTTGGTTTAAACGTAAATATTTTAATGATCAATCAACTTAAAAACAAAGGTGGAAAACAACATGGAAAACAAAAAAAACAATCTATTTCTTATGTACAGGAAATTCATGCCGAAGCCAAATGGCAGAAGCGTGGGGTAAACAATATTTAGGAGGTAAGTGGAATGTATATTCTGCAGGAATCGAAGCACATGGAGTGAATCCCAATGCGATTAAAGCAATGAATGAAGTGAATATCGATATAACAAATCAAACATCAGATATGATTGATACAAACATTTTAAATAATGCTGATTTAGTCGTTACACTTTGTAGTCATGCGGATTCTGTTTGTCCTTCGACACCTTCGCACGTAAATCGTGTTCACTGGGGATTTGATGACCCGGCAGGAAAAGAATGGTCTGAATTTCAACGTGTTCGCGATGAAATTGGTGAACGTATAAAGCGATTTTCTGAAATTGGGGAATAAATAAAGGAAAGAGCCAATCTTCTATTGTGTTGGAGATTGGCTCTTTTTTATTATGTATTTCATTTACTTATCGCATCGCTTTAAAACCACTCTTAGGAGTAATACAGAATATTATGTGAAGATGGTAAAGTTTCATTTTATAAATTTTACTTTATTAAAAGTTGATTTGTTAGAAAGGATAATCATTTATTGCTATAATGAATGGATGCGTGGCAGGAAATAGATAGAAAGATACTGCTAGTAATTTATACTTAAAATGTAGGGAGATTGAACAGAGTTATGGGGAATGAAAAGGAAATTAGTTCCGCTAAATTAATATGGAAGATGACGCGCCCGCATACATTAACGGCGACGTTTTCTCCTGTAATTTTAGGGACAGTGGCATCACTTTATGTTGCCAAAATTGATTGGCTTTTATTTATTGCGATGATGCTTGCATGTTTAGCGCTGCAAATAGCAACGAACTTATTTAATGAGTACTATGATTTCAAACGCGGATTAGATACCGCTGAATCCGTTGGCATCGGTGGCGGAATTGTCCGTCATGGATTGAAGCCAAAAAATGTGTTAACAGTTGCGCTTTTATTATATGTCGTAGCAGCTTTTATTGGCATTTATATTTGTATGAATAGCAGCTGGTGGTTAGTCGTCATCGGTTTAATTGGAATGGCGGTTGGCTATTTATATACAGGCGGTCCATTACCAATTGCGTACACCCCGTTTGGAGAATTAGTTTCTGGATTGTTAATGGGAACATGTTTTGTACTCATTGCTTTCTTTATTCAAACGAATACTGTAACGATTGAAAGTGTATTAATTTCCATTCCAATTGGAATTTTAGTAGGTGCAATCAATATGTCGAATAACATCCGAGATATCGAAGAAGATATTAAAGGTGGAAGAAAGACATTAGTAATCCTCCTTGGGAGAGAAAAAGCTGTGGTAACACTAGCGATAGCCTTTTTCATTGCGTATTTATGGATTGCCGTAATTGTATTAATGGGTTATATAAGCCCTTGGGCATTAGTTATGTTCCTAGGTTTGAGAAAGCCAATTTCTGCGATTCAAAGTTTCCAAAAAGGGGCAAAGGATCCTGGATATATGCGCATCGCAATGAAATCAACAGCGATGACAAATACGATTTTCGGCTTCTTGTTGTCAGCAGGATTATTAATTAGTTACTTGTTTTAAATGAAAAATATTGTTAAGTAACTTAACCCCAGTTTCTCAATTTTATTATAGAGAGATTGGGGTTTTTATTTTGACGTTGTTTCATGTTAAAAACAGTTTCATTTGAAATGCAAATACCAATAAATTGCAACTTCATCATTTTCAATATCCAAACCTTTATAAACAAGAAAATCAAACCCACCAATTACAAATCCGCATTTTTCATAGAACTTACATGCTGCGACATTATTATTTTGCGTTTCAAGCATGATACCTGGCATATTGCCTTTTTTTGCCCACTGCTTTGCTTGATGAACTAATCTTTTACCAACTCCGAGTGTACGATATTTTTTATCTACCGTTATATCTTCTATGTAAGCATAGCGGTTCCAATTCTTTTTTAATACCATTAATCCAATGATTTGGTTATGTAACAGAGCTATGTAAATGACTTGATTAGGTTTATTTATATATTCATTGTAAGCCAGTTCTTCATTATCATCTTGATTTTGTAAATAACTTTTTTCATAACTCGGAACGTCTTCTACTGTATATTTTATACGTCTATTTCCTTTGGAAAGAGAAAGAATTAACCGAGCATTCACTATAAAACTGTCATCAATCTCCGGGAGATTATCTAAATCATTTGTTTCTAACTCTCTAATTACAAGGTTCATCGGGGCACCTCCACATAATAATATTTCTTCTAGTTCTTCATTTGGTTCAAATAAATTCCAATTACAAAATTATAATAGAATTTCAATAGTACGGCTATCTTTGTATTTTATCTTTATATCAGTATGCTGTTATCTTGATATGAAAATATTGTTTAGAAAGAGTAGTATTTTTTATTTTGGATGTATATCCAGTTTTCAAATTTAACTATGTTAGAAAAATAAATATTCTTCTAAAGAGTAGATGCAATACGCTATTCTTTAACTAATTTCGACATTATCTGCATTTTATCTTCACCTTCCTCTATTAATCTATTTATTGTAAATATCAACTGAAGTTAATGTTTAGCTGCATAAATAATGAAGATGAAAATGAGTAGGGAAAGGATCGAAACATAATGAAAGAATCACAAAATAAGAAAAAAACAAGTGTAGTAACGAAGGCAATACTATCTCTAGGAGTTGTTTTAGCAACGACCTTATTCACGTTCTTTTTAATAGGAAAATGGAACGCTATCCCAGCGAAAGGGGTAGCGAATGAAAGTAGTAACCCAGTTAATACACAACAACAAGAAAAGAAAAAAGAAACACCACCGGCAAAACAGAAAAAACCTGATGGAAAACCAGTAGGAAAGGTTGTTTATTTAACATTTGATGACGGCCCTAGCGAATTAACTGGAAAATTTTTAGATGTACTAAAAGAGCAACATGTTTCTTCGACATTTTTTATGCAAGGTAGCAATTTACAGAATACTGGTTTTCAGGAAAATGTAAAACGAGCAGTAAAAGAAGGTCATTATATTGGTGCACATAGTATGACACATAATAGTGATAAGCTATACAAAAAAGGACAATTTGTAACGGAGATGAAAGAAACGTTAGCTCTTATTCATAATATTACAGGTACAACTCCTAAACTAGTCCGTCCCCCATATGGATCTGCACCAGGATTAAGGGGGCAGGACATTCGTAACAAAATTGTAGAAGCAGGAATAAAAGTTTGGGATTGGACGATAGATTCAAATGATTGGAAATTAAAAGGTAACCCACAGCAAATTATAGAAAATGTAAAGCGTACAACAACAGAAGATGTGGAAGTAGTTCTAATGCATGAAAAACTACAGACATTACAAGCGCTTCCGGAAATTATTAAATTTTATAAGGAAAAAGGATATGAATTCGGGGTATACAATGAAGCGGATCATTTTCAACTAAACTTCCAGAAAGATCAACGTCTATAGTATAAACATAATTATTTTAAAAAGGTGTTTTCCATTACTAAATCAATAACTAAGCCAAAAGTCGATTTCTTATTTTATAAAGAAATCGGCTCTTTCGTTTATGTATTACGTTACAAGAGTTTTCTTATTTTCTCCGGAATGTCCTTTTTTGAAATCTATGCAACAGAGTCTTTATAGTAAGAGTATTTTGCCGGGGAATAATCAAAAAAACGTATATTACAATATGAAAAATTCATCTTAATACTAAAGGATACATGACAACGATTCCTATAAATTCTTCTCAATAATTGAAAATAAAATCAATCCAGATTATTATATTGTTATTGTAATTATAAATGTAATTACATTTTATTGAAGGAGGATACAAAGATGAGAAACTCAAAAGGCTCTATTGAATCAGAGATAAGCAAAGCAATTACTCACTGGGAAAAGGACTACCTAGGACGCGGGTCTATATCCGTTAAGACAGATATATTACGGGATATGATTATCGTAAATTTACAAGGTATTTTAACGCCAGCTGAATATACGGTTTGCGAAACAAAAGACGGTATGCTAACGATAAAGAAAAATCGTTCGGAGCTAGTTGAATCTGGAATTGAAGATTTGAAAGAGATTATACTAGAATTAACTGGAGAAAAAGTGAAAAGTTTTCATACGGATATAAGCTCCCGTACTGGTGAACGAGTAATGATTTTTAAATTGTTTCATAATCTTGAGGGAAAATTTTAAAAATTAAAACCATCGTAGGGTTAGTGGGAGATAATTAAGAAACCTAAAAGTTTTGCGCTTTATTTAAATTTATTAACATGATAATAATTAATAACTTGAAATTATTTACGTATACTGAATTTTAATTGGAATAACGCTCAAAAAAACTGATAAATAAATTGACAAACTGCTTAATATAGTTTATCTTATAGTTTATCTTATAATTGTTTTAAAAAATTAATAGATGCTTATTTTAACTGTTTGCTATAATTAAGGCTTTAGCATTTTTTTAATATGTAATATTGACTAAATGAAAAAGTTTCTTAATTGAAAGATAGCGCATAACATAAATTGATATATTGATTGCATAATCTAGGAGATCAGAGATATACTGTTATTTTTAATAGGAGTAATACATACATTACTATCCTCTATAAAATGGGAGCTCTTCAAAAAACTTTATTGAAGTTAGTTGAAGTGAAACCGACAATCTCCATAATTCAATGATGATATAAAATCATTGAATTATGGAAGTTGTCGGTTTTTTTTATGGGAAAAAACGATGTACTAAAAAGAGTGAATGAAAATTGAAATTAAAAAAACTATCGTAATGAAAAGGAATTTTTATAGGCTATTTTCGCTTAGAAGGGAGTATTTAACATGTTAATTTCGCTGAGTTCATCAACACTGTTAACTTTATTTTTTATGGCGCTTAGTGCTTCTTGGCTAAGTGGATTATTGTTTTTAAATGCAAGGATACCTTTACGTTTTGTTCATATCCATATTGGTATTGCTGCTTTACCTTCATTGGTTTCTTTACTCGCACTTGTTAATAACAATGGAGATAGAGTTGTGGGGCCTTGGCATCTAGATACTTTAGCTTGGTTAATGGCTTTCTTTGTTCTTACAATTGGTTTAATCATTCAGCGTTTCTCTGTACGTTATTTAATGGGGGATCACTCATATCGAAAATACTTTGCACTTTTTACATGTACTACAGGTGTATCTTCGGTTGCATGGTTAAGTGATGATCTTCGCTTAATGCTCATTTGTTGGGGAGCAACGCTTATAGGATTGGTTCTACTTATAGGGCTAAATAAAGGGTGGAAAGTAGTTAGTGAAGCAACTAAAATCTCTGGCTACCTATTTACAATAAGTTGGATTGCCTTACTATCAGCTATCATTTGGCTTTTTCAAGTAACAGGACAGTGGCAGTTAACATCAGTTTTAACGAATGAAAATGTAGCTCAATTTGGAACATTAGAGAAAACAGGAATTAACTTATTGATTATAGTAGCTGTGATGATTCCAGCAGCACAATGGCCTTTTCACAGATGGTTAATTGAATCAGCTGTTGCTCCAACTCCTGTTTCTGCTATTATGCATGCGGGTTTAGTAAATGCTGGAGGTATCATATTAACTAGATTTTCGCCACTTTTTCATGATGATATTGCACAAATCATTTTACTAATTTTCTCTAGTATTTCTGTCTTAATCGGAACAGGAATTAGTTTAGTTCAAGTTGATTATAAACGTCAGCTAGTAGGTTCAACTATTGCACAAATGGGATTTATGCTTATTCAATGTGCATTAGGCGCCTATTTAGCAGCTATTATTCATTTAATTTTACATGGTTTGTTTAAAGCTACACTATTTTTACAAGCTGGTTCTTCCGTGCAACGTTTTGGGGTAGTGAATCAGTCTAATGAAAAGATGTCCAATTTATGGATGATAGTTGGGCGTGTTTTAGGATTATTAATAGCAATTACTTTCTGGTTTATGACTTCTGGAGAGGGGTATCAACTAGTTAGTGCGTTAATCTTAGGCTGGTCACTATACTTTTCATGGAAACAGCTTGTTGTTTTTGGAGAGGGAAGAATGGGACGAATTGCTGGCGTAATTGTTTTGATTGGATTTTCTCTCATTTACTTTACCGTTCATAATTCTCTTTATAAATGGTTGCATACTGATATTTATCAAAGTGTTCAACCTTCAGCTCCAGCCGTTATCTTTGTTATATGTATTTTACTATTTAGTAGTGTTATTAGTACTTTCGTTACTCGTCATCAATCTTCTACTTTATTCGCTGTACCTTATCTTTGGTTAGTTCGAGTAGGTGAGGCGAGACGAAAGTCAGTAGAAAGTCACCCAAGCTATCTGAAACATTATGTATCAAAGGGAGGTAATTCGTGATGAGCATACCGTCAATATTAAAGAAAGATACAAACATTGATATGCAAGAAAATAATATAAATGATTTAGTTGCATCTGCTAGCCGAGTTATTGCGCCACTTTGGCCTATCTCTACGTTTGCAGCTCACCACCCTTGGATGGGACTTGAAAAGCAATCATTTGAACAAGTCGCAAATTGGTTAAAAGAAGCTCGTAATGTGGATATTTATCCTAGTGCCTCCATGATTCATTCGGCAAAAGCGAAAGGTGAGATTGAGGAATCATTTTTACAAATGAGTTTGTCTCGTTGGATGGATTCACAATCTTTTCATATTCCGCGAGAGAAAGCAGAGCGATTTTGCCAAGCAGCTTTAAAGTTAGAAAAATTACCTTCTAGTCTATTATCATCGCCAGAAGTAAATAAATTGGCAGAAGAAATGAATTATATAAATACAGCAAGTATGCAAGCCTCTGTTATGCAGCCAATAAGTTCGCTTATAGAGAGTCAAAATAGTGAAAACCTATCTGATGTTCTTAATTATCATATCATTAAATGGTGTAAATTATATCTTGATGAATCCGGATCAAATTGGACGATGCCAAATCGAGAGAAAGGTTTTTATCGTGCATGGCAACACCTTATTAAATTTGATCCAGCGTTCAGTAAAAATGAGCGTAAAGTTTTAAAAGATTGGCCACAAGATGCCGAAGTAGCTTTAGCGAGAGCATTATCTGAACTAGGAATTTCTAAATCTAACATACAATCTTACCTTGAAGGGCACTTACTTTCTTTGCCTGGGTGGGCAGGAATGATACGATGGCGCTCACAACAAGCAATTCAGGAACAGGAACTTCTCATAGAATATTTAGCAGTTCGAATTTCTATGGAGCTGGCTATTGTAAAACCTTATTTACCTTTAAAAAATCAAAAGGTTGAGAAAAAAGTTTCGATCGTCTCACTTATAGCTTCTTGGATTTATTGGGGGAATATTTCAACACGGGAATGGTTACAAATGCCTGCTACTGAACAAAGTGAGTTATTAGTATTCGCTTATCGTTTTGATGAAAATATTCGCAAGAAACTTTGGCTGGAAGCTTGGGAACAAACGCATGCAGAGCAATTAAGAGAGAAGATTGCTTCTACACAACGTGCAACCGATGATAAAAAGCGTGTATTAGCTCAATTAGCATTCTGTATTGATGTACGTTCAGAACCGTTTCGTCGCCACCTTGAAAAATTAGGTCCGTTTGAAACATTTGGAATAGCTGGTTTCTTTGGGTTACCAATTGCAACTAGTGAACTAGGTAGTAATAACAACCATCCTTCTTTGCCAGTTATACTCAAACCGAAACATCAAATAAAAGAGCTCACAAATGAAAATGAACTTAAATCTTATGAGCAGCGTAAGAGGGTAGGCAGTTCGGTACGTTATACTTTTAAAACGATGAAACAGAACGTAATGACAAGTATGGCGCTACCTGAGTTAAGTGGTCCTTTACTTGGTCTACAGATGGTGACAAGAAGCTTTGTCCCAAGAGGAGTTGGTAGTTTCATTCGTAACCTTCGTAAAACTATGTTACAAAAACCTGATACAACATTCTCGCTTAATCATGTTCATGACACAAAGGGTGAGATACCTATCGGTTTTACGAAAGAAGAAAAAGTGAACTATGTGCGTCAAGCTTTAAAAATGGTGGGACTGACAGAAAAATTTGCTCCTTTAGTTGTAATGTGCGGACATAGTAGTCAAAGTACGAACAATCCTTATGCTGCAGCACTTGAGTGTGGTGCTTGTGGCGGAGCAGCAGGGGGATTCAATGCAAGAGTTTTTGCTACTTTATGTAATCTTCCAGAAGTGAGAGAAGTGTTGTTTGCTGAAGGTATTAAAATTCCTGAGGATACCATTTTTGCAGCAGCTGAACATAAAACAACAGTGGATGAATTGGAATGGATTTACGTCCCAGAACTTTCGGAAACTGCGCAAGAAGCATTTGATTGTATCGAGTCGATTATGCCAAATGTGAGTCAACATGCAAATAGAGAGCGTTTAACGCAATTACCAAATTTTAAAACGAAAATAAAAAATGCGAGTAAAGAGGCACATCGATTTGCAGAAGATTGGAGTGAAATACGTCCAGAATGGGGATTAGCTCGTAATGCATCTTTTATTATCGGGCAACGAGAATTAACTCAGAATTGTGACTTAGAAGGTAGGGCTTTCCTCCATAATTATGATTGGAAACAGGATGAAAGTGGCGATATATTAGCTAACATTATTGCAGGACCAGGAACAGTAGCTCAGTGGATAAATCTACAATATTACGCTTCAACTGTAGCTCCTCATTATTATGGTAGTGGAAACAAAACAACCCAAACCGTAACGGCGGGTCTAGGTGTTATGCAGGGAAATGCAAGTGATTTGTTGCCAGGCTTACCTTGGCAATCCGTTATGCAGTCAGATAGTGAGACGTATCATTCACCACTTCGTTTACTAATTGTAATTCAAGCGCCTATTCAATATATAGAACGTTTGCTAAATAATGATTTCACATTTCGAGAAAAAGTTCAAAATGGATGGGTTAGACTTGCAAGTGTTGATCCAGAGGGACGCTGGAAAAACTGGTAACAATCATGTAATGAATTATCAACTAATGTTACTAGCTTAAAAGTTTCATAAATACAATAATGAAGAAGGAGTGCTCCATATGAATTCAAATAATAAAAAAGTTTTATTGTTAACAGACATTAAGCACGGAATAGAGCCTATTATCCAGCAAGTAACTAACATTCAACAAGAAAACATGTTGACTATACACAGCTACGATTCTGTAATTGTACATCCTTATGGAGATATAATGAGATCTATTATTATTGCTATTTATCAAGAAAATGTTGAAGAAATTTTTGTTGTAGGAATAGAGGATAAAGAAACGGATGTAGTTAATCTACAAATTCAACGTGATTCCATAAAAAATAACAGGGAACTAGACTATCTCTTTGAAAATTGCATGCCTGAATTTTCAAGTGGTAGCCTTGATGAATGGCTAAGTGGAAAAGAAAATGTTAGTGAAAATATTGAGAAGAGTATAGATATGATTTGTCATCATCCACTAGTACCGTCTGATGTTAAAGTTTATGGTTTCAAGATTGATAGAACAGGGGAAAAAGAAACGGTTGTTAAAGTTTCTGTTAATAAAGTAGTGAAACAAATGCATTCTTATGTGTAAGTTATCGATAGATAAGCAACTTTTATTTGGTAGATACTATAATATGTTAAATATTTGGAGTTGTTTCCTTTAAAAAGAGTAAAAGAAATCTTCTATAAATGGAGATCTTTTGCTCTTTTTATAATAAAAATAAAAAATTATTTGACGTTTTTTCGAAAAAAATTTTTAAGACAAGGCTTTTAGGTTTATGAAAACCTTTATTCATGATAGCAAGATAATTTTGATAAGAAGTATATAGTAAGAATGATTTGGAGATACCGATGGGGATATAACTATTTTATTTAGGACGGTGCAATTAAAATGGATTTACAGAAAGGGAAATTATATTGGAACACGACTTTTTCTAATACACCTTCTTATCCTCGTTTGGACGAAGATATAAAATGTGACGTACTAATAATAGGAGCAGGAAGTTCGGGTGCTCAATCAGCATACTATTTGAGTGAATCAGATTTAAATATTGTTATCGTTGATAAAAGAAAGGTAGGACATGGAAGTAACCTTACAAATACAGCACTTATTCAATATTTAGGTGATAAGATGTTTTTTGAACTTGTAAATACATTTGGGGAAGAGTATGCAGTTAAGCATATGAAATTATGTGAACAAGCTATTAATGATATTGAATATGCTGATCAAAACTTGCCTTATTGCTCTGACTTTAAACGACGGGACAGTTTATATTATGCAAGTTATGAAGAGGATATAAAGAAATTAGAAAAGGAATTGTATTATTTACATAAGCATGATTTTAAAGCGGCTTGGTTATCAGAAAAACAAATTGGACAGAGATATCCATTTAAAAAACGTGCAGCTATTTATACGTATAATGATGGTGAAATAAATCCTTATAAATTTACACATAGTTTATTAGAACAAGCCTCTAATAAAGGAGTTCACATTTATGAAGATACAGAGATTGTTGGCAAAAAGTTAGAGAAAGAATGTGCTATCTTTTATACAAAGGAAGGCAATTCTATTACTGCCAATAAAGTAATTGTGGCTGCAGGATATGAAGGATTGGAATTTAAAAAGGAAAAGAACGCTACACTGATTAGCTCATATGCAATTGTTACTAATCCTGTGGAAGATTTATCTTCTTGGTATAAACGCACTCTCATTTGGGAAACTGCGAGACCATATATTTATATGAGAACTACTGCAGATAATAGGATTATTATAGGTGGATTAGATGAAGATACAAACATTGCTCAAGAAAGAGATTCAAAATTAATCCATAAAAAAGAGAAATTAGTGAATGAATTTAATAAGCTCTTTCCCAATATAACAGTTGAACCTGAATTTTATTTAAGTGCTTTTTATGGTGGTACTCATGATGGTTTACCTATAATTGGAATGTATGAAGAGTTTCCAAATTGTCACTTTATCTATGCGTATGGAGATAATGGATTAGTTTATAGTATGGTACTTTCTAAAATTGTTCGAGATATAATTATTAACGGTTCAAGTCCAGATTTGCATTTATATTTACAAACTAGACCAAAACTAAATGAGTAAACTGCATGTATGCAAAATCAAGGTAGTAACGAGTTTATTTAGGGTTCCATTATAAAAAAACGTATTAGTTTCATGTGACTATTTGTTATGTTTATGAATGCTTAAATAAAGCATTCATAAACAATATTATTTGTTAAATCCATTTATCTTACTAAGTTCTGTTATTTGTATAATCCATTCTTTTTTTAGGTAGGGTAGAGTTGCTTGGATATGATGATATTCCCATTCTTCCTCAATGATAGGGTAAAGATCAAATAAGTGTTTTTCTTCATCATTTGTTACACTTGCTTTAGGATTGCCAGTAAGTTTAAAATAAATGTCGCACCATCCGCTATAGTTTGTTAACATGAATAAAAAATTAGGACATGTGAATTCGATGAGGTATATTTCTTTCTCTAATTGAATATCTGATAGTAATTCCCTTGCAGTCTCAAAAGTAGGCTTCTTTTGGTAACCATTGCATGAATGCCATGCCCAAATGGGGAAATCTATAATAAAGTCAATACCTTTCTGTTTCATGTGTCTTACAATGTATTTATATGCTGTGCAATCTTCTTTACTAACAAAAATAGGATCGGTTATAAGCTTACCTTCATTCAAAAGTGTATTTATGGCATTTTGGTTTTGAAAAGTCCATAGGATTGTTGAATCTATAGATGTATTTAAGTTTGATTGTTTATAAAATTGTTTTTTCATCTTTCTCTCCATTTTCTTTTTTATTTTATAAGAGTTTAAGATAAGTACAAAGTGCATTATATTTTTATCTTTATTAAGAGTTGGAAAAATCCATTAAAGATAGAAGAGTTTGTTTACAATTACAAAAAATGATTCTTATAATCATTTAAAAATAACAGAAGTATTTGTTCTAATAAAGAATGAATTTTGCTTTAAGAATTAGAAAGGATAGCCATGCAAAATAAAATTATTGTTATGTTTCAAAAAGATTTTCGTTTATATGATAACCCAGCTCTATTTGAGGCTGTTCAGTCTGGTGAGGTTCTTCCTGTATATATACAAGATGAAACTTTTTCAATAGGAAGTGCGGCAAAGTGGTGGTTGCACCATGCTGTAATAGATGTAAAGAAGCAACTTGAGGCATTGGGCTCTACTTTAATAATTCGTAAAGGACGTACGGAGGAAGAAATACTTTCTCTCATAGAACAATTAGATATAACAGCTGTATATTGGAATATTTGTTACGATCCGGACAGATTACAATCTAATCAAAAAATGAAAATGATGTTAGAGGATAAAGGTATTATCTGTAAAGAATTTAATTCGCATTTATTATTAGAACCGTGGATTATTAAAAAGAAAGATAACACTGAATATAAGGTGTTTACGCCTTTTTACAATGCATTTCAAAAGCAGGTAATACTTAAACCTATTAGCAGAGTGCAGAGTATAAAGTGGGGAAACTCTTTACCAGCAAGCTTATCTGTTTCAGAATTACACTTGTTGCCGACTATACCGTGGACATCTCATATGGAAGTAATATGGGATCCGACAGAAGAAGGGGCATATAAAACATTCAAGAAATTTTTCTCTAGCAAATTAGTCTCTTATAGTGAAGGAAGAGATTTTCCAGATCAAAATGTCCATTCGATGTTGGCACCGTATCTTTCATTTGGTCAAATATCAGTAAAGCTAATGTTTCATTACTTAATAAATAAAAGTACCGAAAGACAATGTAGTCTTTTTGAAAAACAAGTTAATAGCTTTATACGTCAATTAATTTGGCGAGAGTTTTCTTATTATTTACTATATCATTATCCATTTACAGTATATAGACCTCTTAATAAGAGCTTTGAAAATTTCCCGTGGGATAAGGAAGAGGAGTTATTAAGAGTATGGCAAAAGGGGAAAACGGGTTATCCGTTTATTGATGCGGGAATGCGAGAACTATGGCAAACAGGTTTTATGCATAACCGGGCAAGAATGGCTGTAGCCTCTTTTCTTGTAAAGCATTTGTTAATTCCGTGGCAAGAAGGAGCAAAATGGTTTATGGATACACTACTAGATGCTGATATTGCAAATAATACAATGGGATGGCAATGGGTTGCTGGAAGCGGAGCAGATGCATCACCGTACTTTCGTATTTTTAACCCCATCACACAAGGAGAAAAGTTTGATAAAAATGGAGAGTATATAAGAAGATGGGTACCAGAATTAAGAGATATCCCAAACAAATATATACATAAACCTTGGGAAGCACCTGAGCGTATTTTACAAAAATCCAATATAAAACTTGGGGATACATATCCTTATCCGATTGTTGATCATAAGGCAGCACGAGAGAGAGCCCTTTGTGCATATAAAAGTATGAAAGAATTTGTATGAAATAGGTTAAACAATATGTATTTGGAATTTAAATATTAGGATTTTATCCATTACAAGGACATACTAATCATATAAAGTTTCTATAATCTTCTAGTAAAAAGGAGAATGTTTATGAAAAAATCTAGTATTATAGTATTTTTACTAACATATGGTTTGTTTTATGTTTCTAGTGTTTTATTCCCTATTGATCGTACTTGGTATGATGCGTTAGAAAAGCCGTCTTGGACACCTCCTGGTATGACAATCGGAATGATATGGGCTGTATTATTTGGACTTATTGCATTATCAGTTGCAATTATTTACAACAACTATGGATTCAAGCCAAAAACATTTTGGTTTTTATTCCTTTTAAATTATATATGTAATCAAGCGTTCAGCTACTTTCAATTTAGCCAAAAGAATTTGTTTTTAGCAACAGTAGATTGTTTACTAGTCGCTATTACTACGTTACTTCTCATTATGTTTTCTTCCAATTTATCTAAAGTATCGGCATGGTTGCTAATCCCATATTTTTTATGGGCTACATTTGCTACATATTTATCTTGGACAATTTATAGTATAAATTAAAGACGTAAATGAAAACTTGAGCACAATGAAAATGCTCGAGTTTTTACGTTTATTAATGGTAATCTAAAGTATAGAATATACACATCTTAGGGAGGGCATATATGTGAAGAAATGGATAAAAATTACTCTGTACTCTTTACTAGGTATTTTAATTATGGGAAGTGTTACTTTTTTAACGTGGTCTCAGTTTACTTACAAACCAACGAAAGAGGCTTTGTCTTTAGTAGATGATAAAAAAGATGAAAATTATATAGTTTTTGGAGAGAAAGATGCAAAAATAGGAGTTATTTTTTATCAAGGAGCTAAAGTAGAAGCGGAGGCTTATAGTTACTTAGGAGAAGCACTTGCAAAAGATGGGCATTTTGTAGTAATGCCTAAGTTACCATTAAATTTAGCGATATTTGGAATAAATGAGGTAGACAGTGTAATTGAACAGTATCCGGAAGTTCAAAAATGGTATGTTGCAGGGCATTCAATGGGAGGAGCTATGATTTCTAGGTATGCCTTTCAACATGAAGAAAAGGTAGACGGGATTATTTTCTTAGGTTCGTATCCTGCAGATGACTTCTCTACTAAGTCGATTCCGATGTTATCAATTTACGGGGAAGTAGATGCTTTAGCAACTGTAGAAAAAATAGAGAACAATAAAAAGTTCATGTCAAAGAATACAACTATGCACATGATAAAAGGGGGCAATCATGCTCATTTTGGCATGTATGGTGAGCAAAAAGGTGATAATGCGAGTTTAATTACGGCAAAAGCACAACGAGATGAAACAGTGAAAGTAATTGAAGAATGGTTATTGAAACAATGATAACGAATTTAATAAATCTACCGAAAGAATTATCCAAACGGTAGATGGGAGAGAGAATAAAGAGCCAAATCGTATGAATTGGCTCTTTTATTTATTTGCTATCTCCAATTGTCCCCTTATTTTCTCCGGAATATCCTCTTTAGAAATAATATCGTAAGAATACACATACTTTCCTTTCACATGAATTTTTAAGTAAGTTTTTCTTATAAAATCATTAGGCGTGTTCGTTCCAACATTATATTCTTTTTCATTGCTTAATTCATCAACAGCTTTTAGTGAGTACATAGCTTTTCCTTTTTGATGATAATCCGGAACACCATATCCTTTCGCAACGGCATATACATTTTTTTCTTCAGCAATCGGATTAAATCTGTCTAAATCCCCGCGTAATATGAAAGGTAGTAAGTATATAGGAAGGCCTATTCCTAATATGCAAATTACAAATTTTCTCATTATCGTTTCTCCTCTTGTTCATTTACATGCTTCAGTATAGAAAAAAATTCTTATAAATATAGAGGGAAATTCCTTAAAGTTTTCTTAATAAAGTTTCACCATGTGAAAAAAACTAACTTGAGCATTAAGCTTGCGGAATGAATAACCAAATAACTTTTTTCTTTATTTTTTGATATTTCTTAAGAACCTATCAAGAAATAAGTGAGTTTTAGGATTTAGAATAAATGTATCTTACAGTAATAAGAGAATTATCTAAAAAAATTAGAGTGAGAACAATTAAAGAAAGCATCTAGTGGATTGCTTTTTTCTTTTAGAATAGAGAACCCCATGGGTCAGTTACATGTAATGCAGCGCTGTGCTTCTATGTCACTGAAAAATCTAATGATAAAAAAAGAGGGGGAAGGCATTTTTTATTGAAGTTTGTTAATGATAGATTTTTAACTAGTTAGGGGGGATCGTAAAATAGATTATTAATCTCTTTAATAATTTTTATTTTCCTTATAGTTGGCATGTTCTATTAGAAATTTTAAATTTTGAAAGGAGAATCAATAATTATGGGTAAGAAAAGAAGAATAAGTAATAAGTTATTACTTGTCAGTGCAATTTTTACAATAGCAATTCCTTCAGTCTCATATGCGGAGGAAGTAATTTCACCTGAAAATTTTACGAGTTCTTCAAGTTTGTATGAGGGACGGAATACGGAAGTATTGAAAACAAGCTTATATCCTGATACATATAACTATCCGTTTAACTACCAATTTAGTTCGAAATTAAAGGAAGCAAACACAACTATAAAAAAAGTAGACAATAGTGATGATGAAAATCCTATTATATCTACTACTCTTTCATTTATTCGCCATATGAATAGTGAAGATTATAAATCTGCATTTGATTTAACCTCAAGGTCATTACAGAAAATAATATCCGAAGAATGGCTGAAAAGCTATTGGGAGGGACTCCCAGTGCAATTACAAGCAGGTTCTTTTATAGAAATTGGAGAGGTTACACAAAAAGAGACAAATCCTGTTCATACAAATGTGGAGATTCAATTAGTTTTTGAAAAAATGACTGTACCTTTACTAATTAAACTAGATCCATCTGGAAAAATAGACGATTTTCAACTCAGCATGTCGTTTAGTCCTGTTGCAGAGCGTCCATCATATAGTAAGCCTGAGTCATTTGTTGATAAAGAAGTAGTAGTTGGAAGTGGTGCATTTCCATTACCAGGAACATTGTCGGTTCCAAAAGGAAAGGGTCCTTTTCCAGCGGTTATTCTTGTTCAAGGATCAGGAGCAACTGATCAGGATGAAACAGCGTTTGCTTTAAAACCATTTCGCGATTTAGCTGAAGGTCTTGCATCGAAGGGAATTGCTGTCCTTCGCTATAATAAAAGAACTTATGAACATGGGTTGAAAACACAATTCAGTCCCTTTTATACAGTTGATAAAGAGACAACAGATGATGCTCTTCTTGTAACTCAATTTCTTAAAAATGAGCCTCTAATAAATAAAAATCAAATTTATATTTTGGGTCATAGTCAAGGTGGAATGATGCTTCCGAAAATGATTGAAAAAGACCAAAATAAAAATATTGCTGGAGCAATTGTAATGGGAGGGCCAGCTCGTACGATCCAAGACGTTGTTTTAGATCAATTTGAGTACCTTTTCTCTATTGGAGCAATGAACCTGGATCAATATAAATTCTACAAATCGCAATTTGAATTATTAAATGATCCCAACTTCTCTGGTCAGAATCCCCCAAAAGATTTTTACTTAGGGTCAGCAGTATTTTGGGATTCTATACGGAAAATTAAAGCGGCAGAAATGTCAAAAGAACAAAAGACACCGCTTCTTATTATTCAAGGAGAAAGAGACTATCAAGTTCAATCAAAAATTGAAATTCCTCTTTGGAAAGAACAATTAAAAGAACGAGATAACGTAGATTATCGACTATATCCAAAGTTAAATCATTTCTTTACAGAGGGTGAAGGGGAAATAAGTAAGCCAAATGAATATTATAGTCCTGCTAATATCCCTGAGTATGTTATAAATGATATTGCTGCTTGGGTGCAAGGCAGATCGCAATTAAATTAGCAACCATATGTTTTAATAAAAACTTTCTTTCCGTAATCAAAATAGAAATATTTTGATTAGGTTATATGTTTTTTAAAAGCACTCTTTAAAAAGGAGTGCTTTTTTATTTTTCTATGATTTCTATAAAACAATGGGCTTACCTTCCAAACAAATCGTTATTTGGAGCGCTTTTATCAAAGCAAAGTTCTTGTGACATTTCTTTGATATTAAAAACATGAATAACCTATTGTATGAAATTTTTTGAAAATTTAGGTTTAACATCTTTAAAATAGGTGTATTACATATTACATAACAACTAAATAAAAAATAAAAAATCTAAAGGAGGAAAGATACCATGCATACGAATGAAAGAAAAACGGTAGTTTATGAATATCAAAATGAACAGGAAGTAGTTATGAAAGTAAAAGAGCTAGAATTGCAAGGGGTTCGCCACGATGACATTTATGTTTTAGCACATGAAAAACATATAACAAAAAGGATTGCGGATGATACAAACACAAATACGATTGGAGTAAAAGAACAAGGATTGGGAACAAGTATTATCAACTTTTTCTCCAAAAAAGGGGACGAACTTCGAAATCAAATGGAAGAAATGGGGTTGTCGAAGGAGGAAGCTAACTTATATGAAGAAAAACTAGATCAAGGGAAGATTTTACTCCTAGTAACAGCTGAAGTACCAATGGCGAATGCTAGGCAGCCGCAAAACTATCATTCTCTGTAATAGATTGCAACATCTGATAAATAGGTAAGGTAATTATTTTAGGTTGTAGCATGGAGGAAAATAAAAATAGAAAAGGATGAGAAAAATGAAACATACAATATTTAAATATGCTGTAATTGGAATTACGACCGGAGTCATAGTCTCCCTATTAAAAAAAGAAAATCGGAAAGCTATACAAACAAAAGGAAAAAGCGTAAAAGAAAAACTACAAGAAGGAAACATAAAGGAAACATTGGAGAAGGTAACTGAGACAAGTAAACAATTTTCTGTAACTGCAGCTAATGTTGCAAAACAAACATTACCACAACTGCTTACAGCCACACCAGTTGTCATTTCTACCATTAAAGACTTAACAGAAAACGAAAATAACAAAAAGAAAACAGATGAAAAGGATTACGAAATAAATGAAAATAGTAAGAACTTAGACGGGGAAAAAACGAAAAATGAAAAGAAATATGTGAAAGAAGGGAAAGAAGAGAGTGCCTAGATGTAACTCTAAAAATAGAAAGTGAGGAAAAAAGTATGAAATCTCTGTATGCAATTGATGTAGGAATTGGCTTTACTAAAAGGGCATATCGCCAGGATGTAGATTCTGAGATGACGGTTAAGAGTGAAGCTTCCACACTAGCCCCTGTACCTAATCATGCTGAAAGTGAAGATTTAACAAAGGTAAGTTTTATAGACTTAGACTTTGCATACTACATGGGAAATGAAGCACATCAATCTGACGCTTCATTTCTTCCTCCATTTGACGAAGAAATAGAAAATTATTATGAAAGCGAACGATTTAAACAACAAATATTTGGTTGCATTGCAAAGGATTATAAAGAAAATGTCGTGTTACCTTTAGTTGTTACCGGGCTTCCCATCAGTTGTTTTGGTAGTCAGCATGAGCAATTACAACGTGCACTAAAAAAAGAAACTTCCGTGCAAATTGATGGGAAATTTATTCATATTACGGTGGAAAATGCTTTGATTCTTCAGCAACCGGTCGCTTTACATGCCTATTTCTTAAAAGAGGGAATCATTCAGGAACGAGATCGCATCTTAATTATTGATGGTGGATTTCGCACATTAGAAATGACAGATATGAAACAGAATCTCATTTTAAATCATTATGAGACGGAACTAGGATGTAGCAAGCCTTTGAAAAACATTAAGAATATCGTGCAGAATCATGAGGGTGAAAGTAATCAATTGCATATTAACGACATGCCAAACATATTAGAAAAAGGATATGAATGTCGAGAAGAAAATCCTGAGACAAGTCAGGTTCATACTTTGATTCAAAAAGAGTTGGATGCACACTTCCAAGACGTTGTGCGTGTATTACAAGAACAATTTACGTCAGAACAGTATGATACTATTATTTGGACAGGAGGAATAGTAGATCTCCACAAAAAACGAATTAAAAAAATGCAAAGTGAAATTTCTTCTTTCCGTATGGTAGACGCTTCGAAAGAGGCTGCACTTCATGGATACTACATTATTGGGAGTCAAGTATTTGACGACATCACCAATCAATCTGCATATGAATCCAAATTATAATAACGACTGAAATGGAGTTCGTTGAATAGACGTGCCAAATTATGTAGCTTCTTTTCCACATATAATAAATTCTTTATAAGAAAAGATAAAAAGTGCTTGTATAGAGGAAATGTTTAAAATTGAGAATGAAAATAACTAATATAGGGGGTCTTCCTTTTAAAAGAATAAGGCCTCCTATGTCATTTATTTTGTAATTTAGATGATCTAAAAACTTTTCCTCCAAGACATGAATACCTACATACAAATGTCATATTACGGTTATGATTCGATTAAACATAAAACAATTTAGAAAGGAAGAATAATATGGAATGCATAAAAATGACGAAATGGAGTTGGTATCATGTGAAAACTAGTGAGCTTGAAAAACTTTCTTCTATAATCCCTCGTGATGTAACATCTTATTTCTCTCAATTTGTAAAGAAAATAAGTTCTCCTTGTGAAAATGGATTATATGTTTATACGTTATCACCAAGTCAAACTTGTGTATATGGTTCGTTTTTATATGATCAAGATAAAAAGGACGCCAAAATTCAAAAATTTCTTCATTATTTCGTAGCTCATGGAATACTGATAACAGTTCAGGAAAAAGAGGAAGAGGATTTCAAAAAATTAATACATAATTTCCCTATGGGTACAAAAAATTGTAATAGTTCCGCTGAAGGATTATGTGCTATCTTATCAATGTTTATATCTCATTATTTGCGAAAGGTTGACTACTTTGAAAACAATTTCAGAAATGTATTATGGGATTTTTATCATCATAATAACATAGCAGTTTTAGAAAGGATTTATCATATTCGTCATGAATTATTTATGAACACACACGTGTTTCGCTTAATACAAGAAGTGTTACAAGGCCTAAAAGAAGCTTGGTTAGAAAAACTAACAAACACCCTTTGTTATAAACAAACAAGCGTAAAATTAGAGCGTGGATTACAACTCGTTAAAGAGTACCAAGAAGAATTAGACACGATGATTCATTTGCAAGAAGTTGTTTCTTCTCATCGTGGGAATGAAATTATGAAAGCTCTTACTGTATTAACTGCTGTGAGTACGCCTTTGACAGCCTTAGGAGCATTATGGGGTATGAATTTTAAATACATGCCTGAACTAGAATGGAAATATAGCTATTTAATCGCTCTCTTATTTATTATTTTCACAACAGGGGGGATGTATATGTATATGCGATTCAAAGGATGGACAGGTGACTTATTACGAGTAAAGAAAAAGAAATCTTTTTTTAAATCTAATTAATCCTGTTTATAAAAAATATGATAGATATATGATTTGTAATATTTATTAATCGAGATAGCACCATATCCCCATCAAGTTAAAGTTTTGATGTCCTCACAATGATAAAAATGGTGAATATTTATATGAAAGATTAGAGCTCTCCTTCTTGTAGGAGAGCTCTAATCTTTGTTTAAAAACTATATCATATACTCTGAAATTTGTCCGGATTCAATTTAGAATATGGCAAAAGAGAACTTGCCATTAAAAACAAGCTCTCTTTAAAAGAAATAACGTAATTGAGATACTTATATAGTAACAATTGTTTTCTTCTAATTCCATATGTCATATGTTGAGAAATAAATTATGATTGGATTGATAAAGCTAAAATGAATGATTGACATAATATTTTGACGATAATATAATGAATCTCGAATTCAAGATAACTTGTGAAGGATTGGTAATTATGAGCGTGATTAACGATGAGAGCTTATCTTTAAAGTTATTTGTTATATTATCAAGGGCAGTACAGTCAATTACTAAGCGTATTGAAGAGGATATAAAAAGTTATGGACTTAATCCAACTGAATTTGCAGTGCTTGAGCTACTGTATAGTAAAGGCGATCAGCCTATACAAAAAATTGGAGACAAAATATTACTTGCAAGTAGTAGTATCACGTATGTAGTGGATAAGTTGGAAAAGAAGCGGTTCTTAATACGAAAACCATGTCCTAAAGACCGCCGTGTCACGTATGCGTCAATTACTTCAGAAGGTATTGAATTGATGGATATTATTTTTCCTCAGCATAAAGAGGCGATTCGGCAAATATTTGGTGGTTTGGACTATATTGAGAAAAAAATGATAATCGAAAAGTTGAAAAAATTAGGGTATTATGCACTCGAACTATAAATTTTTAGAAATATATCTCGAATTAGTAATGTCCTAATTAAATATAAATTAAATAAATAGGAGGAAAAATTAATAAATGGTAGTAAATTTATTATAATACAAAATGAATAAAACGTGTAATTTCAATTGGTATAGTGTGAAATAAAGTTGTTATGTTAACGTATACATATCGTCCTTTAAATTATAAATCTTTCATAAAGCGGAGAGTGGGTATCAAGAATGGAATTACGTCATTTAGAGTATTTTATTCAAGTTTGTAATAATAATAGTTTCACTAAAGCTGCGGAAGTTCTAGGTATTTCACAGCCGACTTTAAGTCAACAAATACGAGTTTTAGAAGGTGAACTTGATACACCCTTGTTTCATCGAGTTGGAAGAGGTATCAAAATGACAGAAGCGGGTAAGCTGCTATTTGATAAAGGAAAATTTATCATGCAACAATTTGATGACGTTTATAATGAAATTTTTGAATTAAAGGGTGTAAAAAGAGGTGTGATTACTATAGGAGGTTTATTAGAGGATCTCACTTATTTAACACCTTATATTATGAAGTTTCAACAACATTATCCCAACATTGTAGTAAAGATTATAGAATCCGAAGTTGCTGTAAATCAAATCGTTGACAAAAATATTGATTTCGGGATTACACGTAGTGCTCAAATTCCAGATACATTAACAAACACCCTTTTGTATAGTGAAGAGCTCGTCCTTGTCATTCCAAAAAATCATCCTTTGAATGAAAAATCATTTGTTTCTTTTCGAGAATTAGTAGGGCTCAGTAGAGTAATGGTTTCATGTAGTTGTCGTGAATCTATTAAGATATATTGTGAGAGTTTAGGGTTATCTTTATCTGAAGCAAATATAGAAACAAAATCTTCTATTTCTCTATTGAGCCTTGTATACAATGGACATGGGGTTGCTATAATACCTCTTTCACTGGTTAACTTTGTTAATAATGATACTTTGAGCATAGTTCGTATTACTGATCCAACACCAAGTCAAGATATTAATCTTATTCACTTTGATGATAAATTTTTAAGTTTTGCAGCACGTATCTTTATGCAGAAGTTAAATGATTCTCAAAAAGTATCAGTGTAATAGAAATAATAATGATTTTAGTGTAACAATTGAAAAATTAAGATCTATATTAAAGTCAAAGGGCAGTGGATTTATATGTGTGGTGTAGTCGATCAAAAGGGGATACCATTGACTTTTAATTAAGGAAAAAAGGAAAGACTTTGCAAGGAGAGAAGGTTATCAAAAACAAGTTAAGTTAATCAATCAATTCTTTGGTCTTATCGTATAGTAACAGATTCCATAAGGGATATACACTGCTATTTTGAATTTATATATCCTTATTGTAGAAAGAAAACCACCGGCATTATACCGGTGGTTTTGATTTAGAAAGCAAAGCAAGTACAACCAATACCCCATTTAGTTCCATCTTTTCCTATTACGGTATGAGTGTGTTGATGGAGAGGGTTACTACAACTATGTAACTTGTTATCATGGGAATCGTGAGAAAGTATAGTGTTGGCTAGGTTAGCACCACCATACCCATAAACGCCCGTCGGTGACCAATCAGGTGATGCTGGCGGCAATTCAGGTGATAAGTTTTTAAATTCATTATTTCCATAAACAACCTGCCCACCCATAATGGTGAGCAATGATTCAAGGTCTTTGATTTCTTCTTCCGGCACAGTAAAGTAGTCAGCAGACAATACAGCAATATCAGCAAACTGACCGACTGCCAGGGTTCCTTTTTTACCTTCATCACCAGAGAACCACGCACTTCCTTTTGAATATAATTCCAGGGCTACTTTTCTATCAAGTTTATTTTTTTCATCGTATATGGAAAGCCCACCAATGGTTTTTCCAGCAACCATCCAGTAAAGAGCAACCCAAGGGTTATAGCTGGAAACCCTGGTTGCATCACTACCGGCGCCAACAGGTATACCAAGGTCTAACATACGATAAATCGGAGGAGTATGCTTTGCAGCTTCCTTTCCGTATAAGTCAACAAAGTATTCACCTTGAAAAGCCATGCGGTCTTGGATGGCAATACCGCCATTTAAAGCCTTAACACGTTCCATACTACGATCTGAGATTGTTTCTGCATGATCAAACCACCATCGTAGCCCATTAAAAGGAATTTCTCTGTTAACTTCCTCAAATACATTTAAGAAACGTGTGATTGACTCGTCATAAGTTGCATGTAAACGGAATGGCCAACGGTTTTCCACCAATAGAGAAATTACTTTCTTTAAGTCGGCTTCCATCATCGTAGCTAGTTCGGGCCGTGGCATTTGAAATTTTTCAAAATCAGCTGCAGAGAATACTAACATTTCTCCGGCACCATTCATTTTATACTTATCATTTCCTTGACCTGGAGAAACAATTTTTGTCCATGAAGCAAAGTCTTCATATTCATGATTAGGATTTTGCGTAAATAAATTATAAGCAATACGTAAAGTTAATTGTTCCTTCTCGGCTAAATGTTCAACAACTTTGTAGTCGTCAGGATAATTTTGGAAACCGCCACCTGCATCAATGGCACTTGTAATACCTAATCTATTTAATTCACGCATAAAATGGCGAGTTGAGTTAATCTGGTCGTCAAGATTAAGTACTGGAGCTTTACCCAAACTTGAATAAAGAATAGAAGCGTTAGGGTTAGCAATTAAAAGGCCCGTTGGATTACCTCTTTTATCCCGCTGAATTAAACAGCCTGGAGGATCTGGGGTATCTTTCGTGTATCCCAGTGCACGTAGCCCTGCACGATTTACAAGTGCTCTATCGTAAAGATGTAGCACAAAGACAGGCGTGTCTTCAGAAACAGCATTAATCTCTTCTAATGTTGGCATCCGTCTCTCTTTAAATTGAAATTCAGACCAACCTCCAACTACTCTTACCCACTGAGGAGCAGGTGTACGTCTTGCCTGTTCTTTGAGCATTTCTAGAGCAATAAAAAGTGATGGTACGCCTTCCCAACGTAATTCCATATTATAATGCAGACCACCACGAATAACGTGTATATGAGAGTCATTCAGGCCTGGAATAGCTCTCTTTCTTTTAAGGTCTATTTTTTTTGTTTTTTCCGTGGCACTATTAAGAAGCTCATCTCCACCTACTGCAGTGACTAAACCATCAGTTATGGCGATAGCAGATACCTCAGGCTGAGAAGGGTCAAGGGTAGTAATTTTTCCGTTGTATAAGACCATATCCGGTACATTCATATTCACACCTCGTCTACTTCCTATTATTTTGTAACCATGGATGAAATAATTTACCGAAAATCGGCATGACTACCCATGATAGCAAGGACACGATACATACAGAAACAAAAAAAGCTGACATAATAGGATTCATATGTTTTATAATAGGTCCTATCACTTTAGGAACTAACATGCTAAGAGGCCATACACCCAGAAGGGTAACGATAGACATTTTCCATTTTGGCGGTGGAACTGGCGTTTTCGGAGTAACAAACCAATAAGCCAAACTGCTTTCAGTTTTGTAAGTTGGATTAGCGGCTTGAAATTGCTCCGCCGTTTTTAACAAATCCCGGCGAACATCTGATTCTTGCCAAGTACGTAGATGCTCATACGTATCAAAGCGAAAAATAACAGTATACTCTCTGGATTCGTTACTTGGGACTATTAGATTTACACCTAAATGTCCTGGGAATTTAGTAGCCGCAGCCTCAATTTCATGTCTCCATGTTTCAAACTGTTTTTCTCTACCTTCTTGAATTTCCCATGTAACAATCGTTGTTACTGGATTGCCGGCATCCATCGTGTTCCCTGTATAAGTCTCTTCGACAGCTACTCCTTCTTGTTTCATATTTTCCTGCTTGGAAGCGCGCCATGCACCATAGTATATGCGTATTCTACACCTTGACCATAAGCACCAGTGTGTTCCTTTACAATCTCCATTACAGCATCATAAGTGTCTTTGTGTGCCCAGTCACGTTGGTATTCAAGTAAAACTTGAATTGCTGTCACTGGAATTGCACCAGCTTGTTCTACACGACGCATAGCAGCGTTATGTGCTGTCAAACTAGTACCACCTGAAGCATCATCAACTGCATATACCTCATAGCCAGCTTTAATTGCTTCAAGCACAGGGAATGCAAGGCAAACTTCAGTCCAAAGTGCTGCAAATATTAATTTCTTTCTACCGGTTGCTTTAACTGCCTCAACAAATTTCGGATCTTCCCAAGAGTTCATTGAACTACGTTCTATAATTTCATGGTTTGGGAATATATCAAGAATTTGTGGCCAAAAATAACCAGAAAAGCTGCGTGTTTCAACTGTAGTAAGAATAGTAGGTACGTTAAAAGTTTTTGCTGATTTAGCAAGTAGCATAACGTTATTAATCAATGTTTGTCTATCAATACTTGCAACTCCAAAAGTCATTTGAGGTTGAAAATCAATTAAAATTAAGGCACTGTTCTCCGGATTTAACAATTCTAAATTACTCATAATAAAACGCTCCTTTTTCAATTGTTTATTGAAAGTAATGTATCTTCTGTCAATTGAAGCTCTACTATACTTTTTAATTTAAATTTAGTGCTGATTTAATCAGCACTAAATTTATACTATCTACTTTAAAAAAGGTGATTTAAAGCTATTTACTTGAGATACATTTATGCATTTTGTTTACTAAGATCTCGCTGAGCTCCTCTATAGCTTCCAATTATATTTTGATAGCCTGGAAGATTGCTAGCAAGCAAATTGCCAAAACCTTCGACATCGTTGCGCCAATCGCGTTGTAATTCGCAAGCTACGCTAAACCAGTTCATAAGTTGCACGCCACTATGTGCCATACGTGTATTGGCAGCATCTGCAACTTGTTTACTGAAAGTTCCTGAAGCATCAGTAACAGCAAATACTTCATATCCAGCTTTTATAGCGGAAAGTGCAGGGAAAGCAACACAAACGTCCGTAACTACGCCCGCGATGATAAGTTGCTTTTTTCCAGTTTCTTCGATTGCTTTTACAAAATCATCATTATCCCATGCGTTAATTTGTCCAGGTCGAGCTATTTTTGGTGCATGAGGAAAGAGATCAACCAATTCTTGCATTAAAGGTCCGTTAGGCCCGTTTTCAAAACTTGTTGTTAAAATAACTGGTAAATCAAAAAACTTAGCAGTATGAGCAAGAGCTAAAACATTGTTCTTGAATTCATCAACACCATAGTCACGTACTAGTCCGGACATAAGACCAGTTTGATGATCTACTAAAAGCACGACAGCATCGTCTTTGTTAATACGAGAATAGAGATCAGTCATTATGTATTCCTCCTAAAAATTAAGTAATCGAAGAAAGTTTAAATAGTCGAATACTATCATAAGTTTCTTCGTTTATAACTAAGCTGACCAATAATATTGGTTATAGCAGCATTCATAGAACATGAAGTGCTATACAAATTTATAGTATTTGAAAACTGATTCGTTAATCAATTCTAAATTATCTATAATTCGTATAGGTCGTAACTATAGTTGTTTTCACTATAAAATAGATTGGTTTTACCTATACATCCTATAGATAGAACAATATTGATAGTCACCTATTTTTGTTATTACAATTGAATAGGAGTAATGTTCAGTAATTATTTTATGATGAAAAAGGTATTAGAGGGGGGATTGTTCCAAAAGGAGAAAATGAATGCATTGGAACAATAGAGTTTCATACTTAGAGTTCACAACATAAACGTGCATGAATAGGTTATGACATTCATCCAGATTATTGAAGAAAAGGATACATATTAGAATATTTTTTGGAGGTAGAAGCATGGCTAAAATTACTGTAGGAACCGAAAATCAAGCACCAATTGAGATATATTATGAGGATCATGGCACAGGAAAACCAGTTGTACTCATTCATGGTTGGCCGTTAAGTGGTCGATCTTGGGAATACCAAGTTCCCGCTCTTGTTGAGGCTGGATACAGAGTTATAACATATGATCGTCGAGGATTTGGACAATCATCTCAGCCGTGGGAAGGGTATGAATATGATACCTTTACTTCTGATTTACATCAACTATTAGAACATTTAGAGCTTCAAAATGTCACACTTGTTGGTTTTTCTATGGGTGGAGGCGAAGTAGCCCGGTATATTAGTACGTATGGAACAGATCGTATTGAAAAGGCTGTTTTTGCTGGAGCAGTACCTCCATATTTATACAAATCAGAGAATCATCCTGAAGGGGCATTAGATGATGCAACAATTGAAGCATTCAAAAGTGGTGTGATAAATGACCGCCTTGCATTTCTTGATGAATTTACTAAGGGATTTTTCGCGGCTGGTAATCGAACAGATTTAGTTAGTGAGCCATTCCGTTTATATAATTGGGATATTGCAGCCAGTGCATCACCTAAAGGAACACTTGATTGTATTACCGCCTTTAGTAAGACAGATTTTAGAAAAGACTTGGAGAAGTTTAATATACCTACTCTTATTATTCACGGTGATTCTGATGCAACTGTACCATATGAATATAGTGGGAAATTAACACATGAAGCAATTCCTAATTCTAAAGTGGCCTTAATAAAGGGTGGTCCACATGGGCTACATGCAACGCATGCTAAAGAATTTAATGAAGCACTCCTATTATTTTTAAATGACTGATTACAACTATATAATTGTTAATTGATAAATTATAAACAAGTAAAAAATAAAGCTTTATAAAAGATGCTCTTGGATAAATCCAGGAGCATCTTTTTAAATGGTGATATTGAGATGTTAGGTTGATAAATCTCCATTAATTTTGGATTGAATACTCTTCTTAACAGCTAAAATATATTGATTAGAGTTTTTTAGATTTCTTAGAAGTATTGTTATATTACTATCAAGATAATATTTTGAATAATCCTCAAAACAAAGAAATATACATTTTTCTGAGGAAGAAATATCTTATCAGAAAACAATAAAATCTTATTAATTTTTATAATTGGTAGAATTTTTGTGGAAATAATTCTCTTGATATATTAAAATAACATCGTATTATGTCAGATTTTAATTAGGGGAGAGAAATTTTATGTTGAAAAAAATCATTCCAGTTGCTTTAGCATTAAGTACAGTTACTTTTACTAGTGTATTTGCTGCGCCTTCAATCCAAGCAAGTACAGAACAAAACCGCTACATAGATGTACAAATGCTCGGTATTAACGATTTTCATGGGCAACTAGACACTGTAAAAAAAATTAACAATAAAGATGCAGGGGGAATTGAGTACTTAGGGGCTTATTTACGTGATCGTGAAAAACAAAATCCGAATACATTAAAGGTACATGCTGGCGATGTTGTTGGAGCAAGTACTCCTGTTTCAGCATTATTACAAGACGAACCTACGATTGAATTTCTAAATGATTTGAAATTCGATGTTGGAACGATAGGAAATCATGAATTTGATGAAGGTGTTGAAGAAATGAACCGCCTTATTTATGGTGGATACCATGAGAAAACAGGAAATTTTAAAGGAGCAAAATTCCCATATGTTGCTGCAAATTTCTATAATAAATCCACTGGTCGTTTATTTTTACCACCATTCACTATAAAAAAGGTACAAGGAGTTCCTGTTGGCTTTATCGGAGTCGTAACAACGGATGTTCCTAACCTTGTTATGCCTACTATGCTAAAGAATGTAGAAATTACAGATGAAGTTGAAGCTATTAACAAATCCGTAAAGCAATTAAAAAAACTAGGCGTTAAATCTATCGTTGTTCTTGCACATAACGGAGGTATAACAGATGGGAACGGCGTAACAAATGGTGATATCGTCCGATTAGCAAATGAGACTGATCCAGAAGTCGATGTTATTTTTGGTGGCCATAGCCACACCTATGTAAATGGAACTGTTAATAATAAACTTGTCGTACAAGCAAATTCATATGGTATGGCTTTTGCTGATGTTGATGTAAAGATTGATCGTAAAACACAAGATATTGTTGAGAAAAAAGCAGAAATTGTTACAACTTACCATGAAGGCATGGAGCCTGATAAAAAAATCAAGAAGAAGATGGAGAAATATCAAGCAAAAATCGCACCTCTTGTTAATGAAATTGTAGGTAAGTCTATTGCTCCACTAGATCGTAAACTCAATACGGCTGGTGAATCTACTCTCGGAAATTTAGTTGCTGATGCTCAGCGTGCAACAATGCAATCCCAAATTGCACTTATGAATCCTGGTGGTATTCGTAATGACTTAGATGCTGGTGATATTACATGGGGAGAGATATATGGTATTCAACCATTCGGAAATCAATTAATAAAAGTAAATTTAACAGGTCAAGACATTCGTGATATTTTAAATCAACAATGGCAAAAAGACATAACAAGAATGCTTCAAATTTCAGGGATCCAATACACTTGGGATGCGAACAAGCCTAATGGAGAAAAAGTAACAAGTATTCGCTTAACAAATGGAGAAGAAATTATTCCTTCTAAAACTTACAGCGTCGTTGCGAACGCATTTCTAGCTTCAGGTGGAGATGGATTTGTATCCTTTAAAAACGGTAAAGATGCTGAAACAGGACCAACTGATTTTGAAGCATTAGTAGATTATATAAAAAAATCAAAAGAACCAATTCAGTCTATTATTGATGGAAGAATTCAAAAGATAAATTAGTTTTTTATTAATCTCAAAAACAACTAGATTACCTGTGCGCTATACTCTTTAGTGTGCAGGTAATCTATTTTTTTGATTTGAAATAGTCTAACTGTGGCCAATGGGTATACCGTCTAGATGCAGAGTGCCGAAAAAATGAAGTGAACAAAAAATAACCCCTAAATTAACTCTATGATAAAGAGACTACAAACAATCAAAATTTGGAACTTCATATTAACCATATATTAACTACGTTAATAATACATACTGAAATTGAATACTTTAGATAACATCATCTATAACGAATATCTGCACATTATAATGTTATGCAATGAGGAATTTACAATACAATGAATTGAAGCTTATTTAGTTTTATATTCGTATAAGTGAATTAAGAATTTCTTAAGAACCTATTAAGAAATAAGTGAGTTTTAGGAACTAGAATAAATGTATCTTAACAGTAATAAGAAAATGAATGTTTTAAACGGAAATTGGCAGAGTATGTAAAAAAGCTATAAGTAAATATTTCAGGAGGTTTTTTATGAAAAAGAAAATAATTATTGCAATTGTTGCTTCTGCTATAACAATGACTCATTTTGTAGGAAATACTTATGCAGATTCGAAAACAGAGGTTTCTGTTACAGCTCCCTACAATACAAATCAAATAGCGAAATGGTTAGAAGCACATGCAAAGCCTTTAAAAACAACTAATCCAACTGCATCTCTTAATGATTTGAAACCACTTAAGAATATGGTAGGTTCAGCTTCAATTGTAGGTTTAGGTGAAGCTACGCATGGGGCTCATGAAGTTTTTACAATGAAACACCGCATTGTTAAGTATTTAGTATCTGAAAAGGGCTTTACCAATCTAGTTTTAGAAGAGGGATGGGACAGGGCCTTGGAACTTGATCGATATGTTCTTACTGGTAAGGGAAACCCAAGCCAACATCTAACACCTGTATTTAAGACGAAAGAAATGCTAGATTTACTTGATTGGATTCGGCAATATAATGCTAATCCAAAACATAAATCGAAAGTACGTGTCATCGGGATGGACATTCAATCAGTAAACGAAAATGTTTATAATAATATAATAGAATATATTAAAGCAAACAACTCAAAACTGTTGCCTAGAGTAGAAGAGAAGATAAAAGGGCTTATTCCTGTAACAAAGGATATGAATACTTTTGAAAGCCTTACGAAAGAAGAAAAAGAAAAGTATGTTTTAGATGCTAAACAAATTAGTGCTTTATTAGAGGAAAATAAAAGCTATTTAAATGGGAAATCTAAAGAGTTTGCATGGATAAAGCAAAATGCTCGTATTATTGAACAGTTTACTACAATGTTAGCGACACCTCCTGATAAACCAGCGGATTTTTATTTGAAACATGATATTGCAATGTATGAAAATGCGAAGTGGACTGAAGAACATTTAGGAAAAACCATTGTATGGGGACATAATGGACACGTTTCGAAAACAAATATGCTTTCTTTTATATACCCTAAAGTAGCAGGGCAGCATTTAGCAGAATATTACGGAAAACGGTACGTATCTATTGGAACGTCAGTTTATGAAGGACAATATAATGTCAAGAATAGCGATGGTGAATTTGGCCCCTATGGAACATTAAAATCGGATGATCCAAACAGTTATAACTACATTTTTGGACAGGTCAAAAAAGATCAATTTTTTATTGATTTACGTAAGGCGAATGGCGTGACAAAAACTTGGTTAAACGAACAACATCCAATTTTCGCTGGAATAACTACCGAAGGGCCTGATATACCAAAAACTGTTGATATATCATTAGGTAAAGCATTTGATATACTTGTTCAAATTCAAAAAGTGAGTCCATCTCAAGTACATCAATAAATTTAGAATCATGTGCCTTAATGACAAATTTCATAGTGTTTCATATAACACAATGAAATTTGTTCTATATAGCAAGAAGAATAATCGCATTAGAAAAAATTAGCAGTTTAACCTGTTAAGAGTAAAACGAATCTTCAATATGTAAAGCGCAAAAACACTGAAGCGAAAAGCATCGGTGTTTTTTGCGCTTTCGGGCACAGATGCTACTTCAATCCTATTGTAGAAGTGATTTTGTATGTAAGGAATTTGTAAGGAATAGGTAAGAAAAAAGAGATTTTCATTGTGTAGGATAAAAATATAAGGAGGCATGAAGGGGGGGCAAGTACGGCCTACATATAAAACAAATAATCAGTAACAAGAGTGTTTTAAGGAAAAGAAGTAATTTCTATGGTTAATATGCATATGGAAAAAGAGTGATTTAGAGATTGTTAGGACACAATGGTGTTTGTGAAAATAATGATTAGTACGATAATTGCAAATTCAGTGTTGACTTTTATCATTGGGAGAGTTGATAGCTGTGTGGTTAGTATATGACATAGCTATCAACAATCAATACAATTTAAATAGAAGAGAGGAATTCTTTATGAAAACAAGCAGTAAAATTACATGTGCAAGTCTAGCACTTTTAATAGGTGGAAGTTCCCTGTTATACATAACACCAACATCAATTGTAAAAGCAGAATCTACGCAAAATGTATCTAGTTCGTTACAAACAAGTACGAAAAGCGATCGTATTTCCGTTAAGAAAGCAATGCGAGATGAACTGCAACTTGGATACCCGGGAATACTCGCTCAAATTTCTAAGGGGGGTAAAACTTGGAGTTATAGTGCTGGGATAGCGGATTTGAAAACTAAGAAACCAATGAAAGCAGATTTTCGCTTTCGCATTGGCAGTGTGACGAAAACGTTCATTGCAACAGTTCTACTTCAATTATCTGGAGAGAACCGTTTGAATCTAGACGACTCCATTGAAAAATGGTTACCTGGTGTTATTCAAGGAAACGGATATGATGGTAACCAGATTACGATCCGGCAAATATTGAATCATACAAGTGGTATTGCTGACTATATAAATTCAAAAGACTTTGATATTACGGATATAAAAAAATCATATACGGCTGAAGAATTTGTAAAGATGGGGATTTCACTTCCCCCAGACTTTGCCCCAGGAAAGGGTTGGTCTTATTCAAACACAGGATACGTATTACTGGGGATCCTTATTGAAAAAGTAACTGGCAACAGTTATGCGGAAGAGGTTGAAAATCGGATTATTGAACCGCTTGATTTGTCAAATACATTTCTACCTGGTAATTCAAGCGTGATTCCAGGCACCAAGCATGCCCGTGGCTATTTGCAACTAGACGGAGCGAGTGAGCTAAAAGACGTTACTTATATTAACCCAGGTAGCTCGGATGGAGATATGATTTCTACTGCTGACGACTTAAACAAATTCTTCTCTTACTTACTAGGTGGCAAATTACTGAAGGAACAGCAGTTAAAACAAATGCTTACTACAGTTCCTACAAATAGAGAGGGAACCGGATATGGTCTTGGAATCCTTGAAATTAAGCTTCCGAACGGTGTCTCGGTATGGGGACACAGGGGGGGCGTTCCAGGGTTTTCCACTTTTGCTGGTGGAACACTTGGAGGTAAACATACACTCGCTATCAATTCGAACAGTTTAAACATTAATAACCCGGAAGTTTTTAAAAACATTTTACTTGCTGAATTTAGCAAGTAGGAAAAACGGATAAATTTTGTCATTTGTAATTTCCATCGGAATGGATTACCGCTTGAAAGAGTATAGAGGGATTAAGTATCTATAATTGTGTAGGAGCAGCATTTGCAAAATTAGAAATTGAAATAGATTCAACCATTAAAGATAATATTAGCAGGAAAAAATTGAGGGACATTAAGGATTTTGTGAAGAAGACTTCAAAAATGAACTGAAATCTAATAAACAACGTAAAAGCTAAAAGATTTTCGCTGTGAGAACATCTCAAAATATTAAATTGATGGTAACTTTGTTGTAGCTCTTTAAACATACCTATATTAAAACCCAAATATCTCAGCATTAAATTGAGAAATTTGGGTTTTTCTAAAGGAATCAATTTTTTAAAAAATTTTTAGAAATTTAAACATAAAGTATTGTATACATGTAAGTATGATTAAAAATGAAAAGTTGTAAATGCTAAATTTAATTAAATACGCCTTACTCTCTTTAACATTGGCCTGAATGAATAGTTTATAGGAGATTACACTGGCTAAAGATGCGATAATTGTTCCAAGCCCTCCAATATTTACTCCTAGTAATAAAGCTTTCCAATCAGAAGTAAAGTTTGATAGAAGAATTGAAGTAGGAAAATTGCTAATCAATTGACTCAAAAATATGGAACTAAAGAAGACTGAAGTATCTCCTTTTAAATTAGCGCGAGCAAATGTCTCCAGTGCATCCGAATGTGAAATGTTTCCGATGAAAATAAAAAAACAGACAAAGGTTATTAGAAGAAAGTAATCGATCTTAAATAGTAAGTTTCTATCTAACGTAAATGCTGCCACCAATGTAACTATTAGCGCAATGTAATAATTAATGACACCAAAAATAGATGCAATGATAGTGATAAGTATTAAAATCCAGACGGTAGCTTTTTTTCGATTTTTCACGGTAATAACAGGTAGTTCTATTTTCAAATCTGTTTTTTGAAGTTTTTGAGTACATATAAATAACAAACTAATTCCAAGTACAGCTAAAAGCAGGATTGAACCTAAAAATGGGATGAGCTTAATTCCATAGTAAGAATATAGGTATAAATTTTGTGGGTTTCCCATAGGCATCAAGCTACTACCGATGTTTGCCGCAATTGTTTGCAGGATGATTGTATCCATCATGTTCATTTGTGTTTTTTTACTAATGACAAGTGTTATTGGTACAAAAGTGAGGAGAGCGACATCATTTGTTACAAACATGGAGCAAATAAAGCATAACAAAATTAGAATAATAGATATTGACCTGCTGTTATTGCATTTATTTAAAATCGCAACAGCAAGTTTGTCTAATATCTTTAGCTGTTCCAAGGCCTTAATGGCCACCATTAGATTAAATAAGCTAATTAACACTTCAAAGTTAATATATTCGATCTTTGGCGAATGTATTAAGCAGCTTACAATTGCTAGTATCAGTGAAATGGTAAGCACTAAATCCTTTTTTAAAAATTCGAATTTCATAAGGAGTCTTTTTTTATTTTGAACGAATACTATTTCTTTCACAATACACCACCTGTAATCTATGTTAGTAAATATACGTTTTTTGGGATAACTCGATATTGCTAGAAAAGACGATGTCATAAGGTCCTAAATAAGAGTTTTGTAATGTTTCATCCTTTCAACAAAATCCTTTTTTCTTAGTGTCTTTCATGTTGTAAATATGTGCAATATAGACGAATCCAACTAGGGGGATTAATTGAGAAAACAAATGTTTTTTGTATGATACCATAAATAAATTAAATGCTTTATTTTTTTAATATTCTTATAATATTCTATTGATTCTTGATTTCAAATACTTTATATGAACTTCTAAAAGAGAAAAAGTATGCATGTTTTTATGAAGAAAATAGAGGCTTGTCAAAGGATAGGTAGAACAAAATCTGCGACGTTTGGATACTGTATAAAATTCACAAAATCTCACTGTTTTTTTAGATGAAAAATCTTAAAATATTTTTTTGTTTTTATAAAAATCTGTACTTTTTCGTAACATTCTGTACTTTTAATTATAAATTAAAGACAAGCTTCTCTTAGTTAAAGATTGAAAGCGCTTTATAGGTTTTTCGTGAAATTTTTACCTAGCCTATTTTTGAGATTAGTAGTAAGAAAGGAGATATTTCCATGTTCTTAAGAAAATTAACAAAAAACCAGTTAATCACTATTGATTATTATGATTTAAATATAAATCACCGGTAAACGAAACAAACATAATAGTACAACAACATTAGTGGATAAGAATATTAGTTTTGCAGAAGGGGATAGAGCATCGTGTGTATAAACGGAAAGTTTTTAGAAAATTCAGTTTTGAAGTTGCATGTTACGATGTTTGTTTAAACAGGCCAATTCTATTCATATAGAAAATTTTTATCCTTGTTGTATTTGAATATGAATGAGGTATTTATGCCAAGGAATATAGGTGATTTTATATAGATTATGATAGATAAATTTTTGGTATGGAGTGATAATATGGAAAGATTTTTTGTAGAGTTAGTCGGATCAACAAATGATTTTTTATGGTCTAAATTGTTAATTATTATGCTTGTTATTTGCGGAATTTATTTTACATTTAAATTGAATTTTGTACAGTTTCGAATGTTAAAAGAGATGGTCCGTGTATTAATGGAGGGGAAAAGTGGTTCTAAAGATCAAATCTCTCCTTTTCAAGCGTTTTGTATTGGTATGGCAGCCCGCGTTGGAACAGGGAATATCACAGGAATTGCGATTGCAATTGCATTAGGTGGTCCTGGAGCTGTATTTTGGATGTGGATTATTTCTATTATTAGCTCGGCCTCCAGTTTTGTCGAAAGCACATTAGCACAGATATATAAAGTAAAAGATAAAACTGGTTTCCGCGGTGGTCCATCCTATTATATGGAAAAAGGGTTGAATAAACGTTGGATGGGAGTATTATTCTCTATTTTAATCACAATTACTTTTGGTCTTGTATTCAATTCAGTACAATCAAATACAGTTACAATTGCTTTTCAAAACTCATTTGGTACAGATCGTCTAACAGTTGGGATAATCATGGCCATTGCTTTCGCTGCGATTATTTTTGGTGGTGTACAACGTATTGCAAAAATGGCTGAATACAAGGTGGTATTTTTAGCGGTATTATACATTGGAGTTGCATTATTTGTTGTAGTTACCAACATATCAAAAATGCCGGAAGTTCTTTCTCTTATTGTTCAAAACGCATTTGGTTTTAAACAAATAGCAGGCGGTTCAATTGGTGCAGCACTTATGAATGGAGTTAAACGTGGTTTATTTTCAAATGAAGCTGGTATGGGAAGTGCACCAAACGTTGCCGCAACAGCAACAACAAGTCATCCGGTGAAACAAGGACTGATTCAAGCATTTGGTGTATTAACGGATACACTGATCATATGTACTAGCACTGCCTTTATTATTTTGCTGTCTGATGCATATAAACAACCGGGGTTAAATGGTATTGCACTTACACAAGCAGCATTAAGTGAACACATAGGTCCTTGGGCATCGGGTTGTCTTGCTATCTTTGTTTTTTTATTTGGATTTGGTGCGTTAATTGGCAACTATTATTATGGTGAAACAAATATTCGCTTCTTACATACAAGTAAAGTGTGGTTAATGATATACAGAATAAGTGTGTTGGCTATGATTGTATTTGGTTCTGTTGCAAAGATTCAAATTGTATGGGATTTAGCGGACTTATTTATGGGCTTTATGGTTATTATTAATTTAATTGCTATTACCTTACTTTCAAAAGTAGCATTTGCGGCGTTACAAGATTATATAAACCAGAAAAAAGCTGGTAAAGATCCTATTTTTTATAAAGAAAACATTAAAGGGCTTGAAAATATTGAATGTTGGGATAGTTATGAGAAAACTTCAAAAAAGAAAAGTGTGTAATAAGAAGGATATTCAGACTGCAATATGTCTGAATATTTTTCTTGGTTCTAGTGCAAATATTATTGATTATAGTAAAGAAAAAATCATTCTATATAAAGTTAATAGTACGGGGGAATATGATTAAATGATAAAGGATTCTAGCGTTCAAGTTGAGGGTCAAGAAAAAGTTTGCTTAGATCAATGGGTGGCTCATTATCGAACGTATGCAGCTAAGGGACGAAGCGCCAGTTATATTCCTGCTCTGGGGGAAATAAATGTATCGCAGTTAGGTATTTGTATAGTAAAGCCAGATGGAACAATGATAAAATCAGGAGATTGGGAGATACCTTTCACATTACAAAGTATATCAAAAGTAATCGGTTTTATAGCCGCTTGTTTAAGTCGCGGTATTTCTTATGTATTAGAACGAGTTGACGTAGAGCCAACTGGAGATGCCTTTAATTCAATTATTCGTTTAGAGATACATAAACCAGGAAAACCTTTTAATCCTATGATTAATGCTGGAGCAATTACGATAGCTTCACTTTTGCCAGGGACATCGGTGCAAGAAAAATTAGAATCTCTATACGTATTAATTGAAAAAATGATAGAGAAGCGTCCCGCTATTAATGAAATAGTATTTCAATCAGAATGGGAAACGGCTCATCGTAATAGAGCATTAGCATACTATTTAAAGGAGAATGGTTTTCTAGAATCAGATGTGGAGGAGACACTAGAGGTTTACCTAAAACAATGTTCGATTGAAATAAATACAGAAGATATTGCCTTAATAGGGCTTATACTAGCACATGATGGATATCATCCTATTCGCAAAGAACAAGTGCTCCCTAAAGAAGTAGCTAGGTTAACAAAAGCTTTAATGCTAACTTGTGGAATGTACAATGCTTCTGGAAAATTTGCTGCTTTCATTGGATTACCAGCTAAGAGTGGGGTATCGGGCGGAATTATGACACTTGTTCCCTCAAAATCTAGGAAGGATTTATCGTTCCAAGATGGATGTGGTATTGGTATTTACGGACCAGCCATTGATGAATATGGGAATAGTTTACCAGGAATTATGTTGTTAGAACATATTGCAAAAGAATGGGATTTAAGTATATTTTAAAAAGGAGCACAGATATTTTGGTGTTAGAGCGAGTCCAAAAGTGTTCAGACCTTATATTGTGTCTGAACATTTTTGAGTTATAAAGTATCTTTCTAAAGTAGAAGGGTGTAATGAATACTCACAATCTAGAATGCTTTCGTTTATATCTTATTTATCAGTTTTTGAAAAAAATAGAGTAAGTATTGTATTAATGCAAATAGGTTTGTATACTGACTGTTAGGCGAAAGTGAGAAGTGATTATTTTGAATCTTAGTAATTTAGTAAAAAAAGACATCTATATTCTCGTTTTAATGATACTTACAGTACCCTTAGTAGGTGAAATAAAGTCATTTCCTTTAAATGAAACATTTAGAATGAGCTTTGGCGCACCAACATTTTTCTTTTTTTTGTTATTGTTTCGACGAATTCCAGCATTTTTACCGGGTTTTTTAACAGCGATAGTCGTGGTAGTATTTCGTATCTCAATGGATGTCATTATAAAGGGAAATATGGATTGGCTAGCCGCTTTTCATACTCACTATCCTAGTTTTTTCTTTTATTTTACTTATTCGTATCTCTTTCATTTAGCAAAAATCAAACGTTTTTATCATCAACCACTAATGATTGGTTTTATTGGTTGCATGATTGAAATACTGTCAGACTGTGTGGAATTAATGATTCAATATTTCGTATTAAAAACATCGATCACATCCGAGGCAATAAATGAGATCATTGTTATCGCATGTTCCCATAGTTTTATAGTTCTAAGCTTTTTCAATATGATGAAATTGTATGAAGCGCAATCAAGGGAGAGACATATAAAGAAACAAAATGAACATATGCTCATGCTTATCTCTAATTTATATGAAGATGCTGTTCATTTAAAGAAAACATTACAAGATGCTGAGAATATAACAAAAAAATCCTATGATTTATATAAAACCTTAGACTCTTTTGAGCACAAACAGATGGATTTTCAGTTTGAGGATTTAAGGCAACAGGCATTACAAATTGCTGGTGAGGTCCATGATGTTAAAAAGGATAACCAACGTATTTTTGCGGGACTTTCAAAATTAATTTCTGATGAAAGTTTTACAGATTATATGTCTGTGCATGAACTAGTAAATATCATTATACGGGCAAATACGAAATATGCACGGTTGCTAGAGAAAGACATCCAATTTGTGTATAAAATTGATGGTGTGCATCCTCATTATCATATTTACACAATCTTATCTATTATAAATAATATCGTTACAAACGCTGTAGAAGCTATCCAAGGTATGGGAACCATCACAATTGACATTAATAAAGACCACCATTTTGTTGAATTTCAAATAGGCGATAATGGTCCTGGTATTTCTTCAAAATATAAAGATTCAATTTTTGAGCCTGGGTTTACTTCTAAATATGATGATTTAGGCAACCCATCGACAGGTATCGGATTATCGTATGTTAAAGAAATGGTCGAACAACTTGAAGGTGATGTTACGCTTGAGGACAGAACCGAAGGAAAAGGATCAATTTTTATAATTAGATTAGGGATTGATCATATAATTTCGAAAGGGTGATTCTATGTATTTTTATATAGTAGATGATGAAAAAGCGGTTCGCTCAATGTTGGCTCAAATTATCGAGGATGAAGATCTTGGGGAGGTTATAGGAGAAGCTGAGGATGGTTTATCTTTAGAGCAACAAATGGTAATCCTTAAAAATATAGACATTTTATTTATCGATTTGTTAATGCCGAATCAAGATGGAATAAAAACAATTCGTCAAATAAAACCTTCGTTTAAAGGGAAAATCATCATGGTCTCTCAAGTAGAATCAAAAGAATTAATTGCTGAAGCTTATTCGCTTGGTGTTGAATACTATATTATTAAGCCAATTAACCGGATTGAAGTATTAACAGTTGTTCGGAAAGTCATTGAACGAATTCGTTTGGAAAAATCGATAAAAAACATTCAAGAATCGCTTAATATGGTACTAAAATTGGATAGTAATTTAAGTACGCAAGAAAAATACCGTAGTGAAAAACATTTAAATACTTTCAATCATTTTCAAAATTCCATTCATTTTCTTTTGTCTGAATTAGGAATAGCCAGTGAAAGTGGAAGTAAAGATTTAATGGATATGCTAGATTATTTATATAAATATGAACAAGATAACACGTTGGAACAAGGCTTTCCCTCACTAAAAGAGATTTTTATGAATTTAGCTCAAAAAAAACTTGGGGATTCAGCTGAAGATGCCGAATTAAAAAGGTTCATAGAAGCTTCCAAACAACGGATTCGGAGAGCAATTTATCAATCATTAAACCATTTAGCATCCCTTGGACTTACTGATTTTTTAAACCCGAAGTTCGAAAATTATGCTTCTAGATTTTTTGATTTTACTACCGTAAGGAGAAAGATGACAGAATTGAATAATGAACCAACATTACCTGCTCGTATTGATACGAAAAAATTTATTCAAGTTCTTTATTTTGAAGCAAAACGAATACACTTGGAGTTAAGATGATAAACTCTTGCTAAGTATTATTTTCAATTGATAGATTGATAATTATTTTCATGTTATTGGTTTTATATAGTTTTTCTAAGAGAGGATTTTCCTTTATTTCATATTGGCTTTAAAATCAGAAAATTCCGTATCGATTCGGTAGAAGTGTATGAACTTAAAACAAAAGAATATGTATTTTTTACACATTAATATTCATTAAAAAAAACGAGTATTTTAACAATAAAATATAAATACATAGTAAGTTGAATTGAAAAAAAGATGCTATCTTCTGGCATCTTTTTTTCTTTAAGAGGAAATATCATTGATCCTTATATTATTTGAAATTCAAATGCGGGCATATAAATAAGGGAAAAGGAGATAATATTTAACAAATTATAATTGGAAATGGTATTTTAGGTCAGAAATGTTTTTATACTAATTAGGTTATTGGTACTAAATAAGCATAATGTCTCGCTTTTCTGCTCTTTAATCTTATCGTTATTTTTTATTAAGTACATATCGTTTTTTAGAAATCTCAATCCTAGCAGAGTATATAAATTGGGTGATAAAAATGTGGAACATAATTACTTCTTATCTTCCAGATTGGAAAGTCTTTGTACAAGCTTTTATCTTGTTTTTAATTCCGTATACTATCTCAAGATTTTTTCATTGGGTTCGTATGTCAGAGAAAGAGTGGGAAGAATGAGTTGGTGGAAGTCAAGAGACAAACAAGTGAAAAAAAATAATATTCAAAGTAAAACGAAACAAGAGCATAAACCATCTCAAAATACAAACGTTCATTTCACAAATGATTTTGCCTCTAACTTAGAACTTATAAAGCAACAAATCGGACATAATTCTGATGTTCGATTTCGGAAGTTTAATATTGGACGCACAGATATTCAGGCTGGGATCGTTTTTGTTGATGGTCTATCAGATAAAGAGATAATTGACAAACATATTATGAAATTACTAATGGATGATTTTTCTGATGAATATAAAAATGAATCTTCTTATGTGGAGGGGACTGTTTCAAAAGAATATATTAAAAATAAAGTTCTTACAATTAGTGAAGTAGCAGAAGTCCATTACATAAAAGATTTAATACCCAAAGTATTGATAGGTTCAACAGCTCTTTTAATTGATGGTTTAGCAGATGTGTTTATTCTTGGTACAACAAAAGCAAATAAACGAAACATTGAAGAACCAGTATCGGAGGCATTAGTCAGAGGGCCACGGGTCGGTTTTACTGAAGTATTAAGTGATAATACCTCACTTTTGCGACGACACTGTGCGGATGAGAGCTTATCATTAGTAAAGCTACCAGTAGGAGAACGTGCAAAGAAAGAGTTAGTCGTCGCATTTATTAAAGATCTTGCTAGTACAGAATTGGTGGATGAAATAAAAAACAGAATTCAGAAAATTGACATAGACAGTGTACTCGAATCTGGTTATATAGAGCAACTTATTGAAGATAATTATCTCAGTCCTTTTCCGCAGATTCAAAATACAGAACGACCTGATCGTGTTATTAGTGCTTTGATGGAAGGTCGAGTAGCTATTTTGTTAGATGGAACACCATTTGTTTTAATTGCTCCAGTTACATTTAGTATGCTGCTGCAATCACCAGAAGATTATTATGAAAGGTGGCTTCCTGGTACGCTTCTCCGCTTATTACGCTTCATGACAGCTTTTGTTTCATTATTTGCTCCAGCACTGTATATTTCTTTTATTTCATTTCATCCAGGATTAATTCCCACTAAGCTCGCTATTTCTATTATCGGATCGCGAGAAGGAGTTCCTTTTCCCGCTTTAATAGAAGCGTTAATTATGGAAGTAGCTATCGAAGTTTTACGAGAAGCAGGTTTACGTCTGCCTAAACCGATTGGACCGGCAATGGGAATTGTGGGCGGTTTAATAATTGGTCAGGCTGCCGTAGAAGCAGGAATTGTTAGTCCAATAATGGTTATCGTTGTTGCGGTAACAGCTATTTCTTCTTTTACTATTCCGCAATATAGTGTGGGAATTACGTTACGCATTCTTCGTTTTGTAGCTATGTTTTGTGCTGCGATATTTGGATTGTATGGAGTTATTCTCTTCTTTCTTTTACTTTGCAGTCATTTAGTGAAACTGAAAAGTTTTGGCGTTCCTTATACCAGCCCTGCTGTTCCATATCGATTCAGTGATTGGAAAGATTTTATGGTTCGCATGCCATTAAAAATAATGAGACGTCGACCGAAAATAATGCATACCAAAAAAACTATCCGCAAAAGGTAGCTGATGACGAAAGGAAGTGGCCTTCAGTGATTACTATACCTAAAGACCGAATAACAACTTCACAAGCAGTTGTTATTATTGTAAATTACATACTTGGGACAGGAATTCTTACTTTGCCCAGAGCATCTGTGGAAAAAGTGAAAACACCAGATGTATGGTTAAGTGTGATATTAGGTGGGATACTGGCAATGGTTTCAGGAGTAATTATGGTCAAATTAAGTCAGCAGTTTCCAGAAAAAACATTTTACCAATACAGTCAAGATATTGTAGGGAAATGGATAGGGAGATTGCTTAGTTTTCTTATTATAGGGTATTTTCTTACAACTTCAGCATTTCAAATTCGTTCAATGGCAGAAGTAATAAGCTTTTTTTTACTAGAAGGAACCCCCACATGGGCTATTGTTATGCCTTTTATGTGGATAGGTCTCTATTTGATTATGGGTGGTATTAATTCAATTGCACGGATGTTTGAAATAATATTTCCTATTACTGTTTTTATTTTTTTAATCATTTCCTTTATGAGTATCGGAATATTCGAGATAGATAATCTCCGTCCCGTATTAGGTTTGGGAATTAAACCAGTGTTAGATGGGATAAAAACAACGTCTCTCGCATATACAGGTCCTGAAATTATGTTAATTCTTTTGGTATTTATGGAACAACGAAAGAAAGCAGTAAAAGCTATTTTAGTTGGAATTTCTATTCCGTTAATCTTTTATGTAATAACTGTTGTAATGGTCATTGGTGCATTATCAATTGATGGGGTTGTAACAAGAACATGGCCGACAATTGACCTTATGCGCAGTTTTGAAATTTCTGGTTTGATATTTGAACGTTTTGAATCTTTACTGCTTGTAATATGGATTATGCAAATATTTGCTACCTATACGATTAGTTATTATGCAGCTGCATTAGGATTAGCACAACTCTTTAAAAAGAGTATTCATCCATTTATTTTTGCTTTGATTCCAATCATTTACATCATTGCTATGACTTCGAAAAATATAAATGACTTGCTTAAATTGGGGGATATGCTCGGTAATGCTGCTTTATTTTTATTTGGTTTACTGCCACTGCTTCTTCTTATTATTACGCGATTAAAAGGAGGAGTAGTGTGAAACATAAATTTAATTATATGCGGTTCTATTTGGCTTTGTTATGGACGCTTTTGCTTCTATTTTTAACAGGGTGTTGGAGCAGTAAAGAAGTAGAAGAATTGAGTTTAACTGCAGGTATAGCACTAGATAAAGGGAAGGATTCAACAATTGAGAAAGAAGATGAGGAAGGAGGTTATCCTAAAAGAAACCTTATAACAGCTACTTATCAAATTGTTAGTTCGCAAGCACAAAGTAAAGGAAATGGACAACAAAAACGTTATATAAATGTTTCTGAGACCGGTGATTCCATTCATCAAATTGTTCGTGAGTTTTCATTGAAAAGAGAGAGCACAATGTTCAGCCCACATTTAAAAAATATTGTTATTAGCGATAGTCTTGTACGTACATACAGTTTAGAACAATTACTTGAACAGTATCTCCGTGACAATGAAGTTCGGCTTAGCTGTATGTTCTTAATTAGCAAGGGTCTAGCGAAGGAGGTACTGGAATCAAACAAAAAAGGAGAAATCCCAGCATTTCGTTTGTCTGGAATTGCAGATAATAGAAATAGAACAACAAGGATTTTACCTCCTGTATCGCTCGCTAAATTGGAAGGAAAGATGCGGTCAGGGGCCAGTTTTCTTTTGCAAAATGTAATCTCGATAAATGGGGAAACAAAATTTGCAGGAGCTGCTGTAATTAAAGGGAAGACAAAAAAGTTGATGGGCTTTTTAAATGAGCAGGAATTGGAAGGAGTAGTATGGATAAACGGAAAAAGGAATGGTGGTGTGGTAAAAACTTTTGATAAAGAATCAAAGAAACTCATTATATACGAAATAAAGTCAATAAAAAGCAAAATCATACCACATGTTAACGGAAATAATATTTCCTTTGATGTAAACATTGAATCAGAAGGGCGTTTGTCTGAAAATTGGATGCAATCAGGAAAAGATTTTGAAAATGAATTTTTGAAAAGGGAAGAAAAAGCTATTGAAAAAGAAGTAAAGCACTTAGTACATCATGTTACAAAAAAAATACAAAAAGAATACCAAGTCGATATTGCGGGTTTTGGCAACCAATTAAGAATTAAGCACCCGAGAACATGGGAGAAAGTCAAAAAAGATTGGGATCGAACATTTAGTAAGGTACCGATTAAATATCATATAAATGTAACTATACAAGATTATGGAGCGTCAAGTTTAAAACGGTGAGATACCTTAATTGAAATTATATTTGCATCAAAACAAAAAGTTACAAAAATTTTAATTTAAAAATTTTTGTAACTTTTTGTTTTTTTATGTCCTTCTTATTATAGATTAAAGAAATGATTTTACCCTATACATTTCTTTTGCGTTATAAAAGTAAATCACAATAGTTACTATTGGTGTGTTATTTAACGTTAGGAAAGAGGAATCGCTATATGTCTTGAATAGGAGGGAGTTTGAAGTGCAAGCGAAAGCAGTGCAAATAGAAGAAATCTATCAAGAAATATTAGACGGTAAAAGAAGTAGGTTTCCACCGAATACATGGAAAGAAGATAGCAATAGAGAGCTATCTAAAAGGGTCACAAAATATTTAATTCAAACAATTTTAAAATGGAATGAAGAGGATATTAAACAAAAATGGAATACGCCTTTAATTATAAAATATCGATTACTCGGCGCGCTCAAACATAGTTATGATAATAGTCCCTATAAGATGATTGAAGACTTATATCCCAATAGATTTAAAGAGTGGGAGTTTGGTATGGCACCATTAAATTTTTGGACTAAAGAAAAAGCTCTTGAAGCATTAAAATGGACTGTTGAAGAAAAAGAAAAGCTAAGTAAAGTAGAACTATTCAAATTCTATAGTAAAAAATGGTTAGAGAAAAATAAACTCAGTGCACCATTAGTTATGTATTGGAATGGTAGTCCTTATGCAATGATAAATTCTTTATATCCTAATAAATTTAAAGAGTGGGAATTTAGTATGACTCCTAACAATTTTTGGACTAAAGAAAAAGCATTGGTAGCATTAAGGTGGACTATTGAAGAAAAAGAAAAATTAACTTCTTTTCAATTATTACAAGTTTACAGTGTAAAATGGCTTACTATTCATAATTTAATTTCTCCTTGTCAAATATTCTGGAATAACAGTCCGTACGCCATGATCAATGACTTATATCCTGGTCAAAATAAAGAATGGGAATATAAATTCACACCTACCGGATTTTGGACTGAAAAAAAAGCATTAGAGGCGCTGAAGTGGACTATTGAAGAAAAGGAAAAACTAACAGAGGGGCAATTACTATCTATTTACACACAAAGATGGTTAATTAAACATAAGTTATGGACACCATTAAGAAGATATTGGAAGGGAAGTCCATACAATATGTTAAATACTTTATACCCTAATCGTTATGCAAAAGATATGTTAAAAGGTTATAAAAATAAATAATGATTATATTAGAAGTCTTACTTATATCATACAATATCAAGTTTAAGATAGAGTTAATGAACTCTTAACTTAATTATAGGAGCGAAATTATATGTCACCTTTACGAGATGAAGCATTAAAAATGCATAAAGAAAAACAGGGGAAGATTGGTGTTTATTCTAAAGTTAAAGTACAAAATTCAACAGATTTAAGTCTCGCTTACTCACCAGGTGTTGCTGAGCCATGCTTAGAGATTTATAAAGATGAAAGCAAAGTATATGATTATACAATGAAAGGGAACCTAGTTGGAGTTATATCTGATGGAACTGCAGTATTAGGTCTTGGGAATATTGGACCTAAAGCAGCTATGCCAGTGATGGAGGGAAAAGCTTTACTTTTCAAATCATTTGCTGAGATCGATGCTTTTCCTATTTGTTTAAACACTAATAATCCGGATAAGATTGTTGAGGTTGTTAAATTATTAGAACTAAATTTTGGTGGGATAAACTTAGAAGATATTGCAGCACCTCAATGCTTTGAAATTGAGGAGCGCCTAAGAAAATCTTGTGATATTCCTGTTTTCCATGATGATCAACACGGTACAGCTATTGTAACGATTGCTGGCCTAATTAATGCACTTAAGTTAACAAATAAAAAAATTGAAGATGTTCAAATCGTTGTAAATGGCGCTGGTGCTGCTGGGATAGCCATTGTTAAGTTGTTACTCCATATGCATGTGAAAAATGTTATTTTGTGTGACACAAAAGGGATAGTATATGAACAGCGACCTATTGGAATGAATGCGCTTAAAGAAGAAATAGCTCGTATTACAAATATAGAACAGAAGCGGGGAAGATTAGCAGAGGCCCTGATTGATGCTGATGTATTTATTGGCGTATCAGCTGCAGGTGTAGTTGATGAGGATATGGTTCGTTCTATGAATCATAATCCTATTATTTTTGCCTTGGCTAACCCTACACCTGAAATTATGCCTAATAAAGCAAAAATAGCAGGAGCACTAGTAGTTGGTACAGGACGTTCTGACTTTCCTAATCAAGTAAATAATGTATTAGCTTTCCCTGGAGTTTTTCGTGGAGCCTTAGATGTACAAGCAAAAGAAATTAATGAAGAAATGAAGCTAGCAGCTGTTTATGCAATAGCTGATTTAATTTCAGAAGAAGAGCTTCATGTCAACTATGTCATTCCAAATCCGTTTGATCCTAGGGTGGTGCCACATGTAGCATATGCTGTCGCACGTGCTGCAGTAGAAACCGGTGTTTCAAGAAAAAATATCAGCATGTCTGAAATTAAAAACAATCTATTCAGGTTAACAAAAGAGACAAATATATTAAAATAAATATTTTTCTTAAGAAAATATTATGTAGTAAAGGTTATCTACTTAGTTCTTAGCGTATAAAAAATTAAATTATGTATACCTCCCTTTCTGATATTGGTAAAACGCATATATTTATTCCTTGTGAAGTATGAAAATTAACAAAGTCTTAAAAGGAGCGAGTTTAAAAGATGATTGTTCTTCAGGTAGTTTTAGCAATTTTTATTGTAGTAGGGGGATTCATAAAAATTTTCCATATATCTTTTCAGGTAGAACATTGGCAACAATATCAATATTCATTATGGTTTATGTCTATAATTGGTTTGGTTGAAATTGTTGGAGCAATAGGTATAATCGGTGGTATTTGGAATCAATACTTAGCGCTAGGAGCAAATACATTAATAGCAGTTCTCATGGTCGGAGCTATTCATGCTCATATGTTTCGAGCAAAACAATCTATTTTAATGGCAATTCCTGCATTACTTTGTTTCATACTATCTATGGGGATAATTATTTGGAATTTAAATACATTTTCTTAAGCTTAACTATAAATTGTTAAAATAAGTAATTATTAGAGGGATGTGTAAGCTCTATTTAAAATGTTGAATAGTTAAAGATTATTAATTCATAAAAATTATCACCATTTTACTCTCGTTTTTAATAGTTCTATGAATAGAAAGTCTCTTCATTTTTTTTATGCATGCTTGTAAACGAAATACGAAAACATAACTCATTATAGGAAGGAGAATTTTGAAATTCTATTGATAAACCCAGTAATTGTAATAGCCCTTATTTAGAATAATAATTTCAAAATCAATAAAATTTAGAGTAGAAGGAGCAAGAGCAAATTATTATGAATAAACAAATAGGATTCATCGGATGTGGAAACATGGGTATCGCTATGATAGGTGGGATGATAAAAAAAAATATAGTTTCTCCAGATCAAATAATTTGTTCAGATTTAAACGTCATTAATTTAAAAAATGCTAGTAATGAATATGGCATAACTATAACTACTAACAATAATGAAGTCGCTAACAGTGCTGACATTTTAATTTTATCAATCAAACCAGATTTATACTCATCGGTAATTAACCAAATAAAAGATCAAATAAAAAATGATGTAATCGTTGTAACTATTGCTGCAGGAAAAAGTATTAAGAGCACTGAGAATGAATTTGGTAGAAAGTTAAAAGTTGTTAGAGTAATGCCTAATACACCGGCACTTGTTGGAGAAGGAATGTCTGCGTTATGTTTTAATGAAATGGTTACAGAAAAAGATATAAAAGAGGTACTGAACATATTTAATATTTTCGGCCAGACGGAGGTCATAAATGAAAAGCTAATGGATGTTGTTACATCTATTAGTGGTTCTTCTCCAGCATATGTGTATATGTTTATAGAAGCCATGGCAGATGCTGCTGTACTTGGTGGTATGCCGAGAAAACAAGCTTATAAATTTGCGGCTCAGGCTGTATTAGGTTCTGCAAAAATGGTATTGGAAACAGGAATACATCCAGGTGAATTGAAGGATATGGTTTGTTCTCCAGGTGGAACGACGATAGAAGCTGTAGTAACGCTAGAAGAAAAAGGTTTAAGAACAGCTATCATTTCAGCTATGAAACGTTGTACGCAAAAATCTATGGAAATGTCTAGTTTAACTAGTAAGTGAGAAGCGAATTTATATAATATTTCAAATCTATTTAATGTAAAAGAAATATTATGAGGCTAGTTAATAACTAAGTAAATTTATATACAACACTAACGAGAAGAACCAACCTTATTTTAAAGGGGATACAGAAAATATGAGTAATTTACTAAAAAAGAAATCCGTTACACAATTGTTAGAGCATAATCAAAGCAAGACTTTAACGAAAACATTAGGAGCATTTGATTTAATTATGTTAGGGATAGGCTCGATAGTTGGAACGGGGGTTCTTGTGTTAACTGGATTAGTAGCAGCAAGAGATGCTGGTCCAGCAGTTATTTTTTCATTTATACTTGCAGCAATTATATGTGGATTTATAGCATTATGTTACGCGGAAATTGCTTCTACACTCCCGGCGTCTGGTAGTGTATATACGTACTCATATGCAACAATTGGTGAGTTTGTTGCTCATCTAGTAGGTTGGTCATTGCTGTTAATATATATCGTGGCAACAGCAGCTGTCGCTGCTGGATGGACAGGCTATTTCCACAATTTAATAAAGGGATTTGGATTAGAGATACCTAAAGCTCTAGTAACGATTCCTTCGCATGGTGGTATTGTGAATCTACCAGCAGTAATTATTACATTGATATTAGCATGGATGTTATCCCGTGGTACGAGGGAAAGCAAACGAATCAATAATACAATGGTATTGATTAAAATTGGAATGATTTTGTTGTTTATTACGGTTGGTATATTCTATGTAAAACCAATGAACTGGATACCAATTGCACCATACGGTTTAAGTGGAGTTTTTACGGGTGGAGCAGCTATTTTATTCGCTTTTACGGGTTTTGATATATTAGCAACTTCAGCAGAAGAAGTAAAAGATCCGAAACGTAATCTTCCAATCGGTATTATTGCATCATTAATCATATGTACAATTATTTATGTTATGGTATGCCTTGTTATGACAGGAATGGTTTCCTATAAAGAATTAAATGTTCCTGAGGCAATGGCGTATGTAATGGAAGTTGTAGGACAAGGAAAAGTCGCTGGTGCAATTGCTGCAGGTGCTGTAATTGGCCTTATGGCTGTTATTTTTTCCAATATGTATGCGGCAACACGAGTATTCTTTGCAATGAGTCGTGATGGATTGTTACCGAAATCATTTGCGAAAGTTAATAAGAAAACTGGAGCACCCACTTTTATAACTGGATTAGCAGGAATAGGGAGCTCTATAATAGCTGGGTTTATTGATTTGAAAGAATTAGTTAATTTAGTTAATATCGGTAGTTTGGTGACATTTGCGTTAGTTTGTCTATCAGTTATTATCCTTCGTAAATCACACCCAAATTTAAAACGTGGATTTATGGTACCTTTTGTACCTGTATTACCATGCGTTGCAATTGTATGCTGTGTGTTTTTAATGCTAAATTTACCGTTAAGGACATGGGTGTACTTTAGTATTTGGATTACTATTGGGGTAGTAGTATATTTCCTTTATTCGATAAAACACAGTAATTTAAATGAGGAAACGATCTCGAAATTACATGATAAAATTGCGAGATAATAACGATCGAAAATTTTATTAATAATCATATTGATAGTTGAGTAACATAGAAACAGTTTTTTGACATTTAGCAAGAGATAAAATAAGAGATGCTAGGGCAGCTAAGTACTTTTTTAGAAACCTTGCTTGTTTTTTACGATTTAACACTGCTAAGGAGAGAGAAGTATGAGTGAATTGCATTTTATGAGTATAGAAGAATTGGATAATAAATTAAAAAAATCTGACAGTGGTATTTATTTCATTAAAGATTATAATGACAATATTATTTATGTAGGCAAGGCTTTTAGTATAAAAAGTAGAGTATTAGCTCATTTTAATAGTTATTCCAATATTGAGGAATATGTACATTTATTTAATAAAGTAGCGTATCTCATTGAAGATAGTTTGTTAAAACGCTCTTTGTTACAAGTTACTTATATGATTAAATATAAACCAGTATTAAACAAAGAAGTACAAAAAGAATTCCCAGAGTTGTATACTCAATACATTAAGCAGACAAATAAAAAATCTATGTTGTTAGAAATTGATGAAGCTAAAGAAAAAAGGGATGAGTTAAAGAATAAATTAGTAAAATTAGTGGGTGGAAAAACTATGTTTTATGACATAATTTCTCTGTTAAATAATGGATATAACTATCATGTCCTCGCAAAAGTATTGAGCATAGAACTTCAAACTTTAATTATAATAAAAGAACACCGAAATAAATTCCCGATACCACATAATTATAAGAGGACAATAAAACATCAAGATATAATGTATGCTTTATCTGGAAAAAAGAATTTAAGTACTTAAAGGTTAAACACTTAACTTTAAAATAGTAAATTCGTTGCTTTTGTAGCTTTTATTGTTATATTGAAATGCAATGTACATTTGTGTTTCAAATTTAATTGGTGAAATAAGGGGAGGGAAAGGGTTCCTATAAAAATACTGGAATAAATTAGGTTATTCATGCGTAAATAGCATAATTAGGTACATGTTATTTATAAATATTCAAAGATACGAAAGTAATACAAATGAAATTCTTATTTCTGCTACTACAAGTACTATTGAGCAAATGAAGTATGAAAGTGCTTTTGAACTAGGGGTCACACTGGGACCTGATACATCACATCATCTGCAAATGGTTCGGATCGGTGGAGAGATTACAAAACGCTTAGTTTGAATGGCTGAAAAACAGTTAACAGGTCAATACAGACTACACTAAGAAAATAATCCGTATATATATATGGATTATTTTTCCTTTAATTTACAAAAAAATAAATTTCGAAATTGAAAAAACCTCTCAGATTCCTTTGTAATAAACTTTTTTATTTGTGTTAATGACATAGGTATCAAAAGATAATCAACCCGATATGAACGATGTATGAGCCTTTAAAAGAGTTTTGGTGTTATTTGCAATTTTAATTTCATAATACTTAAGCCGATATAATAAAATGTTTTATGTCTAAATTGATATAAAGTAATAATTATTAAATGATATTTCTTTTTTATAGAATAAGTAAAAACTGATATTGTAGTAATTACTGTTTTGAGGACAATTTACTGTGCACCTTAATTATTGAAGTTTTTTTGTTGATTAAAAACTATTGTATTTGGAAATTAATAATAAGTTTATCCCGCTATTTGCCGGGCAGTAAGACCTCCACCTCAAAATTCAGCGGAAGCAAAGAAGTTAGGTGGGGGGCGGGCTGCCCGTAAAAGCCCGATTGGTGAGGGCTAATAATCAGTGGGGGATGAACAAAACCCCCACTGATTAAAGTTTCACTTTATGTGATGCGGTAATAAAACTATCTAGTTTGCTATTCTTAGTATTTGTAAAGTCTATATATTTTTTCCTCTTTTGTGGAAAGTAAAACTATTGTTACGACCAGTAATATAGTGTCATGTTTTTGAATATTCCATTCGTTTTTTATTTTTAGTTGATGAAAAGACCTTTCTCTCAATTAAATATTTAATTGAGTACTTGAATTTCCTCCACCTTGTACTTTTCAAAGCATAGTGCTTCAAAAATAGCCGTATCGCTTTCATCTGTTTCCAATTTCACAACTTCTTTATTATCTTTTTCTAAAATTTGGAGCAAAATAGTTTTTCAGTTTCACATGTAAATTAGCAGTATTTATTTTTTGAATTCAATTTGTATAAATGATTGAATTGGAACTTTGACTGTTGTTTCTTGCGGTGGTACAGTATCTCCTGTTACTTTCGCTTTATTTTAAATCTTTTTCCAGCTTTGTCCTCGCATTGACTACCACTGTATTTTGTAGTACTTCACTGTTTTCTCAAGTTCAATAATTATATTTTGTAGAATTAAGAAAAGAACTTAGTGTATTTCCTTTACTTATCTACTCTGATATTTAGATGCTAACTACAATTAAATAATATATGATTTTTATAAAAAAGATATAGTAATATTTTGTTGTGAATTGTACTAATTTGATATTTTATAGTATTATTTGTCGTGAATTATATATAACAAAATATATTTTATGGATCTATAAAGGAGAATGTAATGAATACTTCTATCGATATACAACACTTGTGTGATCTTGCACATAAAGCATTTAATGCCCCTGTACATATTTTATCTGCAGGCAGAAAAATTTTATATCATTCTACATCTGATAATGTTTGTAGTCCTTTTTATTCTTCAAAAGAAGAACATCTTAGTGATATTTATCAAGAAAACGATCCCTGTAACTTGCCGCTTTTCCGAAGCAACAACTATCTTGAAAATTTTGTTCTAATTCATATAGAAAATCATGATGATATTAAAGGGACTATTATAATCGGTCCTACTATACATTCAAAAGATTCAGATGATATGATCATAAAATTTCAGAAAGAATTTAAATCAAATGATAACATTCAAGAAAGACTTGCCTATTATCAGTGTTTATCTGAGATTAAAAAAACTACATTAATTGATATGGGAATTTTATTACATTACATGATTTTCAATGAAAAGTTAGATGTAGATATTGTCTTGGAAAAAAATAAAGTACTAGAGGAAGTTCCTAATAAAATTGTGAAACCGGATTTATATATTTTAAAACGCCGACAAAACAAACCTAAAACGCACAATATGGCATTAGTAAATGATTTCTTTTCGACTATTAAAGAAGGAAATAAAAAAAAGTTAATACAGTATATGTATGCGGTTTCGCAAGAAGATGTTGAACTTATGCTAATAGAGGATCCGCTCAGGAATCAAAAAAACCTTGGAATTATTGCGATTACCTTAGCCACTCGATATGCAATAGAAGGAAACCTGCCACCAGATATTGCTTTTGCTCATAGTATTTTATATATACAAACCCTGGAACAATTAGATAATGTAGAATCTGTAAAGCGATTGTCAGGGGATGCTTTACGTACTTTTGCAGATCGTGTGAAAGAATACAATGCAAAAAAGTATTCTTACGCGGTTACTACATGTATAAAACATATTAATAAAAATGTTTACGATGGAATATCTCTGAATGAACTTGCTAATCATTTAGAAATTACGCCTACTTATCTGTCTAAACTATTTAAAAAAGAAATGGGAATTACTTTAAGCGAATATATTCAAAGGGAAAGAGTGGAAGAAGCAAAAAAATTATTAACACTCACTACTTATTCGTTATCAGATATCTGTGCTTGGCTTAACTTTAATGACCAAAGTTATTTTATAAGAGTTTTCAAAAAAATCACTAGTATGACTCCTAGGCAGTACCGTGAAAAATATACAGTAATATAAGCTTGTTATCTGCTGTCTTCAATGTAAAGACTTAAACATGGGTATAAGTATCCCAAAAAATGAAAATACACTAACCATTATTTTGCTAAAGAAAACAAAAAGACAGAAGGCTGCAAAGTGTTCCAAGGAAGCTTTGCAGCTTTTTTGTAATTTAAAACCTATGTTTATAACGAAGATAAGTTTATAGACTAATATCTTCGTACTGGATATTTATTAATAATGATATTAGGATTTTTTGTGAAAAATCAATAATATAACATATATTACTAAATATATCTACATTTTATGCAATTATACATAACTAAATAAAGGTAAAAAAGTATAAAAAGACCTATTATATTATTCTATAAGTATTTTTTCTAAAATAAAATTTCTTGGTTGAGCTAAAATAGTTATTTTTAACCGTATACACATTAATTTGTAATCATTCCAATTACAGAAATGAAATTTACGAATAACTATATTTATATAATTTTTTTTGGGGCATATTTTTATTTAACAGTGAATTATCGAACTTAATCGACAAAATTTTTCTATTTACGCATTAAAAATTTAATGTTTTAATGAACAACATAACTGGTATGACCAGACAGAAAGGAGAAGGTTACGCTAGTAGGAATTATAGTGAAGTTATAAGTAACATTATGTCTTTAATAATTTTCTGAATAGTCAATTTATTTACAAGAGGTCAAGAATCAAATTGGTAATAAACGTGTTCTAAGTTTCTGCATAACAAAAGTGAAGTTATTCCGCAATAAAAGTATAAGCGATGTACAGTATAATTTCATTTTTTGTTGTCTAGTAAGGAGTTTGCTGACAAAACTAAGAGGGATATTATCAAATTGAAATTAAACAATGTTATGACAAGATTAACTGTAAGCATTGGTTTATTGATCCTCACGATTCTGTAAGTTAAACCGCAACTTTAGGAAAGAATTAATAATTTACTACTCATAAGGTGCCTGATTCAAATATAGTTAATAAATTTTTGTTATTTATATTTTAAAAAATAGAGTATCGAAATGAGAGATAAATAAAATCCTTATATCCTATTAGAAGTAAAAAACAACGATATTAACGTATCTGAAAGATTTCTCCTTCTTATCCAGTTTACAAAGAGAGCGGTCGTACAAGTTATATGAATTAAGTTATAAAAACAATGGTAAAGGAGTGTACGGAATGAAAACTAAAATAATGACAGGATTTTTAATAACATCCATTGTAACTGGAGCAACTATTCCTATCAATACTCTCGCAACACCAATCGTTCAAGCAGAAACTCAACAAGAAAACATGGATATTTCTTCATCATTACGAAAATTAGGTGCGCATTCTAAATTAGTCCAAACGTATATTGATCAATCTTTAATGAGTCCTAATGTACAGCTAGAGGAAGTCACAGCTTTAAATACCAATCAATTCCTAATCAAACAAGATATGAAGGAATGGTCATCGGAACTCTATCCACAGTTAATTCTATTAAATTCAAAAAGTAAAGGATTTGTAACAAAATTTAATAGTTATTACCCGACATTAAAATCGTTTGTAGACAATAAAGAAGATAGAGAAGGGTTTTCGGATAGACTTGAAGTACTTCAAGAAATGGCTATGACGAATCAAGAAAATGCGCAACGACAAATCAATGAATTAACAGATCTTAAATTACAGCTTGATAAAAAATTAAAAGATTTTGATACTAATGTGGCAACTGCGCAAGGCATACTAAGTACAGATGGAACAGGAAAAATAGATCAGTTAAAAAATGAAATATTAAATACCAAAAAAGCAATTCAAAATGATTTACAGCAAATTGCATTAATACCAGGGGCTTTAAATGAACAGGGATTTGCTATATTCAAAGAAGTTTATAGTCTTTCAAAAGAAATTATTGAACCGGCTGCTCAAGCAGGGGTGGCAGCGTATAACAAAGGAAAAGAAATTAACAACTCTATTTTAGAAGCGGAGAAAAAAGCGGCGCAAGAAGCGACAGAACAAGGTAAAACTGCTCTAGAGATTGAAGCAGCAAAAAAAGCAGCTCGTGAAGCAATTGAGAAAAGCAAACAAGGTGAAATAGCAGCCGCAGCCGCAGCAAAAACACAAGAGTATGACCTGATGAAGGTCATTGATACCGAAAAGATTAAGAAAACATTTGGCGTTTTTGCTGAAGTAAATAAATTAACAGCAGAACAGCGAGCATATTTAGATGATTTAGAGAAACAAAATCAAAAAATATATGATTTAACAACGAAATTATCAATAGCTGATTTACAAAAATCAATGCTTCTTCTTACACAAAATGATTTGCATACGTTTGCAAATCAAGTAGATGTAGAACTTGATCTACTAAAGCGCTATAAAGAAGATTTAAATCTAATAAAAAATAGCATTACAAAATTATCTACTAATGTTGATACAACTAACGAGCAGTCTCAAAAAGATACATTAAGACAATTAAAAAATGTAATAAGTTACCTTGAAGAACAAGTATATAAATTTTGATATTACGTTTTTGAAAATCTATAAAGATTATAAGCATTTAGCGAAAGAAGGAGAATAGTCATGAAAAAATTTCCATTCAAAGTACTAACTTTAGCTACATTAGCAACTGTTATAACTGCTACTACCGGTAACACTATTCATGCATTTGCACAAGAAACGACCGCTCAAGAACAAAAAGTAGGCAATTATGCATTAGGCCCCGAAGGACTGAAGAAAGCATTGGCTGAAACAGGGTCTCATATTCTAGTAATGGATTTATACGCAAAAACAATGATTAAGCAACCAAATGTAAATTTATCTAATATCGATTTAGGGTCAGAGGGGGGAGAGTTGCTCAAAAATATTCACCTTAATCAAGAGCTGTCACGAATCAATGCGAATTACTGGTTAGATACAGCGAAGCCACAGATTCAAAAAACTGCTCGTAATATTGTAAATTACGATGAACAATTTCAAAATTATTACGACACATTAGTAGAAACTGTACAAAAGAAAGATAAGGCAGGTCTAAAAGAGGGTATAAATGATTTAATTACTACAATCAATACAAATTCAAAAGAAGTTACAGATGTGATTAAGATGCTACAAGACTTCAAAGGGAAACTATATCAAAATTCTACAGATTTTAAAAATAATGTTGGTGGTCCAGATGGGAAAGGTGGATTAACTGCAATATTAGCAGGTCAACAGGCAACGATTCCACAACTTCAAGCTGAAATTGAGCAACTTCGTTCTACTCAGAAAAAACATTTTGATGATGTATTAGCATGGTCAATTGGTGGTGGATTGGGAGCAGCTATTTTAGTTATTGCAGCTATTGGAGGAGCGGTAGTTATTGTTGTAACTGGCGGTACAGCAACACCGGCTGTTGTTGGTGGACTCTCGGCTCTTGGTGCAGCTGGTATCGGTCTAGGAACAGCGGCTGGTGTCACAGCATCTAAGCATATGGACTCCTATAATGAAATTTCTAACAAAATCGGAGAATTAAGTATGAAAGCAGATCGTGCTAATCAAGCAGTTCTTTCGCTTACTAACGCGAAAGAAACATTGGCATATCTATATCAGACTGTAGATCAAGCGATATTGTCTCTAACAAATATTCAAAAGCAATGGAATACAATGGGTGCAAATTATACAGATTTATTGGATAATATCGATTCTATGCAAGACCACAAATTCTCTTTAATACCAGATGATTTAAAAGCCGCTAAAGAAAGTTGGAATGATATTCATAAAGATGCAGAATTCATTTCAAAAGATATTGCTTTTAAACAGGAGTAGAACTGAAATTTAAAACCTAAATTGGAGGAAAATGAAATGATAAAAAAAATCCCTTACAAATTACTCGCTGTATCGACGTTATTAACTATTACAACTGCTAATGTAGTTTCACCAGTAACAACTTTTGCAAGTGAAATTGAACAAACGAACAATGAAGATACAGCACTTTCTGCAAATGAAGCGAGAATGAAAGAGACCTTGCAAAAGGCTGGATTATTTGCAAAATCTATGAATGCCTATTCTTATATGTTAATTAAGAATCCTGATGTGAATTTTGAGGGAATTACCATTAATGGATATGTAGATTTACCTGGTAGAATCGTACAAGATCAAAAGAATGCAAGGTCACATGCTGTTACTTGGGATACGAAAGTAAAAAAACAGCTTTTAGATACATTGAATGGTATTGTTGAATACGATACAACATTTGACAATTATTATGAAACAATGGTAGAAGCGATTAATACAGGGGATGGAGAAACTTTAAAAGAAGGGATTACAGATTTGCGAGGTGAAATTCAACAAAATCAAAAGTATGCACAACAACTAATAGAAGAATTAACTAAATTAAGAGACTCTATTGGACATGATGTTAGAGCTTTTGGAAGTAATAAAGAGCTCTTGCAGTCAATTTTAAAAAATCAAGGTGCAGATGTTGATGCCGATCAAAAGCGTCTAGAAGAAGTATTAGGATCAGTAAACTATTATAAACAATTAGAATCTGATGGGTTTAATGTAATGAAGGGTGCTATTTTGGGTCTACCAATAATTGGCGGTATTATAGTCGGAGTAGCAAGGGATAATTTAGGTAAGTTAGAGCCTTTATTAGCAGAATTACGTCAGACCGTGGATTATAAAGTAACCTTAAATCGTGTAGTTGGAGTTGCTTACAGTAATATTAATGAAATGCACAAGGCGCTTGATGATGCTATTAACGCTCTTACTTATATGTCCACGCAGTGGCATGATTTAGATTCTCAATATTCGGGCGTTCTAGGGCATATTGAGAATGCAGCTCAAAAAGCCGATCAAAATAAATTTAAATTCTTAAAGCCTAATTTAAATGCAGCGAAAGACAGTTGGAAAACATTACGAACAGATGCTGTTACATTAAAAGAAGGAATAAAGGAATTAAAAGTGGAAACTGTTACTCCACAAAAATAGGGAAATATTAATTCTGTTGTAAAGTGAACTAAAACATAGAAAGTCTATGATTACACTGTTAAACAGAAAAGTAATAATTGATAAATCCTTATATAACAGAAAGGCGGAGTCTCATTAAAGACTTCGCCTTTCAATTATATATAAGTATGATTCGAATAAAAAATAACCTTGTAGTTTAATTGCTTTTTTAAAATTTGCAACAGAATCGGTTAATTTGAAGTAGATTATATACATTTTCTTTAATACTTAATGATTTGAAGGCTGCTAAAGAAAGTTCAAACGATACTGATAAAAGATGTAGAACTCATTTTGAAAGACATCGCTTTTTAATAAGATTAGAACTTGAAACCATACCTTATATAGGAGGAATACGAAATGATGAAAAAAATCCCTAATAAACTACTCGCTGTATCAGCGTTTATAACTATAACAACTACTTATGCAGTCATACCAATAGAAACTTTTGCAATTGAAATTGAACAAACGAACACTGAAAATATGTCTCTTTCAGCAAATGAAGAACAGATGAAAAAAGCTTTGCAAGATGCTGGTTTATTTGCAAAAGCTATGAATGAATATTCTTATTTGCTAATTAATAATCCAGATGTGAGTTTTGAAGGAATAACTATTAATGGAAATGCAGATTTACCTAGTAAAATTGTACAAGATCAAAAGAATGCAAGAGCACATGCTGTTACATGGAATACACAAGTAAAAAAACAGCTTTTTGATACATTGACAGGCATTATAGAATACAATACAAAATTTGAAAATTATTATGAAACATTAGTAGAGGCGATCAATACTGGAAATGGAGATACTTTAAAAAAAGGGATTAAAGATCTACAGGGAGGAATTCAACAAAATCAAAAGTCTGCAAAAGCATTAATAGAAGAATTAATTCAATTAAAAAATGCTATTGGAGAAGATGTTAGAACATTTGGAAGTCATAAAGAGACATTGCAATCGATTTTAAAAAACCAAGGTGCTGATGTGGAGGCGGACCAAAAGCGTCTAGAGGACCTTTTAGGACAAGTAAAATATCAGAAAGACATAGAATCTAAGGGGTTAGACATGGTGAAAATCCCCTTTATTCCAACCTTGATTGCTGGTGGCATAATGATAGGTGATGCAAGAGGTAAGTTAGGTTGGCTAGAACCTGAATTAGCAAAATTGCGTCAGACTGTAGATTATAAAATAACATTGAATCGTGTAGTTGGAGTTGCATTTCATAATATTAGTGATATGCATAGTATGCTTGATAGTGCTATCACTGCTCTTACTTATATGTCTACGCAATGGGAGGATTTAGATTCTCAATATTCGGGTGTACTGGGACATATTGATAAAGCTGATCAAAAAGCTGATCAAAATAAATATAAATTCTTAACCCCTAGCTTGAATGCAGCGAAAAACAGTTGGAAAACATTAAAAACAGATGTTGTCACTTTGCAAGAAGGGATAAAAATTGCAGAGAAAAAAGAACAGGATTTTTTGAATCAGCTTCGTCCATCAAACGTTTTCTACTTTTATAAAAAAATTCATAACGCATACACTTTTGAAATAAAGACTGGAACAAATGCGCCAAATGCGTCTTATAAAGTTATGAATTTAACGAAAAACACTGTTCATAATATGTGGAGTGGAGGGGCTAATACTAACATGTGGGCTGATTGGCTTTCATTCAATCCAAATGATGAATTTGTGGTAGTAGCAGTAGTGGATGGTAAAGAATATGTTGTGTATAAAGACAAAGTACAAAATATAATGAACTGAATCTGAAAGTAACGAAGTAATTGGAGCTGGAGAATAAACTAGACACCAAGTTAATCGAAAAATCTCCTTATATCCTAGAATATTTTGCTCAAGAAAAAGAATTTGTTCAGCGAAAAAGTAAATATTGAACCAAGGAGTTAGTTGTATTATGTGTATGGTTTTACCGAAAGGTTTCAAGTACATTACCCATACAATTATGTAGTTATCCTGAAGCATCTACAGGTGTTCTTATCGACCTTGAAGAACTACTTAGCTTCCTAAGTGGAGTGATTTTATGCAAAATTAAGTGAACGTTTTTGTACATAGATTAGTTGACATTCATATAGATTTTTTCCATTTTCAAAGATAGTTTTGTTTTTTATGTTATTTTTCAAAAATTACTGCTGAAATTTCTATATTCATGACTCAGCATATAATCATTGTTTGATGAAATGACATACCACGTCCCTTAGAGTTTCATACGTATTACGATAACTTAAAGAAAAAAGATAATAGTAGTCAACGGTTACTATTATCTTTTTTGAACTATTTTTCATTAAAATATCCCATCTGCTGTGTTCCTTATTTACTTTTCCAGATTTTATCCTAGTTTAAAATTTATGCATTTGAACTGTTTATACAATTTGTAGGATTTTTAGCTTTTTTGTCGAATACACTTAATGCAAGGAGGGACATTACATGATTATTAAAGATTATTTCATCAACCTTTCTATTTTTTCTTTATTAGTTAGCGCAGCAATATTTATTCAAGTGTTTACAATTAATTCTAGTCGATATTTCGAAAAGCTCTATGGAGGGATTATTGCAGTTACGTTAATGTTCTTTTCTTTTCCATACATGGGATTTTCCTACGATCTTCGAGTTGTTCCTCTTATTCTATCTTTTATTTACTTTGGTCGTATTGCTGGTTGGATTACGCTAATTAGCATAATATTAATGCGTATTTTTTACATTGGAGAGTATTGGGAACCTCCTGTGATTGCTTATTTATGTATGGGGATTCTATTTTCTACTTTTAAAATTTATGTAAAAAAACTACATCCTTTTAAAAGTGCATCTTTATATTTTTCTGTTTTTATTGGAATAAAGTGGTTAGTTGGGGTATTATTTAACACTACATTACTTTACACAGGAGGCTTATTATATATAGCGTTAGGACTTTTAATTGGGCTATTTCTTATGGAAGCCTACCAGAGATTGTATTATTTAACACAGGACTTATCTAAAATGAATCGAGAATTAAAAAAATCGAAGCAAGAACTTACAGATACCGTACATGAGCTTCAAGGAGGAATTTTTAAATTTAAAAAAGTGGATAAGCACTTTATACACACTTTATGTGATGGACAGTTTTATTATCAAAACGGATTTTATTCTGAACAGGTGGTAGGAAAAAGCTTACGTACTATTGATGCTTCTATTATTCCTCCACATTTAGTTCCACAATTGATGAAGTACTATCTCCAGGCATGGGAAGGAAAAGAAATTATATTTGAATTACCTTGGCCAAATGATAAAACTATTATTCTTATTGCGCTTAGGCCAATTAAACGAAATGGACAAGTTATTGAAGTTGTTGGTTCTACAGTTGATATAACCGAAAGGAAAAAGGTAGAATCAGAATTAAGCGCTACCAAAGAATTATTAGAATCATTTATAAAGCATAATCTAGATGCTATTACCATTTCTGATCGAGAAGGGCATATTTTACAAGCCAATAAAGCTTATGAAAAGATATTTGGGTGGTCATCACAAGAAATCATAGGTAAGAGATTACCTTGTGTACCGGATTTTTTAATGGAAGAATCGCTTGAAAATATTCAGAAAATTCTAACAGGAGAATCGGTGGTTACTAGATTAGAAACTGTTAGACAACGGAGTGATGGGAGTCTTCTTGATATCAGTCTGACAGTTTCTCCTATACTAGATGTAAGAGGAAATGTGATAGCTTTATCAGCAATATGTAGAGACATCTCTGAAAGAAAACAAGCAGAAAGAGAACGGCATCGATTACACCAGCAATTAAGAGATAGTGAAATGAAGTACCGTGCACTAATCGAACAAGCAACTGATGCGGTATATGTAGTAGAGCTGAATGAAGATAATGCTCCAAGTCGATTTATTGAGGTAAACCCTGTTGGGTGTAGAAGATTTGGATATAGTAGAGAAGAGTTGCTCTCATTATCATTTTCAAATATAGTACCACAAGATTCTCAAATAATCGTAAGGTTATTAGAAAAAATTAAAAAAGGACAAACTTCCTTCACTTTGCAAGATGAATATGTTTTCCCAACAGGAAAAGTAATAACAACTGAGTTTAGTGTTCGTGTTTTTAACTTAAATGGTAAAAAAGTTTTTCTAAGTATTTCTCGTGATATCACTGAACGGCTAAAAACAGAAGAATTATTACGAAAATCTGAAAAACTTGCTGTTGTAGGACAATTAGCGACTGTAATGGCTCATGAGATTAATAATCCATTAACTGCAATGAAAGGGTTCATGCAATTACTAAAATCAACGGAAAATGAGAATAATCAGGGTTATATTAATATAGTATCATCAGAGATTGAGCGTATAGAGAGCATAACAACTGAATTTATGGCGGTAGCCAAACCACAGGTAGTAAAAATGCAACCTAATAACATTAGTGTGCTAATGGATCAAGTTTTAATGCTACTACAACCTCAAGCAATGATGCATAATATAAAATTTAGAATCGATCTTAACCCTGGTATTCCATTGATTTCATGTGAAGGAAATCAATTAAAGCAAGTATTTGTTAATATATTAAAAAATGCAATTGAATCTATGCCGATGGGAGGAGAAATTCTCATTCAATTAAATATACTTGATAATAATCAAGTAAGTATTCGTTTTATCGATCAAGGGTGTGGGATTCCAAAAGAACGTATACCATACCTCGGAGAACCTTTTTATAGTATTAAAGAAGAGGGGATTGGCTTAGGGTTAATGATCTGTTATAAAATCATTGAAACACATCAGGGAAAGGTATTTATTGAGAGTGAAGTGAATAAGGGGACTACAGTTGAAGTCACTCTCCCTATTTGTACACTTCAAAATTAAGATATTCTCTTACTGAAATTTTTTAAGAAACCATACAGAATGTAATGCCAATGTTACTTAATGAAATAATAAAGAGAAGAACACTGGTAAATGTACCCTATAGAATAGACACTTGAAAAAGCCTGTTATAAAAACATCCTTTCTTTAGAACCAAAAGAAAGGATGTTTTTAATGTTGTAATTTTTCTTGGGGACATTTCAAATTTTTACTTGTAATACATTTTTTAACTAATTTTGGTTAAGTTAGTTAAAAAGGTATTATTTTTAATGAGCATATTGACATATAAATATCCCTCATTTTTAAAATAGAAATTTCTAAAAACTATATATAGGTTCTTTTTGAAAGGAAGGGTATTATCAATTGAAACCACATGAAAAAGTACCTGTTCACTCTATAAAATCTTTGCAGGAATTAATGCAATTACTAAAAAAATCTAAAGATTTTATAACGTTGGAGATCGCTTCAAACAAATCCTCTATAGTCATTTCATATTTTAGAACCTTAATCGATGTAAATATATTTCATGAAGAGGTTTTAACTTATATAAAAGAGAAGAGCTTCGATTCATTACAAGATATTCGGTCTGTCTTACCCTTTGAAAATTCAAAAATAACAAATCAAATGGAAGATATTCAGGATAGTATTTTAAACGGCTATATACTTATTCAGTTCGATACAGATAAATTAAATGGCTTGTTAATCAATGTGGCAAAGAAAGAAAAAAGAGATATTACAAAAGCTGAAATTGAATACAATATCGTGGGTCCACAAATCGCGTTTGTTGAAGATTTAGATGTAAACTTAAATTTAGTACGTAGAAAGCTTCCAACACCTTATTTACAAATGAAGGAATTGAAAGTAGGTTCTCTATCTAACACAACCGTTGCGATTGTATATATTGAGGGAATTGTAAATGATCAAAATCTACAAGAAATTATAAAACGGGTGAGTCTAATAAAAACAGACCACGTTTTGGATAGCACGTATTTGATTCAGTTAATTGCAGACAACCCGAATTCTATATTTCCTCAATTTTTGAATACAGAACGACCAGACCGTGTAGCAGCTGTATTGGCAGAAGGGAAAATTGCACTTTTTGTAGATGGCTCACCTTATGCAATCACTCTTCCAACAACATTAATTGACTTTTTTTCTACGACAGAAGATTACACCATGCCTTGGATTATTGCCTCTTTTTTTCGTCTATTAAGGCTTTTTGCTTTTATGTTTTCTGTCTTAACGACTCCATTATATGTTGCAATCTTAACATATCATTACGAGCTTATTCCAAAAGAACTTCTTGAAACGTTAATCATATCGAGAAGTAAAGTACCTTTTCCTCCATTAATTGAAGCGCTTTTTTTAGAAATAACGATTGAATTACTGAGAGAAGCGGGGGCACGTTTACCAACTAAAGTGGGTCTAACTGTCGGTATAGTAGGTGGTATTGTAATTGGACAGGCATCTGTAGAGGCAAGTCTTACAAGTAATGTACTTATTATTATTGTTGCACTTTCAGCGCTTAGCTCATTTACAGCACCAATATATCGAATTGGTAATACAATTCGAGTAATTCGTTTTCCTTTTATAATATCTGCACACCTATTGGGTTTATTAGGAATTGTTTTAACAAGCTCTTTGCTTTTAGCACGTTTATTACGTACAGAATCATTAAGACGTCCTTATTTGTTTCCTTTTTATCCTACACGCCCTACAGATTGGAAAGACAGCATTATCCGTTTGCCGATCTCAGCGATGTTTCGACGTCCTATTTTTTCAAGATCTAAACAGCGTTTTCGTTTTAATCCAGAAGAGGTAGAGAAAAATAAAATCAAATCACGAAATGATTTTGATGATTGAAATTAACAGGGAGGAGCATTATGAAACAGATCCCAATTGAGTATCAAGTCTCTCCATATATGGTGTTTTTTTTAATTATTACTATACAGATGGGGGTTGGTATGCTTGGTTTTGAAAGGATTAGTGCAAAATTAGTTGGAAATGATGCGTGGATTAGCACGCTGCTTTTTGGAATATCTGTTAATCTTATGATTTGGATCATATATCAGATTTTAAATCAGGGTAATGGAGATATCATTGCAATCAATCAAGACGTACTTGGAAAATGGATTGGTGGATTGTTCAACTTCATTTTTTTATCTTATATTGTATTGTTAGGTGCAACAACACTACATACTTATATCGAAGTAGTACATGTTTGGATGTTTCCTTCTATTTCATCTTGGGTTATAGCAGGGGCTTTTTTAGGCTTATGTTATTACATTGTGACTGGAGGATTTCGTGTAGTTGCCGGAATCGGCTTCTTTGGAGTCGTTATCCCAAGCATTCTAATCTTCACATTTTTTTATCCTTTGCAGTATGCAGATTTCCAAAATTTATTTCCAATTGCACAGCATTCATTCCTAGAAATTATGAAAGGAATGAAAGGAAATATGTTTAGTTTTTTTGGATTTGAAATGTTATTGTTGTACTACCCATTTATTAAAAAGGCAAAAACGTCTCAAAAATATGCGCACTATGCAAATTTAGTAACGACTATTGTCTACACATACCTTATGATTTTAACTCTTGCATTTTTTAGTGAAAAACAACTAGCGAGTGCGATATGGGCATATTTAAGCATGATTAAAATTATACAATTTCCCTTTATAGAGCGGTTTGAATACATTATTGTTTCTGTTTGGGCTTTTTTTATATTACCCAATGTTTCCTTTACATTATGGGGAGTAAGTCGTGGTATAAAAGAGGCACTGGGAATAAAGCAAAAATATGTTTTGCCAGTTATCATCCTATTCATCTTTGTTTTATCATTTTTCTTGAATAATCGTAATAAAATCAACTTATTAAATACTTGGACAGGTCAAATGGGCTTTGTATATATATATGTATACCTACCTGTACTATGGCTAATTCAAACGGCCAAAATAAAGTTAAGGAGATAAACATGAAGCGATGGATACTTTTCCTTATAGTAAGTGTCTTCTTAATAGGTTGTGCTAAAACGAAAATTGTGGATGACATTGACTTAGTTCAAGTTGCGGCATATGATACCGAAGCAGAAGGTAAGCTAAAAGGAACCTTTGCGATTTCAGCTTATAAAGGAGGCGGGGAAGGTGAAACAAAAATCTATTCAGCATCAGGCCAGACTGGTAGAGAAGTTCTTGCAAGAGCATCCGAAAAATCTTCTGGACCTCTAGAGTTGGGGCAATTGCGTGTTATTATATTTAATGAAAAAATAATTGAAAAGGGAATGCAGGAAATTTTAGAGACTTTGAACCGAAATCCTAGTGTAGGAAATGCAATTTATTTAGCAATTACAAATGTAAAAGGGGAATCACTATTAAAGGGGAACTATTCTAAAGAAAAAGAAATTGCTTCCTATCTATCCTCTTTACTGGAGCAAAATATGAACAATGGAACGCAACCAAAAACAAACTTTTTTATGTTTTTAAATCAACTTGATGATGATGCGAGAGATTCCTATTTACCGATGATATCTAAAAAAGGGAATGTGTTGGAGTTAAATGGAATAGCACTTTTTAAAAGATGTAAAATGGTTGATAAAGTGAACCCTAAAGATTTATTTGTATTTAAATTGTTGACAGATAATTTTAAACAAGGTACATACCAATTCAAACTACCTGGTTCTTCAAATACTTATGCCACGATAGAGAATATAAAAGCTAGAACAAAATATAAGATGGAGGGGAATAGTAAGCGTCCATTCGTAAATGCTCATATTCAAGTTAAAGCTGAAATTCAAGAATTTACAAAAACAAAAAATCTAGATAATCCTAAAGAAATAAAAAAATTAGAAAAAATTATGGAAAAAGAAATAGAAAAAAAAGCAACTACATTGATAAAGAGATTTATTAAAAAAGACACAGATCCTATAGGACTTAGAAAGCTTGGTAGAACTCACGTAAGAAAATGGAACAGTCAAGAGTGGGAAGAATCCTATAAAGATTTACGTTTTCGTGTAACAGCTGATGTAAAAGTAACCCAATCTGGTGTCACAGAATAAATCAAATAAAATATGGGTAATTTTAACAAAAATATAGTCTCGCAGGAGATTAGGGAGAAGAGAAACGATTAACAAAGAATTTCATAAACATTAAGATGTTTTGTTAATCGTTTTTATACCTGTAGCTTTATCACTTATAGTAATCATAATTATAATAAAAGAACACCGAAACAAATTCCCGATACCATATAATTATAAGAGGACAATAAAGCATCAAGATATAATGTATGCTTTGTCTGGAAAAAAGAATTTAAGTACTTCAAGGTTAAACACTTAACTTTAAAATAGTAAATTCGTTGCTTGTAGCACTTCAACTAGACTGTGCCCCCGAAAGTTAGAAAGGTCGGTTTATTAAGTAGCCTCTAGGGAATGAGCCTAGTACAATACTGGATTCATTTCCTTTTATTTTTCCTTGATTCTTTCATGATTATAGTATTTTATATACTTTGCTAATTCTGGTTTAAATTCTGTTATACTTTCAAATTCTTTTGATACAGAAATAGACATACAAAAACGCCATTCTTTCTTATAAATTTACAGAAAGAATGGCGTATTCTTCAAAAGTGAGTTCCTTTATTGAAAAGTTTTAGTTCTATATGACAGATAAAAGGGCAAGCAACGCTAAAATAGCGAGAAATCCTTGTTTCATGATAATTGATTTATTGGATGTGAAACCTCCGGAAATAGCTGCTACCACTACACAAATGATGAAAAATAATTGAATCATATAACCAATGGGATTGTTTCCAAGTATAAGTCCCCGAGTGAGGCCAGCTGCTAAGAATTCATTATATAAACCGTTTGCAAATTAATTGTCTAAGTATTTCTAAGTTTAAAGAGTACAGTGTCTTCGTTTTTTATTGAATCAACTTTTACATGTTGGTTCAATATTTTCTATTCTCTTGGAACTTAGTTCTCGTTTACTTCTCACAAAAGCAATAAAATCTATTATCTCTTCTGTTGACAGTGCTTCTCCATCTATTAAAAGTGTTGGATCTGGATCGTTTAGGAGTCTTGTAATATCAATTACATCTTTGTTTTGATGTGAATGTTCAATTCGACCTAATATATAATCTACAGATGTATCAAATAAATCGGCTATTTTTGATAAAGATTGTAATGAAGGTAATCTATAACCATTTTCATACCCGGCATAGGTGCTTTTCGCAATCCCAAGTCGATCTGCTGTCTCTTGTAAGGACCATTTTTGATTTTTTCTTAATTTAGATAAACGTTCCAGCATTCGTCTCATACCCCATCTAATTTTATTAAATTAATTATAACATAGAAAAAGAATCAAGAATAGAAAAAAAGTACGCGTATTGAATACAAAATCTTGATTAATTCAAATTAAGTTCTATAATGATAAATATAAATACGCATTACGCGAACGATATATCGTTGTTTATTTTATGGAGGGGTTGTGTATGAAGAAAATTTTATTACTTGCAACTGGTGGGACAATTGCATCTGTGGAGGGGAATGAGGGGCTTGTTCCAGGATTGTCCGCTGAGGAATTATTGAATTATTTTTCGAAGTCTTCTCGAAACTTAGAAATAGATTGCAAAATCTTAATGAATATTGATAGTACCAATATGCAACCTGAGCACTGGAAAGAAATAGCTAATGCTGTTTTTAATCACTATGATGACTATGACGGGTTTGTGATTACACATGGAACGGATACGTTAGCTTATACATCTTCTGCGTTATCTTATATGCTGCAAGGTTTAAGAAAACCAGTTGTTTTAACAGGTTCACAAGTACCTATTAGTTTTAAAAAGACAGACGCAAAGAAAAATGTAGCTGATGCTCTTAGGTTTGCCTGTGAGGATGTTGGCGGTGTGTTTATTGTTTTTGATAGTAGGGTGATTATTGGGACGAGAGCAGTTAAAATGCGAACAAAAAGTTATGATGCATTTGAAAGTGTGAATTATCCATATGTTGCTGAGGTAAATGAAGATGAAGTGAAATATCATTGGAAGCCAACTTCCTCACATAGTGAACTTTCAATAAATACTAATTTATGTACGGATGTTTTTCTTATGAAATTGTATCCAGGTACAAAGCCTGAGGTATTTGATTGTTTAAAAGATTTGTATAAAGGGATTATTATTGAAAGTTTTGGAAACGGTGGATTACCTTTTGAAGGAAGGAACTTGCTTTCGAAAATTCAAGAGTTGACTGAAATGGGGATTGCTGTAGTGATTACTACTCAATGCCTGGAAGAAGGAGAAGACATACTTCTCTATGAAGTAGGACGGAAAGTGGCGCAACATCAAGTAATATTGTCTGGAGATATGAATACGGAAGCCATCATAGCAAAATTGATGTGGGCGCTTGGGAAAACTAATAAATTAGAAGAGATTAAAAAAATTATTGAAGAGCCTTTAGCCTACGATTTAACAATAAAATCTGATAAGGATTGGTAATGACTTCATATGATTTATTTAGGTTTTACATTTAATATGGGGGAGAAATTAAAATGGCAATGACAAACAAGAACGTGCGAGTGGAGAATGATTTTTTGGGAGGAAAGGAATTACCTATTGAGGCATATTACGGAATTCAGACTTTACGCGCTGTTGAAAATTTCCCGATTACAGGGTATAAAATTCATGAAAGT
>NZ_JBUXJL010000014.1:0-82321 GCF_056158125.1 Bacillus sp. EB V-12 | reverse complement strand
CAATACTATTCATATAAAATTATATGGTGGAGGATGACGGGATCGAACCGCCGACCCCCTGCTTGTAAGGCAGGTGCTCTCCCAGCTGAGCTAATCCTCCGAAGTGGTGACCCGTACGGGATTCGAACCCGTGTTACCGCCGTGAAAGGGCGGTGTCTTAACCACTTGACCAACGGGCCAATATGTATGGCAGAGAAGAAGGGATTCGAACCCTCGCACCGCGTTAGCGATCTACTCCCTTAGCAGGGGAGCCCCTTGAGCCACTTGGGTACTTCTCTGTATGGCTCCGCAGGTAGGACTCGAACCTACGACCGATCGGTTAACAGCCGATAGCTCTACCACTGAGCTACTGCGGAATAATGAAGACAATTTGTATCTTATAAAAATTCTCTCTGTAAGTCAAGAAGTTTTTAACAACATCTTGTTCAAACGTGACATGTTTATAATATACTGGATTGCGTTTTTACTGTCAAGATGTTTTCGATATCGGTTTGAGTTTCCCTTTACACTTTCCACAGACATATCTTTTTGTATTTATTTGACGCCTTCTTACATATTGAATTGAACACTCCATACATTCATACTTATAAATCTTTTTTTCCTTCTCTTCATTAATCATTCGTTTACAAAAACGTGGTGCATCAACTTTCTTTAACAACTCACGAAAATCCCTGTCCCTGTGCTTATACCCTCTTCCTGCAATATGTAAGTGATAATGACAAAGCTCATGTTTAATAATCCCGACTAACTCTTCTTCACCATACACTTCGTAATATCGATAATTCAATTCGATATTATGACTCTTCAATAAATAACGCCCACCAGTTGTACGTAATCTATTATTAAACACTGCTTTATGTAAGAACGGCATCTCAAAGTATTGTAGTGATACTTCTTCCACTAGTCGCTGAATTTCTTGCTCATCCACTCTCATTCCTCCTAAACAAAAAAATATTTTTACACTTTTCTCCCTTCTTATACATATATTAAATAGTACATATACCCATCCTCATGTAAGAAGCGTGGTTTCTAAAAACAAAACATGAATAGAAATCCACTCACCAACCTCTCATAAATAGCATTTTAGATTTTTGAGAGCAGGATTAAACAAGGAGGGATTCCTATGCCTACGTGGCTAAAAAAACAAATGCAACGTGCATATTTCGAAAAAAACCGGTATCAAATTAAGTTATTAAATGAATGCTGGTTTTATTATAGCAAAATACATCAAAGCTCATAATCCATTACACTTTTTATTCCATAAAAAAAGAGCAGTTTCATCTGCTCTCTTCTCTTACTATTCAATCGGCAACATAGATAGTGCAACGCGTCCTTTTTTTGTATCAATATCATCTACCCATACTTTTACAATTTGCCCTACTGATACAACATCTAACGGATGCTTTACAAACTGTTTGCTAAGTTTAGAAATATGTACTAAACCATCTTGCTTTACGCCAACATCAACAAAAGCACCAAAATCAACAACGTTACGAACTGTTCCTTCTAATTCCATGCCACGTTTTAAATCTTCTAATTTCAAAATCCCTTTTTTCAGAAGTGGTTTAGGCAACTCATCCCTCATATCGCGTTCTGGACTAATAAGTGCATCTATAATATCAACTAACGTCGGCTCCCCAACTCCTGTTTCTTGAGATAACTTAGAAATCTCTACTTCTTCCAATCTCTTTTGTAATTGCGGTTGTCCTACGTCATCTATCGATAACCCTAGACTCTTCAATAATAATTCAACATTTTTATATTGCTCTGGATGAATACCTGTTCGATCTAATGGATTCGCTCCTTCTAGTATACGTAAGAAACCTATACATTGTTCATACGTCTTTGCACCTAAACGTGGGATTTTCTTTAATTCCGTGCGCTTCGTGAATTTCCCATCTTCTTCTCTCTTTGCCACAATATTTTTCGCAACAGTTTTCGATAAACCTGAAACATATTGTAACAATGCAACCGAAGCCGTATTTACATTAACCCCAACTTGGTTAACAGCTGTTTCTACTACAAATGTTAATGACTCATTCAGTCTCTTTTGAGATACATCATGTTGGTATTGTCCAACCCCAACTGATTTAGGATCAATTTTCACAAGTTCAGCAAGTGGATCTTGCAGACGTCTCCCAATAGAAACGGCACTTCTCTCTTCAACTTGTAAATTTGGGAATTCCTCACGGGCTAAATCAGAAGCTGAATATACACTAGCACCCGCTTCATTTACAATAATATAAAAGACATCTCGGTTCACACTTTGTAATACATCTACTATAAACTCTTCTGTTTCTCTAGATGCTGTCCCATTACCAATTGCAATCATTTCAACTTGATATTTATCTATAATAGAAAGAACTTTCGTTTTTGCATCATCATATTTACGAACAGGTGGATGCGGATAAATAACATCGATATGTAGTACTTTCCCCGTATCATCTACTACAGACAATTTACAACCAGTTCTATATGCCGGATCTACCGCTAGCACGACTTTCCCTTTCATCGGAGGTTGTAATAATAAGTTACGTAAGTTCTCAGAGAAAATATGTATTGCTTGTTCTTCAGCTGTTTCTGTTAATTCTTTACGAATCTCTCTTTCGATTGAAGATTGAATTAATCGTTTATAACCATCTTCAATCGCTAATTGTACATAATGTGCACTTTTCGAATCGTTATCACGAATTACTTTCTTATTTAAGAAAGTTACTATCTCATCTACTGGCGGAACAACAGCAACTCTCAATATATCTTCTTTCTCGCCACGATTCATTGCTAATACACGATGTGGTACTACTTTTTGCAATGGTTCTTCATAACTGTAATACATTTCATATATATTCTTTTCATCTTTTTCTTCATCTTTCACGGACGAAGACATAACACCTTTTCTAAAAGTAACATTTCGAATCCAACTACGATACGCAGCTTCATCTGAAACCATTTCTGCAATAATGTCTTGTGCACCTTGTAAAGCTTCTTCTGCAGATTGCACTTCTTTCTCTACATTAATAAATTCCACTGCCTTTTTAGCCGGATCTTCTTTCTTATATAACAATAACCATTCAGCTAATGGTTCTAATCCTTTTTCTTTAGCAATTGTCGCTTTCGTTCTTCTTTTCTCTTTATATGGACGATATAGATCTTCTACTTCTTGCAACTTTGTAGCTTTAACAATTTGCTGTCGTAGCTCTTCTGTCAGTTTCCCCTTCTCATCAATAAGACGAAGAACTTCTTCCTTCCTATCTTCAAGTTGCATCATATATTGCCATCTCTCTAAAATCGTACGAATTTGCACCTCATCTAAAGAGCCTGTCCATTCTTTTCGGTAACGAGCAATAAATGGAACTGTGTTACCTTCTTCTGTTAATTGAATAACATGACGAACTTGCTTTTCGGTAAAGCCTAATTCTTTCACTAACATTTTCATTAACGCTTGTCGATTACCTACCATTTCCATATACAACCGTAACCTCCTCTATAATAAAAAAAGTTGCCCTTCAAAGAGAGCAACTTAAACTGCCGATTTAAAAATCTATTAGTCCTAAACTAATTTGTAACGCTTCATCTACACGACTCATCATCACTTCATCCAAATGAGTGATTTTGTCCGTTAAGCGTTGCTTATCGATTGTTCGAATCTGCTCAAGTAAAATAACAGAATCTCTCTCAAAACCATACTTTTTCGCATCAATTTCCACATGAGTGGGTAATTTCGCTTTTTGAATCTGTGCAGTAATAGCCGCTACAATCACCGTTGGACTAAAACGATTTCCGATGTCATTTTGAATGACAAGAACCGGACGAACGCCTCCTTGCTCAGAACCAACAACTGGGGAAAGGTCTGCAAAATACACGTCGCCGCGTTTTACAATCAAAATATTACCCCCCGCTAACTAAGCGTTCTACTGTATGAGCTGCTTCATACTCTGCTAAGAAAGCTTCAGATGCAATACCAAGATTAATTTTTCCCATTTCAATGTACCCACGTCGCATTGATTCATGTTGGTAGCGTTTCTTCGTCTTATGTTGACGCAATAACAATTGTGTTGCCTGGCAAATTAGTTCATGGCGATTCTTATTCTCTTGTTTTCCAATTCCGTCCAATTCCGTTACCATTTGCTTTGGCAACCGAACCACGATTTCAGTAGTTACACTTGATTCGGACACAAAAATACACCTCCACCGTCAACTACACACCCAAATATATATATGACACCTATTGTAATAATACCATTGTATGGAGCCTGTTGCAAAGACTTCCTTATTCCTTGCTTATGTTTTCCAATTCACAAACAAAACATTCATCTTCTTAAATTTTTTATCTCATAACTCACTAAAAACAATAGAACTCCTCTTCAAAACTTACGTGCAACTTATATAAAAAATGATTATAAGTAAAAAACTTCTCATCAAAAAGAGCTTATTATCCAGCAATGAACAGTCACCCCAATGACAAGAAGCAATCATACTACCTTCTATATATTGTTCAAGTAATTAATTATCTCTACAACCTTACCATTCCGTATAAATATTCTTGGCACACGGAAACTGATCGTTGCAATAATTTCATAATTAATAGTCCCTGAGTATTCCGCAACCTCTGTAGCGCTAATATACTCATCTCCTTGCCTTCCAATAAGCGTAACTTTCGTACCAAGTGGCACTTCACAAGGAAGATGAATCATGAACTGATCCATTGTTACTCGCCCTACAATCGGTACCCTTTTACCATTTATAAGCACTTCAAATCCTTGTAACCTTCTAAGCCACCCATCTGCATAGCCAATCGCTACAGTCGCAATCCATTCTTCAGTTTTCGTTCGGTAGGTGACATTATAACTAATTCCATCACCTTTAATTACCTGTTTAATATGAGCGACTTTCGTATGAAGTGATAGCGCCGGTTCTAATTCAAATGGTAAAAAAGGACGTATTTCTACAGAAGGAGATAATCCATACATTGCAATCCCAATTCGCACTGCATTAAATGTAATCCCTTGAAAACGTAACGTCGCAGCACTATTAGCTGTATGAACAAACTTAGGATCCACTCCGAATTCTTTCAACCAACTTAACTGCTCTAAGAACGTGTTATATTGCTTATCAAAATACGAAGTCTCAACCTCATCTGCCGTTGCAAAATGCGTGTATACTCCTTCTAACTCTAAAAACGGTGCACCCTCTAAACTCTTTAAAAATTCTTTTAGCTCTTTTCTTTCACGTATTCCAATTCTCCCCATACCACTATCAAAGTTAATATGGAATTTCATTACAGATGAACCATCCCAAAGTTTAATTGCTTCGTCCACCCATTCTTTTTGAAAAACAGTTAGCGCTACATCATTTTCAGCAGCTACATTTACATCACGCGGCGGCGAGGGACCTAACACTAAAATCGGCTCAGTAATACCAGCCCTCCGAAGCACTAAAGCCTCATCTAAAAAAGCAACAGCTAACCTTGTTGCACCTGCTTCTAATGCCGTTTTAGCCACCGGTACATAATCGTGCCCATATGCGTTTGCTTTAACTACAGCAAAAATCTCTACATTACTTGGGATGAACTCTTTAATATGTGTAACGTTGTTATAAATGGCATCTAAATCCACTTCCACCCAAGTGTCACGGTAAAATGGTGCTTCTTCCATAAATACACTTCCTTATACACGATATGCGAAGCTTATTCTTTTATATGCTTCTTTTATGAAATCCACCTTCAAACTAAGAAAAGACGTGGTGCACATATATCACCACGTCTAAGAAGTTTACTTCACCTGCTTCGCTGTAACTGAACGAGCAACCATTAACAGCTCCTTCGGCTCTAAACCTTTAGACACGAGCATATATTCTACTCCGTTATGCGACCACGTTACAGAGTCTTTTGTTAATGCACCAATCGTAAACCCAAGATCAACTGGTTCTCCACTTACACTTACCGCTGATGATGCCTCTGCAACTTTTGCCTTTTCTTGTATTAAAGTAAAGGATTTCTTATTTCCAGTGTATGTGAGTATCGCACGCTTGCCACTGTCTGTCTTCAACTCTTTTTCATCTTGCAGAGTCATACCTTGTGGTGTATCAAATGGATACAAAATAGCAAACGGTTTGTCTTCTTTCGCTGTTGTTTGAACATCTACCTGCGCTCTAGACATATTTTGTTTCGTATCAAATGCACCTTTATCAAATTTCGCATCGAATTTCACTTTAGAGAAATCTACTTTCACAAGAACATTTTGATCATTATCCATTAACTTCACTGAAACTGGAGTCAAGTCGCTCTTATTCAATGTAATCTCTTGTCTCGGCAACATATTTTGATGTTGATAGTTTGTTTTTGTTTTAAAAATATAATACTTATCTGTTTTCTCAAAAGTAAGGTTTTTCTTGTCCTGCAAAATATCTCTTACAAGTGATTCATATAAATAAGCCTGGCTACTATTTTGCGGCCAATCACTTTGAAAACGGAAGCTCTTATTAAGTGCTGGCGTTAATACAAATACACCTTCTTCATTTCTCAAAATAATTTGGCTCTGATCTTTTTTTGCATTTTTTAAATTCACACGATAAAAAGACGGTTCCTTATGCCAAATCTCTACGTTATACTCTTGAGGCTCATTGCCTGTTTTAATAGATAATTTTGCCTCAGCTTGATAACTTTTCATCCCTTTTACTTTTGATTCTAAATCTCTCACGACATCCTCTTGCTTCTTTTCCATACAACCCGCCAACACAAAAACGGTCAACAAACCGACAAGAACTAAAAACAGACGCCTTTTCATCAATTCAGCCCCTTTGCCCCTATAAATGAATGGAAGATGTACCTTCCTTATCGCTACCTCAAATATATGAGACAAAGATATAAAATATGCAGACTAGCGTGACGAGCTTTCTAAAACAACTTGAGCAACAGCAAATTCCTTACTATGACTAATTGATAAATGAACAATATGCTCTGTACTTGTAATCAGAATTGGCTTACCTCTTTCATCATTTTTCACTTCAATATCTAAAAAACTCACTTCTTTTCCGATACCAGTACCTACAGCTTTTGAATACGCCTCTTTCGCTGCAAACCTTCCAGCTACAAACTCTGTAAGGCGACTTCCTTTCAGCTCCATAGCAACATTACGTTCATTTTCCGTTAAAATACGTTCCATAAATTTAAGCTTTCCATCTAGCATTTTTTCAATACGATTTAATTCAATAATATCGATACCAATCCCTATAATCATTTCGAAATCCCCTTCTTCTATTTAACTTTCTTCTTTCATATTGATAAGAATAACAGAGAATCTTTCTGATGCAAAAGGGGTGATAGTAACCGTATGCTAATAAGATCCACTCATATTTCTTTACAACCGACTATTCTTACCTTACTGCTTATTCATTTAGTCATGATGATATTAGGCGACTTTTTTCTCTTACCACTGGCAGCCTCTAATGAATATATCGCGAAAGGAGAATGGTGGCGTGTCATAACTTCTCTTCTCGTACACGTAGACTTACAACATTTTCTTTCTAATAGTATTTTTTTGTTTGCTCTTGGTTCTTCTATCGAGAAGCAACTCGGACACTTTTCTTTTTTTATTCTATTTTTTCTCTCTGGAATTTCTGGAAATATTTCTTCTTATATTATTATGCCGCTTGAATATATTCACGCAGGTGCATCAGGTGGTATTTTCGGACTATTAGGTGCACAGTTATTTTTATTGTACAATCGATACCGCTCTTCAAAACCAAAAGAAATTGCCATTTTCTCAATTATGATACTTCTATTACTGCTATTTACTTTCTTTAACCCTTCTGCCAATCCGATCAGTCATTTAACAGGTTTAATAACCGGTGGCATTTTAACCCCTTTTTTAACAAAAAAAAACGATGGTGCAAAGCTTATTTAATATAAAAGCTTGCACCATCGATAATTTCTACATCTACTTGTTCACTTAAATCTCTCATTAATTGAAATAAAGACTCATCCTTCATCTTCGCCTCAATCATACAATCAATTTGCGGAACACTTCCCTTTATCCTTCTTAAAAAAGATAAAAATGCGTCTACATTAATATAATCTGCATGAGCTCTTGGATCTTTTCCCTCTCTAGGGCTAGAGATATGCATTTTAATCGGCAACAAAGACGTTTCCCACGTATGAACAACACGTGCCCAATCTTCATACCAATCTTCTTGCTCATTATTCATCATATGGTGATGCAAGTCAAATACGACGGGAATATCTAATTTTTCTCCTAAATATAATGTTTCCTCTAACGTAAAGGTTGTATCATCATTTTCTAATATAATCATTTCTTGAATACCCCTTGGGACATTCGACCAATTCTCTATAAAGCGCTCTAATGCAAGTTCTTTATCTTTATATCCTCCTCCAACATGCAGTACACATCGTTGCTTATGTTCAATCCCCATGCCTTTTAATAATTTTTTGTGCATCTGCAATGTTTTTACAGATTGTTTAAAAACACTCTCCTCAGGTGAATTTAGTACAACAAAATGATCTGGATGGAAATCAATTCTCATATTCATATGAACTGCATATTCACCTAGTTTTTTTAAATTTTCTTTTAACGGACGAATATAGTTCCACTCTAGCAATTCCTCATGATTCGCTAAAGGAATGAGCTTTGAACTGAGCCGAAAGAAAGATATGTCATGTCCTTTATTATGCTTTAATAAACGTAAACAATTTTCTAAATTGGAATTAGCAATTCTTTCAAGCTTACGAATTGCAGCATCACGATCATCTAATTTCTGAAACTGTGCATACGTCATCGTTTGAGATGGAGATGCATTCTTCAAATGTACACTCATCGCAACGTAACCAAGCCTTACAAGCATATAACAGCCCCTTTTCTATCATAACTATTATGTAGTATGCACAATTATAGAAATAAAAAAAGAGAATGCCCGCAAAGGGCATTCTCTTTTTTATTAAGCTTGTGGACGGCTATGATGTTTTCTTTCGCCGCGTCCATTTGAAGAACCAGGGCGACCTTGGCCTTCACCTCTACGACCACGACTACCACCATCACGATTACGATCGCGGTTACCATCACGATTGCGATCACGGTTTCCGTCACGATTACGTCCATCACGGTTACGGTCACGATTACGTCCATCGCCACCGCCGCGTGCATCACGACTACGATTACGGTTACCATCACGGTATCCGCCTCCGTTACCGCCGCGTTTTTTAGAACCGCCGCCTCTTGAAACAACAGGTGGTTCTGATGTTAAAGCGATCGGAGTTGTATCCGGCTCTTTAGTCATCATTTTTAAAGCAGCAGCTACTACTGTTACAGAGTCATTTTCTTCTAACATTTCTTCTGCAATACGCTTGTAGTATGCTAAGTTTTCATTTTCAATTGTGCTTTGAAGCTTTTCAGCGATTAAACGTTGTTGACCTTCTAATGCCTCGTCAAGTGTCGGTGCATCCATACGGTCCATTTTACGTTTTGTTGTACGCTCGATATTTTTTAATTGTCCTGATTCACGTGGTGTTACAAATAGCATTGCAATACCTTTTTTACCTGCACGACCAGTACGACCGATACGGTGAACGTATGATTCTGGATCTTGTGGAATATCGAAGTTATATACGTGCGTTACGCCTGAAATATCAAGACCACGTGCAGCAACGTCTGTTGCAACAAGAACTTCAATAGAACCTTCTTTAAATTTACGTAATACAGACATACGTTTCGCCTGAGTTAAATCACCGTGAATACCTTCTGCAGCATAACCACGTAAGTTTAATGCTTCTGATAATTCATCAACACGACGCTTTGTACGACCGAATACGATTGCAAGCTCTGGAGATTGAATATCTAATAAGCGTGTTAACACGTCAAACTTTTTCTTTTCTTGCACTTCTAAATAGAACTGCTGAATGTTTGGCATTGTTACTTCTTTTGCTTTTACTTTAATGTGTTGAGGCTCAGTCATGAAACGCTCAGCAATACGGCGGATTGGATCCGGCATTGTCGCTGAGAATAGTAATGTTTGATGTGTTTCTGGCACATCTGTTAAAATTGCTTCAATGTCTTCAATGAAGCCCATGTTTAACATTTCATCCGCTTCGTCAAGAACAACTGTCTCTACGTTTTGCAGACGAAGTGTTTTACGGTTAATATGATCTAAAATACGACCCGGCGTACCAACAATAATGTGTGGGTGTTTTTTTAGAGCACGAATTTGGCGGTTAATATCTTGACCACCATAAATTGGTAAAATACGAACGCGTTTATGCTTACCAATTTTGTATAATTCTTCTCCAACTTGAATTGCTAATTCACGCGTTGGCGCGATAACAATACCTTGAACCGATTCTTTATGTGTATCCACTTTATCTAATAGTGGTAATCCGAATGCTGCTGTTTTCCCTGTACCTGTTTGCGCTTGCCCAATAATATCTTTACCTTGCAATGCATGTGGAATTGTTTCAGCTTGAATTGGTGTAGCCTCTTCAAAGCCCATACTTTCAACAGATTGCAGTAAAGAATCACTTAATCCTAATTCTCGAAATGTTGTCAATGTTACTTCTCCTTTTCTATCCTATACTTATCATTTAAAAAAAGGCGTTTTCCGAATTTGCGGAAAAGCCCTTTTCCTGAATGCTCACGTATATAAACGGGCGTATATTCTTCACGAAAATACTTCTAAACGTTATTACACTTTATCAATTATAAGTTTTGTATGTGTAAAAAGCAAACCCAACTGTTACCTTATTTTCATATTCAGAGTTTTTTTCTTCACTTTTATTTTTTTATATTTACTGTAAGCGCTTATTATAAGTTTCTTCTATTTTCGTAACTATCATCCCTATTTATATACACCAATTATTTCAACATCGTAATTACTTCTTCTAATTTCATACCGCGAGATGCTTTTATTAATACAACATCTTTCACATCGACTACTGCTTGTAAATCTTTTACTAACTCTTCTTTATTATCATACGCCTTTACACGTTCATTAGGGAAATTAATTTTCGCTCCTTCAGCAATTTGAGCCCCTAATCTACCGTATGTGAATACATGCGAGATTTTTGCTGGATCAATTAATTTTCCTACCTCATAATGGAACTGTACTTCTTGATCTCCAAGTTCTAACATATCACCGAGCACAACGATTTTTTTAGCAAAACCATCTAAACCATTCATTAAATGGAATGCTGCTTCCATAGCCGTCGGGCTTGCATTATAAGCATCGTTGATAATTGTTAAACCACTATTTGTTTTCACAATTTCCATACGCATGCCCGTCATTTGAAGTGTTACTAAACCTTCTTTCATCTCTTCCCACGTTACACCAAAATGTTTCGCAATTGCCATTGAAGCAAGTGTATTATACACATTATGTTTTCCTAACACCGGTAAGTAGAATGAAATATTTTCATCTCTATTCATTTTGAAATGTGTCCCAGTTGCTTGTAATGTTACAGTCGTTGGATAATAATCGTTTGCTCTTGCATCACCAAACGTAACCGTTTCTGCTGCTAAATTCATTCCAGGAACACGATTCGTTAATAAAGGCTCATCTCCGTTATATACGAACACGCCACCTTCTTGTAATCCTGTAACAATTTCTAATTTCGCTTCAGCAATTGCCTCACGAGATCCTAAATCCATTAAATGTGCCTCACCAATATTTGTAATGATAGCTGCATTAGGACGAGCTAACTTAGATAAGAATTCAATTTCGCCTCGGCTTGACATACCCATCTCTAATACTGCTACTTCTGTATTTTCTTCTAAGTTTAAAATGGTAAGAGGTAATCCGATATGGTTATTGAAGTTCCCTTCTGTTTTTTGCACTTTGAATTTAGTCGCAAGAAGACTTGTTACAATATCTTTCGTAGATGTTTTACCGTTACTACCCGTTACACCTACAACTTTAACATCCAATTGATCGCGATAGTTTTTCGCTAACATTTGCAATGCCGATAGCGTGTCTTCTACAAAAATAACCGGAAGATTCTCAGGTGGGTTCGCTACATCTTTCATCCATAATGTAGCCACAGCTCCATTTTCAACAGCTTTATCTACAAAAGCATGCCCATCGAAGCGCTCCCCTTGAATCGGAACATACAAGTTTCCTTTTTCAATTTTTCTCGTATCAATAGACACGCCTTGAATAGTAATTCCCTCATATTGCTCTGCTAATTCAGTACCATTTACCATCTGTTCCACTTGCTTTAACATTCGCTTTATCATATAGAAACGCTCCTTACATAGAGGAAGCACTATTCCTATGAATAGTGCTTCCTCCTTTTTTGTTAGATTGTATATTTAATTTTTTGTTTTTCTTCGTGACGTTCAATCGCTAAACGAATTAGCTCTTCGATTAATTCTGGATACGGTAACCCAGTATGTTGCCATAATAGAGGGAACATACTGAACGGTGTAAATCCTGGCATTGTGTTTACTTCGTTAATATACACTTCTCCATCTTTCGTTAAGAAGAAATCAGCTCGCGTTAAACCTGCACCGTCTAATGATTGGAATGCAATAATCGCATCACGCTTAATTACATTAGATTCTTCTTCTGTCATTTCAGCTGGAATAATTAGCGCCGTATCACCATCGATATATTTCGACTTATAATCATAGAAGTCCTTTTTCGGAACGATTTCACCTACAACTGAACATTTCGGCTCATCATTACCTAGTACCCCAACTTCTACTTCACGACCTACAATATTTTCTTCTACAATAATTTTGCGATCAAATTGGAATGCCTCTACAAATGCATCCTCAAGTTCTTCACGATTTTTACACTTATTAATACCAACACTTGAACCAAGGTTCGCTGGTTTTACGAAGCAAGGATATCCTAACTTATCTTCTACTTTAGAATAAGCTTCCTCACGATTTTTTTCCCATGCACTACGAATGAAGGATGCATATTTTGCTTGTTTTAAACCAGCCTCTGCAAAGATGTTTTTCATAACAACTTTATCCATACCAGCAGATGATGCTAGAACACCATTTCCTACATAAGGGATATTCATTAATTCTAATAGTCCTTGAACCGTTCCATCTTCACCGTTTGGTCCATGTAGTAATGGGAAAATAACGTCAATAGCGTTCTCCTCAGAAGCTGCAGATGGGATAATTTCTGTACTTAATGATAACGGAGAAATCGCATTTTCTGCACCGCTCATTTTTAAAGCTTCAACATCTGTTACTTCGCCTTCAATACGCTCACCACGTATCCATTGACCTTGTTCTGTAATATAAATTGGATGAATCTCGAATTTATCTTGATTTAACGCTTTAATAGCAGCAAGAGCCGTCTGTAGCGAAACTTGATGCTCAGCTGATTTTCCACCATATAATAAACCTAATTTAATTTTCGTCAATGAAATCACCCTAACCAATTGTTTTCATTTTTCTATTTTAGCACTTTTTATAAAAATAGGTAGTTCCTATTTGAAATAAAATGTAACTTCCATAAATAATTAAATAACATCACTTATTGGTTTTTCATTTCATTTTCTATATAACTACACAAAATAAAATGGCAATCTAATCTAGTTATGTACCTAAAATATGTAGAAATCCCCTTTTTTGTGTATGTCACCTATTCACTAAGAAGATTGTTTGGTTAGTGTGTCTTTTTGCCTTTGCTCCACAAGGCGATCTAAAGAAACATATACAATACCTGCAACTACACATCCTACAGCTAAAATTGTAAATAGAAAGTGACCAAGTAATCGATCTAATAAAAAACCGCCCAAAAGTGGACCAAATGCGCTTCCTGTAATCCACTGCAAACTTGCAGCTCCCATATAAGTCCCTCTCAAATGCTCAGGGGCCAAATTTGCTACAAATGTCATCTGTACAGGCGACATAATCATCTCACCTAACGTATATATAGCATAAACGAACAGTAGTATTATTAAAATAATTGTAGCATTTGTATTAAATTCTCCAAACCACTTCGGTAACCATCCTATAAAAAATAATCCAATCCCGAATAAACATGCACCATATAACATCGTCTTCCCGACTGGTTTATCCGTAGCCCATTTTGAAATTTGAAATTGGAATAAAACAACTAATAGTCCGTTTAACGCCATTAAATATGGATATGGATTATTCGTTCCAAAAATATGCTTCATTTCATTATCAAAATGTAGTGGCAACATGCCTTCGGTTTGAGAAAACCCCATCGAAATGATAATGCCTGCTAATAAGTAAATCATTAATGCCTTATCTCGCATTACAATTTTCCAAACTGCCCCAGCTTCCTTTTCTTTATGTTCTTCCTTATCTGTCCTTTTTGGCATCGTCTCTTGAATAAGAAGTAATACAAGTAACGCATAAAATAGCATTGTAGAAGAGGCAATAATAAACACAAGGTTCTTTGACAACACAACTACTGATGCTCCCATTATCGGACCAATCGCAGCACCTATATTGTGTCCCATTCGTAATAAACCATATGCCTCTGTTCTTTTTTCTGGTGCCGTTACATCCGCGACCATAGCTGATGCAGCTGGATGAAATAAAGAATTACTCAATCCTAAAAAAATAGATAAAATTGCATATGGAATAAATCCTTCTATAAATAGAAAACCGAGCATTAATAATGCATTACTTGCCATAGAAAATATCATAATAGGCTTTCTTCCATATATGTCAGCAATTCTCCCTCCTATAAGTGATCCAAAGCTTGCAGCAATTGGAGAAAGCGCCATAATAACCCCAACTTCCAACAACGAATCTACCTTATCTTTTAAATATAATGCAAAAAAAGGCATTAACATCATCATTGCAATTCCATTTAACGTCTCTCCAATAAATCGAATCCATACGTTACGGTCCATCTCCCTTAACTCACGCCACGTATTTTTCATCATTTCACCCCTTTAGTTAGCCAACAATTATCTTATAATAAGTTCAGAAAAATGTAAATTTTCAAACAAAAAATCCATTCTAACAGAATTAGAATGGATTTTTTCACTTATAAATTTGCAACATCTTCTTCTTTTTTACTATTATTTAAAGCACTATGTTTTCGGCTATATAAGAAGTAAACCGCTATACCAATAACCATCCATATCCCAAAACTAATCCATGCTGTCCCCGATAATTGAAGCATTAAGTATAAACAGAAGATCACTGTTAATGCTGGTAAAAATGGTACAAGCGGAGCCTTAAATGCCCTTGGTAAGTCTGGATGTGTTCTTCTCATTACGATTACCGCAACAGCTACGAGTGCAAATGCTGACAATGTCCCCATATTTACAAGATGTGCTAAAACATTTAAATCTATTAATCCTGAAATCAGTGCCGCAATAATTCCCGTTGTCCATGTATTTAAAAATGGCGTTTTAAATTTCGGATGGACTTTAGCAAGACGTTTCGGCAGTAAACCATCTCGGCTCATCGCATAAGAAACACGAACTTGCCCATACATCATAACTAGCATTACTGTTGTAATTCCTGTAATTGCTCCTACTGAAATTACCCCCGCTAAACCATCTTGTCCAATAAATTGAAGTGCAAAAGCAACTGGATCTGATATATTTAGCTGTCCGTATGGAACAATTCCTGTCAAAATAAGCGAAACAACGATATAAAGAACTGTACAAATTAATAACGATGCAATAATACCAATTGGTAAATCACGTTGCGGACGTTTCACTTCTTCTGCCGCTGTTGAAACTGCATCAAATCCTATAAATGCGAAGAATACTGTAGCCGCTCCAGCCATTACACCATCTAAACCAAATGGCATAAAAGGCGTCCAGTTTTCAGGTTTCACATAATTAAAACCAGCAAAGATAAAAATAAGAACAACTGCTATTTTAATAAATACCATAATGTTATTTACTCGTGCACTTTCACGAACACCCCTAGATAAAAGAACTGTCATCACTAAAATAATTAGAACTGCAGGTAGATCAATTATTCCACCCTTACCTGTACCAGGAGCCGAGGAGAGAATAGTCGGAATATGAATTCCAAACCCCTTTAATAAAGATTGAAAATATGCAGACCAACCGTTCGCTACAGCAGATGTAGCAAGTAAATATTCCAGCATTAAGTCCCAGCCAATTAAAAATGCGAATACTTCCCCCATCGTCGCGTATGTATACGTATACACACTGCCCGAGACAGGAACTGAAGAAGCAAATTCAGCATAACAAAATGCAGCAAAGGCACAAGCTAGAGCGGCAATCGCAAATGATAATATAATAGCTGGCCCAGAATGTTCCGCTGCCACAACACCCGTTAGAACAAAAATACCAGTTCCAACAATTGCTCCGATTCCAAGCATAGTTAAATCTAGCGCGCCCAATGTTCTTGCTAACGTTTTTTGCTTACTTTCTTGCATTAACTTTGCAATTGGCTTCTTTTGAAAAATTTGCTTCATCTTTCACTCCTCCAAGTTTTAAATTTTCTGAAAATTTTTAATTCGCTTTTTCATTTTACTCATTACGCTTTTCCTAGTCAATACTTTTGTCGAAACAAGTAGAAATTCTTCTGAATATGCACAATCCTTATTATTCTTTCTATATATCTTTCCATTATTTTTTTGGTATTATTATACATGTCGATTCCGTGAAAAAGGCATGCCCCCTTATTGAGAGCATGCCTTTTTTACTTATTTCACAGTATATGAACCTTGTTCAATCCAGCTATACATATACTTTTCATCTTCTGTTTCATGTGCTTGTTTTACAATACGAAGCGGACGGAATGTGTCTATCATAACAGCTAATTCAAGCGTCTCTTTCTTCCCTATACTTGCCTCTGTTTTCCCCGGATGCGGTCCATGGGGAATCCCGCTCGGATGAAGTGTAATAGAACCTTCTTCCACACCTTTGCGACTCATAAAGTTTCCTTCTACATAGTAAAGAACTTCATCACTATTAACATTACTATGATAATATGGTGCCGGAATTGACTCTGGATGATAATCGTATAAACGTGGTACGAAAGAGCAAATAACAAAATTATGTCCTTCAAATGTTTGATGTACTGGCGGTGGCTGATGAATGCGCCCTGTAATTGGTTCAAAATCCTCTACATTAAATACCCACGGATATAAATAGCCATCCCATCCCACAACATCTAACGGGTGGTGTCCTAAAACATGTTTATGCATATAGCCTCTTGATTTTGTCATTACGACAAACTCGCCTTTTTCATCATATGTCTCTAATTTTTCTGGACCACGAAGATCTCTTTCACAAAACGGACTATGCTCTAACAATTGTCCGTATTCATTTCGATAACGACGCGGCGTTGTAATTTGGCTATTCGCCTCTACAACAAGAAACTTAGTCTCTCCTTCATCTGGAATAACACGATAAATCGTTCCAATTGGGATCGTTACATAGTCGCCTTTTCTATAGTGAATCGTTCCAAACATTGTTTCAATTTTCCCTGTTCCATAATGAACAAATAACATTTCGTCGCCATCACCATTACGATAGAAATAATCCATTTTTTCTGTTGGACTCACTACTCCAATTAACAAATCTTCATTTCCAAGTATGAAATTCCGTCCACTTATTGCATCACCACTTTTTTTACTTTCTTTCGTTCGAAAGTGGCGATGAGAAAGAACAACATCCTCTTCATACTGCAACTGACAAGAATGCGATAATGCAGAATGACCTACTTCTGTTGGCATATAATGATGATACAAAATAGACTGCGTACCAGAAAAACCTTTTGTTCCCATTACCTGTTCACGATAAAGCGATCCATCTTTTTTACGAAATTGTACATGTCGTTTATGAGGTAGTTCTCCCATGTGACGATAAAACATGCCCATCACCCGCTTCCTTTTCTTTTTTGATCGTATTACGTAGTGTACCTAAACCAGTAATCGACAGTTCTACAACATCTCCATCTTGTAGCCACTCTTCTGTACCCAGTTCTAAAATACATCCTGTTCCTACTGTCCCAGAACCAATCACATCTCCTGGATATAACGTAACGTCCTCTGAAGCACGTTCAATCATTTCAGCAAATGTATAGTAAATATCTTGGAAGTTTCCTTTTGATAATAGTTTTCCATTTACATGGGCAGTCATTTCTAAATTATATCGATCACCATTACGATAAACGTCTAATTCCTCTTTCGTAACGAGATGTGCTCCTAATGAAGTTGCAAAGTCTTTTCCTTTCGCTGGACCGAGGCCTACTTTCATTTCTGTTGCTTGTAAGTCTCTCGCACTCCAGTCGTTCATAATACAATAACCAAAAATATATTCCTCTGCTTGCTCACGAGAAATATTTCGCCCTTCTTTTCCCATTACGCAAGCAATCTCCAACTCATAATCAAGCTTTTTAGACTTTTTCGGACCAATTACAAAATCACCGGAACCAATTACAGCACGATGATTAGTAAAATAAAAAACCGGAATATCATACCATTCGGGCACAACATCTAATCCTCTTCGTCCGCGAGCTGTTTTTACATGTTGTTCAAATGCGTAAAAATCTCGAATACTACTCGGATTAGGAAGAGCAGCTGTCAATTGTACTTCTTCTAAAGCATATATACCCTTATTTGGATTCTTAATATTCCGCACTACTTCTACATACTCATCCGCTTTCTCTAAAAAAGCCATCATAGAAGAAGGGATTTTCCCTTCACTAGCAAGATTCATATCTATTACTTTGTCACCTTCAAGCCATCCAGCCCGTAGTTCTTTTGAAGGAAGACAAAATGTAACAAATTTCATCCTGATTCCTCCTTATAAAAATGAAATTTCCACCAGCAAAGGGACTTTTGCTGGTGGATATAAATCTTATAAGTTTCCGCGACGCTCTTGTTCTCTTTCAATTGATTCGAATAACGCTTTAAAGTTTCCTTCACCAAATCCACGAGAACCTTTACGTTGAATGATTTCAATAAATAAAGTCGGGCGATCTACAATTGGTTTCGTAAAGATTTGTAGTAAGTAACCTTCATCATCACGATCTACTAAGATCTTTAATTCTTTTAACTTATCAATTTCTTCATCGATTTTTCCAACTCGTGCAGTTAACTCATCATAATAAGTATCAGGTGTATCTAAAAACTCCACCCCATTTGCACGAAGCGCTTCAACTGTTTTAACAATATCACTTGTTAATAAAGCAAGATGTTGTACACCAGCTCCATTATAGAATTCTAGATACTCTTGAATTTGTGACTTTCTCTTTCCGTCTGCTGGTTCGTTAATAGGAAACTTAATACGACTTCCATTCGTCATAACTTTCGACATTAACGCCGAATACTCTGTACTAATATCGTCATCATCAAAATGAATCATTTGTTTAAAGCCCATAACATTCTCGTAATAACTAACCCACTCTTCCATTTTTTCAACATTACCAACTACATGATCAACAGCAATTAAACCAGACTCTTCAAATGGAATATTAAATTCTACCTTTTGGAATCCTGGCATAAATGCCCCTTTATAATTTTTACGCTCTACAAGCGTATGAATTGTATCACCATACGTACCAATAACTGCTTTTTTCAATGTACCGTCCTCATCTGTTAATTCCTGCGGTGGAGCAATTGCGACGGCACCACGTTTCACTGCTTCTGAGTATGCTTTATCAACATCATCAACAAGTAGTGCCACATCCTTCACGCCATCACCATGAGTCTTTACAAACTCTGCAATACGATTTTCACTACTTAAAGCTCCAGACACAACGAAACGCATATTTTTTTGCACAAGAACATAAGATACCTTTTCACGGTTTCCAGTTTCTAATCCAGAGTAAGCCACAATTTTGAATCCGAACGCTCTCGCAAGATAATAACTCGATTGCTTCGCATTCCCTACGTAAAATTCCAAATGATCTACATCACGTACTGGAAAAAAGTCCTCCATTTGTGCAGCTAGCGTATCCATAGATTTTTGTTTCATAATATCTTCATCCCCCTGTAAATAGATTAAATGGTCCATACTTAAAACCAACCGAAAACGCTTCCAACATTAATTAATAGAAATTAGTTAGCAAGCTAACAAATTCTGACCTTTAAAATTTTCTATCTTTTCTGTCAAATTCCTCTTTTTTTCTTACATATAAAATTCGACTTTTTTCTCTTTGAAATAAAGCGGGATTTTATTCAGTGGATTTTTGATTATTCGTTGAATCAAGTTTCAACCGCAGCGTTTAATTAGCCATGAATGCTGGATAATGAGGTAACTTTAATACTTGAGGGGATATAAGAAGAATATAAAAAAGACTCCAACATATTAACTACTTACTAATACGTTAGAGTCTTTATTTTTTTTGAATGATTGTATTTATATATCTCATACTAATACATTTGCAAGGAATAGAATAAATGATGTTAATATTACTGCTCCACCTAAGGATCCTAATAAATCTGTTTTTGTTACTTGAAACACTTGTTCACTGTTCATATCCCTCATTCTCCTTCCTTTTTTGTTTGATTTAAAACTTCTATTATACTAATACACTTGATAAAAATACGATTAATGCTGTTAATACTACCGCTCCACTTGCTGATCCTACGAAGTCACCTTTTGTTACTTGTAATACTTGCTCTTTCATATCTTTCATTCTCCCTTCTTTTTCTTTTGTTACAAAGCTTCTATTATACTAATACGCTTGATAGAAATACGATTAACGCTGTTAATACTACTGCTCCACTTGCTGATCCTACGAAGTCACCTTTTGTTACTTGTAATACTTGCTCTTTCATATCTTTCATTCTCCCTTCTTTTTTCTTTTGTTACAAAGCTTCTATTATACTAATACGCTTGATAGAAATACGATTAACGCTGTTAATACTACCGCTCCACTTGCTGATCCTACGAAGTCACCTTTTGTTACTTGTAATACTTGCTCTTTCATATCTTTCATTCTCCCTTCTTTTTCTTTTGTTACAAAACTTCTATTATACTAATACGCTTGATAGAAATACGATTAATGCTGTTAATACTACCGCTCCACTTGCTGATCCTACGAAATCACCTTTTGTTACTTGTAATACTTGCTCTTTCATATCATTTATCCTCCCTTTTTATAAGTTATCTATATGTAATTTCTAAGAAATGTTTATTTCATAGTTTTTATGTTAACGTTACATTAATTTTGATAACGTAACGTTTGTAACATTAATGTAACATAACTATTATTACGTTGCAATATAATTACGTAAAATTTATTACACTTTTTTTACGTTTTTTTATAATAACCCTCAAAAACCTTTATTTAATGCGTTTTTCACTAAGTTCACGTTTGTAACATTCGTGTAACATTACAGTCATAAAGTGAAATGTAGTCATATTCCTCTCTATTTTTGTTATAAATCGTTTATTTAGTGACACTAAACCTATCTAATCTTTTACTTACTTTTAATATGAGATAAAATACCGTCTTTCCAAGATAAGTTTATATGTTTCCTCTATATAACTATGTATAATGAAAACAAAGAGGTGGTCATTTTGAAATTAATCGCATTAGATATGGATGGTACACTACTATCATCTAATCTTGAAATCTCCAAAGAAAACCTACAAGCAATCCAAACTGCACAAGAAGCTGGTCATATTGTAATGATCTGTTCTGGTCGTGCGAAAGAGGATGCTTTAAAGCTATTGGAAGAATATAAATTATCTCTTCCAGTCGGAGCAAGCAATGGGGCTATTGTTTATGTGGATGGAAAAGTAATTAACTCGCGTTGTATACAAAACGACAAAGTGTACAAACTTGCAAAATTACTAGAATCTGAAGGTTTCCCATATAAGCTATATACGAATAAAGGAGTTTATTCTCCATATACATGGCAAGATCAAGTGATGCAAGCATTCGAAGAAAATAAGCATGCGCTTGATGTTACATTAGAGGAACTTGAACGAATTACAGAAAAGCAAAAGAAATCGAACCTAATTACTGATTTCAAAAAAATAGAAGATGTTGTAAATAACCAAGAACTAGAAATATCTAAATTCTTCATTTCAACATTTAATGCAGCGCATCGCGCACAGCTATTAAGCGTGTTACAAGAAGACGCTGATATTATGGTTACAGCATCAGCTCCTACTAACTTAGAAATTATGGATAAGAATGGACATAAAGGAAATGGGCTACAGCAGATGGCAGCTCATTTTAATATCCCTATTGAAGATACAGTTGCTATTGGTGATAATTTTAATGATGTACCAATGCTAGAAGTAGCAGGCTTATCTGTTGCAATGGGCAACGCTGAAGAAGATGTAAAAAAACTATGTGATGTTGTAACACTAACAAACAATGAACATGGTGTTGCTCACGCAATTGAGCAATTTGTATTGAAACAAACTTCATCTAGTAAATAAAAAAAGGACTCTTTCAATTTGAAAGAGTCCTTTTTTTATACATGATGACAAGAAACAAAATGATTATCACCAACATTACGAAATTCTGGTATTGTTTTTTTACAAACATCTGTTGCAAACGGGCAACGTGTATGAAAACGACAACCCGAAGGTGGACTTGCTGGACTTGGAATATCCCCTTCTAGTATAATTCGCTCTCGCTTCACTGTTGGATCTGGTATTGGAACAGCTGATAACAATGCTTTTGTATACGGATGTAGCGGATTGGTAAATAACTCATCACGCGGCGCCGTCTCCACAATTGTACCTAAATACATAATTCCGATTTTCGTACATAAATGTTCTACTACACTCAAATCATGTGAAATGAATAAATAAGATAATCCCTTTTTCTCCTGTAACTCACTAAATAAATTAATAATTTGTGCTTGGATAGATACATCTAGTGCCGCCACAGGTTCATCAGCTACAATAAATTCCGGATTTAATACCATAGCTCTTGCGATTACGATACGCTGACGTTGTCCACCAGAAAATTCATGGGGATACCGGTCAATATGATAAGGAGCTAATCCACATAACTCCAATACTTCAATTACCTTTTCACGAACATTTTCTTTCGTCGCTAATCCGTGGGCCAACATTGGCTCTCCAAGCGCTTCTCCAATTCTCATTCTCGGATTTAATGAGCTAAATGGATCTTGGAAAACGAGCTGCATATTAGGGCGATGTTTTCTTAATTCCTCCTTGGATAAAGAATGAACATCTTTCCCTTTAAACTTCACTTCTCCCTCCGTTTTTTGAACGAGGCGTAAAATTGTTTTTCCTATTGTTGTTTTTCCGCTCCCTGATTCGCCAACGAGACCAAACACTTCACCTTTATTAATAGTAAAACTTACTCCATCAACCGCTTTTACATGCCCAATTGTTCTACTAAATACGCCACCCTTAATTGGAAAATATGTCTTTAGATTTTTCACCTCTAATAATGGTTCACTCATTGTTCCGCACGCTCCTCATATAACCAGCAAGCTACTTTATGATTTTCATCATTTACATTTAGATTTGGGGCTTCTTTTTCACATATTTCCATACAATGCTCACAACGCCCACTAAAGTAGCAAAACTCACCTAAACCAACTAAATTCGGAACTTGCCCTGGAATAGAATATAGTTTATCTATTCGTTTTCCCATTACTGGTTTTGATTTCAACAATCCTTTCGTATAAGGGTGTTTTGGATTTTGGAATATCTCTAGTACTGGAGCTTCTTCAATAACTTTCCCGCCATACATAACGACAACGTAATCAGCCATTTCTGCTACGACACCTAAATCATGTGTAATTAATAAGATCGACGTTTTAAATTCTTCTTTCACTTGTCTTAGTAAATCCAATATTTGAGCTTGAATCGTAACATCAAGAGCTGTTGTTGGTTCATCTGCAATTAATAACTTAGGATTACAACTAAGCGCAACAGCAATCATAATACGTTGTAACATCCCGCCGCTCAATTCATGCGGATAAGAATGAACAATTTCATTAGCACGGGCTATGCCAACTTTACGAATTAACTCAATTGCTTTCTTATACGCTTCATTTTTACTAAGTAATTCATGCTCCCTTAGCGTTTCTACAATTTGCTCACCTACAGTGAAGACGGGATTTAGCGATGTCATCGGTTCTTGGAAAATCATCGCAATATCATTGCCTCGTAAACTACGAAGTTCTTTCTCTTTCATTCCTAAAAGACTTTTTCCTTCATATAAAATGTCTCCACCTACTACACTGCCAGATTCAGCAATAAGCCCCATAATAGATAAAGCCGTTACACTCTTCCCGCAACCTGATTCTCCTACTACACAAACCGTTTCACCTTCTCGAACAGCAAAGCTAACATGGTTTACAGCCTTCACTGTCCCTTCCTCCGTTTGAAAGTGTGTTTGTAAGTCTTTTAGCTCTACTACCGCTCTACTCATACCTTCTCACCTACCGTCTCATCTTTGGATCTAACGCATCACGAAGTGCATCACCAAGTAAATTAATTGATACAACTGTTATAAAGATTGCAAAACCAGGCGGAATCCATAACCACGGACGCTTTTGGAAATCAATTAATGAGTTAGCTGCGCTAATCATGTTCCCCCATGATGGCGTAGGTGGGACGACGCCGAGACCTAAGTAGCTTAGCGCGGATTCTCCCAAAATAGAACCCGCAACACCTAATGTAGATACGACAATTAAAATGGGTAAAACATTAGGTATTAAGTGATATATAATTTTCCGGTAATCTTTTATTCCTAACACATCCGCAGCTTGCATAAATGCTTGCTCCCTAAGTGATAAAATTTGCCCTCTTACAAGGCGAGCAAGCCCTGGCCAACCTACTAAACTTAAAATAATCATAATGACATATAAACGATAATCAGACGGTACTTTCCACTCTGATAAAATCGCACCCATTATAATAAGTAACGGTAATCCTGGCATCGACATTAAAATATCTGCAAGCCGCATAATAATATTGTCCACAATACCACGATAAAAACCTGCAATCGCTCCTAATACAGCTCCTAGTATCACTGATAAAACCATTGAAGCTATGCCGATAGTTAATGAAATCCGTCCCGCTTGCATTAGTCTCGTTAAAATATCTCTTCCTAATTGGTCTGTACCAAGCCAATGAGAAAAACTAGGTGGTTTGTTAATTAGTGCAACTTGTATTTTCCCTGATGCATATGGTGAAAAGAAAGGACCAATAAAACAAAATAAAAACATAAAAATTAATGCATACAATCCTACGAGTGCCATCTTATTTCTTTTTATCTTTTTAAGAGCCTGTCGCCACGGTGATGATTCATTTTTCCTTTTCTTCTTTTCTTTTTTCTCTGTAATCGCTGTAACAGTTTCCATCTCATTCCCCCCTTACTTCAACCGAATACGTGGATCAACAACTGCATATACAATATCTGCGAAAAAATTCGAAACAATTGTTAAACAAGAAAGAAACATCGTAAATGCCATTAACACTGTATAATCGCGGAAATTTAATGCCTCTAATTGAATACTACCAATCCCTGGCCAGTTAAAAATTTGTTCAATAATAATCGCTCCTGAAAACAAACCTGGTAATTCAAATGCTAATAACGTAATTGCCGGTAATATTGCATTTTTTAATGCATGCTTATAAATAACCGTCTTCTCCTTCAAACCTTTCGCTCTTGCTGTTCGTATGTAATCTTGTCTTACAACCTCTAACATACTTGTTCTAAAATAACGAGTTAGCGAGCCGACCCCAAGAAGTGTCAAAATAAATACTGGTAAAATCATATGTTTTGCAACTTCTATCACGTAAGCAAATCCTGTTGAATTACTGCCAACATCAATCATTCCACCTATCGGCAATAATTTAAGATCCACTGCGAACACCTTAATTAGAAACAAACCAATAAAAAATGAAGGAAATGACATTGCCGCAAAGATACCAATTGTTACAAGCTTATCGAATAAAGAATGTTGCTTCGTCGCCGAGAATACACCGATAATAAGTGCAATTAGCCAAATAAAAAATAACGCAATAACTGCTACACTAAAAGAATTCCAAATAAATTTATTTAATAATGATGTTACAGGTTCTTGATATTGAAGCGAGAAACCAAAATCTCCTTGCAATGCATTACCTAACCAATGAAAATAACGCTCAATAATTGGCTTATTTAATCCATACAATTCCCTAAGCTCTGCTGCTCTTTGTGGTGTAATCTTAGGATTTGAATCAATATAATCCCCCGGAAGAAGTGCAAACAGGAAGAAAATAACAATTGATGTTCCAAATAGTGTAGGAATCATTTGTAACAACCTACGAACGATATACGTCTTCACCCTTTTCCTCTCCAATCTTATGCTTAAAATAGAAGAACATTTTTTCGAATCAGCATATTACTAGCTGAATGAAAAAATGTCTTCTACTTATACATTCTTCTCGTTATTTTTCAATAGATAATACTGGCGAGTTCGAACTAATACTGTCATACTTCTCAGGATCAATTCCTTTAATGTTTCCATTGTAAGCTGTGATGACTCTACGATAATTCAATAAAATTACTGGCGGATCATCACTTAATTCTTTGTATAGTTCTTTATAAATCGGTTTACGTTTTTCAATATCTACAGTTTCAAGTCCCTTTTTAATTAATGCATCTACTTTTTCATTTTTATATCCTAGGGTATTATCATCACCATCCGAGGAGTAGCCACCTACAGTTTCACTTGGATCTGTTGTAATTGGTGTTGCAACAGAAGCTAAATCATAATCTCCTTTTTTTACTTTTGACAGCATCGTATTAAAGTCCATAAATTCAGGGTTAAATTCAACGCCTAATTCTTTATAGTTCTCTTTTGCAATCGGAATAAATAAATCACCGTCTTTTGCCGAGCTTGCACCATAATACGTTAATTTAAGCTTTTGACCATCTTTTTCACGAATTCCGTCTGAACCAGCTTTCCATCCAGCTTCATCTAATAATTTCTTCGCCTTATCTAAGTTATATTCGTACTTATTAATCCCCTCTTCTGTATAAGCCCAAGATGTTGGATGAATTGGAACATTAGCTACTGTACCGTATCCTTTAAAAGCTGTATCTACATACTTTTTACGATCCAAACCATAAATAAGAGCTTGACGAACTTTCTTATCTTTTAAATACGGTTTTTTACTATTCATTCTTATATAACTAAATGAAGAAGCCGTCTCTATTTCAACATTTGCAAACTGCAAACTCTTCACTTGTTCTAAAATTTCATCCCCATAACCTACTCCTGTATAATCTATCTCACCTGTTTGGAATAATTGGAACTTGGTATCCGGTGAAGTAATTTTATAAATAAAGTTTTGAATTTTTGGTTTACCTGCATAATAATTTTCATTTGCTATAAAACGAACTTCCTGTCCTGGTATATACTTTTCGAACTTATATGGCCCCGCAGCTATCGGTTTTCCATATAACTCTTTTAAATAATCTAAACTAGTATTTTGTTTATACTCTTTTCCATAATAAGCTTTCGATAATACTGGACCACCTAAAGCAATTAGCGCTTGTGAGTTAACTTTTTCAGTCGTAATTTTAATTGTTTGTGGATCAACAACTTGAATTCCTTCAATAGACATCGCTTTTCCTTCTTTATATTCTTTTCCACCTTTAATTACATATTGTGAAATATCATCGCCGCCTTCATATGCTTTATCATGTAGAAGTGTTAATGTAAATGCTACATCGTCGGCAGTTAATGGCGATCCATCACTAAATTTCAAGTCTTTACGTAAATGAAATGTATATGTTAATTGGTCTGAAGAAACATCCCACTTCTCAGCAAGATCCGGTATCGGTTTTCCTTGTTTATCTGTTGTAACAAGAGAAGCAAATATAACCGATGTCACATTACCATCCCAACCATTCTCTTGAAAGTAAGGTAAGAAAACTCCCCCAGGCTTGGAGATACCTGAAATAAAAGTATCTTTTCTATTTTTTGCCTTATCAGGCACCTTTGTCTTATCTGTAGCAGCAATCTTTTCAACTTTTACATTTTTTAAATCCTGCTGTTTAACCGGCTCTGTAGAAGCCGCGTCCTCCTGTCCCCCACAAGCAGACAACACAAGCGAACTACTTATTAATACCGAAAATACACCAGCCCATTTTTTTGTCTTTTTCTTCATTGTCCCCACCCTAACTTTTTATGATTATACCCTCTGAACGAATTACCTTATGTATGCCTCCCACAGCAACATTTATAGCCAATCGGAAAAGTCGGTTTTAATCGTAAAAAAATAGATGTTTTTGAGGGGTAACAATCTTATTCCGACCTTTCCGGTAGACTTTATGGTTATTAGCTTATATCGTTCATTATGTTTTGTCAATTCTTTCTAAATAAATATTTTGAGAATTTTTCCAAAATTATCACTCTACATTTATACTTTAAGAAAACTCAGCTATAATTCGTATTAAAACTTAAAAATCTACTTCTATTCCTTCAGCATGAAACATAGAATACTAATAACCAATTACAAAAAAGGGGGCGAAAATATGGACAACCTATTCCAATACGTCCTGCACTACGTATTATTAACAATTATGATAGTCGGAGCGCTATTACTATTCCCGTTCTTCCCAAAGTTCGTCCTCTTTTTAGCTTTTTTTATCATGCTCGGGATCGCTATTATAATTTCAACGAGAGAAGATGCCACGCAAAAAGAGAGCAGAGTTCAGCGCGTAAAGCTGTAACTTTGCTCTCTTTTTGTTTTCATTCACTAGTCTCTGTTACACATATTTATTCCGCTATTTGCCGGGCAGTAAGACCCCCTCTGATTAAAGTTTCACTTTATCTCTCGGGAAATAATTAGCCTTTGTTTTTGTAATTACTCCTATCGAAAAACCACTAATGACATTTATTTTTCAGCTTATCATTTTCATATGTTTCACAAACTATGCAAATTAAGGAAAATGGATTTATCTAAGTTACTGTTTCACGTGAAACACATCGCTTCATTTAACCTTTAAAGCAAAATATCATTATGAAAAAAGCCACTTCCTCCAGCAAAACTGAAAGGAAGTGGCTTTCTACTCATTACTCCACCATATTCTCTAATTCATTATATAAATCTGCTCGTAACAACTCTTTCTTCGTTTTTTCCTCATATAATTTTTCAAGTCTTTCAACATCAGCTACATATTCCATTTCACTTTCTAATGCATATATATCTTCTTCTATATGCATTAACTCGTTTTCAATCTCCGCAAAACTTCTAGAATCTTTCTTTTTTATAGAGATTGCTTCAACACTTTTTCTTCCATGGTGCTTATGCTTTATTACTTCCTCCTCAAGCTTTTCTTCCCACTTTTGACGAGCCCATGCATAGTTTCCTGCGAACTCAAATAATTTGCATCTATCAATCCAGTACGTCTTTTCAAATAACTTATTTAAAAAATATCGATCGTGTGAAACAGCTAAAATCGTTCCGTTATATTGCTCAAGGGCTTCCTCTAAAACTTCCCTTGATTCAATATCAAGATGGTTTGTCGGCTCATCTAAAATTAGAAAATTGATGTCTTGATACATAAGTTGCGCAAGTCTTAATCTCATTTTTTCTCCACCACTAAGTTGCGTTACTTTCTTAAATACTGCTGGACCATAAAACAAAAACTTAGCTAATATATGTCTTGCTTCTCCCTCTGTTACAGCCACATTCTCTCTGAATGCTTCCAATACATTACTCTTCATATTTTCATATGCATGTTGTGATAAATAACCAATTTTGACACTACTACCAATTCGAATTTCACCAACGTCTGGATTTATTTCTTCTAATAGTAGTTTTAATAATGTAGTCTTTCCTGTACCATTACGACCAACGATAGCAGCACGCTCTTGAAAACGAACATGTAAATTCGCTTGTTCAAATAAAGATCGGCCAGCAAAACCTTTACTCACTTCTTTCATTACAACAACATCTTTTCCGCTTCTCTCTTGCCCTTCAAACTGAAGACCCATCTGTTTTCTTTCTAAAATCGGCCTCTTTAATTTCTCTATACGCTCTAACGCACGTTCCATATTCCTCGCTCTTTTATGCAATCCTTCATTCGGAGGATTCGCTTGATTTGCCCATTCACGTAGGCGCTTAATTGCTTCTTTCATTTTCTTTATTTTCTTTTGCTGCTCTTGATAAGCTTGAAACTCTTGAAGTGATCTTTCTTCCTTCTCCTCAACGAACTGAGAATAATTCGTATGGTACACGTGAATCTCTCCATCTTCCAGATCAAAAATTTTCGTTACAACTTCATCAAGGAAATAGCGATCGTGTGAAATAACCATAACTGTTCCATTATATTCTTTTAAAAATTTCTCTAACCATTCAACTGCAAACAAATCTAAATGATTTGTTGGTTCATCTAATAGAAGTAAATCTGGTTTCTGCAATAGCATATATGCAAGGCTTACTTTCGTCTGTTCTCCTCCACTTAATTCCGTAAATACTCTTGGAAATAAGTCTGTTACTTGTAAGCCATTTGCTACCTTCATTATATTTGCCTCTATTTCATAACCACCGAGAAATGCAAATTTTTCTTGAATTATTCCGTACCTCTCCATTAGCTTTTGCAAAGAAGATTGTTCCTGCTCCTCCGCCATATTTTTTTCTAGAGCATGCATTTCTTTTTCTAATTCCTTTTCTACTTTAAAAGCGGAACTCAATACATCATATACAGTCATGAACTCATCAAACTTCGGAATTTGTGCGACATGACCAATACGTGTACCTTTCTTCATATGGATGGCTCCTGCATCCAAACTCTCCATTCCCGTCAGAAGCCCAAAGATTGTTGTCTTCCCACTACCGTTACGACCAACTAATCCAACACGTTCACCATTCTTTATTTCAAGCGATATATTTTCAAATATGGTGTTTCCACCAAAAGATTTCGTTACATTATTTACACTACAAATAGTCATTTTCCGTACTCCTTTCAATATAAAAAACCATGAGAAAGAAACATTCCCCATGGTTTTTCGGCATAGAAAAAGGAAGCCAAATAGCTCCCTTTTCACACGTTTATTAAAAATGGGTGAAGAGATTTCTATCGTTCAATAGTCACTATGCAATTGTTAAAAAAGGGCATACGTATCCCGTTAACAACTACATCATGAAAAATCGCACGACAAAAATAGATAAAATCTAAAAATTTGGCACGTGCAGCTAAAGAACGTTTCATCTCATTCACCCCTTTCGTACGGAATTTAATACTTACTTCTTTATTATACTTTCCAATTTCATGTTTGAATAGTCATTTTTCTGAAAATAATGAAGATAGACTAAACATTTCAATAAGTGACATCAAATCTTACAAAACTGTTATGTTCACGTAATGGAAAGCGATAGTACGAAAAGATGCCTCCCTATACAATAAAGATGTAAACAAGCGAGACAAACAAAAGGAGGAAACAAACATGATGAAAGAAATCGTAAAAGCAATCTTTGAGGTATTAGTGAACGGACAAGCAGTTGTAAAAGAACTAAATGAACTATAAAAAGGAGTGAAGAAATATGATGAACATGGTGAAAATGATTTTACACGCTTTAGTCGATGCAAAAGCAGTTAGCCAAGAATTAAACCAACAATAAAAAGGGGTATATGAATATGAAGAAAGCCATTATTATAATTGCAAGCACAGCAATTACCTTATACACAATAAAAAAGAGAAAAAAGAAAAATAATGAAAATGTTCTATATTATCCATACACGCTATTAGAGAAAAAATAAAAGACAAGGTACCCTATCGTAATGAGGATATCTTGTCTTTTATTTTTCCCCTATTCCTTTAGAGGATTTCCTTCTCCTTTTCCCGAATGTATTAAGCGGGATTTTTACACATATTTTAAAGGGGCATATATACAAATGGATACACAACAACTATATTTTTTAAACGATATCGGTAAACAAAAACCAGAAAGTATTCGGAATAGAAGCGCTGCATGTCCATTTTGCGATAAAGAACAATTAACGGATATTTTAGCAACTGATGGTTCTATTATTTGGTTAAAAAATAAATTTCCTACATTACAAGATACATTTCAAACAGTGTTAATCGAAACCGATAATTGCGAAGATCATATCGCAACATATACAAAAGAACATATGAGAAAATTACTGCAATTTTCTATTCAACATTGGTTACACTTACAGAAGAACGAAGAGTTCGCATCTGTGATTTTATATAAAAATCACGGTCCATTTTCAGGTGGAAGTTTGCATCATGCACACATGCAAATTATCGGAATGAAATATGTAGATTATCTTGAAAATATTGAAGAAGAAAATTTCCAAGGGTTAATTGTTCAAAAAAATGAACGCATTGAGCTTAATATTTCAGAGCGTCCCATTATTGGCTTCACTGAATTCAATATAATCATTGATAATATTTCATATATAGATGAAATGGCAAATTACATTCAGCAAACTGTACGTTACATACTGACAGATTTCCATAAAGGATGCAGTAGTTATAACTTATTCTTCTATTACTTAAATGGAAAAATTATTTGTAAAGTTGTACCTAGATTTGTCGTTTCACCATTGTATGTAGGATATAAAATACCGCAAGTTTCTACAAAACTAGAAGAGGTGAAAATACAACTCACGCAGTATTTCACGAAAGAAAAGAATGAAATTATTCATAAAAAAACAGAGTAGGTATAGAAAACCTACTCTTTTATTACACCTTTATTTCGATAGTACACATCTTCTAATCCGATGTTATACTTCATGTTATTATCCGTCCACTCTGGCCCTAAATTCCCTGGCCATCCAGATGTATTCGCTATATATTTCAGTAATGCAAAATCAGTCAAACCTTTTTGCACCCCACGCTTATATCCTTTCATTAAATGCGGCATTGCAATTTGCGCATTTGTACGTGGATCTTTCAGCTCATCATCAGTTAAATGTTCTGGTGCAAGCCCGCCGCCGCGGTGTAGTTGAAACAATCCGAATGAAGTTCCATTATCTCCAACACTTCTTGGATTTAATCGACTTTCATGCTCGGCAATTGCAAGAGGTATCCATTCTGGAAGATTTACTTTCTTCGCTTCCTCTATAATGATTTGTTTCATCTGTTTTGCTTCTTCTGAATCAACATAGCTTGTTCCATTCACTAGCTTATCCATTCCTTCAGACTTTCCTTGGAAATATAAATATACTCCAAGAACAACTAAAAATCCTACAAAGAATTTCTTCACTACCTCTACCTCTTTCTCCGCTGAAATTTGTCCCCTTTCAGCCTTCCCTTTACAATTACCTACATTCTATTACTCTTTTATCATAGCAAATAACTATACATATTATCATCATGCTTTAGACCGATTTTGTGAAAAAACAGCTGGTAAATACGGGCAAAAATGTAACTTTCATAGACTATAACGCATTTATTGTATATAATTGTAAACTGAACTCTATATATAGAATAGGAGCGTACAAAATGAAAAAATGCCTAACACTCTTGTTCAGCATTTTACTACTCATCCCTACCTACACCTCTGCACAAACATCATCAAAACCAAAAGTACTTGTTTTGTATAGTACACAAGACGATAAAGTTTCAAATAATGTCCAAATCCTTAATACTCAATTAGGACATTTTACAAATGATATAACCGTAAAAAAATTAAAAGAAGCAACTTCAATTAATAACGTATCCTCCTATACACATATTGTTTATATCGGTGAAACAAAAGAAGCGTTTTCTGATGAAACGAAACAATTTCTAGAAAACTTCTCCGGCCCTATATTAGTATTAGGACAAAATGTTGAACAATTATCTAAGCGTTTTTCTTTCATTACTTTGAAGAGTGATGATATACGAGTTAATAAAATTGAATATCCAGACAAGAAGCTAAAAAATACCTTAGAAGAGGAACGATTAATTCAATCATTTGATACGAATGGAACTGTGCTTGCTAACGCCTTAAGCTCAAATAACACTAATCCACTAATTGTTCAGCATGAAACATCTTATTATGTTGCAACACCTAACCTCTTTGACTGGATGTCTCATTACGTCGGTGAAATGTTATTTTCTTATTTCGGCCAAAAACCAACGAAAAATAAAGTTGAAGCTTATTTACGCCTTGAGGATGTTCACCCAGCAGCAGATATAAATCAATTGAAAGAAATTGCTGAATTACTAAAAGAGAAAAAGATGCCTTACATGATTACTGTTATTCCGGTATATAAAGATCCAGATACAGGAAAGATAATACATTTAAAAGATAGACCAGAACTAGTTGATCTTTTACGCTCTATGCAAGATGATGGTGCAGCAATTATTATGCATGGTTATACTCACCAATTTTATGACAGTGAAACAGGTGAGGGCTTTGAATTTTGGGATGTAAAAACAGATCAACCAATTCGCCAACCGAAGCATGAAAAACCGAAGACAAAAGATGACTTTCCAAATATAGAGGCATATAACCAATATGTAAAAAAAGGGGAAGAATTCGAGGAAAAATATACGAAAGATCATATCGAAAAAGGAATTCAAGAACTTGTAGATGCTAAACTATATCCTGTTGCCTTTGAAGCACCTCATTACACGATGTCTCAAAAAGGATATGAAATATTATCAAGGTACTTTTCAACTTATGTAGGACAACTACAGTTAAATGATACAACTTGGAAATCCATGCACTCACCATATTATACAAGTACTCCGTCATTTTTACATGGAATGAAACTATTGCCTGAAACAGTCGGATTTATTGAAGAAGATACGCCACAAACTATTGCTAAAATGAAAGAACGTGCTCTATCTGTTTCTAAATTATCAGATGGAGTTATTGGTGCATTCTATCATCCTTACTTAGGTGTGAAACCATTAAAAGAAGTATTAAAGGATCTAGAAAGTATTCCAAATATAGAATGGATTGATTTACAAAAGGAAAAGAATGAAGTAAAAATGAAAGATATTCATATTACGACGAATAAAGACGGCATTCACGTCGAAAAACCAACCCGTGCGAATGACATAATTGATTATATAAAGCAATATGGCTTCTTCCTTATACTGGGGTTCGTTATCATTGTCTTTCTTTTATTATTAAAACGTGCGAAAAAATTAGAATCCTAATACAAAACCACCGAGCGGAACGCTCGGTGGTTTTTTTCATATATCAAACCGTGGCATTTTATTAAATAAATTCAACTTTTACTTTTTCCGTTACATTATGAAAATTATAATTCTCCTATCCTTTCAAATAAAATCGACTTGTATTTCCATATATTGTTTTTGCGACCTTATCAATGGATATGTTTTTTATAGAACTAATTTCCTTTAATACCTCTCGAATCATTCTTGGATGCGTTATAACACCCTCTTGAAATTCCCATGGTCCATCTGTTTCTACCATCATATATTCAAGCGGATAATACGAAACAATTTTTCTAATCTTCTCCTTATGTAAAACATCCGGTGTAATCGAAATATAATAACCATTCTTCATCATCCGTTTCATTGTTTCATCACTTCCTTTAAACCAATGGAAATGTGCACGTGAAACTTTATATTTCTCTAGCAAATCACATACAGTGTCAGCATCTTCATAAACTGCGTGTAATATAATCGGCAAATTATACTTACTAGCTAGTTCTATAAATTTTTTCAATACAGCTATGTATGGATCTACAGCAATTCTTTCATCTTCTTTCCTCAAATAATAGGGCAAACCTACTTCACCAATCGCAACAATTTCCTCTGCGTTCTGTTCAATAAGTTGATAAATCTGGTCACACTCTTCTTTATGAATCTGTTGCTCTGGATGAAACCCTATCGCTGGATATATAAAGGGATACTTCTTCGCTAAAGATAACGTTTCCTTACAAGATTGATAATTCATAGATACTGCAATAAGCCCCTTTATTTCCTTACTATTTTCCACCTCTTTCAGTAATCTGCTCTTCTCTTCATCCTTATATTGATCAACATGTATATGACTATCAATCCATTTCATCTTTATGCCCCCATAAAAAAAACAAGAAAGGACTTCCTTTCTTGTTTTAGCATCTATATTATTTAACAATTAAGTTTGTTATGATATCAAATAATCCAATACACACTACGGCAACAGTAAAGTAGCTACAGAAATCTTTAATTGGTAACTTCACTACTTCTTCTTTACGCATCCCATTCTTCTCCCTTCTTACTAGATCCCTAATTATTTTTCTATCTGTATCTATTATGCAAAAAATATGACAAATTTACTATCGAATTAACTTACGTAAACCTTACAATGTTGTAAGGTTTAAAAAAGGATCCCCATCTTTATTCAGATGAGGATTATTAAAAATTAGTTGGTTTTTCATTCTTCATTACAAACAGAAAGTAATACATTGAGACTTTCTAGTTACACTATATGAAAATTACTATCTTTTAACTATCGAATTACATTACAGAAGGCTTACATGTTTGTAAGTTATGTGTAATGTAATTCGATAGTTCCCCTTACTTATATTTCGTACAATAAAGTTAGGAAGTAAGCCAAATAAGAAGAACACTCACATAACCAAATTACATTGCTAGTAGCTACTCTTCTTATACCTTTCACCCATGCTACTACAATGTACCCCCTTCCTCTTTATATAATAAAAAAGCCTTAGTCTATATGGACTAAGGCTTTTTTGTTAATCTTAAAAATACCCTTACCCAGTATTTTTATTTTCGACAAAAAATAGCTGGGGGTATATTTTACTATCTCATCGTTAAAAGTTTGCTCTTCGCATTTATAGGAATATTTGCAACCTCAATCTCTTCAATCGATTCACCGTAACGTCCTTTTGCAAAAACCTTTAATGCTTCATCTCTCTTTAACATATGCTTAACCGTTTTCTTTATTTTCTGCTCTCTACCACGTTCATCGAATGCAATAAATTCATATTCATACCACTCATCACCAATATGCTGACCAATTGTATTCACAACCGTATAGTATTCTTTCGTCTTATAAAATGGATTATATTTATCGATAACCGGTCCAAGTTTCGTAGGCAGTAACATTACTACTATCACTATCATCGCTATTATAGTAGTGATCATTTTTTTCTTCATAATAAACATTCCTCCTCTGCAGGATATATATACATCCATTTTAAAAAGGGGGAATAAAATCTACTATTGAATCTCATTACATTACACTTACATTTTTGTAAGAATTAAAAAAGGTGAACGAATTTGCTCGTTCACCTTTTAGCTTGCTTTAAAGCCACCGCCAAGTACATCACGTACATCATGTATAACAACGAAAGAATCTTCATCTACCCGACTAATAACTTGTTTTAACTTAACAAGCTCTTGTTTATTAATAACAACATATAAAACTTCTTTATTTTTACCAGTATATCCGCCGCGCCCTTCTAATACAGTAACACCGCGTGTCATATTTTTCGTAATAGCTTCACGAATTAAGTCTGGTTGATTCGAAATAATCGTAACAGCCGTTTTTGTGTCCATTCCTTCTACAATGAAATCAATCACCTTCGCTCCAATGAACACAGCTACAAGTGTATACATTGCCTTTTCTTGCCCTATTATAAATACAGAACCAGCAATTACAACAATATCAATAATTAGTACACCTTTACCTACACTCCAACCTAAATATTGATTTGCTAACTGAGCTAAGATTGCTGATCCTCCCGATGTACCTCCGGCTTTGAACATACAGCCTAATCCAATACCCACAAATAAACCAGCAAATAAAGCTGCTAATAATGTATCACTATTTACATGATACTCAATATGTTCTGTAACGTATAAAAACAAAGATGTTTCTACAATCCCTAAAATTGTATAAATCATTGTTTTCTTATCAAAAAATTTATAACCAATAGCTAGTAAAATTGCATTTATAGCAAAATTCACAATCCCTGGTGACCAATCAAATAAGTAGTACGTAACAACCGTTAAACCAATAATTCCACCTTCCGATAAACGGTTTGGAATTGCAAAGTAATTAATACCAATTGCGAATAATAATGAACCAATTGTAATTAGTGTTATTTCCTTTATACGTTGATTAACCATAGTTCATACCCTCCCCCCATTTGACATTGTATCACTATCTCCTAGAGGTTTAGAAGTGGTTTTTATTCCGCATTTTCCCTCTTAAAAATTGAAATATTATGTTTAAACAGAGGGTTGATTAATTATTCATATTTGCTCTAACTACATGGACAAATCGCTCCACATTCCCTTTCTGAATATGCTTAGCTCTAACCGTTTCATGATTATAAGTAAACTCAAAGTACGAATGAAAATCTATGCTATCTATATGCAAATATGGGTACTCTTTAAATGTTGAAGGATAGTACGGAAATTTCCCGTAAAAAAGGAGACGTCTAGTAGTGGCAACAAAAATTCCATGTTGGTAACATAACATAAAATTATCCTTCTCAAAGATCCCTACTACAAAGGCTAACATTTTTTCGTTATCCTCTATATACTTGTTCACACTTAATAAAAGTTCATTCATGCATATCCCTCCAAATACTATTCTTGAAAAGAATCCATGGATTGTTACAAACCGGTTTAACTCCTTTATAAAGTATGAAACGCGTTTCCTGTCAAAGGTATTTCAAAAAAATAATCCGTTATGCGATTATACACATAACGGGTTAAAATTAAACTGTAGAGCGTTCCACAAGTTCGTATGGAATTTCCAGCTTTTCTTGTTCAGAACTCTCTTCATTCACTTTTCTATGCAACATTTCAAAAGCAGTTTTCCCTATCTCCTTTAAATTTTGATCAATAGTTGTCAATTGTAACACTTGCGAGATAGGTTGATTATCAAAGCCAATAATCGCTAAATCCTCAGGAACTTGAATCCCTAATTTTTCAACCTCTGTCATAACCCCAATCGCAACTTCATCGCCTGCTACTATTAATGCTTCAGGAAGATCCTGCATCTCTTTTAACTTATGAGCCACTTTCACACCATCTTCTAGTGTAAAACATTCTGTAAAAATCCATTCTTCATTAACCTCTTCGTCTATAGATTGCAATTGCTGTTTATAAACATCAAAACGCTTTTGACTACTCGGCCCTAATTTTCTTCCCGTACAATAACCAATTTTTTTATAACCTTTCTCAATCAAATAATCCATTCCTAATTGAAAGGCCGCTGAATGATTCGTATATACACTTGAGATGTTTGAAATATCATTGTCTTCACAAGCAATTATTGCGCCGTAAGAAGCATACGGTTCTATCGTTTCCCAATCATTTGCACGTGAACAAATAATAAGACCATCCAATTGTTTTGTTTTTAACATATGTAAACTTTTCATTTCTTCTTTTTTATTATAATTCGTTTGGCAAAGTAGCACCCTGTAATTATGAGTTAACGCTCCCTCCATCATTCCCCCTACCATTGCATCAAAGCTCGGGTGATTAATGTAAGGTAGAATTACACCAACAATATTCGTCTTCCCTTTTGATAAATGAACAGCATTTGCGTTTTGCGAGTAATTCAATTTCTCAACTATCTCTATAACCGCTTTTCTTTTTTCTTCACTTACATATGGGTGATCATTCAACACTCTCGAAACAGTCGTAACTGAAACTCCCGCCATCTTTGCGATATCTTTAATATTAGTCATACACTCACCTCTATCTTTAACTTAATGAATCCCATGAACATATGTCAAATCTTCTTATCATTACACCTTCATTCGTTTCTCTTACAAAAGTGTAATTTTTCTGTAAGCTAATTCGATAGTGACTTTCCGCAACATTTCATACAATTAAGTCAGAAACAAGGTAACAACTATTCGAAAAGGAGCGGATTAATATGATGAACAAAATAAAAACGAACAATTTCTTACATACAATGGGCATGGTATTTTCCGCTCTTATCGACGCAAAAGCTGTTGCTTCTACATTAAACAAGTAAGGAGAATGTATTATGAATAACATCACTTTTAACAAATTAGATTTTTTAGGACTAGCTAGTGGCTCGATTCTTCTTACTGCTTTTATTTACGCCGCTACGCTTGTATAACTTTGTGTCCCCTTTCCCCTTTATTATAAATAGTAATAGAAAAGACGACCGTCTATGCCCGGTCGTCTTTTCTTATTTTTGATTTGATTGCAAAGCTTCTTTTAACTCCTCAAACTTCTCATTTAATTGATCCGTCATCATTTTCATAGCGGTTTTTCGATCTATTTGTTCTCCAGCCTCAATTTGAATTGGATCTCCAAAAATCAATTGTGCCCTTTTCCCCTTTATTAATTCTTTTACACTTGATGGACCAACATAAGCTGCTGGTACTAACGGAACATTGGAACGCATCGCAATTGTCACAGCACCCGCTTTTAATGAAACATCTTCCGCTGATCTTGTTCCACTCGGAAAAATCCCTACTACCTTTCCTTCTTTTAATAAACGTGATGGAATTTTAAGTGTACTTGGTCCTGGATTCGCACGATCTACAGGGAATGCATTTACATTTTTAAAGAACCAATTTTTGAATTTCCCTTCAAATAATTCTTTTTTGGCCATGTAATGAATTTGAGTTGGATACATCCCTGTAGCTAACATTAATACATCCATAAAACTTGTATGTGTACATGCAACAACATAGGGTCCACCTTCTGGTAGCTTTTCTCTTCCTTGTACTTCTACTTTCCCAGCTGTTTTAAATATATATTTCAACAAAAATGTAATTGGTTTATACATTTATTTCGTTCCTTTCTAAACATCCGAAGTATAATCATATTCTTATAATAATTATAACACTAAGTTTTAGGAGTTGGTAATAAAATTAAGGATGAATTGTTAAATTTCAATTCTTACAAAAGTGTAATTTTCTTGTAAGCTAATTCGATAGTTACTTCTTACTATATTTCATACAATTAAGTCAGAAACAGGGCAACAATTATTCGAAAAGGAGTGGATCAATATGATGAACAAAATGAAAACGAACAATTTCTTAAATACAATGGGCATGGTATTATCGGCTCTTTTCGATGCAAAAGCTGTTGCTTCTGCATTAAACAAGTAAGGAGAATGTATTATGAATAACATTACTTTTAACAAATTAGATTTTTTAGGATTAGCTAGCGGCTCTCTTCTTCTTACTGCTTTCATTTACGCTGCTACGCTTGTATAACTTTGTGTCCCCTTTCCCCTTTATATAGAAAAAGACGACCGTCTATGCCCGGTCGTCTTTTTAATTTTTTCTTTCTTTCAATTCTTTTAAAAGCTGTATCAGCTCAGCTTGTTGTTTTATCTTTTTACGACCATTTCGATTAATTGCTGCAAGCTCACAGGCAACTCCGACGGCGAAGAAAAACAATAAACTTTCTAACATGTGAAATCCTCCATTTGCCTATTAAACAGCTTGACGTAATTGTTCTTCTTGTAAAACTCTCTTATTTATATTTTCTTCTTTTCTCTGGCAAACGTTATTGCGAATAAGCGCTGCAATAACAAGTACAGTCCCTATAATATCAAACATTGTGATTTGATACCCTTGCATCATCATAATAGCTAAAGTCGTAATTGGTACAAAATTAATAAATAAAATCCCATTAATGGATGATAAAATTTTCACACCATAGTTCCAAGCAAGTAGCGCTACAATACCTGGCAATGTCATCATGAATAACAAATCATATTTCACAATAGAAATCGTTCCCATACTCGGAACTGAAATATATCCAAGCGACGTAATAATTACCGTTATAATTCCTGTAACAGTCGTACCGAATACACACGTCAACGTAGAATAACGTAATGTTGACCAATCACTACAAGTTTGACCACCCATCGTATAAATAACCCACCCTACAACACCAATAAATATAAATGCTAATGGGAACATATTATCTTTCAATGTTACAAAGAAACTCATGTCACCTTTTGTAATAACAAACACAGCTCCTACAAAAGCAATAACCATACTCGTTATCATATACTTCTTCGGTTTTATATGCTTATATCCCCATAAAATACAAATAGAAATCATCGGCATAAGTGCTTCCATAATGGAAGCTACCATTACACCCGACTTACCCATTAACATTTGCCCTAAAAATATGAGGACATTATATACTGTAAATGCCATCGTTCCAAAAAAGACGAGTAACTTTCCTCTTCCCTCTAAACAAAATGCCTGTTTTCCTTCTTTCACTAACAACAATACAATCAGCATTATCGCCACTGCTCCATAGCGAATAAGCGAAAAATAAAATGGATCTATGTATTCTAGCGCATGATCAGCAACTGGAAACATCGCTCCCCATGACATACTCGCAATTAAACACGCCAAAGCCCCTATTATCATTTGACCTCTTCTCACCGCAATCCCCCGTTTCTTTCTATTTGCACAAAGAGAATTGTAAAAGAAAAAATATATCACGTAAAATGATTCAAAATGATGTTAACTATCATTTATAATGATAGTTAACATCAAGGGGGATTACAAAATGGAATTAAGAGACTTACAAATCTTTAAAAGCGTTGCCGATCAGGGTAGTGTAAGTAGCGCAGCAAAGGAATTAAATTATGTACAATCAAATGTAACTGCACGTATTAAACAACTAGAAAACGAATTAAAAACCCCACTCTTTTACCGCCATAAACGAGGAATGACTTTAACAGCTGAAGGAAGAAAAATGCTCGTTTATGTTAGTAAAATTTTGCAAGATGTCGACGAACTAAAACAAGTATTTTTAGATAGCGAAACACCTTCTGGTATATTAAAAATCGGTACAGTCGAAACAGTAAGTACACTGCCTACCATTTTATCTTCTTACTATAAAAGCTATCCGAATGTCGATTTATCATTACAAGCGGGTCTAACAGAAGAATTAATTAGAGAAGTACTTGATCATCAATTAGATGGCGCCTTTATATCAGGTCCTATTAAACATCCACTAATCGAACAATACGATGTTAGTACAGAGAAATTAATGCTTATAACACAAAATAAAGCCTTTCATATAGAAGAATTTACAACAACGCCTCTACTCGTTTTTAACCAAGGATGTGGATACCGCTCCAAACTAGAACGTTGGCTTAAAGACGAAGGTTTGCTACCAAAAAGAATTATGGAATTCAATATATTAGAGACAATATTAAACAGTGTTGCACTCGGTCTCGGAATTACACTCGTACCACAGTCTGCTGTCCATCATCTTTCTAAAGCAGGTAAGGTACATTGTCATGCAATCCCTGAAAAATACGGCAGTATTTCAACGGTTTTCATACGCCGTAAAGATAGCTATATGACGAATTCAATGCGTAGTTTTTTAAAAACAATTGAAGACCATCATCATATCAATATGCTGTGAAAGACATTCTTACATGAATGTCTTTTTTTCTTACAAAAGTGTAAGTCTTTCGTAAGCTAATTCGATAGTTGGAAGTATCCATATTCCCTATAATTAAGACATAAGCAGGGCAACAACTATTCGAAAAGGAGCGGATACGCATGATGAACAATATGAAATCAAATAAATTTTTAAATACAATGGGCATGGTGCTATCCGCACTTGTCGATGCAAAAGCTGTTGCAACTACATTAAACAAATAAGGAGAGATTATAATGAACAACATTACTTTCAACAAATCAGACTTTATCGGACTTGCAAGTGGAGCTACTCTTCTTACGGCTTTCATTTATACACTTGCTCAAGGTCTTATTTAACACTTTGTTTCCCCAAACCCCTTTATATATAGAAAAAGCTGCTCGTCTTATAGACAAGCAGCTTTTTAGTTTGTCCCGCTTTAATGGGCAGTAAGACCCCCTCCTCAAAATTCAGCGAAAGCAAAGAAGTTAGGTGGGGGTCGGGCTGCCCATAAAAGTCCGATTGGTGAAGGCTAATAATCAGTGGGGGACGAAGAACCCCCACACTGATTAAAGTTTCACTTTATTTCATATACAATTTGACCTGTTTTCGTAATATCATATCCGCCAATCGCATTTAATTCATTATGAAATTCTTCCGATTGCAGAATGTCTTTCACAACTTCAATCAGCTCTTCATTTTCTTTATTCTTCAAAATTACTAAATCATACTGTTCTTTCATGATTGGAATAAAGTCCACATTTACAATTTGCGAAAACTTTTCTGAACCTACTCCTACATCAGCTTTTCCATTTGCAACTTGCGTGGCAACACCAAGATGATTCGATTCTTCCCATTCATATCCACTAATATCAGCTTTATTTAATTTTCGGATTCGTAATTGTTCATCCACTAACACTCTAATACCAGAACCCTTTTCTCGATTCACAAACTTTATAGTGGACCCGGATATGTCAGCCCATGTCTTTATTTTCTTCGGATTTCCTTTTTGAACATAAAACCCTACATTTCTGGACAATAAATTAATCATAAGACATGGCTGTCCTACTAAAATACGTTTTACGTAAGGAATATTATATGTACCCGTTTCACCATCAAACAAATGCAAACTAACGATACTTCCTTCTCCTTGATACATTTTCACTAAACTCGTTAAGCTACCTTGATACGCTCTTAAAACATTAGAACTTGGCAAACGATTTTCTATACGTTTAGCTAACATATCTAACGTTAGTTCTTGACCACTAATAATACACGTGTTCAAGATACTACTACCATCGTTTTTTACAGGATTAACTTGTACTTTCCCTGTTTTCATTTGCTTTATATATTGATCTAAATCTGCTGCATCAATGCGCATCTGTCTACCAACTCTATAAGAAGGAAGTTCTCCTTTTTTAATTAAGTCGTATACAGTTAATTTTGATACTTTTAATCGCTTTGCTACTTCTTCCGTTGTGTAGGAATGATGATCCATAGACGATTCCTCACTTTCTCCTTTCATTGTAACAAAGAAAAGAATATTTCTCCTATTTTTTAAAAATAGACTTATGTTCAAATTATATTCAATTATAACTAGTTATATTTAGTTATATTTAGTTATAATTAGATGTGTCAAAATGAAAGGGGATTTTTTTATGAATAAATTTATATTACGTTCCATCGGGGCACTTATACTTTCTTTCCTTCTTATATTTAGCGCTGCTTGTACAAGTGGGGAAAAGCATACAAAGTCAGCTGCTAAAGAGGATAAAACAGTTGAACTGACTATCTCAGCTGCTGCAAGCTTACAAGATGCATTAAAAGAAATCGAAAAACAATATAAAGAAAAAGAGCCAAATATCAAACTTTCTTTTAACTTCGGTGCTTCTGGAGCACTTCAACAACAAATTGAACAAGGTGCACCTGCTGATTTATTCTTCTCAGCAGCAGAAGATAAATTCCAAACCCTTGTAAAAAAAGGATTCATTAATGAAAAAGAAGGGAAAAATCTTCTTGGAAATGAACTAGTTCTAGTCATCCCTAAAGATAGTTCTCTTACAAAATTTCAAGATTTAAAAGATGAGAAAATCAAAAAAATTGCACTTGGTACACCTGAATCTGTACCTGCTGGCAAATATGCAAAGGCTTCTCTAACACACGAAAACCTTTGGAATGATGTTCAAAATAAAGTCATATTTACAAAAGATGTTCGCCAAGTGTTAACATATGTAGAAACAGGGAATATCGATGCTGGTATCGTATACAAAACAGATGCTCTCATTTCGGATAAAGTAAAGATTGGTGAGACAGCAGCAGCTACTTCTCATGAGCCAATCCACTATCCTTTAGGTGTTATAAAGGAATCTAAACATAAGAAAGAGGCGACTTCATTTTATGAGTATTTGCAGTCAAAAGATGCACAATCTATCTTTAAAAAATATGGATTTACAGTCCTGTCGTAATTACTATGAGCATTGATGCTATTTTATCGCCTGTCTTTCTATCTTTAAGAGTAGCTGCATGCGCCACTATTCTCGTTACAATTTTAGGGACAATTGTCGGGCGAGCACTAGCTCGCTCCTCATGGCGATATAAAGTACTATTAGAAACCATATTTTTATTACCAATGGTACTTCCACCAACTGTTATCGGCTTCTTTCTCATTATCATCTTTGGAAACAACAGCCCGATCGGAAAGTGGGTTGAATCATTATTTCAGCAGTCTATTATGTTCACATCTACTGCTGCGATCATTGCTTCTACAGTTGTTGCATTTCCGCTTATGTACCAATCAGCGAAAACCGGATTTTCTATCGCAAATGTACAAATTGAAGAAAGTGCTCGTGACCTTGGCGCAAGTGAATATCAAGTTTTTCTGCACGTTACACTTCCGCTCGCATTTCCTGCCTTACTAAGCGGGATGATTTTGAGCTTTGTCCGCGCGCTCGGTGAATTTGGCGCTACACTTATGTTTGCCGGGAACATTCCTGGTAAAACACAGACAATCCCAACTGCAATTTACATGGCTATTGATGCAAGTAATATGCAACTCGCATGGACACTTGTAGTTATTACTATCAGTATGTCACTCGTATTTCTACTATGTATTCAACTTATTAATAAAAGAATTACTAACTCTTAAAGCAGCTTTTTTCGAAGCTGCTTCTTTATTTCTTAGGAAATAAAATATACCACCGGGAAATAACTGAATTTTACCTCTTATTAAAATATACATTTTATTTGAATTCACTTTCTAAAATAGGCAATTTCCTGTTATTATATGGAGGTGTTTCAAAAAATGAAGAAATGAAAACGCATTTATATCGTGAATTCTTCATCCTGTTTTAGCGATCGGTAATCTTCTACTCTATTAGTGGGGCATTACCGATCGTTAGAACGATATGTAACTATATTGGTATAGCAAACCGAAGGGAGTCTTGTAATGGACATTTTATTAGCGCTTCTTCCTGCAATTGCATGGGGAAACATCTTATTAGTAAGCGTAAAAATGGGCGGTGGTGCATATAGCCAAACGGTAGGTATGACAATCGGTGCTCTATTCTTCGCAACAATTATGTATGTATTTACTCAACCAGCTTTAACAATGACAATCTTAATTGTTGGTTTTATTTCAGGTTTATTCTGGGCTTTAGGACAAGTAAACCAATTAAAAACAGTTGAAAAACTAGGTGTTTCAACTACTGTAACGATTTCTACTGGTATGCAACTTGTTGCAACTTCTATCTTTGGGGTTATCGCTTTCCGTGAGTGGACTACTACTACAACGATCATTCTGGGAACGATTGCAATCCTATTAATCGTAGTTGGTGTTGTATTCACATCATTAGATGATAAAGAAAATGCTCAGCCACCTGGACAATTGAAAAAAGGACTTCTTACTTTAATTGTTTCTACTTTCGGCTATCTTGTATATGTAATTATTATTCGTTGGTATAATATCGATGGTTGGTCTGCTATTTTACCACAAGCAGTTGGTATGTTTGTTGGTGCGGTTGTACTGACGTCTAAACATAAACCATTTAACAAATATGCAATCCGTAATGCTTTGTCTGGTTTACTATGGGGAACTGGAAACTTATTCTTACTTCTTTCATTACCACGTGTTGGAGTAGCAACAAGCTTCCCATTATCTCAAACTGGAATCGTTATCTCAACATTCGGTGCGATTGTATTCTTAGGTGAAAAGAAAACAAAACGTCAATTGATCTTTATTGCACTAGGTAGTGTTTTAATTATCGGCGGCGCTGTATTACTTGGTATGACAAAAGCATAATCTTATATTCTATTAGTAAACCCCTGAAGCATATGTACTTCAGGGGTTTTTTAATTCTAATTATTTTCTAGATATAATTATTTGTATGTTCTTGCCCCTTATAATTGCTCTTCCACTCTAGCAAACCAGCTACACATATAAAGAGATTAATAATAGCTAATATTAGCATGACGTATAAACCAGTAGAAATATAAATTACAATGCTAACTATGTTATATAAAATCCATAAATGCCAGTTTTCTAATATTTTTCGACTTAACATAAATTGAGCCACTAGTCCCAATACGGCATTTAAAGCGTCTAAATATGGACTTGTTGACTCTAAATAACGGACTTGATAATAACCCCAACCAATCCAAGCAACTAAAATAAAACTTATATAAAAAGTCCATCCTTTCAAATCTAAACGAACTGTTGCTTTTACCTCTCCCTCCCCACTTCGTGCAATCCAATAATACCAACCATATACATTAAATATAAATTGAAAAGCGGCTAATACTGCCATTGCATATAAACCTTGTGTAATAAAAATGTATAGAAATACCGCAACAGTAATCATGCCAAATAAAAAGTTGGATACTTTTTCTCTCGCTAATAACCAAACATTAATGATCCCCATAATTGATGCGAAAATTTCAATATAACTCGATTGAATATACAATCCAACTAATACACAAATAATACTAGAAACAAGTAAAAAAAGTGGACTTCTAACCATATTTATCTCTCCCCAGATGTGTAATAAATTCCCTATCACCAGTATAAGGAATAGCCCTTTCCTTTACCATGAATCTCCTCCTTCTCATTATCCATTCCATCTACGGTAAGTCTTTTCTTTTTACAAAATTCTCTTAAAGATGATATCGTTTTTATAACATATCTCTACTAGAAAGGAATAAAGGATATGCTAACTAAACATCGAATTTTATTTATTGGTGCCGGTCGTATGGCAGAAGCTATATTTTCCGGATTACTTAAAACAAGCAAAGAGTACATCGAAGAAATTATCGTCTCTAACCGAAGCAACATAGAAAAGCTAAAACAGTTACAACATCGATATAATGTGTCTACTACAACAGATTGGAAACAGCATGTTACATCTGTTGATACGGTTGTTTTAGCAATGCCACCTTCGGCTCATGAAGAGTTATTAGCTGAGCTATCTCCGTTAATATCAAATCAACTAGTCGTAACAGTAGCAGCTGGCATTGGACCATCTTATTTAGAAGCTAGACTCCCAAAAGGCACGCCTGTTGCTTGGATTATGCCTAATACAGCTGCTGAAATTGGAAAGTCTATCTCCTTATATACAATGGGACAATCAGTAAACGAGATACATCAAGAAACCCTGCAACTACTTTTAAAAGGTATTGGTACTTCGCAACTTTGTACTGAGGAAGAAGTTCATCAGCTTACTGCAGTTACTGGAAGTGCACCAGCCTTCCTTTATTACTTTGCTGAAAGCTTAATTGAAGCAACAAAAAGTTATGGAGTTGATGAAGAAACCGCAAAACATCTTGTGATTCAAATGATTTCTGGCTCTGCTTCTATGCTTGAACAAACGCAAAATCCAGCTAACCTTCGCGAACAAGTAACAACGCCAGGTGGTTCCACAGCTGAGGGTCTCAAAACTTTATACGAATATAATTTTTCAGAGGCAATTCAAAAAGCAGTAGAAGCAACAAACAAAAAAGCTAGGGGGAAATAATATGATTTTAACAAGTTTAAAAGACTATACAACATTACATAACGGTGTAAAAATGCCTTGGTTTGGTTTAGGTGTTTTTAAAGTAGAAGATGGTTCAGAAGTAATTGATTCTGTAAAAGCAGCAATTAAAAATGGCTACCGCAGCATCGATACTGCAGCAATCTATCAAAATGAAGAAGGCGTTGGGCAAGCGATTCGTGAATCCGGTGTTTCACGTGAAGAATTATTTATTACCTCAAAAGTATGGAATAGCGATCAAGGATATGAAACAACGCTTCAAGCATTTGAAACTACATTAGAGAAATTAGGTCTAGAATATTTAGATTTATATTTAGTACATTGGCCTGTAAAAGGGAAATATACTGAATCATGGAAAGCATTAGAAACACTTTATAAAGATGGCCGTGTTCGCGCTATCGGTGTGAGTAATTTCCACATTCACCACTTACAAGACGTATTTGAAATTGCTGAAATTAAGCCAATGGTCAACCAAGTGGAATACCACCCACGTTTAGCACAAGAAGAGTTACATGCATTCTGTAAAGAACATAATATCCAGCTTGAAGCTTGGTCACCATTAATGCAAGGACAACTACTAGATAATCCAACGTTACAAGAAATTGCGACAAAATATAATAAATCAACTGCGCAAATTATTTTACGTTGGGATTTACAAAACGAAGTTGTAACAATTCCCAAATCAATTAAAGAACATCGCATTATTGAAAATGCAAACATCTTCGACTTTGAATTAAGTGCTGATGATATGAAAGCAATTCAAGCTTTAAATGAAGATCGTCGCGTTGGTCCAGATCCAGATAACTTTAACTTCTAGTAGAAAAACCACTGCCATATGCAGTGGTTTTTTCATTTAAGAAAACTGAAAATTTAAACTATATTTCATTTAGTTGACACTTCATTATTCAAGGTGTAAGATTTTGAATTATCAAAGAAACACAAAAATTAATAAAATTTATTCGTTTACTCATTGTATCAAGAGAGGTGGAGGGACTGGCCCTTTGAAACCTCGGCAACAGGTTCATTTTGAATACTGTGCCACTTCCTGCAAGCTTTATGCTTGAAAGATAGAATGAGGGACTTCGTTTATATACGGGTGCATAACTTGTACGTAAAAATCCCTCTTTCTCAATATGAAAAGAGGGATTTTTTATTTTTCATTTCCCTCATCATCATCCAAACTTAATTATTTAGGAGGAAAATCAAATGAAAAAGAAGTTTGTACCCGGTATTGCATCAGTTGTAGGAGTAAGTATTTTATTAACTGGTTGCGGTAGTTATAAAAACGAAGCAAGCGGAGCAAATGCAAAAGACGAGGCACCTAGTAAACAGGTTTTAAACTTATCTTCACCTACTGAAATACGAACAATGGATACGGCTCGTGCTACAGATACTGATTCTGGTCAAGTAATGAGAAACGTATTTGAAGGTTTGTATAATCTTGGTGAAGGTAACAAACCTGTTCCTGGTGTTGCAAAATCTCATGAAGTAAGTGGCGATAAAACGAAATACACATTCCATTTGCGAGATTCAAAATGGTCAAACGGCACTCCTGTTACAGCTAAAGATTTTGTGTTCGCTTGGCAACGTGCCGTAGATCCAGCAACAGCCTCTGAATATGCATTTTTATTCTTTGATATTAAAAACGCAACAAAAATTAACAACAAAGAACTTCCAGCCGACCAACTTGGTGTAAAAGCAGTTGATGACCATACGTTTGAGGTAGAATTAGAGCGTCCTGTTCCTTATTTTATTAGCTTAACAGCGTTCCCAACATTTCTACCAATTAATGAGGAATTCTTTAAAGTACAAGGTGATAAGTACGCTTTAGAAGATAATACAATCTTGTACAATGGAGCTTTTACACTAAGCGATTGGAAGCACGAACAAAGCTTTAAATTTAAGAAGAACCCTACCTATTGGGATAAAGATACTGTCAAACTAGAAGAAATCAATTTTAATGTCGTAAAAGAAAAATCAACAGAAGTAAATTTATTCGAGTCAAAACAATTAGATCGTATAAAACTAACATCTGACTTCGTCGATAAATATAAAAAGGATGCTAACTTTAAAGAACGTCCAAACGTAGGCGTACAATTTTTACGTATGAATCAACAAAACAAAGTACTTCAAAACGTTTCTGCACGCCAAGCAATTGATCAAACAATTGATAGAAAATCCTTTGTAAATACGTTATTAAATGATGGCTCTACACCAACATTTGGTCTCGTTCCAAAAAACTTTGCAAAAGGACCTGAAGGAAAAGACTTCCGTACTGCAAACGGCGATTTAACAAAAGTTGATACAAAATCTGCACAAGAGTTATGGAAAAAAGCTAAACAAGAGCTTGGTTCTGAAAAGATAACATTAGAATTATTAACGAGTGATGCTGACCTTGATAAGAAAACTGGTGAATTCTTAAAAGGACAACTAGAAAAGAATCTAGATGGATTAACAGTAAATATAAAACCTCAGCCGCGTAAGCAACAAGTTTCGCTTTTATTAAAAGGTGACTACGAAATCGGAATTGATGGCTGGAGCCCTGACTTTGCGGATCCAATTACATTCCTTGAGCTATTTACAACGAATAACCCTTATAACTTAGATCATTACTCTAATAAGGAATTCGATGAAACAATAGCAAAAGTGAAAACAACTTTAGCTGGTGATGAAAAAGCTCGCTGGGAAGCATTACTAGCATCCGAGAAAATATTATTTAAAGACTCTGTTATCGCTCCTCTTTACCAAAAAGGCGAATCTTATTTAGAACGTTCTTATGTGAAAGGAATTGTGCAAGTAGACTTTGCAGGTCAATTAAACTTCAAGTGGGCAAAAATTGAAAAATAAAGTGAAACTTTAATAAGTGGGGGTTTCTTCATCCCCACTTATTATTAGCCCACACCAATTGTTTTTTTAGCAAAATATATTAAAAATAGGTTCTCTCACACATGAGAATCTGCTTTTTTAATATATTATTCTGAGAAATTAACAATCTATTTTTATTATTGACATATAGTTCTTTTCAGCGTTAATATTCTAAATAATCAAAGAAACAAAATATTTCACCATCAAAATATAATGTCTACTACGTTGAAACATATAACGATAGATTACAGTTCAACATGTATATACATATAGAACACCTGATTACCTATAAACAAATATTTATAATAGGTTTTATCTCCTTCTATAGCTACTTCAAGACACGGACATTATGACGTTACGAACAACACATTTAGGGAGGAACGAACAATGAAGAAAAAAGTTGTACCTGTTGTTGCATCTGTTTTGGGGGCAAGTCTATTACTAACTGCTTGCGGGGGAAATAAAGATAATGCAAGCGGAGCGAAAGCAAACGATAAAGCACCTGATAAACAGGCAATTAACTTATCATTCGCTTCAGAAATTCCAACAATGGATGTTGCAAAAGCAACGGATGGGGAATCCATGAACGTAATGCGTAATGTTTTTGAAGGGCTATATGCAATGGGAGAAGATAATAAACCGGTTCCTGGTGTCGCTGAGTCGGTTGACATTAGTCCCGATAAAACAAAATATACATTCCATCTCCGTGATTCAAAATGGTCAAACGGTACTCCTGTTACAGCAAAGGACTTTGCCTTCGCTTGGCAACGTGCCGTAAATCCTGATACAGCAGCTGAATACGCATTCTTATTCTTCGATATAAAGAATGCGAAACAAATAAGCCAAAAACAATTGCCAATTGATCAACTAGGGGTCAAAGCTGTTGATGATAAAACGTTAGAAGTACAACTAGACCGTCCTGTTCCCTACTTCTTAAGCTTAACTACATTCTCAACATTCTTACCAATTAATGAAGAGTACTTAAAGTCTCAAGGCGATAAATATGGTTTAGAAACAAATCATTTAATTTATAACGGTGCTTTCACATTAGATAACTGGAAACATGAACAAAGCTTCCAATTGAAGAAAAATCCTAACTATTGGGATGCTAAAACTGTAAAATTAGAAGAAATCAACTTCAATGTCGTTAAAGATAAGTCTACAGAAGTGAACTTATATGATTCAGGACAAATTGATCGTGTTGCTTTAACTGCAGAGTTTGTTGATAAATATAAGAGCGATCCAAACTTCAAAGAACGCGCTGAAGTCGGTATTCAATTCTTACGATTAAATCAGAAAAATGAAACATTAAAAAATCAACATGCACGCCTTGCTATTAACGGCGCAATGAATAAAAAAGCTTACGTAGAAACAATCTTAAATAACGGCGCTGTTCCAGCTGAAGGAATGGTTCCTGCGAAATTTGCAAAGAGCCCAGAAGGCAATGACTTCCGTAAAGAAAATGGAAATCTAGTCAAGGATGATGTGAAAACAGCGAAAGAAAACTGGAAAAAAGCAAAACAAGAACTTGGTACTGACAAAGTAACAATCGAACTATTAACAAGTGACAATGCTTTAGCTAAAAAGACTGGTGAATATTTAAAAGGTGAATTAGAAAAGAACCTAGATGGATTAACAGTGAATTTAAAACCACAACCACGTAAACAACAGCTAAAACTACTATTAAGTGGTGACTATGAAATTGGTATTGACGGCTGGGGCCCTGACTTCGCTGATCCAATTACATTCTTAGATTTATTTACAACAGATAGTGCTTATAACTTCGATAAATACTCTAACAAAGAGTACGATGAGCTAATTCATAAAGTGAAAACAGATTTAGCTGGCGATGAAAAAGCACGCTTTGAAGCAATGAAGCAAGCTGAAAAAATTCTATTACAAGACGGCGCTGTCGCTCCTTTATACCAACAAGGCCGTTCTTACTTACAACGCTCTTTCATTAAAGGACTTGTAACAACTGACTTCGGTGGTGAGTTTAACTACAAGTGGACAGAAGTTACAAAATAATAAGTGCTAATAAAAAGGTATCCCACCGAGGATACCTTTTTATTTTATACTTCTTTAACTACAGAGCTTCTTCTTCCCTTTACCATTCCTTTTATAGCTAAAGTCATCACTGCTACTGATTGTGTAACCAATACAATAACTAATAATGAAATAATATTTCTCTCTAAACTAACTCCTCCAAATATTATTGTATAATAGCCATTCGCTGCATATGTTGCAGGAAATAATTCACTGATTGTTTGATATGTTTTAGAAAGCATTTCATGTGGCACAGTTACAACCATTTGTGTTAATGAAAGAAAGGCGGAAAAGACTATTGTCAATAATCCTCTTTTCCTTCTTTTTGCATCGAACCAAAACTCATCATAAATATAAACACAAACATCAAATATGTTCTCCACGTCAAAGAAGGTATATGCCCTGACCAAAGATAGCTAACTAAATAATTAATTCCCATAATACAAGACGATATTACTAAACTAATACTTATTAGTTTTACATATTTGAGCATATCTTTTCTCCTTGTTTTTATTTTTCTACTTCTTCAAACTGTAGATTCACCGGATCTTCTAAAAGTGTTTCATAAAAGTTCTCTGCCAAATCTGTTGAAGGGATTTTTTCATCTACTTCATCAAATCGAATACTATCTAGCCACACACAACCTTCTCCTGATAATAAAACACCAAATGCAATACCAAGTGCTTCTTCTTTTATATCTAATACAACCGAGTACGATTGCCAGTTATTCGTATTTTTAATGGGGCGATTTTGCATATTATCCATAGCGAGCGGTTCTGTATCTTTTCCATCTACTCGCATCCACAATCCTGCCCAATCTCTTACATTTTCACTCTTAATAAATGCTGTAAAACGTAATCTCTTCCCTACATATTTATCCGCTCGGAACATTTGCATTAATGTTGAAAATCCTCCATGCGTAACATTCTCTTTTGCTTTTATGTATGCAGATACTTTTCCTTGATGGACAACTTCATAATCTAAACCCATCTCATATTCAGCAGGATGACTTCCACTTAAGATCCATCCTTTCGGTATACCTTTTTGCATTGAAACACCCTCTCTTTCTATATAAAATGACTGAAAGTACTTTCGATATTTCTTTGGTGGCAATTGAAACATTCTTTTAAAAGCTCTCGTAAATGCCTCTTGTGAGGAAAAACCGTATTGCACTGCAATATCAATAACAGCTCTCTCCGTTGACACTAAAACTTGCGCAGCATGAGTTAACCTTCTCTTTCGAATATAATCTGTTACACTCATCCCAACATATCTTTGAAAGATGCGATGAAAATGGTACATCGATACTGCACTGTGAGATGCCACTCTTTCTGTTGTAAGCTCCTCATGTAAGTGATTCTCTATATATTCAATTGATTTTTTTATTATCTCTTTATATTCTTCATGCATTTTAGCCCCTCCCTCACAACTTCAATTTACCATATACATACAAATCGTTTTTGATTTAAATTGCGGATTAGCCCTTGTGACTGCAGGATAATAATTTATTTTCAACACATACATAATTACATGTTTTTGGGAAAAACTTGTATAGAACGAATTTACATAAGGAGGAATTTATAATGAGAATTCTACTATCAGTTTTATTAGCTCTTATGCTAGTACCTGCATTAACAGGATGTAAAGCTCCTGCCAAAGAAGACACAACTTCTAATAAAAAGACGACTGAAGAAGCAAAAAATGAGGCTCCTGCAGATTTAAAACTAAACTTCAATGAATTCGATTTAAAGGCAGACTACCAAGATACAAAGAAAGACTACGAAGCAGACTATAAAAATGTAGCAGCTGACAAGAAAATGGAAGCAAAAATTGAAGATCATAAAGCAGATGTAAAATTAACAGGAGACGAGGCTATCACAAAATTAAGCCCACTTCTACAAGAATTAAAATTTGATAAAGATACTCCTGATCAAGAAGTAATCGATCAAGTAGTGAACGTGTTCAAACTTGATAAAGACTATCAAAAATTCGATTTAGAAGTTGTCTTCTCTGATGGAACGAAAAAAGAATATAAAAGAGAAATAAAATAAAGAAGTAGGCGGTAGTAAGAAGAAAAAATAACCTTGCATAGGCAAGGTTATTTTTTCGTTTCTGCTTGAAAACGTTTATAGTATGTCGATGCTGTTGCAAAATTAATTTCTATATCACGAATCAACGATGAATCTTCTTCTTTAGCTAACTTCTGTAATTTTTTCATTGCTTGTTCCGATTCATTCAAGAAACCGACATATACCTCATGTTCTTGCTCTTTCGACTTCGGAACACGAATTTCTTTTCGTATATGATCAATATCTTCTAACATGCTCGTTGTTACCTTTTGCACATCTTCTTTATATGTAGCAGTCGTTATTTCCTTACCGCCCTTTTCTTTTGCCACTTCAAATAACTGCAGTGCGTTATTAATTTCTTTATTCATTTTCAAATCGTATTTTTCATGTACTGCAAGGTATTCTTTCATTTCTTCTGTTTGTTCTGTAGATTGCTCTACCTTTTCTTTCGGTTCTTTCGTATCCTTATTTCCATTACATCCTGCTAGAAGGATCATACTTCCCATTACAGCAATACCCAAAACCTTCTTCATCTCTTCTTCTCCTTTTATCTACAGCTACTACTCATTATAGTTTCTTTTATCTCCACTTGTTATTATACCGAGAACATCCTACTTTTTACACTTAAGACGACATCGTAATATATATACCAACATGTTTGTCACAGTATCGTCACTTTATACAAATAACTTTTGCACTGCTTTACTACTCACCTTACAAAACTGTAAGCACACATAAAGAACAAACCATGCTAGACTTACATATGCATAACGCAAACATATGTAAGGTTTTAAGGAGAATCATCTATGTACAACACAATACCTTTTATGGGAGAAGATATTCGTGTCCTTATTCGCGAAAAATCACTTCATATCGAAAATACAGAGAGCCTTCGCCGCGTATTAAAGAAGAAGCATGCTCCATTTAAGTTAGCTCAATATTTAAAACAACAACATACAAATCAATTTCATACCGTGCTAAATATATCGGATAAATCATTAACAATCGAAATCATCGGTCATGTCTACATTGGAAACTTTGCAGATACCTTAAAGGAAATCCCACGTATACCGAAGATTGCTCCTATTATCGTTAAAAAAGCGTATAAAATTACTGACCATACCGATATTATCGACTGTGGGGAAAAAGAAGTCGATAGTAATCGCTGGGTGTGGGATAAACTTGCTGTTTTATATGATACGATCATGAATAATATGTATGAGGTATTTCAAAGAAATGAAAAAAAGAACTGATTCAAACATTCCCTTTGAATCAGTTCTTTTTTGTTAAGCCTCTAAATTTTGTTTTTGCTGCAGTTCAAACTGCTTCTCACTTCTTCTGGCCATAAATAGATAACATAACACTGCTCCTACTTCACAAAGCGCAATAACAACCCCCATCGGTAATGCTGTATTACTTCCACCGATACCTACTAGCGGCGCAACAAGAGCTCCTGAAATGAACTGTAATAAGCCTAATAAAGCTGATGCTGTTCCTGCAGCTTGTTTCTGATTTCTCATCGCTAATGAAAACCCAGTTGTTGATACAACCCCGACACTTGATACGACAAGGAATAACGAACATAAAACACCGATTAAACCTATTCCTAGTACGATTGTCAGTAGTAAAGATAGGCCACCAACAGCTGCGATAATAATACCAGCAACAAATAATGTCTTCTCATTCACTTTCCCCGCTAAACGACCCGTTACCTGACTAGCAATAATAATACCGATGCCGTTAATCGCAAAGAATAAACTAAATTGCTGTGGTGATGCTCCGTATATGTTCTGCAACACAAATGGTGAGCCCGAAATGTATGCAAACATTGCCGCTGTTACTAATCCTTGTGACAATGCATATCCCATAAACAGACGGTCCTTTAACAATTTTCCGTACGTCGCCAAAGTCCCTGACAAACCACCCGTTTCTCTTTCTTCAGGAGGTAATGTTTCACGCAATACAAAAGTAGCTGAGATTAACATGAATACACTAATTGCTCCAAGAACGATGAAAACACCGCGCCACGTTGTAAACTGTAATAATTGCCCCCCAATAATCGGTGCCAAAATAGGTGCTGCTCCGTTTACTAACATAAGCAGTGAGAAAAACTTCGTCATTTCAGAACCTGAATACATATCACGTACCATCGCACGTGATATAACAATCCCGGCTGATCCTGAAGCTCCTTGTAGGAAGCGCAATAACACTAATGTCCAAATAGATGGCGCAACAGCACAAAGTAAAGAAGAAGCAACATAAATAATAAGAGCAATAATAAGAGGTTTGCGTCTTCCGTAAATATCACTAATTGAGCCAACAAATAATTGTCCTACTGACAGCCCAAGCAAACAAGCTGTTAATGTAAGCTGCGCGAGGGATGCACCTGTTTGCAAATCATCCGTTAACTTCGGTAATGAAGGCAAATACATATCAATAGATAATGGTCCAATCGCCGTAAGTGTTCCTAATACAAGAATCATCCATAACCTGTTTGCCTTTACAGGTTTATATATTTCGTGATTAACTTCATTCACTTTTTCAATTCACCCTTTCCTATACAAACTGAATCGTAACAATTATAGTTACATCATAAACATACGTCAAGTACAGTGCATTTTCCTCTTTCATAATGTAAAAAAAGCGATAGAAATTCTATCGCTTTACTTTTTTACATTGCTATTCGTAAATTTAGATACTGAGGCCATCGTCTCTCCCGTATCTAAATATGTAATTTGAATTGGGTCTCCTACTTCTGTAAACATAGCATATGGGAATTTCTTCACCGGTATCATAAATACCTTTTGTTCATTCTCTAAAAGTACGTACACGATTGTATTTTCACCTGATTTCTCTTTATATACACGTTGTACAATACCTTCTTTTTGCGCTTCTTTTCCTGTTGAGGTTGGTCTAAATGTATCACCATTACCGCTCATTACGTTTTTATAATTCTCAAGCGCTTCTTTCTGCGAAGAACCTGTCGCAAATATTTTTGCATTAGCAGCATATACAACTGTATGTGCACGTACTAGGCCTCCGTCATCAACAACCGGAATAATCCAAGCTGGTTTACCGTATACGTTATAAATGACAGGCATTGTCCCATGCCATTTCTCTCTCTTAAAGGAATTATCTACTACTTCTGTAGCTGCTGAACCATCCATAATCCCCTTTACTTCTTTTCCATTATAGTAATATAGCTTGCCTGTGCGTGCATCTACTAATGAATAGCCTAGGGCTGAATCTACTCCTTCTTTTGGAGAAGTAAAGTCTGTAAAATAATACAATGTTCCATCTTTACCAAAGATCGGGGTCACGCCTTCTTTCGTTCCCCACTCAGTCGGAATTTTCATATCTGTTTGTGAGAATTTCGTATTCCAAAATCCGTGAATATATTTACCAAAGTACGTATTTAACGTAGATGCAGTCTCATGATTTAATACACCATCAACAAATTTAGGTGCCTTTCCTTTATCATATCTTTTCACTTCACCTGTTTGTGCATCTACTACGACAACACCTTCTACCTCAAATCCAGATCTTCCTGAAATAAATTCACCATACGTCATTGTATAATATGGTTTTCCTTTATCATCAACCTCAAATTTAGGTTTTCCTTTAAAGATTAAATTTGGTTCTGCTTGCCTTACCACACGCTCTAAATTATTACCAAAAAACATGCTTGGCACATATTTCATTTTATAACCGAGGTGCAGTTTCGCTTCCGCATCAGGATTCGTACCTGACATCGTTACGTACCCTGGAATTGTCTCAGCTTTACGCGCTTTAAAAAATCCTGAAACTTCAATCGGCGCTACATATAAAGCCTCGCCGTTTACCATTTGTGGCGTTAATTCTCCTAGCTCAAAATAAGCTACTTTTGGAATATCACCAAATACTTTTTTCATCTTATTCTCCGCTGTCTTTGGCGGCACTGTAAACGGCTGGTCATTTTCAGTAAATGGCTCTGAAATATCTTTCTCTACCTTAACAACAGAATCATATTTCTTTTGCGAGATTACTATATCATGCAAATAACCAAAGTAGCCGTAACTTGCGAGTAAAATAAACATTAGAAGTCCTTTTAATGTGCCTTCTAATTTCCCTATTTGATCTTGTGAAAATAAAACAAGCCCAATTAAAATTGCTACTGCAACAGAATAATGAGTAAGAATCGAGTCTACTCGATCATCAATTAGCCAAAAGTATTCATAGATTGCAATACCTATCCAAAATAAAACAGGAATAACTAAAATAGATGATTTCTTACCCTTTACAACCTTCTTATCTCCCTTCTTATCCACTGCTCGAAGCTTACTACTACTTCTTGTCCATGGAATCAAAAACAAAGTAAGAATAGCTAAAACTACAAATTTCATCAAAGGCACTGTCCCCTTTTCTTTTGTATTCCCTTTTAGTATAACAAATAAAGGGTATTAAGGTGAAAATAGGAATAGTTATATTTTTTTACTACCTAATACAATCCCGCTCACTACATATAGAATAGATGCAATATAAAAAATTGTACCAATCGTAAAGAAATCTACTAAATATCCCGTGGCAATAACCGCTACTGCTCCGCCAATGGATGTCCACACATGGTATTTTCCAATCTCATAACCAGCCTTTTCCTGCGCAACCTTTCGTGCTAATGAAGTCTTCTCAGTATTACGCTGCACAGCACCTAAAACTCCCATTACAATTTGAAGAATATACACATGCCATACTTCCGTGGCAATCGGAAAGCAAAGCATTAAGATTGCCATGGACCAAGCGTATATGATTAATAATTTTTTATCACCTACTTGATCAGATACCTTTCCCACTAGTGGATATACAAGCGCTGATGTTAAAGCAAATAAGCCATACGCCCAGCCAAATTGCGAGAAGCTATTTCCAACGTTTCGAAGTAATAATATATAAAAAGGAAATACCATACTTCCTGCCATCATGATAATACTTTGCGAAGCCACAAATCTTCTATATGTCATTTCGTATACTCCCTATAAAATAAATTAACAAATCGCTCTTCTGAATCTACTTCCTTCTTTTTCTTGAGAAATTCTTCAATACGAGGATATGCCCTCTTTAACTGCTCTTTCGTTGGATAAGAATAGTACGGCAAATAGTAACTACCGTTATGCTTTAAAGTAACATCAATCATCTTCCGAATGACATCCTCTGTTCTCTTTATCTCACTCTCTGAGCGTCCCTGGTTAATCAAAAGAACCAGCGCAAACATATCATCTTTCGCATAGGACAAAACTGCATTTTCATTCTTTTCCACGTAACGAATCGTAATGTTGAGTAAATTAAACTCTTCTTCATTTAATACGTTACGTAAATCATCTATATACTCTGTGAAAGCATCTATAGGCACAAAGTATTCTTGTAACACTTCGGTCCTATTTGGATTTTCATATTCCATAAAAGCACTATCTGATCTCATAACATTATTACGCGTCTCATACTTTCCATCTGTACGTTCAAAATAACCTCTTTGTATATCCCAAAATGTATTCTTTCCCCAATCACTATAACGTGATAACCCAAGTAAAAATTTCGGTGCAGCTATAATATTTTCTTCCTTTAATTCACTGTACTCTTCTCTCATATTTTGATTTTGTGCCAAAGTATAATCCGTCACATACATCTCTTTTAAAAATGAATTTGGAGCAACAGAAATACGTGCTAAGTGCATACGAACATTCTCATCTCTTTTCACTTTCTCTTTGAAATAAGATGCGTATTCTTTATAATCTATCATTCTCGTGTGCATTTCATATAATTCATCTTCTGTTAACTTCAGCGTCATATCTAAAATAACTCCAAATAAACCGTAACCCCCAATGACATATGGAAATAACTCTGCATTTTCTTCTCTACTTACATTACGTACCGTGCCATCTGCCATTAACAATCTAAATGAATCTACTGTATCAATCAGTGCCTCATGACGAATATCACGCCCGTGTACATTTACACTTAATGAACCGCCAACAGTAAAAATATTTTGAGACTGCATGACCTGTACCGCAAGGCCATAAGGATTTATTTTCTTCTGAATATCATTCCAGGTGACACCACTTTGAACTGTAATCCGCTTCTTCTCTGGATCAAATTCTAATATTTTATTATATCCTTTCATATCGAGCATCGTGCCATTCGGATAATATGTCTGTCCTCCTTGGCTATGTTGCATGCCTGCAATGGAAATTTTCTCTCCTGAAACTTTTGCATCTCGCACTAATTTTATTAACGGGTGCTCTTCCGTAGCACTTTCAACACGTTTTATTTTCGTCGGAAGCAATTTACCTACATCACTCATAATAGGATGATCAATTTGTTTTTTATACGTATGTACAGACGTTGCAAGCAAAACCGTATATACGACAATGACCACTGCTATCTTTCTTTTTTTCAAAGGACACTCTCCTTATTAGCAACAAAAAGAGATACCCGTTCTTTCAGGTACCTCTCTTGACAGTGATTACTTTGCTGCTGGCAATTGTATTGGATCAAATTTATCATACGATGTAAACTTTGCATCCGTAATAATATGCGCTTTATCCTCACCATTGCTACTCATAACCATATCTATCTTTGCTGATTCATATTTAAAATCTTTTGTAATAATATATTCCCCATCTATTTCTTCTATCTTTGCATTTTGGCCTTGTAGCATTTGTTTCTGCTTTTCATCCATACTAGCTAACATACTCTCTGTCTCTTGCCCTTTTAATGCAAACTTCAGCTTATAATTATCTCCACTTTTCTCCATCTTCACTTTATTTAAAATTTCCGATGGAATCTCTAAATTATCTACCATTCCTTGAGTCGCGTTCATTCCGTTAGCATTTAATTGTTCCTCTGGTACAGACATAACTTCACCCGTATTAGGATTTTTCAACTGACCAGCAATTTTGCCACCCACATCATAAACAACAACCTCTGTACCAGAAACATTCATTTCAGAACGAGAATTTTTTTTCTTCGGCTCTAGTTGCATTTTGGCCTTTATTACATTCATCTCTGTTCCTTCAGCCTTTATTCCCACATCATATGTCATCGTTACATTTTCTTCGTTTTTAAAAGCTTCATTCGCTTTATTAAAAACATCCTTCGCTGTTAATTCCTTTTCTTTCTGCACAGCTTCTTTTTTCGGTTCATCAGTCTTTTTTGTTTTCTCATTACTACACCCTACTCCTAGACCGACTGCAAGTACTAAACTTGAAATTAAAATAAATTTTTTCATAACGTCCCCTCCTTCCCAAAAATAATATCATCTCTTTTCCTATGAAATCTATATAATTCGTAATATTTATCTTTAAATTTATTTCCTATATAACAACATGTTTGAGAAAAAGTTTAAATATGATGTAAATAATAACAACTCATTTCAGGAGGTCAGGATGAAAGCGATTATTTGCACAAAGTATGGACCACCTAATGTTCTCCAGCTTCAAAATGTAGAAAAGCCTAAACCTAAAAAAAATGAAGTATTAGTTAAAATTCACGCAACAAGTGTATCAACTGGAGATTGTAGAATACGTGGCTTTAATAGCCCCCTCTTATTTTGGATTCCTATGCGGATCATATTAGGTTTCAGAAAACCGAGAAAACCTATACTTGGCGTAGAATTATCCGGTGAAATCGAAGACATTGGAACAGATGTAACACAATTTAAAAAAGGAGATCCAGTTTTTGCATTAACAGAACTAAACCTTGGTGGTTATGCGGAATACACATGCGTGCATGAAAGTGGATTAATAGCATTAAAACCTACCAATGTGACATATGAAGAAGCTGCCGTTATTCCTTTTGGCGGAACTTCAGCATTGCACTTCCTTAGAAAAGGACAGATAAAAAAAGGGCAACGAGTACTTATATACGGCGCCTCTGGGTCAGTAGGGACAGCTGCCGTACAACTTGCGAAATACTTCGGGGCGACTGTCACAGCCATTTGTAGTAGTTCGAATTTCGATTTAGTAACAGCTTTAGGGGCAGACAACGTAATTGATTATATGAAAGAAGATTTTACTAAGCGGGGCGAGCACTATGATATTATATTTGATGCAGTTGGAAAATATAAAAAGTCTCTTTGTACAGATGCATTAATGCCTAATGGAAAATATGTATCTGTGAACGGAATGATGGCAAAGGTCAGTAAAGAAGATATGAACCTACTAAAACAACTAGCTGAAACAGAAAAGCTAAAGCCTGTTATTGATAGAACTTACCGATTAGAAGAAATTGCTGAAGCTCATATATATGTAGAAAAAGGACATAAAAAGGGGAACGTTTCGATTACCTTAAAATAAAATATATTCTGAAAATATCATTGACAATTCTTTTTGTACGATTTACTATTAGTACCATATTCAAAACTACATACACATACTCTTATCAAGAGTGGCGGAGGGACTGGCCCGATGATGCCCGGCAACCGAGCTTATGACGTATAAGCTAAGGTGCTAATTCCTGCAAAACGAGTTTTCGTTTTGAAAGATAAGAGAGGAATCTATTTCGTCTATTCGGCACCTCTCTTATTTTGGGAGGTGCTTTTTATTTTGGAACGTATATGAAGGGGGATTTATAGATGAAAAAGGTATTATTAAGCATTATAAGCGGAGCAGTATTATTATTAGGCGCATGTAGCGTGAGTTCAAATAAAGAGGTAAAAGCATTAGACGAGAAAAAGATTACTGTCGGTGTAACAGGTGGACCACATGAACAAATTTTTGAAAAGGTAAAAGAAGTTGCAGCAAAAGATGGTCTCGAAATTGATATAAAAGTATTTAATGATTATGTAGCGCCAAACGTATCATTAGATGAAAAAAGCCTTGATGTAAATAGTTACCAAACGAAATCGTATTTAGATGTATTTAAAGCTGAACGCAATATGAAATTAGCTGAAGTATTTTCAACAGTAACATTCCCTATGGGCGTATATTCTAAAGATATAAAAGATGTAAAAGACTTGAAAGAGGGCGATGCAATTGCTGTACCAAATGACCCAACGAATGAACTTCGAGCTTTAAAATTATTTGAAAAAGCAGGGGTTTTAAAAGTTGATCCAAAGGCTACAGAAAAAGCGACTGCAAAAGATGTAATTGAAAATCCAAAAAAATTAAAGATTGTCGAATTAGAGGCATCTCAATTACCAACGCAACTAAGTGAAGTGAAAGCAGCTGCAATTAACACAAACTTTGCATTAGGTGCAAAATTAAGTCCAGCGAAAGATTCTATTTTCCGCGAAGGAAAAGATTCACCCTATGTGAACTGGGTTGTTGTTCGTACTGAAAATAAAGATGATGCCGTTGTAAATAAATTAAAGAAAGCTTATCAATCTAAAGAAGTAAAAGAGTTTATCGAGAAAAAATTTGATGGTTCAGTTTTACCATCTTGGTAGGAGCTGACGATAATGATTGAATTAAAAAACATATCCAAAGTATTTACAACAAAAAAAGGGAATGTTGAGGCTCTTAAGTCTACTTCCCTTAAAGTAGAAAAAGGCGAGGTATTTGGAATCATTGGGTATAGTGGCGCTGGTAAAAGTACATTGATTCGATGTGTAAATTTATTAGAAAAACCAACGACAGGAAATATCATTGTAAACGAACAAGACTTAACAACGTTATCGACAAAAGAACTAGCAAAAGCGAGACAAAGAATCGGAATGATCTTTCAAGGATTCAATTTACTTAAAACTGTTACCGTTTATGAAAATATCGCATTACCGTTACGGCTTGCTGGCATTCCAAAAGCAGAAATTGAAAAAAGAGTAGAAAAGTATTTACGCATTGTCGATCTTTTTAATCGAAAAGATGCGTATCCAAGCGAACTTTCTGGTGGTCAAAAACAGCGTGTTGCAATTGCTCGTGCGCTATCACATGAACCTGAAGTGTTATTAAGTGATGAAGCAACGAGCGCATTAGATCCCGAAACAACCGATTCTATCCTTGATTTGCTATTAAAGATTAACGAAGAAATCGGAATTACGATTTTACTCATTACACATGAAATGAATGTCATCCAGCGTATATGTGACCGCGTTGCTGTTATGGAACATGGATCTGTAGTCGAAAGTGGGACTGTAAAAGATATTTTCACAAACCCACAACATGTAACAACGAAGAAATTTGTAAATAGCGCATTTGCAGCGAAAATTCCAGAAGAGGTACAGAAAGAACTACAAAGTACTGGAGAAATTGTAACACTTTCATTTATTGGCACTACTTCAGGGGAACCTGCCTTAGCCGTTGCCACAAAACGTTTCCAAGTGTATCCCAATATTTTATCCGGTAATATTACGCAGTTAAAACATGAAGCATATGGGAAACTAGTCGTTCATATGCAAGGGGAACAAAATGAAATCCACCGTGCTTTATCATTTTTACAAGAGCAAGGAATCATCGTAGAAGGAGGTAGAACAGACTATGGGAAACAAGTCCTTTTTGGATGAGTGGGGTAAAGTCATATGGGAAGCTACGATCCAAACCTTTCAAATGACATCTATTTCATTACTCATCTCGATCCTTATTGCACTGCCACTTGGTGTTACACTTGTTTTAACGAGACCTGGTGGGCAGCGTGAAAATAAAATCATCTATCCTATTCTTAATACAATTATTAATATCATTCGCTCTCTTCCATTTATCATTCTATTATTCTTTATTTTACCTTTTACAAAGTTTCTAATGGGAACGTCCATTGGCGTGCAAGGTGTTATCGTACCGCTTGTCGTCTTCACAGCCCCTTATATCGCACGTTTAATGGAGACAGCTTTACTAGAAGTCGATCGCGGTGTCATTGAAGCCTACCAAGCGATGGGCGTTTCTACTATAAAAATCATTTGGCACGTCATGGTTAAAGAAGCTCGTCCCTCCCTTGTACTTGGATTAACAATCGCAACAATTGGCTTAATTGGCGCAACAGCAATGGCTGGCCTTGTAGGTGCTGGCGGGCTAGGGGATTTAGCATACCGGTTCGGACATTTACGCTACGAGCCTGAAGTAATGTATGCAACCGTCTTTATTTTAATTATCCTCGTTCAAGGATTACAGTCTTTAGGGAATGGTGTTGCACGAAGATTGAAGAAAGATTAAAAAAAGAAGGCATCTCACCAAGGTGAGATGCCTTCTTTTTTATCTTTTAAATCCACCTTCTGAATGAATAACTTGCCCAGTAATCCACTCGGCCTCTTCACTTACTAAAAATTTAATGAGTCTAGCTGCATCCCTTGGCTCACCAATTCTGCCAAAAGGAAACAGCGGCTTTAACCCTTGTTTTATCTCTTCAGTCATCCATCCTGTATCGGTTGGTCCTGGATTAATTGCATTCACTGTTATTCCTAAATGAGCTACCTCTGCTGACAACGTACTAGTAAGAGCATCAATAGCTCCCTTCGTTGTCGCATAAGCTAGTTCTCCTGCCATAGGACCTTGAAATTGCCCCGAAGTAATATTAACAATTCTACCACCATATTTCTTATCAAATCCCCGGGAAAATTGACTACTGAGCAATGTAGTCGCACGAACATTTACCATATAATGCTTATCTAATTCTTCAGCAGTCAACGTAGAGAAATCATTATTCGTAGAATATGCTGCATTATTAATTAATATATGAGGGTACCCTAATTGTTCAGTAACTTTATTTATAAGATCTTTCGGTGCATCATTCTGAGTTAAATCTAACTCCATACTTGAGACTTTAACACCGTTTTTTAGTAACTCTTCTTTTAATTGTATTTGTTCATTTTTATCAACGCCCCAAGGCATCTCTTTATCGTAAGCTGTCCAATACGTAAAAAATATATCGTATCCTGATTCAGCTAATTCTTTACAAACCGCTGCGCCTATACCATCTAGACGACTTACCCCTGTAATAACTGCTACTTTATTTTTCAATTGGTTCATCATATACTCCTCCAAGTTTAAAGGACGCATATTTTATATAAGAGATATAAACTTTCCCACAAAAAAGACAGATACATAAAATAGGCACCTATCCTTATAAAAGGGATGTACAATCCAAATATGCATTCCTTGAATGATTTACAGATAACTAAATAAACCCTCGCTTATGAGAGCAAAATTCATCTATCTAGTTTCTAATCATTACAAGTTCATCCACATATCTAGTCTTTGCCTCCTTTTGATATATCTCTATTATTAGTCTATCAAAAAAGATGAAATGTTACAAAAAATAAAACAATTACTCAAAACATATATTCGTTCACATTTCCTCCATTGTGAATTTATTCACAATGGATATATAATAAACATGTAAATACAATATTGGAGGGATTTCAATGGTTATCAATTTTTTAAGAACTGATAAACGTGCTACTTTCATATTATTACTTTTACGGCTTTACATAGGATATACATGGCTCGCTGCTGGGATAGGCAAAGTCTTCGGACAATCTTTTGACGCAAGCGGTTTTCTAAAGGGTGCTATTGCTCAAGCATCAGGTGACCATCCTGCAGTACAAAGTTGGTGGGCAGATTTTCTTCAACATTTTGTCCTTCCAAACGCAGACCTATTTAGCTTTTTAGTTCAATGGGGAGAAATTTTAGTAGGTCTAGGTTTGATTTTAGGCGGATTAACAAAAACAGCTGCATTTTTCGGAATCATAATGAATCTTTCATTTTTATTAAGTGGAACCGTTAGTGTAAACCCAAACCTGCTTATTTTGACTATGTTCATTTTAGTTGCAGGGCAGAACGCTGGACGTATTGGATTAGATGGCTATGTTTTCCCTAAACTTTTCCGTAAAAACAACCACAGAACATATAAATTAAGTAAAACTGCGTAGTAACAGTTTACTTTTAAAATATAAATAAGAAAAAGAGCCTGAATATAGGCTCTTTTTCTTATTTATCCTAATTTAAACTTTTAACGAACCACGAAAACCTCTGGCAGCATAGTAAGAGTCTGCTCCATTGTGGTACACGAAAACATGTCCAAAGCGATAATCGCAAAATAGAGCACCACCAAGCTCTCTAATATCTGAAGGTGTTTGTACCCAACTCGATGATTTCATATCAAAATCTCCAAGTTGTTGTAACTCTCGATATTGTTCTTCCGTTAATAACTCAATGCCCATAGCATTGGCAACATCAATAACGTTATTTTCTGGTTTATGTTTTTTTCTTGATTCTAACGCTTCAAGATCATAACAAAGACTTCTGCGGCCTTTAGGACTCTCCTTTGAACAATCATAGAAAGTATATTCGTCCTTTTCTTCATCATAACCAACAACATCCGGCTCACCACCAGTTACTTCCATTTCGTTAAGTGACCACATTTTTTCATTATTAGTAGTCAGCTTCGCTTCAACTTTAGCCCATTCAAGACCTTCATGGCGGTTCATGTTTTTCTCAAAACGAGCTTGCAATACTTTCAATAACTCTTCACGTTTTTCTACTAGTAAGTCATTTTTATTTCCTGTCATATTAGTCCTCCCTGATGTATGTACTGATAGTAGTTTAAGTATATATTTTATAATAAATCATCTCAATATGAAGACCGTTTCAACCCTATGTCTTGTACAAACATCCATTACAAAGTCCTAAAGCCCTCCATACTCTCCTCAAGAATATAGTGTGAAAACCACATCAAGTTCTGCTTCATAATAGCCACATGAACTCCTGGTTGGTCAGAACTATATGCCATTCCTTTAAATATAATTAATTCTGTATCAACTTCCATATCCATTAATCCTTGATATAGATCATATGCATTTGTAATTGGAATTCTTGCATCCTTTTCCCCATGTTGAATTAAGGTAGGCGTACAAGCTGATTTAATATACGTCATAGGTGATGTCTTCGTATATATCTCTGGATCATTCCATGGAGTATTTCCTAAATACATTCTAATAAAGTAAGGTATATCTGTATTTACATAATGGGTACTCCAGTTAGTGATTCCACCGCCAACTGAAATAGCTTTAAACCGACTACTAAACGTAGAACAGAAAGCTGATACATATCCACCGTTGCTCCATCCCATAACTCCTACTCTATCCTTGTCTACCATCCCTTTTTCTACTAGTTCATCCACTCCAGATATAACATCATCGTAGTCAGCAATCCCCTGTTTTCTATAGTTAGCTTTTAAAAATTCATTACCATAACCTGAACTTCCTCTGTAATTTGGTTCTAAAACGATAAAGCCTTTTTCAACAAACTGTTCAATCGGATATTTCTCATTGAAGCAGTCTGAAAATATCGGAAAAGATGCCCAAGCCGGACCGCCGTGAATTACTACTAATAAAGGATATTTTTTATTAGTGTCAAACTCTACTGGCGTTGATAAAACACCTTCTATTTCAAGACCATCGCTACTTTTCCATGAGATGATTTCCCTGTTACTTCTAAGTTTCCCTTTGAAAAAGCTATTTTCATCCGTTATTTTTTTATCGTCTAAATAGATTTCAAAGGTTTCATTTGTTATAGCCTTATTGTAGGATATATGTTTGCCATCCTTTGTTATAGAAGCATCCATTATAAAGCCATCTACTTTTTCGCTTAATATTTCCACAGTGCCATCTTCGGCTAGCAAACCAATAAGATAATTCGTTTTATTCTGCCACCTAATTAAAACCCCTTTAGCTGTCCACTGTAATGGCATAACCGTACTATCAAAATTTGTTACAGGTTGAATTACCTTTCCGGTATTTATATCATATATCTCTAACGTACTATCTTGTATATGGTTTCTATAGTAATCCTTCTCTCTTATGCTTGCTGTGTAACATATTTCACTGCCATCAGGAGAAAAGCAAACACTCCCTCCCAACAACTTATCCACATTCAGCTTTTGTAGCTCTCCAGCTTTAATATGGAGTATGTATAGATCTCCATTTATATAATCTGCCATATTTGAGCTTGGTGTCGCCATAAATACAACCTTTTTACCATCATTTGAAATATCAAATTCATGGATATGAAAATCCTTACCATCCGTTAATTGATAAACGACTCTGTTCTCGTGTTCATCTGTATCACTTTGTATCACCTTCTCTATTTCAATGTAATATAAACAATTATTCTGGTGTTCCTTACCTATATGTTGAAAATCTCCATATAGGTCCTTACGTTTCTTTATCTCCTCACATTCTTTTGACTGCGTAACATAATAAAGACCCTTGCCAGTAGGACCCCATTTGAATGTACTGACTCCTTCTTTCTCATCGGTAATTTGAACCTCTCTATAACCATCTAGTGACTTAACAAATATCTGATTTTTCCCATCACCAACTGGACTAAGATATGCGATACACCTAGCATCTGGAGACCATAATGGGTGTATACTATCTATATCACTATTTGATAATGGGTAACTCCGCTTCTTATCTTTTTCATATATCCATACATGATTCCTATATGTATTGTCTTTCCAATCAGCCGTCTTCTTAACAAATGCTACGTTTTTACCATCATCACTTATGTTTGTACTTGATACGGTTGGTAATGAAATAACCTCTTCTATACTTAAATATGTTTTTTCATTCACTTTCATCAATATACCCCCTCGAAATGTCCATAAATCTCTCGTCTCTTTTTGTCGTAATAAAGGAAATTGTTCACGAATACTTAAAATGATAACGGAAAATTCAGATAAATAAAAGTGAAGTCGATAAAGTAAAACTTTAATTTATGGAGTTCTATCCACTTACCAATTCTAGATGTTCTTTTTCGACACAAAAACACCCCTTTTAGATACAAATTTGTAAATTTATTTTAAAGCTATAACTATATGTTGGTTTGGAATAAAATTTGATAGAAATGAAGTCACAAATCTTTATTTAACAACAAAAAAATTCATTTTGAAAAAACGATTGATCAAAATAGAATTACTCTTTTTAACTAAGTATGAGATTTTTATAAAAAAATTTTAATCAAAACTCACTTAGAATCTTTACTTGAAGGAATAAAGCTTCGCATCTTTTTTGTGAACATCGTTAAACTAAGATAAATTTTGACCGTATCTGTAATTAATTGTAAAATATTATACGTAGAAAGGTATTATAAAATAAATATAGAAGGGGTATGTTTTTTAGTTTTAAAGGGGCTAAAGCACATCTATTTTATGTTTTCAAAGGGAGAATTGAAAAATCATATGAAGAATTTCAAAAAGAGTACAGGTAAAATTTTACTAGCATCCGGATTAGTAGTTTCTATGTCAGCTTGTAGTGTAACAAATTTATTTGGAGAAAAAGAAAAAACAAATGCTGAATCTGGTAAACAAGAAAGTAAAGAAACTAAGACAGAAGGAACAAATTCAACTAAGTCAGAAGGTAAATCATCTGAAACAAAGGAAAAATCAACTAACTCAAAAGAAGAAAGTAAAGATGTTAAGATGATTATGGTTTTACCTGAGGATTACCCACAACTTATGGTAGACATTGAAGAAGACTTATTAAGACGTCTAGATTACTATGATGCTTCTGTGAGGGATAATAAAAAGGGAAGTAAGTCAAATGAAGAGGTACGAGATAGTATTAAAGACTTAGATAAAGTATTTAATAAAATAGAACGTATAGATGCACCAGGAAAATACAAAGAAGATCATAAGGAAATTGTAAAAGCTGTTCAAAAGTTAAAAGAATCTTTCAAAGAAGTATCGAAGTTATTTGATTACTCTAAAACACTTAAAGATACGGATGATGCAATCATAGATAAAGCAAACAATAAATTAGATGAAGCAAAACGCATTTGGAAACCTGTATTTAATAAGTTAAAAGCGGAAGCTAAGGGTGGTTCAACAACTACTTCTACAACAAGTGGTACTAGTTCTTCTAACTCACCGAGTTTATCTAGTGGTAATACAGTTAAAACATACAGTACCCAAGATAAAACTGGTATATTCAAAGGAAAAATTGATACACCAGACGAGGATTCCGCTAAGTTTAAGAATGTACAGAACAACTATAAAGACGGTACAGAGCTTGTAGGTAATTGGGGTATTGATTACGGAGACGGAGTCAAAACTACGTTAGTCCTAAAAGCAGATAAGACATTTGAAACATATGCAAATGGTTCTTATCCAAATAAAGATAATTACTTAACAGGAACATACCAAGCAGACGTTTCTTCCCATCAGTTAACGCTAATGGTGGAAAAAGGAACTCAAAATGGTCAAGAAGTGAAATTAGAAAGACCTATTTATTCATCATATGAGGTTAAAAATTTAGATGGTAAAGCGTTACAGATTTTCCACATAGACGAACAAGTAACAATTTGTTATGTAAAACAATAAATAACTAAAAAAACTCTGTAAAATGATTTTTACAGAGTTTTTTCTTAGTTTTAATTTATTTCAAACGTATAACTATACTTATTAACCTACCAATCTCCTACTCAACAGTAACAGACTTAGCTAAGTTACGTGGCTTATCAACGTCACACTCGCGGTGAAGTGCTGCGTAGTATGAGATAAGTTGTAATGGAATAACTGCTACTAGCGGTGCTAGCGCTTCGTGTACAGCTGGTAATACGAAGCTGTCACCTTCCATTTCTAAGCCTTTCATTGAAATGATACATGGGTTAGCCCCGCGTGCTACTACTTCTTTCACGTTACCACGAATTCCAAGGTTTACGTGCTCTTGTGTAGCAAGTGCGATAACTGGTGTACCATTTTCGATTAAAGCGATTGTACCGTGTTTTAACTCTCCTCCAGCGAATCCTTCTGCTTGGATGTAAGAGATTTCTTTTAGTTTTAACGCACCTTCTAATCCTACGTAGAAGTCTACGCTACGTCCGATGAAGAAACAGTTACGCGTTGTCGCTAAAAATTGTTTTGCTAATGCGTCCATTTCTTCTTTTTGATCACAAAGTTCTATCATTGCATTTGCTACAAGTCCTAGTTCGTGTGTTAAATCGAAATCAAGAACTTCACCTTTTGCTTTAGCAATATCAGCCGCTAAAATTGAAAGTACTGCAAGCTGTGCTGTGTAAGCTTTCGTTGATGCAACTGCAATTTCTGGTCCAGCGTATAACGGAAGTGTATAATCAGCTTCACGAGAAAGCGTAGAACCAGGCACGTTTGTAATTGTTAATGCTTTATGGCCCATTTCATTTGTTTGCACAAGTACTGCACGGCTATCAGCTGTTTCACCACTTTGTGAAATGTAAATGAAGAATGGTCTTTCTGTTAATAATGGCATGTTGTAAGAGAATTCACTTGCCACGTGTACTTCAACTGGCATTTTTACAAACTTCTCGATAAATTGTTTTCCAACAAGACCTGCATGATAACTCGTTCCACATGCAATGATGTAAATACGATCGCTATCTAAAATCGCATTGCGGATGTCTTGATTTAATTCAATTTCGCCATTTTCATCTTGATACTTTTGAATTATATTGCGGATTACAAGTGGTTGCTCATCGATTTCTTTAAGCATGAAATGAGGATATGTTCCCTTTTCAATATCACTTGCGTCTAATTCCGCTGTAAACGGTGCACGTTCAATCGTTTCACCTTGTAAGTTTTTAATTGTAATACTTTCTTTCGTTACGATTACGATTTCTTTATCCATTAGCTCAATAAATTGATCTGTAACTTGTAACATCGCCATAGCGTCGCTTGCCACAACATTAAAGTTGTCACCAACACCTACTAATAGCGGGCTTTTGTTTTTAGCAACATAAATCATGTTTGGATTTTCAGCATCAAGTAATCCGATTGCATAAGAGCCATGTAAAAGAGATAGCGTATTACGGAACGCTTCTTCTACACTTAATCCTGTGCTCACTTGTTGTTCCATAAGCTGTACGATAACCTCTGTATCTGTTTCACTTACGAACGTTACATCTTGTAAATATTCCTTTTTCACTAATTCATAGTTTTCAATTACACCGTTATGAACTAATGTAAAGCGTTTTGATGTACTTTGATGCGGATGCGCGTTTACCTTACTTGGAACACCGTGTGTAGCCCAGCGTGTGTGTCCGATACCTACGCTTGCTGCTACGTTCTCATCTACGATTTCACGAAGTTTTGCGATACGGCCTTTTTCTTTGTATACAACAACACCGTTCTCTGCTTGTACTGCAATACCTGCTGAATCATATCCACGATATTCTAGCTTTTCTAAACCTTTTAATAAAATTTCCTTTGCATCTTGCTCTCCAATAAATCCTACGATTCCACACATGTTTAGTCGCCGTTACAAATGCTTACACTGCTCTGCGAACATGTAACGACATAGTCCGATACCATTTTTATTTATACTAAAAAACGGATTACATATTGCTAGCCCTGTAAGCTTGTAACGGCTTTCACCTTCCTCTCGATTGGGTTTAAGTCCGTATATACTTATACAGCTAGTTTTCATCCGTTCCTCTTCTCTCATCACACTTTCACCTTTGTCCACTAAGTCACCTTAATGATTTAAGTAAAAGTTTGCGGTTGTGATGAACAACCGGGAGTCATCCGCCGAAATCTCGATAAACCCCACCTCGTCAACTACACTATTTGTAGTTCTGGCGCTTTTATAATTTACAATATTTCCTTTGAGAAAAAGAACAAGACCATCTTATAACAAACATGGATAAACCGTCAATGAAATTTTTTTCATCGTCTATAAAACATATGAAAAAGGAGCACTTTTTGTGCTCCTTTTTCATATAAATTCAGCTAATTATTCAGCGCCAACTTCGGCTTTCACAACTTCTACAATGCGATGTACATATGCATCACAAACTTCTTGTGTTGGTGCTTCTGCCATTACACGAATAAGTGGCTCTGTTCCAGATGGACGAACAAGAATACGGCCATCACCGTTCATTTCTTCCTCTACAACACGAATAATTTCTTTAATTTTTTCATTTTCTAATGCTAATTTTTTATCTGTTACACGAACGTTTACTAACAATTGTGGGAATTTCGTCATTTCTCCTGCAAGCTCAGATAATGGCTTTTTCGTCATTTTCATGATGTTTACAAGTTGAAGTGCACTTAACATTCCATCACCAGTTGTAATGTAATCAAGTAAGATAATATGGCCTGATTGTTCTCCACCTAGGTTGTAACCCCCACGCTTCATTTCTTCCATTACGTAGCGGTCACCAACTGCTGTTTTATCACTTGTAATATTATTTGCTTCAAGTGCCTTGTAAAAACCTAAGTTACTCATAACAGTTGAAACAACTGTATTATGTTTTAATTGACCAGTTTCTTTCATATATTTCGCACAAATGAACATAATTTGATCACCGTCAACGATGTTTCCTTTTTCGTCTACAGCAATTAAACGGTCGCCATCGCCATCAAAAGCAAGTCCGATATCCGCACCTTTTTCTTTTACCAATTCAGCTAAGCCTTCTGGATGTGTAGATCCTACACCCTCATTAATATTCATACCGTTTGGAGAAGTTCCCATTGTTGAAATATCAGCTTCTAGGTCTGCAAATAAGTATGGAGCTAGAGAAGAAGTTGCACCATGTGCACAATCTAAAGCGATATGTAGGCCAGAGAAATCTTCTTCAACAGTTTGTTTAATGTACTGTAAATATTTTTGTCCACCTTCAAAGTAATCGCTCACTTGTCCAAGATTAGTACCTGTCGGACGTGGTAGTTCATCAACTTCTTTGTCTAATAAAGCTTCAATCTCAGCTTCTTGCTCATCTGTTAATTTAAAGCCGTCTGAACCAAAGAATTTAATACCGTTATCTTGTACTGGATTATGAGATGCAGAAATCATAACACCCGCTTGTGCATCTAGTGCTTTTGTTAAATAAGCAACGCCCGGTGTAGAAATAACGCCAAGGCGCATTACTTCTGCTCCAGTTGATAATAGGCCTGCTACTAAAGCTCCTTCTAACATATGACCAGATACACGTGTATCACGACCGATAATTACTTTTGGACGATCTGTATCTTTTGTTAATACATAACCACCAAAACGTCCAATTTTGAAAGCTAATTCAGGTGTTAACTCCTTATTTGCAACTCCGCGTACTCCATCTGTACCAAAATATTTACCCATTATGATTCGCTCCTTTTTCTTGCTCTTTTTGATTATCTACTGTTGGTTCTTGACTCGTTTCTTTATCTTTATCTTTATCTTGATTTTGATTTTGGTTTTGATTCTTTTCCTGTTCTTTTTCTGAATCAGGTTCAGGATTTTTTGGTTTCTCATTTTGATTTTCTTGATCCGTATTTGAATCCGGTTGTTGACCGTTACCCTGTACTTCTTTATCTGGTTTTTCTTTCTTCACAATAGTAACTTTAGCACTTTTTTGTTTTGGCTCTATTGAAATATTACCAGGACCGCTCACTTGAATGGAAATATCTTTCGTCCCTGAGGATACATTTTGCAGATTAATTACCGCTGTTATTTGAGCAGCTGTTATTTTATCTACTATACTTGCTTCTCCTGAAATATCAACACTTATCTTTCCATCTTGCGGCGAAAGTAGCTGAGCAGTAACATCTTTAGACAGTCCATTTTTCTGGATTGGGATACCATCAATCGTTTTTGTTTTCGTTTGTTTTGTTTTTTGCACTCCCACCGAAACCTTCACTTGATTCGGTTTTGCACTTGTTACACCCTTGGGTAATAAAACAGAGGCATCGAATGTTGTAGACTCTGTCAATTGACTAAGATCTACTTCGACCCCCTCTAGAGATTGTATATTATCCAAAATATCTTTTGGACCAGCTATCGTTACTTCTCTCGGTTCAACACTGATATTTGTAACCGCCAATCCTTCTGCTAAACTCCCCTTCTTCGTATACGTTACAGGAACAGTTTTTTCAGTATTATTGGCTGTAGTTTGCGTTGCCACATTCAACGTTACACTAATCTTAGATGGACTTGTTCTTACATTTAAACGTTTTCCTTCTTTATTGTATAATGTAACTTCGGGAGTTTTTGTAACAGTTTTATTAACACCTTTTAAATCAACATACGCTTTGGCAGATGAAATGCTTTCAATTTCTTCTTTCGTCCCAACTACCTCAACAGTATCCGGTTTAAGGCTTGATTTTTCTAGAGTAGCCCCCGCTGGCATCTGATCCTCATTTGATAATTTCAGATCTACATGAACATATTTTCTCGCCTTTTCATGAAGAGTAACTTTAATTGTTGATGGCTGAACTGTTCCTTTCACATCATCTGGAAGCCCGTTCGTTTTTAAAGAAATCTCATAAGTTCCTTTTGGACTATCTCGCAAATCAACCGGTATGTCAAATTGTTTTTTTGCTTTTGCTGTAGCAACTGATGCTTTTGGGCCTTCTAATTTTACTTTAACGCCCTCTGCCGGAATACCACTTACAATATATTTTTCCTCATCATACTTAAGATTAATAGCATAATTAGTTAATGTTTCTTTCGTATCATTTGCAAAAGGTAATATACCTGATGTCGTATTTTTTTCAGTTAACGTCGCTGACATAAAAAGCATACACGCCAATAGTAATGAGATCCCTTTTAAAAACCAATGATTCTCCATTAACTTATCCATGACGCTTTCTCCTCCAATTCCATAAAGACGAAGAAGTCGTTTTTTCGTTTCCACTAAATTCAGCTAATAACATATCTTTCAGCTGTTCTGTCTTCAAATCACGATGCAACTTACCATTTTTCGTTAAAGAAATTTGACCAGTTTCTTCAGACACAACTACTGTAATACTATCAGTAACTTCACTAACTCCCATTGCAGCACGATGTCTAGTTCCTAATTCTTTAGAAATAAACGGACTTTCTGATAATGGAAGATAGCATGCTGCTGCTTTAATTGTACTTCCTTGCATAATTACCGCTCCGTCATGAAGAGGTGTATTTGGAATAAAAATATTAATAAGTAATTCCGATGATACGTTTGCATTAAGCGGAATACCCGTTTCCACATAATCACCCATACCGGTCTCTTTTGACAAAGTAATTAATGCACCAATTCTACGTTTCCCCATATATTCGGTTGCTTTTGCTATCGCTGTTGCAACCATTTCAGGTTCATCATCCTCATGCGTTCCAACACGCGAAAATAAACTCCCGCGCCCTAGCTGCTCAAGTGCTCTTCGCAATTCTGGCTGAAAGATAATAATAACGGCTAAAAATCCCCACGTTAATACTTGTTCAGTTAGCCAAGATAGCGTACGCAATTCAAGGAAAATACTGATCATCTTAACGACGATAATAACTGTAATCCCTTTTAAAAGTTGAACAGCTTTCGTCCCTCGGATTATAAGAATTAGCTTATATATAATAAACCATACAATGGCAATATCTAATGCCGTACTAAGATATTTCAAAATGGTCGTATCTTCAAAAGGCATGCTATCCCTTCCTCCTACTTACGAGCAATTCTATCCATATATTGAAATATTGTTTTATGCTCTATCTGTATGTATTTCCAACAACTAGTTAATTATACCATACATGAAACAAACGACAATTACAAACAACCCCCTTTAGCTCAAATTGGTAAGATGTCAAACATTTTTATTGTACAGTATAATATAAATCATTATTATACGCTTATTTTCAAATAAAAAAAGCAACTTCTCAGTTGCTTTTCTTACATTTATTTTAGTTTTTCACCGAATAAAGAACCCATTAAAGCAACTGCTGTTGTTGCCGTTCTATTTCTCTCATCTAAAATCGTATTTACCTCAACAAATTCAGCAGATGTGATAATATCAGCTTCTGCTAACATTTCCATCGCCAAATGACTTTCACGATAAGATAGACCGCCAATTACAGGCGTTCCAACACCTGGTGCATCATGAGGATCAAGACCATCTAAATCTAATGATAAGTGTACACCATCGGTATGAGATAAATATGCGATTGTTTCTTCCATCACAGCCGTCATCCCCATACGATCAATTTCATGCATTGAGAACACTTTAATACCTTCATTGCGAATGAAATCTTTTTCTCCCTCATCCAATGCACGCGCACCGATAATTACGACATTCTCTTTTTTCACCTTTGGATATGCTCCGTATAAATCTACAAGTGAAGAATGTCCATAACCTAAACTTGCTGCAAGTGACATACCATGAATATTTCCAGATGGTGAGGTTTCCTCTGTATTTAAATCACCGTGTGCATCATACCAAATAACGCCTAAGTTTTTATAATGTTTTGCTACACCAGCTAATGTACCGATAGCAATACTATGGTCACCACCTAATACAAGTGGAAAACGACCTTCTTCTATAATATGATCCACCTTACTTGCTAATTCATTACATACAGTTGCAACTTGTGTAAGGTTTCTTAATTTTGTATTTTCATCTATCTCTTTTTCTCTCTCTATACATATATCTCCCATATCTTTAACGTCATATCCAATTTCTTCAATTCTTTCAATTACCCCTGCATAACGGATCGCGCTCGGTCCCATATCAACTCCACGACGCATCTGTCCTAAATCCATTGGAACTCCAATAACTGAGATTTCTTTTTTCATAGATAGTATCCCCCTTTTATGCCTTCACTAAATATTTTAAATCTTTTATATAGTCTGACTCAACTCGACATTTTTCTGTATGGATATACAATTTATTCACTTATATTCACGTTGAAAACCAAATTTTAAGACTATTCTATGTATAAAGTTAACTTAATGAAACAATCGCAATCACTATTATTAAATAATAATAATAATAAAACACTCCTATATTTAGAAGTGTTTTTCTGATGCTATTTTCCATACTGTTGCAATATTCTTCGTTGTCATTTCAATATTTTCTTCTGCTACTTTATATGCTTCTTCTAGTGTCATCGGTCTCGTTGTAATACTAAATACCGCATCTATTCCTTTCTCGTACACAGCTGAATAATCAGATGATACAGACCCTCCAATAGCAATTACAGGCACAGAAAAACGTTTTGCACGCCCCGCAACACCCACAGGAGCCTTTCCATATGCAGTTTGTTTATCTATTCTACCTTCACCAGTTATAATAAGATTTGCATCTTCTATATGTTTATCGAAATTTGTATAATCTAATACAATTTCAATGCCCCTACGCAAGTCTCCCTTTAACACTGAAATAACAGCCGCTCCCATTCCTCCCGCTGCCCCTGCACCAGGTATTTCAGATACATCAAAAGATACACATCGTTTAAGCATATTCGCATAATGTTGTAAATTTTCATCTAGCTCTTTCATCATCTCTATATTTGCACCCTTTTGTCTCCCAAATACGAAAGATGCTCCCTGCATTCCGACTAATGGATTATCCACATCACATGCCGCTTCTATCTTTACCCCCTTTAAGCGTGGGTCCATTCGTGAAAAATCAATAGTAACAATCGAGTGTAATGTGCCACCAGATGGATCTATTACTTCACCCTTGCCATTTATAAACCTTACTCCTAAAGCCGCTAACATACCTGCCCCGCCATCATTTGTAGCACTTCCTCCAAGTCCTAAAATTATGTACTCCACTCCTTGATCTAGCGCATGTAATATAAGTTCTCCTGTTCCTTTTGTCGTTGTAATAAGTGGGTTGCGCTTTTCAACTGGAACGTGCTGTAATCCTGATGCTGCTGCCATTTCAATAAACGCTGTCTTTTTATCTTTAGAAATGCCATAAAAAGCTTGTATACCTTCTCTAAGCGGTCCTGTCACACTAATTGATATAATTCTCCCCCCTGTAGCATCAACAAGTGATTCAACCGTCCCTTCTCCTCCATCTCCAATTGGTATTTTCACATACTCTGCATTAGGAAAAATTGCTCTAAAACCTCTTTCAATAGCTCCACATACTTCTATAGCTTTTAGGCTTTCTTTATATGAATCAGATGCAATAACAACTTTCACAATTATCTCCCCATCCCTTATTTTTACGTTTTCTTCATTTTAAACGACAAGTATAAAAGTTGTCTTTTTAAACACAAAAAAAGCTTACATCGTATGATGTAAGCTTTTTTATTTAGATGGAGCCTAGCGGGATCGAACCGCTGACCTCCTGCGTGCAAGGCAGGCGCTCTCCCAGCTGAGCTAAGGCCCCTTATTAATTAAGCGGAAGACGGGATTCGAACCCGCGACCCCAACCTTGGCAAGGTTGTATTCTACCACTGAACTACTTCCGCAAAAATGA
>NZ_JBUXJL010000013.1:0-83810 GCF_056158125.1 Bacillus sp. EB V-12 | reverse complement strand
TGTCCGCCGCTTCAGAAGCGACTTCATCATATTAACATCTTAATTTTTCGATGTCAACTAAGTTTTAAAATTTCTTTTTTGTCGTTTTCTGCGTTTCCGCATCAGCGACGTTTATTAATATACCATCACAACTTTTAAATAACAAGTGTTTTTTTATAAAAATATAAAAAAATTATCTACCCTACTTTCTTCTATAGAAGTAACTATTATCCTTACTACTGAAAATAGTTATTCTAATTGTATGCTAATACACTCCGTTCAACCAAATTGTATTTCACAATACCTTCCCAAATTTTCATTCTCTTCTATATTAAAGCTTATAATCATTATCCTTCTATAAAATAACTATACAAATTAGCCTTAAGAAAAAATCCCGTCTACATTAAACAGCCACTCGCGCGCATTATCCCCTTCCTTCTCATTCGAAAATTTACCCCCTACAAATTAACAACATTCCAATCCTAATACAAACTTAAGGATATTGTTAGAATTTTTTTACATTTAATTAATGAAAAATATCCATTTTTTGTTATATAGTAAGAAAGGACGCACTCAACTATAAATAAACCAATGGAGGAATTATTTTATGGATAGGTTAACAAAGTTTTCATTAAAAAACCGAGCTGCCATTATCATCATGATTTTTCTCATTTCCATACTCGGTGTTTATTCCGGCTCTAAATTACCTATGGAATTTTTACCGAGTATCGACAATCCAGCAATTACCGTCACAACCTTATCTCAAGGACTCGACGCTGAAACGATGACAAAGGATGTAACTGATCCTCTCGAAAAACAATTTCGCAATTTAGAACACGTCGACACCATTACTTCTTCTACATACGAGGGATTATCACGTATCGACATTGCGTATACATCAAAAGCAAACATGAAAGATGCAACACGCGAAGTCGAAAAAGCCGTCAATACAATTAAATTACCTAAAGATGTAACCAAGCCCGTAGTTAGTCAATTAAACACTTCTATGATTCCACTCGCTCAAATTACTATCCAGAAACAAAACGGTTTTTCAAAAGCAGATGAAAAACAAATTGAAAAAGAAATCGTACCACAACTCGAAAACATTGATGGTGTTGCCAACGTTATGTTTTTCGGAAAATCCACCTCTGAATTATCTATCGTACTTGATCCGAACCAATTAAAAAACAAAAACGTAACATCACAGCAGGTACTAACTGTTTTACAAGGAAAAGAAACTTCTACTCCAGCTGGGGCAATTACTGTTAATCAGGAAGAATACAACCTCCGCGTCATTGGGGACATAAAAAATGTAAATGACATTAAAAACATCACTGTGGCACCCCAAGTGAAATTGCAAGACATTGCTCAAATTGAAATCAAACAACACTACGATACAATCTCACATATAAACGGAGAAGAAGGCACAGGATTAATCATCATGAAAGAACCGAGTAAAAATGCAGTTGCCATTGGAAAAGAGATTGATAAAAAAGTTAAAGAGATAGATAAGGAATATAAAGATCAATTTTCCATTAAACTTTTGGCTTCAACCCATGAACAAGTTGAAAATGCTGTTACTAGCATGGGAAAAGAAGTAATACTTGGAGCAATCGCTGCAACTCTAATTATCTTAATCTTTTTACGTAACTTCCGAACAACACTCATCGCTGTTGTCAGTATTCCATTATCCATTTTATTAACACTCTTTTTACTACATCAATCTAACATTACGCTTAACATTTTAACCCTCGGTGGTTTAGCTGTTGCGGTTGGACGTCTCGTCGATGATAGTATCGTTGTCATCGAGAATATTTTCCGCCGTTTACAAAAAGATTCTTTCTCTAAAGATATCATTCTCGATGCAACGAAAGAAGTCGCAGTCGCAATTACTTCTTCTACTTTAACAACGGTCGCTGTTTTTTTACCTATCGGCCTCGTATCAGGAGCAATCGGAAAATTAATGTTACCTATGGTATTAGCAGTTGTATATTCTATATTATCATCCTTAATCGTTGCACTAACAGTTGTTCCACTTATGGCTTTTTTACTACTCAAAAAAACAAAGCATCGAAAGCCAAGTTCTTCATCACGATATGTCGCTACATTAAAGTGGGCTCTTTCTCATAAATTCATTATTCTACTTACTGCATTTTTATTATTTGTAGGATCAATTGCAGCTTATATATTACTACCGAAAGCAAACATAAAATCTGAAGACGACACAATGTTATCTATTAACATGACATTTCCAGCCGATTATAATGCTGAAGCTCAAAAACAAAAAGCATTTGATTTCGAAAAGAAATTACTTTCTAATTCAGATGTAACAGACGTTATTTTACGAATGGGATCTAGCGCAGAAGATGCACAATGGGGGCAAACAACTAAAAATAACCTTGCTAGTATATTTGTAGTCTTAAAAAAAGGTTCTGATATTGATCAATATATTAAAGAGTTAAAAAAGGAAAATAAAACTTTTGAGCCTGCTGAACTTGATTATATAAAAACAAGTTATTCAAGCTCTGGCGGCGGCAACAACTTACAATTTAACGTAACAGCTACTAACGAAGCGGATTTAAAAGAGGCGGCTACTATCGTCGAAACAAAACTAAAAAGCATGGATGATCTTTCTAAAGTAAAAACGAATTTAGAAGACTCTAAGAAAGAATGGCAAATTCATATTGATCAAACAAAGGCTGAACAACTAGGTTTAACACCAGAAATAGCTGCGCAACAAGTAGCATTCCTTATGAAGAAGTCACCTATTAGCGAAATTACAATTAATAATGAAAAAACTACTATTATGATAGAACACAAAAAGGAAAACATTACCAAACAAGAAGATATTTTAAATACAAACATACTATCACCTACTAATGGACCAATTCCTTTAAAAGACATCGCAACTATTTCAGAAAAACAAACGCAAACAGAAATTTTCCATAAAGACGGAAAAGAAACAATTCAAATTACCGCCGAAGCTTCAAATGAAGATTTGAGTAAAGTAAACACAGCAGTAAATAAAGCGATGACTGACTTAGATTTACCTGGTGGTGCAAAAGTAAATATCGCAGGAGCTACTGAATCTATGCAAGAGAATTTTACAGATTTATTCAAAATTATGGGGATTGCAATCGGGATTGTATATTTAATTATGGTTATCACCTTCGGGCAAGCACGTGCTCCTTTTGCAATCCTATTCTCCTTACCATTAGCTGCTGTCGGTGGTATTTTAGGATTAATCATTTCACGAACACCTGTTGATGTAAATTCCTTGATCGGCGCATTAATGTTAATCGGGATTGTTGTTACAAACGCTATTGTATTAATAGAAAGAGTCCAACAAAATCGGGAACATGGAATGGAAACTAGAGAAGCCTTACTTGAAGCAGGTTCTACTAGACTACGCCCAATTATTATGACAGCTATTACAACAATCGTTGCTATGCTCCCACTCCTATTTGGCCAATCCCAAGCAGGAAGTATGGTATCAAAAAGTTTAGCCGTCGTTGTCATCGGCGGTTTGGCAGTCTCAACTGCTCTTACATTAGTAGTCGTTCCAGTTATGTATGAACTATTAGATAAAATCGGGAGAAAAAGACGCTCCCGTAGGAAAATAAGCACTTCTACAGAAACACCTGATATTTAAAAACAAAAGGCGTTATCTTCACAAATGAAGATAACGCCTTCTCTCTATTTAGTCATATAATCCATCATTTTTTCCACATATTGCTCTATAGGTTTACTAGAACCCACAATCTAAATTACATCTGTTCTTCTTTATAATTAATCACAAATTCAACAATCATTACATCCATTCCTTCTATATTAAAATACAAAAGAACCCCCTACCTATAAATAGAGAGTTCTTCTTTATAATTTATGCCGCTTTTACCTTTTTCGTTGTTTTACTTTTTCTTTTCGTTCCTGTAAAGCGCTTGTGTAATATAGATGCTATCAAGCGTGAAATAACATTGAATAGTAATACCATAATAATTAATACAGCTGCAGATTTTGTCGCAATCAACTTCGCATCTGGAATAACTCCTTCAGAATTTAATTTCCAAATGTGAACCGCTAATGTTTCAGCTGGTCTAAACGGATTTAAAGGATGCGCAGGACTTGAGAAATCCGCTGCTGAATTTAAAATCGGGGATGTTAAACCCGCTGTGTAAATTAATGCTGCCGCTTCCCCAAATATACGACCCGCCGCTAAAATAATCCCTGTAATAATTTGTGGTAATGACGATGGGATAATAATACGAGCGATTGTTTGCCACTTCGTTGCACCTAATCCAAGACTTGCCTCTTTTACATTCTGAGGAACTTCTGAAATCGCATTTTCACAAACACGCGTTAAACCTGGTAAATTTAAAATAGTTAAAGCAAGAGCACCACCCATTACTGTGTATCCCCAACCTGTCATTGTAACGAACACTAACAAACCAAATAAACCAACAACAATAGAAGGTAAAGACGCCATCGTCTCTATACATAGACGAACAAAATTTAAAAAACGTCCTTGTTTCGCGTACTCTGCTAAATATATTCCAGCACCTAATCCAAGAGGAATAGATATAATAAGCGTTATAACAAGCATGTAGAATGAATTGAATAACTGCGGACCAATCCCACCACCAGCTCTTGTATTGCTTGGTTCTCCAAACAAGAAATTAGGATCCCAAAATCCCCATCCCTTTTGTAAAATCTCAAATACTAAGAACACTAGCAAAGCTACAACTAAAGCCGCAACCGCATAAAAGATACCTGTCCAAACTTTATTTACCGTTCTTGCATTCATTATTATCGCTCACCTCTTTGCCCAATCGCTCGAATTACTAAAATAAACAGGAATGAAATAACAAGTAAAATCATCGCTAAAGTCCATAGCGCATTGTTCCAAGCAGTTCCGTTCAATGTATTCGTCATGTCCATTGTTAAAATACCAGTTAACGTCGCTGTCGGACTATATATTCCTTCTGGTAATTTAATCGTATTCCCGATTACCATTTGAACCGCTAGCGCTTCACCAAAAGCACGCGCTAAACCTAAAACAACACCTGTTAAAATCCCTTTCTTCGCAGCAGGAACAATTACTCGGCTAATCGCTTGCCATTTCGTTGATCCTAGACCATAAGAAGCTTCTAAATAATCAAATGGAACAGAACGTATTGCATCAGAAGCGATACTAGCAATAGTAGGTAAAATCATAATACTTAATACAACAATACCTGCAATTAAACTAAAGCCTACTCCCCCAAACGAATCACGTAATAGTGGTACTAAAATCGTAACACCTAATAATCCGTATACAACCGAAGGAATACCAACTAACAATTCTAGAACAGGCTTCAATACTTTATTTCCAAACTTTGGCGAAATTAAATTCATGAATATAGCAAGAGCTATAGCAATTGGTGCACTAATAATAACCGCACCTAACGAAACCACCGTTGAACCTACAATGAAAATTAAAGCCCCGAAGGATCCTTGATCAGCATTTGGATTCCATTTTGTCGATGTTAACATCTCAGTAAATGAGATACCACTTTGTGTAAAAGATTGAATACCTTTCCCACAAATAAACGCAATAATAGCTAATGTAATTAAAACAATAAAAATACCACAAAACGTAACAAGTGATCTTCCTATATATTCACTTTTTACGTAATTAATTTGTTTTTTCCCCTTCATCACAGGACAGACCCCACTTCACAGATTGAAATGAACAGGACTGGCCTTGCAGCCAGCCCCATAAAATTTTATTACTTATTTAATTTAGACATTGGAATGTAGCCCATATCTTCTACTTGCTTTTCAAAATCTTTACCTTTTACATAATCGATGTAAGCTTTTGTTGCTTCCTTCGCTTCACCTTTTGTTACCATATATTCGTAAGACCAGAATGGATATTTACCAGACGCAATGTTTTCAACTTTCGGTTCAGCACCATCAATTTTCACTGTTTGTAGTGCGCCTTTTTTCTCGCCGACCATGTAAGACATTGCTAAATAACTCACCGAACCAGGAGTAGAGTTAATCGCTTGCTCTACTGCACCGTTAGAATCTTGTGTTGTACCAGTTCCATCATTAATTTTCGCGTCTTTCATAATCGTTTTTTCAAATGTAGCACGTGTACCAGATGAAGCCGGACGGTTAATTACATTGATTTTTTCATCTTTTCCGCCTACTTCTTTCCAGTTTGTTACTTTTCCAGTGAAGATATCTTGTACTTGTTGCATTGTTAAGTTATCAACTTTTACATCTTTATTTACGACAAGAGCGAATGCAATACCCGCTACCTTGTTATCTACTAATTCTTTCGCCTTTTCAGCATCTTTTATTTTATCTCCGGACGGAACATCTGAATTACCAATTTGTACTGCACCAGATGCTACTTGGTTAATCCCAGTTCCACTACCGCCACCTTGAACTTGAATAGAAACTTTTGAATTTTTCTCCATGAATTTCTTTCCAGCTTCCTCCGCAAGAGGTAGAAGAGCTGTAGAACCAGCCGCTGCAATCGTACCTGATAATTCTTGTTTTGTATTATCGCTTCCTTTAGCAGTTTCTTTACTAGTTGTATCTTCTGCTTTCCCACAACCAACTAATGCTCCTGCTACCACTAAAGCTGCTAAAGAAAATTTAATACCTTTTTTCATAACCATGTCTTGTACCCCCATTTGGATTATCACTTTTCGAATTCATTTTCTTTCGAACACAAATTCATTGTAGGACAACAATATTATGTGAGTGTTAAGCAATTTTTAATTTTAAGTAAATGACGATAATAATCCTTAAAAGCTAGAAATCCCAACATTTATAGTTAAATAACCCAACAAAAACCACACTAACTACGCTGCAATGTAAATATATTCTTAACAATGTAAATTCAATGTAAATGTTTTTCTCTCTTTTTCCCTTTTCGTTAAAGTTACATTTACAATTCCGCTGTATTTTGTAATTTTTACACACCTAATTTATGCACATTAAAAATAATTTCAGTAATATTTTTTAGTACAACTAAATAAATTGGAACAATTCTAAAAATAAATGAATATTTTTAAAGTACTAATTGACAACATAATCCAATGTAGTCTACTATATTACTAACAAAAAGTTTACCTTAGGAAACTTTTTAAACTCAAACTAAAAATATAGAGATGAGGTAACTTTTATGGTATCGGCTAATATAAAACCACTTTCCGAATTTAAAATAGGAGAGTTTGTACAAATTGAGAAGATACAATTAGAAGGAACTATGAAACGACGCTTATTAGATTTGGGATTTATCCCGGGGGCGACGATTAAAGTATTGCAACGCAGTCCACTTGGAGATCCGGTCGCTTATCAAGTGAGCAACACAACTATTGCACTGCGTAAAGAAGAAAGCTCCCTTATTTTCGGGGTATTAATAGGAGATGATTTCAGATGAGCAAACATCGTATCGCTTTAGCTGGTAACCCGAATACAGGGAAAAGTACATTATTTAATACTTTAACAGGCTTAAAACAACATACTGGAAACTGGACGGGAAAAACTGTTTTAAAAGCTGAAGGAGAATATGAACATAACGGAAGTAATTATACATTAATAGATTTACCGGGAACTTACTCACTATACTCAAATTCCGCAGACGAAGAAGTAGCGAGGGATTATATTATATTTGAAAAACCAGAAGTAACTGTAGTTGTTATAGACGCAACTGCTATGGAAAGAAATTTAAATTTAGCACTCCAGGTGATGGAGATGACAAATAATGTAGTCATTTGCATTAACTTAATTGATGAAGCCGAGAAAAAAGGGATTGTTATCGATGAAAAGAAATTAGCAAAATCACTTGGTGTACCTGTCGTTAAAATTTCAGCACGTAACCGAGTAGGTATTGGTCATTTGCTAAATGTTATTGCAAGAGTAGCAAATAAAAAACTAATTCCAACACCAATTAAAATTACTTACAGCGAAAAAATCGAAAATATGATTCAGGAATTAGAACCACAAATTTATAAAGTGTTCGGTGATACGTATCCAGCACGTTGGATTGCGTTACGTATATTAGATGGAGATAAAAATTTCTTAACTACACTTCAAAAACACCATAATGAACCACTTGTAAGGGAGGTCGTAATTAATGGAATCTCACTCAGCCAGTAAAGCTCTTCCATTAGACTATATTATTCAACATGCACAAACACTTTCAAAAGAAGATATACGAGATGATATAGTCGGAGATATTTACCGAACATCTGCAAGCATATGTAAAGAATCTGTCCAATATACAAATACTGATAAATTATATCGTTCCGAAAAACTAGATAAAATTTTCACATCTCCAATCTGGGGATTCCCAATTATGCTCGGTATTTTATCTATTATTTTTTATCTTACAATTGCAGGCGCTAACGTACCATCTGATATGATTGCCGAATTCTTCGGATGGGCCGAAGGATATTTAACATCTTGGTTCCAAGCAGCGCATGCACCTGAATGGTTACATGGCATTTTAATACTTGGTTTGTTCCGTGGTATCGGTGCTGTTATTAGCGTTATGTTACCACCTATGGCAATCTTTTTCCCTATGTTCGCGCTATTAGAAAACTACGGATACTTACCACGTGTCGCGTTTAATATGGACCGCTTATTCAAACGATCCGGCGCACACGGGAAACAATCTTTAACAATGGCAATGGGATTTGGTTGTAATGCAGCAGCCATTATGTCAACACGTATCATTGAATCACCACGTGAACGCATGCTAGCAATTTTAACGAACAACTTCGTTCCTTGTAACGGTCGCTGGCCTATGTTAATTTTAATGGCTTCACTATTTATGGCTGCTGGTTATACAGGCAGTATGCAAACATTGGTTACTGCTGGCGTTGTAGTCGGAATGGTTGTAATTGGTGTTATTATGACATTAACTGTTTCTTGGGTACTATCAAAAACAGCCTTAAAAGGGGTTCCAACTCACTACACACTTGAGTTACCTCCGTACCGCAAGCCAAAAGTTTGGAATACAATTGTTCGCGCAACACTCGATAAGTCAATCTATGTTTTAAAACGAGCTATAGTTGTTGCTGCCCCTGCGGCTGCATTAACTTGGTTACTTGCTAACATTTTTATTGGTGACACAAGCTTACTTATGTATTTTGTAAACTTTCTAGATCCATTTGCTAAAATGTTAGGACTTGACGGCTTTATTCTAGCTGCATTCATTCTTGGACTACCCGCTAATGAAATTGTAATCCCAATTTTATTAATGTCTTACTTATCAACTGGGGCTTTAACTGAAATAGATGATTTTAATCAAATTAAAAATCTATTCCTAGAAAATGGTTGGACTTGGTTAACAGCGTTAAACACAATGTTGTTCTCACTTCTTCATTTCCCGTGCGGAACAACACTTGTTAATATATACAAAGAAACAAAAAGTGCAAAATGGACATTCTTATCGTTTGCAATCCCTACCGTTATCGCCATTGTTGTTACATTCCTCTCTACACAATTGGTACATTGGTTAGGGCTTGTATAAAGCAAAGCATACATAGAAGGTATCCCCCTTCACATATGCTTTGCACGAAAGAAACCTGAAATTATTCAGGTTTCTTTTTTTGCACATCAGTATTCCACGGCTGTGCTCCATACGTTGTGAGTTTTTTATGAATAAAATATATAGTTCCTGGAAGAACTGCCATTAATATCGTGCAACTAATTCCTAATCCAGTAAACAACTTTCATCACCTTATTTCACTCTTTTCGGTAAAGCTGAACCTGAATGTTCAATTGTTGGATGAACATGAACAGTAATTTCAGCATTACTAAAGTAATTTTCGCCTTGATCCCAATTCTTACTTACCTTTTTCCACTCTTTATAATTATGTCGCTTATACACTTCCCCTAACTCTAGTACATCTACCTTATATTTTTTTTGAACAAGTTTAATTGATTTTTGAATACGCTTCTCCATTTCTTCCGATATATCCTTCTCTAAACGCTTTTCATTCAAAACCTTTTTATGATCACTAAAATGCAACTCAGCCAATGTGCCTTCCAGAGATAAATGAATATCAAACTTTGGTTTTGTAGCATTCGTTGTGGATACTTTAATTTTTCGACGTAACTTATGAATTTCATATGTAATAAGTTGATTCTTTTTACGGATGGTAAAAAAACCTCCAATTTTTTTACCTATTATATAATTCATCCCTACTGTTTCTTCCCCACTCAAATTGCCTACACATTTATTATCCTTTCCACGAAACAATGCTGCACCGTTCATTTGTACTCCTTGTTTTGTTAGTTCCAGAATAGGTAATACAAAACTTCGGTTAGAGATCATCTTTTCCTGCACCTCACCAATTCTTGCAGCCTCAATCATTTGGGCATTTTTCGGAGGGTGTTCAGCTAACATATCAATATACTGCGCCGGTAAATTTTCAGGCTTGGCACTTTGTTTTAAAATAGCTTCGGCATTTTTATTAGAAACGAACAAACGAATATTTCTTCTCATCTCATGATCGCGAATATATACATCTAACGTATTTTGTAAAATGTATGGATGTGAAAGTAATTCTTCAGAGAAAATAATCACCTGTATATGAGGGAAAAATAATGTACGACTAATTTTTTTGGCGATTATTCTTATTTGTTCAAATACACTATCTGCTTTTGCACTAACATTAATATAATTTTCGCTATCCCCACCCCCTTGTCCACCCTGTTGAGACAATTTACTGGGGAGTACCATCTGATAGGTCCCTTTCATAATTGGATTCGCTTTCTTCTCCTTCACAATATCGTAAGCCGCTCCTACTACAAATCCTCTTTCTTCTATCTCTTCTAACTCAGAACACCCACTCATAAATCCAGTTAAAGCCATAACCATTATAATTTTAAGAAGGTGTTTCATTTCCACCATTCCTTCTTTTTATTTTATATACAATTAAAACGAGCAAAGGAGCTAACACAACAAACCCCATATCTATCCAAGCTAAATAAGTCCCATAACTTGATAAAGTATTTAAACTACTAGGTATCATATTCACCATAAAAATAATAGGGGCACTTATGAAAATAAAAATTTGTTTCTTCACTTTCGGAAACATAGCACAAAACAATAAAGATGCGACGTCATAATACATTGCTGTAGTGTTATAAATAGTAATAATCCAAGTCGTAAAAAAAATCGCATCAAACCTTTCTAAAAATCCTCCACCAATTTCAATTTCTTTCCCTAATTCAATTGTTGGATATGTCAATCCACGTGTTGTCATATACGTAAAAACACTAATACAAGTTACATAAATTAAAATGTATGACAGCACGTTTACCATCACCGCTTTCGCGACTGCCATTGGCGCTTTTTTCGCTGTCTTATCATTCAGCAACACCGCATAAAATAAAGCTACTTCAAATCCAATAAACGTAAAAATAGAATTTTTAACTCCAACAGCATATTGACTTACTTTCGTTTGAAAAGCTGGTAGTAAATTATTTATTTCCATTAAATTTATATTCAATAAAGAAAGAAGTACTATCGCAATTAAAACAATAGGCAAGAATAAAACATTTAACCTTAATAAGGCTGCTCTTGATCCTGCTATTCCATAAATAACAACTAATAAGAAGAAAAAAGACAGTAGTTGTATTGGTGTATCACTAAATAAATACGTTTGAGAAATAACTGAAATCATTCGCGATTCATACGCTGTCAAAGCAGCAAACGTTAATACTAAAATACTACTAATTGTGTATGCAACAGGCTTTGTCAAATGCGCACTCGTATATTGAACAAAATTTTGTTTTGGAAATAAGATAGCCACTCTCGTCACAAACCAGCCTAAAACTGCGCAAATCAGTCCACCCAAAAGCAAGATAATCCAACCGTCCGAAAATAAAGTTTGGTTAGCGATATCTCTTGGCATAGACAATGCCCCTATACCAATAATGGTCGATGACACCGCAAACCCAATTTCCCGAGATCCAATCTCTTCATCGCCATACTCAAATGGTTTCACTTATTTTCGCTCCTTTGGACGTATTGTAGAGTCTTTTGTTTGTAAGTACTCTGGTCTATCTTTCAACATCGATTTTGGCATGCGAATAAATTCTTCTTTCCAATCTTTATAAAATGCAGGAGCAATGGGAGTTGTATACGGTATACCAACACTTGTTAAATTTGTAATATGAATAGCAAGTGCGATCAGAGCTAGAATAATCCCATACAGTCCAAAAGCCGTTGCAGCTAATACAAAGACGAAAAGTAAAATTCGGAACGTAATCGTAATACTATATACAGGAAGCGAAAACGTAGCAATCGCAGTAACTGCAATAATAATAACTAAAAACGGATTTACAATCCCTGCATTTACCGCAGCTTCTCCAATTACAAGACCTCCTACAATCCCTATCGTTTGCCCCATCGGTTTCGGCAATCGGATTCCAGCTTCTCGTATTAATTCCATAGTCAAGGCCATCATTAATGTTTCAATATATGCAGGAAACGGAACACCTTCCCTCGCACCTGCAATTGAATAAGCCAATTTAGAAGGAATAAGTCCTTGATGATAAGATACAAGTGCTACATACATAGCTGGTAACAAAACCGCAATTATGCCTGAACCCATACGTAAAAATCTTAATAACGTTCCAATCACCCAGCGCTCGTAATGATCTTCTACAGATTGAAAAATATCAACAAAGACAAGTGGTGCAATAAGAGCAAACGGGGATCCGTCTACTAAAATGGCCGCCTTCCCTTTCGCTAATGAGGCTATAATATTATCAGGCCTCTCTGTATTCAAAAACTGTGGAAATGGGGATAAATTATTATCCTGAATTAATTGTTCAATCGTACCTGTTTCCAAAACGACATCTGTCACTATTGATTGAAGACGGCGATCTAACTCTTTTACAATGTGAGGATTAATAATATCTTCTATATATACTAGGGTTACTTCTTTCTGCGATCGCTTCCCCATAATATAAGATTGGAACCTCAACTTTGGATCGCGTAAGCTGCGTCGGATTAACATTTTATTCACATTAATATCTTCATTTAATCCAACTCTCGGTCCGCGTATTAAATCTTCTGTCACTGGTGGTTCTAAACTTCGCTTCTCCCAAGCCCTACTATTAATAATGATAGCAGTTTGAATATTATCAATTAATATAACTGTATCTCCCGCTAAAATCGCATTTATAATATCCGGAAATGTTGTCTTCTTACCCACTTCCGCAATAGAAATAAAACGATCCAATAACGTCTGAACGACAGCCGCTTCATTTTGCACTTCTTCATATTGAAGAGTACGAACTACATATTTATAAACATTATCCTTGTCTGTTAACCCACATAAAAACACAACCGCACAACGTGTAAAACTCCCAGCAAGAGCAACTTCTCTAATTGTTAAATCATTAGGCGAACCTAACTCATCCCTAATTTCTTTCATAACTTCAAATAAGTTACCTTCAAGCTCTAACAATTTCCCCACCTAACTTCCTTTTCAACAAGTTTTTAGTTAGATTCCGCTAATTGAAGAAAATATATACAAAAAAGAGCTATCTCTTTTCAAAGATAGCTCTAATAAAGTAAAACTTTAATCAACCCTCACCAATCGGGCTTTTACAGGCAGCAGGGCCCCCACCTAACTTCTTTGCTTCCGCTGAATTTTGAGGTGGGGGTCTTACTGCTTGTTAATGCGGGATAAACGAATTACTTTTCCACTATTATAGTGTTTTTCTTTATAAATACACCTTTTGTAAATCCACTGACTACAAACATCACAATTATATTAATTAACAATGCGACTATACCTACATTCAAATCTTTTATATACTGCGGGAAACTCGGAAACATCGTGGCTATAGTTGAACCAGATAAGGTAATATATGCGACCACTAATAGCCCAACTCCCATTCCTGCAATAGCTCCTTGCTTCGTAATAATTTGACGTGGAAACAAACTACATACAAGTGCAGGGAAAAGTTGTGTAACGATACTGTATCCCATTAATAGAAGCGCTCCTATCGTTTCTCCTCCTTTAAATGTAAATAAAACTGCCACGAGCGTTACTACAGGCACAAATAATTTTGCCATCTTAGCAACTTGTCTATCTGAAGCAGATGGAACTATCGTTCGATAAATATTTTTCGCTAACAGTGTAGAAGCCGCCATAACAAGCATCGAACCCGGAACCAATGCCGTTAATACTCCCGCACTACCAATAATTCCAATAAACCAAGGGTCAAACGTTTGAAGAGCAAGTCTGAACAATGAAAGGTCTACATCCGCTCCTTTTAATCCCGGAACCTGTAATATAGCAGCAAATCCTGCAAAAAATACGAAAAGTAAAACTAAAGAATACAATGGCATAATTGCTGCATTTTTACGAAATACTTTTTCATTTTTTGCAGAAAAAGCAGAAGCAAATGTATGAGGCCACATATAGAAACCGAGGGCCGTTAATATAATAGTAGAAACAAACCAAGAAATACTCATTCCTTCTTCAGGTAAAGATAAAAATCCCGGTTTCGCTGCCTCTACAGCCTCAAACATCGGCTGAAATCCTCCATAATAATGATACGGTAAATATATACCTAAAAACATAACGATAAACAGTATCATAATATCCTTCAAAGCGGCCGTCCAAGCCGAACCATGTATACCTGAAACCATTACATATATAGTTATAACAATAGCACCAATCCAAACCGCAACAACAGGTGACACCCTTCCGTAAGAAGCTTCTGAAACGATAATTCCCAGTCCTTTTAACTGTAAAACAAGATATGGGATGATGGAAACAACACCAACAATTGAAACAATAATCCCAAGCGCTTTACTTCTATATTTCTTCGCAAAAAAATCCGACTGTGAAACAAGGTTATGCTCTTTCGCATACTTCCAAATCGGTGGCAATAAAAAATACGATAAAAGATAAGCTAAAGCGCCATAGCCTAAAATATAAAAGGTAGGTGCTCCTTTACTATACGCCCAGCCACTTCCTCCCAAAAATGTAAACGTCGTATAAATTTCACCTGCCATAAGGAGAAAAACAAAAATAGTGCCAAACCCTCTTCCCCCAACTGACCATTGCTCTAAATTCATATCTTTTCCATGTTGTGCCCGAATCCCTAAAAATAGTGCGAGAAACAAAAATAAAATAATGATAAGTAATGCAGTCATTTTACATCCTCCTTATTAGCAGGATCAAACACGTACACAAGCCCCATACAAAAAGATGTAATAAACACTGATAATAATACCCAAAATAATAAAAATGGCATCCCTAATACGTAAGGAGTAACTGAATTCGCAAATATTGGCCCAACTACTAAACAAAGAACTGGGATAGGCGCTAGAATGTGTATTTTCTTCATCTCATTCTCCTTTACTTATAAATTTCATAATGGCTGATACAAAGACTTCCACTCCAATCGGTAATGCATCTTCGTCAATCGTAAAACGAGGGTGATGGTGAGGATATATAATACCTTTCTCTTTATTTCCCGCTCCGATAAAAAAGAATGTCCCCGGTGCCTTTTGTAAAAACGCTGAAAAATCTTCTCCAGCCATCGTCGGCTGTAAACGAACAACTCTATCCCTTCCATAAAGTTGTAATGCCGTTTGTTCAATAAGCTCTGTAGCTTCATAATCATTTACAACTGGTCGATATCCATATTCATATGAAAATGTATATTTCGCTCCGTAAGATTCCGTAATATGCTTCACAATCCGCTCAATCTTCTTCTCTGTTTCACTTCGTAATTCATGTCTTAAACTTCTTACTGTCCCTTCAATCTCAGCTTGCTCTGGTATTACATTATGAGTTGTCCCAGCATGAAATTGCGTAACAGATATTACGAGAGAATCTAATGGATTCGTGAGGCGAGATACAATTTGCTGAAGTTGCGAAACGACTTGTGTTCCGATTGCAATACTATCCACCGTTTCATGAGGGATTCCAGCATGTCCACCTTTTCCCTCTATCTTAATTTTAAAAACATCCGGTGCAGCCATTGCAGGACCATAAATAACACCTATTTTCCCAACCTCTAACGACGCCCAAAGGTGAGCACCAATAATATAATCCACACCTTCCATTACACCTGCAGCAACCATCTCCTCTGCACCACCAGGAAAATTCTCTTCAGCATGTTGGAATAGAAAACGAATCTCCCCTTTAATCTTCTCTCTTTCTTCTACCAACTTATGTACAACCCCAAGTAATATCGCTATATGTCCATCATGACCACATGCATGCATTACACCTTTATATGTAGAAATAAAATCAAACTCATTTTCTTCATGAATAGGAAGAGCATCCATATCGGCTCGAATCGCAACTGTTTTGCCCGGATGTTTACCTGCTAACTTTGCCATCACACTATATTTAGTCGGCCGTGACACTTCTAAATATGGGAATTTCCGAAGTATATCGAACACAAACTGCGATGTTTTCTCTTCTTGAAAAGATAACTCTGGATACTTATGAAAATGCCTTCTCCACTCAACTAACTGATTTTTTGACAAAACAAGTTCCTTTGCAACATCCATTTCTCTTCTCCCCTTCTTCACCAAGTTAAATGTTATTATAACGTGAATCGTTAACTTTTAAAAGAATCTTCTGAATTTTCAGTGTTAATAAACCAAAAAGAAAAAGCCATCCCAAAGATGACTTTTTCATTATTATAAAATAGTAATTGCTTGTTTTCCCATTTGCTCCCAAGCTTTCTCAAATTCTGCTCGCGGAACAGCCAAACGTGGATTATTTTTAAGAGGATCATTTACATATACAAAGTTTTGATCATATCCAATTACTACTGCACTATGCTCATAATATGTAATTTTCACTTCGCCTGAACTCGTATTCCATGTTTCAAAACTACTTTCAGCTAGCGGCTTAAACGTCGTATTAATAATGACCCATACCGGAGAGCCAGAACTAATTACTTTATATATATCTTGCATGTCTCTACCTGTTAAATTAATTACTTTTTCAGGAACATATTTTTCTGCTAAATCAAAGATTGGTTTATTGTATACACCATATCCAGGCTCTGCCTTTGTATAAATATTTCCCACAAATCCCTCGTAAGGATTTCCACGCAAACCATTTTGTTCAAATGGAACACGATGAATTTCGCTAGCAAGTTGCATCTTATCTACTTGTACACCTTTATATTGCAGCAACATAGCTAAACTTGTCACTTCACACCCTCTGGGCAATTCTGGTAATTGTTTAATAAACGGAACATCTTCAATCATAGCTGCTTCTTTCATTTCAGATAGAAACTCTAAGCGTAGAACTTGCGCCTTTTGCATGATTTTATCTTTTCCTATAAAAAATGCAGCAGCAAGTATAATCCCAAAAACAAAAAGATATTTTAACTTTTTCATTATAAACAAAACTCCATTAATTATTATTTTACAGATACACCTCTTATCATTGTACCCTTCTTCTTACTAGTTTGCTAGAAAGATCATGTGAATTATCGCTCATAGAATTAATTATAAAAATTCTAATTATTTTTAATAAAAAGAAAAATAAATATACATTTACAGAATATTTTGCTAAAATCAAAATTGTTAACATAGTGAAGATATCACCATGTTAACAAACATTCTTAGAGTATTTAGTCATAGTTCGTTTTTTTACATACTCCATTCATTTCATAGCAAATAAACCGAGTGTGTGTTGCATCCCCCACTAATGATTAAAAACTCAGAATAAAACGAAGTTCACACATTCAAGAAAATACGGGGTGAGGGACATATGAATCAACAAATTGAACAAACAGATTTAAAACGAACAATGAAAAGTAGACACCTATTTATGATTGCACTCGGCGGTGTTATCGGAACCGGGTTATTTATGGGATCTGGTCAAATTGTCCATAATGCCGGACCTGGTGGTGCTATTCTTGCATTTTTAGTCGGTGGATTTGTTATGTATTTAACGATGTTATGTCTTGGTGAATTATCCGTCGCTATGCCAGAAGCAGGTTCATTCCAAAGTTATGCAAGCAAATTCATTTCACCTGGTTTTGGATTTGTTGTCGGTTGGATGTATTGGTTAAATTGGGCTGTTACAGTTGGCGTAGAGTTAACAACTGTAAGTATTTTAATGAAACGCTGGTTTCCAGACGTTTCTTCCTGGATTTGGTGCGTTACATTTGCAGCAGCACTCTTCCTCGTAAACGCTTTATCAGCAAAAGCATATGCAGAAGCAGAGTTTTGGTTCGCAAGTGTAAAAGTCGCAACAATTGTTATTTTCATCGTACTTGGCGGCGCTGTTATGTTCGGTCTACTAGACTTTAATGGAAAGCCAGCTCCAATGCTTCATAATTTCACTGAAAATGGCGGGCTATTTCCAAATGGTGCATTAGCTGTTCTTCTTACGATGATTACAGTAAATTACTCCTTCCAAGGAACAGAATTAATCGGAATCGCTTCAGGCGAAAGTGAAAATCCTGAAAAAACAATTCCAAAAGCAATTAAAAACACAATTTGGCGAACTCTCTTCTTCTTCGTCTTAGCGATATCAGTTGTTGTAGGTTTACTCCCATGGCAAGAGGCTAATCTAGTCGAAAGTCCCTTTGTACTTGTATTTGATGTAGCCGGTGTCCCATATGCAGCAGACATTATGAACTTTGTTATTATTACAGCTGTATTATCCGTTGCTAACTCTGGTCTCTACGCAAATTCTCGTATGCTGTGGGCGATGGCAAAACAAGGAATGGCAAGTCCAGCATTTACGAAATTAACTAAAAAAGGTGTACCGCTAAATGCATTAATTTTCAGCCTAATTTTCGCTAGCCTGTCCTTACTAACAAGTGTATTTGCGGCAGATACTGTCTTTCTAGTTTTAACATCTATTGCAGCAATGGCTGCCGTTGTCGTTTGGATGTCAATCGCCGCTTCACAGTTTTTCTTCCGTAGAAATTTCGTGAAAAACGGTGGCAACATAAATGATTTAAAATATCGTACACCGCTCTATCCACTAGTTCCAATCGTAGCGTTTTCGCTGAATTTCATTACATTTGTTAGTTTGGCTTTCATTCCAGATCAAAGAATTGCTCTTTATTGTGGCATTCCATTTATGATTATTTGTTACATTTTATATCAAGTTAAATATAAAAAAATTGTCACACTTGAACAGCCACGAACTGTCATACGAGAAATAAACTAAATATACAAAATATTCAGCTATCTTTCTTATGATAAGATAGCTTTTTTCTATTTCTTGGATATCCTGGTATAACTTTATTTATCTTAAAATTTTCACAATCACGTTTTTCTCTGGAAAATAGTTTACAATGTAATCAAGTTACAAATGATATTCACCTTAAAAAGTGTGCATTTGTGTCTATTTTTTAACAATATATCAAAAACTATTGCCTTCTATAAATTAATAGGTTTATATTGTTTTATTGGCATAGTTTCAATCCAAGGAGAAAGGAGATTTTCAATCGTGCAACTAAAGAAAGCGTTTTGGAAGTTGGCTTCGCTTCTTCCGTTATCATTACTTCTGTTCCTCGGTGGCTGTGATAAAAAACTCGCAGTATTAAATCCGCAAGGACCTGTTGCAAAAGCACAGTATGATTTAATTGTTTGGTCATTCTTGCTTATGTCATTAATTATCGCAATTGTATTCATTCTGTTTACAGTCATCTTGATTCGTTATCGTGAAAAACCAGAGAATATGGACTATGAGCCACCTGAACAACACGGTAACACATTACTAGAAATTATTTGGACGCTTGTTCCTGTTATTATCGTTATCGCATTATCGATTCCAACAGTAAAAGCAACTTATGCTTCGGAAGAGGTTCCGAAAGAGTCCAAACATATTAAACCAGTTGAAATTTATGTTACATCTGCAAACTGGAAATGGTTATTCAGTTACCCAGAGGAAAAAATTGAAACCGTTAACTATTTAAACATCCCAGCTGGTGTACCAATTCAATTCAAACTGACTTCTGTCGGCCCAATGAATGCTTTCTGGGTACCAGAACTTGGTGGTATGAAGTACACAATGGATGGCATGATTATGGATCTTTATTTACAAGCTGATAAGCCAGGTTCTTACCTAGGCCGTAGTGCGAACTTCTCTGGTGAAGGATTCACACACATGGAGTTCGAAGTTGAAGCAAAAACTAAAGAGAAATATGACAAGTGGGTTAAAGAAGTACAAGAAACTGCTCCTAAACTAACAGAAGCTAAGTACAACGAAATTGTTAAACCTGGTGTAGTTGGTCGTATGACATTCTCTAGTCACCACTTAAGTTATGTAGATCCAAAATCACTTGAATATTGTGATTACAACTACTACAAAAACAAAAAATAATAGCTATTATTCCAACAGATTGGAGTGAACACAGTGAAGCTTGATGAATTCTTTGTCACAGGTGACCCGATTATTTACGGTGCAGACGCTTCTATCGTTCTTGTGACATTAGCAATCATTTTCGTACTAACAAAGTATAAAAAATGGAAATGGCTTTGGGACGAATGGTTAACAACTGTTGACCATAAAAAAATCGGAGCTATGTATATTATTTCTGCGGTTATCATGTTATTCCGTGGTGGTATGGATGGTTTAATGATCCGTGCACAGTTAACATTCCCAGAAACAACTTATTTAAACGCTGAACACTATAACGGGATCTTTACAACACATGGTACAGTAATGATTCTTTTCATGGCAATGCCATTCGTTATGGGATTAATGAACCTTGTAGTACCATTACAAATTGGTGCTCGTGACGTTGCATATCCGTTCTTAAATGCTTTAAGTTTCTGGTTATTCTTTGTCGGAGCAATGTTATTCAACATCGCTTTCGTAATCGGTGGTTCTCCAGACGCTGGGTGGACTTCTTACTTCCCAATGGCAGGTACAGAGTTTACTTCGGGCGTAGGAAATAACTACTACGCAATTGCATTACAGATTTCAGGTCTCGGTACGCTAATGACCGGTATTAACTTCCTTGTTACTATCTTAAAAATGCGTACACCTGGTATGACTTTAATGAGAATGCCAATGTTTACTTGGTCAATCTTAATTACAACAATTATCATTATTTTCGCTTTCCCAGTATTAACAGTTGCTCTTGCATTAATGACATTTGACCGTCTATTCGATGCTCACTTCTTTACGATGGCGAGCGGCGGTATGCCAATGTTATGGGCCAACCTGTTCTGGGTATGGGGTCACCCTGAAGTATATATCGTTATTTTACCGGCATTCGGTATTTTCTCTGAAATCATTAGTACATTCTCACGTAAACGTCTATTCGGTTACAGTGCAATGGTATACTCAATGGTTGCAATTTCTTTACTAAGTTTCGTCGTATGGCTTCACCACTTCTTCACGATGGGTGCAGGTCCAGCGGTTAACTCATTCTTCTCGATTTCGACAATGGCGATTTCGATTCCAACCGGGGTTAAGATCTTTAACTGGTTGTTTACACTGTATAAAGGACGTATTCGTTTTACAGTTCCAATGCTTTGGTCATTGGCATTTATTCCAAACTTCGTAGTCGGTGGGGTTACAGGGGTTATGCTTGGAATGGCAGCAGCTGATTATCAATACCATAACAGCTACTTCCTAATCGCTCACTTCCACTACGTATTAATCGCAGGTACAGTATTCGCTATGCTTGCTGGATTCACATTCTGGTATCCAAAAATGACTGGTCATATGTTAAATGAACGCCTAGGTAAATGGACATTCTGGATCTTTATGAGCGGATTCAACATCTGTTTCTTCCCAATGTACTTCTTAGGTTTAGACGGTATGACTCGTCGTATGTACACTTACTCTGAAAGTCTTGGATGGGGATGGCTAAACCAAATCGCATCTGTTGGTGCGGTAATGATGGGTATCGGCTTCCTACTTCTTTGCTACAACGTAATTTGGAGTGCACGTCACGGTGAACGTGACACAACTGGAGATCCATGGGATGGTCGTACACTTGAATGGGCAACTCACTCTCCTGTACAACATTACAACTTCGCGAAGCTTCCTGAAATTAAAGAAGCTGATGCTTTCTGGTACATGAAAAAACGCGGAGAAACAGTTACACCAGCAGCAGAAGATATTAAACCAATTCACATGCCAAGTAACTCTGGTGTGCCTATTATTGCGTCTGGATTCTTCGGTCTTGCAGGTTTCGCATTAGTATTTAGCTGGTTCTGGCTTGCAGCAATCGGTGGTATTGGTATTTTAGCTTGCTTAATCTATCGTTCATTCGATTATGATGAAGGCTACTATATCAGTGTTGATGAAATTAAAAAAACAGAACATATAGCATGAGAGGTGAAATGACATGGCGGCTTTAGATAAAAGCTTACCTTTGGAATATCAATCCGAACAAAGCAGATTGAATATCCTAGGATTCTGGATTTTTCTTGGGGCTGAAATTATGCTGTTCGCAACACTTTTCGCCTCTTATCTAGTCCTTGCTGGTCGTACGGCAGATGGCCCAACACCAGCGCAATTGTTTGAACTTAAAACGCTTTTAATTCAAACATTACTACTTTTAACAAGTAGTTTTACATGCGGTATCGTAATTCATGAAATGCGTAAGCATAACCAAAAAGCGATGCTTGGATGGTTCGTCCTTACATTACTTTTAGGTGCAGGTTTCCTATTCTTCGAGATCGAAGAGTTCATTATGTACATTGGTGAAGGCGCAACAATTCAAACAAGTGCTTTCTTATCTGGATTCTTCGTTCTTCTTGGAACGCATGGAGCTCACGTAACAGGCGGTATCATTTGGGCAATTTGTGTTATTATCCAAATTTTAAAACGAGGTTTAACACCAGTTACAGCTCGTAAAGTATTCATTATCAGCTTATACTGGCATTTCCTTGATCTTGTTTGGGTCTTTATTTACACACTAGTTTACTTGAACGGGATGGTGGCGTAAATGGCTCAAAACAACAATCAAGCAAACGGACATGCGCATAGCGGATTCCCTTGGTCACACGTTTTCGGATTTATTTTATCGCTTGCATTAACGTTTCTAGCGTTATACGTGGCACTTTACACAACATTGCCACTTTCAACAGTCTTAACAACTATTATCATAATGGCTGTTGCGCAAGCATTGTTACAATTAATTATGTTCATGCATTTAAAAGAAGGAGAAGGAAGAGTTCAAATTCTTACAATGATATACAGTTTCTTCGTTGCAACTGCAACAGTTGGTTTAACTGTATGGATCTTCTTCTCAATGTAATGTACATGAAAAAGACTGCTGAGATTCCTCAGCAGTCTTTTTTTATCCCCTCTATTACATCCACATTACGGAATTAACAGCATAATCATGAAAAATATACTTATTATGACAAATGTTAAGAAAAGTCTTTCTTTATGAAATCGAATCCATATGCGTTGCTTTTCTACCTATTATATGGCTAAATAGGTACTATATTTATTTGAAGGGAGAGAACGCAATGGAACATCATACTTCTGTTCTATCACTTATGGTTGTCGTTGCAATCGCGTTTTTCGTTCCCCTTTTGTTACAACGCTTTAAATTAAAAGCACTTCCTGTGGTCGTTGCAGAAATTATTGCAGGAATCTTTGTAGGTAAAAGTGGGTTTAATATTATTGAGCCAGATATATGGCTTCAAGTTTTATCAACATTAGGATTTATCTTCCTCATGTTCTTAAGCGGTTTAGAAATTGATTTTTCTATCTTTAAACAAAAAGGGAAAAAAAATACGACAAACGAACCAAATACATTTCAGGCAGCAAGCATTATCTTCTTATTTATTTTCATCTTATCTTATGCCCTATCATTACTATTCGTATGGCTAGGATTCGTAGATAATGCAATGTTCATGACTTTAATTATTTCAACTATTTCTTTAGGTGTTGTTGTACCAACATTAAAAGAGAATAACTTAGGAAAAACAGCAATTGGGCAAATCATTTTATTAGTCGCTGTTATTGCGGATTTAGTTACAATGATTTTACTCGCTGTATTCGTCGGATTAAATTCCGAAAGCGGCCAAAGCATGTGGCTTCTTCTTCTTCTATTCGGCGCTGGTATTGTTATTTACTTTATTGCAAAACGCTTTAAAAACATTCCATACTTAGATAGTTTAAAAGCTGGTAGTGTACAAATTGATACACGAGCTGTTTTTGCACTCATTTTAATCTTAGTTGGGTTATCGGAATCTGTTGGAGCAGAAAATATTTTAGGGGCCTTTTTAGCAGGTGTACTTGTATCGTTATTATCACCAAATGAAGATATGGTGGAAAAACTTGATTCTATCGGCTACGGTTTCTTCATCCCTATTTTCTTCGTAATGGTTGGTGTAAATCTAGAGGTGTGGTCTATTTTCAAAGAACCTTCTAGCATGCTAATGATCCCAATCTTAATTGTAGGACTCTTTATTTCAAAACTCATACCATCACTCGTCTTAAGAAAATGGTATCCACGTAATATCGTACTTGGAAGTGCAATTTTATTAACATCGACACTTTCTTTAGTTATTGCGGCTGCACAAATTGGTGAAAAACTGGAGATCATCAGTCCGAGTTTATCTGCCTCTCTTATTTTAAGCGCAGTTATTACTTGTATTTTTGCACCTATATTGTTTAAAAAAATGTTCCCAAAAGTAGAAACACCAAAACCAAAAGTAGCTATTATTGGCGCGAGCAGAATTACCCTTCCGTTATCACTAGATTTAAAACGAGAAGATTATGACGTAACGCTATATATGATGCGTCAAAACAAAATAAATGATGAAGAAGCGAAATCGCACGACTTCCCTATCGTGAAATTGGATGACATCACAATCGCATCATTAACTGAACAAACAGCATTTGATGCAGATCGCGTCGTTGTTGCAACAAGTGATGATGAACAAAACTTATTATTGGCAGAACATGCAAAAGAGCTAGGTGTTGAACATGTTATTGCAAGTGTAGAAGATCCACTTCTACAAGAAAAAGCAACGCAAGAACATATCGCTGTATTCTCAACAATTAACTCTACACGTATTTTATTACGTGCGCTTATTGATAAACCTAGTCTCGTTCGCTTAATTACAACAGCAAACGAAACAGTCCGTGAAGTTGAACTACGGAGCAATAAATATAACGGCGTTGCACTTCGTCGCCTTCCGTTTTTAGGTGATGTACTAGTCATTCAAATTTATCGTGGAAATAAAGCATTAATCCCACATGGGGATACAAGACTACAACACGGTGATACATTACTTGTAACAGGCTCAAAAGAACATATCGATACACTAAAAAACATATTAGAATAAAAAAATGCCCCTCACATAATTGAGGGGCATTTTTTCCATTTCATATGGTAAAATGTTACTATCACATATTATGGGGATGGATTACATTATGTCTATTATAACTTTAGCTCTCTTATTATTAGCCGAAATACTCGTTGCCATTATTCTCATCGGTGTTAGTATTGAGATTTGTAGTTACGGATGGAAAAAATCGAATGGAATAAAATATTCTTGCCTCCTACTTTCACTCCTTCTCGGAACTGCTAGCATACTCGGACTTCTCGCCGCACCTGCCTATTTCTTTATACAATTAACAGAAAAAGCGTTATAAGAAAGGATGTTAATATGATTACCGTGAAAAATATTGAGGGATCTGAAACTTACGTATTACGTCAAAAAATTTTACGCCCCAATCAAACATTAGCAGATTGTAAATACCCTTCCGATTATGAAACAGACACCTTCCACTTAGGCGCATTTATAAACGATGAACTAATTAGTATCGCTTCCTTCTCAAAAGAAATATATCCCGACTTACCAACGGGTATTCATTATCGTCTACGAGGAATGGCAACATTACCTGCATTTCGAAACAACCGTGCTGGAAGCTCCTTAATTCAGAAGGCGGAACAAATCTTGCAAGAACGCCAAGCAAATATATTATGGTGTAATGGCCGAATTACTGTAGCTGACTATTACAAGCACTTAGGCTTCCAGGAATATGGTGAAATCTTTGAAATTGAACCGATTGGCCTTCATAAAGTACTATATAAAAGAATATGAGAAAAGCTTTCCTCAATATGGGAAAGCCTTTCTTATATTTCAATCTTCTCTTTTTATTTTTTTCATATATATGTATATAAACAAACTTGGAACTAAAAAACAAGCAAACATAATAAGTCCTGTCATACTAATTTCCTTTATCGAAATATCTGGTGTTACAACGATACAAATAGCTAAAATCCCAATAATAATACCTACCGGAATGAATAATAGCTTCATAAAATAACGACGCGACACTCCGCCCGTATGCTCATACACTTCCACTGAATTTTTCAGATTTAAAAAGTTAATAATTATTATCCCGCCCATAAATACCATTAATAAATCCGAAACACTTTCATATCCTGCCCCTTGCAAGACATAGCGGTAAAAGACGATAGCTAGTATGACGATATTTTGTAAGATGAAAGCTAATCTAATATGTTTTAACCCTTCAATCATTAAACGTTCATCTTTCACGATTTTCATCCTACCACTCCTTTTCCTCCCAAAACAAATCATTCAACGTTTTATCTACTGCATAACAAATTTTTAAACATAAATCTAAAGATGGATTGTATTTCCCCTTCTCAATTAAACTAATCGTTTGCCTTGTAACGCCTACTTTTTCTGCTAATTGTTGCTGTGTTAAATCTAATTGAACACGCGCGACTTTTATTTTACTTACAGCCATTCATGTTCCTGCTACTAAAAATATAGACAAATGTATATTCTTAGAGTATTCCTGCTTCTACGTGCCCTGCCTCGCTAATCACTTGCTACTACAGTTTGCTGTGACACTTCACAGGCGTAAATTCCGATGTAGCCCACCGTACATATATACAATCTATTTACGTTAGTATTGTATATTTTTTTGCTTGTAAAAGGTTGATTGACGCATTTAAATCTCTATCTATTACATTGCCACATTCACATGTATATACTCGGTCAGACAGCTTTAAATCCGACTTTTTTTGACCGCAACATGAACACATTTTAGAAGATGGATAGAATCTGTCCACTTGCCGTAGTTCAATTCCATATTCCCTACATTTCGTTAATAACCATGTTTTAAAAGCATAAAAACATTGTTGCGCTACAGCTTTAGATAGATGTTTGTTCTTCATCATACCTTTCACATTCAAATCTTCTACTACAATAAACGTTGGCTTGGTTTTCACCACATCATTTACAATAGACTTTACATACGCTAATCGAATATTTGCTAGCCTAGCATGTAGTTGTTGCACCCTAAGAATATTTTTGTTTATATTCGCTCTTTTATTAGTAACAGGTTGTTCACCTCTCTTCCTTATATTTTCAAATTTGCGTGATAAAGAGCGTTGTTCACGTTTTAACCGTTTTTCTATCTTTTTTACTTGTACTGTTTTATTTATATTTTTGTGAGTTTTTCCATCGCTACGTACAGCGAAGTCTTTAATTCCCAAATCAATTCCTAGACCTACTGTATTGAGAGTTGCATTTGGTTTTACCTCTTTCACTTCACAGAGTATAGACACATAGTATCTTCCTGCTCTTTGATATACTGTACCACTTTTTACAGTTGTATTTTTTGAAATATATCCATACTCTTTTAACCTTATCCAACCAATTGTAGGGACTTTTACTCTATGTCTTTCTACTGTCCAATCTGTTTTGTTGTTTTTCGGAAAGTAGCACTTCACATCTTGCTTCTTCTTTTTTTTATATCGTGGAAACTTAGATAAACCTTTAAAAAACCGCTTAAAAGCTTTATCTCCATTCATAATCGCTTGTTTTACCGCTTTGCTCGACACTTCTTTAATCCACTGGTCACACTCTTTTGTATGAATGTTGTTTAACCATTTGGAAAAGTCATAACCACTAAGAAATTTCCCCTCCGACTCATATACCTCTTTATTTTTAGAGATATACAGGTTATATACATATCGACACACCCCAATAGTTTGACGGATTTTACTAATTTGTTCAGTTGTCGGTTTGATTTCTATTAAATATGCTCTTTTCATAAGTCTTCATCCTCCGACATTTTCTTTTTGTATTTTCTCAACCCATATATTCTACAGCTAAATACATGAATGATAGATATTAAATCCTGAACAAGTTCTTCTTGAATACCCATATATTTCTTATACTGTTCTTCTGTATAATATCTTCTTCCTTTTGGGTTTCGGTAAGCAGGTAAAACACCTTGATTGTCCCACCTTTGCAATGTCTTAACAGAGACATTAAGCATTTCTGAAAATTCTTTCGGTTTATATTGTTTCATAATTACTTTTCACTATATATGCCTACTTTTGTCTATGTTTTTGTTTACTGTTTCTTTCTCCTCCACCCTTATTATAATATATATTCCAATAAGTAATTTATATTTTACATTACTAATTTAAGTTTCACTTTATTATACACAAAAAAGGAGCCCCTCATAAGAAGCCCCCTCTCCTATATTATAAGAATAAATGACATCCAAATAAAATTGTAAATAAGTATAGTAACGGATGCACTTCCATCCCTTTCCCTTTCACAATTTTCAAGACTGGATACACTAGAAATCCAATTGCAATTCCATTCGCAATACTAGATGTTAACGGAATACCTATAAAAATTAAAAATGCTGGTAACGCATCTTCAAATTCATTCCAATTAATATCTCGAATGCTTTGTGCCATTAAACTACCTACTATAATTAATGAAGGAGCTGTAATAGCGGCTACACTTGATAAAGAAGCAATAACAGGACTAAAAAATGCCGTTATAATTGTTAGACCAACAACTACAATCCCTGTTAATCCAGTTTTACCACCTGCAGCAATACCTGCTGACGATTCAATCGTCGCTGCTGTTGGGCTTGTTCCAAAGATAGAACCTGTAGTCCCGCCAATTGCATCTGCAATAAACGCTTTACCAAAACGCTTCTCTGTATTGTCTGTAATTAAACCTGCTTGTTTAATTAAACCAAGTAATGCACCTGTTGTATCGAATAAAAGTACAAGTAAAAATGAAAATACAACGCCGTATAATCCGTATTCAATTACATCTGAAAAGGCATTGATTGGGTTTGAAACGATGATACCCTCTGGTAAATGAGGCATCGCCACAATTTTATCAGCAAACTTCAATTGCCCTGTAAAGAAGGCAATAATTCCTGTCACAATCATACTAATAAATAATGCACCACTCACACGCAATGTCATTAATACCGCCGCTAATATTAAACCAATTAAAGTTAAAATAACAGCTGGGGAATGAAAATCACCAATCGTAACTAAATTAGACGGATGATCCACGATAATTCCAGAAAGGCGCAATCCAATAAAAGCAATAAATAGTCCAATTCCACCTGCAATTGCATGCTTTAAACTATCAGGAATTGCTAAAATTAACTTTTGCCTAAACGAAGTAAAAGATAATAAAAGAAAAATAATCCCCGTTACAAATACAGCTGAAAAGGCAACTACATATGTAATCCCTTCTGCCTTCTGTACAACAGAATAAGCAAAATATGCATTCATTCCCATAGCTGGAGCAATAACAATCGGGTAATTCGCGAAAATCGCCATACCTACTGTTCCAACAACGGTTGCAATAATTGTTGCTGTAAACGCTTGGTCAAATGGTACACCTGCATCAGATAATATTTTTGGATTGATGACAAGAATATACGCAAATGTAAAAAAAGTTGTGATGCCAGCTAAAAACTCTTGCTTCACAGAAGTGTTATATTTTTGTAATTGAAACATGCTTATGTACCCTTCCTACACCTGAATTATTATCACACATTCTTTTTCTTACTAGTATGTGAGAAAATATAATACTTAATCTTAACAATCAATAAAAAGAAGAGTCAATATATTCCCTAATAGTTCGAATTTTAAGTTTAAGTCTGACAAGTACAGATGTAGTACAGTTCATTATGATTATTTTTGTAGCATAACAGATAGAAATGTTTTATAATTTGAAATAGTTAAATATTTAGCAAACGCATTCAAATATCGTTCACTCTACAAGGGGGATTCTTCTTATGCAGCACACAAACAAATCTGGAACTTTAAATCGTGGTTTAAAAGAACGACATATTACTTTAATGTCACTGGGCTCAGCTATTGGCGTTGGACTATTTTTAGGATCCGCTTCCGCCATTAAACTAGCAGGTCCTTCTATTTTGCTAGGCTATATGATTGCCGGTCTCGTTATTTTTTTCATTATGCGAGCGCTTGGGGAAATGGCAATTGAACAACCTGTTGCTGGTTCTTTTAGTAAATATGCATATGATTATATTGGACCACTCGCTGGTTATATTACTGGCTGGAATTACTGGTTCTTATGGGTTGTTACTTGTATGGCTGAAATTACAGCAGCTGGTATTTACATGCAGTACTGGTTCCCAGATATCCCGCGCTGGATTTGGGCATTACTTGCTCTATTATTAATGAGCGCTTTTAACTTCTTATCGGTAAAAGTATTTGGAGAACTTGAGTTTTGGTTTGCTCTCATTAAAATTGTCACAATTATCTGTATGATAGTAGTCGGAGCTGGTATTATTTTATTCGGATTCGGAAACGGTGGTATCGCTACTGGTATTTCAAATCTTTGGTCACATGGTGGCTGGTTCCCAAATGGATTTTCTGGGTTACTACTCTCCATGCAGATGGTACTATTCGCTTATTTAGGCGTTGAATTAATCGGTGTTACAGCTGGTGAGGCTCAAAATCCGAAGAAAACACTCGCAAAGGCAATCGATAACGTATTTTGGAGAATTCTACTCTTTTACGTTGGGGCATTATTCGTTATGATGGCAATTTATCCATGGAACGAACTTGGTGAGAAAGGCAGTCCATTCGTATTAACATTCCAACAAATTGGTATCGCAAAAGCAGCAGGTATTATTAACTTTGTCGTATTAACAGCAGCTCTTTCTTCTTGTAACGGTGGTTTATTTAGTACAGGCCGTATGCTATATACATTAGCTCAGCAGAAAAAAGCTCCTGAAAGATTTGGTCGTTTAAATAAAAATGGCATTCCAAGCCAAGGAATTGTAGCAACTGCTATCGTTTTACTAATTGGTGTTATATTAAACTATCTCGTACCTGCAAAGGTATTTACATGGCTTACTAGCATTTCAACTTTCGGTGCAATTTGGACTTGGGGAATTATATTAGTCGCTCAAATTAAATTCCGTAAAAGCTTGCCTACTCAAAATAAACAAAAGTTATCGTATAAAATGCCTTTATACCCATTAAGCTCATATTTCTCACTCGTTTTCCTTGTATTAGTATTAGGTATAATGGCGTATTCAGAAGATACACGAATTGCATTGATTGTCGGCCCAATTTGGCTTATCGGCTTAGCAATCGTATATTACATGAAAGGGTTTCATAAGATGGATGAAACACCTAACTCAAAAATTAGTTAAGCAAAACATCCCTTCCTTATTACTTGGAAGGGATGTTTTTATATCTATATAAATATTTCTCAACAAAATTCACGGTATTTTTACAATTTTTTAATATTTTTTATGTTTTCCGTCTTTATTTTTACAGAAAAATAAATTACATTATTAAAGCACATATATTTATTATTAGGGGGATTCTTCTATGAAGAATAAAAAATGGATTACATTTTCTTTAGCAACAGCAATTACACTAAGTATAGGGACCTCGTTCATACCGTCTACTTATGCCGAAAGCTCTGTAGACCCAGCTCCTGAAATTGCTGCAAAAGTTGTAAATCAAAACAATGGGAAGAAAGTATTATTCGATAATACACACGGTCAAACTGCTGGGACAGCTGACTGGGTTATTGACGGCGGCTTTTCTGACTTCGGAAACGGCATTGCAAAAAACGGATATCACGTAAAGGAACTTCGTAAATCAACACCTATTACGTACGAAGACTTAAAAGATTACAATGTATTTATCGTTCCAGAAGCTAATATTCCTTACAAAAAATCTGAGCAGGACGCTATGTTACAATATGTAAAAAATGGTGGTAGTATCTTCTTTATTGCTGATCATTACAATGCAGATCGTAATAAAAATCGCTGGGACTCTTCTGAAGTATTTAATGGATATAGACGCGGTGCTTGGGATAATCCAGCAAAAGGAATGTCTAATGAAGAAGCAAATTCACAAGCTATGCAAGGAGTAGAAAGCTCTGATTGGCTCTCTGACAACTTCGGTATTCGCTTCCGCTACAATGCACTTGGTGATGTTTCAGCGAAAACAATTGTATCGCCTGAACAATCTTTCGGAATTACAAAAGGTGTTTCGTCTGTAGCAATGCATGCTGGTTCTACTCTAGCAATTACAAACCCAAAACTAGCAAAAGGACTTGTTTACCTTCCAGAAAATCCATCAAAATGGAATAACGCTGTTGATAGTGGCGTTTATAATGGCGGTGGTATTGCAGAAGGCCCATATGCTGCTATCGCAAAAGTAGGACTTGGAAAAGCTGCCTTTATTGGTGACTCTTCTCCTGTTGAAGATGCTACGCCAAAATACGTTCGTGAAGATTCTGGCCAAACAAAGAAAACTTACGATGGTTATAAAGAAGAAAACGATGCGATTTTATTAGAAAACATCGTAAATTGGTTGTCAAATAAAGAGACATTTACAAGTTTAGATCAAGTAAATGGTTTACAACTTGATTCACCTACAGCTCTACAAACATTTGAACAGCCAAGCTTATCAACAGAACCACAACCTGAACCTTGGAGTGCACCAAATGCAGGTTATCAATGGTTTAATACAAATACTTTTAAACCAGGTTCATACGGTTATAACGGTGCGGTAACAACAAGCGACTACGTCGTTACACACCCTAGCATTCTACCAAACAATGAAATTTTCCAAATGAAGATTCAAGTAAATAACTTACTACCTAATACAACGTATAACAACTATTCTTTAGGTATCTTCACTACTGGTGGAACACAAGTGGCTAAAGTACAAAATGCAAACGGCACTTGGCCATCTACTTTCGGATATAGTAGTGCATTTTCTTTCACAACAAACAGCTTAGGCTCTGCTGAGAAAGTTGTAAATGTACAGATTGATTCAAATACAACTGGACAAGCAACGCTTCGTCTACGCCAAAATACAACAACGAAATATAATGAAACTGTAACGATTAATAAGAAATAATAAAAAAGGCAATCCATACATGGATTGCCTTCTTCTCACTTCTCTTCCTTCGAGAAAAACATTCTTGAAATAACGATACCTATACTACCGACGATTAGGAATAACACTGCCCTAATCATCATCGATACCTCTGGTAAGTCAAGTAAGAATAACTTCCCTACCGTTACGACTAAAACGACTAAACCAGCATATAATATTTCATTCATATCCCTATTTCTTCCAAACCAAACCGCAAATAATGCATATACCATCCATAATAACGATACTGATACACTAATTACGCTTCCATCTGTAGATAAAACTTCACCGATTCTCGTAATTGTAATAAATACAATTATCATAAACCAATAGAGCACTATAGAATACATATATTTGCCGAAGCTCGCTAATACTTCTTTCGCTTCTCTCATACAATAATAGAACGTTCCTATTAAAATAAGATGAGCAACAAAGCCTGCCGAAATAAATTGATCAAACGGGCTAAAAATAGTCTGTATCATTCCAATTGCGTAAACCGTCGCACTAACATACAATTTTATCTGTTGTTTTACTTTAATAGAAGTGACCATGCCGAGGAAACCTTGTAACAATAGTACAATCGCTGCATTCACTAAACTATACTCATATAAAATTGCTAAACTAAATGCTCCCATTGCGAAACCAAATAAGAGATTTGTAAATGTAGAATGTCTATTTTTCCTATATTCACATACGAACATAGCGGCATGTACGAATGCACTAATAATCAATCCCCATGTTGTAAAATCAGGTATTTTTGAAATAGCTAGTATAAAGAACACTGCATTCGCACTAAATATCGCCAAACGTGGTTCTAGTATAAAACTTCTCTCCGTAAACATATGCCAAAATAATAGTAAATGAATCAAACCATATACAATCGTTAACTGTATTTGCAAGTTCTCTACTAACATTGACATAACAGCAAAGAAAACGAAAAGGACAATAGCAGCAACAGCGTAAGAAATCATATATAAGTATTTATAACGATTTTTCAACGCATACCATAATAAACTAAGTGTTAATACTGTCTCATATCCAAAGAAAATATAAGGATTAGGAGTCGTACTATTTAACAAGAATGGTACGAAGAACGCACCGACCGCTACGAAAATAGTGAGATATTCCGATTGATATCTTTTCGCTAAATAAATACCTAAAATAACCCATGCAATATTACAGAGAAACGCGACACTTGCCGGAATAAATCCATATAAATAATGTGCTGCAAACGTCGTTAGAACAATCCCGGTAATACTTCCTCCAGCTAATACTAATCCTAACGCTTGCCGCTCTCTTTTAATTTGAATATCTCCTATATAATACAACCCGATAGATAATGCGATACCAAACACAATTCGTATCGCTGGTGTTAATAAACCAGCATCTACCCCTGCTTTAAATAACCAGATCACTCCAAGCAACATAATACCGACAAATACACGAGGTAACCACGTTTGACAAAACTTAATAATATTAAATGGCTCTGGTTTAAAAGCAGATATATCTACTTGTTTTACCTCACGTTCTTGCACAGGCTCTTTTATCGTAACTATTTCTTCTTTTGGCTTTTCCTCCATTACCGTTTCAATATATTCCTTCTTTTCCTTACTAACATGTTGCTGAGCGTTTTCTACTTCGATTTCCCTTTGCTTCACCTTTAATTCAGCAAGTGCTTCTTGAATCGTTTCAATTGCCGTTTCGAGTGCTTCTATTTTCTTATCCAAATCCTTCTTCATATGCTACCCCCTTATTCGTAACTCTCATTAAACCTATATATTACCAATTATCTTTATCATACTCTTAGTCTATTCATTTTCAATAGTATTTTTCCAAAAAAAGAAAGGTGTCTTCCCAAAATAGGAAAACACCTTTTTACTCATTTATTCTTATTTAAAGCAATACTAACGATGAAACCAAGACACATGCCTATAATAGCTGGAACAATCCACCCAACACCTTCTGTATAAAACGGAATGTATTTTAATACTGACGTCCACTGATTCATCATTACATTTTTATTTAAAATATCAATTGCACTAAATATTGCTACAATCCAAACAGTTACTGCATATACGTATGCATACTTCCCAATATACTTATGGAATAACCCTAGAATAATAAGCGTTAATGCAATTGGATAAATAAATCCAAGAATTGGTACTGATACTTTTAAAATTTGCGTTAATCCTAAATTAGCTAAGATCATACTAACAACGCTTACTATAAATGCCCACACTTTATAAGATACTTTCGGAAATGCACTCGCAAAAAATTGACTACAAGACGTAACAAGTCCAATTGAAACACATAAACAAGCGATAGTAAAAATAAGACCTAATAAAACGACTCCGCCCTGTCCAAATAATGTAATCATAACTTGTACTAACACTTTCGCACCGTTATCAAATGTTCCTAATGAGCCACTAATTGCCCCCACATATCCAAGGATGACATAAATAATAGATAATAATAGTCCTGCCCCAATTCCAGCAATACTCATATATTTCGCTAAACCTTTATCATCTTCAATACCCTTTGCACGTAATGCATTTGCAATAACAATTCCAAAGATTAAAGCAGCTAACGCATCCATTGTTAAATATCCATCTAAAAACCCTTGAAACATAGGAGCTTGGCCATAGTTCCCTATTGGTTCTTTCATATCTCCTACTGTTGTAAACATACTCTTTATAAAAATAAGTGCAATCATGCATAATAATAACGGCGTCAAGACTTTTCCAAACAACCCCATTAGTTTAGATGGTGATAAACTTAACCAGTAAACAATACTAAAGAAAATAACTGTGTAAAACAATAATACTCCGCTTCCTGCTTCAGGGAATAACTGACCTGGCCCCATTTCAAAGGCTAAACTTCCCGCACGTGGTATACCAAGCCCAGGTCCAATAAATACATACACGATACATGGAAAAATAATTGCAAATGAAGAATGAACTCTACCCGCTAACGTTTGAAAACTTCCTGCTTTTGCAATAGAGGTAACACCTAATATAGGAAGACCTGTTGCTGATATAATAAACCCTACTAATGAAATCCAAACATGTTCTCCTGCTTCATACCCAAGGAAAGGTGGAAATATAAGATTCCCTGCTCCAAAAAACATAGAGAATAACATAAGGCTAATAAGTAAAATTTCTTTTTTCTGTAACAATTTCATTTCTTTCTCCTTCTTTAATTTCATCTTTTATGAAATCAATTTCACATATAAAAAAGTACAATAACCCGCTTCCTTACAAAGAAAACATAGTCCATAGTCTATCACAAAAGAAACACCCATTCTATAGCTATTCCTCTTTTCCAATTTCTTCTGAAAAATCAACCTTTATTGACTTATAATAGTTAATAAAGTAAAATATTAAATGTACAAAATTATTAACTTTGTTTTTGTTTGTGTCAGGAGGAAAATAACATGGAATCAGCGATACAACTAGAAAGAGAACAACAAAGAAAAAAGAAACATCCTCCAGGTTTATACTTACTCTTCTTTACAGAAATGTGGGAAAGATTTAGTTACTATGGATTACGAGGATTATTAACATTATATTTAACGACAGCTTTAGTAAGCGGTGGTCTTGGGTTTAGTCCCGCATGGGCACTCTCTATTTACGGATTTTACACTGGAGCCTGTTATTTCACACCAATGATTGGTGGATACTTAACAGATCGTTTTCTAGGTAGACGAAAAGCGATTACAATTGGTGGTATAACAATGGCAATCGGTAACCTTACACTATTTGCCTTGCAAAACCAATTAGGCCTATACCTCGGATTAGCGCTTATTATTATCGGTAACGGATTCTTCAAACCGAACATCTCTACACTGGTTGGGGAATTATACGAAGAGAACGATCCAAAACGTGATAGTGCATTTACCATTTTCTATATGGGTATTAACGTCGGGTCATTTTTAGCTCCACTCGTTTGCGGATTTTTATCAGAAAATTTATTCAAAACAACAGTTGATGGCGTTGTACATTACGGATTCCGTTACGGTTTCTTAGCCGCTTCAATCGGAATGATCATTGGACAAATTTTATTTACAACACTATCAAATCGCTTCCTTGGTAATATCGGTAAAAAACCAACTCGCGATTTACAAACAGCTGCTGGACAACCATCAGTAGGAGATACACCGTTAACAAAAAAAGAAAAACAACGTACCGCAGTTATCGTCATTTTAACATGCTTCGTTGTCTTCTTCTGGGCTGGCTTTGAACAAGCTGGTAGCTCATTAACATTATATACAAACAAATTTGTAGACCGCTCTGTGTTCGGATGGGAAGTTCCAACATCTTGGTTCCAATCGGTCAATCCATTATTTATTATTTTGCTTGCTCCAGTCATTTCTGCATTATGGGCAAAACTTGCAACTCGCAAGCAGGGTGATTTAAAAATCCCAACTAAAATGGGACTTGGTATGATCTTGCTCGGTATCGGTTATATCATTCTCGTTATCGCTACATTAAAAACAGGTAGTGATGAACATAACATTACAGAAAAAGCAAACTTACTGTTTATCGTCTTTACGTATCTTTTCCATACGTTAGGTGAGCTATTCTTATCACCTGTCGGACTATCAATGGTTAGTGCGCTTGCTCCGGTAAAATTAGCATCTTTACTAATGGGTGTATGGCTAGCAAGTTCAGGTATCGCCAACATTTTAGGCGGACAACTTGCAAGCTTCACAACTTCACTTGGATACGCTGAAGTATTCACGGTTATTGGCGCTGTGGCAATTGTACTAGGTTGTGTTTTATTATTAATTTCTAAGAAATTAGTGAAATGGATGGATTAAAAAAGATGAGGAATTTCTCCTCATCTTTTTTTATGCTGTTTTACCTTTTTCAATTGCTTGTTCGTACAGCTCTTTATGTTCTTTATATTCACTTGGTACGAAACTCTTATAGAAGAATGAGAACCAGCTGTCTCCCTTTTTATACCCTTCTTCTCGAATTTCCGCTGCTTTTTTATTCGATTTAAATCCTTCAGTAAACCATTTCTTTAACAATTCATTTCTTTCATACTTAGCAGGAACTTTTAAATCATAGTTTTCAAATGCATACTTATAGCCAGCCTTTTCTACTGCCTTTTTTGTAGACTTATAGCCTTTTTCATACGCTGTTTCATATGCCTTCACGTATACTTCTTTCTCTCTATTCCCAGGATTCTTTTCAGCTAGTTCTTTCCCTGTCTTTTCCCCTAACTCAGCTTGCTCTTTTTCAATTTTTTCTGTTCTTTCTTTATTCCCTACTTTGAATCCGTCTGCAAAGTTTACCTTAAACTCTGGAGCAACTTGACTATCGTCCATCGTCTCTTGTGCTAAACCTTGTTCTTTTCCTTTTTCAAAATGCGTTTTCTTCTGCTCTTCTAAAGACCATACGGCTGCATAAGTCGCTTTAAACGCTTGTTTATATGCATCAGATTTTCCAGCTACATGCACTTCTGCATCATTTTTTCCTGCTTTAAAATCAGTTTCTCCATTCTTTTGACCTTCAAGTTGACCTTTTTCCATATCAGCTTGGCGCTGCGCTTCCTCTTGCTTACGTGCCTCTTCAGCTTTTCTTTGTTCCTCGGCTACACGTTGTCTCTCTTCTTCAGCTTTACGCTGTGCTTCTGCATTACGTTGTTTTTCCGCCTCAGCGTTGCGTTGCGCTTCTGCAGCACGTTGTTTTTCCGCCTCAGTATTGCGCTGTGCTTCTGCTTGTCTCTCAGCTTCTACAGCACTATTATTATTCTGGCTAGGAGCTGGGCTCGTTGCGCCACTACTAGAAGCTGGTTTATTGTGATAATGATATTCCCCGTACTGTAATCCCCATTTCTCACAATTTGTACGACACGTATGTCCGCCATTAGCATCTGTACGCCCTGGATGTGCATAAGCTGAAATTGGAGCTACCAATAACGCTATACTCGTTGTTAAAAGAAGTTTCTTCACCTGTTGTCTCACTCTTGTTCCTCCTAAAATATAGAATCCTAACTTTATTATACATAAATAGAATAATATTTGAATACAAACCAAAATATTCTATTATTTCTCAACATTAGTAAAAAAAGAAGGTGAACTCTTTAAAGAGTTCACCTTCTTTTTTACTTCTTCGCCTTCGTTCCTACTAAATCACCAGCAACAACATAACGCTTAGAATTATCCTTTACAGATACACATGTAATAAGCGTTATCTCATCTTTCCCATGATCCTCTACAACTTCCCACTTATCAGGAGTTACTTCAGATACACCAGTAACCGTATACTCATATTCATTTTCATTGTCATACAAATAGATTTTATCGCCTTTTTTCAAAGAAGCTATATCACTAAATAAAACACCTTTTTTAGACATATTATGTCCTGCTAATGCGTAATTTCCTTTTCCCATAACTTGATTCTCTTTTACTGTCGCTGCACCTGATAATAAGTTTTTTTCAGTAGAAGCTTTTAAAACAGGCAGTTCTACTGAAACACTTGGAATCGAAATACGACCAATTACTTGTTTCTTATCTAATGATGCATTCGCTACTTCCGCCAAGTCTGGTTGATTAATTTTGGAAGCATCTACAAATTCCGTCTCATGCTTTTCATAATCCATCTTTTGAACAGCCTGCACATTTTCAGTCTGTTTCTTTTCAGCCTGATATCCATCATAAAATGGCTTTCCAATTAATACGCCACCTACAACAAATAGCAGAATTGCTACTATACTATAAATTCTTTGCTTATTCATACACAGTTCCTTTCCCTTACAAAATCTTACTCTATATAAAATGATAAAATAATATCGCTATATGTACAAGTATTAGCTTAAAAAGAAACCTTCTTGCCAGTGCAAGAAGGTTTCTTTTTAAGCTAATTTATTTCTGTATAGTGATACGTGAAATACTGTCATTTGAATAAAGAAAATAGAAAATAGAATATATAATGGGTATCCAGGAAGATATTCATTAATAATAGGCGAAAAAGTTAAAAATCCAACTGCACAAGGTAACACAAACCATAACGATACAAATGTTGTTCGACAAGCTTTATCCGTAATCGCTTTTTCACGTTCATCTTCTAGCGGAAATAATAATGGATACATCCAAAAAGATAAATTCTTATATTTTTTCTTTTGAATTCTATAAAAAATTGTAACTATAATTGCTCCAATAAATAATAAAATGAATGGTACTCCATTAAACCATACTTCAAATGGGAATTTCTCGTTTTTAATTATATCTGCTAACTCTGTAATGACACTATAAAATTCAACAAATGTCCAGCATGCTAAAGCAGTATAAAGCACGTTTATGATATAAGAAAAAACAATTCTATTCATCCTCTTCCCCCTCCTTATTTAAAACAAACACATCTTCCATCTTTAACTGAAACACATCACAAATTGTAAGTGCTAATAACAACGAAGGAACGTAATCCCCTTTTTCAATTGCAGCAATTGTTTGTCTCGTTACTCCAACCTTTTCTGCTAATACACTTTGCGTAAAGTTAAAACGAGCTCTTAATTCTTTTACTCTATTTAAAATGGTCAAATTTACCACCTCTCACCATTATTGTATGCTATCCTTAACAAAATGTAAACTCAACTTAACATTATTATTATAAAAAAATCCAACTTTACGTATTGTAAAGTTGGATTACGCTTTAGTTTAAAATTGTAACTTTAACTGTTCTTCTGCCCCAACTACTTGATGAACCTTTATCTGGCATTAAAACATCAATTCTATGCCCCTTAATAGCTCCACCAGTATCGGCTGCAATTGCTACTCCATAACCTTCAACATTTACAGTCTTTCCTAATGGAATAACATTTGGATCTACAGCAATTAATTTCATTCCTGGGTTTGCAGTTAAGTTATAGTGTCCCCATGCAGAAAATACTTGTTGACCTGGTGCATAACCATTTTCCGCTGGATCAGCTGTATAAGCTGTAGCTTCTACATAAATTTCTTTCCCACCAGCAGTTGGCTTAGAAGGTGGTTCAGGTTGTGCAGGTTTTGTAGGTTCTACCTTCGAATTATTATTAGCAACTGGTTCAGCTGGTTTATTAGCTTTTTCTTGTTTTTGCTTTTCAGCAATTTCTGCTTGTGCTTTCACTAAAGCTTCTTGCTCTGCTTTTGCAGCCGCTTCTGCTTTTGCACGCTCTTCCGCTGCGATTCTTGCTGCTTCTTGTTCACGAGCAATTGTTTCTTGTACTGCCTTCATATTTGATTCAATTTTAGCTTTCTCTTCCGCTGCTAAATTAAGTTGGCTTGCAACTTCATTATATTTAGCTTGAACTGTTTGCAAGTTATCTTGACGTTTTTTCAGGTTATCTTGCAGTTCAGCTTGCGCTTTTGCTAATTTTTGTTTGTCTACTACTAAAGATGCTTCTTTTTCGTCAATTGTTTTCTTGTCCTCTTCAATTTGACGAAGATCTTGTTCTTGTAGACGTAAAATTTCTTTATCAGCTTCTAGAATAGTAGAAACTGCGTTCATACGTTGTAAGAAGTCTGCAAAGTTTTTTGACTCTACTACAACTTCTACTACTAAACTTGTATTTGAACTGTTTTGAACAGAAACCATACGTTTTCTCATAATATCTTTACGAGCAAGGACTTTATCCTCTAAAACGATAATTTCTTCCTTTTTTTGTTCAATCTGCTTATGTGTTTCATCAATTTTACGTTGAATAGCAGCTTGATCCTCTTTATTTTTTGCAATTGTATTATTTAAATTATGTAGTTCGTTTTCGATACCTTTAATTTCTTTACTAACAGCTTGCTTTTCTTGCTCTTTCTTTTGCATTTCTGCATCGTTTTGTTGCAATTGCTGTTGCATGTTGTTAAGTTTCTCGTCGTTTGACTCTGCTTTAACAGCGACTGTACTAGAAAGACCGATAATTCCTGCTAATACTAGACAGCTGATTCGCTTAAAATAGTTCATAATCCGACTCCCTTCTTATACAGTTATACATGATTTATTTTACAGTTTGTTTACAAAACGATTAAATACAGTTTATTTTTCGTGACGAAAAAAAGAGAATTATGAATAAAATGTAATAGATTCTTAAATATTTAACAATTCCTATATTTAAAAAATACAAAAGATGCTAAAATCCAAATATAGAGAAAATATAACTTTCGAAGGCGGTTGAAATAAATACATGTTTACTCAAAAAAAATCACTCCAACATACAATTGCTCAATTAGAAGAGCGTATACAAGAATTAGAATTAGAATTAAAACAAAAGGATATTGAAAAGCAAGAGACTATTTCTACTATCCACGATCGTGTACAAAGCGTTGTCCAAGAGCATCAACTTGTAAATAACCAACACAATACACTTCAAAATTTAGTTCAACAATTAAGTTCATGTTTCGAAAATGTTTCAACACGTACGACACATTCCAATGAGTTAAATAATGAAATGTTACAAAAGGAACAAAGCTTAATTCAGTCTATTGCAGAAATTATTGACTGCTCTAATGAAGGAAAAGAATCCGTTCACCGCTTACTTATTGTAATTAATAAATTAGGTGAACAATCTCAACGCACGTCTAATAGTATGAATCATCTAAGCGAACGCTCAAAGGAAATCGAGCAAATTGTAGAAGTCATTCAAAACATTGCAGCACAAACAAATTTACTTGCATTAAATGCGAGTATTGAAGCCGCACGTGCTGGGGAGCACGGTAAAGGATTCGCTGTCGTTGCCAATGAGGTAAGAAAACTAGCGGAAAGTACAGCAGAAAGTACAAAAAACATCGGCAACTTAACGAAAAAAATTCAAGAAGAAATTGAAAAAGCATATGATAACACAAAAGATAATTTACATTTAGTCGATGAAGGTGTAGAAATGAGCGCCGATACAAATGCTAGAATTGAAAATATTTTAGTTATGATTCAAACGTTACAAAATGGTGCTACAAATGTTATTAAGGCTATCGAAAACCAAAAGTCTTGTAATGATGACATATTACGAGAATTCGCTAACACACAACAAATGTTCCAAAAATTAAATACTACTATTATGAATCATATTCATGATGCTGAAAAAGTCGATGTTCAATTGTCTAAAAGTCTTCAAGAAACAGTAACTTCTTAATTAAAAATAAAAATCCCTTATACTGCTATAAGGGATTTTTATTTTATTTTGAATATTTATTTCTTTTCAATATTCATCCATATCTTTGTTATAATGGAAAAGTTGTTTGTTTCAACTAATAAACAAGGAGGTTATTATGGAACAATTTTACTACGTTTTAAAATATTTAATTCTCGGTCTGTTCCAAGGACTAACAGAACCAATTCCGATTTCTTCAAGTGGTCATCTCGTTTTAGCACAACATTTGCTAGGACTAAAAATAGAAGGGTTTAGCTTCGAACTACTTGTTAATTCAGCTTCATTATTAGCTGTATTACTTATTTATAGAAATGATTTAATTCGTCTAACGAAGAATGGTCTCTCTTATATATTTACAAGAGCAGAAGACGCAAAATCAGATTTCTTCTTTATTATTTATCTTGTTATTGCAACCATTCCAGCAGGTGTTATTGGTGTTTTATTTAAAGATTACATCGATCAGTACTTAAAAGGTGTGAAGATGGTTGGGATTTCCCTTCTTATTACTGCTGTCGGCCTTTGGATTATTAGAAATTTACGCGGTCGTAAAAATGATGGCGACCTTTCTATGAAAGATGCAATCATCGTCGGATTAGCACAAGCTTGCGCACTGATTCCCGGAATAAGCCGATCTGGTGCCACAATCGTAGCAGCAATGTTACTTGGTATGAAGCAAGAAACAGCTCTTCGCTTCTCATTCTTACTATACATTCCTGTTAGCTTAGGTGGCTTGTTGTTAAGCATTACAGACATTGCAAATGATCCAAATCTAGACACATTATTCGTACCATATGTCGTTGCATTCATCGCAACATTTATCATGACGTATATTTCACTAAAATGGTTTATGAACATTATGGCAAAAGGAAATTTAAAATATTTCTCTTTCTATTGTATTATCGTAGGTGTACTTACTCTTATTTTCTTATAAAGTAAAACTTACAAATTGAAAGCGAGTCATCTAGTGTAATAGAATGACTCGCTTTTTTATACCTTTATTAAGTTAAAACCTATCATTTACTTTGAATTTTCTGAATAGTATAATATTATTTAAGTTCACTATTACAGTAATTCTATCTTTCCTACTATTATCGTAAAAGAGGTGTTTATATGTTTATAGTTACTAAACTCATTCACATTAAGTACGGATATGAAAATGAGCTATTTTATGGGCTTAAACAATATTATCCTTCCCCTGGAACGAACGGTTGTATTAACATAGAGTTTTCACATGTTCATCGTACAAATGATAAGGCAGAATATATGATTCGTATGTTATGGAAAACACAACAAGATTACCATACATGGCTTTCTCAAAAAGAAGGCAATGAAACTTTGAAGCACAAAATACAAGGCTATATCCTTTCTTCCAAATCAAATGCTACCTATGTGCATTAACCCTTCTCTTTTTATTCCTTACGAGGGACAAAATGATAAAGTGAAACTTTAATCAGCCCTCATCAATTGGGCTGTTCACAAATAACGAGGTAAGGACCCTCTTACTTTTCATACTGTAAGAGGGCTTCTCTTATGCATACACTTTCTTCTCTTGACAATACAAACGAATAACATGTTTATTTTGTTGAAATACATCATGCGTCAGCCGAATAATAATAAAGTTTCGTTTTGTTTGATCATCATGAACAAAAATCTGTTCTCCCTCCTGAAAACGCCATGCACTTTCAAAAGTCGTAATATGATCCCCACTTACAGAAAAAAGTTCATATCGCATCTCTTGTACCCTCTCTCAACTTATATAATCATAATATCCTTATATTAAATTTATTATAACTTAATTCCTATAAAATTAGTAATTATTTCTATTTCGAAAGATTTTAACTTTGTATTTAAATATTTTTAGCGCTATAATGATAAACGAATTTTTATTGAAAGGAGTTTTACTTTGACTGCATATTTATTTCCAGTGAAAACAGCATTTATTTTATTTCCCTTTTTAGCAATGTTTCTTTTAATTCCTTTTTTAATATTTAATTATCGAAAATACGGTTATTTAAATAAATGGCGCTCATTTATTTTATACTCATTATTACTTTACTTATTAAATGCCTATTTTCTTGTTATTTTGCCGTTGCCACAAACGTTTGATACTTGTAGCCTACAACCGGCTAATACACAACACATGCAACTCTCACCATTTTATTTCATACAAGAGATTAGTAGTCATACATCGGCAGTTTTAACGAAACCAACTACTTATTTCTACTTATTAAAAGAGTCTGCGTTTTTACAAGTTGCCTTTAATGTTCTATTAACTGTTCCATTCGGCATTTACTTACGTTATTATTTCCGACGTAGTTTCTTACAAACAATTTGCATTTCCTTTTTCCTTTCACTATTTTTTGAGCTAACACAAGTGACTGGATTATACGGTATATACAATTGTGCATACCGATTATTTGATATCGATGATTTGTTTTTAAATACATTAGGTGGCGTAATTGGTTTTATCATTGCACCAATATTTACGTACTTCCTTCCGAAGACAAACGAGTTAGATAGTCATATTAATTTGGAAACGAAACCAGTCGGATTCATTCGTCGCCTTATCGCAATGCAAATTGATTGGATTTTCTTATCTATCGTCGTACCTGTCGTTAAAAACAAAGGAAATTCTTTCTTCGTTTCTAATATGCAATCTTACACCAATATGTATGAACTCATTTTCATTACGTGTTCAATCCTTATTTACTTTATTATTATTCCATACTTTACGAATGGAAAAACAATTGGGAAAGCATTGCTTCGCATTCACGTGAAAGGAAAATCAAATCGTATTACATTAAAAGAACTATTTATTCGCTACGGTATATTTTATTTTGCGCTAGGCGGAATCAATTATATTCTTTCTAGTAGCTCTATTTTAAATCACACAGAGCCTTTAGTATTACTCGTTACATTGTTATTCCTATTTATCATTAACGGCCTATTTATTATTCATGTTTTACTGCATGTATTTAGCCGTGATAAACTACTATTTTATGAACATATTAGTCATACAAGAAATGCAATTACGCTAAAAAAAGCTGACAAATAATTATTTGTCAGCTTTTTCATATACATAATGTGAAACCTTAATCAGCGGGGGTCTTACTGCCAGTTAATACGGGATAAATAATTTTTCTGCATAAGGATTAAAAAACATTCCAAGTTCATCTAGAGATTTCCTCACCTGTAAAAACGAATGAAACTCTGGATATATATCTTGTAATTGCTCATATGATAATGTATGCATTTTCCCCCAATGCGGACGCCCTTCATACTTCAGAAAAATTTTTTCCACTTCGCCAAAGTAAGCAGCATATTTCATACCTTTATACATATGAACAGCGATATACGCTGAATCTCTTCCATAGGCTGGACTAAGCCATATATCATCCCCTTTTACATAACGGCATTCGATCGGGAAGTGCACCTTATACTTTTTCTTTTCAATAAGATTTGAGATTTCTTCTACAACCGTCCTCATATACTTTGAAGGAATGCTATACTCCATTTCATAAAATGGTACCGTACGTGATGTAGCAAATACTTCATAGCTCGGGCCAATTATTTTTGTGTTTGGTACAGCTTTAGCTGATAATCGACTCACTCCTTTACTTATAGAAGGAAACCATTTACACCCTTTAGATAGTAAAGAGAACATCCTATTTTCAAGTAACTCCACCTTTAGTTTATGCCATTTCAAATCACTGCCTTGATTCGTTGTTTCGTTCGTAAGTTTTACTTGTACTTCATCAGAATAAGGAAAAACGAAAAATTCAAAATGACGATGCTTCTTATATTCTTCTAGTTTGTTCATTACAGTGGATAATGACTGTTTTTCACTTTCATAAACGAGTGAATACGCTGGAATAACCTTCAATTTTATCTTTACAATGATACCTAACATTCCAAGTGACAACTGAAACGCTCTCCAATATTCTACGTTCTCAGCTTCCGAACAAACTATACTCTCACCATTAGATAGAACTGCCGTAATCTCTATAACTTGTGTTGATAAGCTCCCAAAGGTAATACCCGTTCCATGAGTCCCCGTACTAATCGCTCCTGCAATAGATTGCGAATCAATATCCCCTAAATTTTCTTGCGCATAACCTTTTTCCTCAAGTAACTTCCCTAAATCATATAACTTTGTTCCTGCCCATACTTCAGCAACCATCTTCTCTGCATCAATATTCACAATACCCTTCAATTCATCTAAAGAAACTAAAACTTCTTCCGTTTGCACAAGGGGTGTAAACGAATGTCCTGAACCGACAACACGAATTTTCTTCCCCTTTTTTCGCGCAAGTCCCACAACTTCTACTACATCTTGTATACTTTCTGGATACATCGTATAATGCGGCGTTCCTTCTACATTCCCTGTCCAATTTCTCCACTTTTGTCCCTCTATAGAAAGCATTGGCCATCCCCCCGATATGTTGAATACTCCCCAACAATCTCTCCTTTTTTAACACGATACAAAAAGGGAAAACGCTCACATAACTCACCAGCTTTACTATGGCGAAACAAAATGGACTCTCCTATATCCACTCGTTCCTCACCTTTATAAAAAATTGGCGTTTGTACCTCGCCAGCACCTTCTAAAGCTAATAGTTTTGCACCCTTCGGTCTCCAAACTTCAGGCTCTTTATCTTTTCCAACTGCTCCTGAAGCAATATATCCACCACCTAGGCAAGTGTAAATAAACGGGACTGGTTTACGCACAACTGGTAAGGCAAATCCGACCGCTGGATAAAATTTCACCTCTTTATAATAATCAAACAGCTTCGGAGAATAAAAAGCAGAACCTATTGTAATCTCTGAAACTGAATTATCTTTCTCGGTTGTTTTTATACTTCCTGTTCCGCCTCCATTTACAAACCTTAGCTCAATACCAAGGTTTTGTATTGCTTTTACAATATGTTCTCTTCTTTCTTTCACTTCTAGCACTGATTTCTGCTTTAAATATGAAATTATTTTACTTTTCAACCATTGATTCGGTATATGATCTCCCACCCCAGCAATTTGAGCTTCATAACCCATTACACCATCTAACATTAAATATGATGACCTTCTCACCTTTTCTACTACTTTCAACGCATCCTGCACATTTTTTACTGGGGACCTTTGTACACCAAAATGAAATTGAAAGAAACGACTACTCATATCAATATCCAAACAAACACGAAAACATCCTTTAGATTTCTCAGCAATGCTTTCTAAATACACAATATGCTCTTCACAATCCACCATACAAGTTATAATGAAACCTTTCTTTGTTAACAAACTAATTTCATACAGAGCTCTTTCATCGTAAGCAGGATATCCAAGCAATAAATCATTAAATCCTTGTTCTATTAAAAATAAAATCTCTCTAGGTGAAAAGCACATAATACCTTGAAATCGATCATTTGCAGCTAGTATCTTTTGCATAATCGGAACAGAGCGTAACGATTTACTCGCTATACGAATCTTTTTATTTCCACTTAACTCTATAATCGATTGAATATTTCTATCTAAAGCCATTTCATCCAAAAATGCACACGGTAATGGAACTTCTTTAAAAATTCCTCTATCCACATTTTTCTCTCCTCTTCTCAATATGTCTTATACATATTGGAAAGAAAGTGTGATTTTCCTGTTTGCAAATAAAAAAAGTTTCTTCTTTACGAAGAAACTTTTTGAAACTACTTCATAGAAATAGTCGCCTCTACTGGATAATGATCAGAGTAATCATTATACGTATATTTTTGGAACCATGATGTAACAGTCCATTGTGGAGATTTCGGCTGTAACACCTTATTCTCTATATATGATGGGTTCGCATGGTCTTTACTTGCAATAATATAATCTAAATACTCAGCAGGACTATCAGGGAAATTATATTTTGCAATACTGTTTGTTGTTGCGTCCCAAGTCGCTGTATGTCCAGTATAAGATGGTACAGAAGCGTTCAATGCTTTAAACATAGATGCATACTCTGAATCATTCTTGTTCTCTGCATTAATTTTATTTACGTTCATATCACCGCCAATTAACACATACTCATTATTTGGTATATTTTTATTTTTAATAAAATCTTGAATTTCTTTTAATTGGTTCGTACGTACAGATGCTGGTGAAGTTTTTCCGCACATACTATCTTCAGCCTGCAAATGCGTCCCAATCACATGAATGAAACGATCATTTTTCTTAATTTTCGTGTATACAAATCCTTTATTCGATAAATTATCTGGCCCGCATCCTTTTGCAAATACATATTGAATCTTTTCAGCGATTGGCCATTTGCTCACAATCGCAACGCCACCATCTTCAGGAGTTGAAGATGAATAGTTTCCTAACGTTTTATCCCATTCACTTCCACTACTACGACCTAATACTGCTGTTTGATTTGGATATTCTTTCTTCAAATTCCCTAATAAACGATCTGAAGCGCTATTATCAAACACTTCATTTAATATAACTACATCTTGATTCTTTATATAATCTGCCGCCCCGATTAAATCAGCACGCTCAGTTTGTCCCCAGTTCGGATATAAGTTTGTTGATAGCATATATACATTATGCGTCATCACTTTTAATGTATCATTTTGATTTGTAGACACTTCTGCTTGAGCTGACGTTCCGCTATATAAAGCTCCTAAACCAACACCTAAGCTAAGTACACCTTTTAGCAATTTACCTTTCACGTTTCATACCTCCATGTATTGTATAGTGATAAAAAGGCCAAATACTCTATTCTGAGATTTGACCTTTTTTAAATACTTAACGATTTCCGTACGTATCAAACCAAAGCTGAATATATCCAGCAGTAACACGTTGTGCATCCATTAAACGCTTACCTGTCATTGGTGTAACTTCAGCGCGCCATTTATCTGCATATTCTTGTGATACAGCAGCTCTCACGAACCAATCTTTCGTATTATCGTTTACAATGCCAGCGTAATCTTGTTTCGCAACTACTGCCGCTCCATGAATCCAATCTTCTGGATTCGTACCTTTCCAGTTCCAATATCCATTTCCATCCGTTACTTTATAATTATCTTTTATCGTATCTACAAAGTTTTCATATTTAGAATGGAATCCTTGTGGATACGAAAGGTTCGTAAAGTTTGCCGCATGCATTGGTTGGTTTACATCCCCTAAATAATGAAGAGATAGTCCTAAATAGAAGAATGCTTGTTTCATATCTTTATTTTTGTAAGACTCACCAGCTAATTTAAAATACTTAGCACCAGTTTCCTTTGCCTGCTTTGCATACGGAATATAAGTCTTCCCATTGTCAGGGTCATAGAAATGTGAAGCAAATGTGCTATTATCATAATAAGGATTTTCATAGTCAGCAGCATAAATACCGTTCTCTAACTCCGTACGCCATTCATTTAATAGTGCAACTCGATCTTGTTTTACAAGTGTTGTATTACGAGACATAATATCAATTGCACGGTTTACAATCCATAAATGAGAATTCACGCCTTCTTTATGTCTATCTTCAGCAGACCAGCGCGGAATAACTCCAAATCTCTGTCCCCCATCATTTTCATGAGCAAATGCAACACTTTGTAATGGAGCAACTAATGTAATAGCTGCCGCTAAAGCAAGTACTTTCTTTTTCATATAAAATCCTCCATTTTATAATTGAATTATTGTAAACATTTTGTTAGGATCCTATGATGTCGTCCGGTTAACCTATGACTAGAATATCCCACCTTTCATGAAATTTCTATCAATAAATTAAAATATGCAAATGTTCATATCATTATAACTTTATACACAGTGAATATAATGAATGAATACACTTTCATTTTAATAAACTATTATTAAGGCTTGTCTAAACTAATGTAAAAAAAAGTAAAGCATCTGAATGCTTTACTCTTTTTTTCTATTCGATAATATACTTGGCAATTGTACATTAACTGCTAACTTATGAATAAATCCAAACACTAGTCCAATCCCAATAAATATGTATAAGATTGTAAATATCTTTCCGAAATCAGTTTGCGGACTAAAATCCCCATCACCGACAGTCGTCAACGTGACCACACTAAAATATAAAGCGTCAATAGGACGTAATCCTTCAACTGTACTATAAAAAATCGTACCCGATATTAAAGTCAAAATTGTTAATATAAATAATACTTGAAATTCTTTATCTTTCCACGCTCGTAAACAGGCTCTTAACATTCGCTTTAAAGTTAACAAAAATGAAAGCATTAGATTCTCCCTTCCAAACAAAAATACATTTAGTCAAAGGAAAGTCTATCACCTTTCAGTATAGAAAAAAAGTAGCCCTCTTCTATTTCTAGAAAAGGGCTACTTTATTCGATTCTATCTTATTTAGGTGAAACAAGAATTTTCACTTGGGTTTTATCTTTTACAAGTGCTTCAAATCCTTCTTCAACAACTTGATCGACTGTAATTTTTTTCGTAATTAATTTCTCTGCTTGAATTTGACCAGAGCTAATTAATTTAATAACGGCTGGGAAGATGTGACGGTATCCTAAAATACCAATAACTTCTTTTTCTTTTAATACTAAATTATTTGGAGTAATTGTTGCGTCTTTTTCCCATACACTAACAATTACAGTTTGTCCTTCAAAGCTTGTACTTTCAATCGCTTGACGTAGTACAACTTCAACACCTGTTACTTCAAAGCTAACATTTACCCCTAAACCATTTGTTAAGTTACGAATTTCAGCTAACACATCTTGAGTTGCTGGATTTAATACATAATCCGCACCTGCTAATTTCGCTAACTCTTGACGTTCTTTAGAAAGTTCAACTGCAATAACAGGAGTTGCTCCTGCTGCTTTAGCTGCTTGGATAACAAGAAGTCCAATTGGACCGCAACCAAATACTGCTACAGCTTCCCCTTCTTTTAATTTACTTTGACGTACTGCATGAACTGCTACTGCTGCTGGTTCTACAAGCGCACCTTGTTCATACGTCATTTCATCTGGAATGTGATGAACCATATCTTCTGGTACTACTGTATATTCAGAGAAACCGCCGCCTTCTCCGCCAAGACCGTGGAAAACAAGTTGTTCACAAACATTGTAATGTCCATGTTTACAAGCTTCACATTTACCACAAGAATAAATTGGTTCTACAACAACGCGGTCTCCCACTTTATGAGATGTAACTCCTTCACCAATCTCTATTACCTCACCACTAAACTCATGACCTAAAATAACAGGTGCTTTCACATGTGTTAATGGATGTTCTTCTGTTGGAATAAAAATAGGCCCTGCTAAATATTCATGCAAGTCTGTCCCACAAATACCACACCATTTAACTTTGATTTTCACTGTTCCTGGTTTTACTGTTGGTTCTGGTACTTCTTCTACTCGTACATCACGTTGATTATGCCAAAGTAGTGCTTTCATTTTATACATCCCTCTCTATGTATATACTTAACCTGGTGAAGTTTACAATTCTATTATAATACTTCTATCCATATATTTCAAAAAAACAATCACATTCCTACTAATTTTTTACAAATAACGTTCAATATTTTGTCACTTTGTACTTTTTTCCACATCTGTTAATTCAATTTCATTGCAGGTGAAATTAGCATTATGCCATAATAGCATAGGAGAGGTGAATATCGCTTGAAATATTTTATTTACTTTATCGTTATCGTGGCATTTTTAGATACATTTTCACAATTACCTATTATGAGTACTTTCGCTCAAAGCCTTGGAGGAACCCCTCTTATTATCGGGCTAGTTGTCGGTATGTACTCATTCGCTAATATGATCGGTAATATTATTGCTGGAGCCGCTGTCGATAAATTTGGTGCAAAAAAAATCCTTTATATAAGCATGGGAATTACGAGTTTCATAGTCTTGTTATACACCGTTGTTCAAAGTGGCGAACAACTATTAGTTGTTCGCTTTATGCATGGATTTAGTGATGGCTTTTTAATTCCTGCTGCCTTTACATTTTTATCAAAACAAACAAATGCAAAAAGACAAGGAAAAGCAATGGCTCTATCTGGTGCTGCTGTTGGAACAGCGGCAATCGTAGGACCTGCTTTCAGCGGTATTATGAAAGCAACAGCTGGCGTAGAATGGGTCTTCATTACTATTTCTATTTTAATGGCTCTTGGTACGATCGTATCTCTATTCTTCTTACCAAATAACGTATCAAGAAAAGATACATCAAGAACACAAATGATGAACAAAGAAGATATGGTTGAACTTTTAAAATCAGAACCGTTATTACAAGCATATATTGGTGCTTTCACATTAATGTTTTCACAAGGAATTGTCACTTACATGTTACCAGTAAAAGTTGAGGCATTAGCGCTTAAAGCATCCACAACAGGCATGATGTTAAGTGTATTTGGTATAACTGCTATCCTCTTCTTCTTACTTCCAACAAATCGTATTTATGATCGATTTAATCGTTCGAAACTAATGCTAATCGGAATTGCAGTTATGGCATTCGCATTATCTTTAATCGGATTATTTGCTACAAAAGGTATGCTCTTTATCGTAATGATGATTTATGGAATTGGATTCGCAATCCTCTTTCCATCTATTAACGCTTTACTCGTTGAAAATACTACAGACGATAATCGCGGAAAGGCATTCGGATTATTTTATGCCTTCTTCTCATTAGGAGTTGTTGCTGGCTCCTTTACAGTCGGCGCAATCGGAGCATCACCTAGCGTCAGCTTCATTATCGGGACAGCATTTTTATTAACATTTGCTGGGATGATTTATGTAAGAAGCAAAGTAAAAAAGACAATGATGGGATAATCCATCGTTGTCTTTTTTTAAATGCATATTGATATAACTCGTAATATAATGGAAGCGTTGGAATAATGCCAATTAATTTAAATATAAAAGGTAACCGCTCATCTCCTTCTTCATATAAACGAAAAACAAAAACTGTAGTTAAAGTCCAAATGACGCTAAACAAGAAGATACATTTCCAAACAATTGAGGTTAATATTTGTATATCAAATACAAAACCAAAGAGCCCTATCGAATAGAACTCTTTTTGCCCAATATATTACTTTTGTGTATAACCAAATAACAATGTAAATAAATTGAGCCGTAGAGGCAATAATACATCTCTTCTTTTAAACAGAAAGTTTATAAATACTGACGATACTTCGACAATTTCCTCGGAAATATTTCCTTTCCCCACATAATTTGATACAGTACACATGAATAAACACTTGTATTACATAAAGTGAAACTTTAATCAGTGGGGGTTTTGTTCCTCCCCACTGATTATTAGTTGAACCAATCGGGCTTTTACGGGCAGTTGATCTCCCAACTAACTTCTTTACTTCCACTGAATTTTGAGGTGGGGATCTTACTGACCGTTAATGCGGGATAAACTAAAATAATAACTTACTGTACAAATCAAAAAGCACACTCTTCATATGAAGAATGTGCTTTTATGTTATTAACGTTTAATCCAAACAGCGCCTGCCGATTTATCTTCTGCCTGTCCAACAACTTGGAATTTAAGTCCAAGGTTTGGAACTTTTCTTCCTGCGTCTGCAATTTGCTTGTTACTATATACTTTTGAATCATCAAAAGTTGTAACACCTTGTAATCCAGAATAGTTAAACTGACCACGTGTTAATGAATTTACACTCCATGCTGGTGTTTTATCAAATGAAAATGCAGCATCTGCAATTTGCATGCCCGTATTACCGTATGCTGGTTTTCCGTTTAAATTACCAACTAGCGCTTCTGGATGAGAATCTACAACACCCAGGAATCCTTCACCTGGATGCATCCCAACCCAGTTATCTTTGAAACTATCATCTGCATACCAAACGACAAGGCCTGTATTATACACTGGACCTTTTCCTGCTTTTAAACCATTATCTGATCCCGCATAGTTTCTCCACTCTAAGTAGTAATAATGAGCTTTCTTCTCTGTCCCATCAGAAACAACAAAACCATTTAAATTCATTTTAGACTGTCCTTCTACATCATCAGAAAATACAACTTGTCCATCAACAGTTACATTTACATTATCCATCGCAAAACCTTTATATGTTACAGCCGGATCTGTAATATAGTCGAATTGTAGTTTCACTTTTTTGCCTTTAAATTGACTTAAATCATATGATTTATCAATCCATTTCCCATCTGTTGTATCTTTATCTCCTTGGACTACTTTTTCCCCAAGTCTATCAATTAATGTTTTCGTTCCATCTTCTGTTACTGCATGTACTTCGACGAAATCGCACTCTGCTTCTAACTCATAATTTGCTTTATAATCGAATTTTGCATTTGTTCCTTTCGTTAAATCAAAGAATGGTGTCTCTAACGTTGTATGCATATCATCGCCTCTTGTACTATAATATGCATGCTTTCCAAACTCCGGTTTAATCGTTTCAACACTTTTACCTGGTAAGTTAACACGTACAACTCCTGGACGATTTGATTTCGTAACACTTTGATCAATATAGGTAGGAACTCCCACACCACTCTTAATTTTATCGTAATCTACTTCTAATATTTTTGCCCAGTTGCCACCCATATTCTTTTGTAAGAAATCTTTATTTTGTGGTGAAAAACTAGTCGGCTCTGTTCCTGCGATTTTCCCTGTCCAACTACCTCCACTCATTAATGACCAAGCTTCGACTGGTGAACCATTTCCAGTATATTTCGTGTCATATTCATCTGGTAATCCAAGATCATGTCCAAATTCATGTGCAAACACACCTACAGCTCCATCTTCTGGTTCAATTGTGTAATCATGTGCTGCTACTTTACCACCAAAGTAATCTACCTTTGATTTCGTACCTTCAATCGCTACTGGATCTACTGCTAATTTTGAACGATGTGACCAGATCGCATCATCACCTAATTTACCGCCACCAGCTTCTTGACCAACACCAGCATGGATTACCATTAAATGATCAATTACACCATCAGGTTCATTTTGATTCCCGTCCCCGTTTGTATCATATCTATCAAATTGATCAAACTGGGATAAATCTAGTCCTTTCTCAGCAGCTGCATGCAAAGCTTCTTTCACTAAATCACGTGCACCCTTTGGACCTTTATTATCGTGACCACTGCTACCATCAGCTCCATAATCAGATGCTTTTCCTGGAACAGTTAGCCACTCCGTTACATATCCATCTGTCGTATAACTACCACCAGACTGCTCTTCATAGTATTGTTTAAACGTTTTTACTTTTGAACCATCAAATAAAGTATACGGCTCATTACCGAACAACATCTTTTGATAATGTTCTCTACTAAAGTCTTTCGAATACATATAACCTGGTGTTTGATCAATATTATTATGTTTATAATCACTAAATTCAACGAGTAACACTAATACTTTATCCGATCGAACAGTTCCCTTATATGGAGCTTGCTTTGCTTTTGAAGTTGGAACTTGCCCATTCAATTGCTTTTTATTTGGTTCTGGCTTTTGCTCAAGGCTAACATTTTTTTCAGCCTTTTTTACATTTTCCTTTTCTTCCATCTTTTTCTCTTTTACTTTTTTTGTGAAATCAGACGTTTCTTGTGAGTGAGCATCTGGAAGAATTTCTTTATTCGCCTGATCTCCTTGTTTCTTTTCAATATATTGCTCGACAGCTTTTTTCGTCTCTTCTTTAGAAGATGCTGGATTAATTGTTCCTCTTTCTTTCAGTGCTTCCGCTAAACGATCTTCTTGAATTAAATTGTAATCAATTGGTGTTGTAGATACATTATCTTTCTCTTTTGCTGGCGTTTCTGCGTATGTTAATGGAGCACTCATTACAGATGTGCATCCGATAATTGCCGCAATTGCTAATGACGATAACACTTTAAATGGCGCTTTTCTTCTCATTCCATTTCTCTCCTTTTATAAAACTTAAAATTCAGATAAATAAGTACATTTTTGTCGAAATCCCCGTTTACTACCCTCCCTATATAAAAAGGCATAATTCTATAAACGTTAAGCTTTCTGTTATAGAATCATGCCCTCCAGTTTTCTGGTCAGACCCTCTATCTTTTTATCCCTTGGTTCAATTAATAATCAGTGTGGGGATGAACAAAGTCCCCACTGATTAAAGTTTCACTTTATATCGAAATATGAAAAATAAAGAGTTATGTGATATATATTAAATATCTTATATAACAAATTTAAAAGACAATATGCAAAATTGCATGAAAATTCTTTTAAATAAAAAAGAATCCTAGTCAATTAAACTAGGATTCTTGCTTTTCTATTATTTCTCTTGTGTTTTTTCCCAATCAGCTAAGAATTTCTCAATTCCTTGATCTGTTAATGGGTGCTTCACTAATGAAGCAATTACGTTTGCTGGGATTGTTGCAATATGTGCACCGTTTAATGCTGCGTCAGTTACGTGAACACTGTGACGTACAGATGCTGCAATGATTTCTGTTTCGATGCCATGAATCGCAAAGATTTCTGCGATTTGACGAATTAAGTCCATACCGTTATGACCGATATCGTCTAAGCGACCTAAGAATGGTGAAACGTATGTTGCACCAGCACGAGCTGCAAGTAACGCTTGAACTGCTGAGAATACTAATGTAACGTTTGTACGAATTCCTAAGTCAGAGAATGCTTTTACTGCTTTTAAACCTTCTGTTGTCATTGGAACTTTTACAACAACGTTTGGAGCAATTTTCGCTAATTCTTTTCCTTCTTCGATCATTTTATCAGCTTCTAAGCTAATTACTTCTGCACTTACAGGACCTTCTACAACGTTGCAAATTTCACGAATGCGCTCGTGAAAATCTACGCCTTCTTTTGCTACAAGTGATGGATTTGTCGTTACTCCAGCTAATACGCCTAATGCATTTGCCTCTTTAATTTCGTTAATGTTTGCTGTATCAATAAAGAATTTCATTTGTTGTTCTTCCTTCCTAATTTTCATTTTATATTTATTTATTTTTCTTAATAAGCTCTAATTCAATCGGAATAGATTTGTCCACTTTTTTACCTTGTGTTATCTCTTTTGCTGTTTGCATCGCCTTCTCTCCGATTAATTCTGGTTTTTGAGCGACTGTTGCAGCCATACGCCCATCGTTAACCGCTTTCACAGCATCTTCTGTTGCATCAAATCCAACAACTACTACATCTGTTTTTCCAGCAGACTTCAACGCTTCAAGTGCACCTAATGCCATCTCGTCGTTATGAGCAAACACGGCTTTAATATCGCTATTTGCTTGCAAAATGTTTTCCATAACAGATAATCCTTTCGCCCTATCAAAATCAGCCGCTTGTTTTGCAACTACTTTTAAAGACTTATCGGCTACGTTATGGAATCCTTTCCCACGTTCACGAGCGGCAGAGGATCCAGGGATTCCTTCTAACTCAGCAACGTTTGCTCCTTCGCCGACTAATTCACGAATGTAATCACTAGCCATTTGACCACCTTCGATGTTATTAGAGGCAATGTGAGAAACAACCTTACCTGAATTTGCAACGCGGTCTACTGTAATAACAGGAACGTTCGCTGCATTTGCAGCACTTACCGCTGAAGCAACAGCATCTGAATCGGTCGGGTTAATAACAACTACATCGACACCCTTTTGAATTAAATCTTCAACATCGTTCGTTTGCTTTGCTGCATCATTTTGCGCATCAACAGCAATCAATTCAATGCCGCTTTCTTTCGCCTTCTTTTCTGCACCCTTTTTCAAAGTTACAAAGAAGGGATTATTTAAAGTTGAAACAGAGAATCCAACTTTAATAGTTTTATTTCGACCTTTATCGCTAGAATCCTTTGCCCATTCTGGCGGTTCCATTGAACAACCAGCAGTAATGACCATAATACATGCAACGAGTATAAGTAACCATTTCTTCATGAACTGTCCCTCCATTACGCTTCTTTTCTGCGATCAATTAATACAGCTAGTAAGATTACAAGTCCTTTTACAACTTGTTGAAAGAAAGAAGATACACCTAATAAATTTAAACCGTTATTTAGTACACCGATAATAAGTACACCGATGAATGTACCAACAATCCATCCTCTTCCCCCAGAAAGACTTGTTCCACCTAATACAACTGCTGCAATTGCATCTAATTCGTAAGAAGTACCTGCAGTCGGCTGTGCAGAATCTAATCGTGATGTTAAGACAATACCTGCAAGCGCTGCCAAAATTCCGGAAAGACCGTAAATCATTACTTTAATTCTCGTAACATTAATACCTGATAGTGCTGCTGCTTCTTCATTTCCACCAATTGCAAATGTACGGCGACCAAATGTCGTTTTCTTCAAAATGAAGTACAGTACTGCGAAAGCGATCATCATTGTAACAGCGGGTACCGGAATACCAAGAAAATAACCACGGCCAAACATTTGGAACATTAAATGATCACCAAGACCAGTGATCGGACGTCCGTCCATATAAACAAGCGTCAACCCACGAAAAATAGTCATTGTTGCTAAAGTTGCAATAAATGGAGCTACTTTTCCTTTCGCAATGATGATACCGTTTACAATTCCCATTACAAGACCTGCTAATAGTCCAACTGCCATTGCAAGGAACGGATCCATGCCACTTGCCATCATTCCAGCTACAAGTGCACTTGATAATGCTAAAATAGAACCTACCGATAAGTCAATACCCCCTGTTAAAATTACGAAGGTCATTCCGAATGCAATAAGCGCATTAATCGATACTTGACGCAGTATATTAAATAAATTTGGAATTTCAATAAACGCTGGATTTAAAGCTGTAATTACGACGATAATTAATACTAAACCGATTAAAGAACCAAGTTGTTGTAATACATTCCCCTTCTTAGCCATCCTTACTCTCCCCCTGTAGCTAGTGCCATAATAGACTCTTGTGATGCCTCATCTTTCCCTAAAACTCCGCCAACTTTTCCTTCATGAATAACAAGAACTCGATCACTCATCCCTAAAACTTCCGGAAGCTCAGATGATACCATAATAACGGCATCGCCTTGCTCTGTAAGCTTATTCATAATAGAGTAAATTTCTTTTTTCGCTCCAACATCAACACCCCTTGTTGGCTCATCTAAAATGAGTAATTGCGGATGAATGCCTAACCATTTTGCGATTACAATCTTTTGCTGATTTCCACCAGAAAGAGATTTCACTGCCTGCTCTCCGCTAGATGCTTTCACATTAAGAAGCTTCATCATATCCTCTGTAAACTGTTGTTCTAGCTCGTTGCTTAGAACACTTCCCTTTGAAAGACTTTCTAAATTCGGTAAAGCTAAATTTTCTCGAATTGAAAAATCTAACACTAATCCTTCAGACTTTCTATCTTCTGTAATGAAAGCAATTCTTTGTCTAATTGCATCTATTGGACTATCAATCTTTACTTCTTGTCCATTTATAAAAATTTGTCCAGAGTCTAAAGGTTCATAACCAAATATCGCTTTCATAATATCAGTGCGACCAGCCCCCATCAAACCAGCTACACCAAGGATTTCACCTTTCCTCACTTGAAACGAAACATTTTCAAATTTCCCTTTCTTCGTTCCGTTACGCATTTCAAAAATGACATCACCAATTTGACTATTTCGCTCTGGGTAACGTTCACCAATGCTGCGCCCCACCATCATACTCACTACTTCATCAAATGATGTTTCTGGAATTAATCTCTTTCCCACGTATTCTCCATCACGCAAAATCGTAATAGCATCACATATTGAGAAAATCTCTTCCATACGATGCGAAATGTACACGAATGAAACACCTTCTTTACGTAACTTATTGATTACTGTAAAGAGCGTTTCGATTTCACGATCCGTCAGTGCCGCAGTAGGTTCATCCATAATAATAACGCTCGCGTTTGTCATTAATGCTTTCGCAATTTCAATAATTTGCTGTTGTCCAACCGATAATTCCTCTGCTAACATAGCGCCTCTTACATGCAACCCTAACTCCGCTAGTTGCTGCTGCGCAATCGCGTTCATTTGTCGAGTGCGTAAAATACCTGTTTTCCCATACATTAACTCTTTACCGAGAAACATATTTTCAGCTACTGTTAAATTCGGCAATATGTTTAGTTCTTGATGTATAAATGCGATGCCGTACTCTTCAGCTTCTTTCGCATTTTTAAAGGTGCGCTCTTGCCCATCAATTGTGATTGTCCCACCATCTTTTTTGTATACACCTGTTAAAATCTTCATGAGCGTTGATTTACCCGCTCCATTTTCCCCCATCAATGCATGGACTTCTCCTGTTTCAATCATAAACTGTGCATTCTTCAGAACAGGATTTCCATTGAACGCCTTTGAAATGTTTTTCATTTCAATATGCATTCCCATCACTTCCCTTTATTAAAAAATCACGCCTGCATGTAAAATTACATTTGCATAAGGCGTAGCCTCGCCTGTACGAATAATCGCCTTCGCTTTCTTTGTATGCTCTTTAAATTGCTCATGAGATACATACTCAAATGCTGGCTCTGTTAATTTCTGCTCGATCTCTTTATTTACTGCCGCATTATTTATAATGACTTCTTCTGCTAACGTCACTTTTTCGATTGCCATATCATCAGCTACAACTTGTAACACTTCTAAAAAACTCGGTTTTCCAATCTCAACAGCTAAATCAATTCGTTTTACTCCATCCGGAATCGGTAACCCGCAATCAGCAATTACAACCGTATCTGTATGCCCAAGTGAAGCAAGGACTGCCGCGATTTCACTATTTAATACACCATGCTTTTTCATCCAACAATCACCTGCACTTCACGTACTCGATCTCTCGTTGGCATACCGCCCTGTGCTCCAAGTTTCGTTACAGAAAGACCACCGGCAATATTCGCGAAACGAATTGCTTTTTGAAGTGTCTCTCCTTCAGAAAGTGCAACTGCTAACGCACCATTAAATGTATCACCAGCTCCAGTTGTATCCACTACATCAACAGCAATGCTAGGAACATGTACAATCTCCGTGCCATTATGGAAACGAACACCGTTAGAACCTTCTGTCATCAATAATTTATTGGGATACTTCGCCAATAAATCTTCAATTGGTGATGTAAAATCATCTAATACGATGCGGCACTCATGTTCATTTGGCGTAATATAAGTTGCCTTTTCTAAAATGTCTTCTGATAAAACTTGTGCTGGCGCTGGATTTAACATAACAGGAATATTATGTTCCTCACAAATAGCCAATACATATTTTACTGTTTCAAGTGGAATTTCTAGTTGAAGCACAACCATATCCGCTTTTACAAGAAGGTCTTTGGAGCGATCTACAACTGACTTATTTACAAGAGCATTTGCCCCTTGTACGACAACAATACTGTTATCTTCTTCTGCTAAAACGATATGAGCAATTCCTGTCGTTCCATCTGTAACCGGTACCACATAATCGATAAAAATGCGTTCGTTCTCTAGATTTTTTCTAACTACTGTTCCATAATCATCATTTCCTACCGCTCCAACCATTGCTACATTTGCTCCTAACCTAGCTGCAGCAACTGCTTGGTTTGCCCCTTTCCCTCCTGGGATTGTATGAAACGCTTCACCAATTACTGTTTCTCCTGCTTTCGGGCGTTTTTTTGAAACAGCCACTAAGTCCATTGAAATGCTTCCTACTACTGCAATATTTGGCATCTGTTTCATCTCCTTACTTCGTTGTATTTCGTTCTATAATTTCAATCGGCAAACGATAATGTTTCTCTTCTAATGTATTTCCTTCCATTTGCTCTAACAACAACTCTGTTGCAATTTTCCCCATTTCATATATCGGTTGTGCAACTGTCGTAATAGATGGATACATCATTTCCGTTAAAGAAATGCCATCAAATCCGATAATTTGTAAATCATCTGGAATGGCAATCCCCTTTTGAAGTGCCGCCTTTACAATACCGATCGCAATTAAATCATTCCCAGCGACAATACCATCAATATGCGGGTATTCTTCTAATAATTCCATCGCTACACGCTCACTATTTGCTGGATCAAACGTACTCTCTGCAATCATATACGAAAGATTATTTTGCGTAATAACGTCTACAAAACCTTCAAAACGTTCATTTGCAGTACTCACATCACGTGGACCGCGAATATGTGCAATATGTTTACATCCTTTATCTAGTAACAACTTTGTCGCAGCCTGACTTCCTGCATAGTTATCTGCATATACAGTAGGAATACGCTCATTAAACATACGGTCAATCGCAACAACTGGAACAGATAAATTCATGTAATTAACACTATTTTGTGGATTCGTTGCTACAATAAATCCATCTACATTATTTTGTCTAAGTACATCAATATATTGTTTCTCTTTTTCTAAACTTTCATCAGAGTTACAAAGGACAACTGTGTAACCTTGTTTATGTGCTACATCTTCTACGGCACGTGCAACTTCCGGAAAGAATGGATTCACGATATTTGGAACAACTAAGCCAATTAAACGAGACTTTTTATTATACAGTGAACGCGCTACTGTACTAGGCTTATAATCTAACATCTCAATTGCACGTTCTACCTTTTTTAATGTATCTTCGTGAACATATCCATTTTTATTTAGAACTCTGGAAACGGTCGCAACAGATACTCCCGCTAATTTCGCAACGTCTTTGATCGTACTCATTCTCTTTTCTCCTCATTTCATGTAACCGTTTACAGAAAATAATATAACGTATTTCTAAAAATACGTCAATCATTTCTCACTAAAAAGCTTTTAAGGTTATACTCAAAAAAGCACCGCCATAAGGCGATGCTTCTTCATTACGAGTATGATACAGTTTTTTCTTTTTCTTCTACAACAGGCTCTTTAGCATCTTTTTTACGATCTGATAATTTAATTTTTTGTAAGAAAATCGTAAAGATGGCACCTACTACGATAAATACTAATCCTGTTAAGAATACAGTATGAAGCGAGTCTACTAAAGAGTTTTTCAAAATAGGTACAATGCTGTTAGCGAACGCTTCTGGCATTTGTTTTAATGCCTCTGGGCTAAATAGCATTGAATATAAACCTTGTGGATCTGTGTGAATCATATCTTTAAATTTCGTTACCATTTGTCCCGCTTCTTTCGGGAATGTATCTAATACAGGTACTAAATTTTTTGTTAATGTCGTACCTGAAGTGTTATTCATAATTGACCCTAAAATTGTAATACCAAATGTACCACCGATTTGTCGGAAGAATTGACTTGATGACGTTACGACACCAAGGTCTTTTTTCGGGAAGCTTTCTTGTAACGCTAATGTTAATGTAGGCATTACAAGACCCATTCCTAAACCGATAACCATCATATAAGAAGTAGCTGTAAGCTTCGTTGTGTGCATATCCATCGTTGTTAATAACCAGAAACCACCGGCCATAATAAGCATACCTGCGATAATTTGTGGTTTTACACCAACTTTTAATACAAGTTGCCCACCGATAATACTCATCACAATCATTGTAATCATCATTGGAGTCATAATTGTTCCTGATTCAGCAGCACTTACTCCTACAATCCCTTGCATGAAGAATGGTACGAACATAATCGCACCGAACATTCCAATACTCATAAAGAATCCAATCGCATTCAGTATTGTAAATGTGCGATTTTTAAAGAAGTGCATTGGTAAAATTGGCTCTTCAGCTTTCGTTTCAACGATAACAAAGCTAACGATACCAATTACAGCTAGTGCAAATAAACCGATAATTTGCCAAGAATCCCATGCATAATCTTTTCCGCCAAACGTTAGCGCAAGTAATAAACTTACAACACCGAGAATCATCGTAAAGATTCCAGCGATATCAATTTTAATTGGTCCTGTTTGTTTATGTGATTTTAATCCCATTGCAATAAAGATTGTTGCTAAAATACCAACCGGTAAGTTAATGTAGAATACCCATCTCCAGTTCACTGCATCTACAATCCAACCACCAACTTGTGGTCCAATTACAGAAGCAAGGCCGTATAACGCCCCAAAAATACCTTGCCATTTCGCACGTTCTTTTCCCGTGAACATATCTCCAATAATAATCATAGCCATTGGCATCATAATACCGCCACCAAGACCTTGAATACCACGGAAAATAATTAATTCTGTCATACCATTTGCCATACCACATAACGCCGAACCAATCATGAAAATAACTAGCCCTGTTATATATACGTTACGACGACCAAGTAAATCCGCTAATTTACCTGCAATTGGTACAACTGTCGTTGATGTTAACATATAAGCTGTCGTTAACCATGTCATTAAACTTAATCCGCCTAGGTCACCGACGATACGTGGCATTGCTGTACCAACAATTGTTCCATCTAATGCAGCAAATAGCATCGCGATTACTAAACCGATTAACAACAACTTTCTATTTTGATTTTCTTGTTGCTCCATGTAATCTCCTCAATTCCTCTTAGTTATTCTCTTTTTTCTCTTGTGTCCCGCAAATAATGGTTTCTAACTTCTCAAAGAGACGTAATAAATCTTCTCTTTCTTGCAACTCTAAATGTGAAAAGTATTTTGCAATATGCTCGTTACGAGCTGTCATTGCCTCTTCTACTCTAGCTTTCCCCTTTTTTGTTAACTCGATGATGACAACGCGACGGTCATCTTTGTCGTGATAGCGTTCTACAAGTTCTTGATCGATTAGACGATCAATCATCACTGTAATCGCGCTAGGCTTCACATACATCTTTTTCGCTAATGTTGTCGCTCTTGAAGCCCCATAATGATCTAAAATCTTTAAAATATAAAACTGCGGTGGTGTAAGTCCTGTCGCTTGCATTTGTTCTAATAACTCCGTCTGCATTTTCTTTCCAATCGAAAAGGCAAGAGCTTGAATTTTATCGATATGCGTCATATCATTTGGCATGTTATCCACCTCTTATTTAAACAATAAAATATTTAATGTATTTAAATATTAATCCCACGAACAAAATCCGTCAATACTTTTATTCATAAAAACGTTTACATTTTTGTCACAAAGTTGTATAATTTTCGACGAAGTTAATATTGACAGTCACGGAGAAACGGAGTACACGGCTATGAATCATAAAAAAGGAAACTTTTTTATATTTCATGGCCTTTTTATGTTCTCTGTCTTAAAACGCTTCGAATTAATTAGGGGAGGATTTTCATTTTATGTTTTTCACACAATTATTTAAACCTGCGCCCCACGCGGAACGCTTACCAGCTGATCGCGTTGATAGCGAATACCGTAAATTACGTTTACAAGTATTCTTAGGTATCTTCATCGGTTATGCAGGTTACTACTTTGTTCGAAAAAACTTTTCACTAGCAATGCCATACTTAATCGAGCAAGGCTTTAGTAAAGGGGAACTTGGGGTTATCCTTTCAGCAGTTTCTATCGCTTACGGATTAAGTAAATTTCTTATGGGTATCGTATCCGATCGTTGTAATCCTCGCTACTTTTTAGCAGCTGGGCTATTTTTATCAGGTATCATTAATATTATTTTCGGCTCATTTTCTTTCATTACAACGAGCATTATACTTATGTTTGTACTTCAGTTTTTAAATGGATGGGTACAAGGTATGGGATGGCCTCCTTGTGGTCGTACGATGGTTCACTGGTTCTCTATTAGCGAACGTGGTACAAAAATGTCTATTTGGAACGTCGCTCATAATGTTGGCGGAGCGCTTATGCCTTCACTTGTAACATTAGGCTTATACTTCTTCGCAGATGACTGGAAAAGTATTTTTTACTTCCCAGGTATTCTTTCAATTTTAGTTGGTATTTATGTATTAATTACGATGAAAGATACGCCTCAATCTTGTGGACTACCTTCTATTGAAGAACATACTGGAGAATATCCACCAGATGAAAAAGTAAAAGACCGCGAACGCGAGCTTTCAGTAAAGGAAATTTTATTTAAATACGTATTAAACAATAAGTTTTTATGGTACATCGCTATTGCGAACGTTTTCGTATATTTCGTACGTTACGGCGTTGTAGACTGGGCTCCTACTTATTTAGTAGAAGAAAAAAGCTTTACTCATAGTAGCTCACGTACTGCTTACGCTCTATATGAATGGGCTGGTATTCCAGGTACACTTCTTTGCGGATGGATGAGTGATAAACTATTTAAAGGACGTCGTGCACCTGCTGGTATTTTATTTATGGTTGGTGTATTTATCGCAGTTCTTGTTTACTGGTTAAACCCTCCTGGTAATCCAATGGTTGATAGTATCGCACTTGTCGCAATTGGATTTTTAATTTACGGACCGGTTATGTTAATTGGTCTACACGCTCTAGATTTAGCACCAAAGAAAGCTGCTGGAACTGCAGCAGGCTTAACTGGATTCTTCGGTTACTTAGGCGGAGCTGCTTTCGCTAGTGCAGCTATGGGCTTTATCGTAGATGCATTCGGATGGGATGGCGGATTCATCTTATTACTTGCATCTTGCGTACTTGCAATGTTCTTCCTTGCTCTTACTTTAAATACAGGGTCAGTAAAACAAAAGCAAGCTTAAATAACATATAACAAGCATAAAAATAGCTCTTAGCATTTACATACATGCTAAGAGCTATTTTTTATTTTCATTGCTGTTCCTACTAATGATAACAACCAATTCCTTCCCTACTATAAAATTAAAAGATTTGATGAAACACCTTTATTAAAACAGCTAACGTAACAGATGCAGCAAATCCCCCTAGACAAATTAAGCTTACCCCTTGACTATATGACAAATTTTGAAATGATTTCATTACTTCCATCCTCCCTATCTCCCCTTTGATACTTTTATTTTACCAATGGGAAAAATCTCATAACATCGATTTCTCTAACAACTAACTTACAAATTTGTAAGTTAACATCTTTTCAACTTATATATCTAGTATTTCCACAAATAAGAGTCATTTATACATAAAAAAAGACCTCAGTTATACTAAGATCTTCGTTACATTCTATTTCATTTTACAATCATCACTGGACATTTCACACGCTTTGCTATTTTATGACTTACACTTCCCAGCACCATTTCTTGCAGTGTATTGAGCCCTCTACTTCCAGCAATGACAAGATCTATATCTCCTGTATTTACATATTGAACAATTGTATCTCCAGGATCACCATGTAATATCGTAATTGTATAAGAAATGTTCTCTTTCTTTAATAAACCTTCAATCTCTTTTAATTTATCTTTTCGACTAGCTGATATTGTTTCTAAATCTGTTTGACCTTGTATAATATCTGATTTTGCCGTTCTATTATCTACTACGTACACAACTTCAACATTTGTTTCTTCGCTACATTTTGCAATATATGTTGCATGTTCCGCTGCTCGAAGTGCATGTTCAGAACCGTCACATGCTAATATAATTTGTTTGTACATATGCTGAATCCCCTTTTCGTTATCCTACTCATATTATATAGTAAAGCCCCCTAAAAAGGAGGCTTCTAACTAGCAATTCTTTTATTATAAGTAGCTAAATTTGAAATAATCTTCGAGCTTCGTTCATTTAATCCCGTTATACTTACTTTCACGCCACTTTGTTCATACTTCATAATAACTTTATCAATTGCTGCTACCGCTGAATCATCCCATACGTGTGCGCGAGTAAAATTCAACTCAATTTCTTTTACATCTTTCTCAAATGAAAAGTGATTTATAAGGTCCGCTGTAGATGCAAAGAAAAGTTGACCATGAATTTCGTATATTTTCTTATTTTCAATATATAAATGTTTCACGTGAATCTTTGCCATATTGAATGCAAATAAAACCGCACTAATTACTGTTCCGATAATTACACCTAATGCTAAATTATGTGTAATTAAGACAATCACAACTGTTACGATCATAACAAATGCATTCCCTTTTGGTACTTTATGAATCGTTGTTACAGAGTTCCAATCAAATGTTCCGATTGAAACCATAATCATAACTGCAACTAATGCTGCCATCGGAATATGCACGACATAGTCACCTAAAACGAATAGTAATACGATTAAAAATCCGCCTGCTACAAATGTTGATAAACGACCGCGTCCACCTGATTTAATATTAATAACAGATTGTCCAATCATTGCACATCCTGCCATTCCTCCGAAGAAACCAGCAACAATGTTTGCAATACCTTGCCCACGTGCTTCTTTATGTTTATTACTTTCCGTATGCGTCATATCATCTAAAACTGACGCTGTTAATAAAGACTCTAGTAAACCGATAATTGCAAGCATAACTGCGTACGGTAAAATAATCCCTAATGTCTCAAGTGTAAAAGGCACATCAGGCATGCTAAAGAACGGTAATTCTTTCGGCAAGCTTCCCATATCCCCTACTGTTTTTAACTGTAATCCGCTCATAATTGCAATACTTGTCACAATAATAATAGAAATAAGTGTAGACGGTACAGCCGTCGTAATACGTGGGAATACATATATAATTACAAGTCCTAATGCAACAAGTGCATACATTTGCCAAGCGGCATTTTTAAAATGTGGCAATTGCGCTGTAAAAACTAAAATTCCAAGTGAATTTAAAAAACCACTCATAACAGATTTCGGAACAAACTTCATAAATGAGCTCAGTTTGAACACACCAAAAATAATTTGGACAATCCCCGTTAATATCGTTGTAGCAAATAAATATTGCAAACCATGATCTTTCACGAGCGTCACCATTAACAATGCCATTGCACCTGTTGCAGCTGAAATCATCCCAGTTCTTCCGCCAACAAATGAAATGGTAACTGCAATACAAAAGGCTGCGTATAATCCAACGGTCGGATCCACACCTGCAATAACTGAGAAAGCGATCGCTTCAGGAATTAACGCTAAAGCAACGACAATTCCTGATAGCACATCTCCTTTCACGTTGGAGAACCAATCATTTTTTATCGTTTGAAACAAAATACCACTCCTCTACTCTTTTCTCATTTGATTTTCTCCATAAGAAAATCTAAGCCGACTGCACGAAGGCTATTATATAACGAGTAGAGGATTTTGCGCTATGTAAAAGTTTCCTAAAAAAAGACGCTACCTTCATAGCGTCTTCTCTCATTTCATTAATGTCCACCGTGCCCTTGACCACTTTCTTGTACAATCTCTAACCTCTCATCCAATATACTTTGTGTTTCAAATGAAATATCACTCGTACTTCCTAATAAGAAACCATGATTATACGGTCCAAGCGTTGGATCATCTTTAAATTTCGGCTGAATAGTAGCAAGGAAGTCATACACTGGTTGTGAAGCTTTACCTTCTTCTAATAATACAACAGGTGCATGTTTACCCATATGTGAAAAAGGTGCCCCAGCAACTGCTAAATCTGGTGTTTTACTTGAAACAAATGATAAACCGTGACCAGGTTTTGTGAATCCCCAGCCAAATTTTGTTTTTTCATCTTTAAATTTAGCGAACGCAATCGAGTTTTCTGTAGGGGTCTCTCCACTAATACGCGTTACTTTCCCGTATTTGCTTAGCTCTTTTTCTACTTCTTTTGAAACAATTTTTTCTGGCCCTAATACATATATATTTGCTTTATCTTTTCTCATTTTTAGTGCCTCTATTGTCGCTTCTGGCACTTTATTCTTTTCTGTATAGAGTAGTGGTTCCGGCATATGAGAAATCCAATTTACAGCGGGGGTTGTATATAAACGTCCTTCTTCTGCAGACGAACCGATAATAACACTATTTGGGTAGCTTCCTGTTATATCGGCATACTCCTTATCAACATCCTTCGCAAATATAGCTGGGTCCGTTTCTTTTATTTGTTTTACTTTATAACCTTTTAATTGTTCAAGCGCGCTAGTACCCACATCTCCCATCACCATAATTTGTGTTCCATCTTTCGTTCCGATTGGATTTAATCGTTTTATTTCTTTTAACGTCATTTCCGGTATCTTTTCTTTTTCTATAAATAAAATGGGCCCGTTATTCGGATGATGAATAAGATCTGCACTCGCAATACCTAATTGCCACTCGCTTGCTGGTACTAAAATAACAGCACCTGGCTGGTTCTCCTTATGAGTTGCTGGCCATATCGTTTGCGAAGTTAATACTGCCATTTGCGAAGGATCATTTGTGTTTAATCTCGTTACATTTTTTAAACTTGTCGTTAATAAATCATTAGATGCACCTTGGTTCATTTCTTTTGGCGCCGTTACCTCCTGATGCATTTTCATTTCCTTTTGCTCTGTTTTCTTCTCTTTTGTAGATTCATGGTTTTTATGGTCTGTATTCGTTTGTCCGCATGCAGCAAGACCAACTGCTGTAATTATTGTTATCCCAAAAATTCGGGTCATTTTTTTCACTATACCGCCTCCGTATTAATCATTTTTGAGCCAATATGATTACCTAAAATGTAATTTCAACTCCACAATAACAAGCAATTCTGAAGAAATTATGCAGACACATCATAATCTGCACCATTTCTTCATGATTTTGCATTACACTTTAAGTAACGATTATAAATATGGAGGGCTCTCTATGATTGATATACTGCTCGTAGACGATGAACCGAGAATGCTTGAATTATTAACGCTTTATCTTACACCAATTGGATATAACTGCGTATGTGCGACTTCAGGAGAAGAAGCTATTTTACATATAGAAAATCGAAACTTTAAATTTGTTTTACTCGATATTATGATGCCAAAGATGGACGGATGGGAAACGTGCAAAAAAATCCGATCTTTTAGTAACATTCCTATTATTATGGTTACAGCTCGTGATCAAACAGTAGATGTCGTTCAAGGATTAAAAATTGGAGCCGATGATTACGTAACGAAACCTTTCCATGAAGAAGAACTTTTCGCAAGAATTGAAGCCGTTTTAAGACGTACAAATGAACATAAACAAATCCAATATCACGGTATTGTATGGGATGAAACAAAACACTTCGTTTCTGTCCATAATGAAGAACTCCTTCTCACACCAATTGAATTTTCTTTACTCGGATTATTTTTACGCCATGTGAACTACGTATTAAACCGTGATCAGCTCATCGAACGAATTTGGGGATTAAACACAAATACAGAAGATCGCACAGTCGATTCACATATTCGTAATTTACGTGATAAATTGCGAAAAGCAAATTTCCCTATTGATCATCATTTAAAAACCGTGTATGGAATAGGTTATCGATGGATTGATACTGAACAGTAAGGGGCAAAACGATGAAACGAATTTCAATTCAATTCGGATTTTATTTTTTAATTGTTACACTTTTAATTGAAAGTGTTCTCTTTATTTTGCTCTATTATAGTCTTGTCAACACTAGAGTAAATGAAGAAATGACAGCTTTATTAAAGCGAGGAAATAGTCATCGAGATGTACTTGAAAAATATTACGATGAGCAAACCATCTCTCACGTAGCATTAATGGAATCTGAAGCTGAAACAACTGTCGTTATTACAAATGCAAATAAAGAAATACTAGCTAAATCTAACGAAATAAACACGACTATAAACGATCATATTAGTAAAATGCAAACTCGAACAGACCATAATGGAGCGATTATAGAAAATCATTGGAAAACATCTAATTATATATGTACAGTTAGCCCCATTGTAGTAGATGGAAAACATGAAGGCTATGTGTACATGTTTCTTGGAACAGAATCAATTGAAAAGTTAGTTAATGGATTAACGAAACAATTCATTATTGCTGGTGCCATCACATTTCTACTCACAGTCATCACAATTTTCCTATTATCACGTTTATTAACAAAACCATTGTTACACATGAAACATGCAACTGAAAAAATGAGTAAAGGCGATTTGTCCGTTTCGTTAACGACTACTCGTAATGATGAAATTGGTGAACTGGCATCATCTATTCAAACGCTCGCAAATGATTTGCATTATATGAAAACAGAGCGAAGTGAATTTCTAGCAAGTGTTGCTCACGAATTACGAACACCGTTAACATACGTAAGAGGTTATGCTGACATTGCTTTAAAAGAAAGCACCCCTTCTGAACAACGTTTGCGATATTTATCAATTATAAAAGATGAGTCTGATTACATTACAAACTTAGTTCAAGATTTATTTTCACTTGCACAAATGGAACAACATAACTTTTCTATTCAAGTAAAGGAAGTGCATTTACACACCTTCCTTACGCGTATATGTGAAAAAGTAAACGCCATGTATAAAGAAAGGTACATTAAAGTTTCTTTCTCTTGTCCTCCTACACTGCTAGTAAACTTAGATGAACAACGATTCGAACAAGTTGTGGTGAATATTTTAAATAACGCTTATAGACATTCAAAAGAGCATTCTCATATAAACATTTCTGTTACAGAAGAACATAAACATATTTCCATTGCAATTGAAGATGAAGGCGAAGGTATTCCGCTTGAAGACCTCCCTCACATTTTCGAACGCTTTTATCGAGTTGATAAAGCAAGATCACGAGCTACAGGCGGAACTGGTTTAGGACTATCTATCGTGAAAGAAATTGTAGAGCTACACGGCGGGACGATTACTGTCACGAGTGAAGTTGATCATGGATCTTGTTTTATCATTTCATTACCATCTGTAAAGAAACACGACTACCATCAGTAGTCGTGTTTCTTTATCCCGCATTAACGGGCAGTAAGACCCCTACATCAAAATTCAGCGGAAGCAAAGAAGTTAGGTGGGGGATCAACTGCCCGTAAAAGCCCGATTGGTTCAACTAATAATCAGTGGGAGATGAACAAAACCCCCACTGATTAAAGTTTCACTTTATCATTTTACTTTATAATATAAATTTACAAATTGCCCAAAACGTTTCGTATCCGTCAAAGTTAAATTAATTTCTGGGTTCTTGTCTTGAAATAACGGAACTCCAGAACCTAATATATGCGGTGTAATCGTAACAATATATTCATCAATTAGATTATTCTTAAAGAATTCTCTCAGTAGCTCTCCTCCACCAACCATCCATATTTTAGATCCTTCTTTTGCTTTTAACCTTTTTGTAAACTCCACTACATCTTCATTTACAAACTCTACGTTTCCGTCTGAACCTTTTTCTGAACGAGAAAAAATATAACATGATTTATCTAAGTACGGGAATGTTTCCGTATGCTCTACTACATAGTCGTACGTTTTCTTTCCCATAATTATTGTATCAATTGTTTCATACATTTCTGTATAACCGTTATCTCCCTCTCCTTCTGTTTCCATTAACCACTCTAAATCATCATTTTCTTTCGCAATATATCCATCTAAGCTCGCCGCAATAAATAAAACTATTTCACGTGACATATCTTTTCCTCCTTGCATCTCATCTTGATAACATATGATGTAAACAATATACTAACAATAAAACATGACAATTTATGTCATGTTAAAAAGAAAAAAGGTGATACATTTGTCAAAAGCTAAACGCTTATTAGATATTCTTATATTTGCTTCTGCCAAAAAGACATTTACAGCGCAAGAAATAGCTGATGAATTTAATATCTCCGTTCGTACTGTCCATAGATACATTTTAGATTTAAGTGATATGGGGTTGCCCATTTACGCAGAACAAGGTCGTAACGGCGGCTATAAAGTATTAACGAATAGAGTAATTCCGCCTATTTTATTTACGGAAGAAGAAGCAGTCTCTATCTTTTTTGCTTTTCAATCTTTAAGTTACTATCGCGACTTACCTTTTAACACAGAAATCAATTCCGTTACACATAAACTGTATAGCTCCCTACAACATGATGCAAAAACGAAAGTTGATAAAATACGTTCTTACATCGCTTTTTGGAATCCTAAGCGCACAATTGATACACCTCTTTTAAACGAAGTGTTAACCGCGGCTATTGAAAATAAAAATTTACACTTTCAATACGAATCTAAATCGGGGTTAAAAACAAAACACGTTCATCCTATCGGTGTATATGCTCATGACGGGCTATGGTATTTACCGTCCTATGACTTCAGTAGAAAAAAAGTATTACTGTATCGCATCGATCGTATTCTTTCCATATTATCAACGGAAGAAAATGAGGATACATTCATGAATTTAGAAGAGTGGTTTGCCTCTAACTCTAACGTAGTACACATCCCTACTCAGTTACATGTTTTACTGACAACAGAAGGCGTACGCCAATGTAAAAGCGTCCCTTATCTTGAGGAATTCGTTATAATAAACGAGGATGGGACAGGATATATAAATTCAACAATTGATAAAGGAGAAATCAATTTTATTACCCCTTTATTTTATAGACTCGGAAAAGATGCAAAAGTTTTAGAACCGACAGAATTGATAGATGGTTTACGTATGCGTGCGAAAGAAGTTTTAAGTATGTATGAAGACTAAAAAGGCGTAAGAGAAATTCTCTTACGCCTTTTTAGTGTGCAGTATTTTCTCTATCTCTTCTTTTAACAACGTCTTTATTTCTTCCAAATTATGATTCTTCTTTTCTCCCGATTGTACCGTATAAAACTCAGCAAATGAACGCTCTTTATATCTTGGTACAACATGCATATGATAGTGCGTAAGTTCATTAAAGATTCCACCATTTTGACAAATCGTAATTCCGTCAGGTTTATATAATACCTTAATCGCTTTTGCAATCAGCTTAGAAGCATCCATAATGGATTTTGCTACAACATCATCTAATTCGTCTACTTCTACAACATGCTGCTTCGGCACAATTAAAGTATGTCCCGGATAGAAAGGTTCATGATCTAAAAAACATGTTACATAGTCATCTTCATATATTTTATATATTTTTTCCTCTTCGTTTGCTAATTTACAACCTAAACATTCCATCATACTTTCTCCCTTTATTAAAAACATAAAAACGTGAGAGCCGTATTCTCACGTTTTTATGTTTCATTTTATCCCGCATTAACGGGCAGTAAGATCCCTATCTCAAAATTCTGCTGTAAAGCAAAGAAGTGAAATAGGAGATCAACTGCCCGTAAAAGCCCGATTGGTTCAACTAGTAATCAGTGGGGGATAAACACTCCCACTGATTACAGTTTCACTTTATTAATTCAATTGTTTCCGTAACCTTTATACTATCTTTTACAGATTGAACAATCGTACAATTTTTCACTGCAAGTTGCAGCGCCTTGTCCAGCTGCTCTTCTGTAATGTTTTGCGCTTTAATTTTATAGTGCAAATGAACACTTTCAACTGGCTTCGATAAAGCTTCACTTCTACCAATTTCAGTTTCGATTGTAAACGTATCATATGGAATACGTTTCTTTTCTAAAATTGTTCGAAAGACAATTGCACTACATCCTGCGATAGAAGAAATGAGTAATTGTAAAGGTGAATACCCGTTTTCTTTTCCAATCGCTAATTGACCATACGATAAATCTGCTTCTATATCATCGTGTTTGATTGTTAGTTTCATTTGTTTTTTCCATCTCCACTTTCATCGGTTTCTGCCGTTTCTTACTAATATAATAATATATATAGCAGAAAATGATAAATGGAATACCACAGTATAACGCCATTCTTTGTTCAGGAATAAACGCTAAACTAATAACAACGATGCTATTTGTAATTAAGGCTAAAATTGGGACAATTGGGTATAGTGGTGTTCTATACTTTAAGTCCTCTAACTTTCCTCCGCCTTTTATATACTGACTTCTAAAGCGAAGTTGCGATAAAGCAATAATGATCCAACTTGAAACAGCCGATAAACCAGCTATAGATAATAAGTACATGTATACTGTATCTTCTGCAAGGAAACTTGTGAATAAAGAAAGGCCAGCTACAGCAATCGTTACAACTAGCGCTGTAATTGGAATACCACGCTTATTTACTTTCTGGAAGGAAGTTGGTGCCATTCCTTCATTTGCAAGTGACCATAGTATACGCGTCGCTGCATATAATCCAGAGTTCGCTACAGATAATAACGCAGTAATAATAACGAAGTTCATAATATCAGCTGCGTATGGAATACCAATTTTATCAAATACGACTACGAATGGACTTTCAATTACGCCTGCTTCTTTCCAAGAAATTAATCCTACTAAAATCGTCATTGTTAAAATGAAGAATAACATAATGCGCCATACTGTATTACGGATCGCACGTGGAATTGTTTTTTCTGGATTTTCACTTTCTCCCGCTGCAATCCCGATTAACTCTGTTCCTTGGAACGAGAAGTTAACTGTAATCATTGTAAGTAATACAGCAGCTAGTCCATTCGGGAATAATCCACCATCACTTACAAAGTTAGAGAAAAGAGGTGCTGCTTCTTTTCCGTCATATGATATAAACCCTAATAATGCACTACCACCAAGAACAACAAATGCAAGAATTGTAATTACTTTAATACTAGAGAACCAAAATTCTAATTCAGCATAACTTTTCGCCGAAATTGCGTTTGAAGCATATAAAATAACGCCGAATACAAGGCACCATACCCAAACATCAACATTCGGAAACCATCTTTTCATCATTAAACCGATTGACGTTAATTCTAATCCTACTGTTACTGCCCAGCCAAGCCAATATAGCCAGCCGATCATAAAACCCGTTCCTGGTCCAATAAACTTCGTCGCATACTTTTGGAAAGATCCTGAAACTGGCATTGCTACCGTTAACTCTCCAAGACAAAGCATTGTTAAATACATAATAAATCCGCCTACTAAATATGAAAGGATGGCTCCCCCTGGTCCAGCCTGATTAATGGTGTAACCTGAACCTAAGAAAAAACCAGTTCCGATTACACCACCTAGTGCGATCATAAATAAATGTCTACTCTTCATCGTACGATGTAATTTCTCATTCGTTGGTTGCTGCATCTAAATCCTCCCCCTACCAATACCCCTATATCTTGTTAAAATTTTCTGATAATAAAAATATACACGAAAGCGATTACATTTTCTATATAAAATTAAAACTTTTCTGATAAAATAATATAAAAAATCGAATTATTGCAAGATTTAGATTCTATTTAGAGGAAAATAAGGAGAAACAAGGAAAAAACCCTTACATATATTGTAAGAGTCAACGGAGTTCTAACCTTCTCGATAAAATTGATAAACTATAATTTACGATAAAATACATACAAGCTACTACTATAAACGTTGGAATCGTATAATTCACATTTTGTCCGCTAATAATTTGAGCATTATGCATAAGCTCTGGCAGTGATATAACGACTGCTAGTGATGTATCTTTCAGCAATGAAATAAACTGACTAACAAGCGGCGGGACCATTCTTCTTAATGCTTGCGGTAAAATAATATGCCAAAGTGCTTGAACATACGTTAATCCTGAAGATCTTGCGGCCTCAATCTGTCCTTTTTCAATAGATAATAGGCCACTTCGAACAATTTCAGATATCATTGCTGCTTCAAATATTGTTAAAGCAACAATTACAGCTGTTATAATTTCTAATTTCAATCCTGCTTCTGGAAGTGCAAAATACGTGAAAAATATAATTAAAAGTAGTGGTAAGTTTCGAATCACTTCAACGACAATTCCTAATATTTGTGAGACGACAGGGATTTTCATGTAGCGCAATATTCCTATTACGCTACCAATAATAAAACTAAGTATAATTGCTACGAGCGCTACCTCTAACGTTATAAGTAATCCTTTTAATAAAAAGAGAATATGATCTCCTGTAATTGCTCCCTTAAAATCCATTTATACCGCCTCCTTTGCTAAGCGTTTTTCTAAATAACGCACTAGCATACTGAGCGGAATTGTTAATATTAAATAAAACATCCCGACAAATATATAGACGTCGAACGTAACAAATGTCTTCGTTGAAATTAAATCTCCTTGATACATTAAATCCGTACCAGCGATAATTCCAAGTATTGAGGAGTTTTTAACTAAATTGAGAAACTGGTTTCCTAAAGGGGGAATTACAATTTTCACAGCTTGGGGTAACACAACATAATACATCGCCTGCACATACGTTAGCCCTGAAGAGCGAGCAGCTTCCATTTGCCCTTTCGCAACTGATAAAATACCAGCGCGAATGACTTCAGCAATAAAAGCTGCCGTATATACGGTAAGCGTAGCTGTTCCTGCTACAAAACCATTTAAAGTAATTCCTACTACAGGTAAAGCGAAATAAAATATAAATGCAATTAATACGAGCGGAATATTTCTTACAAATTCTACAATAGCAGCTCCCAACCAATTTAAAATGCGAATCGGTGCAATACGCATTACCGCCAAAATTACTCCTAAAATAAAGCTTCCTATTAATGCAATTACACTAGACATCACTGTATATTTAAAGCCCTCTAAATACATATCAATGTTATTCGTTAGTATAGAAAAATCAGGCACATATTCTCCCCTCTTTCTTTACAAGAAGAGGATGAGCATCCCTCATCCTCTTACTCTTCAATAAGAATAAAGCCCCACTAATTAGAGTTTCACTTTACTTCTCTTGTTTTTGACCAATCCATTTCTCATACAATTTATCGTATTCTCCATTCGCTTTCATATCTTTTAGTAAGCTATTAATCTCTTTCGTCAAATCATCTGCACCTTTTTGCACTGCAATTCCGTATGGTTCATCCGTAAAAATTTTCCCTACAACTTCATAATTTGAATCTTGTTTTGCCATGCCGTAAAGAATTGCATTATCTGTCGTTAAAACATCACCTTTTCCTGCTTTTAACGCCGTAAATGCCTCACTGTAATTTTCAAATTCTAAAACAGTCGCTTCCGGTGATTTTTGGCGAATGTTATTTGTCGATGTTGAACCTTTTACGGCTAACACTTTCACACCCTTTTTCACATCATCAATACTTTTAATATTGCTCCCTTTTTTCACGAGTAACGACTGCCCTGCTTTAAAATATACATCTGAAAAATCAACCTCTTTTTTACGTTCTTCCGTAATTGTCATTGTTGCGATAATTGCATCAATGTCACCGTTTTTCAGGAGTGGAATACGCGTTTTAGACGTTACTTCTTTTAATTCTAGTTTCTTTTCATCTCCGAGGATTTTTTTCGCAAGCGCCTTTGCAACATCAACATCAAATCCTTCTACCTGCCCTGTGGAAGGGTTTTTCAATCCAAATAAGTTCGTATCATTCTTCACCCCAACTACTAGTTTCCCGCGCTTCTTAATTTGCTCAACGGCCCCGCCTTGCTTCGTATTCGTTTCTTTCGCCTCATCTTTTTTACTTCCGCACCCAGCAACGACAAGTACGAATAAACATGAAAATACAATTAAGGTGAACAACTTTTTCATTTTAAGCATAAAATTCCTCCTTTAATGATTTAACACTCGACTTAAAAATAAACGTGCTCTTTCTTGTTCAGGACTCGCAAAAAATTGCGCCGGTGTTGTATCCTCAATGATCTCACCATCATCCATAAATAAAATCCGATCAGCTACTTCTCGCGCAAATCCCATTTCATGCGTGACAACGACCATCGTCATCCCTTCTTTAGCTAGCGTTTTCATAACATCAAGTACTTCCCCGATCATCTCTGGATCAAGAGCAGACGTAGGCTCATCGAATAGCATAATTTCCGGCTGCATTGCAAGTCCTCTAGCAATTGCCACCCGTTGCTGTTGTCCTCCGGATAATTGATGCGGATATACGTTAGCCTTCTCCGGGATTCCTACTTTCTCTAAATAAAACATCGCTGTTTTCTCTGCTTCTTCTTTGGAAACTTTATTTACTTTAATCGGTGCCAATGTAATATTTTGCAGAACTGTTTTATGTGGGTATAAATAAAAATGTTGAAAGACCATCCCAATATTTCGCCGCAATTCATTCATGTCCGTTTTTTTATTGTGTACCTCTGTATTTTGTACAATTAATTCTCCATCTGTAATTGCCTCTAATTGATTTATACATCGAAGCAATGTACTTTTTCCTGATCCTGAAGGCCCGACAACTACTACCACTTCCCCTTTTTTCACTTGCACATTAATATTTTTCAAAACTTGAAAGTTACCATAATATTTATTTACATTACGAAATTCTATCAACATACTCCCCCTTCCCCTAACAATGCATGTACATTCTTTTTATATTCAAAAATAGTCCCAAAAATAACTTTTAGCTTCAATTTGTCCATAAAAAAAAGCAAAGGGTTTCCCCTTTGCTTCTTCATTTTTATTCGATTAAGATACTTCTTCTTTCTTATCTTTCCCGTATTCATGCTCCCAAAAATCAGCATTTTTAATTCCTAATGGCCCTGGATCGAATACTGGATCTTTTCCTTCTTTTTTCTGTTTTTCATAATCCTTTAATGCGACTAATGCAGGTTTTTGTAACAATAAAATCGCAATGATATTTACCCATGCCATAATTCCCACCCCAATGTCGCCTAAAGCCCAAGCCGTTGCTGCTGTTTTTATACATCCATAGAATACAGCTCCTAAAAATACAAACTTTAGTACCATAGACATCCAAGGACGGTCTTTATCGCGATTTAAGTACGCAATATTCGTTTCTGCAATGTAGTAATACGCCATAATTGTTGTAAACGCGAAGAATAATAACGAGATTGCAACGAAACCATTTCCAAATCCAGGGAAAACAGATTCTACCGCCGCCTGTGTATATCCTGGTCCTGGCTGAGCGCCGTTTAGTTTATTAACGATAAAGTTTTTTCCGCTTGCATCAAATACGTTATACATGCCTGTAATAATCATCATAAATGCTGTTGCTGAACAAACAAATAATGTATCAATGTAAACGGAAAATGCTTGTACTAAACCTTGCTTAGCTGGATGTGATACTTCGGCTGCAGCTGCTGCGTGTGGTCCAGTCCCTTGTCCTGCTTCATTGGAATAAATACCACGTTTTACCCCCCAAGAGATTGCTAAACCGATAATACCACCGAAAGCAGCTTCTAATGCAAATGCACTTCTTATAATTAACATAAATGCTTCTGGCAATTTTTCAATATTCATAGCAACAATGACGCAAGCTACTAAAATATAGCCTATTGCCATAAACGGTACGACAACTTGCGCTACGTTAACAATTCGCTTTACTCCACCGAAAATGATAAGAGCTAATACGACAACTAATATAGCCCCTGATGCGGTAGTATTAATACCAAAAGCAGTTTCTAAACTTACAGCAATACTATTTGCTTGCACACCTGGTAGTAAAAGCCCCGTTGCAAGAATTGTCGCTGCAACGAATACTAAAGCATACCATTTCACACCTAAACCTTTTTCAATGTAATAAGCAGGTCCACCACGAAATTGTCCTTGATGTTTCGTCTTATATATTTGCGCGAGTGTTGATTCTACATAAGCTGATCCTGCTCCTAAAAAGGCTACTGCCCACATCCAAAATACAGCTCCTGGTCCACCGAATGCAACGGCTGTTGCTACACCAGCGATATTTCCTGTTCCAACACGTCCTGATAACGAAAGTGCTAACGCTTGGAATGAAGAAACACCAGCATCCGATTTTTCTCCTTGAAATGTCAGCTTCACCATTTCTCCTACATGTCTTACTTGTAAAAACTTCGTTCGAATAGAAAAATATAAACCTACTCCTAAACATAAATAAACAAGTGCTGGACTCCAAACAATATTATTTAACCAATTTACGAAAGTTTCCAACATTCCCCCTCCTTCTTTATAAAGAATATTCAGAATATATATAAAATTATAAGTGTATACTGAGTCTAGGACAATATTATTTTAATAAAGTAAACATATTTTTGTATAAAAAAACAAAGTATATATTTGTTTTATATACTTTGTTTTGAACTAAATGTATTATATATTCACAATTGCTTCTCTTTTTATAATTCTTTCGTATAGCTCTTCTGATAATTTCAAAAAGTTATCAGGCATATCTTTCCCTTTAAACTTCTTTTGAAGCGTTCCATATAAACCTATATCACGTAAACGTAAAAATAGTGGTAACGATTCATACCAACTATCCGCCAGCCTGTGCTCATACTCATATCCTTTTCGTAACACTTGTAACTGTTTACGAGCAAAATCTGTCTTCTCTTCTGCTGTCCACGGTGTAAATAGAACAGAGTAGTATAAAACCATCGCTAAATCATGTATAAAGTAATTATAAGCAGCATCATCAAAATCAAAGATTGTTAGCTCTTTACCATCATAATGAAAATTACCTTGATGAATATCACCGTGCATAAGACCGAACGTTTCTCTTTCAACTGGAAGAGCCTTAATTTCATCCATTAATACCGCTGCAATCTCTTTCACTTGACCATCTTCTAATTCATTAACAATTCCACTTTCGTCTTCTTCCCACGTATCACGGTAGTCTGTTTTAGGATAATCCATTGTAAGGCGATGCAGTTGCCCAATCGCTTTTCCCCACGCTTCAAAATAAGCATCTCCCCAATAAGGCGATTCTGCTCCTTTTACTTGCTCACCTTTTGCATATATAAATAAAGAAGCGAAAAAGAAAGTCCCATCCTCTGCTGCGATTTCTTCTACGAGATTTCGAGACGTTGAATAAAGAGGTCCTGCTACCTTTGCCCCATTCTCCGCAACATATCGTAAAAAATCTAGTTCAGCCTCTACCTCTTGTTTAGAACGATGAGAAGAATGTGTTAAACGTAATACATAATCTTCATCATTATCACCCTTCGCCTTAAAAATATAATTCTCAAAATCTCCAAGTGGCTTTTCTTCTACTGTTACATGAAACAAACCCGCTGCTCTTTTTAAAATCTCTTTCGTAAAAACACGTTCTACAGCTAT
>NZ_JBUXJL010000012.1:0-98772 GCF_056158125.1 Bacillus sp. EB V-12 | reverse complement strand
CAAAAGAAGAAGTGAAAGAACCGGTAAAAGAAGTTGAAGAAGCAAAAGAAGAAGTAAAAGAACCGGTAAAAGAAGTTGAAGAAACAAAAGAAGAAGTAAAAGAGCCGGTAAAAGAAGTTGAAGAAGCGAAAGAACCAAAGAAAGAAGTAAAAGAATCAGCAACAGGATTGGATCAAGAGCCAAAAGGGAATAATCAAGTTGTTGAAAATGAGGGAAGAAAAGCAGACACTTTAAATAAACAACATACTAATAAGCCAGAGGAAGGCAAGAAATTTTTACCATCAACAGGCGGTGAAGCTAGCACATCGACTTTACTTTCTGGGTTAACACTTGTTCTTTCCGCACTAAGTATGTTCGTATTTAGAAAGAGATTATTTAAGAAATAAATAACGTTTAATCTTATTATTATATATAATTAATTTTAGCTTTTTTGAGAAGACATTATCATGGCGGTTTTATTAGAAACATGCATATGATGGTGTCTTTTGTATAAGAGATAGAATAAAACCCCATTCGTATGAAAATTATATTTCATACGAATGGGGTTTATTTAATTTACTTTCCCGCCTTTATTAATAAGGAATTCAGGATTAATTTATTGGCCGAATACTTTATTTAAAAGAGGTGCTAATCGTTACATAACCTTTTTTATTTTTTTCGGAATTTCTTTCGTTTGCGAATTAACATCTTCTTTTTTTAGCTCTTTAAAAAGAGAAGTGACCATAAGAACGACTACAATAGAAAATGGTAGCGCAGCAATTATAGCTGCGATTTGTAGTGCATTTAATCCTCCAGCTTGTAATAAAATAGCGGCAATTATCGCGATTGTTAATCCCCATATAAGTTTTAAGCTATTTTTCGGTGATAAGCTTCCATTACTCGTTTGCATGGAAACAACAAATGTTGCTGAGTCGGCAGAAGTAACGAAAAATGTGGCTACTAAAATTAACCCGATAATTGTTAAAAATGTAGAGAATGGTAGGTGTGAAATAACAGCAAATAATCCAATCTCTGTACCATTTTTTGCGATTTCATCAGCTATTCCAAGGGATTGGAACATTTCCATATGGATAGCAGTACCGCCAAATACTGCAAACCAAAATGTACAGATAAGAGTTGGGACTAATACAACTCCAAAAATAAATTCTTTTATTGTGCGTCCTTTAGAAATACGTGCGATAAATGTGCCGACGAATGGAGACCAAGAGATCCACCATCCCCAATAGAAAATAGTCCAGTTTTCAATCCAAGAAGAAGATTTTTCACTAAATGCTCCTAAATTTAATCCCATACTAGGTAAAGCGCCGATATAAGAACCGAGTGTAGATGTGAAATATTTCATAATAAATACAGTTGGTCCTAAAAGTAAGAAAGAGATGAGTAAAATACCTGCAAGAGAGAAATTTAAGTTACTCAAATATTTAATCCCACGATCTAAGCCAGTTTGTGCACTCGTTAAATATAAAACGGCGAAGATGGCGATAAGTACGAGCTGTGTAAGTAAAGTGTTATGAATAGAAGGGAATAAATAGCTTAATCCTCCAGCAATTTGTTGAGCACCAATCCCAACAGATGGTACAATGCCAAATACTGTGGCTAAAACAGCTAAAATATCGACTGTTTTTCCGATACGAGAATTTTTCGATCGATTAAATAATGGAGTAACTGTAGCCCCGATAGTGCTACCTTTTTGTTTGCGGAATGTGAAATATGCAATTGTTAAAGCGACCATTGCGTATAGTGACCATGGAAAGAGACCCCAGTGGAAAAATGAATATTGCATAGCGAGTTTGGCACTTTCCTCTGTCCCCGCTTTTCCTGTTAATGGATCTGTAAAATGTGAAATCGGTTCAGCGATTCCATAAAAGAGGAGTCCAATTCCCATTCCTGCCCCAAACAACATGGATAGCCAAGATGGATAATTATATTTTGGCTTTTCTCCATCTTTACCAAGACGAATAGAACCGTACTTGGAAAATGCTAAATAAGCAGCCAAAATAATCATTGTAGTCATAAGTAGAGAGTAAAACCATCCAAATTTATTGAGGATAAATGAGTTTAAAGAAGATGTAACACTTTGTAAATCGTAGCCTTGTATCCAACTTGCTGGGGTAATTCCCCATATAATGAATAATGTTGTTAGCAAGAAGGAGATATAAAATACACTGTTTTCTTTTTTTATCATAGAATCCCACCCTTATTTAATAAAGTTAACAATTATAATAATCATAACAATTAAGTTTTTAATTGTCAAAAAATTCCCTTTTTATAATGTGAAAGGATGCAATTTGTTTTAGGGAGGTAAAGAGCAATGCGTTCACGATATGTACAAATTATAGGAAGAAATAATATGAAATATTGCATTTTATATTGTTACATCCAGATTTTATGTTAAATTCTTGAATGGAATATTAAAATAGGGGGCAAGGATATGAACAAGAAATCAAAGATCAATAAAGTGATGCTTAGCATTAGTACAATGGCTTTATCGTTAGGCGCACTTCAAACTCATGCAGCAGCGGAAGAAAAAGTACCGTATAACGTGTTAAAAACGAAACCGGTTGGAATTGAAAAGTCGGTAGATGAAGTTGGACATATTTCAAAAGTTGATGAAACTTTATCATTTCAAGAACGTTTAAAAGTAGGAGATTTTTCACAGCGACCAGCATCTATTACGAAGAAAACTGCAGTAAAGCAGGTTAAAGAAAGCTATTCAATGGCTGATTTAAACAAAATGAATGACCAAGAATTAGTTGAAACGTTAGGCAGTATTAAATGGCACCAAATTACAGACTTATTCCAGTTTAATGAAGATGCAAAGGCTTTTTATAAAGATAAAGGAAAAATGCAAGTCATTATAGATGAATTAGCTCATAGAGGTAGTACATTTACGAAAGATGATTCAAAAGGAATTCAAACGTTTACTGAAGTGCTGCGTTCAGCTTTTTATCTTGCATTTTATAATAGTGAATTAAGCGACTTAAATGAAAGAAGCTTCCAGGATAAATGTTTACCTGCTTTAAAAGCAATCGCAAAAAATCCAAACTTTAAGCTTGGTACAGTTGAACAAGATACAGTCGTATCTGCGTACGGTAAATTAATTAGTAATGCTTCAAGCGATGTTGAAACGGTTCAATATGCATCGAATATTTTAAAGCAATACAATGATAATTATACTACTTATGTAAATGATCGAATGAAGGGACAAGCAATATACGATATTATGCAAGGTATTGACTATGATATGCAGTCGTACTTAACTGAGGCTCGTAAAGAAGCGAATGAAACGATGTGGTATGGAAAAGTAGATGGGTTTATTAATGAAATAAATCGTATTGCTCTTCTAAATGAAGTAACGCCAGAAAATAAATGGCTCGTTAATAATGGCATTTATTTTGCTAGCCGTTTAGGGAAGTTTCATAGCAATCCAAATAAAGGATTAGAGGTTGTTACACAAGCAATGCATATGTACCCGCGCTTAAGTGAACCGTATTTTGTTGCGGTAGAACAAATTACAACAAATTATAATGGTAAAGATTATAGCGGGAATACAGTAGATTTAGAGAAAATACGTAAAGAAGGAAAAGAGCAATACCTACCAAAAACGTATACATTCGACGATGGATCAATTGTGTTCAAAACAGGAGATAAAGTATCAGAAGAAAAAATTAAGAGACTATATTGGGCTGCGAAGGAAGTAAAGGCACAGTATCACCGTGTAATTGGAAATGACAAAGCGTTAGAGCCAGGAAATGCGGATGATGTATTAACGATCGTAATTTATAATAGTCCAGATGAATATCAGTTAAATAGACAATTGTATGGATATGAAACAAACAACGGTGGAATTTATATTGAAGAGACAGGTACATTCTTTACATATGAGCGTACACCAGAGCAAAGTATTTATAGTTTAGAAGAGTTATTCCGTCATGAATTTACTCATTATCTGCAAGGGAGATATGAAGTTCCTGGTTTATTTGGAAGAGGAGATATGTATCAAAATGAAAGGCTAACTTGGTTCCAAGAAGGAAATGCAGAGTTTTTCGCAGGATCTACTCGTACGAATAACGTTGTACCAAGAAAGAGTATAATTAGCGGATTATCATCTGATCCTGCAAGCCGTTATACAGCAGAGCGTACACTATTTGCTAAATACGGTTCTTGGGATTTCTATAATTACTCGTTCGCATTGCAGTCTTACTTATATACGCATCAGTTTGAAACATTTGATAAAATTCAAGATTTGATTCGTGCGAATGACGTGAAAAATTATGATGCATATCGTGAAAATCTAAGTAAAGATCCTAAGTTAAATAAAGAGTATCAAGAGTATATGCAGCAGTTAATTGATAATCAAGATAAATATAATGTACCGGAAGTAGCAGATGATTATTTAGCTGAACATGCACCGAAATCGTTAACTGAAGTGAAAAAAGAAATTAGTGATACGTTGCCTATGAAAGATACAAAAATGACAAAACATAATTCTCAATTCTTTAATACATTTACATTAGAAGGTACGTATACAGGTAGTGTCACAAAAGGTGAATCAGAAGATTGGAAAGCAATGAGTAAAAGAGTAAATGAATCTTTAGAACAATTGGCGCAAAAAGAATGGAGTGGCTACAAAACTGTTACAGCATACTTCGTCAATTATCGTGTGAATAGCTCAAATGAATTTGAATATGATGTAGTCTTCCATGGAATCGCAAAAGATGATGGAGAAAATAAAGCTCCAACGGTTAATATAAATGGCCCTTATAGCGGTCTTGTAAAAGAGGGAATTCAATTTAAAAGTGATGGCTCAAACGATGAAGATGGAAAAATTGTTTCTTATTTATGGGAATTTGGAGATGGAAGCACAAGTGTAGAAGTGAATCCAGTACATGTATATGAAAGAGAAGGTTCTTATAAAGTATCGTTAAGAGTAAAAGATGATAAAGGCAAAGAGAGTAGAAGCGAAACAACTGTTACGATTAAAGATGGAAGTTTAACAGAATCAGAACCAAATAATCGTCCAGAGGAAGCAAATCGTATCGGGCTAAATAGTACGATAAAAGGTAATCTTATTGGCGGGGACCACACTGATGTTTATACATTTAATGTAGCATCAGCGAAAGATATCGACATTTCTGTTTTAAATGAGTATGGAATTGGGATGACATGGGTACTTCACCATGAATCAGATATGCAAAATTATGCAGCTTACGGTCAAGCCAATGGGAATCATATAGAAGCGAAATTTAATGCAAAACCAGGCAAGTATTACTTGTATGTATATAAATATGATAATGGCGATGGAACGTACTCATTATCAGTAAAGTGAAACTTTAATCATTCATCCCCCAATGATTATTAGCCCACACCAATCGGGGGAAAATAAGCGCTTTTCCAATGTATGTTTAACTTTACTTTTTGTGGAAAATAGTATATTATATAGATATATAATATACTATTTTCTAGGAGGAGCCTGTCACAATAGGTTTCTCCTGTTCTTTTTTAGGGGCCTGTTTTACAGGCTTTTCTTTAAAGAGTAAATAACTGAAAATTAAGAACTATAATCTTTGAAAGAGGTGGGGCATACACATAACAAAAAAGGAATTGTTTAAGAAAGGGGGATAAGAAATGGTCTTGTTTGGTTATCCACTTGAAACAATTTATTTATATGGATTTATTATTGCTACTATACTCACCGTTATTTATATCTTCTTTGGAGATATATTTGAATCGATATTTAGTTTTGGGGGCGGATCTGTATCCGTTGTTACTTTATTACTTAGTTTCTTCGCCATGTTATGTGGGCTTAGTTATATAGGAGAGTACTTATTTTCCTTTAATAGTATTACTATTTTCGGGGCTGCATTTGCTATATCTTTTATCGGTGTTTTCATCATGAAAATACTAATTTTAAAACCGATTGCAGAAGCAGAACAAAATACCGTACAACGTATGGATGAATTTATCGGTTGCAAAGGAGAAGTCATTACGACAATTCCTACAGAAGGATTTGGTGAAGTATTAATTTTATCCCAATTTGGAAGTAATGCAATCCCAGCTAAAACTGTTGGAAAAAAAGATATTTCGCAAGGAACAGAGGTTATTATCGAGGGAGTCCAAGATGGTGTTTTACTTGTACAAAACATCGCTTATTCTTTAAAAAAACCAAAATTATAAGGGGGAATTTACATGACGATTCCATTAATTATCGGTGGAGTTTTACTGGCAATTTTAATTCTACTCATTTTAGTGTTCATTACGAAGTATCGTACGGTTGGTCCAGATGAAGCGTTAATTGTTACAGGGAACTGGCTTGGTGGAGGAAAGAATGTTGTTACCACTGATGATGGAAAGAAGATTAAGATTATCCGCGGGGGCGGTACTTTCGTAGTTCCAATTATGCAAAGAGCAGAGCCTTTAAGCCTATTAAACTACAAATTAGAAGTTGGTACACGTGATACGTATACGAAGCAAGGTGTTCCAGTTACAGTAAATGGTGTTTCTATTATTAAAGTAGGTTCTACAATTGAAGAAGTATCTACTGCAGCTGAGCAATATTTAGGAAAAGAAACAGAAGAGTTAAAAGTAGAAGCAAAAGAGGTTTTAGAAGGTCACTTACGTGCAATCTTATCTTCTATGACAGTAGAGGATGCGTATAGTAATAGAGAGCAATTTGCTCAAAAGGTACATGAAGTAGCTTCTACAGATTTAAAGAAGATGGGACTTCGCATTGTTTCTTTCACAATTAAAGAAATAATGGATAAAAACGGATACTTAGATGCGCTTGGTCAGCCGCAAATTGCGACAGTTAAGCGTGATGCAACAATTGCAAATGCAGAGCGTGAAAAAGAAGCACGTATTGAAAAAGCACGTGCTGAAAAAGAGGCAAAAGAAGCAGAATATCAACGTGATGCACAAATCGCTGAAGCTGAAAAACATAAAGAATTAAAAGTACAGTCCTATAAGAGAGAACAAGAGCAAGCACGTGCAGATGCGGATCTTTCTTACGAATTACAACAAGCGAAAGCACAACAAGGTGTTACAGAAGAGCAAATGCGCGTTAAAATCATTGAGCGTGAAAAGCAAATCGAGTTAGAAGAAAAAGAGATTGCGCGTCGTGAAAAGCAATATGATGCAGAAGTTAAGAAAAAAGCAGATGCAGATCGCTATGCTGTTGAGCAATCAGCAGAAGCAGAAAAAGTAAAACAAATTAAAAAGGCAGATGCGGATCAATATAAGATTGAAGCTGAAGCGAGAGCTCGTGCGGAAGAAGTACGTGTGGAAGGTTTAGCGAAGGCGGAAATCGAAAAAGCGCAAGGTCAAGCGAAAGCGGAAGTACAAAAAGCGCAAGGTACAGCAGAAGCAGATGTTATTAGATTAAAAGGTTTAGCAGAAGCAGAAGCGAAACAAAAAATTGCTGAAGCATTTGAATTATATGGTCAAGCGGCAATTATGGATATGGTTCTTAAAATGCTTCCAAGTTATGCGAAGGAAGTTGCAAGTCCGCTTAGTAATATTGATAAAATCACAGTTGTCGATACAGGCGGCGGTGGTAAAAATAGCGGGGCCGGAAAAGTTGCGGGCTATGCCACTGATTTAATGGCAACGATGCAAGAAACGTTAAAGGCTTCTTCTGGAATTGACTTAAAAGAGCTATTAGAAGGATTTGCAGGAAAAGGAGCAGTGCAACAATTATCAAGTGATAAACCTGTTGTATCTGTAGTAGAAGATGAGAAAAAAGAAGTAGAAAAAGATAAAGAATAATAAGGTGGAAAGAACCTCTAGTAAGTGAAATACTAGAGGTTCTTCTGTGAATTATAATATTTCGAATAATATACATTTTTATACATTGTTTTAATTATTTAATTTATATAGAATGAAAAAGATATGTATCAATTCTTTATGATGTAGAAAAAGATAGAGAGTCTCATCGATACATTTAAATCGTATTATTTTTATAGAAAGATTAAATGTTAATTAATTACATTTAAAACGGTATGGAGGGGTAGAAGTATGTTTCAAGGGAAATTAAGGAGTAGTAGTTTAAAAACAAAGTTACTTGTATCATTTATTATTATTTTAGTTCTTCCAAGTATTGTAATTGGTTGGACGTCTTATCAACAGGCGAAGACGAATTTTAATGAAACGATTTTAAACTCGGCGAAAGATAATATAAAAATTTTGGATAATGTAATTAATAAAGAATTGGATAGTAAAAAAGTAGATGCAACTTATTTTACGAAATTATTCACACAATCAAGTTACCAAGCAGATCAAATTCAAAACATACAAAATAAACTAGAAGAATACAATAAACTGCATCCAGAAATGGAAGCAATCTATACAGGATCTAGTAATGGACAGTTCATTCAATCACCAGCTATTCAGATGCCAGATGGATATAATCCTACAGAAAGAGATTGGTATAAAGAGGCCGTGAAGAAAAGTGGAGAGGTAATTGTAACTGCTCCATATAAGTCAAAAACGACAGGGAATATTGTTATTACACTAGCAAAACAAAACGAGGATAAAAGTGGAGTTCTTGGGATTGACTTAATCATTAATAATATTGTTACTACTTCCAATATGGTTAATATTGGTAAGGAAGGATATGTAGCGATATTTGATCAAGATAAAAATGTAGTAGCGCACCCGAAAATGAAGCCAGGAGAGAAATTAGAAGAGAAACTTAGTAAAGAATTGTATAAACAGGAAGCTGGGGATTTTCATTATTCATTAGATGGTGAAGATCGCAATATCACTTTTAAAACGAATAAGAAAACTGGGTGGAAAATAGCAGGAATTATGCCTTCCAAAGAAATTATCGAAGCGGCTGAACCTATTTTCTATAAAACAGTAACTGTTCTTGGAATTTCACTAATAATCGGTGGGATTGTAATTTACTTCATAATTGCGTCTATTATTAAACCGTTAAAACAACTTGTCATATCATCGAAGAAGATTAGTGAAGGTGATTTAACAGAATCAATTACAGTTCATTCTAAAGATGAAATTGGACAGCTAGGAGAAAGTTTTAACGAGATGGCTGCATCGTTACAAAGTGTCATTTCCAATATAAACACTTCAGCAAGTCATGTAGCGGCATCTTCAGAAGAATTAACAGCTAGTATGAAGCAGACAAGCGAAGCGACGGAACAAATTACACAGGCGATAGAGCAAGTATCAAGTGGTGCAGAAATACAAACGAAAGAAGTTGAAGAAGGAGCAACATTGTTAGAAGAAGTTACAGAAGGAATTCAGCGTGTTGCAGATAGTTCTTCATTAGTATCTACAGCCTCTATGTATACGAAGAAAAAAGCTGAAAATGGTGGGAAGTTAGTTGAACAAACTGTGAATCAAATGCAATTAATTCATGAGTCTGTTTCACAGTCAGACAAAATCATTGGTTTGTTAGACGATAAGTCGAAACAAATTGGAGCAATCCTTGAAGTGATTCAACATATTGCAGAACAGACAAATTTATTAGCGTTAAATGCGGCAATTGAGGCTGCGAGAGCTGGAGAGCAAGGAAGAGGATTTGCAATTGTAGCAGATGAAGTGCGAAAGCTAGCAGAACAATCAGGACAGTCTTCTACGGAAATTGGGAAACTAGTGAAAGAGATTCAATTTGATATAAAAGAAACAGTAAGCTCTATGAATCAAGTTGGAGCAGAAGTACAATCAGGACTTGTAGTTGCAAATGAAACGAAGCAAAGCTTTGCTGAAATATTGAAATCTACGGATGATACAGTTGTACAAATTGATAACATGGTAGATGTAGCAAAACAAATGACGGTAGATGCAAAACAAGTAAGTGCATCTATTAATGAAATTGCAGCTACAATTGAAGAAAATGCAGCAAGCGTTCAAAATATTGCTGGTTCCTCTGAGGAACAATTAGCTTCAGTAGATGAAATAAATGCAGCAGCAGTCCATTTATCACAAATGGCAGAAGAATTACAAGAGATGATTAGTAAGTTTAAAGTGTAATAACGAATGTTAAGAAACGAGGTAGTAATTTTACTTCGTTTCTTTTTTATGAAGAGAAAAAGAAAGAAATATAGAGTAACCGTGTTATGATTAAGTATAATTAAAGAGACTGTATATTCTTTAAATTCTATCTTTAATCATGTTAGGGGAATGGTTTTGAAATTAAAAAAATTAAAACTCCAACCGAGAATTACATTAACTATTAGTACACTTATTTTAGTTGTACTTATGCTAACGAGTTATTTATTTTATTACATATTATCTGAAACGGTAGAAGAGCAAATTGGCAAAAGGGCTTTGCATGTTGCGAAAACAGTTGCTGCTATACCTGAAATAAAGGAAGCTTTTCAAAAAGAAAACCCAGCTTCTATTATGCAGCCGATTGCAGAAAGAATTCGAATGGATACAGAGGCTGACTTCATTGTAGTTGGAAATAAAGAGGGGATTCGATATGCACATCCTGAGCGAGATAAAATAGGAGAAGCGATGATTGGTGGAGATAACAAAGGCGTTTTATTAGAAGGAAAATCATATGTTTCGAAAGCAACTGGATCATTAGGCCCTTCATTACGCGGAAAAGTTCCAATCCGTAATCAGGAAAATGAAATCATTGGTGTGGTGTCTGTTGGATTTTCAATGGATGATATTCATGGAGCGGTAGAGGTGTATGGAAAGCGTGTATTTTGGATTACAATAATAGGGCTATTAATTGGAGTAATCGGCTCTATATATTTAGCGGCAAGTATAAAAAGAATGATGTTCGGGATGGAACCAGAAGAAATTTCATCTTTATATGAAGAGCATAGTACAGTGATTCAATCTGTACGTGAAGGGATTATTGTAATCGATAAAAATGGCATGATTAGTTTAGTCAATCAAGCAGCTTATGATATTCTTTCGCTAGATAAACAACAAAATATTATTGGGGAATTTATTTTAAATGTAATTCCTAATTCAACGATACTAGATGTACTTCAAACTGGTGAAGAACAGTTTGATCGCCAATTAAATATAAAAGGACAGGCTGTTATTGCGAACCGTCTACCTATTAAAGTAAAGAATAAAGTAACTGGCGTTGTATCGAGCTTACGTTTGAAATCTGAAATGGATCAGTTAACAGCAGAATTATCTCAGACGAAGCAATATACAGAGGCATTACGAGCGCAAGCGCACGAATATAACAATTTATTGTATACGCTTTCGGGTCTTATCCAATTAGAATCATATGAAGATGCTTTAGAGCTTATTCATAAGGAAACAGCGGTATATCAAGATTTTGTTCAATTTATTATGAAGCGGATTCAAAATCCATGGCTAGGTGGAATTTTAATTGGATTTTATAATAGAGCACGAGAGTTGAAGATTGATTTTATGCTAGATAGAGAAAGTGGTTTAGACAAATTAAGTCCACATATTGAGAGTAATTATGTCGTTTCTATTTTAGGAAATTTAATTATGAATGCATTTGAAGCAATTGAAAAAAATGAAGAGAATGATAAGAAAGTAAGGATGTTTGTAACTGATATTGGAGAAGAAATATTAATTGAAGTGGAAGATTCAGGACAAGGGATTCATGATGAAATAATTACTAGCATATTCTATAAAGGCTTTTCGACGAAAGAAGGAGGAGAGCGAGGATATGGATTAGCAAAAGTGAAAGAGTTAGTAGAAGATTTAAATGGAAGTATTGCAATTGAAAAAGGGGATTTAGGTGGTGCGTTATTTATTATTGCACTACCGAAAGAGAGAGGCGAATAGTAATGAGTGAGGAGATTGAAGTATTAATTGTAGAAGATGATATTCGGATTGCTGACATTCATCGTCGTTTTACTGAAAAAATTGAGGGATTTAAAGTAATTGGAACGGCAACGACTGGAGAACAAGCGAAAGAATGGCTAGAGCTTGTGAAGCCACAGCTTGTTTTATTAGATGTGTACTTACCTGATATGCAAGGAACGGAACTTGTCACATATATTAGGCATCATTTGCACGATACAGATATTATTATGATTACAGCGGCATCGGAAACAGATGTAGTGAGGCACGCCCTGCGGGGCGGAGTAACAGATTATATCGTAAAGCCACTAATGTTTGACCGATTTAAAGCAAGTCTGGAAGGCTATCAAAAAAAGATTATACAGTTAAAGAAAAATAATCAATTATCTACGGAGCAAATTGAATATTTATGGTCTCAAAGAGGGGTGAAGGGAGATCAAATAGAATATGCCCCGAAAGGGATAGATCCGTTAACTTTAGCGAAAATAAAAAAGCATATGTTAACAGTTAATGAAGAAGGGATTACAGCAGAGGTGCTAAGTTCAATGGTAGGCGTAAGCCGATCAACTGCAAGGCGTTATTTAGAGTATTTGATATCTGGGAAGAAAGTCCACGCAGAGCTAATATATGGAAGTGTTGGGAGACCGGAGAGACGTTATTTTCTTGTTTCTTCATAATAAAAAACAGTAGAGGATTTTATTCCTTCTACTGTTTTTTTTTGCATCTTATATTGGAATAATCCCAATTACAATTCCGGTAATTAACATAACCATTGTCGTTCCAACGGCCCATAATAAAGTGAAGCGTTGATGTTCACCGAAATCAACTTTTGCCATTCCGACCAATAAATAAGTGGAAGCGACAAGAGGACTTAATAAGTGAACGGGTTGCCCAAGTAAGGAAGCACGCCCCATTTCAGCTGCACTAATTCCGTAAGTAGCAGCAGCTTTCGTCAAAATAGGTAATACCCCGAAGTAAAATGCATCATTAGACATGAAAAATGTGAATGGCATACTGAGAAGTGCTGTAATAATTGGCAATTGTGGTCCAAGTGCATCTGGTATAAGAGTTACTACACTGTTAGCCATTGCATCTACCATTTTTGTTCCAGATAAAATACCAGTGAAAATACCGGCAGCAAATACGAGAGAAACAACTGCTAATACATTCCCAGCATGAGAAGCAATACGTTCTTTCTGTTGCTCTAAGTTTGGATAGTTAATCATAACAGCGATAGCAAAAGCGACTGTAAATAAAACAGGTAACGGCATAACTTCTAGTATGAGACAGACAAGTAATGTGGCGGTTAATAAAAAGTTAATCCATAGAAGTTTAGGGCGTTTATGCACTGCTGCTTCGACAGTTGCAGCTTGCTCATCCATTGTTTGCATTTGTTTTAAATACTGTACATCCATAATTCCTAAACGTTTTCTTTCTTTTTTTCCAAGATAGTAGGCAACGAAAACAACCCAAATTGCACCAGCAATCATTCCTGGAATAAGAGGTGTAAATAATTCGGAAGCCTCAAGTCCAAGTGCGCTCATAACACGAGCTGTCGGTCCACCCCAAGGTGTAAGATTTGTTACCCCTGCCCCTAACATAACAACTCCAGCTAATATGAGGGGGTTCATTCCAAGGCGCTTATATAGTGGATACATTGCGGAAACTGTAATCATGTATGTTGTTGTACCATCACCATCTAGAGAAACGATAATAGTCAATATAGCCGTTCCGACAACGATTTTTAAAGGATCTCCTTTTACAAATTTTAAAATCTTACTAATGACAGGATCGAATAAACCGCTATCAATCATAATCCCAAAATATAAAATAGCGAACATAAGCATAATACCAGTAGGTGCTAATTTTTGAATCCCCTCTAACATCATAGGCCCCATATTGGCATAGAATCCGCCAATTAATGCAAAAACACTCGGAATTAATATTAATGCTACTAGCGCTGACATACGTTTCGTCATAATTAAAAACATAAAGACAAATACCATCGCAAATCCAAGTAGTGCTAACATGTAATTTCCCCCTTAAAAGAATGATTGCGCTTTCAAAATAGAATAAAAATTCAGAAAAAGGTTTTTTATTTATAATAAAAGCATCTATTCAAATGGTAAATAATTTGAAAAATAACATCATTAGAAGCATAATTTTTATTTTGTTCATTTTGTTCACGGTAGTTAATTTGAATTTTTAAAAAGTAAGCTGCTTCTCGTAAGAATGGTAGAATAAGATGAAAATAGTGAAGTGTGAAATAGGGAGTAGATGTTATATGAAAACGAGAATTGAAGAGATTTATAGCTCTTATGAAGGAAAAGTAGAGGAGATTTTTATTAATGAATCTTCTTACGTATATGAATGGGAAAAATTACTGATGATCCGAAAAAATGACGGTGAGCTTAAAAAAATTGCAGTCGGGATTAGTGGGAATATAAGATTGGTAAATGTAGAAGTTGGACAGGAAATTAGTGCGGATACATTATTAGTTAAATTAGAAGATGATTTGTTAATTACAGGTTGCGAGTGATGAGAGATGTGTAGAAATAACTACACATCTTTTTTTGTTTTCTATATTACAAAAAGCACATTGTTTTTTCACAAATCTCACACAACCTTTTGGTATTCTTTTCGTGGAGTATACGGTTTCTAGGGAGGAATATTGATGAAAGTAAAATATGTCGTACTTGCTATATGTTTATGTTTCGTATTTACGGTAGTCGGGTGTGGGAAAAAGGAAACAGCAGCTGTTGCCATTGATGAGAAACATGATAAATGTGATATTTGCCAAATTGGGGTAACAGATAATCAATTTGCAACAGAAATTATTTTAGAAAATGGAAAAGCGTTAAAGTTTGATGATATCGGTTGTATGTATAAATGGATGGAGATCAACTCAGATGAAAAGACGAAAGAGAAATTTGTCCGAGATTATGATTCGAAAGATTGGATTTCGTTAGAAGACGCTACTTACGTATATGATAAAACAATAACGACACCGATGGCTTATAATGTCATCTCATTTAAAAATAAAAAAGATGCAGAGAGCTTTGTATCTAACTATAAGGGGAAAGTTCTTTCGTATAAAGAGCTAGCAGAGCATAAATGGGAAATGAATAAAGAGATGATGGGGAAACCGAAGGCAGGAAATCATGGTGGACATCATTAATAATAGAAAAAGACAACTATATAGTTGTCTTTTTCTATTATTACTCAGGTGCAAATATAGAAAAGGTGTAAAATTTTTAGAAGAACGGTTACAATGGAATATAGTAACCTAAAGCAATCATTTATCCCGCATTAACGGGCGGTAAGATCCCCACCTCAAAATTTAGTGAAAGCAAAGAAGTTAGGTGGAGTCGGGCTGCCCGTAAAAGCCCAACTGGTGTGGGCTAATAATTAGTGGTGGATGAACAAAACCCCCACTAATTAAAGTTTCACTTTATGTACTTTTTAGAAATGTATACAAATGCGGTAAAAACGTGCTAAACTAATTGCTTCATAATGTTAATGATGGGGCCATCAGGCGTATCATTTCAATAGGTTGAGAAACATAGTATAAGCTTAAGATAATCCGATTAAAGAAGGAATCTAAAGGGCTTATGGATAAATGTACTCAAGAAGAGTTATTGTATGTGATGGAGGAATGGTTAAGAAAACATTATCTTTCATAGGAGCTGTAGTTGTGAGAAAACAAAAAATTTTATTATGTATTTTATTAGGACTTTTAATGACGGTAGTGGCTTGCGATAAGCAAGAAGAACCAGAATCGAAACCGGTTCATGTGAAAAATGAGAAGAAAAAAGAGAAGCATAAAGAACAGGAAGAATCTAAAGAAGAGAAAAGTATAAATTTAATGGACAAACAGTTGTTACTTTCAGCTACTCTTGGAGACACAGAGACAGCTATGAAGTTGATTCAGGATGGAGCGAATATAAACGTAGAAGGTGACAACGGAGAAACGCCTGTCCTTGCAGCGACGTACCAAAATCATGTAGAGACAGTTAAAGCATTAATTGGTGCAGGTGCTAATATTGAAATTAAAGATGAGAAAAAAAGTAATCCACTTCTTTATGCAAGTAGAGAAGGATATACGGATATTGTAAAAGTATTAATTAATGCAGGAGTTAATACGAAAGAAACGACTAGGTCAGGTGGGACAGCACTTATTTCTGCATCTGAGCGTGGCCATGTAGAGGTTGTTAAAGAATTATTAGAGCATACAGATATTGATGTGAATTATAAAAATGAACGTGGTGGAACAGCGTTATTAGAAGCAATTGTATTAGGAAATGGTAGTGAAAACCATAAGAAAGTAATTCAATTACTTATTGATCACGGTGCAGATGTAAACATGGCTAACAAGGAACATCTGACACCACTGCAATACGCTGAAAAAAGAGGTTTTAAAGATATTGTAAATATGTTGAGGGTAGCTGGAGCGAATGAAGTAGTACAGCCACAACAACCAGTAGAGTAAAAAACGAAAAATAATCCCATTTAGATAGACAGAATGAAGAAATCAGTTAGTATGATGGATTCAGTAATGTGTATTTGAATGGGATTTTTATTTTGAACATGAAAAATAGATTATGAATGGATGGTAAATGGAGTAAATAAGGAGGCAACCTTATTTGGCAATTGTAAAAAATGAAAAAGTAGTTTCTGTTTGTTGCAGTGCCAGAAGTACGCCCGTAGCTGCTGAGGCAAGTGTGGAAACTTTAGCTGAGTTTCAAGGGAACGGATATGGTACTGATGTTGTTACAGCCTAGGCCATATCAATACAAGAGAAAAGGCGCATTCCACTTTATAGTACTGCTTGGGATAACTTTAGTTTGCAAGCAGTGGCAAGCAAACTAAAAATCATTAACTATGGAATGAATTTACATATTGATTGAATTTTAAGTATTGTTTCGTTCTATTTATTTATATTTTAATATCTAGATTAACGTAAATAATGATATGGTGAATATTAACATTCGATTAACACCTAATTAACAATCTATCAAAACTGACTTAATAAATGCGTAATATAGTAAAGGTAACAAAATAACTAGGGTAGAGAACATTTGAGAACACCCACTTACATATAATGTGCCACTTTCTTAGGTGTGCTCTATTCCCTAGAGTTCAAATAAGGAGAAAGGCGTTCTATGTAAGTAGGTGTTTTTAGTTTGGATAAAAATAGAACAGTTAGGTGGAATAAATGTTTAAAGAACCTTATATTGCGATGATAAAGGATTGGAAAGGATACAAAGCATACAAAAAATTGCCGAAAACAGTTTTTCTTATGACTGGTTCAATGCTGGAATTACCAGAGCGTGTATATGAATTGCAGAAACATGGACATGATGTATTTCTTCATTGTGATTTTATACAAGGCTTAAATACGAATACAGAGGAAGCGCTTTTGTATATTCAAGATGTTATCGGGGCACAAGGTATTATTTCAACAAAGGGTTCAACAATTCGAAATGCTAATAAAATTGGATTGAAAACAATTCAACGTATTTTTATTGTAGATACTTTATCTCTTACTAAATCAATTGAAAATTGTAAAACGACTAAACCAAATGCAGTAGAGATTATGCCGGGGATTATGCCTTCTATTATTAAGCAACTAGTAGAGGAAATAGAGTTTCCTATTATTGCAGGAGGGCTGATTCAAACGCGAGAAGATGCGGAAATTGCAATTCGTGCAGGAGCAAGTGCGATTTCAACAAGTCATTATGAAGTATGGATACAAGAAGAAAAAAGGAGTGCAACCTTGTGATTGAATTGAAAAATGTTTCAAAGGTATATAAAAATGCAGAAGAGACAGCGGTTAAAGGCGTATCGGTTCATATTAAGAAGGGTGAATTTTTTGTTTTAGTTGGACCTTCGGGATGCGGGAAAAGCACATTATTACGAATGATCGCTGGCTTAGAAGAGATTTCTTCAGGAGATTTAATTATTAATGAACGTGTTGCAAATGATCTAGAGCCGAAAGACCGTAATCTATCAATGGTATTTCAAAATTATGCATTATATCCACACTTATCTGTAGAAGAAAATATTTTATTTGGACTTAAGGTAAGAAAAGTACAAAAAGAAGAGCGACAAAAGCGATTAATGGAAGCTATTGAAATGGTAGGACTGAAAGAGTATGTGAAAATGAAACCAGGCCAATTATCAGGCGGACAAAGACAGCGTGTTGCACTTGCCAGGGCAATTGTGAGTCAAGCGCCAATCTGTTTAATGGATGAACCACTTTCGAATTTGGATGCGAAATTACGTGCGCAAATGAGAATTGAAATTAGAGAAATTCAGCAGCGATTAGGAATTACGATGATTTACGTTACCCACGATCAAATAGAAGCGATGACTATGGGTGATCGTATCATGGTTTTAAATAAAGGAAGTATACAGCAAGTTGGAACACCACTTAACATATATAACGAACCAGCAAACGAATTTGTTGCAAGCTTTATAGGTTCTCCTTCTATGAATATAAATGATGGGGAAGTAAATAAAGAAAAAGGTGTATTACATATAGGACAATTGCAAATTCCATTATCTATTAGACAGTTAAAGCAATTACCAGAAGGAACAATTCGCATAGGCATGCGCCCTGAGCATATTGCACTGTCTGAGGAGGGACAAGAAGTGACGTTGCAATCTGTACAAGTATTAGGGAATGAATCTATATTGAACTTTGCGGTAAATGGAACAACTTGGAGTGCGAAAGTTATCGGACAGTTACTCCTGAACAAAGGTGACAAAGTAAAATTATTATTCTCGCAAGAAAAGTTATGCTTCTTTAACGAAAACACGAATGAACGCTTAAAAGTGGTAGCTGAAGAAGAGTTGAAAGTGGTGGCGAAATAATGATCGAAGTAAGTAAGTTACCAGTTCAAACAAAGGTGTCAAAAAAGAAAAAATTATGGGAGAGAACGAAAGATTTAAGAATAGGATTATTGTTTTTGGCGCCATCTATTTTGCTATTTTCGATTTTTCTGTTCTATCCATTGTTTAGGACGATTTATTATAGTTTTTATTTAACCGATATACATGGAGAAGCTAATCTTTTCGTTGGCTTAGAAAATTATCAATATTTATTCTCTGATCCAGCCTTCTACAAAAGTATAAAATCAACTTTATTATTTGTTTTATATACAGTTCCTACGAGTATTATATTTGCTTTGTTTCTTGCATTGATTGCAAATGGAAAGGTAAGAGGTATTGGGTTATTCCGAGTTCTGTTTTCTTCGACGATGGGAATATCAGTAGCTGCTAGTGCAGTGATTTGGCTATTTTTATTTCATCCAAGTGTAGGATTATTTAATAATATATTAGCCTCTATGAACCTTCCTGCAATCGCATGGTTAACGAGTCCGGACTGGGCACTATTCTCTGTATCAGTTACAACAGTTTGGGTGAATACAGGTTTTGCATTTTTAGTTATATTAGGTGGTTTACAAAATATTGATACGTCTTTATATGAGAGTGCATCTATAGATGGCGCTAGTTATTTATATAAGCTTCGCCGTGTTACATTACCGATGCTATCACCAACTTTATTCTTTATTGTAACAGTAACATTAATTAGTGCGTTCCAAAGCTTTGGACAAATTGATATTTTAACGCACGGTGGACCAAATGATGCAACGAATTTAATTGTGTACTCGATTTACAAAGAGGCGTTTGTGAATCATCAATTTGGAACAGCAAGTGCACAAGCGATGGTATTATTTGTTTTCATTTTCGTTGCTACATTACTTCAATTTAAGTTTGCTGAGAGAAAGGTGCATTATAAATGATTGTTAAACAGTGGAAACAAAATTTCCTATTATACATGCTACTCATTATTAGTGCAGTGATGGTATTTTTTCCTGTACTGTATGCATTTTTAATAAGCTTTATGACACCAGACGATATTCAAATGAGAAGGTTATTTCCGACCCAGTTTACTTTTGATAATTTCATTAATATTTTTCAAAAAGTACCGCTTTTTACATACTTATATAACAGTTTAATTGTATCGACAGTCGTTATGATTGGACAACTTATCGTATCAAGTTTAGCAGCTTATGCTTTTGTTTTTCTTCAGTTTAAAGGGAGAAACTTAATTTTCTTCCTGTTTATTTCAACGATGCTTATTCCGTGGGAAGCAACGATGGTGCCTAACTTTTTAACGATTCAAAACTTTGGCTGGATCAATAGTTTCGCCGGGATGACAGTGCCGTTTTTTGCAACAGCTTTCGGTATTTTCTTGTTACGTCAACATTTTATGACACTTCCGAATGAACTGAAAGAAGCTGCTTTTATTGAAGGGATTGGAAATATAAGATTTTTATTCAGTGTTGTAATTCCGTATTGTAAAACGAGTTTTATTACGCTTGGAGTATATAGCTTTTTAACAACATGGAATATGTATTTATGGCCACTTTTAGTGACCACTGATGAAAAAGTAAGAACAGTGCAAATCGGTGTAAAGCAGCTTCAGTCTCAAGAAGTTGCAACTGATTGGGGAAGCGTAATGGCCGGTGTTACGGTTATCGTTATTCCAACATTGATTTTACTATTTTTAGGGCAAAAGCAATTACAACAAGGATTAACAAAAGGTGCAATTAAATAACTAAGAGAAGGTGGGATTTAAATGAGTCTAGTTAAAAAAGGTGCTGCTCTATTAATGGTAGCAACAATGGCATTATCTAGTGCAGCTTGTTCAAATAGTAAAACAGAGGGAAAACCTGAAGCACAGGCAAAAGTAGCACCAGTTGAAAAAAATGGTGATAAAACTGTAATTCGCTTCTGGCATGCGATGGGTGGAAAAACACAAGGAGTATTAGATGGTCTTGTTGCAGACTATAATAAGTCGCAAAATAAATATGAGATAAAGGCAGAGTTCCAAGGGACATATGAAGAGTCTTTAACGAAATTTAGAACGATGTCTGCAACGAAAGAAGCGCCAGCTCTTGTTCAATCGAGTGAAATTACAACGAAATATATGATTGATAGCAAAAAAATCACACCAATTGATAGCTGGATAAAAAAAGATAAGTACGATACGTCAAAATTAGAAAAAGCAATTACAAATTATTATTCAGTTGATGGAAAAATGTATTCTATGCCATTTAATTCATCTACACCAGTATTAATTTATAATAAAGATGCTTTCGCAAAGGCGGGCTTAGATCCAGAGAAAGCTCCAAAAACATATGCGGAATTACAAGAAGCAGCGAAAAAGTTAACGATTAAAGAAGGCGGAAATGTAAAACAATATGGATTCTCCATGCTTAACTACGGTTGGTTCTTTGAAGAATTGTTAGCGACACAAGGTGCTTTATATGTAGATAACGAAAACGGCCGTAAAGATGCTGCAAAGAAGGCGGTATTCAACGGTAAAGAAGGACAGAAAGTATTTGGAATGTTAGATGATTTAAATAAAGCTGGCGCCCTTGGAAAGTATGGAGCAAGTTGGGATGATATTCGTGCCGCGTTCCAGTCTGGACAAGTTGCTATGTATTTAGATTCTTCAGCAGGTGTTCGTGATTTAATCGATGCATCTAAGTTTAATGTAGGTGTTTCATATATTCCGTATCCAGAGGATTCGAAACAAAATGGTGTTGTTATTGGTGGAGCATCATTATGGATGACGAATATGGTTTCAGAAGAAACGCAACAAGGTGCTTGGGACTTTATGAAATATTTAACGAAGCCAGACGTACAAGCAAAATGGCATACTGCAACAGGTTATTTCTCAATTAATCCAGATGCATATAATGAGCCATTAGTAAAAGAGCAATATGAAAAATATCCACAGTTGAAAGTAACAGTAGATCAATTGCAAGCGACGAAGCAATCTCCAGCAACACAAGGGGCTTTAATTAGTGTATTCCCAGAATCACGAGATGCAGTTGTAAAAGCATTAGAAGCGATGTATGACGGGAAGAATAGTAAAGAAGCGTTAGATGAAGCTGCCAAAGCAACAGATAGAGCAATTAGCATTTCAGCTCGTACGAGTCAAAAATAAGAGAAAGCCGTATCCTTAAAAGGGATACGGCTTTCTTTATAGGGAGATAAGGGATCAAAGAAATGATGAAGTCTTATCTCTTTTATATGAGTAAAGGGTCTAGAGTGAATGTTGTCCTTTTCATTATTTATTTAACTCCATTGCGACTTGTTTACCATTTACGAAAACCTCTACTACCGCTACTACAACTTCCATTACTTTTTTCATCTCTCCTTATTTTTTGTTTCATTTCTTACTCTCAGTATAAGGAAATACAGTAATTACAACTATCGAATTGGATGACAAGAGACTTACATTGTTGTAAGGATAATAGTTTAGTTTGTAATAAAGTGAAACTGTAATCAGTGGGGGGCTTACTGCCCGTTAATGCGGGATTTCAATTCTGAACTTTCTGTCGTTTTGAACTATAATTAGAAAGAGGGGGGATAATATGAAAAGAATTCTTGTTATTAGTGATATTCATGGAGAGATAGAAAAGTTCGAACAGTTATTGGAAGAAGCTCAATATGATGCGAAACAGGATCAATTAATCTTACTGGGAGATTATGTAGATCGTGGTCCAAATGCGCGTGCTGTAATTGAAAAGGTAAGAGAATTGAAAAAAGAGGGAGCACTCATTTTAAAAGGAAATCATGAAGATATGATGATTAAGGCGTTAACGACAAATGAGGAACGTTCATGGAACCATTGGGTAAAAAGAAATGGTGGAGATAAGACATTATATAGCTATGGATTTGTAGAAGAAGATATTGCGGTTAATGAGAAAGACTTTCAAAAACCGATTTTACACTCTCGTGTATTAGAGGAACATATAAAGTTTATTCAAGAATTAGATCATTACATTGAAACAGAAGAGTATATATTTGTACATGCTGGGGTTGAACCGATGAAACGAGTTTCTGAATCTGAACCATATACATTAATGTGGATCCGTAATGAATTTCATAATGGATATAGCGGTGAAAAGGTTGTTGTATTTGGGCATACGGAAACAAAAACGCTTCATGGTAGTGAGGATTGCGGAGTGTATTTTGGTAGTAATCGTATTATTGGGATTGATGGCGGGGCTGTGTATGGCGGTCAGCTAAATTGTTTAGAGTTGCCGAGTAAAAAGGTATATGTAATAAAAAATTGAAAGAGATAAGAGGAATCTTATTTCTTTCAATTTTTTATTAAGCTAAATTTAAGACAAAGTTTTTATAATAAAACTTCAAAATTTTAGAAGGAAATAGTTAAAAATGAAATTACGTAATGTAACTACATTCTTTTGTTATAAAGAGAAGAAATGTAATAATAAATAGAATTGAACTATTTGATGGAAGGTGAGAGCATGCGTTTACTTGTAGTAGAAGATAATGCTTCGTTATTAGAGTCTATCGTACAAATTTTACGTGATGAATTTGAAGTAGATACGGCAATAAATGGAGAAGATGGATTGTTTTTAGCTCTTCAAAATATATATGATGCAATTTTGCTGGATGTGATGATGCCAGGGATGGACGGATTTAAAGTGATTCAAAAAATACGAGATGAAAAGATTGAAACACCAGTCCTGTTTTTGACAGCGAGAGATTCTTTAGAAGATCGGGTGAAGGGATTGGACTTTGGTGGAGATGACTATATTGTTAAGCCATTTCAGGCCCCTGAATTAAAAGCGAGAATTCGTGCTTTACTACGCAGAAGTGGTAGTTTAACAACGCAGCAAACAATTCGTTATAAAGGGATTGAATTGTTCGGAAAAGATAAAGACGTTCAAGTAGATGGACAAAGTATTAAGTTGACATTGAAACAATATGAGCTACTAGAGTATCTCATTCAAAATAGCGGGAAGATTTTAATGCGTGAACAAATTTTTGATCGTGTTTGGGGATTTGATTCAGATACTACAGTAGCGATTGTAGAAGTATATGTGCATCATTTGCGTAAAAAATTAGAACCATTCGGTTATCAGAAAGATATTCAAACCGTTCGAGGTATTGGATATATATTAAAAGAACAATGAAAAAAGGAAGTATGTTTCAAAAAACACGCATTCGTTTGACTATAGTGAACTCATTAGTATTTATTCTATTAATAGGTATATTAGGTAGTATTATTTATTCATACACATATAAGCGTATTTATAATGAAGTGGATCAATCTATAAAAATGATGGCTCAGTATAGAGAAAAATTAGATGTTAAAATACCACCAAGAAAACGCATGGAGAATATCCAAATTGGAGATCCGCGAGTAACTAGAATAACTTGGAATGGAAAAATAGTGAAAATAGAGGGCGATAACCGTAAATTCCGTTCTATTTTTGAAGAGAATTTGGAAAGTTTTTCTCCCGAAAAATTAGAGGAGTTACAAGATATTGAAATACAAGGACGATATTTTAGAGCATTTTCGCTTCAAAAAGATGGAGAAATAGTTCAAATCGTGCGAGATATAACAGCGGAAGAAGGAATGTTAAATACTTTATTTTTAATTCTCGTTATAGGTTGTAGCATAGGAAGCCTCTGTGCGATAGGTATTGGCTTTTTCCTAGCTGGTAGAGCACTTGTACCTATTCAAAGTTCATGGGAGAAACAGCAACAATTCGTTTCTGATGCATCACATGAACTCAGGACACCACTTGCAGTTATTCAATCAAAAACGGATGTTTTATTCCAGTCACCATCCGCTACGATAGAAGAAAAAGCGATGGATATTTCTACAATTTCAAAAGAATGTAGGCGGTTATCGAAACTCGTTAGTAATTTATTATTGCTAGCACGTTCTGATTCTAATCAAATTGAGATGGATAAGAAAACATTTGAACTTGATAAATTGTTAGAAGAAATAGTAGCTCCATATAAAGAGATTGCTTCTTATCAAGAAAAAGAAATGATGCTAAAAGTAGAACGTGGTGTATCTTTTATGGCTGATAGAGAGCGGATTCATCAAATGATGGTCATATTGTTAGATAATGCGATGAAGTATACAAACGAAGGTGGGCATATTCAAATTGATTGCACGCAAACGAGTAGTTCAATTCGCATACAGGTGAAAGATGACGGGATAGGAGTGAAAGAAGAAGATATTCCGAAATTATTTGATCGTTTTTATCAAGGGGATAAAGCAAGAAGTACGTCAGAAGGAGCTGGATTAGGTCTTTCAATCGCAAATTGGATTGTAGAAAAGCATTACGGAAAAATATCAGTAGAGAGCAAATGGGGAGATGGCACTTGTTTTGAAGTGATTTTCCCTAAAAACCAAAAAATATAAGTAAGAAGACGACCTTGTTTTTACAGGGTCGTCTTTTTTTAAGGTAAAGTTAAGAAACTATTTATATTATGTATGGCATAAAGAAAGTTCGTTACATGAAGAAGAGACTAGGTGTATGTGAGTGGGGGTTATCAATCATAATGTTATCTCAAGCAGCGATGAGATGTATGTATAGTATTAAAAAAACTAGGGGAATGATGGGAAAGAAAGTATAAGAGGGAGGAATTAATTTTGAAAAAGAAAATGATGACGGTATTCACTATTGGAGTAATGAGTTTAAGTATATTAGGGGGTGCCTCTCCTTCTGAAACACAAAAAGGAAAGACAGATTACACGCAGCGCAGTAAAGAACAATTGAACAATGGTAAGATACATGCAGTGCATACAGAAGAAAAAGCAGAGAAACTAGGTATTGAAACGGAAGGAAAAGAACAAATTACACTAGAAAAAGAAATTCATGAAACAGAAGTAGGAAGGGAAGCAGAGCAGTTAGGCATATCGATTGAAGGAAAAGATGTTGGGACGCTGTCAGAAGAAATCTATGAAACAAAAGTAAAGCAAGAAGCGTTAAAGCTAGGTATATCTATAGAGAATACATCAATTGTAGATTTAATTACTCAAATTAATGCGATTAAAATTAAAGATGAAGCAGATAAATTAGGTATTTCGACAGATGGAAAAGAAATCGAAGACATCGCGGAAGAAATCTACGGAAAGAAAGTAAGAGAAGAAGCAGAAAAGCTAGACATTCCTCAAAAAGGAAAAGAAATTGAAGAGTTAGCACAAGAAGTGTACGAACAAAAAGTACAAGAAGAAGCAAAAAAACATCATATTGATTTGTATGGTAAAGATATATATCAAATATTAAGAGAAATTAATGAACAAAAGGTGCTACAAATGGCAGATGAGCTTAATATGGATAAAATGAATATGAATATTCAAGAGTTAGCGGAAAAGATAAAAAAAGATCAGCCTGAAAAAGGAAAAGAACTAAATTTTGTACCGATGGTACGAACGGATGCTGACGCATTTTATTCTTATTTAACGAATTAATAAGGGTGTGAAAGCGATAAGAAAATTGAAGTGGTATATATGTACAGCTTTACTAGGTGCAGCAATATGGAGTGTATATACAAATGGAATTCCAAAGTATGTAGAGAAGTTAACATTCTCAAATATACAAAGAGGAAAAGAAACGGAGTTTAGTAATAACGATGAAAAAGTCATCTTATCAAATGTTCCCTTAATTCAGCAGTTACCAGAATTGGATAGAGGCTGTGAAGTGACGAGTTTAGCGATGATGCTACAATACGCTGGTGTTTCAGTGGATAAGATGACATTAGCAAATGAAATAAAAAAAGTTGATTTTATAGACGATGGTGTGCGCGGGAATCCAAATGAAGGATTTGTAGGTAATATTTATACATTTTCTGAATCGGGATATGGTGTATATCATGGGCCACTTTTTCAGTTAGCGGAAAAATATTTACCTAATAAAGCTGTAGACTTAACAGGGAAGAATATAGAAGAAATTTATAAGAGTATAAAAGTAGGGCAACCTGTAGTCATGATCACAAATGCAACATTTGCACCATTAGATGCAGATGAATTTACTACATGGGAAACAAATAGTGGAGATGTTTCTATTACGTATAATGAACATTGTATTGTACTTATCGGGTATGATCAGGAATCTGTATATATTCGAGATCCACTTGAGGGTAGCTTAGATGTAAAAGTACCGAGAGAAACCTTTGAACAGGCATGGGCGCAAATGGGAAGTCAGGCAATTAGTTATGTAAAGAGCGTCAAATAAATTAGGACGAAGAGTTTTAGTAATATGACTATAAGGCGAAGGATAAAGATTTGAGGATTATAAGAGAAGTTTTATAGAGTATAAGCTGTTAAGAAATAAGAGAACTTTAGCATATATAATGCTAAAGTTCTCTTATTTTTATGATTAAAATACGTATAAGGAGTGAATATGCAAAAATGCATAATTGACGAAAAAATTACATGTTATCATTATATATTGTTTTATATATGTTAATTGTATAAAATGACACAAGTATCCACATTACATAAAGGAGGCTTATTATGCAAAAAATATTTAACTGGGTTAAATGTATGAGTATCAAGAAAAAATTAATCATTTCATTTTTTCTAATTTTAACTATACCAGGACTTATTATCGGTGGTGTTTCATATCAAACTGCCAAAACAAATTTTGAAAAACAAATCACAGGTAAAGCAAAGGAAAACATTTCGATTTTAAATACTGTTATTTCTCAAAATATAGAAGAGAAATTTGTTGATGCGACATACTTTGCAGACATCTTAACAGAGGATACATATCCAAACGGACAAGAAGAAATAGTAAGAACGAAGTTAGCGCAATATATAAAACTTCATCCAGAAGTAGAAGGTATTTATATTGGAACAGAGACGGGAAAGTTTATAAGAGAACCATTTATCCAAATGGCTGATGGGTATAATCCAACAGATAGATCTTGGTATAAAGAAGCACATGAAAATAAAGGGAAAGTAATTGTTACTGCACCATATCAATCAGCATCTACAAAAAATATGGTAGTGACAATTGCAAAAGAAGTAAAAGATGGTAAAGGTGTTATAGGAATTAATTTAAACTTAGATAACATCTTAAAAATTTCCAAAATGATTAACATTGGTGAAAAAGGTTATGCAGTTATTTTAGATCAAAATAAGCAAATTGTTAGTCATCCATCTAGAAAACCAGGTGCAAAAGTTACTGATCCTTGGATTAAACCAATTTATGAAGATAAACAAGGAAATGTGTCTTATACAGAACAAGATGATAAAAAGAATTTAATCTTTGCAACAAATGAGAAAACGGGCTGGAAAGTAGTTGGCGTTATGTTCGATGAAGAAATTACCCAAGCTGCCAGTCCAGTGTTTTATAAGACTTTGATTGTCATTGCTATCGCTATTGCATTTGGTAGTATATTAATTTATTTCATTACAAAGTCTATTACAAGGCCATTACGAAAAATAGCTGAATCGGCATATAAAATTAGTAAGGGAGATTTAACAGAGAAAATTACAATCCATTCCAAGGATGACATAGGGAAATTAGGGAATTCATTTAATGAAATGTCTACGTCTTTACAAGATGTTATTACCCAAATTAGCTTTTCAGCAGAACATGTTGCAGCATCGGCAGAAGAGTTAACAGCGAGCGTACAGCAAGCAAATGATGCGACAGATCAAATTACAATTGCAATGGAACAAGTATCAGGTGGGGCTGAATCACAAAGTCAAGGTGTTGAAGAAGGTGCGGCTACATTGCAACAAGTAAATACAGCAATTCAAGATGTAACTGGAAGCGCAGAGTCAATTTCTATTTCTTCATTACATGCGCGAGAAAGAGCTGAAGAGGGAGAAGATTTAGTTGAACAAACTGCAAAACAAATGCAGTCTATTTCTAGGTCGGTATCCGAGTCAGATGCTATTATTAAACTTCTTGATGAGAAATCAAAGCAAGTAGGAGCTATTTCTGAAGCAATTCAAAACATCGCAACTCAAACAAACTTATTAGCTTTAAATGCGGCTATTGAAGCAGCAAGAGCAGGTGAACAGGGACGAGGATTTGCTATTGTAGCAGATGAGGTTAGAAAATTAGCAGAGCAATCAGGAGAGTCATCTGGAGAGATTGCAAATTTAATTGCAGAAATTAAGGCGGATATTGAACATACTGTTAAGGCAATGGATAATGTGAATGGAGAAGTTCAACAAGGCCTTGATGTTGTAACAAAAACGAAAGTAAGTTTTACGGAAATTTTAAGTTCTACTACACATATTGTTTCTCAAGTTAATCAAATGGTAGAAACAACGAAGAGAATTGCTGGAGATGCAAATGAAGTGACAAATGCTATTGATGAAATTGCAGCTGCTGCAGAAGAAAATACAGCTAGTATGCAAAGTGTTGCAGCTTCAACAGAAGAACAGGTTAATTCCATGGAAGAAATTAGTTCAGCTTCGCAAAACTTAGCTGAGATGGCCGAAGAACTACAAGCGATGACTAGTAATTTTAAAGTATAATAATAGCAGATAAGTAAGGTGAAAATAATATCACCTTACTTATTTTTCTATTCAGCAATTAGGGGAGTCATTAACGGGATGAAAAAAAGAAAAAGACTATGGAATTTGTGGAAAACGATTACATTGTTAGTTTGTACAGTTGTAATTTTTTCTTTACTTGTGACAGATATATTAATTAGTCATAATGTGGAACGGACGACGGAGGATAGCCAATCAGAGAAGGCAAAAACAATTGCACACATTGTGGCGAATGATTCGATTGTAATCGATGGTTTGGTTGGGAAAGCAGATACCTCTGCAATCCAAACGTATACAAATAGAATATTACAAAACACAGGTGTTCAATTTATTGTAGTTATGGACATGGGTGGAATAAGAAAATCTCATCCAGATCCTCAAAAAATAGGTCATCATTTTATTGGCGGGGATGAAGGGCCTGTATTGAAAGGAAAAGAACATGTATCGTTAGCAGAAGGAACTTTAGGTATTTCCATGCGAGTGTTTGTACCAATATTTTCTGAAACAGGTGAACAACTTGGAGCAGTGGCTGTTGGTATTTCAGCAGATAATGTAAAAGAGAGAGTTAAGGAAAGTAGACATATCATTTATATTGGTGTCGGAGTTGGTGTATTAGTCGGAATTATAGGAGCAATATTGCTAGCTAGACATATAAAGAAAAGTTTATTCGGTCTTGAGCCGCACAGGATAGCAAAAATTCTTGAAGAAAGAAATACGATGCTACAATCTGTAAAGGAAGGTATTATTGCTGTAGATAAAGAGGCTAGAGTAACGTTAATTAATAATGAAGCGAAACGTCTATTTAAAAAAAGCGGACTTGAAGAAGATTTTATCGGTAAAGATGTTGAGCTGTATATGCCAAATTCACGTATAAAAGAAGTATTGCAAACGGGAGAAGTACAATTAAACGAAGAACAAAATATTTACGGAATTACGATTGTGACGAATCGAGTTCCTTTATATGTAAAAGGAGAAATTGTTGGTGCAATTGCAACATTTCGTGATAAAACAGAGATTAGAAAACTAGCAGAGGAACTAACTGGTATTAGACTATATGCAGAAGCATTACGGGCACAATCTCATGAGTTTATGAATAAGATGCATGTCGTATTAGGGCTTACACATATGAAACAGTATGAAGAATTACAGAAGTATATAAGCGGCATGGTATCAGAGCATCAATATGAAATTGGTGGAGTTATGAAAAGAATAAAAAGTCCAGTATTTGCTGGTTTTTTACTAGGTAAGCTCAGCTATGCTAGAGAGAAAAATATAAAATTAATTATAAGTGAAGATTCTTATATGCCGGAAATAGATGATGAAAGTATTACTCATGAACTTATTACGATTGTCGGAAATTTAATTGATAATGCATTAGAGGCAGTTACGAATTGTGAAAAGAAGCGAGTTGAAGTTAAGATACAACATGGGGATATACTAACTATTACAGTACAAGATACGGGAAAAGGTATACAAGAAAAAGAAATAGAGCAATTATTTACGAAAGGTTATTCCACAAAGGGAGATAACCGCGGTTATGGTTTGTATCTTGTAAAAGAAAGTATACAGCGAATAAATGGGGAAATTCATATGCATTCATTAGTAGGTAAGGGAACAACGATAACAATTGAAATACCTAAAGGTAGGGATGAGAGGCAAATATGATTAAAGTGTTAATTGTAGAAGATGACCCGATGGTAGCAATGCTAAATACGCATTATTTAGAGCAAGTAGGAGGATTTGAACTTGTTCAAGCAGTTAACTCAGTAAAGTCGGCGATCGAAATATTAGAGAAATCACGAGTAGATTTAGTATTACTTGATATTTTTATGCCTGAAGAGACTGGTTTTGAGCTTTTAATGTATATCCGGAACCAAGAAAAAGAAATTGATATTATAATGATTTCAGCTGTACATGATATGGGAAGTATTAAAAAAGCATTACAATATGGTGTAGTAGATTATTTAATTAAACCATTTACATTTGAACGATTTAAAGAGGCATTAACTATATATCGAGAAAAACTTACTTTCATGAAAGAACAACAAAAAATTAGTCAATCGGAATTAGATTCGTTAATTTTACAAAAAGAAAAAAGGGAGCCTACTGTCACGAAAGAGCTTCCGAAAGGGTTAACGAAGCAAACGTTGCAATTAATTTGGCAGAAGATCGAGTCGTTGAATGGAAGAGTGTTTACAACAGATGAAATGGCACAATTAGTTGGAATTTCAAGAGTTTCTATTCGAAAATATGTAATGTTTTTGACTGACATTGGAGTGTTAGAAAACGAAATGATGTACCAACATGTGGGCAGACCTGTAAGTAAATTAAGATGTGTTGATCAAAAGAAAATAGAGTTTTACGTATAAGCGACTTAATATAAGTCGCTTATACTTTTTTTAATTACAAAATCAATTACAAAACTTACAAAAACTATTTTTACTATTGAAAGCGTTTTAATATTGTTATTAAGAAAACGAGGGGGTGCCATATGGGAATTCAAAAGAATGTGGAAGCGGTATCATTTTCTGAAGGAAATGAAGTACAAAGAGAATCTTTCGCTTCTAAAATTATGAATGTAAAAATCGGTGTTATACCTTTACCGTTATATGTAGTATTGGCTGCTATTATTTATGGGGCATCTGTATATAATAAATTGCCAGCAGATATGATTGGTGGATTTGCAGTTATTATGATCATGGGGATTTTCTTAGGCGATATTGGGATGAGAATTCCAATTTTAAAAAATATCGGCGGTCCAGCAATACTTTCGTTATTTATTCCATCATTACTTGTATTTTTTAACTGGATGAATCCAGCTTCAATGGAAGCTGCGACTATGTTAATGAAAAAATCGAACTTTTTATATTTATATATTTCTTGCTTAGTAGTCGGAAGTATTTTAGGAATGAACCGTAAAGTGTTAGTACAAGGTTTCGTTCGCATGTTTATTCCTTTAGTAGTAGGGACGTTAGCTTCTGTAGCAGTAGGGTTATTGGTCGGTTCATTATTTGGATTTGAAATGAAGCACACATTCTTCTTTATCATCGTACCAATTGTGAGTGGTGGTATCGGGGAAGGGATTTTACCATTGTCGCTAGCTTATAGTGATATTTTAAATGAATCATCAGCGACGTTTGTATCACAGCTTATTCCAGCAGCTATTATTGGAAATATGTTCGCAATTGTAAGTGCAGGGTATATGAAGCGTTTAGGTGAGAAGAAACCGGAGCTTAGTGGTAACGGTGTATTAGTGAAAACAGACAATCAAGCAGAATTATTAAAAGAACAAAATACAGAGAAGCCAATTGACTTCTCATTAATGGGAGCAGGTTTATTAATTGCGTGTACGTTCTTCATCTTTGGAGGATTTGCTTCTAAGTTCATCGGTATTCCTGGGGCAATCATTATGATTTTTTCAGCAGCACTTGTGAAATACTTTAAATTAATGCCAGCAAAAATGGAGCAAGGAGCATTCCATTTATATAAATTTATTTCGAAGAATTTAACTTGGCCTTTAATGGTTGGATTAGGATTGCTATATATTCCGTTAAAAGACGTAGCAGCAGTTCTTTCAGTAGGATATGTTGTTGTGTGCGCATCGGTTGTTCTTACAATGGTAGCATCAGGTTTTCTTGTAGGGAAAGTGATGAAGATGTATCCAGTTGAATCGGCGATTGTAACTGGATGTCATAGCGGTTTAGGCGGAACTGGAGATGTTGCTATTTTATCGGCTTCAAATCGTATGGAATTAATGCCGTTCGCGCAAATTTCAACTCGTTTAGGCGGGGCGGCAATGGTTGTAACGGCGACAATATTATTAAAAATGTTTTCATGATCAAACAAGCTAGCTATATTCATATAGCTAGCTTGTCAAATTAAGGGGAGATTATAAGTATGTTAGCAAATCAAATTAATGAAAGATCATTGTTATTGCATAAAGAATTAGTAGGGAAAATTGAAATTACAAGTAAAGTGGAGGTAAATTCAGCGGATGATTTAAGCCTGACGTATACACCAGGTGTAGCGGAGTCGTGTAAAGCAATTGCGGCAGATGAAGAAACAGTGTATGACTATACAGCACGTGGCAATATGGTGGCAGTTGTTTCAGATGGAACAGCGGTACTCGGTTTAGGAAACATTGGACCGAAAGCGGCTATGCCTGTTATGGAAGGAAAAAGTATTTTGTTTAAGAAATTTGCGAATGTAGATGCTTTCCCATTATGTTTAGGCACAACGGATGTAGATGAAATCGTTACCCTTGTAAAAAATTTAGAGCCTACATTTGCAGGGATTAATTTAGAAGATATTGCAGCACCGCGTTGTTTTGAAATTGAAAAACGATTAAAAGAAGAAACGAATATTCCTGTATTCCATGATGATCAACATGGAACAGCTATTGTCGTTTTAGCAGCTGTTATTAATGCATTAAAAGTTGTTAGCAAACAAATGGATAATGTGAAAATCGTTATTAACGGTGCGGGTTCGGCAGGAATTGCAATTGGAAAATTATTATTAAAGGCTGGTGCAAAGCACATTACGTTAGTTAGCCTAGAAGGTATTGTTTGTGAAGGTGAAACATGGATGAACGAAGCACAAATTGAAGTTTCAAAAAAGACAAATCGTGAACATGTGCGTGGAACGTTAAAAGAAGCAATTCACCAAGCTGATATTTTTATTGGCGTATCTGCTCCTAACGTATTAACGAAAGAACTTGTACAGACGATGAATGAGAAAGCAATTGTGTTTGCAATGGCGAATCCAATTCCAGAAATCTTCCCTGAGGATGCATTAGAGGCTGGGGCAGCTGTAGTAGGAACTGGACGCTCGGATTATGCGAATCAAGTAAATAATGTATTGGCGTTTCCCGGAATATTCCGCGGTGCGTTAGATGTGCGCGCAACTGATATTACAGAAGAGATGAAATTAGCGGCAGCATATGGGATCGCTAACATCATTACTGATGAAGAACGTAATGCGAATTATGTAATCCCGAATCCATTAGATAAAAGAGTTGTTCCAAGTGTTGCAGAAGCAGTAGCGAAAGCAGCTATTGATTCAGGCGTGGCACAAATTACGAAAATACCACGTTATTAATAGCGAAAAGCAGTGCCTAAAAGGCACTGCTTTTTTGAGATAAGAAATCAAAATAATGAAGAAGTGTAGAATTATTTATGTTTCTTCACTATTTATTTAATTCCATTGCAACTTGTTTACCATTCACTAAAACCTCAGTTACTGCTACGATCACTTCTATCATTTTTTTCATCTCTCATCTCTCCTCGTTTCATTTCTTACTTTAAGTATAAGAGAAGAGAGATAATTCAACTATCGAAGTACATGACGTAGAAATTACATTGTTGTAAGAAAGTGGTTTATTTTTGTCACTTTACTCAGCAGTGATTACAAACTGATCATAATATTTTTCATTCACATATATATTTAATAACCATAATCCAGATGAAGGTAGTGACATAGTGAGAGGGAGTTCGTTTGTAGTAGAATCGATTGTATTTGAAGTAGTCCAAGTTTGTTTGGAAGTTTCTTTTTGAAAGAGTACTTGTGTCGGAGTTACAGATCCTTGTTTTAGCGCAATAATAGACAATTTTCCAGTTGGTATTTCAGAATCTAGAAAGTGCCACATTATTTCATTTTGTTCATTTGCGATAATAGGACTATCAGCCATTGCGACTTTACCTTCGATGCCTTTTAAAGGCATTTTTCCTTCTACGAAAGAAGGTGTTTCTTCCCAATTTACATCTTTTAAAACACTAAGGTGAAAGAAGGAAGGTGCGTTCACTTGAGTGGATGACGTTGCTATTACGTCTTTTTTTTGTTCTTTTGAATCCGGTTGCGTTTGTGTGCATCCAGTGATGAGGAAGGAGAGAAGTAGCATAGTTCCGATTTTTTTCATGGTGCCACACTCCTAGTTTTTATTGTTAGTGTAATTGTATTTGCTAGAAGGCGGGACAATTCCTTTAAAGTATAAAAAGAGGTCGTAAGTTTTGTACGACCTCTTTTGACATTTTTATCCCGTAAAAGCCCGATTGGTGTAGGTTAATAATTAGTGGGAGATAGTCCCCACTAATTAAAGTTTCATTTTATATTTGTTCCGTTGTATAGGTTGGTTCGGTTTCTTTTTGAGGCATCGTCAAAAAAATAACGGACAGAACGATACATACGCCGCCTAATAATTGATATGTTCCAAAAGATTCATTTAGCCAAGTGATTGAAACGATGGCAGCTACAAGGGGTTCAATGCTAGATAAAATGCTTGTTTCTGTTGCTGCTAAATATTTAAGACTACCGATATATAGAAGGAAAGAAAGGGTACCACTAATAATGATAAGAATAAGCATAGAAAAAGTTTTTAGTGTAAGGGTTTGTGAAAATTGATTCCACCCGAATGAACGATTATAAATAAGTAGTGCAATTCCTCCGATTAACATCCCCCAACCAATTACTACAGTTGTCCCGCATTCTTTAATGAGAGAAGCCGGATGAAGGGTATAAAATGCAAATCCGATTGCTGTTAATAGTCCAAAAATAATAGCTTCTTTGGATAAAACAATATTTTCAATTGAGCCATTTGTAATAATAAAGTATGTTCCTATTAGCGCGGCTATAATTGCGAATAGTTGCATGGAAGCAGGGAATTTTCTTTGTTCAAATGCAACATACATGGTAATAAGAACAGGACCTAGAAATTGAAATAGCGTTGCTGTGACTGCATTACTAATATGAACCGTTTCGATAAAGGCGTATTGCGCACCGAGCATGCCGAGAATAGAGAAAATAATAAGTTGTATAGAATATCTAGGGTGTTTCCAAATTTGAAATATGTTTTGTTTCTTTATAAGTAAGAAAGACAAAATAAATATTCCTGCAAGCAACAATCGAATTGTTAAAAAATCAATTGAGGATACATTAGTATGTTGAAATAGCCACTGAATCATTGGACCAGATAATCCCCATAATGTAGCCCCTGTAATAATCATAATGAGTCCGATACGTCTACCATTGTTCATTATCATGTTTCTCCTCTCCAGTATTTGATTTTTTATGTGTGACATGATAAAAGGAATTATATATAACTTCTGGTACTGTAAAAAGTATCAGATTTTAGTTTTATTAAGGGGTCAGATATTATGTTAGAATTAACGCCTAATTTAAATATGAATAGTAAAAAGGCATTGTATGTGCAATTGTATGAGTATATAAAAAAAGAAATTAAAGATGGATCGATTGTCCCTTTTACGAAATTACCGGCTAAGCGAAAGTTAGCGATACATTTACAAGTAAGTAAAAATACAGTAGAGGCAGCGTACGAACAATTACTGGCAGAAGGTTATATTGAGTCGATATCGAGAAAAGGCTATTTTGTATGCAAGATTGAGCAAATGGTTCATATAGAGGATAGCGGAGATAGAATAGAAGAAGTACCGTTTCAGGAGAAGAGTTATAAATTTGATTTTACACAAACAGGAATTGATACAAATGCTTTTCCATTCAATATGTATCGGAAAATTGCAAATGAAATATGGCAGTCGCATAATAACGAACTTCTCTTTCTAGGACACCCTCAAGGAGAAGCGAGCTTAAGAGAAGAGATTACGAATTATTTGTATGAATCTAGAGGTGTACGTTGTTCAGCTAGTCAAATTGTATTAGGAGCGGGAACACAAATATTAGTGAAACTATTGTTTCAATTGTTAAAGGGAAGCAATTATGCAGTTGAAAACCCAGGGTATCATAGAAAGATGGTTGTTTTTGAACAGGGAGAAGCAAGAGTCCAAATGTTATCTTTAGATAGAGATGGAATTTGTATTGCAGATTTAGAAAATAGCAATGCGAATGTTGTATTTGTTACACCTTCCCATCAGTTTCCATATGGAATGATTATGCCTATTACGAGAAGGATGCAGCTTTTACAATGGGCAAAGAAAGAAGAGAGCAGGTATATTATTGAAGATGATTACGATAGTGAATTTCGCTATTCTGGAAAGCCTATACCGGCGCTGCAAGGGTTAGATACAGAGGGGAAAGTTATTTATATGGGGACGCTATCTAAAGCATTATTACCATCGCTACGGATGAGCTATATGGTGTTGCCGAAGAAATTAATTAAAAAGTATCAACAGCAATATTTATTTTATACACAAAGTGTTTCAAGAATGGACCAAGAAGTGATTAGAAGATTTTTAAATGAAGGCTATTGGGAAAAACATATTCATAAAATGCGTGTCGTCTACCGAAAGAAGAGAGATCGACTTGTTTTTGAAATAGAGAAGTATTTCTCTAATCGTGTTGAAGTGATAGGAGAAGATTCGGGATTACACATTTTATTAAAAGTGCATAATGGAATGCGGGAAGAAGAATTAATTCAAGAAGCTGCGAAACATAGTATCAAAATATATCCTGTGTCTACGTACTATAAAGACGGTACGGCGCCTGAGAATGTAGTTTTACTTGGGTTTGCGATATTATCAGAGGGTGAGATTGCGAAAGCGATTCAATTATTACACACGGCATGGTTTACAAGAAAGTAAAAAACATCCTCCAAACATGAGGATGTTTTTTATTATTTATTTTCATCTAAGAATAAGACCATATGCTCTTCGTCCCAATATTGTCCGTTATATTTTAATGAACGTTCTTGTACACCGAATGTTTTAAAACCTAATGATTCATAAAGTTTTTTCGCTCCATCGTTGCCAACAACAACATCAAGCATAACTTGTTCTACTTCTAAAGATTTAGCAAGCTCAAGACATTCTTTAATAAGTGCTTTTCCTGCTCCAAGTCCGCGTGCTTTTGGAGATACATATACAGAACCGATTTTAGCTTTATGTTCTTGTTTTACATATGGTTTCGTTTCCAGTGTTGCAACCCCGATTAATTTTCCATCTTTAAATGCACCTAGCGTATAGTTTTCGTCTTGTGCTAATTTTTGTGCTTTATATTCAATCGCACACTCTTTATTAATAATATCTTCATAAGAAGAGCTGAATGCTTCAGGGTTTTGCTTTAATCCTTCTACGCGAAGTTCTAAGTAAATTTCTGCTTCGTCTTTTGTTAATACATGGATATCCAATTATATCACCCTCCAAATCTTTGCAAATGTACCTTTATTTTATATTGAAATAAGAATAATTTCAAAAGCTTAGCTTATATGAGCTGTTGTTATGAACAAAATAACACCAGTAGTGTTTACTACTACTGGTGTTTTCACACGCATATTATTCAAAAGGTAGCTCGATTATAAAGTTTGTTCCCGCTCCTAATTGGCTTGTTACTAGAATAGAACCGTTATGCAATTCTACAATTTCTTTTGCAACAGCTAGCCCGATGCCTTTTCCGCCTGTAGCTCGTGTTCTGGATTTATCAACACGATAAAAACGGTCAAAAATATGCGGGATATCTTCTTCAGGAATACCTTCACCTTCATCTTGTACACTTATTGTAAAAGAATCTGTTTCCATGAGTACACGTATCGTAATGGATGTGTTTTCTGGCGAATGTTGATAAGCGTTGTGTAATAAATTTAACATAACTTGTTCCATCCGTCTTTCGTCTATGCAAACTTCTAAATCATCTTTGCAATATACATGAAGTTGCATTTGCTTATTCGTTAATGTTGTTTTTGTTTTTTCAACCATTCGTTCTAAAAATGGCTGAAGAAGCACTTTTTGTTTTTTTATAACAAATTGGTGTTGTTCTAATTGTACAAGCATAAATAAATCTTGGACGAGATCAGTTACACTATCCGTTTCATCCTCAATAATTTGTAAGTATTCTTCTCGCTCCTCTTTTGTTAAAGAGTCTCTCTTTGCTACCTTCGCATAACCTTTCATATAGGTCAATGGAGTTAATAGTTCATGAGCGACACTAGCGAGAAATTCATTGCGCTCTTTTTTCATATACGTAAGTTCACTCGATAAATCTTCAATTGTTTTTGCTAAACTTCCGAGTTCATCATTTCGTTTAATACCTAATTGAATTGGCTTGTTTAATTTTGACATTTTTTCTGTCGCTCTCTTCATTTTTACAAGTGGTTCTGTAATAACGCGTGAAAAAACAAAGACAGAAATTGTTGTTAAAATAATTGTTAAAACGCTAATGATAAGAAATTGGTTCATGAGTTTAAGTAACATATTTTCTAGGAAAGATGTTTTTAATAACATATATAGCTTTCCTTGAAACTTTGTTGTGTTAAGTGGGCTTACTGTTGTGATGAACTTTGATTTTTTCCAGTTCCTTTCAACGACCAATCCGCCATCTGGGACAGTTTCTGTTTTACAAGTAAGTTGTTTTTGCATATCTTTTGTTACGGGTTCTGAGGTGGAAATAATTTTGCCGTTATGGTCAGTAATAATGATAGCTATATCAGAGTTAGAAATTGATTCCGATTCAACTAAGTGTGCAGCCTCATTCGTAATATCGAACTCAGGGTACACAGGACGTTTAGGATTTTTATTATGTTCAGCGTGTTTCATTTCTTTATAATATTCATCCCGTCTCTCGCGGCTTTTAATTTTTTTACTATAGCGATTACCTTTCTCTAAAAGAGCATCTGTTTCCTCTACAATACGCATTTTTGAAAGGCTTTTATAAAAAGATACGAAGGCAATTGTTTCAATACATAAAGCTAATATTAAAAAGTATGTCCCAATTTTAAGGGAAAGTTTACTCATTTTTTCACCATACCTTATTCATAATAAAGAGTCAGTGGTATACGATTTCCCACTGACCGAAGTAATTATTCACTTTTCCATTTATATCCGACTTTATAGACCGTTTCTAGGTAATCTTCAATAGGAAATCCTTTTTTGCGTAGTTTATCACGGATATTACGAATGTGTGAATCAATTGTTCTATATTCGATATCTGTTTCATAGCCCCAAATTTTTTCGATTAAATCATCTCGGCTATAAGCACGGTTTGTATTTTGTAAAAATAGTCCGAGTAACGAAAATTCGATAGGAGTTAATGAGATTTTTTCATCATAAACTGTGACAGTATGTTTCGTTTTATCCCACTCAATACCATTGAAACTAACAAAGCCATCTTTTTTTGTACGGCGTAATATAGCCTCGATTCGTGCGACTAATACATGCTCATCAAATGGTTTTGTAATATAATCATCTGCGCCCATCGTGAGGCCTTTCACCATATCGTAGTTTTGGTTGCGAGCTGTTAACATAATGATAGGAACGTTGGAAATTTGACGAATTTGATAGCAAGTATCCCATCCATCCATACTTGGCATCATAACATCTAATAAAATAATATCGAATTCTTTTTGTTCGATTAATTTTAGTGCTTCAAGGCCAGAGGTAGCTTTCATACAAAAATAGCCGCGAGGGCTTAAGAACAGATCTAATAATCGTAACATACGTTCTTCATCGTCTACTAATAAAATTTTTACCATAATCTTGTGCACCCCAAACTGTTCATTCTACTTGTATAGTTTACATGAAAATAATAAAAAACTCTTTTTATGTGATTGAATGGAGGGCTGATTTTTTCGCTCAGAGTAATTGACATAAAAAATGCACTAGTTTTGCACAACTATTTTTTATAATAGAAAACGTAGCGACACAAAATACCCTATGTTGCGACATAACGTCATGTCATTTTATTTATAAAATGACAATTCCATTCTATTGTGTATGTGAGATAGAGAGGGTTTTCGTATTCACCTCGCATCGGATAAGAAAAATTTCCTATCTCACACTTTTTTTAAAAGGAGATCATACACATGAATTCAAAAGAAGAAATTTCAAAAAAAGAAAAGCAAGATCGTAATACGGTTGTCATGTGCGTTGCCGTATCTATGGTTATTATTATAAGTTGCGTAAATAAAATTTTGGGGATTTTATAATAAAAAAAAAGCTGATTGCTTCTTAAGAAGCAATCAGCTTTTTTCATTGTTAGGGGGAGTGTTCATATAATAAACCAAGGTAAAATTGCTAATCCAGAAGTTACAATTGCTGTAGTAAATATTAAAAGCATAGCTCGTTTGTTTTGTTTCATGTCACATTCTCCTCTACATATCAAGTACATGCGATCAGCGTGGGATGTAGTTCCTCACTGAGTAAAGTTTCACTTTATATTTTTAGTATAATGAATGGAAAGGTTTGGTACGATCGATAAAGGTGACATGAAGATTACATTGTTGTAATGAAAAAAACATCTTTCTTATTAAGAAAGATGTTTTTGGAAAACTCCCCCACTGAGTAAAGTTTCACCTTATATTGAAGTATTAATCATTTAAGAACAGAACCATATGTTCCTCGTCCCAATATTGACCGTTATGTTTTAATGAACGCTCTTGTACGCCGTAAGTTTGGAAACCTAATGACTCATATAATTTTTTTGCTGCATCGTTACCAACTACAACATCGAGCATAAGTTGTTCTACATGTAATTTATCGGCATTTTCAATAATTGCTTTAATAAGAGCTCGTCCTGCTCCAAGGCCACGCGCTTTTGGGGAAACGAAAACGGAACCGATTTTTGCTTTATGTTCTTGTTTAATAAAAGGCTTTGTTTCTAAAGTAGCAATGCCGATTAAATCATCATCTTTGAAGACCCCTAGAGTATACTTATCCGGATTGCTTAATCGTTTTGCCATAGCAGCTACAGGATCCTCATGTTTCAAAACATCTTCATAGGAAGAGCTAAAAGCTTCCGGGTTCTTCGTTAAACCTTCCATACAAACTTTTAAATATATTTCTGCGTCCTCTGTCGTTAATAAGCGAATTTCCATAGTTGTAACCTCCTTGGTCGATTTCAAATAAAATAAATCCATTACTTTTATAAGAGTGTGTATGTGTTTTGTTAGCAGTCTCTTTTAATTTGTAAAAGAATGAAAAGATATATGCTACAATGTTTTGTTTTTTAATATGTAATGAAATTATATATTAACTTTATTAACTATTCAAGTCTTTAATATATTACATTTTCATAACTAAAATAACTCCTCAATTGAGGAGTTATTTTAGTTATTCGATTGATAACCATCAATTCGATGTGGATGTGTGTAAATATTGCAGGATTCATTTCTGATAAATCCTACGACTGTAATGCCTAAATCGTGAGCGAGTTGCAATGCTAGTTTTGTTGGGGCAGATTTAGATAGAACAATTTCACATCCGATTTTTGAAACTTTGAGTAAAATTTCAGATGAAATACGTCCGCTAAATGCGATAATTTTTCCTTTAACAGATATATCGTTGCGCAAACAATGACCATATATTTTATCTAATGCATTATGTCTGCCAATATCCATTCTTGATAGGAGGATTTTGTTTCGATCACAGAGCGCGGTATTGTGAACACCGCCGGTTTGGCGAAAGGTAGTGGAAGATTGCTGTAACGTATTCATTAAGTAAAAGCATTCTTCAGGAGTAATTTTTACATGTATATCATGTAAGTCTTTTGCTTTTGCCGCATCGTTTACGAAAATAAAACCTTGTCTACCTTTTCCGCAGCAAGAAGTGATGTATCGTTTATTATATAAAGTTTGATAGAGCGGATTCACTTTTGATGATTTTACATGGACAATTCCGTTATCTTTTTGAACCCATATTTCTTCAACATCGTTATAGGAAGAAATAATCCCCTCAGAAATTAAAAAACCAATTACCATATCTTCAATATAATTTGGTGTGCATACGACTGTTACATATTCTTCACCATTCAATTTAATAGTAATAGGAGATTCTGTAACAATCTCGTCAAGTTGTTTTGAAAATGTACCAGATTGATAACGTACAATTGTATAAGTCTCTTGCGTAGGCCCCATATTTAATTCCCCTTTTATATGTATTTCTCTCCCACATTTATCATAAAACAATGGGAAAAATAAAAACACCTATTAACAAGAAGATCACAGATTATTTTGGTTATTATTGTATATGTACGATATAATAGAACTGTAGAATAGTGATATTTTCAAGCTTTCGTAGTTATACCTTATAACATCTAGAATCGACTTCATAAGAAAGTATTTGGGTAGAGCGTTTCAAAAATATGTACAGTAATGCGGTTTTGAAAACGGATTCATAATTGTGTTGTACAGTTGGTTGTAAGGAGAGGGGAAACTATGGCAGAACAGACAGTCCGTGTAACCGTCGATGGTAAAGAATTTTCTGCATCAGGTGAAAAGACGATACTACAATTATTTAACGAGAGTAATTTGGAACATCCTCAAATTTGTCATGTACCAGAAGTAGATCCAATTCAAACTTGTGATACGTGTATTGTAGAAGTAAATGGAAAGTTATTGCGTGCTTGTTCAACGAAATTAGAGAACGGTATGCATATCGAAAGGCAGTCCCAGCGTGCAAAAGAGGCACAGACTGAGGCAATGGATCGAATATTAGAGAATCATCTACTGTATTGTACCGTTTGTGATAACAATAATGGTAACTGTAAAGTCCACAATACAGTACATATGATGGGAATTGAGGAACAGAAATATCCGTATGAGCCAAAAGTAAGTGCGTGTGAAGTGGATATGTCACATCCGTTTTATCGATATGATCCAAATCAATGTATTGCTTGTGGACAGTGTGTAGAAGTATGTCAAAACTTACAGGTTAATGAAACAATATCGATAGACTGGAGCTTAGACCGTCCACGTGTTATATGGGACAATGGTGTAAGTATAAATGACTCATCTTGTGTAAGTTGCGGGCAATGTGTAACAGTATGTCCATGTAATGCGTTGATGGAGAAATCAATGTTAGGTGAAGCTGGATTCATGACTGGATTGAAACCGGATGTGTTAGATCCGATGATTGATTTTGTAAAGGATGTAGAGCCGGGATATAGTAGTATTTTAGCAGTTTCAGAAGTAGAGGCTGCGATGCGTAAGACGAAAGTGAATAAAACAAAAACAGTTTGTACATTTTGTGGTGTAGGTTGTTCATTTGAAGTATGGACGAAAGACCGCCACATTTTGAAAGTGCAGCCTGTTTCAGATGCGCCGGTTAACGGTATTTCCACATGTGTAAAAGGCAAATTTGGATGGGATTTTGTAAACAGTGAAGATCGTATTACAAAGCCATTAATTCGCCAAGGGGATATGTTTGTTGAAGCTTCATGGGAAGAGGCTCTTGAAGTTGTTGCATCCAATATGCAGCATATTAAATCAGAATATGGAAGTGATGCATTTGGGTTTATTTCTTCTTCGAAAGTAACGAATGAAGAAAATTATCTTATGCAAAAACTAGCCCGTCAAATATATGGAACGAATAATGTAGACAACTGTTCCCGTTATTGTCAATCTCCAGCAACAGACGGTTTATTTAAAACTGTCGGTATGGGCGGGGACGCTGGAACAGTGAAAGATATTGCGGAAGCAGGCCTTGTCATTATCGTTGGAGCAAATCCGACAGAAGGACATCCTGTACTTGCAACGCGTGTAAAACGTGCTCATAAATTACATGACCAAAAATTAATTGTGGCGGATCTTCGTAAACATGAAATGGCAGAGCGTGCGGATTTATTCATTCATCCGCGCCAAGGAACTGATTACGTATGGCTCGCTGGTATTACGAAATATATTATTGATCAAGATTGGCACGATAAAAAGTTCATAGCTGAAAATGTGAAGAATTTTGATGAATATAGCAAAATGGTAGAAAAGTATACGCTTGATTATACAGAAGAAATTACGGGGATTTCGAAAGAAAATCTGAAAGAAATGGCTCGTATGGTATATGAAGCAGATGGTACTTGTGTACTTTGGGGAATGGGTGTAACGCAAAATACTGGAGGAAGTACAACTTCAGCAGCAATTTCAAATCTATTGCTTGTTACGGGTAATTATCGTCGTCCTGGTGCAGGAGCATATCCATTACGCGGACATAATAACGTACAAGGCGCTTGTGATATGGCAACATTACCAAACTGGCTTCCAGGTTACCAAGCGGTTTCAGATGATGCGCTCCGTGCGAAATTTGAAAAAGCATACGGTACTACAATTCCGAAAGCACCAGGCTTAAATAATATTGCAATGTTACTTGCGGCAGATGAAGGAAAACTGCGTGGTATGTATGTTATGGGTGAAGAAATGGCTTTAGTAGATTCGAATGCCAACCATGTACAACATATTTTAGCGAATTTAGATTTCCTTGTTGTTCAAGATATGTTCTTATCGAAAACAGCTCGTTTTGCTGATGTTATTTTACCGGCAGCACCAAGCTTAGAAAAAGAGGGAACATTTACGAATACAGAGCGCCGTATTCAAAGATTATATGAAGTATTGAAGCCGCTTGGTGATTCAAAGCCAGACTGGTGGATTTTACAAAAAGTAGCTCGTGCGCTTGGCGGGGACTGGAATTATGAAAGTCCAAGTGAAATCATGGATGAAATTGCATCGCTTGCACCTTTATATTCTCAGGCAACATACGATCGTTTAGAAGGATGGAATAGTTTATGTTGGGGTAGCCATGATGGTAGCGATACACCGCTATTATATGTGGACGGATTTAACTTCCCGGATAAACTAGCTCGTCTATCATTAGATGAATGGGTACCACCAGTTGTAGCGCCAGATGAGTATGATTTACTTTTAAATAATGGTCGTATGTTAGAACATTTCCACGAAGGGAATATGACGAATAAATCGGCTGGTATTTTATCTAAAGTATCTGAAGTGTTCGTTGAAATCTCGCCTGAACTTGCCCTAGAGCGCAATGTGAAAGATGGTGGCCTTGTAGAATTAGCATCACCATTTGGGAAAATTAAAGTACAGGCACTTGTTACAGATCGTGTAACGGGGAAAGAGCTATATTTACCGATGCATGCAACGGTAAATGAAGAGGCAATCAATATTTTAACTGGAACGGCGACAGATCTTTATACGTGTACACCAGCGTACAAACAAACGATGGTAAAGATGCGTGTACTACGTGAAAAAGGGAATCGTCCGTTACCATCTTCAAACCCGAGAGATAAAAAGCGTAATCCGCAAAACGGTGTTGAAATCCAGCAAAAATGGCAAAGAAAACAATACGTATCACTTGTGGACTAGGGGGCGGAGATAGTGGCGAAAGAAATTACTGTAATTAAAAAGAAAGTTGTAACAGAGGAAGAACAGAAACAGCAAGTAGCAGATGAACTTCTAAATGAGCTATCTAATAATTGTGAAGCAGTAGAAGAAACGATGCAGCTTTTAGCACAGTTGCAGAAGGCTGGTATATTAGATGCGGCAATTAGTTTACTTGCTGCGAAGGAAGATGTTTCAAAAATCGCTGTGGAGCAATTAAATCGTGAACCCGTTAAAAATGCGTTAAATAATATGATGGGGGCAGGAGAAGCGTTATCTTCAGTTGACCCAGAAATAACGAAGCAAATTACGTCAAGTTTAGTTACAGGATTGCAATTTGCAACAGATGAATTAAATAGTGGTAAAAAAACAAAAGTGATGGATTTCTTTAAAGTATTAAAAGATCCAGATATCAATAGAGCTATTACATTCGGTTTTAGCTTCTTGAAAGCATTTGGACAAGGGCTAGAGAAAAAATAGAATAAATGAAAAAGTGATGGGAAGTAGCCATCACTTTTTTCATTATATGTATAAGTGTGTTCATGTTAAGCGGAATATATTATTATTATTAAAAAGATGGATTAGAACTGGAAATATGGAATCCATCTCAAATACCGTTTTAGAATTTGGAGGAATATATGCAACACCGTAAAAAACTATCTATACCAGGAGTAATGAGACATTCCTTTCAAACAGTTAAATTTGCCTTTTGGAATGTATTAACTTTTCAACTTGCTTATAAATTATTAGCAGCGATTGTGTTTGTTCCGCTATTTGGAATCATTTTTAATAAGTTATTGTATTTTGGTGGTTATGCAAATGCGACAAATGATGAATTATTAGCGTTTTTAAAGACGCCTTATGGCATCTTAGCAATCGTAATTTTATCATTGTTAGCACTGTTTCTTATCTTTACAGAATTTGCGGTGCTTATTATTATTTCGTATTTCGCTCATAAAAGACAGAAGGTGAAATTACGTCCGATTTTATATAAAACGGTAACGTATTTACCTACTCTTTTCACATATTGCTTACCAGGATTTATTTTATATGCTGTCGTATTGTTGCCTCTTTTAAATATGGGATATGAAACGGCATTAATCCCGCAAATTCAAATTCCTAACTTTATTACAGGAGAGCTGTTTAAGACAACGATGGGACAAGTTGGTTATTACATGTTCTTTGCTGTAGTCGCGTATTTGAATCTTAGATGGATTTTCGTTCTACCTATTGTTGTTTTAGAGCAAAAACCATTTCGCGTGGCAGCACGTAAAAGTGCAACTTTAGTAAAGGAAAGCTTTTTTAAAGTACTATTCTTTTTAGTAGGATTTTTTATTTCAATTGGAATTGTATATGTCATGTTTTTGGGAATGTATTTATTGTGCCTATGGGGTATTTATGAATTTACAAGCCCGAAAGGAACATTTGCATTATTAGCTGAATCAACGATTTCGGTATTTTTAACGAGCACATTGTATTTATTCAGCTTTATCGTGACGCCATTTTATATTATGGCGATTACGCGATTATACTTACAAAAGGTACCGGTTGAAGATGTTTTATTAGAAGAAGGATTAGATTATTCGAAAACGAAAGCAGATAAATGCTTTTTCCAAAAACATCGTTGGAAATTCATTGGCGTATACATTGTAGGGATTATTACTGCGGGAATGGTCGTTGCCTTCATTGTAACGTTTATTTCAAATTCGTATAAAGAACCGATTATTATGGCGCACCGCGGGTATATATCAAAAGGCGTAGAAAATACGAAAGAAGCTGTGCAAGGTGCTATTGATGCAAAAGCAGACTACGCTGAAATAGATGTATTACAAACGAAAGACGGTGAGCTAGCGGTTATACATGATTTGAAGCTGAAACGTCTCGCAAATGCCAATGTACATGTGTCAGATTTAACGATGGCTGAGTTAAGGCAGCTTACCCTTAGTCAAGATGGACTTTCAGGACAAATAAGTACACTTGATGAAATCATTAAGCTAGCAAATGGCAAAATCAAACTTAATATAGAAGTGAAGCTTCATGGGGGCGAAAAAGATTTTGTAAACAAAGTCTTAAAAACGATTAAAGATAATGAATTTGAGAAGCAATGTGTAATTCAAACGTTACACTATCCACTTATTAAAGAGTTTAAGCGTGCAAATCCAGATATAAAAGTAGGGTATATACTGTATGCAAGTAGAGCTAACTTAAAGAATGTGAAGGCTGACTTTTACGTAGCAGAAGAATATATGTTAAATAAGAAATTAGTAAAAGAAGCAAGGAAGTTAAACAAACCAATTTACGTATGGACAGTAAATGATATGGAAAATTTAAAGGCATATTATAAGTTAAACGTAGATGGTATCATAACCGATTACCCTGAAGATGCACGTGAAACAATTAAGATGTTAAAAGAGCAAGAAGCGGAAGAAAGTGATCTGTTTGATAAAATTACTGAAACGACAGATGATTTATTTTCTAAGTTATTTATAAGTTACCCAGCTGCTAGCTAAATGCTAGCAGCTGTTTTTTTGTGAAAAGAATATATCTCTAAAGTATTGAGTAAAGTAATAACTGTATATGTATACGTTATCGCTTAGGTTTCTTACATTGTTAAATTATTGTCAAATAATAAATGATTGCTGTTTATTTTGAAGCAGTATAATAAAAATAGAGTGAAAGATAATGGAATGACACGAAACCTCTAATAGAATCAATGTTTTATATATTTACACTATTCTAAATATAAAAACTTTAGGAAAATGATATGTTAGCGTTTTCATAACTTTTAAGTTATGCTAGAATAAGGACATAAGTTATTAATTATTACAAAAAGAAAAAAGAATCTCTTTTTTCTGTTAATTATAAGGGGGCATTTCATTATGCGTATTGGGGTACCAGCAGAAATTAAAAACAACGAAAACCGTGTGGCAATGACACCAGCAGGTGTTGTACATTTAATTCGTAACAATCACGAAGTATTCATTCAAAAGGGTGCAGGTTTAGGGTCTGGTTTCACAGATGCTCAGTATGTTGAAGCGGGAGCAAAAATTGTTGATACAGCTGAAGAAGCTTGGAATATGGAAATGGTTATGAAAGTTAAGGAACCAATTGAAAGCGAATACAAACACTTCAGTGAAGGCTTAATCTTGTTCACATACTTACACTTAGCTCCAGAGCCAGAATTAACAAAAGCTTTAATCGAGAAAAAAGTTGTTTCTATCGCATATGAAACAGTACAATTAGAAAACCGTTCATTACCATTACTTGCACCTATGAGTGAAGTAGCTGGTCGTATGGCTGCACAAATTGGTGCACAATTCCTTGAGAAAAACAAAGGCGGTAAAGGTATCTTACTTGCAGGTGTTCCAGGGGTTAAACGTGGTAAAGTAACAATCATCGGTGGTGGACAAGCTGGTACAAATGCTGCTAAAATTGCAGTTGGACTAGGTGCGGATGTAACAATCATCGACTTAAGTGCAGAACGTCTTCGTCAATTAGATGACATTTTCGGAAACCAAGTAAAAACTTTAATGTCTAATCCTTACAATATTGCAGAAGCTGTTAAAGAGTCTGATCTTGTAATCGGTGCAGTATTAATCCCAGGTGCAAAAGCTCCAAAACTTGTAACAGAAGAAATGATTAAATCAATGGAACCAGGTTCTGTTGTTGTAGATATCGCGATTGACCAAGGTGGTATTTTCGAAACAACTGACCGTATTACAACTCATGATAACCCAACTTACGAAAAACACGGCGTTGTTCATTATGCAGTTGCAAACATGCCAGGTGCGGTTCCACGTACATCAACTCTTGCATTAACAAACGTAACAGTACCATATGCAGTACAAATTGCTAACAAAGGCTACAAAGAAGCTTGCCTAGGTAACTCTGCATTACTAAAAGGTATTAACACATTAGATGGTTATGTAACATTCGAAGCAGTTGCAGAAGCTCACGGTGTAGAGTACAAAGGTGCTAAAGAATTATTAGAAGCAGAAACAGTATCTTGCTAATAGAAGCATTATACAAAACAAAATCGAACAATATATAAAACAACATGATAAGAGCTAAGAGTGAAGATCTCTTAGCTCTTCTTGGCAAAAGGGGGCATACATCGTGGCCAACCTATTTAAAAAGAAATCCGTTACGCAATTGTTAGGGGAAAGTAAAAGTAAAACTTTGACGAAAACGCTAGGGGCATTTGACCTAACAATGCTAGGGATTGGTGCGATAATTGGTACAGGAGTTCTAGTATTAACTGGATTAGTAGCAGCAAGAGATGCTGGTCCAGCAGTTATTTTTTCATTCATGATTGCAGCCATCGTTTGTGGATTTGCAGCATTATGTTACGCAGAGGTTGCTTCTACACTTCCTGTTTCAGGTAGTGTGTACACATACTCATATGCAACAATTGGTGAGTTTGTAGCTCATTTAATGGGATGGACATTACTATCCGTATATGTTGTAACGACTGCCGCAGTAGCTGGCGGATGGACTGGTTACTTCCATAACTTAGTGAGTGGATTAGGGCTTGAAATTCCAAAAGCACTGCTAACGATTCCGTCTCAAGGTGGTATGGTGAATTTACCAGCAGTTATCGTTACATTAGTTATAACTTGGTTATTATCAAGAGGTACGAAAGAAAGTAAACGCGTGAATAACATAATGGTATTAATTAAAATTGGTATCGTTGTTTTATTCATTGCAGTTGGTGTATTCTACGTGAAACCAGAAAACTGGATACCATTTGCACCGTACGGTTTAAGTGGAGTTTTCGCGGGGGGAGCAGCAGTATTCTTTGCTTTCTTAGGATTTGATGCATTAGCAACTTCTGCTGAAGAGGTAAAAAATCCGCAACGTGATCTACCGATTGGTATTATCGCTTCGTTAGTCATTTGTACAATCATTTATGTTGTAGTTTGTCTCGTTATGACGGGTATGGTTTCTTATAAAGAATTAGATGTACCAGAAGCTATGGCATATGTGTTAGAAGTTGTAGGACAAGATAAAGTAGCAGGTGTAATCGCAATTGGAGCTGTAATTGGTATTATGGCAGTAATTTTTGCTTACATTTATGCAACGACACGTGTATTCTTTGCGATGAGCCGTGACGGTTTATTGCCAGAATCTTTCGCGAAAATTAATAAAAAGACAGAAGCGCCAACATTTACAGTTTGGTTAACAGGAATTGGTAGTGCTTTAATTGCTGGATTTATCGATTTAAAAGAATTGTCGAATTTAGCGAATATTGGAGCGTTGTTAACATTTGCGATGGTTGGTGTGTCAGTTATTATTCTTCGTAAAACACATCCAAAATTACAACGTGGATTTATGGTACCACTTGTACCGATCTTGCCGATTATTTCGATTGCATGTTGTCTATTCTTAATGGTAAATCTACCATTAAAAACATGGATGTACTTCGGTGCTTGGTTAGCAATTGGAGTAGTTGTATACTTTGTTTATTCGAAAAAACATAGTCATTTAAAAGACGATGGAAGTTCGCAGGATAATTTAGAACAAGCTAATTAAAAGCTTAATTAAAAGGGATATAAGTATAGTAAGCCTTGTGCGTCTAGGGAGCGCGCAAGGCTTTTTCTTTTGTTGAAATAAAGGGAATATATATTACTTTGTTGAATTTTTATGTCGGAATATGAAAAAAGGGTGTGCGAATTGTACATCCTTTTTTGTATGAGAATATAGAGGATGCGAAAAATATGTATATGACTTATTAAAATGTGAACGGAAAGTTCATAAAAAAAATCAGATTTCATTGACACATATGAGTAGGCGCTCATATAATAAGAGTATAAGATATATGAATGATTGTTCATATGTTCAATTAAAGAGGTGAGCTATAATGGCTGGAAATAAAGTAGAAACACCACAAGAGACATGTTCTCAAACGATAATTCATGAAGAAGTTGTAGAGCAAGTAAAACAAACAATTCCAACTGATGAAAGTTTAAGTAAAGTAGCAGAACTATTTAAAGTGTTAGGTGACCGTACACGTACGAGAATATTACATGCGCTATTTGAAGCTGAAATGTGCGTTTGTGATTTAGCTTATTTATTAGGAATGACACAATCATCTATTTCGCATCAGCTTCGTGTGTTAAAGCAAGCGAAACTTGTGAAGAATCGTAAAGAAGGAAAGGTTGTTTATTATTCGTTAGCTGACCAGCACGTAATTCATATCTTCGAGCAAGCGTTTGAACACGTAAACGAAGAAGAATAAAAAGAACGCGAGGAGGGAGAACGATGGCTGAAGCGTTAGTGAAAAAGAAACTGATGTTAGAAGGTTTAGATTGTGCGAACTGTGCAATGAAAATTGAAAAAGGTGTTGGGAGTATAGAAGGAGTAAATTCTTGCTCTGTAAACTTCGCAACAAAGACAATGATCTTAGAAACAGCGCAAAATAAAGAAAACGAAGTTGTTACGGAAGCAAAACAACTCGTTACAAAATTAGAACCGCATATTAAAGTGCAAGAAGAACAAAAAAATAAAATTGCTAAAGAAGTATTTATATTAGAAGGTTTAGATTGCGCGAACTGTGCAATGAAAATTGAAAATAAAGTGAAGGAAATGCCAGCTGTCTCAGAAGCAACTGTTGATTTCGTATCGAAGAAACTACGAGTAGAAATTGCGAATAAAAGAGAACTAGAAGCGACTGTAGCAAATATAACAAATGTCGTTCAAAAGTTAGAGCCAGACGTGAAAGTTGTTCGTGAAGAGAAGAACGGTCATGACCACGGGCATAGTCATGATCATGGTGAAGCAAATGTGAAAAAGATGGTAGGGAGATTAGTGGTCGGCGGAATTTTGACAGCAATTGCTGCATTAGCGGGCTTACCACAAATGGTAACAATTCCGTTATTCGTCCTTGCTTATTTATTAATAGGTGGAGATATCGTTTGGAGAGCGGTAAGAAACATAACTCGTGGCCAAGTATTTGATGAAAACTTCTTAATGGCAATTGCAACTGTAGGAGCTTTTGCAATTCAACAATACTCAGAAGCTGTAGCAGTAATGCTATTTTATCAAGTAGGAGAACTATTCCAAAGCATTGCGGTAAACCGCTCTCGAAAATCAATTACTTCATTAATGGATATTCGTCCTGATTATGCGAATGTAAAGGTTGGAAATGAAACGAAACAAGTATCACCAGAAGATGTACAAATTGGCGATTATATTATCGTTAAGCCAGGTGAGAAAGTGCCGTTAGACGGAAAAGTAATTGAAGGAACATCAATGGTAGATACTTCAGCATTAACAGGTGAATCTGTACCACGTGAAGTTGAAGTTGGAAATGATGTATTAAGTGGCTTTGTGAACCAAAACGGTGTGTTGACAATTGAAGTTACAAAAGAATTCGGTGAATCCACTGTATCGAAAATTTTAGATTTAGTTCAAAATGCAAGCAGTAAAAAAGCACCAACGGAAAACTTTATTACGAAGTTTGCACGTTACTACACTCCAGTTGTAGTTATTACAGCGGCGATCATGGCGTTTATTCCACCACTTATTTTAGAAGGAGCTACATTCTCTGAGTGGATTTATAGAGCTTTAGTGTTCTTAGTAATCTCTTGTCCATGTGCGTTAGTTGTATCCATTCCTCTTGGATTCTTTGGAGGTATTGGTGGTGCATCTAAAAGTGGTGTGTTAGTAAAAGGTAGTAACTATTTAGAAGCTTTAAATGATGTAAAATATATTGTTTTTGACAAAACAGGAACATTAACAAAAGGTGTTTTCAAAGTTACAAAAATGGAACCGAGCGAAGGTACTACAAGTGAAGAGTTATTAGAGTATGCGGCATTTGCTGAAGTATATTCTAACCATCCAATTGCCCAATCTATTCGAAAGGCATATGGAAAATCAATTGATGAAAAAATAATCGATGATTATAACGAAATTTCTGGTCACGGTACAGTTGTAAAAGTACAAGGAAAAGAAATTTTTGCAGGTAATGCAAAATTAATGAGAAAAGAAAATATTGAATTTAAGCAACCAGAAACAGTAGGTACATTAGTTCATGTTGCTGTAGATGGAAGATATGCAGGTTATATTGTTATCTCTGATGAGGTAAAAGAGGATTCGAAACAAGCGATTCAAAAATTAAAAGAACTAGGTATTAAAAAGACAGTAATGTTAACTGGTGATGCAAAACCAGTTGGTGAAGCTGTCGGTAAAGAATTAGGCTTAGATGAAGTTCATGCGGAATTACTACCGCAACAAAAAGTAGAAGAGATTGAAAAAATTGATGCAGCGAAGCACGGAAAAGAAAAAATTGCCTTCGTTGGTGACGGTATTAACGATACACCAGTATTAGCCCGTGCAGACGTTGGTATTGCGATGGGTGGTTTAGGGTCAGATGCAGCAATTGAAGCGGCAGACATCGTTATTATGACTGATGAGCCTTCAAAAATTGCGACAGCTGTAAAAATTGCAAAACGCACAAGAAGTATAGTGTGGCAAAATATCATCTTTGCTCTAGGTGTAAAAGGGATCGTTTTATTACTTGGTGCCTTTGGTATTGCAACAATGTGGGAGGCTGTTTTCTCAGATGTTGGTGTAACACTACTTGCAGTGTTAAATGCAATGCGTGTATTACGAGTGAAAGATTTATAAAAAAGAGGACGCAACCTGCGTCCCCTTTTTTATTAGTGATTTTGTTGAAATTGATTCAATAAAATAATATCAAATATTATTTTACTTTTAAATAGTATTATATTAAAATTTACAAATTAAAAACATTCGTCGTATTATTTTAATATATTTTTTACAAATATCCATATAGTATTGAAAAAACCAGAGAAGGAGAAACTTCTCTGGTTACTTTTGTATGTTTTTTTCAACTTGTTCTCGAACAGTTTGAATGTAATTCATTTTATGATCCCAACACTCTTGGCTTAAATCGACAGGGTATTCTTCAGGATTTAAAGTTCGCATATATTCTTCCCAAAATAGAGAGAGACTCTGTTCATTATATTTTTGAATATCTAATATACTTGGTAGTTCATATGTTCTTTCACCGTTAACGAAAATATCTTTATGCAGTTCACGGGCTTCAAAGTTTGTTACGAATTTACTTATATATGTGTGAACTGGATGGAACATTTTTAAGCGCTCTTCTTTTCCAGGTTCTTCAGAATCTAACGCAATATAATCGCCTTCTGCATGATCGTTTACCCGATTGATAATACGATAAATTCGTTTCAGTCCTGGAGTGGTAATTTTTTCAGGGTTAGATGAAATTTTAATCGTATCATTTAATTTTCCGTCAGTATCTTCAATCGCAACTAGTTTGTAAACAGCCCCCAATGCAGGTTGCTCAAAGGACGTAATTAATTTTGTCCCAACGCCCCATACGTCAATTTTTGCTCCTTGAGATTTAAGGTGCATAATTGTGTATTCATCTAAATCGCTAGAAGCGATAATTTTTGTATTTGTAAACCCTGCTTCATCTAATAGTTTTCGTGCCTTTTTCGATAAATAAGCCATATCACCACTATCAAGACGTATGCCATAGAAATCAATACGATCCCCAAATTCTTTTGCAACACGAATCGCATTTGGAACACCAGATTTCAATGTGTCATATGTATCAACGAGAAAGACGCACTTTTTATGAGTTTCAGCGTATTTTTTAAACGCGACGTATTCATCGCGATATGCTTGAACGAAAGAGTGAGCGTGTGTGCCAGCTACAGGAATCCCAAAGCGTTTCCCAGCACGAACGTTGCTTGTAGAGGAGAAACCACCAATAAAGGCAGCACGCGTCCCCCAAAGGGCAGCATCGAACTCATGGGCACGTCTTGTGCCGAACTCTAAAAGCTCATCATTACTTGCAGCATGTTTCATACGTGCTGCTTTTGTGGCAATTAATGTTTGGTAATTCACAATATTTAAGAGGGCAGTCTCAATAATTTGTGCTTCACCAAGTGGTGCATCAACACGTAATAAAGGCTCGTTATTAAATACAACTTCACCTTCTTGCATACTGCGAATCGTCCCAGTGAATTTCATATTTTGTAAATAATGAAGGAATTCTTCTTCAAATTGTAATTCTGCTAAATAAGCGATATCGCTTTCAGTAAAACTGAAATTTTCTATGTACTCTACAATTTTCTCAAGGCCAGCAAAAACAGCGTAGCCGTTCTCAAATGGAAGCTTTCGAAAATATAAATCAAAAACAGAACGGCGATTATGAATACCATCTTTCCAATATGTATAAGCCATGTTGATTTGATATAGGTCTGTATGTAAGGCATAACTATCGTCTTTATAATGAGTCATCGCGAGAACACCTCCATAATTTGGTTATAGTATACCAATTTTTCACCATTCGTAGCAAAGAAGAGATATTGATGTGAAGTCAAGAGAGAAAAAAATGAAATTATGCATATTTTTTAGAAAATTTATATTTATCAATTTATATTTCTCCAGATTTTATGTATTATTAGAGTAATGGGGGTAATGAGAATGGAGGAGGACAATGCAACAAACATTAGAAAAAATAGGCAAACAAGTCTTTTATAAACGGCTCCAGCAAAAAATGACACAAGAAGAATTATGTCAGGGCATTTGTTCTGTCTCATACTTAAGTAAGATCGAAAATGGAAAGATCGAAGCATCAGAAGAAATTCTACAATTGCTCTGCGCAAGACTAGAAATTGCTGTGACGGATTTGAGAGATGTAGAAGAAGATGTGAAGGGGAAGTTGGATGAATGGTTAAATGCACTAGTTCATTTAGACAAGCAACAAGTAGAACGTATATATGAAGAGTTGCAAGGTGAAATGAAGCATGTGTTGGATTTTGAAATTATAAATTATTATAAACTGCTGTATACACGTTATTTAATTATGAAAAGGGATATTTCTGCACTCGAAGAAGAATTAGATAAGTTGAAGAAGGTATATAAAAAATATTCTCCATTTCAGAAGTTGTTATATATGTATAGTAGAGGATTATTGTGCTGTTTACAGTATAGATGGAAGGATGGGCTAGATTACTTATTAAAAACAGAAGTAATGGCCAAAGAACAAGGGTATCATGAAACAGGCTTGTATTATAATATAGCGCTTGCATATACTCATTTAGATATTCATCATCTTGCAATTCATTTTGTAAATATGGCATTAGAAGGATTTCGTAGTGAATATAAGTTTAGAAACATAATTAATTGCCAAATCCTTATTGCGGTAAGTTATACAGAAAAAGGTCAGTATGAAGAAGCTTTAAAAATGTATGAGAGTATATTGAGAGAGGCCACATCTTTTGCTGATAAGGATGTACTATTAGCTATTACTTTAAGTAATATGGGAAGTATCTATTATAAAAAAGGCAAATATCAGCAAGCGAAAAAATATTATTTAGATAGTCTACAACTTCAAAAACAAATAGATTTAAACTATTTAGATACAATATACGAAATGGCATTAGTATGCATTAAATTAGAAGAGTTGGAAGAGGCAAGGACATTAATTGATAAGGGAATTGATGCAGCAAAACAGGAAGAGAGATTTAATGCAAAATTATATTTGCTTTTAATGCTTAGATATAAATATTTTGAAGAAGCAAAAGATTATAAAGCATTTTTGGAAAATGAGGCTATCCCGTTGTATAAATCTGCAGGAAATAAAATAGAATTAAAGAAAGTATACGTTGAACTAGCAGAACATTTTTCCAGTTTATCGAGATTTGAAGAAAGTAATCGATATTATAGGTTAGTTATTGATTTAATGAATGATAATAAGGAGGAATAAACATGAAAAAGATGGTATTTGGAGTATTGGCGTTTATATTGACTCTTACAGTTGCTGGAGGAATACATCAATATAGCAGTAAACCTGATATTGTTGGTCAACAAGCTAAAACTGTTGAACAAGTTAATTTATAATCTCCCCCCTTTCCAATCGGAAAGGGGTTTTTCAATATTTGTTCCTCAAAATTCTACAAAACTTGAGAAAATAATTATTTGAATTTTTAGTATATTAATAGTGGAAACATAATGCTAATATAAAACTACTCTTTTTCAAAAAAATTTTTTATTAGGGGGAAGGTTCATGAAAAAGAAAAGTTTAGCGTTAGTGTTAGCGACAGGAATGGCAGTTACAACATTTGGAGGGACAGGCTCTGCATTTGCGGATTCTAAAAATGTACTCTCTACGAAGAAGTACAATGAGACAGTGCAGTCACCTGAGTTTATTTCTGGTGATCTAACTGAAGCAACTGGCAAGAAAGCAGAATCTGTTGTGTTTGATTACTTAAACGCAGCAAAAGGTGATTACAAGCTAGGGGAAAAGAGTGCACAAGATTCTTTCAAAGTGAAACAAGTGAAGAAAGATGCTGTAACTGATTCAACAGTAGTACGTATGCAACAAGTTTACGAAGGAGTGCCTGTATGGGGTTCTACTCAAGTAGCTCACGTAAGTAAAGACGGTTCTTTAAAAGTATTGTCTGGAACAGTTGCACCTGATTTAGACAAAAAGGAAAAGTTGAAAAATAAAAATAAGATTGAAGGCGCAAAAGCAATTGAAATCGCGCAGCAAGATTTAGGGGTAACACCGAAATATGAAGTAGAACCAAAAGCGGACTTATATGTATATCAAAACGGTGAGGAAACAACATATGCATATGTTGTAAATCTAAACTTCTTAGATCCAAGCCCAGGAAACTACTACTATTTCATTGAGGCAGACAGCGGTAAAGTATTAAATAAGTTTAATACAATTGATCATGTGACGAATGATGATAAGTCACCAGTTAAGCAAGAGGCTCCTAAACAGGATGCGAAAGCTGTTGTAAAGCCTGTAACAGGAACGAATAAAGTAGGAACTGGTAAAGGTGTATTAGGAGATACGAAGTCGCTTAATACAACGTTATCTGGATCATCTTACTACTTACAAGATAATACACGCGGGGCAACGATTTTCACATATGATGCGAAAAACCGTTCAACATTACCAGGAACATTATGGGCAGATGCAGATAATGTTTTCAATGCAGCGTATGATGCAGCAGCAGTAGATGCTCATTACTATGCAGGTAAAACATATGATTACTATAAAGCTACGTTTAATAGAAATTCTATTAATGATGCAGGAGCACCGTTAAAATCGACAGTTCATTACGGAAGTAATTATAACAATGCATTCTGGAACGGATCACAGATGGTATACGGAGATGGTGATGGTGTAACGTTTACTTCATTATCTGGTGGAATTGATGTAATTGGTCACGAGTTAACGCATGCTGTTACGGAAAATAGTTCAAATCTAATTTATCAAAATGAATCTGGGGCTTTAAATGAAGCGATTTCTGATATCTTTGGTACTTTAGTAGAATTCTATGATAACCGTAACCCAGATTGGGAGATTGGTGAAGATATTTACACACCTGGTAAAGCAGGAGACGCACTTCGCTCTATGAGTGATCCTACGAAGTATGGTGATCCAGACCATTATTCTAAGCGTTACACTGGTTCAAGTGATAACGGTGGTGTTCATACAAACAGCGGCATTATTAATAAACAAGCTTATTTATTAGCAAATGGTGGTACGCATTATGGTGTAACTGTAACTGGTATCGGTAAAGATAAATTAGGTGCGATTTACTACCGTGCAAATACACAGTATTTCACGCAATCTACTACATTTAGTCAAGCTCGTGCTGGTGCAGTACAAGCTGCTGCAGACTTATATGGTGCAAATTCTGCTGAAGTAGCAGCAGTTAAGCAATCATTTAGTGCTGTTGGTGTAAACTAAGGCTTTAAGGAAGAGCTAGTAATAAAATACCTCAAAAATAAAGAAGGAGCATAGGCTCCTTCTTTATTTTTTTCTCCATTTTTTCCACAAATAAAACAATCCAATAACGCCTGCGATTGTTACAACCCACTTCGCTTCATTTGTTCCGTTCATGACATGATAGGCAGAATATACTTCGATTAACAATGCCGGTATTTTCCCTATTGTGCTGGCAATACTGAAGGAGAGTAATGACATCTTACCTAGAGCCGCAAATAAAGTCACGATACTTGATGGGATGAAAGGTATCAAGCGAAACGATAGAACGAGTAGAAAGGCCTCTCTACCTTCTACATAAAGAAGACGCTCTACCTTTGGGTATTTATTTACTTTATCGTGAGTGAACTTTTGAAGGCCCATGCGGTAAATATAAAACGAGATAATAGCCCCTAAGGCCTCACCTGCGATCGAAATGATTGTGCCATTTGTTACGCCAAAGAGCTGTATATTAATGGCGGTTAAAAAAATACTAGGGATAAAACCTAAAAGACTAATGATGATGTTAATTAAGATACTAAGTGGAATTGCGATTGAATAGTATTCTGTTAAGAAATTTTGAATCGTTTCAGCCATTGTTTAAAATCCTTTATCTTTTTTTGCATTACACCACATTTCGTTTGTATAGGCAAGGGTAAATTTACATAATGTAGAAAAACGTTGATGAGAAGGGGGTTTTATACCTTATATGGGTATTAGGTATATGAAAATAGGGGTATTTTAAATTATTTTGAAAAACACTATAAAAACCTTTGTACAAAAGAGTTTTATAGTTATATTATCGGTGATTTTATCTGGGAAATAATTATAAAATGTAGGGGGTATATATTATAAAAGGCGAAAAATAGAGGGTTGATGAAATTGCTGGGGTAAATATGGAAAAATAGATGAAAAAAATGAAAACTGATAGATTTTTTCGTTGTGAAATTGACTTTTAGTGAAGTTGCGATAATAATCATGGAAGAGGTGATATGATGAAACGAATAAGTAGTCTTTTCTTCAGTAGTTTATTGGCATTAATGCTGATCTTAAGCGGATGTGCAGGAAAAGAACAAAAAACAGAGAAACAGACAGGGAATCAAGCTACATCGGTAGAAAAAATTAGTGATAATATTTTAGATGAAATGGAAGGACCACCTAAAAATGGTCATACGATTGAAAGACATGTAGGCAAGTCAGAAGAGGATTTGAAGAATCGCTTGAAGACAGATAAAGTGTCAGCCGCAAGTACATACTATGATAAAGAAACAGCGACGAAAGCTGTAAAAGATAGCTTGAAGCAACATGACAAGGAAATTCAAGATTGGTTAAAAAATTCTAAAGAGGCTCGTCTCGTATTAAATACAACTCATTCATTTCCTGTTGGAAAAACGGTAATAAAGAAAAATATGAGTGTAAAAGACAAGTTAGTAAAAACTGTTACTGTTTTAGCAAGAGATAAGTCAGGGGAATTAGGGTTTAAGATTATTACTTCTTATCCATCTGATAAATAAGAAGGGGGAGTACATTATGTATACGACATTACAATACTTTCTTAAATCGTACTGTACGTTAAGTATTCATGAGGATGAAATAGTAAGCGTGATGGAAGAGTTTATTGAACAAGAAGACGAAGAAATTGTTTTGAAATTACGTGATGAATTAATAAATATGAAGAAAAAGAACGCGTGGGAAGAGGCGTGTGTATTAGCTGCGAAGCAAGGAAATCGTATGTGGTCTTTAGAAGAAACGAAAGATCATCTTGAAACTTTTTTACAATTACTGCAAAAGAAAAAGGCGTGATTTAATCACGCCTTTTTCTTTATGTTATTCGGTTGATATTATCTATTCTTTTGGGGCGCTTTTATATACACTTTTTGAAATTTGTCCATTTGATATTACTTCCCCGTTTTGTGTTACTTTTTTATACGTAACCGCTGTGATTTTATCACTAGTCCTACTAATTACTTGAGAAGAAACTTCAACATTTTTACCAGTATTTGTACCGAAAATGCGTGTAGTAATACTACCTCCATTTGAAAATGCTTGAATATAAATATGATTGCCTGTATTATTTTTTAATTTTAAATCTGGACCATAATCTGCTACTGCTGCATCTTGCCCAAGTGGTAAATAATTTACTGGCATAGAATGATTGCTTCGAGAAACAATTCCTAAATCAGCCCTTAAAGCGGCGCTGTATAAAGTACTACTGACTTGGCAAACTCCTCCGCCTGCACTTTGTATTACTTTACCTTGTGAATATACTGCTGCAGATTTGTAACCATGTGCAGCATCAGTTACGCCAACGCGGCCGTTAAAACTAAATGTTTCATCAGGTGCCACAATAACCCCACTTAAAGTATTAGCTGACTTATTTACGTTAAATGATTGATTTCCGTTACGGCCAGCCATTGGAGTAGAATATTCAGCAATGACTTCTTTAATACCCATTTTCTGTATATCTTCTGTAGAACGTTCTGGTTTTATGAATGTAACTGGTAATGTAACATCTGATTTACCAGTAGTAATAGCTTCGTTTGTTAAACTGTTTAGTTTTCCTTTATCAATTTTTTCTCCGTTTTGGCTTTGACTAACATTTACTGTTGAGCCTTCAATGCTTAATTCTGCATTAACAGGATTTTTTAATGTTTCATTATATTTATCTTTTATAAAGGTTTCATAAGCTGTTGCATTTAATTGTGGTGTTAATTTATAGTCACGTTTTAATTCACCGTTTTCAGCTTGCTTGCGCATTTTGTAACGATTCATTACGTTTCCTTCTTGTTCTTTGAATATTTTGTCAATAATATCTTTCTCTTTATAATTTACCCCTAAATCTTTCCATGTGTAAGTTTGTTTATCGTTTTGGAATATGTAGGTAAGGGATTTTTGATCTAATTCAGTTACCCTTTGATTAATAATTGCTTGAATATCTTTCTTATTTTTTCCATCGAGAGAAATACCTTCAAATGTAGTATTTGGTAATGCAGTAGTATCTAATTGATTATTTAATTTGGATACATATTGATATCCCCCAACACCGCCTACACAAAGTAATATGCCCCCAGCAATTGCAGAACCAATCAGTATTTTACTTAGCTTCATTTATTTCCCCCCAGAAATTTATGTATAAATATATGTATTACATTTTTTGTATAAAAATGATGAAAATAACATTATGTACGTACTAGTATACTATTATTTTCACTGTGTGTGTAATGTTTTCATAAAAAATGTTACACCGCTGTAATAATTGTCACTTCTTGTCACAATGTGTATGAAAAATATGTTGAAAAATATAATAAAAAGGCTGTCTAGAAAGATCTAGCAGCCTTTTTATTATAATTTTTTATGTTCATTTTTATTCGTAACACCGAGATGTTTTTGAAGGGTAGTTGAAATAGTATCGACGCTTTTTTCATTTGGAACGTAATAATAAATACCACCTATATATTTATCTGTACCTTCTACTTGCATTTTTTCCATTTTTAAATTTGAATCCATTGAATTTTTTGTAATTGTCATCATATCATCAAAAGTTAAATTGGTTTTTAAATCTTTATCGACAGCGTCTAGTAGGCCACCGATTTTATTAATGGAATTAAGAGATAGTGCCTTTTCAGCAATGGCCTCTAATACAAGCTGTTGACGTTGACCACGCATATAATCACTATCGATATGACGAGTTCTAGCTAGTGCCAGTGCCTCTTCTCCATTTAAATGTTGACGTCCTTTTTTTAGATGAATTGCATCTGCTTCATCTTTACTATTTTGCTCTGTGAATTCAACTGGAACGTCCACAGTAATGCCACCAAGAGAATCAACAATTTTAATAAAGGATTTAAAATTGAATTTTACATAATAATCAACTGGAACATCTAAAAAGTTCTCTACCGTATCAATTGTGCTGTCTACACCACCGAATACGTGCGCATGTGTGATTTTATCGTATTTATCACGTGATTTAATGTAGACGCGTGAGTCACGTGGAATGCTTACAAGTTTAACGGATTTATCGTTTTTATTAATTGTTGCAAGTAATAACGCATCTGTTCGAGTTGCTTTTCCATAATCTTTTTCCCTAATATCACTTTCATCAACACCCATAATTAGTACGGAAATGTTGTCGGTCATAGGTTTAACAGCTTTTTCACGTTTACTGGACTTTTCTCCTCGACCTAGTTCAGCATAAGCATTATTTAAGACGGACTTTGCTTTACTGTATATATGGAAGGAGTAGCCTCCTGCTCCAAGTGCTACAATTAGTAATGGAATAAGAAGGAACCAAAGTAGGCGTTTTTTCTTTGAGCGTCCTTTTTTGGCTCGCGTATTGTTGTTCGTGTCGGATTTCATCATTTTTTCTCCTTTAAAACTATCAAAGTGTATACATTTAGAAGTGTATTCAAACACATAAAAAATATTTTACGCTAAATAAAAGCGATTGTACATGTATAAAAAATAGATGTCTTGATTATTTATAAGACACCTATTCGTTATTGTATACAAAAGATAGGGATAAGAAAATGATAAAATTTTACCTAATTACAACATAATGCTTACGATAATTGCAGATAAAATACTAACGAGAGTAGCTCCATATAGTAATTTAAGGCCAAACCTCGCAACAACGTTTCCTTGTTCTTCGTTTAGTCCTTTTACCGCACCTGAAATAATACCAATGGAAGAAAAATTGGCAAAAGATACAAGGAAAACAGAAATAATACCAACTGTACGGGGAGAAAGGCTATTAGAGATTTTACTAAGGTCCATCATTGCGACAAATTCATTCGTTACAAGCTTCGTTGCCATAATGCTGCCAGCCGCGACAATTTCAGAACTGGGTACACCGATAAGGAATGCGATAGGTGCAAATACATAGCCGATTAATTGTTGGAACGTAATACCGAATATAATGAGGAACAGGTCATTAATACAACTAATTAATGCGACGAATCCGATGAGCATAGCGCCGACAACAATGGCTACACGAAAACCATCAAGAATGTATTCTCCAAGCATTTCAAAAAAGCTTTGTTTTTCACCTTTGATTTCTAAAATATCTTCGTCATCTTTAACGTCGTAAGGGTTAATGATGAGTACGATAATAAAACCGCTAAATAAATTGAGAACGAGTGCAGTTACTACATATTTAGGTTCAATCATTGTCATATAGGCACCTACGATAGACATAGATACGGTTGACATAGCAGAGGCACAAAGTGTATAAAGACGGTGTTTTGGAATTTGAGCTAATTGTTTTTTCACTGTAATAAAAACTTCTGATTGGCCGACAATGGCAGAGGCGATAGCGTTGTAAGATTCTAATTTACCAAGACCATTTATTTTACTAAGAAAGTACCCGATCCAACGAATAAAAAATGGTAGTATTTTGAAATGTTGTAATATACCAATTAAAACAGAAATAAAGACGATTGGTAATAATACAGTAAGGAAAAATGGCATTTCACCTTTATTTGCAAGACCACCAAATACGAAATTTATTCCATCAGCAGCATACTCGAGTAGCTTGGTAAACAAACTGGAAATGATTCTAATAAGTATGAGGCCGATTTCTGTATTTAATAGTAAATAGGTTAAAATTAACTGTATAATAAGCATGATAAAAATTGGTTTAAATTTAATATGCTTCTTATTATTGCTAGCAATATAAGCGAGCAAGAAAACAACAATTAGTGCGACGAAAAAAGTAATGAATTTCATGGTAAGCCCCCTAAAAGAGATATTCTGCTATATATGTTTTTCATTTCAAGGGAGAATATGCATCTTTGGTAAAGAAAGGAATAGAGAGAGCATGAATATATGTAGAGTGCATCACGTTGCAATTATTTGTTCGAATTATGAGTCGTCAAAGGATTTTTATACTAGGATATTAGGGTTTAAAGAGATAAATGAAGTATATAGAAAGGAACGAGATTCTTATAAATTAGATTTATGTGTAGGAGAAGAGTATCAAATCGAATTATTTTCATTTCCAAATCCGCCTGAGCGCAAAAGTTTTCCAGAAGCAGCCGGTCTTAGACATTTAGCATTTGCTGTTACAAATATAGAAGAAGTTGTGAAGCATTTAAACCAATGTGGTGTTGAGACGGAACCGATCCGTATTGATGAAATAACGGGGAAGAAATTCGTCTTTTTCCAAGACCCTGATGCTTTACCTTTAGAATTGTATGAGGTTTGAAAATTGGTGGATTTTATATAGAGTTGCTGTCCAATAATTGAAGAAACTAAAGTGAAACTTCTTTTTAAAAGGAGGTGTAACTTTAGCTAAGAAAGCTAAAGAGCATATGTGGATATTTTAAAATTATTGATGGTAGTCATTCTTATTGGGTTAACAGCATTTTTTGTGGCTGTTGAATTTGCAATTATTAAGGTACGTAGCAGTCGTATTGATCAACTCGTTAGTGAAAAAAGAAGAGGTGCACTGGCAGCAAAAAAGGTAACTTCAAATTTAGATGAATATTTATCGGCCTGTCAGCTAGGCATTACAATTACTGCTTTAGGGCTTGGGTGGTTAGGGGAACCAACCATTAAACATTTACTCGAGCCGTTGTTTTTAAAATTAAAATTCTCACCTGCAATTTCCAGTACAGTTTCATTTATTATTGCCTTTGCAGTAATTACATTTTTACATGTTGTCATTGGGGAACTTGCTCCAAAGACATTTGCTATACAAAAAGCAGAACAAGTTAGCTTATTGTTATCGAAACCACTTATTTATTTTTACCGAGTTATGTATCCGTTTATTTGGGCTTTGAATGGTTCAGCGAGGGTTGTAACTGGTTTATTCGGATTACATCCAGCTTCTGAACATGAAGTAGCTCATTCAGAAGAAGAATTAAGGTTAATCTTATCTGAGAGCTATGAGAGCGGAGAGATTAACCAAAGGGAATTTAAATATGTAAATAATATTTTTGAATTTGATAATAGAGTAGCAAAAGAAATTATGGTACCTCGTACGGAAGTTGTAGGCTTATATGAGGATGAACCATTTGAAACACATATTAAAGTAATCGCGCAAGAAAAGTACACGAGATATCCTGTATTTGGTGAAGATAAAGATGAAATTATTGGGATGGTTAATGTAAAAGATTTATTTATTCGTTATATGGATGGTAATCGGGATGAGGAGTGCTCGATTATGCCATATACAAGGCCAGTTATTGAAGTGCTAGAAAATATTCCAATTCATGATTTACTATTACAAATGCAAAGAAAACACATTCCATTAGCTGTATTGTATGATGAATATGGTGGTACAGCTGGGATTGTTACACTAGAAGATATTTTAGAAGAAATTGTTGGAGAAATTCGAGATGAATACGATGAAGATGAGAATCCTCCTATAGAGCATGTAAGTGAAGGTTATAAAATCGTAGAGGGAAAAGTGCTTATTAGTGAAGTAAATGATTTGCTTGGCATACATTTAATTGCTGATGATGTAGATACAATTGGTGGCTGGATTATGGTACAAAAACAAATCGTTGCTGAAGGAGATATTATTGAGAAACACGGTTTTTATTTTAAAGTCCTTGAAAAGGATATGCATCAAATTAAACGAGTGGAAATAAGGAAAGTAGAAGAATGATTTTCTATAAACTTTAATAAAAAGGATATACAGAAAAATAAATGTTTGCGCTTTCAAAAAAGGTGCTATATAGTGAAGGTGGATACTGAAAAATTCTTCTGAATGATACTCGTGTTTTTAGAGGGCGGATTTTTTGGATAAGGATTTAGAATGAAAAAGTATAGGTGATAAAAATGATAGCAACGAAGGATATACGTATAGAAAAAGATTTTTTAGGTGAAAAAGAAGTACCAAGTGCAGCTTATTATGGTGTACAAACATTACGTGCCGTAGAAAACTTCCCAATTACAGGATATCGCATTCATCCATCACTCATTACAGCAATGGCAATTGTGAAAAAAGCGGCGGCGCTTGCGAATATAGATACTGGTTACTTAGCTAAAGACATTGGGCATGAAATTGCAGAAGCAGCGCAAGAAATTGTTGATGGAAAGTTTCATGATCAATTTATCGTGGATCCTATTCAAGGTGGAGCCGGAACTTCTATTAATATGAATACAAATGAAGTAATTGCGAATAGAGCGTTAGAACGTATGGGATATGAAAAAGGGGCGTATGCGAAAATTAGCCCAAACACTCATGTGAACATGGCCCAATCAACGAACGATGCGTTTCCAACAGGGATTCATATTGCAACTCTTATGATGTTAGAAAAGCTTCTTATTACAATGGAAGAACTTCATTCTGCTTTTCGTAAAAAAGCAAAAGAGTTTGATCATGTTATTAAAATGGGACGCACACATTTACAAGATGCAGTTCCAATTCGCCTTGGACAAGAATTTGAAGCGTATAGCCGAGTGCTTGCGCGTGATATAAAAAGAATTAAACAGTCTCGTCAACATTTATATGAAGTGAATATGGGCGCGACAGCTGTTGGTACAGGATTAAATGCAAATCCTACGTATATTGAACAAGTGGTAAAACATTTAAGAACGTTTAGTGGATTCCCACTTGTTGGTGCAGAGCATTTAGTTGATGCAACGCAAAATACAGATGCATACACAGAGGTATCTGCAGCACTTAAAGTATGTATGATGAACATGTCTAAAATTGCAAACGATCTTCGTATTATGGCGTCTGGTCCACGTGTTGGGTTAGCTGAAATTCAATTGCCAGCACGTCAGCCAGGTTCATCGATTATGCCAGGAAAAGTAAATCCAGTTATGGCAGAAGTGATTAACCAAGTCGCATTCCAAGTAATCGGAAACGATCATACAATTTGCTTAGCATCAGAAGCAGGACAATTAGAGTTAAACGTAATGGAGCCTGTGCTTGTATTTAATTTAATTCAATCTATTAGTATTATGAATAATGGATTCCGTGTATTCCGTGAATATTGTATTGAAGGAATTACGGCAAATGAAGAATTGCTGAAGCAATATGTTGAGAAAAGTGTTGGAATTATTACAGCAGTTAATCCTCATATTGGTTATGAAGTAGCATCTCGTATTGCACGTGAAGCAATTGAAACAGGGAAATCTGTTAGGGAGTTATGTTTAGAACATGGTGTACTGACAGAAGAGGAATTGGATATTATTTTAGATCCATTCGAAATGACTCACCCTGAAATTGCTGGAGCTTCTTTATTAAAAAATAAAAAAATGTAATGTGAAAAACACCGATCCACTTGGATCGGTGTTTTATTTTTAAAAGATATTAAATACAGCGTTTAATTGAAGTAAGCTAATAACAGCTAAGAAGATTAAACTGTATTTCATTGCTGTTTTAAATAGAGCAGATTCTTTACCAACTAGTCCAACTGCGGCACAAGCAACTGCTACAGATTGTGGTGAAACCATTTTTGCCATTGTACCACCTACTACGTTTAAGGCAACGAGTGTAGAAGGAACGATGTTTAACTGGTCTGCTGTTACTGCTTGAAGTGGTGCGAATAAAGAACCACTTGAAACTACTGAACCTGTAATGAATACGCCAATCCATCCTAAGATTGGAGAAAGAACTGGGAATGCATTACCAGTAGAAGAGAATGCAAGTCCAAGTGTAGATGACATACCAGAGTAGTTTTCTACGTAAGCTAAAGCGATAACGCTACAAATTGTATATACTGGAGCTTTTAATTCTTTCATTGTTTCAATCATTAATTCTTTAACCATTTTACCTTTTACGCGGTAAACGATAAGTGAAACGATAATTGCTAGTACAATCGCAGTAGTTGTAGAAGAGAATACATCAAATTTGAAAACAGCTGCGAAAGGTGTATCAGCTTTTGTAATTGGTGTAGTTTTCATAACAGCATTATGAAGACCAGGGAACTGAATGTTAAATACTAAGTTTGCTAACGCACCATCTGGAGCAAATAAAGCTTTAATCGGTTTTAAGTTAAAGATTGTTACAAATGCAGTTAAGAATACGAATGGAGACCAAGCATATAAAATTTGATTGAATGTGTGTGATACTTTAGTTTCTTGTTTTTCTTCTTTAGTAGAAGATTTTGGTTGCCAAACACGTAAGAATAATGCAAGAGAGATCATACTTACAACGGCTGCGAAAATATTAGTAAGTTCTGCGCCTAAGAAGTAAGTTACAGCGAATTGAGTAATAGCGAAAGAAACACCACTTACAAGAATACCTTGCCAAGTTTCTTTAATACCTTTAATTCCATCGACCATTGAAACAAGTAAGAAAGGTAAGATAACACTAATGAAAGGTAAAATAAGAACAGTTTGACGACCAATAGTTAATGCGTCAAGTTGAGTTAATTGTGCTGGTACTGTAACTGGAATACCCATAGCACCCATAGCACCACCAGCAATATTAGCTACTAAACAAATACCTGCTGCTTTTAATGGATTAAAGCCCATACCTACAAGTAGTGCAGCTGTAATAGCAACTGGAACTCCTAGACCAGCTGCGCCTTCTAAGAAAGCACCGAAAGAATAAGCGATTAATAATACTTGTAAACGTTGATCATTTGTAATGCTTGAAATACTATCGCGAATAATATTGAATTGCTCTGTTTTAACAGTTAATTTGTAAAGGAAAATTGCGGCGATAACGATAGTACAAATTGGATAAAATCCAGATAAAACACCGAATCCGGCAGATGCTACAGCTACTGTTGCTGGCATTTTATAAACAAATATTGCAAGGATAATAGCGACAATCACACTATAAAGACCAGCCATGTAACTTTTCATTTTGAATGCCATTAAACAAATGATGAAACAAAAGATTGGAAGTGCTGCGATTAGTGCAGATAACCAAATATTGTTTAATGGGTCATAAATTTGTGTCCAAGTACTCATAATAATGACAACTCCTATCTATTATATGTGAAGAAATTCACATTATTTGTGAAACTATTCACAATCAACTTACATGCTTAGTATATTCTCCTTCAACACTATTGTCAACGTAAAAAAGTATAATTATTCCATAATAGTGTTAAAAGAAAAGCTTTGTTCATAAAGTAGACAAAAAACACACTCAAATGAATTTAAGTGTGCTGTATAAACTATGTGCATATTATTTTGCTTATTCAGATGGCATGTTCCTTATAGGCGTATATTAGATGAAGTCTTTTATATTAAGTATAAAGTTTGATATATGCAATTATCTGTCCTGTTTGATCTAGTGGGGGGAACGGTGAGTGGATTTAATAGGAAGTTTTGCACAACAATCCAACCGCTTGCAATACGAATAAAAAATAAGAAACAAATTTTTAATATCACATCATCTCTTTTTACTGAAAATTCCTTTTAGCGTAACAAAGAGGTTAATTATAGTTCAACTACATTACGATAGGTTATCAATTATAGACGGTATTTTACAATACCGTTACTGTGCATTTCAATGAGGTGAAAATATAACAAAAAGCCTGATAAAACAACGTTTGCAAGCAAAGTATTCGTAGGCCATTATTTTGCTTTTTCGTTATATCATATAGTATAATATTCAAAATCAGCAAGGATTTTTTCCTGAATTTTTGCTGATGAAGATGGAAAAATTTTTCGGCTTTATAGGTTGATAAAGTTATGTCGTAACAGGAAATATAAGAACAGATATATAAATAAATAAAAAGAACATAAAAACGCAAATAAAAACGAAAATGAGGGGAACTTTATGAGCCAAAATCAATTCGAATGTCGTATTTCAGAAGAAGATGTACAAATGTTAAGAGCGTTAGCTCACCCACTTCGTCTACGTCTAGTAATGGAACTTATGCAAAGAGGAACATGTAATGTAACACAGCTACAGGAAGTATTAGAAATTCCACAATCAACTGTTTCACAACATTTAACGAAGTTAAAGCAAAATAAAGTAGTACGCTTTGAAAGACGAGGATTAGAAGTGTATTATCAAATCCATAATGATAAAGTAAGTGCGGTAGTAAAAACATTATTTTCTTAAGATTTGAATATTATGGAAAAAGACGTGTAGAATATACGTCTTTTTTTATTTGTCAGAAAGGTAGCGAGAGAGTAAATATTAGCATGTTAGGAAGAAATGACTATCAATCAACATGCTGCCTTACGGAATATATTCTAAAAGGAAAAGAAAAAATAAAAAGGAGTGTAGTAAGCAAAAGGAGGGATAGTAGTATGGATGTGAAACGTGTGAAACAAATCTTATCTTCTTCAAGTAGAATTGACGTTACATATGAGGGCGTACCAGTATGGATTGAGAGCTGTGATGAGCAGAAGGGGAGTGCTCAAGTGTATGATGTATCTAATCCTGGTGAGAGCGTTCATGTGGACGTGACAGCTTTAGAGGAGAAGTAATAAAAAAGACGCTTCTAATTTTAGAAGCGTCTTTTTGTTATTCCATCATATGTGCAATTTTCTTAGAGAACATAAGAAGTACTAATCCCAGTACAATTACGATAATACCGATGCTTGCGAATACTTCTAAATATCCTAAAGATTGAGTGAAAGCGGCTAATTGTCCTGCTAATAAGTTTGCGAAGCCAGTACCAGCTAACCATACACCCATTAATAATGATGCTAATTTAACAGGAGCGATTGCACTTACCATAGATAATCCGATTGGTGATAAGAATAACTCACCGATTGTGTGGAACATGTAAGTGAATACAATGAATAGTAAGTTTGCTTTCATTGTAATGTTACCTTCATCGCTACCCGTTTTTAAAACAGCTAAAGTTAGAACTAAATATCCAATCCCTAGTAAAATCATACCTAATGCCATTTTTGTTGGGATTTTCAAATCGCCATTTTTTGTTTTTGAAAGCTTAATCCATAACGCAGAAACAGGTAATGCTAGTAAGATAATGAATAGTGGGTTTACAGATTGGAACCAAGGTGTTGGAATTGTAAATCCACCAATTGTACGATCTACGAACTTATCTGTGTAAAGTGTTAAAGAACTACCAGCTTGCTCAAATCCTGCCCAGAAGAATACAACGAAACAAGTTAAAATTAAAATTGCAGCAGTACGTTTTTTCTCTTGTGTTGTTAAAGGTTTTTTCTCAATTGCTTTTGCATTTTTTTCTTTAGATTTTTTTCCTACAACAGTTGTTCCGATAGACCCTAAGTAACGAGGTGCTAAGAAATTAAAGGCAAGCTGCCCAATAATCATACCGATACAAGCTGTTAAGAAACCGTATCTATAATCTGCGAAGTAACCGCAAATGAATGGAGCGATAAGAGCTCCTAAGTTAATTCCCATGTAGAAGATAGTGAAGGCACTATCACGACGAGAATCGTTTTCGCTATATAATTGACCTAATAAAGTCGAAATATTTGGTTTGAAGAATCCGTTACCAATAACTAATAATCCTAATCCTAAGAAAAGTCCAGTTTTTGTGTTCATTGAGAATAATACAAAGTTACCAATTGCCATGATGATACCACCAATAGTAATGGCATGTCGCTTCGTAATGAAATGGTCAGTTAACCAACCACCAATAATAGGTGTGAAGTATACTAACATTGTGAAAATACCGTAAATTTGAACTGCAACTGCTTTATCAAATCCTAAACCGCCGCTTACTAAGCTCGTTGTTAAATAAAGAACTAATAAGCCACGCATTCCGTAATAACTAAATCTTTCCCACGCCTCTGTAAAGAACAACAAGTATAACCCTGGTGGATGTTTTTTTGGTGATTGTTGCTCTCCAGCTTTGTCTAATTTTAAAGCTGCATCCATTTTTGTTTCCCCCTAATCCTGTATAACGGATATTTATGTAATCATTTTAATTTACAAAATATTTAGAAGTCAATAGAATTATATGGAAATAGAAAGAAAATTTCTAAAAAAGTTCTATTTTTCTTCGACCGTTACTGTATTTTGCCCTGAAAACGAGATGATAAGCGTTTTCAAATGTAATAATTGAATTCTAAAAGAAAATAAAATAGTGATTAATCAGAAAATTTAGATTAAAATATTTATTCTGATATAAAGAAAATATATTCTATTTACTTTCTCAATATAACATATTGGGAATAAAAATACAAAACGAAATAATGTGACATTTAAGTGAATTGAAAAATAACCAGCTCCACAGAAGGGAGCTGGTTAAGGAAATATTATTTAACAAAGCGTTTTTCGATGTCATCTAATAGTAGGTTAGCGGCCATTACGCCACCAGCTGTATTCCAAATAACGTCATCAACTTTGTATGCTTTACCATTTTTTACTGCATTTAAATTTTTAAATAGAGGATCGTTTATATACTCTTTTTCTAGTTCAGATCCTTTTTTCTCATTTCCTTTATCGAATGTGAAGTAGAATAATACGTCACCATCCATAGCAGAAATACGCTCTTTAGATACGTTACGCTCTGCAAAATCATCTTTATTTTGATCTCCAGGACGTTTAAATCCAAGTTCTTTTAAAATAACACCAGAGAATGTATCGCCATGATAAATACGAACATCACCAGGCATGAAACGAACCATAGAGATTTCTTGGTTTACTTTATCGCCAAGTTTGCCTTTTAAATCTTTTATACGTGATTCGTAATCAGCTACAACTTTTTGACCTTCTTTTTCTTTATTTAATGCTTCTGCATAAAATTTGAAGTTATCTTTCCATTCACCACGTAATGTTTCTGAGAACACAGTAGGTGCAATTGCTTTTAGTTGTTCGTACACTTTTTCGTGGCGCATTTTATTACCGATAATTAAGTCTGGTTTTAAAGAAGCAATTGTTTCAACGTTAACTTGTCCTTCATCACCAACAACTTTTACATCTTTCATTTTATCCTTAATATGTGGATACCATGGGTCACCAGTCCAAGACTTTACAGCACCAACTGGTTTCACACCTAATTCGAGTAAAGCTTCAGTTCCTTCATTTGTTAAGATAACTACACGTTTTGGATTAGCAGGAACTTCTGTTTTACCCATTGCATGTTCTACAGTAACCACTTCTTTTTTATTATCTTCTTTTGTAGATTCTTCTTTGTTATTTGATTTTCCACAAGCGCTTAAAAGCATTGAAAATGCTAGTAAAAATACAAATACTGTAAACGATTTCTTCCGCATGAAATTCATTATGTACCCCCTACATGTTGAGAATATTTTTCAATAGCAAGCATGATATTAAGCCTTTATCTTTTGATTGTCAATACATATGGGTGAAAATAATTCTCATTTCCGTTGACAATGAGAATTAAGTTGAAATACACTAACAACGTATCATTATACATTGAAGGGGAAACGCTGCATGTTATTAAAAACAAATCGAGCAAAATGGATTGGATTATTTGTTGGAATCATTGCAGTCGTTATTTGTATTTGGGGAAGTATTATTTTTGGATATACAAATACGAGTTGGAAACTAGCATTGGATGCTTTTTTCCATTTTAACGGTTCCAATGAACATATTATTATTCAAAATGTACGTCTGCCTAGGGCGTTAATTGCAGCTAGTGTTGGTGCTAGTTTAGCCATTGCTGGTTGTCTTATGCAAACTTTAACTAAGAATCCACTTGCTTCTCCAGATTTTATTGGATTAAATTCAGGTGCTGCGTTCTTCATAGTTGTAGCAATTGTAATCTTTTCAGTAACATCATTATCAGCTTTCACATGGATTGCCTTTTTAGGAGCGGCGGTTGCAGCTGTACTTGTATTTGCTTCTAGTTCTTTAGGAAAAGAAGGAACTACTCCTCTTAAGTTAACGTTAGCAGGGGTCGCAATTAGTGCGTTATTTTCATCATTAACACAAGGATTACTTGTGTTAAATGAAAAAGCACTTGAAGAGGTATTATTTTGGCTTGCTGGATCTGTGCAAGGGAGAAAGTTAGAAATTTTACAATCTGTATTCCCATATTTATTAATAGGATGGATTGCATCTCTTATGATGGCAGGGAAAGTAAATACATTGATGATGGGAGAAGACGTCGCGAAAGGACTTGGACAACGAACAATTTTAATGAAATCATTAGTGTTACTTATTATTGTACTGTTGTCTGGTGGTTCGGTTGCGGTTGCTGGCCCAATTGGATTTATTGGAATTATTACTCCGCATTTTGCGAGATTTCTTGTTGGAGTTGACCACAGATGGAGAGTGCCTTATAGCGGATTGTTAGGTGCAATACTACTAATATTGGCTGATATAGCAGCAAGATATGTCATTATGCCACAAGAAGTACCAGTAGGAGTTATGACAGCATTTATTGGAGCTCCATTCTTTATTTATATTGCACGTAAGAGAGGGCTTAGCAAATGAAGAAATATATTCCGTTTCGTATAGGAAAAGGTGAGCTCTCGTTTTTAATGTATAAACGAGCTTGTCTCGTCTTGTTAAGTTTACTATTTGTTTTAATAGGATTATTCTTTGCGAGCGCAGGTATGGGAGACATGAAAATTGCTCCTTATGATGTATGGCAAGCGATCACTGGAAATGGCGATGCGATGTCTAACATGGTTGTAAATAAGTTTCGTATGCCGCGTATTTTAATTGCCATCCTCGTAGGAATTGCGCTTGCTGTAGCAGGATGTATTTTACAAGGTCTCGTTCGAAATCCTCTTGCTTCTCCGGATATCATCGGGATTACGGGCGGGGCAAGTGTTGCAGTTGTATTGTTTTTAGCTATATTTAGTGATAAAAATAATGCGCTAACTGTAAGCATTCATTATATGCCGTTAGCAGCCTTTGTTGGGGCAACGATTGTGGCGCTTTTTGTATATTTATTTGCATGGAGAAATGACGGGTTATCGCCGATTAGTCTTGTTTTAATTGGTGTGGGGTTTTGGGCATTAACGAAAGCGGCAACGACTTTGTTTATGTTGTTAGCACCAATTTATCAAGCGAGTCAAGCGAATGTATGGATTACAGGTACTGTTTATGGTTCTTCATGGCAAAACGTTATGGTGCTTGCACCGTGGGTTCTCATTTTAACGGTAATATCATTTATAGCTGCTAGACATTTAAATGCGCAAGAGCTAGGGGATGATATTGCGGTAGGACTTGGTGTTCCTTTAACGAAGTCACGCGTATTCATGTTATTACTTAGTACGGCTTTAATTGGGGGAGCAGTTGCCTTCGCCGGAGGAATTGGATTTGTCGGTTTAATGGCACCTCATATTTCACGAAGGCTAGTTGGTTCTTTATACGGTGCATTACTCCCAGTTGCAGCTATTGTTGGTGCAATTCTAGTACTTGCTGCAGATTTAATTGGGCGTACAGTTTTCACACCACTTGAAATTCCAGCAGGGGTATTTACATCAGCAATTGGTGCACCTTATTTTATTTATTTACTTTATAAAAGTCGGAATTCATAAAGGGAGATGAATATGCAAAAAGCATTGGAGACGAAACGTTTGACGTTGTCTTATGGTGAAACAATTATTATCGATGAGTTGAATTTAGAAATTCCAAAAGGTGAAATTACAATCTTTATCGGTTCCAACGGTTGCGGGAAATCAACTTTATTACGTTCACTAGCTAGATTATTAAAGCCAACAACTGGTGACATTTTGTTAGATAATCAAGCTATTCAAAGTATGCAAACGAAGCAAATTGCTCGTCAAATGGCAATTTTACCGCAAGGACCGCAAGCACCTGAAGGGCTTACAGTATTGCAACTTGTAAAACAAGGACGCTATCCATATCAAACATGGCTGAAACAGTGGTCAGAAAAAGATGAGGAAATGGTACAGAAGGCACTTGCAGCAACAGGTATGACAGAATTTGCTGAGCGTGATGTGCATGCTCTTTCAGGTGGACAACGACAACGTGCTTGGATTGCAATGACGCTTGCACAAGATACAGATATTATTTTACTGGATGAGCCTACTACATATTTAGATATGACTCACCAAATTGAAGTGCTAGATTTATTATTCGAATTAAATGAAACAGAACAAAGAACAATTGTTATGGTATTACACGATTTAAATTTAGCATGTCGCTATGCAGATAACATTGTAGCCATTCAAGATAAACAAATATATGCACAAGGTAAACCTGAAGAAGTGGTAGATGAGAAACTAGTACGTGATGTATTCCGAATGGAGTGTCAAATTAGTACGGATCCGTTGTTTGGAACACCGCTTTGTATACCTCACGGAAGAGGAAGACGTGTAGTTAAAGAAGTTGCTCAGGTAATGAGATAAAAAAACGATGAGTGATTCATCGTTTTTTTATTTGGTACAAGAAAATAAGAGGAAGAGAGGAATACGTAAGCGACGTTTATACTCTTCTTCATTTTGAAAATAGGTTGGATTTGGTGTAGCTTCTTTTAATGATGTAATGGTAAATCCGGCTTGCTGTAATAATGTGAAATAATCTTCCGTTGTACGATGATATTTAATAACTTCTTGGTCAATCCATGGTTCAACCCGTTTGCCTAGTTTAAAGTAATTATCGACGAGCCAACTCGTTCTTTTACCACTTGTTTGTAAGCTTTCAAACGAAGAAGTAATAACGGGATGTTGAACGCTAAAGGTAAAGGTGCCATTTGTTTTTAAAGTTTGAAACACATTTTGAAAAATGGTATCAAGATGTTCAATATAATGTAAGGCGAGTCTAGATGTTACTAAATCAAAAGTGGAAGAGGGGTAGGTATAATCTTTGAGGTTTAAAAAATGAACAGATCCATTTTTATTTTCTAGTTGTTTTTTAGCTTTTTCATACATAAGTTCAGAGCCTTCAATGCCGGTGTAAGAGTAGCATCCCTTTTCTAATAATTCCGCGCCAAACTTAGCATCACCACAGCCTAAATCGAGAATTTGTTTTCCTCGTACATGACCAATGAGCTGAAAGAATACTGGTTTTTCAATGGATTCATTTGGGCTATTTTCTCGGTATCTTCGTTTCATATATTGTTCGAAAAATGCTGTGTTATTGTATACATCAGATTCTGTAAATGCCATGTTTGAAACCTCCGGAAATATTTTTTTAATTCTATCAAATATGAAAAGTAAATAATAGATTTATTGTAATGAATCATATATAATCTAAAATTGTAAGCGGTTACTTTAAACTATTTTTCTATAATAAATTCTGAAAACGTGTTAAGCTAGTAGAGGGATTATTAGAACTATTAAGACAATAATCCGCTTACATGAACGATGGGAGGCTTCACGATGTCTAGTAAAACACTTGCGAAATTTTTAGAAGAAAATTTAGAGGATTTAAAATCAAAGGGGCTTTATAACGTAATTGATCCGCTTGAGAGTTCAAATGGACCGATCATTACAATTGGCGGAAAAGAATATATTAACTTATCTTCAAACAACTATCTTGGATTAGCAACAGATAGCCGTTTGCAAGAAGCAGCAATTGGTGCTATTCATAAGTACGGTGTTGGAGCAGGGGCTGTTCGTACAATTAACGGTACTTTAGATTTGCATATTAAGTTAGAAGAAACAATTGCAAAGTTTAAACATACAGAAGCAGCAATTGCTTATCAATCAGGATTTAACTGTAATATGGCAGCGATTTCAGCTGTTATGGATAAAAATGATGCAATTCTTTCAGACGAATTAAACCATGCTTCTATTATTGATGGTAGTCGTCTATCAAAAGCAAAAATTATTGTTTATAAACATTCGGATATGGAAGATTTACGCCAAAAAGCAATTGCGGCGAAAGAATCAGGTCTTTACAATAAATTAATGGTAATTACAGACGGTGTCTTTTCAATGGATGGAGATGTTGCAAAACTACCAGAAATTGTTGAGATTGCAGAAGAGTTAGATTTAATGACATACGTAGATGATGCACACGGTTCAGGTGTACTTGGAAAAGGTGCAGGAACTGTAAAGCACTTCGGTCTTTCTGATAAAGTTGATTTCCAAATTGGTACATTATCAAAAGCAATTGGGGTAATTGGTGGATATGTAGCAGGGAAACAAAATTTAATTGACTGGTTAAAAGTTCGTTCACGTCCATTCTTATTCTCTACAGCATTAACACCAGCTGATGCAGCAGCTTGCATGAGATCAATTGAAATCTTAATGGAAAGCACAGAGTTACACGATCGCTTATGGGAAAATGGTCGCTACTTAAAACAAGGATTAAAAGAACTTGGCTTTAACATTGGGGAAAGTGAAACGCCAATTACACCTTGTATCATTGGGGACGAAGTATTAACACAAGAATTTAGTAAACGTCTAAATGAAGAAGGTGTATACGCAAAATCTATCGTGTTCCCAACTGTAGCAAAAGGAACAGGGCGCGTTCGTAATATGCCTACAGCAGCTCATACGAAAGAAATGTTAGATGAAGCAATTCTTAAGTATGAAAAAGTAGGAAAAGAAATGGGCATCATTTAAGTAACGACATCTTTTGAATAGCTTGCAAATGAGGAGTGGGGAAAATGAAAAAAATTCTAGTAACCGGTTCTTTAGGGCAAATTGGTTCTGAACTAGTAATGAAACTTCGTGATGTATACGGCGCATCAAATGTTATTGCAACAGATATTCGTGAAACAGATAGTGAAGTAGTAACGTCTGGTCCATTTGAAACGTTAGATGTAACAGATGGACAAAAACTACATGATATCGCAAAGCGTAATGAAGTAGATACAATTATTCATTTAGCAGCTTTACTTTCAGCAACAGCAGAAAAAAATCCGTTATTTGCATGGAATTTAAATATGGGTGGACTTGTAAATGCTCTAGAAGCAGCTCGTGAATTAAACTGTAAGTTCTTCACGCCAAGTTCTATCGGTGCATTTGGTCCATCAACGCCAAAAGATAATACACCGCAAGATACAATTCAGCGTCCTACTACGATGTATGGGGTAAACAAAGTGGCAGGAGAATTACTGTGTGATTATTATCATCAAAAATTTGGCGTAGATACGCGCGGTGTCCGTTTCCCAGGTTTAATTTCTTACGTAGCGCCTCCAGGAGGCGGAACGACTGATTATGCAGTTGAAATTTATTATGAGGCGATTAAAAAAGGTGCATACACCTCATACATTGCTGAAGGAACATATATGGACATGATGTATATGCCTGATGCTTTACAAGCGATCATTTCATTAATGGAAGCTGATCCAAGTAAGCTAGTGCATAGAAATGCATTTAACATTACAGCAATGAGCTTCGAGCCAGAGCAAATTGCAGCGTCAATTCGTAAACACATTCCGACGTTTACAATGGATTATGCAGTAGATCCAGCTCGTCAAACAATTGCTGATAGCTGGCCGAACTCTATTGACGCAACAGCAGCAATGAAAGAGTGGGGCTTTAAAGCAGAATACGATTTAGACAAAATGACAACTGACATGCTGGCTAAGTTAAAAAAAAAGCTCACAGCTGAGTTAGTGATGAATTAATAGGAAGAGTCGATTCTTAGGAATCGGCTCTTCATTATTTTTGGGAGGAGAGAAGTCTTATGCAAAGAGTTGATGTCGTATACGCACTAATACATGACGAAGAAACAGATAAAATATTAATGGTACATAATGTAGAACAAAACGTTTGGTCATTGCCAGGTGGGGCTGTGGAAAAAGGTGAAATATTAGAGGAAGCACTAATAAGAGAAGTGAAAGAAGAGACAGGTTTAACCGCCTTGGCTGGGGGGCTTGTTGCGATCAATGAAAAATTCTTTGAAGAATCAGGGAATCATGCACTATTTTTTACATTCCGAGCGAATGTAGTAAAAGGGGAACTTATTGCGGAAGATGAAGGTGAAATTTCTGCAATAGAGTGGGTAGATCGAACAATTGCGAATGAGCGTTTCCCATACTATGACGGAGGATTTGAATCTTTATTAGAAGTAGCCATTCCATACAAGTTTCAACCAGAAACAAAGTAATTGAACGAAAAAACAGGAGCCACAAGGCTCCTATTTTCTATTCAATCGTCTTCAGTAATAGTTTTTTCAGCAATGGTTTAATCTTCAATCGTAAATCTTCAGCATGATTTGCAACTAAGAAGTGATGGTTATAAATGTTTTTCATCAATTGATAAGTTGCTTCTTTCGCTTCGCCTTCTTCGATGAAGATACCGATTACTTCCATACCACTTTTACGCGCGAGTTTAACAGCTTCATGCGTATCTAAAATTCCGTCTTGTTGATAGTCTAGCGCAGAAGGCTCACCGTCTGTGAAGACTAGTAAGAATTTATGTTTCTCAGGTCTTTTGGCAAGTTTTTCAGAAACGATACGAATAATATATCCGTCGCGGTTATCTTCTTCTTCACGAAGTTGCATAATTTCTGGACCAACGTTTGGCAACGTTGAGTTTTTATAATTTACAACTTCATGGATAACGTTCGGCTTATCTTCAGGTTTAGCGCTAGAGGCATCTTCCCAAAATCCGCTAATAGCGTGTGGGATTTTTAAAGACTTTAAAGCTTCATGGAATAGTACAACACTCTTCTTCGTTTCTTCCATTTTGTTATACATAGAACCAGAACAGTCAACTAATAGTTGGAATGCAACATCGAGTTCTTGTGACTCTTGTCCTTTTTTATAAAACATACGCGGTTGTTTTTCGGTATAAATACGAAGGAATTTCTTACGAAGTCTTCCGTAATATTTATCACTATTCGCATTCGTTTTATTTTCAATTGTTTTTTCGATAATTTTCTTTAATTCTTTTACATCTTTATTGACGACTGATTTGATAGCTTGGTAATCTTTTTTCTCATCTGAGTTTGGTTTGCGAGCTTCTTTAAATGTATGAGAAGCACCTACATTATACTTACCGTATGCACCGTCGTGCTGGCTAGAAGCGTGTGAAGCCCTTGCTTCTTCTGTATCAGCGCCATCAAAGTTGGATTGTGTACTTTTTTGTGAAGTACCTTGTACAGAACCAAGTGCTTGGTCGCCATCTTCTGATTCACGGGCAGTATCACCCATCATATTAGTTTTTGTTCCGCTTTCTAATTCAAAGCGTAAAAAGTTCTCGTTTTCGTTATTTTTATTTTCACGATGCCATGTGGAGAAACTTTCATCCATTTTGTTTTTATTTTCATCGTCATCTATAAGCTGCGTATCATCATTTGCTAAATCTTCGACGCGACAGTTCTTTTCGTCTGCAAGGACAGATAAGTAAAGTGGAGCATGTCCGAAATAGTTGTTAAGCATATCGCTTTCAAGAAGCGCCTCTAAGCGATAGCGAATTTTCTCAACGATATACATAATATCTTCTGTATTACGTGCTTGGAATGTTTCATGTAAAATCGCTTCAATTTGCTCAAAATATTCATTATTAAACATTTCGTATTTATCGCTAGTTAATGAAAGATAGCATAGGCAAAATAGACGATCACCGTGATAATTACGAACACGGTTTATTTCATTTTGAGAGCCGAAATAATTGCGGTACATTTCTTTTCGACGTTTAAAAACATGCTTCGTGCCAGGACGTAAGTTCTTTACGATTTCCTCAACGCGTAAATCTTCTAATAGAACAAATAATTGTGTTAAAAACTTTTTTAGGGGCGATTCTTGCAATTCAATCGCATAAGAACGAATTAAAGTCATGTCCGAGTAATGTTTATTACCAAGTGCTTTTAAGAACACTTCGCTTTTTAATCCGATTATTGTATCTTCTTCTTTTCGATCATCCCAAAAGTGACTAATGACAACTTTCTTTTCAATTTCGTCGTAGTATGCTTTATAGCCATATTCAAGATAGGCATCGTCTTCTTTTAGAAGGGCATACATTAAGTTTTCCATTTGTAGAAACAGCGACGCATCAATTTTTTTGTCACTAAAAATTTGTCTCATAAATTATCCCTCAAAGAAATAACTTTCTGCTAATTCACGGACAGTCATTTGTTCTGTTTCATCATTAAGTTTTGCAATTATGCTTCGTTCAATCGCTCGCATAACAGGAATATATACACCTAAATCACATGCGTCGATAATACCACGAATACTTGCTGCTTCTTCACTTACACGTCCATCGCGAGCTAAAGGCATAAGGTCGCTTGCAAAGGCAACAAACTTTTCAATTGTTGCAACATCATTTAATTTTGATTCTGCTAATAATAGTTCTTTTAATGTATCACCTTGAATGTAAGGAACTTCAATAATAACGAAACGGTTTTTTAACGCTTCATTTAGTTCACTTGTTCCAACGTAACCTTCGTTAATCGCAGCAATTACACGGTATTCGTCATCACCGTATACAACCTCTTGTGTAAATGGGTTTGTAATCATTTTACGGTAATCTAATGCGCCGTGAAGAAGTGGTAACGTTTCAGGTTTTGCCATATTGATTTCGTCAATATATAGGAAGTGACCGTTCTTCATTGCTTTCATAAGAGGACCGTTAACGAATGAAACTTCAGATGCACCATCTTTCGTTTGTAGTGTGTTGTATCCTAAAATACCCTCTACATCTAAGTCGACAGAGCAGTTAATGCTATGCATTGGTTTTTGGAATAAAGAAGAAAGAGTTTCCGCTAGTACTGTTTTACCACTACCAGTCGGTCCTTTTAATAGAATGTTCTTGCCAAGAAGAAGTGCTGTAATCGCATCTTCAATAATGCTATTATCAGACGCTTTATATATTTTCGTTCCGATTAAATGTGCGTTTTCACCAGCTTCTTGCTTATTCTTTTCATGAATCGTAGAAAGCTGTTGTTTTAAATCAGCATGTATATGAAATTGTTCTAACATGTATTTCCCACCTAACATTATTTTCATAAAGTAATACATCTTATGATAACTTGTTTTAATATGGTATGCAAAGAAAAGGAAGGAGGATAAAGGGAAAAGAAAAAGCAATCAAGATGAAGTTGATTGCCTACAGTAAAGGAGAAATGAGCCTCATGAAAGACTCCAATATGCGTTTTTTTATACTTCTTTTTTGGAAAGAGTTCCATTTAATTTCAGTTGAATGTTTAAAATCTTCTTCAAAATCACGTTTAATATCGTGAACTGTTTTTGATTCATAAAGTACACTAATAATTTCGTAATTCAATTCAAAGCTACGTACATCCATGTTCGCTGTTCCAATAGTTGCAATTGTATCATCAACGAGTACAATTTTTGCATGCATAAAACCATCTTTATAACTGTAAATAGAAGCACCAGCTTTTAAAAGCGGAGTGAAATAGGATTGAGATGCTTGATCACTAATGATGCTATCACTTTTACCTGGATATAAAATCCGTACATCTATTCCGGCAATTGCACTTAAGCGTAATAATGTTAAAGTTTCTTGATCTGGAATAAAGTAGGGTGTAGCGATCCAAATGGATTTTTTTGCAGAGCCCATAACAGCTAATAATGTATTACGAATACTTTTATCATCGGAGCTTGGTCCGCTTGCTACGATTTGAACAGCACCTTCTGCATTTGAAATCTCTTTACCTGGGAAGTATTGTCTATTCATGAATTGATCCCAGGAATAAGTATTTAAACCACTAGAGGCATAGAGCCAGTCTTCTAGAAAGATTGCTTGTAATTTATATAATGCTTTTCCTTCTATTTTTAAATGACTATCACGCCAAACAGGAAATTTCTTGGAACGGCCAAGATATTCATCACCGACATTGAGTCCTCCGGTAAAACCAATTTCGCCATCTACAATAACAATTTTTCGATGGTTACGATAATTGACAGTTTCAAGTAACCAAGCTGAAAAAATAGGGTCAAATTCTACAATTTCAATCCCAGCTTCTTTCATAGGTTGCAAAAATCGTCGTCTTAACGTATTACTTCCAAGGCCATCATAAAGGAAGCGTACAATAACACCATCTTTTGCTTTTTGTATTAAAGCATCTCGAACTTTTGTACCAATTTCATCAGATTTATAAATGTAGTATTGAATATGTATATGATGTTTTGCTTGCTCTATAGCTCGCAAAATTTCTGAAAATGTTTGATCTCCGTTTGTTAAAAGTTTTGTAGTTGTTTTATCTGCAGCAGGACCGCCTCCAAATTTTTGTATGACTTCTGTTAAATGTATGGAACGTTCATTTAGTGGGACTGTGAGTAATAACTCTAGTCTTCTTCCTTCTAATATTTCACGGAATAATTTTCTTTGTTCTTCTGAACGATGGAGATGTTTTTTTCTTCTCCAGCGGCTGCGCCCGAAAATAGCGTATAATAGCACACCTATAATAGGAAGAAGTGCTAATACTAAAAACCATGCTAATGTACTTTGTGGAGATCTATTTTCTATAAAAATAACGAATGAAATTCCTACGATTGTGATGGACCATAGAGCACCGACAAATGTATATAACGAGATATACGATGTATTTAATAGGAACAGAACGATAGATACAATTGTAAATATTAATAGTAATTGAACGATAGGCTTCTTCATTTCTATATAATTCCCCTAATCTTTTTTCAATATAGACTTCTTAAATAGAAGATGTAATATGACATCTTTATTATAAGGTGTTTTGCTTTTTTTACAAAATATAGACATTTCACCTATACTTTCCGCATTTGTCCTACATACAGTGTACTATCCCATTTTTTATCCCACTCTTAACGCATATGAAAATGAAAAAATCGAAAAGGAGCGGAGAAACATGAATTATATAGAAAATAATGGATTGTATTATCGAAATCATCATGGAGGACACAATCATGGTGGGCACAATCATAACGGTGGACATCATCACCATGGAGGACACAATCACTATGATCACCATCATCATCACGGAGACGGATGGGGCTGGGGTGGTGGTAGTTCATGGGGAGGCGGATTTTTCCCTGGAAGCTTTGCAGGAGGAGTGTTAGGCGGACTAACAGCTGGTGCATTAACAGGTGCAACAAGTGGAGGGTATTATCCGGCTCCATATCCAGTAGCTTATCCGTCGCCATACCCTGTAACGTATCCAATGCCATACCCAGGTTATCAGCAAATACCATATTCGTATTAAACTAAAAAAGAGGCTATCCTCTTTTTTAGTTTAATACGGTATTTATTTATAAAATACTTCCAAAATTAAGGTGAAAATATGTTAATATTTTGTTATTGTAATTCAAAAACATATACATTGATGTAGAGTTTTATATTATTATTCGTGAATAGTTATGTAGTATGTTCTAATTTCTATTTCGTTATTAAAAACAAAGAGATCAGATGTGAGTGGTATTAGTTGGAAACAAGGCTTGCATAGAGCCACTTAAAGGGATTGCAGTATAATAAGGTACGAAATAATTAGGGAGATGAGAAGCTACTATTTATAATTAGAACGGTATAATATTGCTTTTTATTACAAATAATATTATGTTATTTTAATCGGTCTATTCAAAAAGATAATTTATGTAATGGGCTAGTATTAGAAAATGAAATATCTCTATTTCTATGAAGAGAAACAGGTTGTGTTTTAGTCAGATAGAAGCAAGGAGAGATGCGCATGCTAGAACAGAGAGGTCATGCATTATATGACTCTTCATTGCGAGATTTAAAGTTAGCATTAGATGAGTCTTCAATTGTTGCAATTACAGATCGAAAAGGTCTTATTACATATGTAAATGATAAATTTTGTGAAATCTCTAAATACAAAAGAGAAGAATTAATTGGAAAAGATCACCGTATTTTAAATTCAGGACATCATCCAAAAACCTTTTTTCAAGACTTATGGAAGCGTATTTTGAATGGGAAAGTATGGACAGGTGAGATTCGGAATCGAGCAAAAGATGGTACATATTATTGGGTCAAAACAACAATTGTTCCATTTTTAAATGAAAAAGGAGAGCCATACCAGTTTATCGCAATTCGAAATGATATTAGTAGTAGAAAAGAAGCGGAACATAGATTGCGGCTAAGTGAAAGTCGTTATAGGGAACTTGCCTATCATGATGCTTTAACGAGTTTGCCTAACCGTTTACAATTAATAACGACCGTTAACGAATTGATTGCAGATAAAAAAGAATTTGGTATGATTTACTTTGATTTGGACCGTTTTAAATTAGTAAATGATACATTAGGTCATATGATAGGGGATTTACTTTTAAGTGAAGTTGCTTCAAGGTTGCATTATGTACTAGGAGAGAAAGATGTTCTGGCTAGGCTAGGTGGCGACGAATTTGTGCTGTTAACAAAAAATCATAGACAAGATGATATGAGTCAGTTAGCGACATCTGTGTTGTCATGTTTTCAGGCACCATTTATGCTGGAAGGCCATGAAGTATACATTTCAGCTAGTCTAGGACTTTGTTCTTATCCACAAGACGGACAAGATGTGGAAACGTTATTGAAAAACTCTGACTTAGCTATGTATAGTGCAAAAGAACAGGGGAGAAACGCTGCGTGTTTCTTTACAGATGAGCTACGCGCGAAAATAAATCGTAGAATGAAAGTTGAGTTTGCTTTGCAAAAGGCAATTCGTGATGAAGAGTTAGATGTAGCATTGCAGCCTATTATTGATTTGAAAACGAAGAGATATTCTGGTATAGAAGCTCTAGTACGTTGTATGACAGAAGACGGACCTATTTCACCAAGCGAATTTATCCCTGTAGCTGAAGAGTCTGGACTTATTATAAAACTAGGAGACTGGGTATTAGAAAAATCATGTCGCTTGTTTAAAACATTGCCGAATTATCAAGAAGGACTAAAGTTATCTGTGAATTTATCTATACAACAATTAATGCAGAAACGTTTTATTTTATCAGTACGTAGCATTTTAAAGAGAACTGGTTTTCCTCCGAACCGTTTAATATTAGAAATAACGGAAAGTATTGCAGTCCGCCATTTTGATTATATTATTGCTACATTACAAGAATTAAGAAATATGGGTGTTTTAATTGCTTTGGATGATTTCGGAACTGGCTATTCTTCCTTATATTATTTAAAACAACTACCACTGGATATTGTAAAAATTGATCGTAATTTTATTCGTGAATTTCATTATGATCACGCACAACCAGAACGAACGATTGTAAAATCCGTTATTGAAATTGCTCATAGTTTAAATTTAGCAGTAGTTGCTGAAGGAGTAGAAACAGTAGAGCAAGAGAGTTTGTTACAATCAATGAGCTGTGATTATGTACAGGGATTTTATTATGCGAAACCTTTATCTGTAGGAGAGCTAAAAGAAAAGTTAATTACAGATTTTTAATAAAAAAGAGAAGCCAGCAGCTTCTCTTTATTTAATCCGTTTTTTGTGAGTCTTTCATTAGTACTGGATAAAGAATAAGACCTAATACGAACAATCCAATTCCTAAGAAGAACGTTTTTAAATCAGCAGTTCCCGTTTTGATAACCCAAATGGAGTATACCAACGCCAATGTAGTAATGATTCCATCTTTTACTCGAGATCCTGGCAGTATATCATACGTTTCTCCTGTAATAACTAATTTTAATTGGTACAAGGTAGAAACAAGGTATGGAATTAAATAGGCTAATGTTGCTACGACGATAGCGAAACTATACGCTTCTGAAACAGTACCAGAAATCGTTGAAAATAAGAAAATTTGCGTCATTACATTTGTAATCAATAATGATTTTGCAGGACTACCTTTTTTATTTGTTTTCCCGAAAAACTTAGGGAAAAGTCCATTTTTTGCTGCCTGGTAAGGTACCTCTGAACTAACAACAATCCAGCCAACTGTAGATCCAAATAAAGATATAAGAGCGAGTAAAGCCATTATATATGCACCTTTATTTCCAATTGCTAAATTTAATGCGTCTACTAATGGTTTTTGAGACTCTTTTAAAGCATCTTGCGGAAGAGCTCCCATTGTAAGTAAAGTAATTGACATGTAAATAAGAAGAGCGATAATTAATCCGAAAATCGTAGCTTTTTTTACATCGCGCTGTGATTTTGCACGATTAGAAAGCATAACTGCTGATTCAATACCGATAAATGCCCAGAGTGTTGCAATAGCAGCTGAATTGATTTGTCCACCTAATGAGATTGATTGTCCTGCTTCATTCATAAAGGTTTGACCGTCTCCGAAATTAGAGGCGTTGAAAATGAATAATGTAATTACAATAAACATTGTAAATCCAATAATTTTTGCAATGGTAGCAAGTAGATTCATGTTTCCAGCTCGATCAATATTTTGAGAAAGAATATATTGAATTCCCCACAGCATAAGGCTACATACGAGGAAAGTTAATCCTTTTCCGAGTTCCAGTGAAAATCCATTTATTGAAAAAAGAATTTGCTTACTTTGTAAAACTGGAAAGAATGTTGATAAATATCCAGCAAAGGAAATAATAACAGATGCTGTTGCAGCCCAGTTAGCAGCCCAATATCCCCATGCCATACTATATCCTGCAACTTTACCAGCTTTTTTTGAAGGAAACATCGCTTGAGCATAGCTTTGTGGTCCAGCTTTTAATTCTGGTTTCCGAATCGCTAAATTTCCAAATACAAGTGCAATCATAAATACGCCAAGGCCTGTAATACTCCATGCGAGTGTAGAACCCATTGGCCCTGATACTTGTGCTAAATTTGCTGGAAGCATAAATACGCCACCGCCAACCATATTCCCGATAACAAATGCTGTTAAAACCCATAATCCCCATTTTTTCGTTTCCATTTTTGTTAACTCCTTTGTAGTAAGTTTTGCTTAAACATCATTTTTTACTAGCTTTTTGACAATAAAAAAAGAGCCATGTAGATAAAAAAATACCTACATGGCTCTTTCGCCAAAGCGTAGGTACAACGGGAATAACCCTTGTACCTACGCGTAATTTTTCCGCTAGGTTTCAAGGGTTACGTATGATGATGATGTTTTTGTGCAAATGTAACTACAGTTGTTGTATAAGTAAGCATAGTTCTTTGCTCCCTTTCTCCTCTGATTTTGAAGTTAGTATACTACATGTTTTTTTGAATGAAAAGAAAAATATAAAAATTTTTATAAAAATACGTTTTAAAGATTAAATATTTACCTATATTTTTCTTGTACTGGAAAATAAGTGAGAGATTGGCAGAAGAGTGAAGCATGTTATAATACATATAGAATTAGAAGGTGACAAGGGGCTATTGTAGATGATGAGTAAGTATGAACAAATTTATACAGAAATCAGTAAATCTATTGATAATAAACAATTAAAAGAGGGATGCAAAATCCCATCAGAAACAGAATTAATGAAGCAGTATGAGGCAAGCCGAGGCACGGTAAGAAAAGCTGTAGATTTACTGCAAGAGCGTGGATATGTGCAAAAAATTCATGGGAAAGGTGTTTTTGTTTTAAAGCGAAAAAATATTGAATTTAATTTTGGCGGTATTGTAAGTTTCCAAGAAGAAAATGAACGTTTGGGACGTCATTGTATTACGGAAGTTGTGGAAATGGACAAAGAAAAAGCCACAAAAGAAATTGCGAAATTATTAAATGTAAAAGAAAAAACAGAGATTGACCATATTAAACGTGTACGAAATATTGATGGAGAAAAAGTAATTTTAGATATAAATCATTTTGTATCTGAGTTTATTCCAGGATTAACGAAAGAAATTGCAACTGCATCGATTTATAAATACATCGAGAAAGAGCTTGGGCTACATATTAGTTATTCGCAGAGGGTAATAGAAGTACAGCCATGTACAGAGGATGACAGAAAGTATTTAGATTTAAATGGAACAGACTATGTTGTCGTTGTGAAAAACTTTACACATTTGTATGATGGAAGTCAGTTTGAATATACAGAATCACGCCACCGTTTAGATATTTTTCACTTTTCGGATGTGGCACGCAGGAAGTAAAGAGGTGGAACAAAATATTGTTTCATCTCTTTTTTTTATAAAAAAAACACAAACTCGTATATACGAGTGTTGACTAACTTATATATACGAGTTAATATGTAATTGTAAACGGTATCAAAAAAAGAAAAGAGGGACGGGAATATGGGGAAAGACTATCGTAAAACAGCAGAGGAAGTGTTGCAGTATATTGGTGGGAAAGACAATATTGAACAAGCTGCACATTGTGTGACGAGGCTCCGTATCGCTTTAAAAGATGAAAGTAAAATAGATAATGATAAATTACAGTCTGTTTCATTAGTGAAAGGAGCGTTTCATAACGCTGGTATATTTCAAATTGTAATTGGTCCAGGGGATGTAGATCGTGTTTACGCTGAATTGATAACGCTTGCAGGTATGAAAGAATCGACTGTAGCGGACGTAAAAGACTCTGGAAATCAGAAGTTAAATCCAGCTCAAAAGTTTGTGAAAATATTTTCGGATGTATTTATGCCGATATTACCAGCGATCGTAACAGCTGGTTTACTAATGGGTATTAACAATCTATTAGGCGCAAAGGACTTATTTTTTGATGGGAAAAATTTATTAGATGTTTATCCGAACTTAGGCGGGCTTTGGGATTTAATTAATATGATGGCCAATACAGCATTCGTATTCTTACCAGCACTTGTCGGTTGGTCAGCAACGAAGCGTTTTGGTGGTAGTCCAATACTAGGGATTGTTATGGGATTAATGCTTGTGCACCCAGCCTTATTAAACGCTTGGGACTATGGAAAAGCAGCGACTGGTTTAGAGGGTCAAAAGATTGAGTACTTCAATATTTTAGGACTATTCCAAATTGAGAAGGTAGGATATCAAGGACAAATTTTACCTGTTTTAGTAGCAGCATTTGTATTAAGTAAAGTGGAAATTTTCTTAAAGAAACATGTACCAAATGCAATTCAATTATTAGTTGTACCAATTACAACAATCGTTGTGACAGGTGTGTTAGCACTAGGAATTATCGGTCCGGTTACACGTCATATTGGAGATTTATTAACAGTAGGGTTAGTAGGTGTATATGAAACAGTACCAGTAGTTGGAGCAGTATTATTTGGAGCGTTATATGCACCGCTTGTAATTACAGGTATGCATCATATGTTTATTGCAATTGATTTACAATTGATTGCACAACATGGCGGGACATTTATTTGGCCGATGATCGCTCTTTCTAACATTGCGCAAGGTAGTGCGGCACTTGCGATGTTCTGGATTTCTAAAAATCAAAATGATAAAAGTATGGCATCAACATCAGCCATTTCAGCATACTTCGGTATTACAGAACCAGCGATGTTTGGGGTGAATTTACGAAATAAGTTCCCGTTCTATGCAGCGATTATAGGGTCTGCTGTGGCAGCGATATTCATTACATTAAATGGTGTATTAGCACCTGCTATCGGAATTGGCGGATTGCCAGCATTTATTTCTATTATTCCGAAATCGATTCCAATGTTTATTGTAGGAATGATTATTGCAGTTGTAATCCCATTTACTTTAACTTGGTTATTTGCAAAAAGAGTCAAACAGAAGTAGGAGGAAGTTAAACATGAAGGATTGGCATAAAAGTGTAGTATATCAAATTTATCCGAAGAGCTTTAATAGCTATTACAATAAAGAAACCGGTGATATAAAAGGGGTTACAGAGAAACTAGATTATTTAAAAGAACTCGGAGTAGATTATATTTGGTTAACACCGATATACCAATCACCACAAAATGATAATGGATATGATGTAAGTGATTACTACAGCATTAATCCATCTTACGGAACGATGGAAGAGTTTGAAGAACTTTTAGCAGAAGCGAAAGTACGTAACATTGAGATTATGCTTGATATTGTTGTAAATCATAGTTCGACTGAACATAAGTGGTTTAAAGAAGCGAAGGAAGATAAAAATAGTCCATATCGTAATTACTATATTTGGCGTGATGAAAAAAATAATTGGCAGTCTAAGTTTGGTGGATCTGCTTGGAAATATGATGAGAAGACGGAGCAATATTATTTACATTTATTTGATGAAACACAAGCTGATTTAAATTGGGAAAATGAAAAACTTCGTGAAGAAGTATATGATATGATGCGTTTTTGGCTGGATAAAGGGGTAACAGGATTCCGATTAGATGTCATTAACTTAATTTCAAAAGACCAATGCTTCTTAAACGATGAAGGTAGTACTGCGACAAGTGATGGACGCAAGTATTATACAGATGGTCCGCGTGTTCATGAATATTTACAAGAGATGAACCGAAATGTTTTTGCAGGAAAAGATGTAATTACAGTTGGAGAAATGTCATCTACGACAATTGATAATTGTATTAAATATTCTAATCCTGAGCGCAATGAATTAAGCATGACGTTTAGTTTCCATCATTTAAAAGTAGATTATCCGAATGGTGATAAGTGGACGAAAGCAGAGTTTGATTTTATTAAATTAAAAGAGATTATGTCTAGCTGGCAAATTGAAATGCAAAAGGGCGGAGGATGGAATGCGTTATTTTGGTGTAATCATGACCAGCCTCGCATCGTGTCACGCTTTGGTGATGATGGAAAGTACCGAAACGAATCTGCAAAAATGTTAGCGACAGCCATGCACATGCTGCAAGGAACGCCTTATATTTATCAAGGGGAAGAAATCGGTATGACGAATCCTAAATTTGAGTCCATCGAGCAATATCGTGATGTGGAATCGTTAAATATATACGATATAAAGCTAAAAGAAGGGCTATCAAAAGAAGAGATTATAGGGATTTTAAAGCAAAAATCTCGTGACAACTCCCGTACTCCAATGCAGTGGAATGAAGAGATGAACAGTGGCTTTACAACAAGTACACCTTGGATTTCAGTGGCTGAAAACTTTAAAGAAATAAACGTAGAGAAGGCATTAGAAGATAAAGAGTCCGTATTTTATCATTATAAAAAGTTAATAGAACTTAGAAAAACGTATGATGTTCTTACAGAAGGAGAATATGCTATTTTGGATAAAAATGACCCTAAAATTTGGGCATATACTCGTACTACAGAAAGTGAAGTACTACTTGTTATAAATAACTTCTATGGAGAAGAAATAACGTACTCTGTACCAGCGCACGTTCAATTAGATGGAATGAAACAAGAAGTACTACTGTCGAATTATAAAGATGCTAGCAAGGATATTGCAAAACTTAACTTAAGACCATATGAATCAATTGTGTATCGATATACGAAATAAAAAGGTTGTATGCCCATGCGGCATACAACCTTTTATTTTAGGACACCACTGTACAAAATGTTTACCTCTACCTCAGGTTTGAATTTTACTTTTGCATAATCTTTATTCCAATTTTTCTTCTTCCATAAGTCAGGGTGATAGGCGATAAGGTGTCTGCCGATACCGAAAGCATCACAGTTTGCTTTTTGTAACTTTTTCGTTATCTTTTTAGCTTCTTTCGTAAGTTGTGTAGACAATTCTTTATTTAGTTTTTTTCTTTCATCCATTTTGTAAAGATTATCTCTCGGAGCTTCAAGCGCTATAACTTTTAGTTGGAGCTTAATGTGAGCATAAACATTTCCTTTTTTATCTGTTGTTATTTTTAAGTCGCGTTTTAACTTTCGATTGCTAATTTCCATTGTTAAATAATCAGATGTTTTCTCTGATTCATCGCTAGTAAGCTTTTGGGTTATACGGGCACTTGTTCCCATTTTTCCAGTTAATAATACGAATAAAACAGATTGTTTCAAAGGTAAATGCCCAGTTAATTTATCATTATTAAATAAAGCTAGACCGTTTGTAATCACTTCTTTTCCTTTTATTTTTATAGAAGGGAGGGTAAAGTCTTTACCGGGATCTAACATTTTTGTAGAAGCTGTTTCTAAAGTTTCTTTTGGAAACACACTCATATCTTCTAAACTTTTCACTTTTTTCTTTAGAAAATCTCCAATTAGTAAATTTCCTACTTTCTTTTTTTCTAGTATCTCGGATGTTTCACCATCTACTGCAATAAGTTTTACTAAAGCAGTTGGGTTTGTTGGGTCCCGAAAGCTGACATCTAAATAAGGTAATATACCTTTTTTTAGAATTTTGGTTCCTAGTAATTGAACACCATATTTAAAATAACGAATATTCCCAGTCACATTTTTTTTTAGGGCATCGCTTGTATCCCTTATGTTATGCCCCGTTGCTGAATGTATTTCATTTTCGAATGAAGATTGCTCTCCGCTTGAACTTTTTACGAGCTCGATTGTTTGCTGGAGTTTATTCTCTTCCGTAATATCAGATCCAATACTATAAGCTAACCTTGCTTCCCTTAATGGTTCTTGATCCCAACAGCCAGAAAGGACGGAACTAGCACATAATATAGAAAGTAATTTAACTTTTCTTGTGAACATACTGTTCTCCTTTCTTATTTCGTATCACAGAATAAAGTAGAAATAAAAGAGGGAGGACAACAATAAAAATATACGTGAACTTATCAGTGAAAGTTGAGATTACTTTTAATTCTTCAGGTGTATCTATAAATAAGGCTACACTAAAAGCAATAATACCGACGATTGGAACAGCTTTTTTATGATTAGCAAGATTGAATATATGCCCAACTCCGATTGAAGCAGCGCAATAATAACTAGCAATAGAAGCCACAACTGTTATCATCCATATTGGTATAAATAGTAAATCCGTCCGGTCTATAATCCCAATATGTAAGGAACGTAATAAGTAAGCAACTGGTTCTGGAATAAGCTCAATTTGTTTTGGACTAAATACGATAAAGCAAATCCAAACAGTAAAAGTATAAAAAAGAGTTACAAATCCGTTAGCGATAGAAATGGCCTTCAGTTTTGCGACAGAACTCCCGTTTACTTTTGGGAAAGCGATAAGAATGATTTCAAAACCATACATAGCTGTAATTGTTTCTTTGGATGCTTGAATAATATTCCACCATCCAGCTTCTGTAATTGGAAAAATATAAGAAAAGTCAGCCCGTGAGAGCCCAAGTCCAATTAAAAGTGCCATTGGGAAAATAAGAATAGAAGCCATGACATAAAATCGTACAATTACTTTAAATGTATTATAGGCTACATAGCAACAAGCTATTGTAAATAGGATGAGAATGGCAGACCAAGGAGTGGCTTGTAATATCCAAACTTTAATGACATTACAAGCATTCAACATAACCGTCATACCAATAAGCGTAAAATAAAAAACATAAGCAAAACCTAATAGTTTTCCAAACTTATTACCAAATAGCATACAAACACTTTCATACATATCTGCATCAGGAAATCGTTTTAAAAAAAGCCACATAAGTAAAATAATAAGCTGAATTGCAAGCCCGGCGATGAGAGCAGAAATCCATCCGCCACCTTTTGCTATCGGGTGAAGACGGTTAGGTAGAGAAAGGATACCAACTCCGATTTGGCATTGAATAACGAAAAAGGTAAATTGAACGAGCGAAATTTTACTTTGCGTGTTTGTCACCGTCCTCATCCTCTCTCGTTACATGTTGTCGTTGCATTTTTTTCGGTTTTGGATCATGTGGTCGTTCCCAAAACGACCAAATTGGAAGTCTTACAAAAGAATCTTTCATATCTTTTATCCGCATCGGGGCAACAGGAGAAAGATATGGCGTATGAAATGAATGTAATTGACATAAATGAACGAAAGTTATAATGAGACCGAATGATATTCCGACGTATCCGAATATAGCAGCAAGAATCATTAATGGAAAACGAAGAATTCGAACTGCTGAACTCATATCGTTTGATGGAACGAGAAAAGATGAGATTGCAGTTAAAGCTACAACGATAATCATTGTGTAAGAAACGAGTCCGGCTTTTACAATCGCATCACCAATTACTAAACCACCTACAATACCGATTGTTTGTCCAACTCGGCTTGGTAAGCGAATACCAGCTTCCCGTAATAATTCAAAGATTAATTCCATTAAGAGAGCTTCAAAAATAGGAGGAAGTGGTACTTTCTCTAATGAAGCTTTAATTGTATACACAAGTTCGAGCGGCAATACATCAGGATGGAAGGCTACGGTTGCGATATATATAGCTGGTAAGAGAAAGGCAATCAAGAAGCTTACTAGGCGAATCATTCGGACGAAAGAACCAACAATCCAGCGGTTATTATAGTCATCTGGTGATTGGTAAAAAGCAAATAATGTAACAGGAACGATAAGAGCTGTTGGATCTCCATCAGATAAAATAGCAACTCGTCCTTCCATTAAATTTGCTGCGACTCTATCTGGACGCTCTGTATTTAATTGCTGCGGAAATGGTGAGAAAGACGTATCCTCTATAAATTCTTGTATATATCCTGGAGGCATAAGTGCATCTGTCTTAATCGTTTCTAACCTTCTTTTTACTTCTATAACTAAATCGTCATTCGCTATGTTTTGCATATAAGCAATTGCCACTTTCGTATGCATTTCTTCACCAAGTGTGAAATATTTAATGACGACATGTGGACTTTTTATGAGTTTGCGAATGGAAGCTAAATTGGTTGCTAAGTCTTCTACAAAACCAGTATGCGGTCCACGGACAATTCCTTCATTATCAGGTTCTGCTATATCTCTCTTTAAGGATAGAGCTGTTTCGAAAATACAAAAACTGTCGACGTGTTCATGAAAATATAAGGATTTACCTTGTAATAAAAGCTGCACACCATAATTTAAATTCGTTTCTTTTTTCATATTTAATGTAGAAAAAGCTTTATCTATAGCTAAGTCTGACCGTGTCAATAAAGGCTCAAGAGCTAACTGATGAATTAGATTTGGATCTGCTAAAGATTCGATATATAAGATTATTCCTTTTCCGTTTTGAAAAGGGAGATCTAATTTTTTTATATCATCAGAATGAGAAAGTTTATTTTCAATGTAACTAATGTTCTCCGGAAGTGATGGAAACATATGCTTTTGTTTTTTACTCTCTTGTTGTTCTTTTTTCTCTGTCATAATTTCCACCTCTTTTAAAGTGCAATTCTTTCTGTTAATTTTTGTCGTTTGTGAGAAATTTATGCTTGAATTATTTTTTTTAAAGAGGGTTGAAGGTTACGTTACATTGTCTTTTGTGCATTATTCAATTTCATAGCAGTACTTCTAACATTTGTGTCGAATTAAGAAGATATATAGGAGGGATATATATGG
>NZ_JBUXJL010000011.1:0-166931 GCF_056158125.1 Bacillus sp. EB V-12 | reverse complement strand
ACTCTACATATATCAACGATTTTTCAAATATATCTATCGTAACTCTACATATATCAACGATTCGACACGGAATATCGACTTACCAACAAAAAATGACAAAACAAAAAGAGAGACTGTCCAAAAGGACAACCTCTCTCTTCTTATATCAATTAAAATTTAAACTCTTGTCCAACTTCAAAGCTATCTTCTAATACAAGAATACCTTTTTCTTGTGGAGCATCTGGAAGCTCTAATTCACGTGCAGAGCAGATCATTCCAGAAGAAGGAACACCGCGAAGTTCTGCTGGTTTAATTAACATACCACTTGGCATTACAGCACCAATTTTTGCAACGACAACTTTTTGTCCTGCATCAACGTTTGGTGCACCACATACGATTTGTAATGTTTCTGTACCGATTTCTACTTTACAGATGTTTAGCTTGTCAGCATTTGGATGCTTTTCTTTTTCAGCTACATAGCCTACAACAAATTTCGGAGAAAGATCTGCTTCTACTGTTTCTTCAAAGCCATTCTTCGCTAAAATTCCGTTGATTTTCTCTACAAGCTCTTTCGTTAATGTAAGGTTGCCTGTTTCTTTTACTTCTAAGTAAGAAGATGCATTAAAGATGTTGAATCCTGCTGTTACATTGCTTTCACGATCGTATACGCGTGCAACATCTCCTTTGCGATCAAAAGTACGGTTCTCTAAAGTAATATCTTGTAAGGCAACAATTAAAGTGTCACCAATTCCTTCAAGGTTGTAAAAAACGTTCACTTCGTTCATCCTTTCTCTTTTCCATCTGTCTTCTTCCGATTTTTCGCTAAAATAAAGATTGGTTCAAATTCTCCATCTTCATATACGAATGAAAGTGATGTAATCGGAACATGCCCTTCGGCAAAAAATTTCATTGTCATTTGTGCAATAATATCATAACCGATTTCGTTGACGATATCAGCAATAATTAATACATCTTGGTGAGGAACAGCAACAACCATGTCACCAGAAATCTTTTCACGCATCGATTGTAGTAACGATTCGTTTAAAATACGAGTCGCGTCATACCCATCATTTGTGTTTAAAAAGTAGAATGTATTACCCGCTACTGTGTCTTGTTTAAATTCATAACCTAATGAGCGTGCGTTGAATAATGCCATTTCACGCACTTGCTGTTCTGTAAGTTCTAATTTTTGTAATAGACGCTCATCAATTAGTCGATACGTTTTATTCGAATCTAGCGCGTAGTAAATACGTGTTTCCGCCGTATGATCCGTCATAATAAACGGATTTCCTTCTTCTGCTTGTTTCGGGAAAGAAGTAGAGCGAATAACAGGTAAAATTTTCGCTCCGCTATTTTCTTCTTTATGCATCGCAATTAGCGCTTCTTGTACGTAATAAGCAACTTCTTCAATTGCCTTTTCCTTGTTCACTTCCCATTTTGCCACAACTCCTGGAAGCGATACGTTAATACCTTTTTTGGAGTCTTTTTGTTCAATACGTAAAACTTCTTTCTCACTATCATACTGAAAGTCCCATTCTGGGCGAGATAATTTCTTTATTAACTCATCTTTCATCTTTTTACTTGTCATCTTCATCTCTTTTTTCCTCCCTTCCAAAAAAATAACCTCCCCCGCGAAGGTAGAGGTTGTTTTACAATTCAATTGGCAAATTGCCTTATTTTAAACCTTCAATGAACTCTTCGATTTGTTCTTGTGTTTTACGATCTTTGTTTACATAGCGACCAGTTTCTTCACCTTTATTGTACGCTACAAAGCTCGGAATGCCAAATACGTCTAATTTTACACATAGATCAATAAACTCATCACGATCTACATAGTAAAATGAGAAATCACTATATTTCTCTTCTACTTCTGGCATAAATGGATCTACAAATCGGCAGTCTGGGCACCATTCTGCTGAGAACATAAAGACTACATTCTCTTCATTTTTTAACTGTTGGAATTGCTCCATGCTTTCTAATGACTTCATCTATATTTCCTCCTCTAACGAGTGCATTTTTCATGTTATAATCTTTCTTTTATACTACCATACATCGCGCACGGTGCAAGGTTTATGCTTGCTTTTTGTCATACTTATATTGCCCAACTAACAACTTAACAACGTGTACAAATAATTCCGTGCGGTCGACATAATCATCTGTAAAAATACCGATAGCACCTTCGTGACTACGAATATCTTTTCGCTGCACAAACTCTTCCATCACTTCGCTTAATTCCTTACCATCTTCAAGAGGTGCTAAAAAATCGTCTGGTAACGTAATACGCGCTCCTCCGGCCACAAATACTTTCCCATCCATTGTTGCTAGCGCGCCCCAGTTACACATAAATAAACCGTGCTCCGTTTTCATTACGCCGCCTTCTAGCCCAATACCAATTGGAGCTTCTCCTTCCTCTAGCGCTCGCTTCGCTCTATTAATCGCTCCTTGCATCGTCTCTTCATCTGAGAAAGGCTGAGCTGATACTCCTGACGGAACAGAAAGAGATGTAATTTCAGCATCTTTCCAAACCTTCTCCACAGCGCCAACCTTCGTTTTATTCTTTGATCCTACTACTACTTTCATTTCGTTCACCTCTATAAAAATTCATCATTCTATTCTAATATCCCTATCAGATACGAATTAAGCATCAACCACTACCACATATCACCAAGTCATCTATTCAGCCTAAAAAAGAAGGTTTTTTCTAGCAACATTACCGTCTTCAAAAACAAAAACAGCCTTCCTCTCACTTCCTACTTGGGGTCTTCATACATCATTCGAACACCAATTAAGCACTGACCACTCCCACTCATGGATGGGTCATCTATTCAATCTAAAAAAAGAAGGTTTTTTCTAACAACATTACCGTCTTCAAAAACAAAAACAGCCTTCCTCTCACTTCCTACTTGGAGTCTTCATACATCATTCGAACACCAATTAAGCACTGACCGCTCCCACTCATCGCTGGGTCATCTATTCAATCTAAAAAAGAAGGTTTTTTCTAACAACATTACCGTCTTCAAAAACAAAAACAGCCTTCCTCTCTTTTCCTATCCAGGGTCTTAATACACCATTCGAGCACCAATTAGGCACTGACCATTCCCACTCATGGATGGGTCATCTATTCAAGCTAAAAAAAGAAAGGCTCTTCAGCCCTTCTTCCTCTCTACGCGTTATTCTTAATTGTCTCTAACGTCGTTTTATCCGTTGTTCTTACAAGCTTCGTAATTAATTCTTTCGCCGCTGCATAATCATCAACATGTAAAATTGAAGCATGTGTATGAACGTAGCGCGCACAAACACCAATTACTGCTGATGGGATACCAGAGTTACTTGTATGTACACGGCCCGCATCTGTACCACCTTGTGAAATAAAGTATTGGTACGGAATGTTGTTTGTTTCTGCTGTATCTAAAATGAATTCGCGTATTCCTCTATGTGTTACCATCGTGCGATCGTAAATACGAAGAAGAGCACCTTTTCCTAATTGACCGAACTGTGTTTTGTCACCAGATGCATCGTTTGCTGGACTTGCATCAAGCGCATAGAAAATATCTGGTTGAATCATATTTGCAGCTGTTTGCGCTCCGCGGAGCCCTACTTCTTCTTGTACAGTAGCACCAGAATATAATATATTTGGTAATGTTTCATCTTTTAATTCTTTTAATAATTCGATTGCAAGACCACATCCGTAACGGTTGTCCCAAGCTTTCGCCATAATTTTCTTCTCATTTGCCATCGGTGTAAACGGGCAGATTGGCACGATTTGTTGTCCTGGTTTTACACCAATCTCAATCGCATCTTCATAGCTATCTGCACCTATATCAATTAACATATTTTTTATATCCATCGGTTTTGCACGTTGCGCGTCACTTAATAAATGAGGAGGAATAGAACCAACAACCCCAATAACAGGACCATTCTTCGTCATAACTTGTACACGCTGTGCTAATAAAACTTGGCTCCACCAGCCGCCTAACGTTTGAAAACGAAGCATTCCGTTTTTCGTAATTTGCGTAACCATGAAACCTACTTCATCCATATGACCTGCTACAAGAACACGCGGGCCAGTTTCGTCCCCTTTTTTCAGACCAAATACGCTACCTAAACCGTCTTGTACAATTTCATCCGCATATTTGCTTAATTCTTGTTTCATAAAACGGCGTACATCATGTTCAAAACCTGATGCACCTTGTAATTCTGTTAACGTACGAAATAATTGTAATGTCTCTTTATTCACGAAGTCCCCTTCTTTCAAACCTTAGTAGAATACCTCTTTTATTGTAACGAAATTTTCGAAATGTTTCTAGTTTCTTCTTTTTTAGCTGTATTTGCTTTATAATTATTATCGGTACACTATTTTTATTTTATAGAATTGAGGTGAATATATGAGTTGGAAAGGTTTAGTAGCAGGTCTTGGCGTTGGGTTCGCAGCTGGTTATCTCGTTGCAAACAAAGTACAAGAACAATCCCATATTTCTTCAGAAAAAGCATTGAAAATGGTGAAACAAGCATTAAGTCATAAAGGTGAAATTACTGGCTCTTGGGTACATATGGTTCCAGAGACATTTGAAAAATATGATGTCGCATATGAAGTTTATCGCGGCGGTCTTACAACAATGTTAAATGATATACAAGAACGATTTGAATTTTTAGTTGATGCTAAAACAGGTACTGTTTTAGAGGTTATAGCAGCATAAAAAGGAGGGTTCCCATTAGGTGAACCTCTTATTTTTTAATTGTGGGTATTGATTAAAATTATATCAGCGATTTCCCAATTATATCGATTTATCAACAAAACCCGACAATAAAAAAGAGGCTGCTCCAATAAATATGATGGAACAACCTCCTATTTTTATGCTTCTATACTCGTTTTCCGTTCTATTTTTTCTACGATATGCCCTTCCTCATTCCACTTCACAGCGCGATAATATGCATCATGGTAAAACGTAAACCATGCCTCTTTTTCAGCACCATACTTCATCCACTTTTGCTTATTTTCAATCGAGGTCATCGGATAATCATCGTATGCCATTACCCATAATACATTTTGATGCGCATGCGTCGGTAAGAGATCCGCTAAGTGTAGCATCGTTTCCCCTTGACTCTCCAAAGCGATAACTGCATGTCCATCACTATGACCACCCGTACGCGCCATCTTGATTTCATCTGTAATTTCTATTTCTTGCTGGAACGTAACAACTTGATCTACAATTGGCTCCCAATTTTCCTTCCAATATGTATTACGTGATCTAATGTTTGGATTCCTCATTTCATTCCATTCTGTTTCACTTACGTAAACTTTCGCATTTGGAAATGACGGTACAAGGTGATCATCTTCCCATTTTGTTAGACCAGATGCATGATCAAAATGAAGATGTGTCATCAAGACGTAGTCGATATCTTCAGGCTTTAATCCTAATTTTTCTAATGATTCATAAACCGATGATTCTTCTGTTACACCTTGATTTCGTTTCATCTTCTCATTCAACTTACCGTTTCCTATCCCGGAATCAATGAGCATATTTCCGTCTTTTGTTTGCAAAAGTAACGGATCTGTTCGTAAATAAATATGATTTGTATCATTATGTTTATATTTACGTGACCAAAGTACTTTCGGCACGACTCCAAACATTGCTCCTCCATCTAAATGTGTATTCCCGCCTTTTAACCACGTTACTTTTATATCTCCAATTTGTAACTGTTCCATTACACATCCCCCTTTTCAATTAATCTTAACATAAAATTCTGATTATTTTAGATGTAAAAAAACCTACGCATTACTGCATAGGCTCTGTACGATATTTTGCTTCAACTCGGTAAATACGATGACCTTTACTAGAGAATTTCTCTTCGTATTCAGTCATGATGTTACCTTCAAAGTCGCTGTTATGAAGATCTAAGCTTAAGTACGTTAGTAACATACCGTACTCAGCCATACTCATAAGAGAATATTCAAATAAACCTTGGTTATCTGTTTTGAAATGAATTTCTCCGCCTTCTACTAACACTTCTTCGTAATTACGTAAAAATGTTTTATACGTTAAACGACGCTTCGTATGACGTTTCTTTGGCCATGGATCTGAGAAGTTTAAATAAACGCGATCAATTTCACCTTTCGCAAAGAAAACTGTTAAATCTTCAGCATCTTTATTAATTAACTTTAAGTTTGGTAATTCTTCTTCAATTAATTTATCAAGTGCATCTACAACAACACTTGTGAATTTTTCAATTCCAATATAATTAATATGTGGATTCGCTTTCGCCATATCATACATGAAGCGGCCACGACCTGTACCTACTTCAATGTGAATTGGTTGTTCGTTTCCAAATACTTCTTTCCAGCTACCAGCGCGCTCCTCTGGGTTTCCGATTACGATATGTGAATATTCATTAATTCGATCCATTGCATACGGTTTATGTCTTAAACGCATAGATGTTTCCCTCTCTTTACATAGCTATTTTAAAGGAATAATTCCTTCTTTCTTTTTTAATCAATCTACCAAACAAAAAACCAAGTACGTACGAGCACTCGGTCCGTTTCTTTCAAGTATAAGATGTACCATTTTGATAAAAACTACATACAGCATTAAACATTCCATGACGAAACAGCTTTTTCTCTTACATTTGAAGAGAAAAACAATCGAAAGGATGATCCGTTCATGCCAATTAATCAACAACATCAATTAGAAGTGCTGAAAGATATTTTAGTCAACCACCAAAGTGATTGCTGCGGGACAGTTTCAGAATGCGAGCAATTAGAGCGCCTCATTCAATCGTTACTCGCAAACGATAATATAAGTAGTGACGCTAAAACAATGCTAAACGATGTATATTCTTATAGTCAATCGGGTAAATCTTCCTCTAATTTGGACAACCATATTTCCAATAATCAAGAACAACTTACTCAGTGGATTGCTGGAATGGACAATTTTTCTTAAGTATCATTCTGAAGCAAGTAGTTGCTGTAAATATTGATGCCAATATTCAGCTTCTGCTTGCTGTTTTTTTGTTGTATGCCATTGAATAGACAAAATCGTTTGTGCTATCACATACCATCTCATACGCCTAAGCAGCGATTCATCCATTTCAATATCATAGTAACCGAGCCACTCACTCCATTCCTGGCGCGGAATGTACCAATATAATAACATACCGAGGTCTAGAGCTGGGTCAGCAATTACAGCTCCATCCCAATCAATTAAAAACAATTCATCTTCATCCGACAATAGCCAGTTGTTATGGTTTACATCACAATGGCATACAACGAATTCATTGTATTCAATAGCTTTTAATGAATCCATTAAATATTGAAGGCCTTGCTGAATTGTTTCATCATCCCTTATATCTCCTCTTAAAACGAGTTGCAGTTGTTGTAATAACTCTTGTGCGTGAAGCGGCTGCTTCCCAAGTCTTTGAATCATCTGTACAAGCGCTTTAGAGGAGTGTATTTTCTTCAAAAGTTTCGCAACACGTTCTAGTTTCATATCCTCTGGCTCTAGCTTCTGTCCCGGAAGCCATTTTTGAGCAGAAATTACATCACCATTCGTTACCCTTCTTGTCCAAAGTAATTTTGGAACAATTCCTTCTGCTGACAATACCGCTAAAAAGGGCGATGTATTCCGCTTTAAAAATAACTTCTGTTGTCCGTTTTGCGCAATATATGCATCGCCCGTTACTCCACCAGCCGGTACAAGACTCCACTCTTTTCCTAATAATTGTTCCAACCATTCCATATTCATTACCCGTTAACAAATCCTTATCTTTTATAGTTATGAAAAGAAAAACCGCAACATTTCTACACATGTTGTGGATTCATATATTTTACTGTAAATGAAAAGAAAAATTAGCCTAAGCCAAAAATCCTCTATTTTATTTTACAAAACCTGTCATAGAATGACAACTTATCAAAATCGTCACCTTTGTCAATTCTACATTTATTACATTCTCATCGTCAAGTAGCGATTTGTCACATTATCGTCAATATATACGTGCTAATTGGAGCGAGCTTAAGTTCCTTTCCTCTAAATGAAGAAATTGGCTCTATTTTCGCTTCGTTTTCGTTTACTAACACATGCCACGTTGCTTCTTTCGGAAGTTGCACAGTTTTAGCTTCTAAACCGCTATTAAATAAGACGATAATCTCTTTCCACGGCCCAAACGTTTCTACATGCTCTAGGTGATATGCAAGTACTTCTGTAGATGTTTGTAAAAAAGTCATATGTTTTTTTATAAGGTCTGCGCTTTGTAATCGGAATGCCCCATGCTCTTTACGAATCGCAATTAAACCTTTTATATAGTTAACGGTCTCTATCTCTTTCTCTTTTTGATCCCAATCTAATTGATTGATCTCATCATTTGCATTATAACTATTTTCATTTCCTTTCTTCGTACGATAAAACTCTTGCCCTGCGTGTAAGAAAGGAATGCCTTGTGAAAGAATAACCATTGCGCTCGCTAACAGGTGACGTTTTTTCAAAATCGTTTCTGATTCTTCATTACTGCGCACTAGTTTATCCCACATCGTCATATTATCATGACATTCTACATAGTTAATGCTTTGCGCTGGCTCTAGAAACAGCCCTGTTTCTTTCATACTTAAAAGACTTCCTGCTGCAATATACTGCAAATGATTACAGTCTACATGCCCACCAAATGCAAAACCACGCTTATTTATATGAAATGTACTCCCTTTTATCCCATCACGAAATTGATCATTAAACTGCGCGATATGTGGCATTTTCTTCGCATTATTTAACGTTGCTTTTTCCTCACGAGGAAGCGGTGTTTGTAAATCCCATCCTTCTCCTAATAACAAAGCATCTCTTTTTATGTTTCGCACTTCTTTTTCTATCATATTCATTGTATCAACATCTAAAATTCCCATTAAGTCGAATCGGAATCCATCGACATTGTATTCAGTAAGCCAATATAAAATAGACTCTACAATGAATTTCCTCATCATTTTCCGTTCAGACGCTATATCATTTCCGACTCCCGTCCCATTAGAAGGCATACCATCTTCACCATGACGAAAATAATATCCTGGAACAAGCTTTTCAAATGATGATAGCTCTCTTTCATAAACATGATTATATACAACATCTATAATCACCCTAATACCTTGTTTATGAAATGTTTCAATTAGTTGTTTGCACTCAACTATCCTGTTATACGGATCAGAGGGGTTTGTAGCATAATATCCTGTTGGTGCATTGTAATATAATGGATTATATCCCCAATTATAGGCGGACGAAGGATTCGCCTCATCTACACCACCGAAACAATATAAAGGTAATAGTTCAACATGTGTAACACCTAAATCTTTTATATGAGACAACCCTGTTAATGTCCCATTCCGTCCTGTTGTTCCCTCTTCCATCAATCCTTTATATGTTCCCTTTTGAATTACTCCACTATTTGGATGTATAGTCGCATCACGAATATGCAGTTCATACAATATGGCATCTGTCATTGATTGTAATGTTGGTAATCCCTCTCGTCTTGTTACATTCGTTTTTTCTAAATTGATAACAACACCATGTTTTCCATTTACCGTCACCGACTTTGCATAAGGATCCACAGCTTCGTTCCATATTAAATTAATACAAACAAGAAATGTATAGCGTGCTCCGTCTAAATCACCTTGTAATGTTTGAATCCAAACTCCGTTTTCTCCCCTGTACATTTCATGATCGGCATATTCTTTATCGCTCTTATAAATTCTTACTTTCGCAAGCCTTGCAGTTGGGGCCCATACTTTAAATGTCGTTTCTTCTTTTTGATAAACAGCACCTAAATCTGTACCTTCGTAATAATACTTTTCATCGAAAATTTTTGTTCGAATAACAGCACCTATTTGTAAATCAGTTTCTTCATTCCGTTCATCTCGTACTGTATAATACTTCCCCACATCTAGCGGCTCTTCTATAAAGCACTCATACTTCGTTGCATCTGGAAGCGCAATCGTATGAGCAATCGGTAAATCTTTCACATTACTTCCTTCTTGCAAACGAAATGTCCGACTTGTTCCATACGCATGTGGGAGCAAAATTGTAATTTTATTCATTTCATCTAAATAGGCATCAAATGGACGTTTTACTTTCAACATAAAAAAATCACCATCATTCTCAAAGTTAAAATAAAGTGAAACTTTAATGAGCGAGAAAATTTCTCCATCCTCACTTATTATTAGCCTTCACCAATTAGGCGAGATAAAATGAGCTGCAAATGATAAGGCTTTTCTTATCAACAAGACTCTATACAGTAACTCCATTCTTCTCTATAGTATATTCACCTGCATAAAAAACGTTTTCAACATTCTATTTTTGTAATTTTATTTCAGCAATCGATTTATACTTCGGGGTTTCTTTCACGTGGGATTCGTATAAAGTAATTGTATCTGCTTGAAATGATATTTCAGGCACTTCTTTTATACTTTCTAAACGAAACTTTTCTTCTCCTATCCATTTACGAGCAACGGTAATATGCGGGTGATATGGGCGTGTTTCTAGAGAAAATCCATTTTCTTCACAAATGGCATGTATTTGCTTTTGCAACTGAAACAAATCGTGATTCTCACTTACCTTCGCCCAAAAAATACGAGGCTGATCTTCCCTACCAAACGTTGAAAAACCTTGTAATGTGAACGATAGTTCTTTTGTTTCTGCAATTGTTTGTAATCCATTCTTTATTCCCTCTAGCTGTTCCTCCGTTGCACTCCCTAAAAATGAAAGGGTAATATGATAGTCTTCTTTATGTACCCATGAACGAAATTGTAATTCCTCTTGCATGTCCTCTTTATAGTTAGACAGCATTTCTTTTATATGATTCGGTAACGTAATTGCGACAAAATAATGCAGTTCCATGTACATCTTCTCCTTCTTTCTATTGTTGCTTTTCTTTCTTATCTCATTCAGGTAAAAAGAAGCCGCTCTCCAAAATAGAGAGCGGACATTATTTATATATCCATTACTTCGCTAATTCATGAATTGCTTGCGCGTAAATTGCTGTTGCTTTTAATAAGTCTTCAATTTCGATATACTCATCTTTTTGATGCGCAAGTTCTTCTTTTCCAGGGAATAGCGGGCCAAATGCCACACCAGCTTTTAATGAACGAGCATAAGTACCGCCGCCGATTGCTAATAGTTCTGCTTTTTCACCTGTTTGTTCTTCATACACACGTTGTAACGTACGGATTAATACGTGATCTTTATCGACGTGATGCGGGCGAGAATTAGAATAGTCAGCCACTTCAAAACCATGCGTACCAATATATGCTTTCAACTTCACAATTGTTTCTTCAAAGTTAGTTGTAACTGGGTAACGTACGTTTAGCCCTAAGTTACCACCGTTTTCTTTCGTATAAGAAATGCGACCGACATTCACTGTTAACGGACCGCTAATTTCATCTTTATAAGCAATAGTAGCTTTTTCACCAAAAATATCACCAGTAAATGTTTCTGTTGCAAATGTCGCAAATGCAGTTGCTTTTCCATCAAGTGAAACTGTAGTTAAGAAGTTTGCTAATAATAAACCTGCATTTTCTCCTTTTTCAGGAGTAGATCCATGCGCTGAAATTCCTTCTATTTGCAACGTCACTGTATTTCCTTCTATAGTCGATTTCCCTATTTTTTTAGCAGTTTGTAAATACTCTTCATATGCTACTGTAAGTGCATTTACATCTTCTCCTGTAATAACCGCTTCTGCAAAATCAGGAACCATATTTAAACGGCGCCCTGAATCAAATGAAACAAGTTCATATGTACCTTTTTTCTCTTCACTACCATTTTGCACAACTTGTATATCAGAAATTCCTTTTTCTGCATTAATAATTGGAAAATCCGCGTCTGGCGCAAAACCGATTGTTGGCATTTCTTCGTTTTTAAAGTAGTGATCTACACATTTCCAATTGCTTTCCTCATCTGTTCCTATAATCATACGAACACGTTTGGAAAGAGGTAAGCCTAATTCTTTCACAATTTTCATCGCATAATATGCTGCCATCGTTGGGCCTTTATCGTCAATTGCACCACGTGCAAAAATCTTTCCGTCGCGAATATCTGCACTATATGCAGGAGTCGTCCAGCCATCTCCTTCTGGTACAACGTCAACGTGACAGAGAATACCTACTAATTCTTCTCCTTGCCCCATTTCAAGATGACCTGCATATCCTTCTAAATTTTTAGAAGTAAAACCTTCAGTTTCTCCTTTATGTAACATGAAAGATAAAGCTTTTTCTACACCTTCACCGAATGGTGCGCCCTCTTTCGCAGATTCTTCTTCCCATACACTTTTAATTTGTAAAAATTGTTGTGTATCACGAATTAAATCATCTTTTCGTTTCGCAACTTCTTCTGTCCAATTAATTGCTGACATCACGCATCCATCCTTCACTATATTGTTTCTTTCATCATAACAAACCGAAATCTCTTATGCCATACACGAAAACTAAATACCGAACAATTGTAATATTTCAGATATTTCTTATTAGTTTTTCTTTTGTTTTTTCAAAAAAATTTGCAGGAATTTGGCGTTTTACGTAGAATTTTATGTGTTAGTTGACTGACCATATATACAATGTCAACTACCAATATTTTTCTATATGAATATTTGTTAAATTTCTGTAAAATTTAAGTAGATTAAAGCATGAATTTTATCATGTAGAGTACAATGGTAGTAACGACCTTCTTTCCTGAATGGGGTCAAAAAAACTAGTAGAGGAGTGGTTTTCTCTTGAAACCTACAACTACTCGTATGCTAACACGCATTAAATCAATTTATATGTACATCAATGAAAACGGAACGGTAACGACGAAAGACCTTGTAGATGAGTTCGGGATCACACCGCGAACGATACAACGTGATCTAAATGTGTTGCAGTTTAATGAACTCGTGTATAGCCCTTGCCGCGGTAAGTGGACAACAACAGGAAAGAAAGTGAGAATGACCTCATAACGAAAAATAATTGTATGGTAAATAAATACATACCCCTTTCTAATAATTAGAAAGGGGTCTTTTCTGCGCCTATAAAGGTAGGTACTACTTTTCAGTATCTACTTGATATGTTTTTAACATTTCTACTTCTTCATCTGTTAGCTCTCGGTATTGTCCAAGTTCTAGTTCTTCATCTAATACTAACGGACCCATCTCTGTTCTCTTTAGGTAGACTACTTTTTTTCCTACCGCTTCAAACATACGCTTCACTTGATGGAATTTCCCTTCCGTAATCACAAGCTCAATTTCAGAAATATCATCGCTTTTCAATATTGTAAGTGCACCTGGCTTTGTTTCATAGCCATCGTCTAAAATAACACCTTTAGCAAATTCTTTTACATCCTCTTCTGTTACTACTCCTGCAACGTGTGCATAATATTTTTTCGGCACATGCTTTTTCGGAGATAATAATTGATGTGATAACTTCCCATCATTTGTTATCAATAGGAAGCCTTCCGTATCGATATCAAGTCGTCCAACTGGGAACGGATCAAAGATTGCATCTTCTAATTCTAATAAATCTATTACTGTTTCATGATTATCATCTTCCGTCGCTGAAATAACACCTTGTGGTTTATGCATCATTAAGTAAACAAATTCTTTGTATTCCACAACTTCACCGTGAATCATAACTTCTTGCTCTTCTACATTTACATGAACTTTCGCATCTTTTACTGGCGTTCCATCAATTTTCACAACGCCATCTTTCAATAATTTCTTTACTTCTTTTCTACTTCCATATCCCATATTTGCTAATAATTTATCTAATCTCACGTTTTTCACCTTCTTTATTTATCATAGAAAAGGGGACGTAATTACGCCCCTCTTGATTTCAACTTTATTTTAAATCTACTACCAAGTTTACGTTGAATTTTATCTAATGCTTCTCCACCAAATACTCTTTCAAGTACTCCTGTGCGAATTGCTAACAATCCGTAAACAAGACCGCCAATACCTGCACAAATCGCAACTGTTATAAGAGCACCAATACGGCCATCAGGCGAAATCATGAAGGATAGAATCCATTGTGATAGTTTTACAGCAACGACCATTATAAGTGTCAGTACTGCAATTTGGAATGTTCTTTTATATACAACACCGAATGAATAGTGTGCGTATTTTTTAATTTGTTGATTTGTGTACCAAACAGAAGCTAAGAAACCAACTGCTGTCGCTAGAATTGCTCCTACTGTACCGAAATAACGAATAAAGATTACGTTACATACAAATTTCAAAATAACGCCCATTATAAGCGCAATAATCGCATGCTTCTGCTGGTTAATACCTTGCAGGATTGCCGCTGTTACTGTAAATAAAGCGAATAACAACGCAACTGGTGCATACCACATTAATACTTGTCCACCTAGTGGATCTGAATCGTAAAACGCAGTATAAATTGGATATGCAAGTGAAGAAATACCGACAACTGCTGGCAATGTTAAAAACATATTTGCCTGGAATGTTTGTGTAATTTGTAATTTCAAATAGCGGTATTGTTTTTCAGTAAATGATTTTGTAATTGCTGGTACAAGCGTTAAACTAAACGCTGTTGCAAGTGATACAGGAATCATAATTAACTTATGCGTCCACATTGTGAAAATGCCGAGAGCTCGCTCTGCGATATCACCTTGACCAATCGCCTGCATAATTGAGTTAAATGTCAATGTATCAATTTGTTGATATAAAGGAATTGTTAACCCAATTACAACGTAAGGAATCGCATATGCAAATAACTCTTTAAACAATTGAACGGTGCTTACTGTTGATTCTGGTACAGTTTGTTCAATTAAATATTGATCCAAATATTTTTTACGTTTTAGCCAGTACCAAATTAACACACCGAGTGCTCCAACCGCTGAAACGAACGCAGCAAATGTCGCTACTCCAACTGCTGTTGCAACTGTACCGCCAAGTACTTTAATAACGATAAAACTACCTGCTAATAAAAAGACGATACGAATAATTTGTTCAATAATTTGTGAAACGGTAGTTGGTCCCATAGACTGGTGACCTTGGAAATAACCACGAATTAAACTCGCTGCTGGTACAACAATAAGCGCGAAACTTACAAGACGAATGATCGTCGTAACTTCTCCTACATTATTGTGTATACTTTGTTTACCAAGCATCGCTTCTGCAAACAATGGCGCCGTCATGTACAGTACTAGGAACGAAAGAACTCCTGTTACTATCATCATAACCATTCCCGAGCGGAACATTCTCCGGCTCGTTTTATAATCGCCAAGCGCATTATATTTGGAAACAAATTTTGAAACAGCAAGTGGCACACCTGCCGTTGCGATACTTAAAAAGATCGTATATGGAATGTATCCATATGTATAGAGCGTTCCGCCTTCTGTTCCTACTAATGCATGAAACGGAAAGACGTAAATCATGCCTAAGAACTTTACTAAAAATGTCCCTAGCGTAACAATAAGCGTTCCGCGCAGAAATTTCGAATCGGACATACAAAAATCCTCCTACATCTACATAAAGTGAAACTATAATTAGTTGGAGACTTCTCTCCTACTCCTTATTAGTTGAACCATTCGAGCATTTACAGGCTAACAGACTCCCTATTTACTTCTCCTAAATCTTGAGGTTTTAGTCTTATCGCCTACAAATGGCAGGATAGTGCTGAACTCTAACTTTTGTATTGTACCACAATTCTCTCATTAAGCAGTACTTCACTCTATTTTTCTTTTAAGGGAAAACATGCTATTCTTTTAGGCAGGAAATGTAGAAAATGAGGTCGATATATTATGCATTATGATGTTATTGTCATCGGCGGCGGTCCTTCTGGGCTAATGGCTGCAATTGGTGCTGCAGAAGAAGGCGCAAATGTCTTACTTCTTGATAAAGGAAATAAACTTGGGCGTAAACTTGCAATTTCTGGTGGCGGACGCTGTAACGTAACGAACCGTCTACCACTTGATGAAATTGTTAAACATATACCAGGAAACGGTCGCTTCTTATACAGCGCTTTTTCTATTTTTAATAATGAAGATATTATTACATTCTTCGAAAATCTCGGTGTTAAATTGAAAGAAGAAGACCACGGTCGCATGTTCCCTGTGTCAAACAAAGCACAATCTGTTGTAGACGCACTTTTAACACGATTAAAAGACTTAGGTGTAAAAATTCGTACAAATACGCCTGTTGAAACGATTGAATATGAAAATGGTCAAACAAAAGCAGTTATACTGCAAACAGGCGAAGTGTTAGAAACAAATCACGTCGTTATCGCTGTTGGCGGAAAATCAGTTCCTCAAACTGGATCTACTGGAGACGGATATGCTTGGGCTGAAAAAGCGGGTCATACAATCACAGAATTATTCCCAACAGAAGTACCTATCCTTTCAAACGAGCCGTTTATACGTGACCGCTCATTACAAGGTCTTGCTTTACGTGATATAAACTTAAGTGTATTAAACCCGAAAGGAAAAGCTATCATTTCTCACAAAATGGACATGCTCTTCACTCATTTCGGCCTATCTGGACCTGCTGCTCTTCGCTGTAGCCAATTCGTCGTGAAAGCACTGAAAAAGTTTAAAACGAATACAATACAAATGAGTATTGATGCATTGCCAGAGGAAAATAGTGAGCAACTGTTTCAGCGCATGCTGAAACAAATGAAAGAAGATCCAAAAAAAGGAATTAAAAACGTTTTAAAAGGTTATGTTCCTGAACGTTACTTCCTATTCTTATTAGAAAAAAATGAAATTGACGGCAGCGAACAAGCTGGACAAGTTTCTCACGAAAAGATTCGTGCACTTGTGAAAGACTTTAAAGAGTTTACTGTGAATGTAAATGGTACGCAGTCAATTGAAAAAGCATTCGTTACTGGCGGCGGTGTATCCGTGAAAGAAATTAATCCGAAAGAAATGTCTTCTAAATTTACGAACGGCTTATATTTCTGCGGAGAAGTTCTTGATATTCATGGTTATACTGGTGGCTATAATATTACATCAGCCCTTGTTACTGGTAGAATTGCCGGAACGACAGCTGGAGAAAACGCGAAAATGCAGTATTAAAAAAAAGAAACAGGGATTCCTGTTTCTTTTTTTATAGGTACATGAAATTATATGAGCGATTCTGCAACTTATATCGGCGATTTCCCAAATATATCGACTTACCGACAAGAAACGACAAATATAGGCTCCACTTAACTTCCCATTGCTTTTTTGTTGCTTTATATACCTTAGTACCTTTATATTTTATATTGTTGAATATTTAAAAAAGGGTAAGGGGAAAAACAAATGAGAAAAAAAGTCATGATGTCTTTAATGTTAATGACGTTTCTTTCTGCGGTAGAAGGAACGATTGTTAGTACAGCAATCCCTCGTATAACGAGTGATTTGTCAGGCGTCGAACTTGTTAGTTGGGTATATGCAATTTATATGCTTGCAACAGCTGTTTCGACTACAATATACGGAAAGCTCGCTGATTTATTTGGCCGTAAAAAAGTTTTACTGATCGGAGCTACAATCTTTTTAGTCGGTTCTGCACTTTGCGGAGTCGTTACATCGATGGAACAATTAATCTTCTTCCGCGCGCTTCAAGGTATCGGTGCTGGTGCTGTTATGCCAATCACAATGACGATTATTGGAGACTTATATAGCGAAGCGAAAGACCGCGCGAAAGCACAAGGTTGGATGAGTGCCGTTTGGGGTGTATCCGGTGTTATCGGACCGTTAGTAGGTGGATTTTTAGTTGATTCCCTTTCTTGGCGCTATATTTTCTTCCTAAACGTTCCATTCGGAATTATCGCTTGCTTAATGATTGCAATTTACTACAAAGAATCTATTAAACCTGCTAAGCATCATATCGATTATCTTGGTGCAACAGTCTTCTCATTAAGTACAATCGCTCTACTATATGCATTATTAACAGGTAGCAGTAAGCAAAACTGGGGAGACATGACAATTATCGGCCTATTAATCTTTGCCGCTATTTCATTTATTATTTTCTTATTCATCGAGAAGAAATCTCCGGAACCATTAATTCCGCTATCACTTTTCTCTAACCGTACATTATCTACGATAAATATATTAACTCTTATTGCTGGCGCAATGATTATTAGTATTACAATGTACCTTCCAATTTGGAGCCAAGGTGTATTAGGGAAAAACGCTACAGAAGCTGGACTTATTTTAATGCCAATTCCTGTTATGTGGACATTTGGCGCTATTTTCTCTGGTAACTTAGTAGGCAAATTAAAAACGAAACAAATCATTTTACTTGGAGCTAGCATTTTATCAGTCGCTACGTTCTTATTATTTACACTATCAACAAATTCACCATCGTTCCTTATTTATGTAGCAGTCGGATTATTCGGCTTAGGCATGGGGCTTGTGACACCGATTTACATGGTAACAATTCAAGCAGCCGTACCAGCTCATACACGCGGAACAGCTGTTGGTTTAAACACATTTATTAATACATTTAGTCAAACGTTAGGTGCTGCAATATTCGGTACAATCTTCAATACGATGATTCACGCACGTGGTATTAAAAATCTTGATCTTGTATCTGGTGGACATGGCGGTACTACAGCAAACGTAGTAACCGAATCGCAATCTGCATTAGCATCAAGCGTACACGTCATTTATATGAGCACTTTCGTATTAGCAGTATTTACATTAATTATCGCTTGGCTCTTATTAAAGCCAGCTACACAAACAAGTGAGCAACAATAAAAAGGATGACCATTTTGGTCATCCTTTTTTATTTTTCATTCTCCACAATATGTTTCAGCATGGATAATTTATTATCCCAAAAACGTTCATAATACGAGAGCCATTGTTGTAATTCTTCTAATGGTTCTGGATGCAAACGATATATCTTCTCTCTTCCGCTTTTTCTTCCACTTACTAAATTCGCTTCTGAAAGAATATGAAGGTGCTTTACAACCGCAGTACGACTCATCGGAAAATGATCCGTTATTTTGGAAATCGGTAACTCTTTGTCACTTAATAACCGTATTACTTCTCGGCGGGTTGGATCAGCAATTGCTTGAAATACATCATATTTCGCTGCTGACGAGGACACTTAGCCTTCGACAACCTTTTTCAGTTTTTCATTTACAATCGCTACCCAACCACCGCTCATTCTATCGCGAATAATAGAGCTCTTCGCATTTGCTTTCGGAAGAATTTCATCAGGATGTTTCCAGCCGCCGTGAATTAACGTAAATTCTGTTTTGTTATCTCCTAAGTCTTTCAAATCAAATGAAACAACCCAGCCATCTGTATCCCATGAGAAAGATAAATGGTTTGGTTCATCAATTTCTAATACTTTACATGGTGATGGCCCAAATGGTGATTGCACATGAAATTCATGTCCTACCTCTAATACAAAATCATTTGGCATAAACCATGACGCAATCCCTTCTGCAGTTGATACTACACTCCATACCTTTTGAATAGACGCGTTAAAAACGATTGTTTGTTTAATATCATTTAATGTATTTTGTTGTTCCATTTTCATTCTCCTTTACTCGGCGTTATAACATAACACCTTTTGGTTATACTTTGATAATATAACACCTTTTAGTTTCATGTCAACGCTAATCCTTTTACTGTTGAGAAATTCTCAACATTTTTTCAACAGGACAAACACCCTCTTAGCATTTCCTCATAATATACTCACAAAGACAATACAAAATAAAAACTTCTCTCAACATGAAACTCCATCATTCATATTGAAAGAAGCGCCTTACTTATATCATGCGTACTTCGTCTCTCCTCCTTCCCTCAAGGGACAATACGCGAGATATGACAAAGTCAGAAGGAATATGCCCACCATTTGAGTAGGTAGTTATTTCTCTTCTCCTCAACATTTCCTCAGGAGCGAAATGACTACCGACTCACTTTTTTCAAACAAAAATAAAAAGGGGATGAAAGCGATGTTCTATTGCATTAACTGCTCTGATATTCATCATGAAAAACATCCAAATGATAAAGTATTCAAAAACGGTTTTTATATTGATCCATTTTTAGGTGATCGTTATCACCTTGGTATGTGTAAAGATGCCCAAAACCATGAAACAGGGGAGCCTCTTTTAACGACAAAGAAATTAGGCACAACCCAATCTATTATGAACGTATTACCGACACATGTTGTCCCAACATGAAACATAAAAAAGAGCTGGGTGAGCCAGCTCTTTTTTATGCTTTATAAACAATCATTGCTGAAAAACAATAAATTTGGTTTTCATCGTCGTTAATAGAAACACCAACTTGATACTTAATATCTACAAAGTTGCTATCATCAATCTTTTTCAAAAACACATTCACAGCGTCTTCTAAGTCTTTTTCGTGACTTTCATCAAAAACTTTCACACGAATCATGTTAACACCATCCTAGATCGCAGCCCTCCGCCGCTTGATTATTGCCACGGTGCGTATCTATGATGCGATAAAACTTTCCATTCTCATATATATATCCGTCTTCTAACACATATTTTTTATCTTCAGTATAGACATAAAACTTACCTATCATAAATTTACTCGTATATAATTCCAAATAATTTGGTCTAAATTTAGCTACAACTTTATTTGTAATATCAATTTTTATTGTGCGCCCCACCTTCTCTCCCTCCTTTGCAAAGAACGGATTTAGGTATATTGTATTAGCGCTTTTACATTTTATGCTTAAAAATAAGTGGATATGCCTTCTTTCTTCACCTGTACTATTTTTCTAAAAAAATCACTATAAATAAAACCCGAAAAAATACAAAAAAAGCACTTTATCTTATTGACTCGAATATAAATATTATGTTATTATATAAAATTTGACATTTTTACATACGTATGTTATCATTAAAAGTGGTTACCACATATGGAGGTGGATGATTTGTTTCAAATTGGTGATAAAATCGTTTATCCAATGCACGGTGCAGGAATCATCGAAGCAATTGAAGAGAAAGAAATATTAGGTACTTCACGTCAATATTGTGTGATACGCATCATTAGTAAAGATATGCAAGTAATGCTTCCGATGGATCAATTAAAAAAATCAGGTATTCGTTATATCGTTGATCGAGGTACGTTAGATGATATACTTCTTGAATTTCAAAACGGGGAGTCAGACACATCACTCTCATGGAAACAAAGATATACAATGAATATGGAAAAAATGAAAAACGGCAATTTACAAGATAGCGCAGAAGTTGTTCGGGATTTACTTCGCCGCAATAAAGAGAGAACTTTAAATGCGAGTGAAAAACAAATGCTAGATAACGCCCGAAAAATGATGATCAGTGAAGTTGCACTCGTACAAAATGTTTCTGAACATCAAGCAACAGAATTTCTTCAAGATACAATTAATCACTAAATTTAAAATAGCTGGCCGCTATTTTTTTTTGTAAAAAAAGGACGAAGAGTTTTATCTCTTCGTCCTTTTATATTACCCACGCCCAGCTTGAAACGATGGATATAACGTCATTCCACCATCTGCAAATAGCGTAATTCCGGTTACGTAACTCGCCTCTGATGAAGCAAGCCAAGTTGCTACTGCTGCGATTTCTTCAGGTTTTCCAATGTAGCCCATAGGTATCATACTTTCTACGTCAGCACGTTTTTTAGGATCAGCAAACTTTTCTGCATTGATTGGCGTATTAATTGCACCTGGTCCTATATTATTTACTCGAATACCTTTTGGCGCATACTCTAGCGCTAACGTTTCTGTCATCAGTTTAATGCCACCCTTACTTGCTGCATAGTGCACAAATAGTGGCCACGGAATTTTCTCATGAACACTAGACATATTAATGACTGACCCTTTAATATCATGTTCTACAAAATATTTAATCGCTTCACGACTTCCTAAAAAAGCACCTGTTAAATTTGTATTAATTACCCTATTCCAATCTTCAAGCGGCATTTCATGCGACGGTACCGCGTTTTCTATCCCTGCATTATTAATCATAACGTCAAGCGTACCAAACTCTTTCACAGCAGATTGAATGAGATTCACAATATCCGATTCGACGGTTACATCACCTTTTACAGCAATCGCTTCGCCGCCTACCTTTTTAATTTCTTCTAACACATCATTCGCTTCTGATTCTCGTGAGCGATAATTAATAACCACTTTCGCTTTTTCCTTAGCAAACCTCACTCCCATCGCTCTTCCAAGACCAGTTGCTGATCCTGTAATAACGACAACTTTCCCTGCTAAATCACTATACATTTCCATACCTCCTTTAACTTTTGGCTATACCTAACATAATTCCGGCTGCGATAATAAAAACAATACCGACAACGATACCCGTTAATTGACGTTTCGTTTTCTTTTCACCTAATATAAGGATCCCACCAAGCGTGGAAATAATAATTCCCATTTGCGATAGCGAGAAACTTGTTGCTACTCCAACACGCGGCTGCGAAATGAATAAAAACATATTTCCAGCTGCCCAAATTAATCCTGGAATAATATTTCGAATTGCATATTTATTAAATGGATGATGTTTAAAGGTAAGCAAAATCCCACCTAACACCATACCAACTGCTTGTGGCAACAAAGCTGACCAACCATCTACGTTAAATAGTCTAATCACTACTACGTAAACTAAATAGCCGACTGTTGAAATTAATAAAATTACGATACCTCTTTTAAAGTTTGCTGCTTGCTCTGCATTCTTTTCTTCTTCACTTTGAAGCGATGTTAAAATAACACCGATAATAATACAAACGAGCGCTAAAATCCCAAGGACGACCGATATTGTCGTGGACCATTCATGAAATACGATAACGCCAAATAAAGTCGTCGCGACTAATTGAAGTCCTGTTGAAATTGGCATCGTCCTCGAAACACCCATTAAATCAATACTTTTCAATTGATTTGCCTGACCAAGCGCCCAAAATAAACCTGACACAACTCCAACTCCGATAACGGTAGGTGTTAATACTGGCTTCATAAAAATATAAACAACAATTGAGAAAATAAGTGCTCCAAACGTTGTTCCGAGCGTTTGACTATACGGTCCCCCGCCCAGTTTTACATTAAATAGCACAATACTTCCCCAAAATATAGCTGGTAAAATCGCTAAAAATATATCCATCACTCATTACCTTTCTTTACTAAATGCATAGGTTATCACTCTAAGTCATTAGAGTGAGCTTTTATTTTTTCTTTTTCCTGTTCACAAACTTTTTCTGCAATAGCGTCAGAAACATTCTTTTCTCGCTCCACTTTCTTTATCTTTACGTGATCTAAATGGTCTTCCAAAGTAAGCGTAACTTTATCGTTCGGGGGATTATGCGCTCCTTGAAATGTAAGAAATTGTAGCTTCACTTCATACCTAGGAACAAATTCATCTTTCTTGCCGAGACGCTTTATATTTATGACTGAAGCACATTCATATTGATCTTCTGTCACTTGTCTAATAACTGAATAGTACCTATTTGATAATGCACTCTCTAAAAGCTGTTCTCTTGATTCTTTCGCGAAAGAATCACTTGGAGAAGAGAAAAAAGACGCACATAGCATTGTCATAACTACACATATTTTTTTCATAATTCCCTCCTTGTTCTATAGATTAGTGTTCTCAAAACTGCCATAAAAAAACGACTTTCCCTATATAGGAAAGTCGTTTTAATGAATCCAATATTAACCACCGCTCACTGGTGGGATTAGTGCAACAACATCACCAGATTGGACCTTGTCATCTTCATTTGCATATTCTTCATTAATCGCAACCATAATTGGCTCTGAAACTGGTACATTATATTCGTTCGCAACAACATCTTTTAACTGTGCAACCGTAATATTTTCTTTCTCTATTTGTAATTCACTTGTCCCTGCTTCTTCTTGCAAGTGCGCAAATAACAATACTCGAATCATACTTATAGCTCCTTCCCAGGCTCTCCCGCCGGATATGGTGTTTTTTCTAATTGATCACCAATCCATGAGTCACCATCTTCCCAAAACTCCTTTTTCCAAATCGGAACAATTTGTTTTATGCGTTCCATAATATATTCGTTCGCTTCATAAGCCGCTTTACGGTGTGGTGTTGAAACAGCAACAACAACCGCTATATCAGAAATTTGCAACGTACCGATGCGATGTGTAATCGCAACATATGTACCCGGCCATTTCTCTTTCACTTCCAGGCCGATTTTCTCTAGCATCTTTTCTGCCATCGTTTTATAAGCGACATATTCTAAGTATAATGTACGACGCCCTTTCGTAAACTCTCTAACCGTTCCAATAAATGTTGTAACAGCACCGCATTCACGTCGAATTACTTTCTTCGTTACCTCTTCAATCGAGATTTCTGTATCAATTACTTCATAATATGTATTTGTCATTTCGCACTCCTAACCGTTTGTAAAAACCAGTCTATGTACAACTCTTCTTCTGTTATATGAAATACTTTATATTCTTCTCGTATATTTACTGGGACATCATACCACGTAATAACCGCCACTATATTTTCTACTTTATGTAAAAGCTCAGCATCTTCCGCAGAACGAAGTAACACTACTTTCGGGTAGTTCTCTTTTTTATAGCCCTCTATTAAAATTGTATCCACTTTAAAAAACTCATATAAGCGAATAATTTCTTGCAAGGACCATTTCTTTCTTAGTGAAGAAAGTGAAAGTAATCCAGCACCTTCTACACTACTTACGACAGCACCAGCTTTACGGTGTCTTTCGCTATCTTTTTGCGCTACTTCTGGAAAACCTCCGTGCCCGTGATGTTTAATTGTAGCAACTTTCATTTCGCTTTCGGCTAATGCATGCACAATTTTCTCTACAAGTGTCGTTTTTCCGCTATTTTGATACCCTACTATTTGTAAGATTGAAGGGGCTTCGCCCATGGCCACTCACATCCCTCAGAGTGCTCTAACAATAATACGGATACTTTCATTCCGGTCTCAAATCCTCTCGTTCCTCCGGGTAACACGATAAAAGCATTCGCATCTGCAAGTGAAGATACCGCACTCGATTTATCTAAACCAACCGGCATCGCTTGTAACGCCCCATCCACAATTGTTACGTTCGCTCTTACGAAACGAGTAAATGGATTTGGCTTCGGAAAATCTTTTTGTAAAATAGCATCCGCTCTATATACGTGAGGTTCCTTCGCATACAAATACGTTTTTATAATTGGATGCACAAATAATTCAAAGCCTACATAACAAGCAGACGGATTTCCTGATAAACCAAAGAGTAACTTTCCATCAACTTCAGCTACTGTCGTTACACTTCCGGGCCTCATGGCTATCTTATTAAAGAGTACATTTGCCTGTAATCTTTCATAAATAGCTGGTAAGTAGTCATAATCTCCTACTGATACACCGCCTGTTGTAATTAAAATATCGACCTCATCGATCGCTGATTGAACAGCTGTAAAACATGCATCTAACTCATCCGCGAGTTGACCATAATAACGAACTTTCCCGCCAGCTTTCATAATTTGAGCTGCGATCATATACGAGTTACTATTTCTAATTTTCCCCGGTTCTAACGGCTCATGTACTTCTAATAATTCACTTCCTGTCGTTACAATACCGACAACAGGCTGTTTTACAACTTTCACCGTGCTATATCCAAACGTTGCTAGTAAGGCCGCAACACCTGGATTAATTGCAACACCTTTCTTAACGAGAACTTGATTTTGTTTTATATCTTCTCCTTTAAACGACACATTGTCACCGTTATTAAAAGGGCGTTTTAACTTCATATATGTTTTCCCGTTCTTCTCAAACCCTTCTGTCAGCTCTAGCATTACGACTGCATTGCAATCTTCTGGAATAGCTGCTCCTGTCATAATGCGAATTGCTTCAAAAGCTCCTACTTCCTCTAAAAAAACGGAACCCGCCCCGATTTCTCCTATTACTTCAAATTCAACTGGATTCTCTTGAGTTGCTTCTTTCGTATCTTCTGCTCGAATGGCGAAACCATCGTAAGGGGAACGATCAAAATGAGGAACGTCATGATCTGAGACAACATCTTCCCCGAGAATTCTCCCGTAACTTTCCGTAATAGAAATTTCTTCTACTTCACCATGCTTCGCATATTTCATTACCCGTTCTACTGCCTTAGCAACTTGAATTGGAATTCGTTTTTCTACCATCGTTTCTCACCTCATATTTGCAATTTTTTTTATCTCGATTAAACTTTATATATTCAATAGAAATTACTTCAAGGAGGAATTCCATGTCTTCATTTACACATTTCAATGACCAAGGACGCGCAAAAATGGTTGATATAAGCGACAAAAAAGCAACCGTTCGAACAGCAATTGCGTGCTCTAGCATTGTCGTTACGAAAGAAATTTACGATAAAATCTCTCACAATGAAATTGGGAAAGGTGACGTATTAGCAGTTGCGCAAATCGCAGGCATTATGGCCGCGAAACGTACTTCTGATATTATCCCAATGTGCCATCCTTTATTATTAAAAGGTGTTGACGTTTCTTTCGATTGGAAACAATCAGAAGAACAATATCGTTTACTCATTGAAGTAAAAGTTAAAACAGAAGGTAGCACCGGTGTTGAAATGGAAGCTTTAACAGCTGCTTCCGCTACCGCTCTTACTGTGTATGATATGTGTAAAGCTGTCGATAAAGGTATGATTATCGGCGAAACGTACTTACTTGAAAAAACAGGTGGAAAAAGTGGAGATTATACGAGAAATTCATAATCCTCTCTCCGTTGAGCCTAAAGGGTTTCCTTTAGGTTCAACCTATATATCTTGCATATAAACTTTTCGCTACATTCATATCATTCGTCCCATGAATGAACGCCCTGCCATCTGTAAATAAAACAAAACGATATTCTTCTACCGGAAATGATAATAAATAAGGTGTCGCCTTTATCTCTACGCTTCTTTGTAAGCGTTTTTTAATTTCTTCTAAATTAAAATTCTTCCGCACACCCGGGCGAATTTGTACTGTATTCCGCCCACATAACACTTCTGTTTTCGTTTGTCCTTCAAATGTTAAACTCGGATATGTACGTAACCTTCCGCAAGATAAACAAGTATCTTTTTTCTGCCTATTCACTTTAAATGCCATCTGTTGATTATTCCAAAGATCAAACGATAACATCGTTTCACGAAGCGCACCAAAGTCTTCTACTAATATTTTCAGCGCTTCCGTAATTTGATGCGCAACTACTAATTGTACTGCCGGTTGTATAATACCAGCTGTGTCACATGTTGCACCGCTCGCTGGATGCTCCATTAAACAGCGAAAACACGGTGTTTTCCCTGGTAAAATTGTATACGTTACTCCGTAGCTTCCGACACACCCACCATATATCCACGGAATATTATACTTTTGTGAAATATCATTAATAAGAAGACGCGTTTCAAAATTATCTGTCGCATCTAATATTAAATCTACATCATTCACTAATTCTTCCATTTCTTGCACCGTTACATCCGTCACAACAGGAGTTATTTCCACCTCAGAATTAATCGCTCTTAAATGCTCTGCTGCCGCTACCGCCTTCGGTTTATACTGCTTTGCATCTTCTTCTGTATATAGTTGTTGTCTTTGTAAATTACTCCATTCTACATAATCACGGTCAGCAATCGTTACTTTTCCAACACCTGCTCTAACAATCGCTTCTGCATTTGCCGCACCGAGAGCACCAGCACCAATAATAAGCACATGCTTCTCTCTTATTTTTCTCTGTCCTTCTTCTCCAACACCAGAAAATAATATTTGTCTTGAATATCGCTCCTGCATGCGATAGCCCCCTTTCTTATCCTCCTATATAAGACATTTCGATTTTCGGACGATTTTTTGCACTTTCTTCTGTTCGTTCATCCGAATACCTATCTTTTCTATTCATCCATACATCTTGTATAACACTTAATAACTCCTCATCCGAAAGATTTCCTCTAAGAAGTTCTCTTACATCCAAACCCTCTGTCGCAAATAAGCACGTATAAAACTTTCCATCTGCCGAAATTCTCGCCCTCGTACAAGAGACACAAAATGACTCAGAAACAGATGTAATAAAACCAACTTCAACATTTGTTCCAACGTACCGATATCGCTTCGCAACTTCACCAAAGTAATGCGCTTCGGCTGGCTCAAGTGGATACATCTTATGAATCATCTCAATCAATTCTCGTTTTGTAACGACTTGATCAAAATTCCACCCATTTGTACTACCAACATCCATAAACTCAATAAACCGAAGCGTGATTCCTTGCTCTTTAAAATACGCAGCCATCGGAAGTACTTGATAATCGTTCATCCCTTTTTTTACAACCATATTTACCTTTACTTCCAGCCCCGCCTCTTTAGCTGCTATAATTCCCTTAATTACCGGTTTTGTATTAATATTTCGACCATTAATATTCTTAAATATGTCGTCATCTATTGCATCTAAACTAACATTCACTCTATGTAATCCAGCTTCTTTTAATGCCTTCGCTTGTTTCGTTAAATGTACAGCATTTGTCGTTAACCCTATATCTATTAGCCCATCAATTTTCACAAGACGTGCAATAAGTTTTGTTAAATCTTTACGAAGTAGTGGCTCACCGCCAGTAATTCTAATTTTTCGTACACCGATGTTAACAAATAATTTTGCCAAACGCTCAATTTCATCAAAGGTTAGTAAAAACTCATCTTTCAAAAAAGCATAATCTGGCCCAAATATTTCCGCTGGCATACAATATGTACATCTAAAATTGCAACGATCAATGACAGATATACGTAAATCTTGAAGTGGGCGTCCAAAAAAATCTTTAACCATCTCCTGCATCGCCACCCTCCCTTTCTGCCAAATTTCTTTCTTTTCATTCTATTATAATATATTTTCGAACTGCGATGTTTTTGCTCAAGAGAATAAAGTGAAACTTTAAATAATTAGAGGGGAGCCACTCCCCTGGTTAACGAGGTTTACTTACAAATACAAAGATAAAAAAACCTTGAAACATAAAAGTTTCAAGGTTTTCTGCTTATTAACTTAATCTAATAATAGTTAGGGTAGCCCCTGGCGTTGCTGTAGATAATGTAGCTACTGCAACTACTCCAAATAACTGTAAGCTAACAGCAGCTCCAGCAGGCAAGTTAGCGATTATTGTTGCACTAAATGAACCAGTAGCCACTGTCGGGGCATTTATCGTTCCCGCAAGCGGACCGCCATTTACAGTTATACGAGAACTTACAAGTAAACCTGCCGTTAAATTAATTGTATAGGCTATATAATAGTTTCCTGCATTCGCAACTGTAAATACAGTATTTCCACCACTAACGGTTATTCCTGGGCCAATATTTTGATTGTTCGGTAACGGTACGTTCGTACCCCCTAATAAAACGGAAATAGCGGTTCCTGATGTATTATTCGCAAACGCATACGTTGCAGTTGTACTAACTCCAGTCGCCCCGGTCGCTCCAGTGGCTCCAGCTCCGGTTGGACCTGTATCTCCAGTTGGACCTTGTGAACCGGTTGCTCCTGTAGCTCCCGTTGGACCTTGAATTCCTTGCGAGCCTTGAATTCCTTGTGGACCTGTCGCTCCGGTTGCTCCTGTAGCTCCCGTTGGACCTTGAATTCCTTGCGGGCCTTGAATTCCTTGTGGACCTTGAATTCCTTGTGGACCTGTCGCTCCGGTTGCTCCTGTAACTCCCGTTGGACCTTGAATTCCTTGCGGGCCTTGAATTCCTTGTGGACCTTGAATCCCTTGTGGACCTGTCGCTCCGGTTGCTCCTGTAGCTCCCGTTGGACCTTGAATTCCTTGCGGGCCTTGAATTCCTTGTGGGCCTTGTGGGCCGGTCGGACCTATCTCTCCTTGCGGACCTTGGATTCCCTGTGGGCCTTGTGCTCCGGTTGCCCCCGTCGTTCCTTGGATTCCTTGAGGACCTTGTGGACCTTGAATTCCTTGTGGGCCGGTTGGACCTATGTCGCCTTGTGGGCCTTGAATTCCTTGGGGACCTTGTGCTCCAGTTGCCCCCGTTACTCCTTGTATTCCTTGTGGACCTTGAATACCCTGTGGACCGGTTGGACCTATCTCTCCTTGAACACCTTGGATTCCTTGTGGACCCTGTAAACCCGTCACTCCGGTTGCTCCCGTTGCTCCTGTTGCTCCTGTCACTCCAGTTGAGCCTGTCGCCCCGGTATCTCCTGTTACTCCTGTCGCACCTGTTGCTCCTGTCGGGCCAGGTGGTCCACCTGATGGACCTGTCACTCCTGCCGGACCTGATGGCCCCGTTGGGCCGGTCGGTCCTGCTGGGCCTCCTGACGGGCCTGTCACCCCTGTTGGACCGGTTACTCCTGTTGGACCGGTTGATCCTTCTCCCGTCGCTCCGGTTGATCCCGTTTCTCCTGTTGCTCCCGTCGGACCTTGCACTCCTTGAATTCCTTGTGGTCCCTGCACTCCTTGTGCTCCTGTTGCTCCTTGAATCCCTTGTATACCTTGCACTCCTTGTGCGCCCATCGGACCTGTTGGACCAATCGCCCCTTGTATACCTTGCACTCCTTGGGGTCCCTCTGGACCTGTTGCTCCTATTTCCCCTTGTATCCCTTGAATTCCAGTTGCTCCTTGTGCTCCTGTTGCTCCCGTTATCCCTTGCACACCTTGTATTCCCTGTATTCCTTGTGGACCTTGTGGGCCGGTTGCTCCTTGCACTCCTTGAATGCCTTGTATCCCTTGAGGACCCTCAGGACCCGTTGCTCCAACTGGCCCTGGCACACCTTGTATTCCTTGCGGGCCCTGAAGTCCCTCTGGGCCTTCTGGACCTGTTGGACCTATCTCTCCTTGTATCCCTTGGATTCCAGTTGGACCTTGTGGCCCAGTCGGACCTATGTCACCTTGCGGACCTTGGATTCCCTGTGGGCCTTGTGCTCCTGTTCCCCCTGTCGCTCCTTGGATTCCTTGAGAACCTTGTGGGCCTTGAATTCCTTGTGGGCCTGTTGGACCTATGTCGCCTTGTGGGCCTTGAATCCCTTGCGGACCTTGATCTCCAGTGGCCCCCGTTACTCCTTGAATTCCTTGGGGACCTTGAACACCTTGGGGACCCGTCGGACCTATCTCTCCCTGCACACCTTGGATTCCTTGCGGACCTTGTAAACCCGTCACTCCGGTTGCTCCCGTTTCTCCTGTCGCTCCTGTCACTCCAGTTGAGCCCGTCGCCCCGGTATCCCCTGTTACTCCTGTCGCCCCAGTTGCTCCTGTCGGGCCAGGTGGTCCACCAGATGGACCAGTCACTCCCGCCGGACCTGATGGCCCCGTTGGGCCGGTCGGTCCTGCTGGTCCTCCAGATGGTCCTGTTACCCCTGTCGGACCAGTTACTCCTGTTGGGCCTGTAGTGCCTTCTCCTGTCGCCCCAGTTGCTCCCGTATCTCCTGTTGCACCCGTCGGACCTTGAATTCCTTGTATTCCTTGAGCACCTTGCACTCCTTGTGCACCTGTTGGGCCTTGAATCCCTTGTATTCCTTGCACTCCTTGTGCGCCCATTGGACCTGTTGGACCAATCGCCCCTTGAGCACCTTGCACTCCTTGGGGACCCTCTGGACCCGTTGATCCTATTTCTCCTTGTATACCTTGAATTCCAGTTGCTCCTTGTACTCCTGTTGCTCCCGTTATCCCTTGCACACCTTGAATTCCCTGAATTCCTTGGGGACCTTGTGAGCCTGTTGCTCCTACCGGTCCTTGAATTCCTTGTATCCCCTGTGGCCCCTCTGGACCCGTTACTCCAGCTGGCCCCGGTACTCCTTGTATTCCTTGCGGGCCCTGAAGTCCCTCTGGGCCTTCTGGACCTGTTGGTCCTATATCGCCCATTGGACCTTGTATCCCTTGAACTCCTTGTGGTCCTGTTGCTCCTGATGGCCCTGGTACTCCTTGTATTCCTTGTGGACCTTGATCTCCTGTTGCTCCTGTGGCCCCTTGAGGACCTATAGCCCCCTGTATCCCTTGCGGACCTTGATCTCCTGTTGCTCCCGTTATCCCTTGAATACCTTGAACTCCTTGAATTCCTTGTTCACCAGTTACTCCCGTCGGACCAGGAATACCTTGAATCCCCTGCGGTCCTTCTGAACCTGTTGGGCCAATTGGCCCTTGAATTCCTTGTATTCCTTGCAAGCCCTGTGCTCCCGTACTTCCAGTCGGACCTGTAGTTCCCGTTGCTCCTGTTACCCCTGTACTTCCTGTAGCCCCAGTACTCCCCGTTGCTCCAGTCGCACCTGTACTTCCACTCGGTCCGCCCCCCGGACCTGTCGCACCAGTTGGCCCTGTCGGACCAGGAGGTCCTCCAGATGGTCCAGTTATTCCAGTTGGACCTGTTATTCCAGTCGGTCCTGTTATTCCTTGACCAGTTGCTCCAGTCGCTCCGGTTGCACCTGTATTTCCACTCGGTCCTTGTGTTCCTTGTATCCCTTGTGCTCCTTGTATTCCTTGTGGACCAGTTGCACCCGGTAACCCTTGGACGCCTTGAATTCCTTGAGGTCCCTCAGGTCCCGTCGCTCCAATTGGCCCCTGTAATCCCTGTATCCCCTGTATACCTTGTGCCCCAGTCGCTCCCGTTGGACCAATCGGACCTTGTAACCCTTGCACACCTTGAGGTCCTGTCGCTCCAGTTTCTCCTTGTGGTCCTCTCAATCCTTGTGGCCCCTGCTGTCCTTCTGGTCCAGTTGCACCTATTGGCCCAACTGATCCTTGTATCCCTTGCACACCTTGAGGTCCTGTCGGGCCCATCTCCCCCATCGGACCTTGTAATCCTCTTGGTCCTTGAGGTCCTGTTGGGCCTTGTGGACCAGTTGGACCAGTAATCCCTATACCTGTAAATCCAGTTGGAACAGGGGGGAAAGTAGGCCCAATAAGTTCGGGTGGAATCCTAAAATTAGAGCTTAACGAATTTTGCTTCCGATTATTATCACGATTCTTCACACTTTCACCACCTACAAACCGTCTTTTTCATAATAAATAAGCCTCTTCTTAATCTATTTACAAAAATAATTTCCAAGACTATTTTTATTTTAAATAATAAAAACTCCCTTAATGCCTTAAGGGAGTCCTGCAATTGAATCCATATTATCTGTATTAGGGACAGCTTGTGCTATACCCGATGCATTTACACTTTGCCCCATATTTGTTCCTGTTACAGTACCAGCAGGAGTGCCTCTTGTATATGTTGTTGTGACAGAATCTCCTGGTTGTAAACAAAGCTTTGTCTCCGTCCCTATTACTGTAACAACATCAATCCAAGTGCATCCCATCGAACCACTATATGATTTCGAAGCAGTAAATGAAGTATCACTCAAATTATCACCGGTAAATATATTTCCAGTATTATTAACAATAACAAATTCTTTTATATGCGCAGGCATAATTACACTCTACCTTTCCTTTATGAACCTAACGTACGTGTACTTGTTGCCAAAGGCGGAAGAAATACCGATGTTCTAATCACCGCTTCTGGCTGCCTTTTTCCATTTAAAAAAATAGCCGCACTCGATCCTCCAGCACCTGCATATACTTTTGCCACAGCTAAAGGCGAGATATCATAACAGTCACCGACATTAACAGCGCCTGTATTATTAATAATTTTCACTTTACGCAAATTAATTCCCATTTCCCCCTCCTCCTTTTTTATACTGTATGCAAAAGAAAAAAACTTGAAACAGACTCGTTTCAAGTTTTTAACTATTAACTATTTCGTTTCACCTTCATATTGAAGCATACCGCCAACCATGTTCACTGTTTTAAACCCTTGCTCATTTAAATAATGACATACATTTTCACTGCGCATTCCTGAACGACAAATAAAGATATATTCATTCTCTTTATTAAAGAAATCTACTTTATGTGGGATATCGCCCATTTTAATATGTACAGCTTCTGGAATCTTTCCTGCCGCTACTTCTTCATCTTCTCTTACGTCTACTAGAAATAACGTTTCTCCATTTTCTAAACGCTCTTGTACCTCTTCTGTAGTAATTGTTTTAACTTCTGTCATATGTAGTTCCTCCTTATATACAATAAAACCTTTAGTTTCTTTTTCACAAACATTCTCTACCAATTTTAGCACGCAAAAGAAAGAACGCAAAGAATCGAAAAACTATTTCTCAATTTTCTCGCAAAACTTATTCTTTACAAACATAACTCTTGCATTGTATCCTCAATATACTTGTCTTATGAAAGGAGCCAATGAAAATGACACTTTCCCTTTTCATAATGGGCATCATTTTCTTAATCGCTGCAATTATTACTCTTAGTATGAAAAATACTAAAAAAATAAAATCACCCCAAGAAATGTCATTCTTATTTCTATTGCTTAGTATCGCATTCTTCGGTATAGCAATTGCCACATATATTTTCCGTCTACAAATCATGTGAAAAAAGGTGCCTACTACAAACATTGCACCTTTTCCCCATCATTTGTCTTCTAAACAAAACTAGATACTTTCCGATTTAAAAATTCATAAACTTTCTTTTCAAATAAATGAATATCAAATGCTCCCGCCATATGCCCATTTATACTTTCTATCTCATACACTTCCGCATACTTCCCTTGTTTTTGCAAAATATCTACCATTTTATAGTTGTAACGAGACGGCTGAAGCAAATCTTGTTTACATGGAATCATAAGTACATTCGCTTCTATGTTAGAAAGAGATTCTTCTAGTGAAGAAAACCCATGTGCAATATCATGCAATAAAACTGCCTTTGCAGTATACATCCATGAATTTGCATCTACTAACTCTATACTTGTATATGTCGCTTTATTTATTTCTTTTTCAAATGATGTTAGTGTAGAAAACTTTTCATAAGGTTCTACCTCTATACTGTTACGAGGAAATGCCATTTCATAAAAATACTCATCAAACGCGTTCATAAACATCATTCTATTTGCTAAATGAAGCCCCTTTATCGGCTGCTCTTCTCCATATTTTCCATCTTTCCAACTTGGATCCAGTTGAATTGCTTCAATCGCATTTTGCGCTACATTTACTGACGTAATAATTGGATTTTGTGGGTTCGTAATAACGCCAATCATCCGCTCTACCATATGTGGATAGTGAACCGCCCATTGTTGTGCAATCATTCCCCCTGCCGACGGTCCAATTACAGCGTGTAACCTTGAAATTCCCATACCTTTTATTAACTCATATTGCATACGAGCTACATCAAGAAATGTAAAAACCGGAAAATCCATAGCATATTCTTCTCCAGTTTCTGGATTAATCGATTTCGGTCCTGTTGTAATCACATATGGATTTCTCACCTGCACATTACAAAGATTATCTGTACATATAACAAAATACTTATTTGTATCAATTGCTTTTCCAGCTCCAATGAGCCCATCCCACCAACCAGACTCCTCATCATGCACTGTATATTTTCCTGCCGCATGACTTGTTGCACTAAAATAATGACAAACCAAAATCACATTTGACCTTTCTCTATTTAAAGTGCCATATGTCTCGTATCCCATTTGAACAGGAATTTCCCTGCCATTTTCAAACGTAAACTCTTTTAAAACAAACTTCTCCTTTTTTACAATTTGCACAGACTCTTCCTCTCCCCGTTATAGTATGAACTGCTTACTAAAGATTTTTTTCTATGCAAACTAATCTCCTTCTTCTTTTCATAAATAAATGAATAATATACAAAATTAGCCACAAAATAGCACTATATTACAAGATTAAAGAGGGCATACACATGATTTGGAATTGGCTACGTAAGAAAAAAAAATCAAATAAACTAGAAGCAAACGAAACAGATAATCAGGAGCAGCATTCTAACAATGCAGAGGATGATAACAAAGAACAGACTAGAAGTATGAAACATAATAAAGGTAAAAATAACGAGCAAAAAGATTCTTCTCAGAATAAGCAACAAAGTGCTAAACAAGAGGATTCCTCTCAGGATAAGCAACAAAGCGCTAAACAGGAGGATTCCTCTCAAGATAAGCAACAAAGTGCTAAACAAGAGGATTCCTCTCAGGATAAGCAGCAAAGTTCTAAACAAGAGGACTCTTCTCAGGATAAGCAGCAAAGTTCTAAACAGGAGGATTCCTCTCAGGATAAGCAGCAAAGTTCTAAACAAGAGGACTCTTCTCAGGATAAGCAACAAAACTCTAAACAGGAGGATTCCTCTCAAGATAAGCAACAAAGTACTAAACAAGAGGATTCCTCTCAAGATAAACAACAAGGTGCTAAACAAGGTGATTCGTCTCAAGATAAACAACAAAACGCTAAGCAAGATGAACCTTCTCAAAGTAAGCAACAAAACTCTAAAGGTAATAGTATTTATGATTTTACGAAACCAGAAAAAGACCGTATCCATTCTTTACAAAATTTAATAGAGAAGCTGAAAAAATCTAGTGATTTTGTGAATTATCATACATCCGACGATGAAACGATGCCTTATTGGATTTCTTACTATCGTCCTTCGCTTGATGGAGAGAAATTACAAAAATATTTAATGCCTACTCTTTTGGAACGACCTAATGCTTCACTAGAAGAGCTGAAAGAACATATTCCAATGAGCGGCATTACAATTACGAACGACTTACAAAAAATTGAGGATATGGTTTTAAAGGGGCATGCGATTATTCAATTGAATCAGCAAGATCAAAAATGTATGCTTGCAAACATTGCAATTGATAATTATCGTGCACCAACCCCTCCTTTAAACGAATCAACTGTTATCGGACCACAAGAAGGTTTCGTAGAGGATATTGATACAAACATTAATTTAGTTCGAAAACGTCTTCCTGTTTTAGATTTACAAACAAAAGAAATGATTATTGGCGAGTTTTCCAAAACAAAAGTTGTCATGATGTATTTAGACAACCTCGCTGAAAAAGATAATGTAGATTTTCTCGAGGAATCATTACGCGCTCTTGAATATGATCAAATTAATGATAGTGCTTATTTACAAGAATTAATGGGTGAAAAATCGATTTTCCCTCTCTATATCAATACAGAACGCACTGATAGAGTTACAAAAGCACTAATCGATGGTAAAATCGCTATTTTTGTGGACGGTTCTCCAAGTGTTTTACTAACACCTGTATCCTATTTTGATTTTTTCATTTCACCAGAAGACTACAATGTCTCCTGGATGTACGCTACATTTTCAAGGATTTTAAGATTAATTGCCGTTCTATTTTCAATTTGCGCTACACCGTTATACGTTGCAGTTTTAAATTATCATTATGAACTCATTCCAAGTGATTTACTTGAAACTTTAATTTTATCAAGAGCACAAGTACCATTCCCGCCTTTAATTGAAGCACTCTTTTTAGAACTTGCAATCGACTTACTGAGGGAAGCTGGCGCGAGGTTACCGATGAAAGTTGGTCAAACGCTCGGTATTGTAGGCGGTATCGTAATCGGGCAAGCATCTGTACAAGCTGGTTTAACGAGTAATATTTTATTAATTATCGTTGCCTTATCAGCACTCGCTTCCTTTATTACACCTATTTACAAAATGGGTAATGCGGTTCGATTACTACGCTTCCCATTTCTCATATTTGCAGAAATAGGAGGACTTTTCGGGATTTCTCTTGGATTTATCTTCTTATTTACGCATCTATTTAGACTTACTTCTTTACGCAAGCCATACGCTTTGTTCTACCCAACAAGACAACAATCTGTTAAAGATTCTTGGATTCGTTTCCCTTTAACAATGATTGATACAAGAGATGTACAAGCAAGACCACAACATGTAAAAAAAGCAGCGAAAGGAATTTCAACAAAACATAGATCGGACTTTGATGATTAAGAAATGAGGTGCATTCGATGAGTAAAGTTCAAGAAAAATATCAAATATCTCCTATCTTCGTTTTCTTCTTAATTCACGGTGCACAGTTCGGTGCTGGCGTTCTCGGCTTCGCTCGAATCATCGCAAAGGCCGCTGGATACGATGGATGGATGGGCGTTATAATCACAGGAATTTTCATCCATATTATTATATGGATGATGTATGTCTTATTAAAAGAAACAAATGGGAATTTAGTTGATTTACATCGGCAAACATTTGGAAAATGGCTAGGAAATGGCATTAGCATCATCTTTATGGCTTATTTTTTAATCGTTAGTATTTCAGTCATCCGAACATATGTTGAAATTATTCAAGTATGGATGTTTCCTACCGCTTCCACCTTTATGTTAACACTCTTTTTATGCTTAGTTAGCTATTACATTATCTCTTCTGGATTTCGTGTCATTACCGGTATTTGCGTCATCTCTGTTGGTGGTACATTAGGATATTTATTTCTAAGCTTATTCGTTTTGAAATATTCACATTGGGATAATTTACTACCTATATTCACACATTCTTTTTCAGACATTTTAAAATCCGCTCAACTGTCAATCTACAGTATGACCGGTTTTGAGATTTACCTCATGGTGTATCCATTTGTGAAAAAGCCTATGCAATCTCATAAATACGCTCAGCTTGGAGCACTATTTTCAAATCTTCTATATCTATTTAGTACCCTTTTAGCCTTTGCATTTTTTAGTGAGAAGCAATTGTTAAAAACAATATGGGCACAACTTTCTATGACCCAAGTCATTCAATTACCATTTATAGAAAGACTCGAATATATTGCAATTTCAGGCTATGCACTCGTTATTATTTCAAGTTTTATCCTCCCTTTATGGGCGTCAATGAGAGGAACTCATGAAATATTTCGTGTAAAACAAAGGGGTGTTTTAATTGCTTTTATCTTTATCACTCTCATTGTTTCGCAACTTTTAACAAACAGACACGATATTAATAACTTTATTAGTAATGTATCAAAAGTTAGTTTTTGGCTCATTTATGTATACATCCCAATCCTATTTATTATTGTGTGGGTGAAAAGAAAATGGAAAAAATCAAAAGCACAAGCAAATTAATACTTATTTCTTGTATAACATTCTTCAGTCTAATTGGATGTTTACAAAAAAATATTATCGATGATGTACAACTTATTCAAGGAACAGTTTTTGATGTCGCAAAAGATAATAAAGTAAAAGTGACATTCGTTTGTCCCATTCAGAAAAAAGGAAATAAAGTTCAAGTTTTTGAAGGCAGTGCAAATGCGGTAAAACAAGTAAAAGCAGACACATCTTTAGAGTCTTCTCAACCATTTGCTAGCGGACAAATGCGTGTCGCTCTATATACAATAAGGCTTGCCAAAAAAGGAATGTCTACTTCATTCGATACATTACTTCGAGATGTGAATATAGGGAACGCTCTATATGCTGCTTTATTAGATGGGAATGGTACTGAACTTTTAAAAGGCAAATATTCGACTTCATACAACGTTGCCATTTATATAAAAAAATTGCTAGAACATAACATGGAGACCGGACCTTTACCAGCGGATAATCTACATATAGGAGCATTTCGCTATTACCAAGAAGGAAAAGACTACTATATTCCCATTCTAAAGAAGCATGGTGATAAAATAAAAATTACCGGAATTGGCCTTTTTAAAAAAGATAAATATATCGGTAAAATTGCGGAAAAAGATATGTTCATATTTAAAGGACTATTAGAGAAACATAAATTAGATTCACATGAATTTAAAACAGATTCTGCGTACGTCATGATTAATAATATTCGTTCTGTTCCAACTTACGATATAAAAATTAAAAACGGAAAGCCTTCTTTTTTCATTCATGTTCATCTTGATGCACGTATTCAAGAACTATCGAAAGCAATTAACTTGGAAAATAACAAGAACACAAAAAACATTGAAAAAAACGTCCAAAAACAATTGGACATACAGGCTTCCAAATTAATTAAGCAGTTTAAATCTTTAGGCGTCGATCCTCTCGGGCTAGGTGCAAAGTATAAGCAACATTATCGCCCATTCAAATTAGAAGAATGGAGACAAATGTATAAAGATGTTCCGGTTCATATAAAATACACCGTAAATATTACAAATTCTGGTGTCATTGAATGAGAAATGATTGAACTCCTCTCTCCAGCATGATACAACGGAGAGAGGAGTTTTTATTTTAGAGAGAGAGAAGATATTTATGGGGGAACTTATGTCTAAAAAATTAGTAAAGCCTATTTTAAATGGTATTTTATTTCTCGGTGTCTTTTTATTTGCTCATACATACTTAAAAAATGTTTCCTTCACACGTTACTTACTTGTCGTTATACCAATGTTACTGGTCGGTATTTTTGGCATCGATCTTATTTCATCCCTTTTAATAAAAAAAGAAGAATAACGAGCGAACATCTTATTTCGATAAGATGTTCTTTTCATTTCACAATCACCTTATGTTACAATAAACTTCGGCATAACGTAAGAAAGGATGAAACAACATGACAAACGAAAAAGGTTTAGATAAAGGATACGAACTTGTTGCGAAAATGCATGAAGTATTCGGACATCCTGTGACAAATACTCCAACAAAATTAACAGAAGAGCGTGCAAAAATCCGTGCAAGTTTTATGCAGGAAGAACTGGAAGAATTTCTAGAGGCGACGACTGTTGAAGATCAATACGATGCACTAATTGACCTTATTTACTTTGCATTCGGAACATTTGCCGAAATGGGCGTACGTCCTGATAAAGGATTCGAAATTGTAAATAACGCAAACATGGCAAAACTATTCCCTGACGGGAAACCTCGATTCCGCGAAGGTGACGGTAAAATTCTAAAACCTGAAGGCTGGCAAGCACCAGAACCACAACTTCGTGCTGAAATCGAACGTCAACGCCAAGAAGCTGAAAAAAACTGCTAGGATTTCCTAGCAGTTTTTTATTATGTCTTTTTTTCTGGCAATCATTAATGACCCACGTGTCCCGCATGTCCTGCAGCTCCACTAATACTAGCCGCTCCTGCTGCTGCCCCCGCTCCTCCTGCTCCAATTCCACCTGTCCAAGGAGAAGATTGTTGTTGTTGATACTGTTGGTATTGTTGGTATTGTTGGTGTTGTTGGTGTTGTTGGTGTTGTTGGCCTTGGTAACCTTGATGACCATGTTGACCTTGGTGACCGTGGTGGCTTTGATGGCCGTGGTGATGTACTTGTTGTTGATGATGTCCATGATGACCGTGGTGACCTTGGTGGTGATGGTGTCCATGATGACCATGTTGACCTTGGTGGCCGTGGTGGCCATGGTGACCATGTTGATCTTGATGAATTTGATAAAGAACAGCCTGCGGATGTATATGATGGTGGCCGTGGTGATGTACTTGTTGTTGATGATGTCCATGATGACCGTGGTGACCTTGGTGGTGATGGTGTCCATGATGGCCATGGTGTCCTTGGTGGTGATGGTGTCCATGATGGCCATGGTGACCTTGGTGGTGATGATGTCCATGATGGCCATGATGACCGTCGTGGTGGCCATGGTGACCGTAAAAACCTTGTGGATAACCACCTACTCCTCCTGCCACAACACCTACTCCCGGTACCGGAAATCCTGTTTGTACTCCTCCAACGAAAGATGGGAATGTAGTTGGTACGCCTACTGGTACTCCTCCCGCTGCTCCGCCTACAAATGTTGGGATTCCTGTTTGCACTCCAGCTACTGATGATGGAAATCCTCCTGTTAATGTTGGAATTCCAGTTTGTGCTCCAGCTACTGATGTGGAAAATCCTCCAGGTGTTCCACCCATCCAGCTCGGAATTCCGCCATATCCTTGTTGTCCGCCTCCCATTAACATCATTTGTTCATAACTATCCGATCCACCTCCGAAAAAGCCATGTGGTGCATTATTGTCCATCCCTTTCATTCCTTTCACCTCTTCTACTCAATTTAGCCTACCTTTTTTATCATATTTCCTATAGAAAAATAGGTGTTTGTCTGTATTGGAATTCCGCTCTTTTATTTGTACGTATTGGAATAATTGAAAACTTAGACTAGGGTGATCCAGAGATTATTTTCTACACAAAAAAGCTCAGAGTATACATACTCTGAGCTTTTATTTAGAATAAATTAATTTGCAACAACATTAACAAGTTTTCCAGGAACAACAATTACTTTACGAACTGTTTTCCCTTCAATTTGGTCTTGAATTGCTTCAAGTGCAAGTTGTTCCATTTCTTCTTTTGATGCGTCTTTACTCATTGTTAGTTTTGCGCGAACTTTACCCATAACTTGAACAACAATTTCAACTTCATCTTCTACAAGTTTAGACTCATCAAATGTTGGCCAGCTTGCATATGTGATTGTTTCATTGTATCCAAGTTTGCTCCATAGCTCTTCCCCGATATGAGGTGCAACTGGTGCAATCATTTTTACGAAACCTTCTACATATTCTCTTGGAAGTGTTTCAGCTTTGTATGCATCGTTGATGAATACCATCATTTGAGAAATCGCTGTGTTGAAGCGAAGCTCTGCATAGTCTTCTGTTACTTTCTTCACTGTTTGATGGTAAGCTTTTTCAAGCTCTTTATTTGGTGCGTCAGTAATTTTCTCACTTAATTCACCGTTATCTTGAACGAATAGACGCCATACGCGGTCTAGGAAACGACGAGCTCCGTCAAGACCATTTTCAGACCAAGCAATTGAAGCATCTAATGGTCCCATGAACATTTCGTATAGACGAAGTGTATCTGCACCGTGGCTTGCTACGATATCATCAGGATTTACAACGTTACCTTTTGATTTACTCATTTTCTCGTTGTTTTCACCTAGAATCATACCTTGGTTGAATAATTGTTGGAATGGCTCTTTCGTTGGAACTACACCGATATCGTATAATACTTTATGCCAGAAACGAGCATATAGTAAGTGAAGTACGGCATGTTCTGCACCACCGATATAAATATCAACTGGAAGCCATTGTTTTACTTTTTCAGGATCTACAAGTGCTTCGCTATTGTTTGGATCGATGTAACGTAGGTAGTACCAGCAGCTACCAGCCCATTGCGGCATTGTGTTCGTTTCACGACGACCTTTTTTACCAGTCTCAGGATCAACAACATTTACCCACTCGTCAATGTTAGCAAGTGGTGATTCACCTGTACCTGAAGGACGGATGTTTTCTGTTTTCGGAAGAACTAATGGTAATTCCTCTTCTTTCACAGCTGTCATTGTACCATCTTCCCAGTGAATTACTGGAATTGGTTCACCCCAGTAACGTTGACGGCTGAATAACCAGTCACGTAGACGGTACGTTACTTTTTGATTTCCTGCGCTCGTTGCTTCAAGCCATTCAATCATTTTTGCGATTGCTTCTTCTTTATTTAATCCATCAAGGAATGCTGAGTTTATGTGTGCACCATCACCTGTGTACACTTCTTTCGTAATATCTCCGCCTTTTACAACTTCCTTCATTGGAAGATTAAATACTGATGCGAATTCATAGTCACGCTCATCGTGAGCTGGAACTGCCATTACAGCACCTGTTCCGTAAGTTGCAAGAACATAGTCAGCGATCCAGATTGGTAATTTCTCACCGTTTACTGGGTTAACTGCGTAAGCACCAGTGAATACACCAGTTTTCTCTTTCGCAAGTTCTGTACGCTCTAGGTCACTCTTCATTTTTACAGCGTTAATGTAAGCTTCTACCGCTTCTTTTTGTTCTGCTGTTGTAATTTCTGCAACAAGTGCATGTTCTGGAGCTAGTACACAGTATGTTGCACCAAATAATGTATCAGGGCGCGTTGTGAAAACTGTGAATTTCTCGTCTGTACCATCGATGTTGAAGTGTACTTCTGCACCTTCAGAACGACCGATCCAGTTACGTTGCATATCTTTTAAGCTTTCAGGCCAATCAAGCTCATCTAGATCTTCTAATAGACGATCTCCGTAAGCTGTAATTTTTAACATCCACTGTCTCATCGGACGACGCTCAACTGGATGTCCACCACGCTCACTCTTACCGTCAATGATTTCTTCGTTTGCAAGTACTGTACCAAGTGCTGGGCACCAGTTTACAGGTACTTCATCAACGTAAGCTAAGCCTTTTTCAAATAGTTTTAGGAAGATCCATTGCGTCCACTTATAGTAGTTTGGATCTGTTGTATTTACTTCACGGTCCCAATCGTAAGAGAAACCTAATGATTTAATTTGGTTACGGAACGTATTAATATTATGCTCTGTAAATTCAGCTGGGCTGTTTCCAGTATCAAGTGCATATTGCTCTGCTGGAAGACCAAATGCATCCCATCCCATTGGATGAAGAACGTTATATCCTTGCATACGCTTCATACGAGATAAAATATCTGTCGCTGTATAACCTTCTGGATGTCCTACGTGTAAGCCTGCACCTGATGGATATGGGAACATATCTAGTGCATAAAATTTTGGTTTTTCTGTCTCATCTGGCGTACGGAATGTTTTATTCTCTTCCCAGTATCCTTGCCACTTCTTCTCAATTTCTTGATGATTAAAGCTCATGAGATACCCTCCTTGAAATTCTATTTATTTTCACCGCCCAAAATACAAAAAACCTCTCATCCCTAGAAAGGGACGAGAGGTTATAGATTCCCGCGGTACCACCCTAAATTAATGTACAAATATACATTCGCTTAGATCCGTAACGTGGATTAACGGCAATTGCTACTATTAGTTTCACAACTGCAACTCAAAGGCGAGTTCATAACGAAACGTGGATTGACTTGCACCGACCGTCAACTCTCTAAACCAGCTTCTATTACTACTACTCCTTCTCACTGTTATTACACATATAAGTTAAGTGAACTATCCTTCACTTAGTATCTCTTAAGAGCTTACTTAAAGCGAGGACTTCTCGGTTAATCGTTACTCTTAATAACTAACGAATTCATCTTAAGACAGCCGAGCTATCTCCCTTGTTCTAAAGGTTGTTTTATTTAAATATATTCTAAAACATGTTACATGTTCCGTCAAACTAAACTGCAATTTTTTCTTCAACTGTTTCTTCTACTTTTACTCGTTTATCATAAATGCTCGTTGCTATAAGCGCTACTACAAGCATTACCATGATTGCTATAAACAATACTTCCATATTGTATAAATCCACAATTGCTCCGCCAACGACCGGCCCGAACATTTTCCCTACAGTCGCCGCACTATTTACAACCCCTTGATAAAACCCTAATTTATCTTTTGGTGCAAGTATATTTGCAATCGTTGGAACCGCAGGCCATACAAATAACTCACCTATTGTTAATGTTACCATCGCAACGAGGAACATCGTAAATTGCTGCGCTTGGCTTAACACAATGAATGACGCCGCAAAAATGAAAATCCCAATCATAATTTGCTGTTTTAAAGAACGCTTCATCCAACGAATTAGCATACTAACAAGTGGCTGCGCACAAACAATCATCGCTCCGTTTATCGTCCATAATAAACTATAGTGACGAAGGCTAATATTCAATTCTTGCATATGTGTTGCAATCGCTCCTTGCCACTGTACGTATGTAACCCAGCATAAAGCATATGCTACACACACGATAAGAAGTGCTTTAAATCCAGGTGTAAGTGACCACCCTTTTTTCGTTTCAACTTCTTTTTGCACTCCTGGCTCTTTCTTGTCTTCCATACCGCGGAATCCAATAAAAGCAATTAAGAAGAAAACAAAGTATAAAATAAAGTTCGCTAAGAAAATATAATCAAAACGATACGATGCAACTAATCCACCACATGCTGTTCCGATCGCAATACCAACATTTTGTCCAACGTACATCGCATTAAATGCCCGTCTTCCGCCTTCTGGCCAAACCGTACCAACCATCGCATACATCGATGGGAAGACCATTCCAGAACCGAAGCCGATTAACGCTAGCCACACAACATATAACGGCCAACCGTGGAAGAACACAAGACCTAAAATCGATACAAGTGTAATCACAATCCCTACTAAAGTTGATTTATAACCGCCCCATTTATCAAATAAAACACCGCCGAGCAAGTTTCCGATTACACCAGTAAGCGAATTGATCATTAATACCATTCCGGCCACAGATAAAGATTTTCCTAGGTGATCATGCAAATAAATTGTATTAAAAGGCCATAAAAAAGAAGCACCCGTGACATTAATAATCATCCCAGCTACTAATAGCCATACTTTCCTTGGCATAGTTTCCCCTCCTATTCTATTTTTTTCGTTCATATATATAACAGTAAAATTGTAGTCGTTTTTAAATAGGAAGGCAACTGATTAATAGTTGATGAAATTCAGATAATGGTTTTGCGATCAATGAAATTATACTGATTGCTTCTTGGATTATATCAGCGATTATTAAAATATATCGACTTACCGACAAAAAATGACAACAGTAACAATGTATAAAGAGGCTGCATGAACTTCATGCAGCCTCTTTATACTATCCAACTTCCTTTTCTCGCTTCGCACGTTCTTTAGCACTCCATTTAAACACCTTATCTAGTAGCGAGTATATTCTCCCAGACTCTTTCGTTAATAATGGTCCTAACGATGCCAATATTAAAACATATAAAGCGGAGAACGGTTTAATCGCTGCCATTAAGCCGCCCGCGATTCCAATATTCGCGACGATAATGGAAAATTCTCCGCGTGATACAAGTGTTAAACCGATATTCGTAGAAGCCTTATGCGATAACCCAGCTTTACGCCCCGCAACCATTCCAGCAGTAAAATTACCGATCAGAGTAATGAAAACTGCTCCTAATGCCAACCACACTGCTCCTCCAAGTGAAAATGGGTCTATACTTAAACCGAAGCTGAAAAAGAATATAGCTCCAAAGAAATCACGAAACGGAACAACGAGCTGTTCAATTCGATCACTATGCTCTGTTTCAGAAAAGACGAGCCCCAATAATAATGCTCCAATCGCCTCCGCGACATGAATCGTTTCTGAAAATCCTGCTACAAAGAACAAAATAGCGAATATTACGATAATAAAAATTTCATTGGACGAAATATCTAACATTTTATTTAAAAATCGTGTAGCTTTTCTAGCAACTACAAAGAATAGTAGCATATACCCTACTGCGATTAAAATAGATGTAAGAGCCCCTACAAGTGACGTTGCCCCTCCGAGTACTAATCCTGAAACGACTGATAAATATACGGCTAAAAAGATATCATCAAACATAATGATTCCTAAAATTAGCTCCGTCTCTTTATTACCAGATCTTCTTAAATCAACAATTACTTTCGCAACAATTGCACTCGATGAAATTGTTATAATCCCAGCAATAATTAATGTTTCTAATAAGGGGAAACCCATTATATATCCGTAAATTAAACCTAATATAAAATTAAGCGATATATGAACAGTTCCCCCAAAGGCAATTGATTTTCCTGATTTAATTAATTTTTTAATTGAGAATTCTAAGCCTAAATAGAATAAGAGGAATATAACGCCAACACGGCCGAGGAAGGAAATAACTTCTCCGCTTTCAATAAATCTTAAATCGATAAGCCCTAAATCTGGCGCATGTGGCCCCACTAGCATACCGAGTATAATGAGAAACGGAATAATCGAGAACTTTAACTTTGCAGCGAGAATAGCTGCAAAAGCGACTAATACTAACGCAGTCCCAACTTCAAAGATTAAAGTATCCATCGATTATGAATCCCCTCCTACTGAAAGCAACTCATTAATAATTCTTTTTACTTCATGTCTTTCGCCTGATAGTACGAGCATATCGCCAGCTTCAATGATAGAATCTGGGCCTGGATTAAAGAACTTCTTCATATTCTTTTTCAAAATGGCAATAATCGTTACGTTATATGTGTTTCGGACATGTAAACTACCAATTGTTTTTTGTACGACTGGTGCATTATTTTCCACCTTAAACCACTCAATTGATAATCCTTCAAAGGCCATTTCAATCGTATCTAAAGCTTGTGGTCTATATACCATTCCGCCCAATATAGCTGCAATTTGTCTCGCTTCGGAATCACGAAGCGAGACGCTTGAAATACTCTCCTCATGATCAGCATCAAAATGGTACATTTCTCTTCGGCCATCATCATGAATAACGATAACCATCTTTTCATTACCTTTTGTAATCACTTCAAACTTACATCCAATACCCGGCAGTTCACTCTCTCTAATATTCATATTTTCCGCCTCCTAATTTTTTTAGTTACGGCTTTTATAAATCGACATCAATCTCCGTTTTAAAGGTCTCATCCTTTGAAATACCTAAATACTTTAGCGTCTCTGATGGAGTCGCGTGATGAAAATGTTTTTGCAACAGCGCAATCGCTATCCCTCTTTTGTACGCATGAAATCCGAACGTTTTTCGCATTGAATTCGTTCCGATCTTACCAACAACTCCAACTGCTTCTGCAGCATTATGAATTACACGATACGCTTGTTGGCGCGTAATTGAATTTGGCGTTTTATTAGATTGAAATACGTAATTTTCTCTTTTAACGCCAATAGATTGTACGTAATCTAAAAGCGCTTCTTTTACTTTTGTATTTAAATAAATATCTTGTTTAAATTTTTCATCTTTCACAGGAAGAGTATAAAACTCTTTAACAGTCCCATCTTCATTTAATACATCTTCAAATTTCATGCTAAGTAGTTCTGTAATTTTTAATCCTGTGTTAATTCCAATAACAAATAAAAGATAATCTCGCTGGGAGTGCTCTTTTAAATATTTTTTCATAGCCTCAATTTGGCTTATATCTTTTAATGCCTCTACAACTTCCATACATGTATTCTCCTCATCTTATGAACGGTAATTTTCTCATTATGTTGTCCATTTTACCTTATCATGCTATGAGATTTCCATGTGTTATCCATTATTTTCACAATATACTCAGGTGGTTCTGAAAACTTTCAATGTGGAAACTTACGATTGTATAAATACGTTGCGGTAAAAAATGTGGGGATAAAAGTTCAGCTTCTTTCTACAGATTGGATTCCTCCTTTCCTTATACAGCTACTTCTACTTTTATATTACGTTACTTACTTGCATTATATTATATATTTCAGTAACATTAAAGTGTTTTTTCTGAAAATAATAAAAACCGAGCGTTTTTGCTCGGTTTTTATTATTAATCTTCTTTCGGAAGAACAATTCCTTTATACAATTGAACTGTAATGAAGTAATAAATCGCATAAATAACTACGAAAATTACGATTGGTACCCAAATACGGAAGTACGGATCGATTAAAATAAATCCGAAAATATTCATACCAACTAATACGTGAGCGATACCCACAATTGCTGGGAATAAGAATACTAAGAATAACTCTTTATAAATTGATTTTGTTAATAACTCACGGCGCACACCGATTTTACGGAGCATTTGATAACGCGTAATATCTTTTGATGCACCAGAAAGAATTTTAAACATAAGACAGCTTGCCATCATTGCTAAGAACGCAATTCCAAGGAAGAATCCCATAAATACTGTTCCACTCGCAACGCCGTATAACATGTCGTAAGTTTGATATTTACTATTTAATCTTTCAGCTTTTACATTTTTATATTTATCTAGCTGCAACTCGTCAAGTTTTTTCCATTCTTTTGTATATGCTAAGAAATCATCTGCTTTTCCGATAAATGCTATACCTTCTTTACCATTTATCCCATCGTACATTTTTTGATCTACAATTTTAATTGCATGATCTTCATATATATAATACGGATGAATTGTGCTAAAAGCATCAACCCATTCTTCTGGAAGTTCTTTAGCGTTCGCATCTTTTTCATTCATTTCTCTAGAAACTGCACCTACTGGTAGCTCCTGTGAAACCTTCTTTGTATTCACTAAATCCTTCATCGACTTCATATTTGTCATATCTTTTACGAAAGGACGATTTTTTTCTAAATCTTCTTTTACATAATAAACGTATTTATCATCAACTTTGTAGCGATATTCATTTTTTTCTTTAAATGTAATACCGTCTAAAATTTTCTTTTCTTCAGCTGTAGGATTATGAACAACTGAGTCATAGATTACTAAACCCTCAGACAGTTTGATAGCGTTATTTTTAAACGCCATACCACCTGAAATTGCACCTGCTCCAAGAGCAACTAACATCGCTACTGTCGCAAGTACTTTCGTTAAGCTATTAATACGGAAGTTTAATTGTGCAAATGTAAAAGCGTTAAGTCCTTTTTCACTACGCTTTTTATTACTCTTTAACTTTTTAATAAAGACCGGGAGAAGTGATCCAAACAGCATGTAAGTACCAGCTGTCGTTGTAATTAATGCAATAATGATTCCCATTTCTCTTAGTTTTTCCATGTAAATCATTGATGCATAGCCCATTCCTAATAAAATAACCGCAAGGAATGCAACTACACCTGTCATTTTTCCTTTTACTGCAACACGTTCTGTTTGTGCGTCTGCATGTACAAGTTGCAGGACAGAAATACGTGATAATTTAATACTGTTCATAATTGCCGATAATACAAATAGTGCAAAGAAGAAGATGCACGTAACAGTCATAGATGGCAGGTAAAATGCTTTATAGCCTTCACCAGCAAATTCTAATTGTTTCATTAATAATTGACCGATACCTTCTGCAAGTCCTACACCAACTGCAATTCCAATTGCAAGAGACGCGGCGCCTAATACAATTGTCTCAATAAACATAAGTAATGTAACTTTATGCTTTTTTGCTCCTAACATCATATACATACCAAACTCTTTTTGACGAAGAGATAGTAAGAAAGAGTTCGCATACAAAATATAGAAGAACGTTATAATAGCTAGTAAAAATGAACCTGCTTGGAATACAAATCCAATTTGACCAATAGTAGAATTTTCCTTAAGGAAGGCCTCGTTTAACGCTAATGTTTGGAACATATAAAAAATTGAAATGGACATGACAAGACCAACAAGTAAGACGATATAATCTTTTAGCTTACTCTTTAGTCCTGACATGGAAAGTTTGAATAACATGCTCTAGAACCTCCTTTCTTACGCTTTTTGTGTGCCTAAGTCCGCAAGCACATCTAAAATTTCTTTATAAAACTCTTCACGTGTACCGCCGCGGTGAATTTCTTTATATAGCTCACCATCTTGAATGAATAAAATACGCTGACAGTAACTTGCACTGTATGGATCATGTGTAACCATCATAATAGATACGCCTTGATCTTTATTTAAGTTTGTCATCGCATCAAGTAAACTCGTTGCATTTTTAGAATCAAGCGCTCCTGTTGGCTCGTCCCCTAAAATAATTGCCGGCTCATGCACTAAAGCACGCGCTGCTGCCGAACGTTGCTTTTGCCCACCAGATACTTCAGATGGGTACTTTTGAAGTATTTCTGTAATTCCTAACATATCCGCTACTTTCTCGACTTTTGGTCCAATGTTACGTGATGGAACACCTTGAAGAGAGAGTGGAAGTGCAATGTTTTCATAAATAGATAAGTTCTCTAATAAGTTAAAGTCTTGGAAGATGAATCCTAACTTTTGTGAACGGAAATCAGAAAGCTCACCTTGTTTCATTTTTGTAATATCCGTTCCTGCAATTTCAACAACGCCGCCCGTTGCTTTATCTAACGTTGAAATTACATTTAATAATGTCGTTTTACCAGAACCAGATGGTCCCATAATTCCAACAAACTCACCCTCTTGAATTGAGAATGACACACCTTTTAACGCGTGTGATTGGTTCTCACCTTTTTTACCGTACACTTTTTGAACGTTTTTCACGTCTACAACTGGTTTCGTCATATATATCCTCCTACGCTTGTTTTTCCATTACCTATTTTGCGCCTTTTGGAAGTGAACTGCTATTTGTTAACATTACATTTACCTTACACTTTTGTAATATAAAAAAGGTGTACTTGTAAGCTTGGCTGTTAATACTAGTTCACATTTCGGCATAGTAAATCGGTAAATGAAATTATATCGGCGATTTTCAAAATATATCGGCGCAACTACAAAAGCTGAAAATAAAAATAGGCTGTTCCACAAAAAGAACAGCCCACTTCTCTCTTTATTTCTTTAAAGGTGTTACCGTCCAGTACGTAATAACACGCCAAATCCATTCTAATGGACCCATTTTAAAGATTTTCATCCAAATTACACTAAACACAATTTGAATTGCATAAATTGCGATACATACATATAGCGTCTGCATGTATGTTAAGTTACCTGCAAAGTTAAATACACTACCGGCAATTAAAATCATTGCCGTTTGTCCGATATAATTTGTTAAAGCCATACGACCGTAGTATTTCAATGGTGCTAATAATGTTTGAACTGGTTTTAACTGAAGTAATAAAATTAATGCTCCTACATAGAAAGCTGAAATAATTGGTCCAACAGTAATACCAATTTTCAGAAAATGGCTTGCAGAATCCATTGTTCCGTCTTCATTCATCAATATCATATTTACAAATGGGTCAGCAGGCACGTGTCCATATTGATACCATACAGCTGCCACACTTAAAACAAACATAATGCCTGTAAAAATAGCGACTTGCTTTATGTTTTTTGAAAGATTTTCAAATACACGATATTGTCCTGCAGCAAGACCTAATAAAATTAAACCAAGTGGTAATAGTTCTTTAACACCCATTACACTAAAGGCTATTGTCAAAATAAGACCAATTACTAAGTTCACTTGTTTTTTCGCTTTATAAAACGGTAAAACGATTAATCCGCAAATTGCGTATAACGCTAGTGCTTCTCCAGGCTGAAACATGTAATGAATCAAACCAAAAATAAATAATGCAACTACGCGGCGGAAAAATAGAACATATCCATTTTTCCCTTTCGCAATCGCTCTTGTAATGAAGATATAGAATCCCACTCCAAATAAGAATGAGAAAATCGAGAAGAAACGACCTTCTACAAATAAGTATAGAAACCTTTGATAGCTAGCATCTACTGTATTAGGATCTGGAGTTTTAATATGAAGTAGTGCTAAAATATTTACTAAAATAATCCCCAGTAATGCGAAGCCACGAATGTAATCTAACTCATCAATTCGTTTGTTTGTAATATTGTTCCCCATAAAGCAGCTCCTTGTCCAAAATTTAATCCTCCCTTACTCTACTGGAAAAGTAAGCTTACAACTATCGGCAAACCTTACAGGAATCTTACATTATTGTCATATAACAAAACAAAACCAGGTCATATTGCGACCTGGTTTACTCTGATTGCTTTGATCTTTGAGGTTGTCCTTTTTTACTGTTACGCTGTTTCACTTGAACAATCGGATCAAGTTCATTCGAAAATTCAGCGTTATGTCCATTTTGTGTTTTTTGTTCTGGGTTATTTTGATCTGAACGTTTCGCCATTACATTCACTCCTTATTAGTGCGGTGTAATAATCATTTGATGTTGCAATTGGCGAATTGCCATACGCGCTCTATTTAACTGCTCACGTTGCTCATCATTCGCATGTTGTTGCATCGTTTGTAAATCGTTATATGCTTGTTCTAATTGCAACTGCGCATCCGAATACTCCATCGTATTATAATGCTCTTGTCTCATGCCTTGTTCTAATTGTTCTTTCGCATATTCCACCGCTTGTTCCGCTTGTGTAATATACGATTCAAGTGATTGACGCTCTGCCATAATTGTCCCTCCTTGCTTCAATTCCCCTTTAGTTTGTCCCTTCCTTATGAACCTTATGAGTATGTTATAATGGATTTTGTGTTATTTTGACTCGGCTTAGGAGGGAAAGTAATGAAGGTTCAAAACCCTTTTCCATATACAAACGACAATAAACGTTATCATACATGGAATTACCATTTACGAAATGAATTTGGTGAAAAAATCTTTAAAGTTTCATTAGATGCTGGCTTCGATTGTCCGAACCGTGACGGTACAGTTGCTTATGGCGGTTGTACATTTTGCAGTGCTGCTGGATCTGGTGACTTCGCTGGCGATCGCCGCGATGATGTTATAACGCAATATCATGAAATGAAAGAAAAAATGCGCTCAAAGTGGAAAGACGGAAAATGTATCGCTTATTTCCAAGCGTACACAAATACACATGCACCACTTGAAGTGTTAAAAGAAAAATTCGAACCGCTTCTAGCAGAAAAAGACGTTGTCGGTCTTTCTATCGCAACTCGTCCAGATTGTTTACCGGACGATGTTGTTGAATATTTAGCGGACTTAAATAAACGCACGTACCTTTGGGTTGAACTCGGACTACAGACCGTTCATGAACGTACTGCAAACCTTATTAATCGCGCTCATGATTATCCTTCTTACGTTGAAGGTGTAAATAAATTACGTAAGCATGGCATTCGAGTTTGCTCTCATATTATTAACGGTCTTCCTCTTGAAGATTACGACATGATGATGGAAACAGCTCGTGAAGTAGCGAAACTTGACGTACAAGGAATTAAAATCCACTTACTTCATTTATTAAAAGGAACGCCAATGGTGAAGCAATATGAAAAAGGACAACTCGAATTCCTTTCTCTTGAGGATTACGTAAGCCTCGTTGTTGACCAACTTGAAATTATTCCAGAAGACGTAATTGTGCACCGCATCACAGGTGACGGTCCGCCTGATTTAATGATTGGCCCAATGTGGAGCTTAAATAAATGGGAAGTTTTAAATTCCATCGATGCAGAATTTGTACGCCGCGGAAGCTGGCAAGGAAAATATGCAAATGAGGAGAAACAAAAATGAAATTAGAACGGGTATTACCGTTTGCTCGCACGCTGCTGCAAACGGCAGTAAAAGAAGGCGATTACGCTGTAGATGCAACTTTAGGAAACGGGCATGACACTTGCTTCCTAGCTGAAATCGTTGGAAATAACGGAAAAGTATTTGGATTTGATATTCAAAAAGAGGCGATTGAAAGCTCAACAACTCGTCTAAAAGAAAAAAAACTTTTCGAACGTACTGTTTTAGTTCACGATAGTCACGATACACTTCTATCCATATTACCAGGAGATGCAAAAGGAAAAGTAACAGGTGCAATTTTCAACTTAGGTTACCTTCCTGGCGGAGACAAACATATCGTCACAAAACCGAACTCAACAATCTCGGCGATCGAGCAATTATTAGAAGTAATGGCGCCTGAAGGTATCATCGTCCTTGTCATTTACCACGGACATCCAGAAGGACAAGTAGAACGCGACGCTGTACTTAAATTTGCCGAAGAACTAGACCAAAAACAAGCACACGTACTGCGATATAGCTTTATTAACCAGCAAAATAATCCGCCATTTATTGTGGCGATTGAGAAGCGGTAATATATCAACGATTTTTCAATTATATCTATCGTAACTCGGGATATATCAACGATTTTTTCGATATATCTATCATAACTTACAATATATCAACGATTTCTCGGATATATCGATTGTTCGACAAAACATAACAAAAAAAGACGTGCACTCACTGCACGTCTTTTTTTATTCTCCTATATAATGGATGTAAACATTCTTAAAGGAGACGAAACAATGATTGGAATACTAGCAGGAATGGGACCAAAATCAACTGGACCATTTGTCGATACAGTTGTAGCAATGTGCCAAACAATATACGGAGCAAAGCATGATATGGACTTTCCTCATATGATGATTTATTCGTGCCCAACACCGTTTTACATGGATCGGCCTATTGATCACGAAACGATGAAAAAAGCGATTATTGAAGGAGCACAAAAACTTGAAAGTACTGGCGTAAGCTTTATCGCTATGCCGTGCAATACGGCGCATCTTTATTTCGAGGAATTACAGCATTCTCTGTCCATTCCGATTTTAAATATAGTCAATGAGACGTTACAAGCAATTCCTAAAAATACAAAAAGAGTCGCTCTTCTCGCAACAGAAGCGACAGTTCAAGCTGGTATTTATCAAGACGGGATTGCAAAACGGAATATAGAATACATTCATTATGAAAAATGGCAAACGATGATTAATCAAATTATTACGTATATTAAAAGCGGAGAAGTTGAAAAAGCTCGCAAATTATGGAGCGCGCTCGTTGTGCAGTTGAAGGATGAAGTAGATACCGCAATTATCGCATGTACTGATTTGAATGTTGTGGCTAGTGAGAATTTTGTTGATTCTTCTCAATGTCTTGCGAAAGCGGTTGTTAGGATGTACTTATCAAATATAAAGAGATCTTCATAAACATAGAAAACACTCCTTCTAAAATGTGTTTTATGTTTAATAAAAATCCCACAAACTTTTAACTTTCTTCACAATTCTTTCAAAGTAATCACACTTAATCTCGCTATATTAAATAAGTAGTTATTCATATAGGGAAGGTTAGGGGAACTGAAAGTATGAAAGTAAATCGTTCGCTTCATTACATTTTTTGGCGTTGGCATTTTTATGCTGGGCTTTTTATTACGCCGCTTCTTATTACGTTGTCACTGAGCGGAATTGGGTATTTATTTCGGGAGGAAGTTGAAGATTTCATCTATAAAGATTTATATTTTGGGAAGAGTGCTCAAACAGAATCTATTTCGATGTCTGATTCTATTTCCTTAACAGAGAAAAAATATCCACATTATAGCGTGGCGAAAATTAGTGAGTTTAATGGGGATTATAATACGAGACTTACCATTGCAAATGAGTATACTGGGCAACAAAAATATGTGTATTTAGACAGCAATAATCAAATTGTTGGGGATCAAAATGCAAGTGAAACGTTTGCCAATATAATGAGGGAATTACATAGTTCTCTTTTAGTTGGCGGCACTATCGTAAACTATACTGTGGAGCTTGCGGCATGCTGGACAATCTTTTTAATCATAACCGGATTGTACATGAGTATACGCCAATTCAAAAACACACCATCATCCAATAAGCGAGAAAAAGCAAAAAGACGTCATTCTATTATCGGTATTATATTTACAATTCCTCTCTTTCTGCTAGTCGCATCTGGATTGCCATGGTCAGGATTTATGGGGAACCAAATTTATAAAATTGCATCGTCAAATGAATCACTCGGATATCCAAAATTGTACATGGCACCGCCTGAATCAAAGGTAAAAGAATTGCCGTGGGCAACAAGAAAAGAAGCTCCTCCTGAATCGAATTCAAATGAACCGAAAGCAATTTCTGTCCATGAATTACAAAAAGGAATTGAAATAAAGAAGCCATATGTTATTTCACTACCAGCTGATCCAAAAGGTGTATTCACTGTTTCGAAATCGAGCGGTTCTGGTATTACAGGTATGCATGTTGCACCAAATGAAGAGATAACAGCTTACTTTGACCAATATAGCGGGGAACTCATTTCCAAAACGGACTATCGTGATTATGGATTACTTGCACAATGGTTCACTTACGGTATCCCACTTCATGAAGGACATTTATTCGGATGGCCAAATAAAATATTATGCTTACTAACGACATTATCTCTACTACTTCTCATTTATTACGGAATAAAAATGTGGTTAGCAAGGAAGCCGAAAGGAAAATTAGCAGCACCACCAAAGCAAAGAGATAAGAAAAGCATAATCGTTTTCTTTATCATGATGGTTATACTAGGCGCTGTCATGCCTTTATTCGGGCTATCTGTTTTAGTGATTTTTGCGATTGAACTTCTTATATATGTATTTTCAAAAATACGATCATAATGAAAAGAAAACCACTCTACATGAGTGGTTTTCTTCATCACTGCGCTGTTTTTTTTCGGTACATCTTCCCGTTCCAATAGAAGAAGCGTGAAGTGAGGCCTCCGTACTTTACAATGCGCCGTGCCATTTTGTGCATATTCTTTTGTGCTGATACTTTTTGATCTGATAAATAAATACCAAGTAACCCTCGGCTTATGAGACGATGAAACTTCGCATGAGGCAAATCACCAATGCTCTTCTCCGCTTCTTCTACAAAGTGTTTCATCCGATCTAATATCGCTTGCTCGTTTTCGTAATAACTACAGAAATTCAAATCTCCGCCTATACGGTCTTCTTCTTGATCAATGAAATAATCAAGTAAGATATGAAGTCCTTGTACGTAAGGGAAGTACCCTTGTCTAATTTTCGCAATATCTTCATCATGTAACTCATCATGAAATGCATATGCGACAAGACAGAAAATTCCAAGTGTAGAACCGGCACATGCTGAAAATTCAAACCAACTCATCTCAGGTAAGTTTTCTTTATGTGCTTCAAACCAATTTTTCAGGCGCGGCTCTCTTTCTTCTAATTTCACGTGTTTATGAATTTGCAAATCACAATAATAACAAGCAAGTTCATGAAGAACAGGAGCAATTTTGTCATAGTGCTTCGTTTTCTTTAAAACATCTTGGCATGTTTCAACAAGTTCATCTAAATAACCACCATCATCTTGATCATCACGATAACGATAATAATTACCGCCACCTTCTACTTCAGGTGATAATGCCATTAACATCGATTCATGCAGTGCGGCAAAATCATTTGGATCAAGTGATGTACTGCGATCACATAAATTATCTAAATAGTCGCTGATCGTTTGATACGCTACGATAAAACGAATACATTCTTCTCGGTGCTCATTTGCTAGCAGAGCTAAAATGCCACCGCCCTCACAATGAAACGTTTTATGCTCAATACTTGCGATTGCCTGACTATGAAGCTCATCATTCGGAATATGGTAGGCACGCTCTTTCCACATCGCTAGCTCATGGTGTACAACCGGAAACACATCACGGTATACTTTCGCCATGAGCGTTATGGGATTACTCGGTACGTTCACTTCTTCCTTCATCTCCTCTATTAAATGTACAAATAATGATTTATTTGTTTGTTTTTACTATATTATTGACATGCATTTCAGTAAATGACTGAATATAACTCAAAATTTCATCTCGCTCATACTCATTTAATAACTCGTGATAACAATTCGGCCATTCTTTAAAAGCCTTATCACTTATTTTAACATTATCAAACCAAGTGCGGACACGTGTTTTATCTACAAGTTTATCCTCACAAGCTTGCATTAGCAAGAGCGGAACATCTGGAAAATCATCTATTTTTTTATGAGCAATTTCGATAGACTTAATCAATTCACTATACCAACGTACTGATACTTTGCGCAAGAACAAAGAATCATTCTCCATTGCATCTCTCACTTCGTGGTTACGTGTTGACATTTCCACCGTAAGATTCGTTGCAAATTGCAATTTTGGAGCCACAACATTTAATATTTTTGAAGCAAGTTGAAGCGGAGCAGAGGGTCCAGTCACTACCCCTAAACAAGGCGAACTCAAAATAATACCCTCTACATCTTCTCTCTTCGTTTCTTGCATCATACGAATGACAATAAGACCACCCATACTATGACCGAATAGAAAAATAGGTAACCTATACTTTCTTGCTTCTTTCACCCATAGTTTAACTTCCTCTATGTATTCATCAAATGAATCAATATGTCCTCTATTTCTTGAAGTCGTTCCATGTGACGGAAGATCCCCCATCACGACGTGGTAGCCGATATGATTCCACATTTCCGCAACGGCTTCGTAACGTCCGTGATATTCCATTGCGCCGTGCACAATAACAATGACAGCCTTTGCTTCCTCCGCTTCATAATTCCACATACGGCTCTCCTCCATTTCACTCTTTCTCATAATTTGATACACTAAAACTAGTCTCTAGGAAAGGAAGACTTTACATGATATATCCTTACAAAGAAAAAAAACCGAAAATTGCGAGTAGTGCTTTTATCGCTGACTATGTTACGATTACAGGTGATGTTTACGTTGGCGAGGAATCAAGTATTTGGTTTAATACAGTCATCCGTGGTGATGTGTCACCAACGATCATTGGAGACCGAGTAAATGTACAAGACCAATGTACACTCCACCAAAGCCCTCAGTATCCTCTTATCTTAGAAGATGATGTTACAGTTGGGCATCAAGTTATTTTACATAGTTGTCATATTAAAAAAGATGCTTTAATTGGAATGGGATCCATTATATTAGATGGTGCTGAAATTGGCGAAGGAGCTTTTATCGGCGCTGGAAGCCTCGTTTCACAAGGAAAGAAAATTCCACCAAACACGTTAGCTTTCGGTCGTCCCGCGAAAGTCATTCGTGAATTAACAGCAGAAGACCGTAAAGATATGGAGCGTATTCGCACGCAATACGTTGAAAAAGGTCAATATTATAAATCATTACAGAAGTAAATTTCCGCTGCCATACGATTGGCAGCTTTTTTTATATAAAATCTAACTTTTTCTTTACAAAACATTATTACTCCCTCAACAAAATCTTATTAAAATAAAAGCTAATATCTCCATATATATGTAAACGAGGGAGGAGAATTTTCATGAAGGTCAGTGGATTATATAAAATAGAATGTTACATTTTCAAAGGAATTAATCGCTACTTTGATCAAAAAACATTAAATATCTTTTTCAGCAATATTACTCATATCGGTGGCGCGACTTTCTCCATCGCACTCACACTTTTCTTTTTGATTTTCGCAAAGGGAACTTTGCATCAAGCTGCAATTGCAACTGCTATTTCTTTAGCAATTAGCCATATTCCTGTACAAATATTAAAAAGATGGTATCCACGAAAACGTCCTTATTTAACAATTCAGGATGCAAAATATCCAGTCCATCCATTAAAAGACCACTCTTTCCCGTCTGGTCATACAACAGCCGTTTTCTCTGTCTTCATTCCATTTATTTGCTATAATCCAAGCTTACTTGCTTTCCTATTACCGTTAGCATTATGCGTTGGTATTTCACGTATTTATTTAGGACTTCACTATCCGTCAGATGTATTCGTCGGTATGTGCCTTGGCACTTGCTCTGGCATCATCTCTTTTTATCAATTCATCCCACTTTTCACATAAAGGAGTGATATGATGAGAGTCGCCATTTTTACCGATACTTTTACGCCACAAGTTAACGGGGTTGCGAAAACGTTAGAGCGATTAACACGATATTTTCAGAAAGAACAGATCGCCTATTCTGTTTTCGCCCCTCAGCATACAGCTGAAGATAATTTTGTAGCGAATGTGAATAAGATGAGAAGTATCCCGTTAACAATATTATATCCAGAATGTCGTTTTTCTTTTCCTACTCCGCGCATTAAACGGGAACTACTTTCCTTTAAACCTGACATTATTCACATTGCCACACCTTTCAACATGGGACTTTGTGGATTGTATTATGCAAAAAAGTTAAACATCCCAGTTGTCGGTTCTTATCATACTGATTTCGATGCCTATTTACGTTATTACAAAATCGAATTCCTCTCCAATATGCTGTGGAACTATTTAAAATGGTTTCATAGTCATATGCAAAAAAATTTTGTACCCTCTCCTGAAACATTACATCAATTAAAACATAAAGGCTTTCAGGCCCTCTCTATTTGGGGACGTGGTGTAGATTGCAATCTCTTTCATCCATCTTACAATACAGACCTATTCCGAAAAAAATATAATATTACAGCGAAGTACGTCCTTTCCTATGTTGGACGGATTGCTCCTGAGAAAGATATTGATACGTTGCAAAATCTTATCGTTAAATCAGCACATACTCGAAGCGACATTCATTGGCTTATAGCAGGAGACGGTCCTCTAGCAACAAGTTTACGTGAAGCTGTTCCGAAAACAAATATCACTTTTACTGGCTATTTACAAAGTGCAGATTTAGCTGAAGCATATGCTTGTTCTAACATAATGGTATTTCCATCAGCTACTGAAACATTCGGAAATGTCGTACTTGAATCACTCGCATGCGGTACACCTGTTATTGGTGCAAATAGTGGCGGGGTTAAAAATATTATTACAGATGGAAAAACGGGAGTTCTTTGTCCGCCTAAAAATGAAGATGCATTTCTATCATCCATTTATTTTTTATTACAAAATGAAGAAAAACTTGAGCAGATGGGAATAGCAGCTTCATCTTTTGCGAAATCAAAGAGCTGGGATGAGATTTTTCGTGGCTTGCTTAACCAATATGAAGAAGTCCTTCAGCATAACGCATCAGAGTTGCTTGCTTAAATAGAAAAACTCCCTTCAAAAAAACGAAGGGAGTTTATTACATGGTCATAAATTTTAGTTTAATAAATGATACATAAGGTTAAGCATTGTTTTATTTCTATATTAATTATATCAAAAATAAACATAACTAAACAGACTTGTAATAAAAACCCATAAAAATTAATATATGGTTATACAGTATTTTAACTGTATAATGATTTTAAGAATTCCCCTTAAAATCAACTTACTCACATACCTTTATACAGCAATTGTTCCCCAATTCTGTATATCAAAAAAACCTTTCATTCATTTGAAAGGTCTTTTTGAGCCTGCCCATATTCTTCTTTCGTATTTACATTTATAAACCAATCAGCATTCGCTTGTACATCTTCTCCAGAAACATACTTCACATTACATTGTGATAAAAGCTGCCCCATACTTCTTTTTTCTTCCTGAAGTAAAGCATAAATCTTTTCTTTCACGCGGTTATGATACGCCGCAAGTAGCGGTTGTTTTCTTCCATTAATAATAGGTACAACCGCATCATATTCATTGTTCGTTTGCTCCAGTAAAATGGTAAACCATTCATGCGAAACATTTGGCGCATCGCAAGGCATAATAGCATACCAATCTGCTTCTATGTATTCCATACCTGATACAATGCCGGCAAGCGGTCCATTTCCTTTATAGTGCGGAATGTCTTCTATAACAGGTACTTGTACGAATTGCTCTACTCGCTCTTTTATATCAGTATGGCTAATTACTACAATGTCTTGCAAAGTATTTCCCATCACTTTCACAATATGCTCAACAAAAGTAGTTCCCTTCCAAATTGCTAACGCTTTCGGCTCACCGAATCTACTCGACATACCACCTGCTAATACAATTCCAGCATACTTACTCATTGGCGATGCAGCTCAAATGTAATATGACCTAATTCCGGTAAAATTAATTTATTCATCGCAAGGCGAACCGCTCCGCTAGACCCTGGCATCGAGAAGACTACTTTGCGCCCAATTGTACCACCAATCGCTCTACTTAACATTGCGCTGCTTCCGATATCTTCTAAATAACTAATCATACGGAACAGCTCACCAAATCCAACAATTTCTTTATCTAATAACGCTGATACTGCTTCAATTGTGACATCGCGTTTCGTAATACCAGTACCGCCATTTGTTAATATAACATCTACATCTTCCTTATGATAACCAGCTAACACTGCTTGCTGGATACTTTCTTTATCATCTTTTACAATTTCATAAGAAGTTACTTTATGTCCCGCTTCTTTTAACAATTCATGTAATAGTTGTCCGCTCTTATCTGTTTCTTCCGTACGTGTATCGGAAATCGTCACGATCTTGCAACGCACTTCTTTTGGAGCTTGTTTTTTATGTTCAGTTACACTCATTTTTTATCTTTCCTTTCTTAAAGACTTTTCTTCATTTTATCATACATACCTTTACACAATTATGTATGAAGCCAATCATGCGCCATGATACAATATAAGTATACTAACCCACAAAAAGGAAAGTGCACTTTCTTATACTCCTAGACTACACATCTTTAGCTACTCTTTATATTTTCTACATAATAGAATTCAATTTTAAAACTTGTACTAAAAAATAAATTGGAGGTCTACATAGTATGGAACTTTATAAAAAATTAACAACAACATTTATCCTCTTATTCATCGCTTCAATCACTGTCGGCTTTTCCTTAAAAGGCGCAATTCCATACGCTACATTAGTAAGCATTATATTCGCGACACTATTTTTACTAAGTAGTGCCTTTTGCGCAGGTAAAGCACGTCAAATGAAAGGTTGATTACATATGTCCAGAAGAAACCAATCCTTTGTAAATCATGTGAAAAGAAAATACAAAAGGAGGACTTACATTGTTTAAATCAAACCGTATCCAGTTACGAAAGTTTTCCGAAGATGATATTCTAACATATTATAAATGGCATAATGATATAGACGTTATGAGTTCAACTACTCTCACTCTTGATAAATATTCCCTTCAAGACACAGAAAAACTTTGCCAGCAATTTATTCATTCTTCGGACTCTAAGAGCTATATCATTGAAGAAAAATCTACGCATCTTTCAATTGGTATTACTTCTTTAATTCATATTGATTCGTATAACCGAAACGCTGAATGTATTATTGATATTGGTAACAAGGATTACTGGGGGCAAGGTTATGGGAAGGAAGCTTTCACCTTATTATTGGATTATGCATTTTTAGAATTAAATTTACATCGCCTTTCTTTACGAGTATTTTCTTTTAACGATAGAGCAATTAAATTATATAAATCACTCGGTTTTCAACATGAAGGAACTTGTAAAGAAGCTATATTCCGCAATGGCAATTGGCATGACATTGAACTCTTCGCTTTATTCCAACGTAATTATAAATAAAAAAAGCTTTGCGCTCACCGCGCAAAGCTTTTTTTCATATATTATAGACCAGCTTGCTCTTTTAAAGCTGCTGCTTTGTCTGTACGCTCCCATGATAGATCTACATCAGTACGTCCGAAGTGGCCGTAAGCTGCTGTTTGTTTGTAAATTGGGCGACGTAAGTCTAGCATTTTAATAATACCAGCTGGGCGAAGATCGAAGTTGTTACGAACTAGTTCTACTAGTACGTCTTCAGATACTTTACCAGTGCCGAATGTATCAACTGAAATTGATACTGGTTGTGCTACACCGATTGCGTATGCAAGTTGCACTTCTGCTTTTTCAGCAAGACCAGCTGCTACGATGTTTTTCGCAACATAACGAGCTGCATATGCTGCAGAACGGTCAACTTTCGTTGCATCTTTACCAGAGAATGCACCGCCACCGTGGCGAGCGTATCCACCGTAAGTATCAACGATGATTTTACGTCCTGTTAAACCAGCATCACCTTGTGGTCCACCAATTACGAAGCGGCCAGTTGGGTTAATGAAGAATTTCGTTTCTCCATCCATTAATTCTGCTGGTACTACAGCTTTAATTACGTGCTCTTTTAAGTCGCGATCGATTTCTTCCCATGTAACATCTGGGTGATGTTGTGTAGAAATTACGATAGTATCAACACGTACTGGTTTACCATTTTCATCATACTCAACTGTAACTTGCGTTTTTCCATCCGGACGTAGGTATGATAATGTATCATCTTTACGTACTTCAGTTAAACGGCGAGCTAATTTGTGAGCAAGCGAGATTGGAAGTGGCATTAACTCTTGTGTTTCATTACATGCGAAACCAAACATTAAACCTTGGTCTCCTGCACCAATTGCCTCAATCTCAGCGTCAGTCATTTGACCTTCGCGTGCTTCTAGCGCTTGGTCAACACCCATAGCGATGTCAGCAGATTGCTCATCGATAGATGTTAAAACTGCACAAGTTTCTGCATCGAATCCGTATTTTGCGCGTGTGTAACCAATGCCTTGAATTGTTTCACGAACGATTTTTGGAATATCTACGTAAGTAGAAGTCGTAATTTCCCCCGCTACCAATACTAAACCAGTTGTTACAGTTGTTTCACAAGCTACACGTGCATTTGCGTCTTTTGATAAGATCGCATCTAAAATTGAATCAGAAATTTGGTCACAAATTTTATCTGGATGTCCTTCAGTTACAGACTCAGATGTGAACAGATGACGTTTTTTTGTCATGTGGTAAACCTCCCTACAGTAATTGTATATATTGTACGGAACTCATCCTTAATTTGCCACAAACTGCGACATACATTTATTCTCCCACACAAGCATACAGAAAAACCTTTCCTACTTTACATAGAGGAAAGGTTTAATTTGCTACTTGCATACTGCTTTTTGCCCTTCGCTCTTATCGTTCGAGACCTGTAGCCTCGCACAGGTTTTAGCACCTATTCACCTGCATTTATCAATACAAGTGAGGTTGCTGGGCTTCATCGGGCCTGTCCCTCCGCCAGCTCGGGATAAGAGAGTATCCGTCCCAACCTATACTAAAGAAATGATATTCATTTGTCAATTAATATTCACATTTTCCTGAAAGTTTTTCTCAATACGCCTGAAATGAAATATTAATAGGGAAATAATGCATTCACACAAACAAAAAGAAATAAATAGTATACATTATTTATATAATTGTGTTATACTCTTGTTGGGGATTACGAGAAATATTTCATTAAATGAAAAGGATGGTATATAAATATGAGTACTGTGAATGTCCAAATTGGTTTACACGAATTATTGAACGGAAGCAATGCACAGATTCAACTAAGTGTTCCGCAATTAGTGGAAAAAGTATTAATGCGAAATGAAGGGAAATTAACTTCGACTGGTGCCGTTTCTGCTTCAACTGGAAAATATACAGGACGTTCTCCTAAAGATAAATTTATTGTGAAAGAAGCATCGGTTGCTGACAAAATTGCTTGGGGAGCTGTGAACCAACCGATTTCTGAAGAACATTTTAATAAATTATATACTAAAGTTTTAGAATACTTAAAAGAAAAAGAAGAGTTATTCGTCTTCAAAGGATTTGCAGGCGCTGACCGCAATTACCGCCTACCAATTCAAGTTATTAATGAATATGCATGGCACAATTTATTTGTACATCAATTATTCATTCGTCCAACTGAAGAAGAATTAACAACTCATGAGTCAGGGTTCACAATTGTTTCTGCACCGAACTTCAAAGCTGATCCAGCTGTTGACGGTACAAACTCTGAAGCATTCATTATGGTTTCATTCGAAAAACGTATTGTACTAATTGGTGGTACAGAATACGCTGGAGAAATGAAAAAATCAATCTTCTCTATTATGAACTTCTTACTACCTGAACAAGATATTCTTTCTATGCATTGCTCTGCAAACGTAGGTGAAGAAGGCGACGTAGCACTATTCTTCGGTTTATCTGGAACAGGTAAAACAACATTATCTGCTGATCCAAACCGTAAATTAATCGGTGATGATGAGCACGGTTGGTCTGATAACGGTGTATTCAATATTGAAGGCGGTTGCTACGCGAAATGTGTAAACCTTTCTCACGAGAAAGAACCACAAATTTTCGATGCAATCACATTTGGATCTGTTTTAGAAAACGTTATCATTAATGACCAAACACGTATCGCCGACTACAACGATACTACTTTAACAGAAAATACTCGTGCTGCATACCCTATGCATGCGATCGACAATATCGTACTGCCAAGTGTTGCTGGACACCCAAATACAATTATTTTCTTAACTGCTGATGCATCTGGCGTATTGCCTCCAATCAGTAAGTTATCAAAAGAGCAAGCTATGTATCATTTCTTAAGTGGTTACACTAGTAAACTAGCAGGAACAGAGCGCGGCGTTACTTCTCCGCAAGCTACATTCTCAACTTGCTTCGGTTCACCATTCTTACCACTTGATGCATCTCGCTACGCTGAAATGCTTGGTGAAAAAATCGAGAAACACGATGCGAAAGTATTCTTAGTAAACACTGGCTGGACTGGTGGCGAATACGGCGTTGGTAAACGTATGAACTTAGGTTACACTCGTGCAATGATTCAAGCTGCATTAAACGGTGAACTTGCGAAAACTGAAACAGCTAAACATGATATCTTCGGTCTTGAAGTTCCACTTCACGTACCAGGTGTACCTGACGAAGTGTTAATGCCTGAACAAACTTGGGCTGATAAAGCTGCTTACAAAGCAAAAGCAATCGAACTTGCAAATGAATTCAAAGCTAACTTCAAAAAATTCGACAGCGTATCTGAAGACATTATTAACTTAGGCGGTCCAATCGCTTAAATTAAAACTTTCTGTTGGAATAACCCTTTACTCATATGAATAAGTGTCGTGTAACCGTAAAGTTTCGCGTACTCACCGACAAAACCCAATGCGGCTTAACGGTTACACACACTTACATAAAAAAGAAGCTTACGTGAAAACGTAAGCTTCTTTCTATATCTTATATAAAGTGAAACGCTAATCTCTTCATCTGTGACCTAGATTATAAAATTACAGCTTCGAATATATACATTATATCCCTACTCACTACATCTCTCGGGTTTCACATCGTATGGGGCTAAAAAAGGCCCTGACCGCTTCTATTCGTGACTGGATCATCTATTCCATCTAAAAAGAAGTCTTTTATCTTTTTAGCTCTTTGTTAGTTCTTTCTCATCTTTCATGCTATAGTAACCTAAATTCACAACGATTAAGAAATACCCACCCATAATCCCTACTGCAAACGCCCACATAACCATGTGGTGCTCAATTTCGTACATAATAATAGCACCCAAAATGGCAGCTGCAAAACGGTTAAACATACCGAGTGTCGGTGCTTTCGTCTTCTTTACAATACTATCTCCAAGCTTCTCAATTCTTCTGCCTAAAAGCCAAACGCAATACATACTTACAATAAGCCCAATTCCAGCGCCTAAAAAGTGTGCTGAAAACGGTGTTAACATCCAACCTAGTAACAAAATACCTAGTATATAATACGATTGGATTTTAAATGATCTTAGTGACATACTAATCATGCTGTACCTCTCTTCATTCGTTCTTATCTATCCAACAAAAAATTTCTTTCAAATTCATATTCCTTACATTCATTTCATTCAAATTAAAAACAACATAAACAGTATGTTTATGTTGTTTAAATGTTTTTAGAAAATAATATTATACAAGATTTCAAACATCATATTCTCATATTTTGTGACGGTTTTTCAAACTTTTTTCGTCCATTTATGAAAAAAATGATATCAATCTATGAACATACGGATATGATGTAATAAGCACACAAATAAAGGGGGCGTCTAATGATTTATTTTTTAATGGCTCTCATTCACCTCATTATCCCTGCACTTATTGGACTTTCATTGTATTGGTACACGAAAAATCATAGCATTTTTTACGCTGTCCTCGGTGTTCTTCTTCCAGGTATTATTCTTATTACACTCTTCCGTATTCCATTTTTAAACTTAATTCCACTTATTACTGCTATCTTATTTCTCATCTTCTTACCAAAAATAAAAAAATAGGAAAGCAGATCATAGGTGATCTGTTTTCCTATTTTGATATAGGTTCCCCTGCAATAGAATGAACTTTTACTTTCTCCGATTTCACAAACCATAGACCGACAAAAATGATAATTCCACCGATGATTTGTTGAAACGATACATATTCATTTGCCCAGACAGCTGCAAATAGAACCGCTACAAGCGGCGTTATATACATATATACCATCGTATGTGACGCCCCAATTTTTTGAACTCCAACATACCACATTACTAAACCGAATACTGTTACAAAGAAAATAGAATATAGTAAAGCAAATAGTGTCATTCCGCGAGTAATGTGAAATGGCATGACAAACACATGCGGACCACTTAACAATAATAGCGGAATTGCACCCACTAATGCAGACCATGCAGTAACACGTAAAGCTGAATATTTTTTAATTAATGGTCCTGCTAAAACAGGATAAAGCCCCCAGCATATTGATGTAATAAGTCCAATTCCATTTCCATAAAAAGAACTAGTAAGTGAATGTCCTGCTACTAAAACTAATGCTGCACCAACAAAGGCAGTCATAGAACCGATTAACTTTCGAGAAGAAAACTTTTCTTGTTTCAAGAAAATCGCAAATGCAGTTGTAAAAATAGGTGAAATAGAAATGAGTAAAGAGGCATTTGTAGCGGATGTATATTTGACAGTTTCCATAAATAACGTTTGATACAGTACAATACCTACAACGCTAACGATAATTAATCTAGGTATATCCTTTCGCTCCATATAAACCGACTTTTCAATACAAAAGGTAAGGAGTAACAGAAGCGGTGCCGCCGCCATCATACGAAGTGCAGTAAACTCAATTGCTGTAAATTCTAAAAGTCCATACTTCGCAATTGTATAGTTAATCCCCCAAATAATAACAACACTTAAAATTAATAACTCAATTCCCCATCTTCTCATGCGTATCCCCTCCGCAAAGAAGATTATACAGAAAATTCAATCACATGTACATTTCATTATGTGAAAAAATCTTTTTATTATATGAAACGTTTTGGTAAATGAAATTATATCGGCGATTTCCCAAATATATCAGCGCAACTCCATTTATATCAGCCATTTTTTCAATATATCGACTTATCGACAATAATAGCGACTTATAAAATAAAAAAAGTGAGTCCAAAATACATTTTGGACTCACCTTTACTATACTCGAACGTGTAATTTCATATTTGGATTATAAAACTGGCTTGGGCTCTTCAACTGAAAAGTTCCTCCACCTTCATGCCAATCAACCGTTAACTTATCGTCCATAAATACAAGCTTTGTACGATCAGCGATAAAGTTCATTGTGCTTGATTCAATATCCACATCGCGCTCATCTTTCTCTGCTACAGCTACTAAATCGATGATTCCGCTCATAACACAACCGCAACCTTCATTATCATAAAATAACTTTATATATTTCGCTTCACTTGGAATCGTATCCATAATCTTTTTATATGCTGCTTCTGTTACAGTAACGTACATATGTTAATCTTCATCCTCTCTTCTCTTATCATTCATATATTGTATCACCATTTTTCTTAAAAGTTATATACAGAAAATTAAGACTAATATACAATGTATGTGATAAAGTTTCAGCAATCGAGCTTTTATGAGTAGTTCATGCAGGAGAAAGGATGCTTACTATCTGTGTTCAAACTACAACGATATCCCATGTTATTAGGTGTATTTAGTAGTTTCTTCATTTCTAGCGGAATGCTATTACAGCATGTACTTCCCTATTCTCCTTCTATTAGCTGGATTCTAGGTTTTATTTGTTTCCTATCCGCTTCTTATTTTGCTATGAAGAATACAAACAACTCATAAAGCAAGAATCATCTTAAGGAGGATTATCAAACATGCCAGCCTTAAAAAAAATAGAGCAATCACTCGATCACTTATTCCAAATTGAAAAATACGGAAAAGATAGTGCCTTTAGTCGATTTATCCCAGCCGTATATGATCCTATCAAATTTCCTTGGCAACAATTTTTCGAAGCAAATTTTGTAGATTTATTTAACGGCCTTATGATGCACGGATCTGAAAATGTAAACAAAGTATTTTTAGCTGTATTCCCTACAGATGACGTTCTTGAAACATTCATTTCACAATCCACACCCGGTGATTTACTCTTTATGCACCATCCCCTTGTAATGGAGTGCGGTGATCCGCTTGGAAGATCAGGCCGCGGTTTCTTACCAATTCCTGAAAAATATTTGCAAGGAATAAAAGAAAAACAACTTTCTATATATACATGTCACGTACCAATGGATTTTCATCAAACACATGGAACGAGTATTTCAATTGCAAAAGCATTAAACGCTACTGTAGTGGACGACTTTGCATATGGAGGTCCAGAACAAGAACCAGTTGGCCTTATTTGTGAAATAGATGAAACATCAACAGAAGCACTCCAAAAACATCTAAAACAACTCTTCCAGATTCCTTACACAGACTTCGAAGGTAAACGACATGATTCCATCAAAAAAATCGCAATTATCGCTGGATGTGGCGATGTTGTATCTTTGATGAAGGAAGCAGAAGAAAAAGGTGCTGAAGCATATATTACAGGAGAAATCCATTGCCATATCGACAATGATTACGGCAGACATAAATACTCGCTCATTATGGATTATGTAAAAGAAACGAATATGTCTCTAATTGGTGTGTCACACTCTGCCTCTGAATATTTAGTGAAAGAGACATTGATGTATGGTTGGTTTAAAGAGAATTTTGATGTGGATGTTATTTTGCTTCCTCAGGAAAAATGGTGGCTCTAACACTATCATTTTTTAAATTTATATACACAATACAATCGACCACAGAAAGATAGATAAATGAGAAAACACATGTACCTACGTAAATACTTTCGTTGTGCCGAAAAACGAACCTACTGATAGCACCGACTTTACTGGTGCTACCAGTATTACAGCTGGAAACCTATTTTTTGGGGAGGATACAACCGCTCTTTATATTCATGCTGCAAGTGCTGTATATTCTATTTTTCTAATTACTGATATATAGCAATTCATTTCATAAAAAAAGACCCGAAATTCGGGTCAACAAATAGAAATATAAATGAACTACAACAAATAACAGACAAAGCCATTATATATTTTTCATAGTAAAACATCCATTATTTTCTTTTTACCCTATCAATATATTATTTTTCGTTATCGTCCTCTTTTTTAGAACGTCTACCTAAGAAGAACACAAAAACATCACTTCCAAATAAGTGATGTTTTTTGTAGTTAATGCAGTGGTAACATAACTTCAACCGTCGTTCCAACCCCAACTTCACTTTCAAAACTCATTTTACCGTTGTGGTCTTTAATAATTTTTTCTGTAACTACTAAACCTAGACCAGTTCCTGTTTCTTTCGTTGTATAAAAGGCTTCATTTAACTTTGGAATTTTATCTTTCGGAATGCCGCATCCCTCATCTTTCACTTGAACGATGATTCCATCTTTTACAGTAACTTTAATCGTAATTGTTCCGCCAACTGACATTGCTTCAATTGCATTTTTGATTAAATTAAAAAAGACCTGTTTTAATCGTTTTTCATCACATATAATTGATGGTAAGTCTTTACTGTAAATACCTTGTATGTAGACTCCTTGTTTTAAAGCTGGCTTTTCCATAACTCGAATAACATAAGAAATAATTTCTTGTATGTTATGAGTTTCTGATTCTAGTGATTTAGATTTCTCAAATCCACTAAGTTCTGTAGCAATTATATGAATCCGATCTACTTCTTGTTTCATAATATCACTATAAATTTTATCCTCTGGATGCTTGTCTGCTTGTTTATTCACAAGTTTTTTTAAGTTTGCTAAAGGTCTTCTAATCTTATAACCAATAACCGTTGCCATCTTTCCAACAGCTGCTAGTTTTTCTGTCTGTTTTATTTCTTTGTCCATCATCTCAAGCGTACGAACGTAAGACTGAACCCTTAAAAATATAATCCAACATATGATAGTAAATACGCTATATAATGCCATTGGGATTAAAACGAGAGAAGATTGAATAATGATTCCTGTAAGAGCATACTTTCCGATAAGTATCGCTGGAACTAACCAGAAATATCTTTTATTCACAAAGATTGGTGCAAACAAAATAAAAAATCCTTCTACTATATTTCCACCGTCAAATTCTGCATCGCTACCATAATAAATCATAATGTTATGGATACAATCTAATACATTATAGCCAATTAGAATAATATACTTTACCGCAAAAGCATTCTTCCATTTCATAAAGTATATTCCAATGCAAAACAATACCACCATCAAAAAGTAAAGCCATAAACCTAAACCATCTTCAAACTCTCCTACACCTTCTTGCTCTCCACCGATTAACGGTACGATAAATTCATAGGCAAGATCATATACGAAAAATATAATAAAAAATAAACTTAAAAATGCTTTCAGCGCCTTTATTTCTTCATTTTTAAATATATAGCCTTTATTCATATGGTAACTCCTAGCTTTTCTTCCACTTGGATTTCAGTATTTCCACACTTCCTTGGGAGAATGATGTCTATTCTCGTTCCAATATCTTTTTCACTTGAAATATGCAACTCACCAAGGTGCTCGGCGACAATTCGATTCGCTACCGTCAGTCCCAGACCAATTTTATCTTGTTTCGTTGTATAAAAGGCCTCTGTGACACGGGGTAAGTTTTCTTGCTTAATACCATGACCATTATCGATCACACTGATCATTACATATTCTTTCCCTTTATTTTCTAATTGTAAATGTAATATGCCACCTTGTCCCATTGCCTCTAAAGCATTTTTTATCGTATATACAAAGACTCCTCTTATTTTTCGTTCATCACATTCAACTTCTATTGTTTTTTCTTCCACATTAGAAATAAACTGAATGTTTAATTCATCTATTTTTTCACGAAGACTTGTTATTACTTGTAATACAATTTTTCCTACATCATGTTTCTTATAAATAGAAGGTTTGCATGTAGCAACTTCCATTAACTCACTTATCATATTATTCATATTTTCTATTTCAAAAATCATACGTTTATAAATAGGATCCTCTTCATGCTTCTCTCGTTGTAATTGCGTAAATCCTTTTAATGAAGCAAGTGGATTTTTAATTTCATGTCCAACCGTCGCTGCCATTTTTCCGATTACTGCTAATTTCTGTGATTCACTAGCAATCGCAATACTTTCCTTTACAGCTGAAAGATATTGTAAAAATCTGTTTAAAATGATATATGCAGCTATTAACATAAGTGTATACATAATAAGGAACATAAATGCTTTTACTTCCTCTAATACAAATAAATAAATTAAATATTTTCCTACAATAGAGGAAAGTAAAAACACATAGAATTTTTTATTTAAAAATATAGGTACAAAGAAAATGAGAATAATTTCTATTATATTTGTCGCATCAAACGCCGCCTTATTATAAAAAACATACGAAAATATATTAGCGAGTTCTATCCCTATGTATGCAAATATCCATGCATATTTAACAAGGTTTGCCTTCTCTTTTTTCATTAAATATATATTCACGCACAGTATTGCTACTCCGCAAATAACTTGCCATATTATATTATATCCCTTATCCATTATTGATTTATCTTCTAATACGATTGCATAGAAAATTTGATATACAATAACAATGACATATAACACCCATAAAAGGATTTTTGCATTTCTTTCTTCTTCTTTATATGATAGAAAACTTTCTTTCACTTCAACACCCCTTCAAAATAATATCTCGAAGAATACCATTTATTATAATAAATGATTTTCATAGACAAACAAAGATAAATCGAACATTTGAGGAAAATCGTACCAAAAACGCAATATATTTAGACTATATACAGAGCATAAAATCTATGATCATTAATACGTATATTATGGGAGGTGTTTTTTATGGATGGCAAAAAAAATAAAAAGACCGAACAACTCCAATCTTTTACGCGTGAAAACGAAGGAAAGGAAATGACAACAAATACAGGTGTTAAAATTTCAAACAATGAAAACTCTTTAACTGCCTGTGATCGTTTCCGAACGCTTAGGCATAGTGCAGGGAACGCCAAATGGACAGTGGGAAGTAAATGATATTTTCTTAACAAGCTCACCACTCCTTTATGATGGATGATCATTTTCTTAACAAAGTAAGTTCATTTGTCGTAGAATCATATAATCACTTTAAGCCGATTGGCTCCTTCCAAAACGGCTCTTCTATTATTCAATCTTTAAATATCGAAGGAAAGCCTGGTATTTTAATAGAACAAGACCCTACAAGGCTAGCAAATGAATTTATTAAAGCTATGACAAAACAACGCTTTTGGGATAGAGCATATTCATAAAATAGGGGGAAATTTATGTTTGTTACTGTCGAGAAAGATGTGCATATTTTTGTGCAAGACATTAATCCTGGGCCAGGTAGTAAGACTGTTTTCTTCGTTCACGGATGGCCTTTAAATCATCAAATGTACCAATATCAACTCAATGTTTTACCAGAGCATGGCTTTCGCTGTATCGCCATGGATATACGAGGGAATGGACAATCTGATAAGCCATGGACTGGTTACACGTATGATCGATTAGCGGATGATATCGCAATTGTTCTGGAAGCACTTCAAGTAGAGAACGCTACATTAGTCGGTTTCTCAGTTGGTGGTGCTCTTTCTATTCGCTATATGTCTCGCTATAATGGGCGCCGCATTTCTAAGCTCGCATTAATTGACGCTGTCTCCCCCTCTTTCGTTAAAAATCAAGAGTCCCCTTACGGTGTACCGAAAGAACAAGCAGATGCTCTCATTAATCAAATGTATGCTAATTTACCAAAATTTTTAAATGATGTATCTTTATCCTTTTTTAATAGAAACTTAGGGGCTGCAACCCTTGAATGGTTTTCTTATCTCGGTATGCAGTCCGCTTCTTATGCCCTTATAAAAATTTTACAAGCAGCTGCAAATGAAGATGTAACGAAAGATTTAAATAAAATTAACGTCCCAACAAAAATCTTCCACGGCGTTCACGACCAACTAATTCCTTACAAAAGTGCTGAGCTTACGCAGCAACGAATTAAAAATTCTCAGTTACATGCTCTTACAAATAGTGGTCATGGTTCACCAATCGATCAAGCGGATGAATTAAATAAAGAACTGATAAAATTTTTACATGCATAACAACTGCAATACAAGAACGAAAGTTAATACAATCGATTTTTCACAAAACATAAAATTCACATATTTCTCACAAATACACAAATAAAACGATTACATTTTCATATATACTAAATGTACAAGTAATACTCCCTAAACCCAGCTTGTCTGGTTACCCCGTTAAATACTATGAAAAAAGAACTTGTATCGTTATACAAGTTCTTTTTGTTTCTTTTATTTAAAGAGGATATCTTTACTATATTGATTTCCAACGAGTAAATCATATTGAAGCATTTTATATTGCTCTAACATTTCTTTTTGTTTCTTTGTTAAATCATTGATTACTTCTCCATTTTTATCAACTTTTAATTCATCTCTAAGCACTGGTATTTCCTTGTAAAGTTCCGATAAAAATTGATAAAATAAGGATTTATTTAATCCTGCATAATCAAAAATAAGATTAGAAAAATGAATTGGGCTTACTAAACCTAAATTATCATTTGGCATATCAAAGTTTGCATACATTAATAGCGGTGTTTGCGCCATGGCTAAACGTTCATTCGGTGTTTTTTCATTCGTTATATACCCATTTTCTTTATAAAAAGATTTATTTGTTCCTAATGATGGAAGATGATCTCCAAAGAATACTAATAATGTAGGTCTATCAAAATTATCTAGTTGCTCTATTAAATATTGAAGAGCCTCATCTGAACGTCTTAATCCTTCTGTATACGTCTCTAATTCTCCCTTTGATTCTTCATTTTCTAGACCGCTAATTTCGATTATGTTTTCACCAAATCGGCCCTCTGTAAATGGAAAATGATTTTGCATCGTAACTGCATGAATAAATGTAGGTTGTTTTTGTTTCTCTAACTCAGCAATTATCTCTTTACTCATCGCTAAATCACTAATATAATCTCCATCAATATCCACATTTTCCATCGTGTCCTCTGCATTAAACTTATCAAACCCTAACACCTTATATACATCATCACGTTTAAAGAATGTGCGACCAAATGAATGAATTGCACTTGTATAATAACCTTCTTTTTTCAACGCTGTAGGAATTGATGGAATTTCTTTCTTATTTGTAATAACCTGCTGATATGGTATAGAACCTGGCTTTAACAAACTCATTGAATAACTTGTTAATGCCTCAAATTCAACGTTCGCCGTATTCCCCCCAAATGTAGGAGAAATAGTTTGTCCACCAGGAAAGTTTTCTATATAATGATGTAAATTTGGTACAGGATCTTCACTAAAAGAAAGGTTAGTTACTTTCGTCGGATCCCAAAACGATTCACTCATTACAAAAATAATATTCGGTTTCTCTTTTTTATTTTGGCTCCCTATATTTCCACTATATTGTTTTTTTATATCGTTTGCTATTTGAAGCATATTTTCTTTAGAATAATTTTTTGGTTTTTCCATAACTGTTGTATCTAAATTGCTAATAAACCCAAGTACAAAACCATTTGAAGCATAGTTCTCATTTTGATTCCACAAAACAAAATCTACACCTGATTTTTGAAATACTTTATTCATAAATGTATTCGCAAAATTACCATACGCATATAGAACAAAAATAGATCCTACTACTAATAAGGCTCTTATTCCTAGATGAATCTTTACATTTTGAATATACCTTCTCATATATATCCCTGCTACAATACAAGCTACGATACTTACGATAATGACAAAAATATAACTCCAACTAAAATAGTCCATCACCATCGGTATAACAGATTGCATATGCGTAATTTGTGTGAAATCAGAAGGATATAACGGATCACCTCTGAAAATAAGCTTTAAATAATTCACAATACATAAAATGACTAACGTACAGCTCGTTAAAACCATACTTAGAAAAACCTTACCTATTAAATTATATACAAGAATATATATTGCATAAATTACTACAAAACTTAATATAAACTGCATATTATAAAAGTAAATCCAATTCATTGCCTCTATGAAACTCATATTAACTTGCATGACAATATAAAATAACGCTACTGTATGAGCTAGCAAAAATAATATAAAATGCACTCGTAGGGATGCTCTAAGTATAGACATCTCTTTTTTATTGAAATGCGTAATATAAAACGTTATGCCCCATACGAAAATCATCATAACACTTAAAACAAGCTTTTGATTTAAATGATCTTTCATCATGTCTAAATTGAAAACCTTTAAAATCATAAACAGCATAGTTATTACTAATAAAGTCACCATACTACTTATAATGCTAGAAATTAATATATTTCTTTTTGGAAGATGAAAAAGTGTAGAACCATACTTCAATTCATTCCCTCGTTTCTATGTCTTAATTTCCCCCGCATCGAAAGAACTATTTCTATTAAAATAACATATATTACATATTTCGTCTGCATACTTGTTTCTATCATAAATGTATTGTCTTAATATTCCCTTAATCAACAGTTAAATTGTGGCATACAAATTACTCATTCTTGAAAAACTTAATTTCAGCATTCCACTTTATGATATAATAACTATGTTTTGGAAATCCTTAATACTATTAAAGATTTCACATAAAAATACGAAAGAATTAATAAAAAAGGAGTTGCTCATTTTTGCTTACTAAGTTTAAGAGTTTGCCTAAAGCGGTATATGTAATTTTGGCGCTTTCTTTCCTGTTGCACGTTTTTTGTTTAGTAAAACAGCCAGGATTAGATGGAGAGTTAGTCAAAGTAACATATGGTGCAAATGATGCCTTTAACTATTCGTTAACAGCTGAACAACTATTAAAACATGGTGTATTTGGTTATGTGTATTTAGAACCTAGTGAAGTTCCAGGAAAAAATGCATATATTACACCAGGTCAGCCATTACTATTAGCTGGCGCTATGATTATTTCTGATATTACATCAATTCCTTACTATTACGTAGCAACTGTTATTAACATGATCATGAACCTTTGCACAGTGCTATTAGTATTCTTAATAGGAAAAGAATTGTTCGAAAAAAACATTTATGGAATTGTTGCAAGTATTTTATATGCTATTTATCCAAGTAACTATACATACTTCCGTACATTGCTAACAGAAGTTCCATCCATATTCTTATTGGCGTTATGTGTATATGTATTTGTTCTCGCATGGAAATACAATAAAGTGAAATTCCATATATGGTTTGGAATTGTCGTTTCAATTTTACTTATGTTCCGTCCAAATCCAGCTCCAATGATGCTCATTCCTGTTCTTGTTGTGTTATTTACATATGGATTTAAAGACTCCATTCGAATCGGATTGTTATGGTTTATCGGACCTTTCTTTATTATTGGCGCATGGGTTGTTCGTAACTACTTAGCACTCAACCAATTTATTTTATTCTCAACCCAAGGTGCAGATCCACTAATTGCCGGTGCAGATCCATTTAATAAAATTGGATATGAAAATATAGTAAATGAAATGAGAGCTAAAGGCTTAGATGACAAAGGTGCATACGCAAAAGAATTAATCAAGAACGGATTTAAGACGGACTTCACTTATTGGTTCTCTTGGTTCACTGTCGGTAAAACAATTGAATTATTCAAAACAGCTCCTGCTGTAGACCAATACCGTATTCACAACTTTATGCAACTATGTCATAGAGTGTTTATCATCGGTACATTCTTGAGCAGCTTCTGCTTCATGCTAAATTCATTTAAACATAAACGCGTTATGATGCTAGTAGCAAGTTCTATTATTTACATTATCTTCTCAAACTTATTCTTAGCAATTAATCGCTATGGATTTTTCATTAATCCTCTTATGTGCTTAATTCTTGCATACGGATTAATTCACATTGTGCAGAAACTTCCATTCTTCCGCACTAACCAAGCATAATAAGAAAGAGGTCGTCCACCGTTGGACGACCTCTTTCTTATTCCCCACACTTTACACACGGCCAATTTGTCCATTCTGTAATTACACTTTAATTCCGTATGTATGTGTTTCTGTATTTGTCAAAATATTTTTCACAACACCACTCACTGTTTTATGTATAAATGCAAGTTTTTTACAACTATTACTATAACGAAAAGAACCCGCCACAAGACAGGTTCTTTTCGTTATTTTATGATAAAAGAGAAGATGATTAGCATGTGTATTATATAAAAGGAAGCAGCCATATTTTCCATACGATACATACGAGTACTGTAACTACAAAATCAAAAAAATCTAATCTCGGGCCTTTTTTTTCATATTCATATGTAGCCACATATGAAACCATTTTATTTTTGTATATTTATGGATGTTTTTCTTTACAAATCGGTAAATAAGCATTTGCATAATAAAAAATCCGGCCACAAAAATAAATAATAAGATGAGAAATCCAATCACAAAATTCCTCCTATTTTTGTAGCGTTTTTTCTACTATCCGATTTTTCAAAACCCACTCTTCAAACTGGGCACTTCCAAATTCCCAACTAAGGTCGCGAGCATGTACAGAAAAAACGTAATAACCGGCATATTCATCCATAAACCTACCTAACTCTACATCGTCTTTCTGAATACCGTATACTCCAAAATTAAAATACACATCCCATACGTCTTCATTCTTCCTCTTATAAGCAATCGATTCCATATCACATTCTGTCCCGAAATAATCAAGATGTAAATGTACGCTATCATCGTATTCGTACTCCATTTTATCACCCCTTATATTTGTACTTCTTTACCTCCAAAAAAATTCCTGCTATCTACACTCACATATGGGCACTTACCTACATATCATGCTTGTAGAGTGACTTCTGGGAGGTGTTATATAGTGAAAAAATTAATCGCGATTTTTTGCATCATATTACTAGCTGTTTTTACTTTTGCTGCTTGTAGTAGTAAAAAAGAAGGTACGAAAGAACAAACTCAAAACATTCGCGTCGGCGAAGTTACCCATTCTCTCTTCTATGCCCCATTATATGTTGGGATTGAAAAAGGATTTTTTAAAGATGAAGGACTAAATATTGACCTACAAACAACAGCTGGTGGCGATAAAACGATGACCGCCCTATTATCTGGCGGAATTGATATTGCTCTCGTCGGTTCTGAAACGTCTATTTACGTTCATCAACAAGGAGCGAAAGACCCTGTCATTAACTTTGCACAGCTTACACAAACAGATGGGACATTTTTAGTTTCACGTAAAAAACTAGACTCTTTTAATTGGAATGACGTAAAAGGTGTTACATTTTTAGGACAGCGTAAAGGCGGCATGCCGCAAATGGTTGGGGAATACGTTTTAAAGAAAAATGGCATTGATCCTCGTAAAGATACGAACTTAATTCAAAATATCGAATTTGCTAATATTGCAAATGCCTTTGCATCTGGTACAGGAGAGTTTGTCCAGCTCTTTGAACCGACTGCAAGCATATTCGAAAAAGAAGGTAAAGGTTATATCGTCGCTTCATTCGGAAATGAATCTGGTACTGTTCCTTATACAACATTCATGGCAAAAGAAAGTTTCTTAAAGAAAGATAAAGCTGCTGCTGAAAAGTTCACACGTGCGCTCTATAAAGCACAGCAATGGGTTGATACACATAGTCCAGAAGAGATTGCTGATGCTGTTTCCCCGCTATTTAAAGACACTTCAAAAGACATTACAGTAAAAGTAATTGAACGGTATAAAAAGCAACATTCTTATGCGACAAATCCACTACTAGATGCGGAAGAATGGAAACAGCTCCAAACGATTATGAAAGACGCTGGTGAATTACAAAAAGAAGTCCCACATGAAGCGCTCGTCAATACAAAAATTGCCGAAAGCGTTATTAAGAAATAGAGGCGAAGTGTATGAGTTTTTTACAAATACGTAACGTTTCTCACTGCTTTTTTGCAAAAGAGAATGCCAAACTTATTCTTGAAGATATGAGCTTACAAGTGGAAGAAGGCGAATTTATTTCTATACTCGGTCCAAGTGGTTGCGGTAAAACAACGCTCCTCTCAATCATTGCTGGACTACTTGATCCAATTGACGGTATCGTCTTTTTAGATGGTGAACCGATTACAACGAAAACATCATCTATGGGATATATGTTGCAACAAGATTACTTATTCCCTTGGAAAACGATTGAAGAAAATATTATGCTTGGACTTCATATTCGAAAGATTTATGATGAACAAATGAAAGAACATACTTTAAATCTTTTAAAACAAGTCGGTCTTCATGGTGTAGAAGAACAATATCCTCGTGAACTATCCGGCGGTATGCGTCAACGTGCCGCTCTCGTTCGAACATTAGCGACTGATCCGAAAATTTTATTACTAGATGAACCATTCTCCGCACTCGATTATCAAACGAAGTTAAAACTAGAAGAACTCGTTTTCAACTTACTAAATAAATATAAGAAAACATCACTACTTGTTACTCACGATATTGAAGAAGCGATCGCGATGAGTGATCGTATTTATTTACTGCAAGCGAATCCCGGAAAAATCGCAAAAACCTTTATCGTCCCGGAAAGTATCCGTTCTTTATCACCGTTAGAAGCACGCCATCACTACGATTTCCCAGCCCTCTTTCAAGATATATGGAAGGAGCTGGAACGACTTGGATAATATAAAACAACTACATGAACAATTTCGAAAGAACGAACGCAGACGCGCTTGGATTGCTCGCTCGCTACAACTTTTACTACTTATTCTTTTCTTTGCACTATGGGAAATAGCTAGCAAAAAAGAATGGATTGATCCTTTACTCTTTAGCTCTCCTTCGAGTATTTGGGATCTCTTCTTAACGAAATGGATCGACGGTTCACTTTGGGTCCACATATGGACGACATTGCTGGAAACAGGAGTAGGCTTCATTCTCGGAACGGTACTCGGTGCTATTATTGCCACGTTCCTTTGGTGGATGCCACTTCTAGCCCGCGTACTTGATCCTTACCTCGTCGTCCTAAATGCAATGCCAAAAGTTGCACTCGGTCCAATCATCATCGTTATTTTCGGTCCAAACATTTCATCTTCTATCGCAATGGGAGTAATCATTTCCATCATCATTACCATTCTCGTTATTTACAGTGCATTTCAAGAAGTCGATTCTAACTATATAAAAGTGATGGACACATTTGGCGCAAATAAATGGCAATGTTATAAGCAAGTCGTTCTCCCTGCATCCTTTCCAGCAATTATCTCAACGTTAAAAGTAAATGTTGGTTTATCCTGGGTTGGTGTTATTTTCGGAGAACTTCTCGTTTCCAAACAAGGACTTGGCTACTTAATTAGCTACGGATTCCAAGTCTTTAACTTCACACTCGTCTTACTTAGCGTACTACTCACATGTGTTCTTGCAACTCTTATGTATGTATTTGTTGAGGCATTTGAAAAAATTCTAATTGGAAAAAGAAAAAGAAGCTGACTCAAAACAGTGCGCTATAGTCAGCTTCTTTCTTTTACCTTTTATCACACATTTTCGTTTCATTTGTAATGTTTCCATCCGCAACCGTAACTGTATGGAAACAGTCTTTCACACGTACTGTAACGACATTATCTTTTCGATCTATCACATGATAATCATTAAACTTTTCATTCAAAGCACTACGAATTTGCTCCCCTTCAAAAATCGGAAAACCGTGAGACATTACCCAAATGAGACCAGCAACAGCAAGAATCGTTTTCATACGTTTCATTACCTCCTCGAGAGTAAACTTATAGTCCCTACAACACGCGCATTATAATTGTGTCTAAATTGTGACATTTTTATACTAATTCTCTTTTGTGCCTCCAGTTCCTTCTTCTTTTTGATAAAAATACAGAATTTTCAATTTTATCAACATAAGAAAAAACGCAAAGAATTAAAAATTCTTCACGCTTTTCTTTAACGAAACTATATCGAAAGCATAACTCACATTAGTCTCCACTTTGTTGTTCTATCGTTTTCGAAACATCATATAATCCTGACAGCACTTCCGCTCTCATTTTTACAAGCTCAGGGAACTGATAGAAGAAAGCAATTTTCTTATATTTTAACTCTGTTCCTTCTTTCACTTTTTTTGAATCTTGTAAAATGAACGCTGTAAATGTATCTGCGATATCTTCCGTTACATTTGTTGTTCCATATAGCGATACAAAATCATCATGCTTTTCTTTATAAAATTCAATTTGTGCCTCTTCACTTTCTTCTACTTTCTTTTCTGTCCACTCTTGCTCAATTGGTTTCCAAAATTCATTATAAAATTGGTTAATATACGAAGTTTTTCTCGCACATCCATTTTTCAAGAACACCGTTTTACATTTATTTCGATATGATGAAATGTCTTTCTCTTCATCAAACGCCTCTAAATACTTTCTATCCACTGGTACTTGTTTATGTCCAATCGTTAATACGTGAGCCGTTTCATGAATTAATGTTTTCATCACTTCATCTATATTCACCCCAGAATCCAGCACGTCTAAACTAAGCACCCAATCTCTCGGGTCATCTATACTTGGCATGACATGGGCAACAACGCCATCATAACCATCCGTTATTAGACCAAATCCTGTTATATTCTCACGATATTTCACTGGGACGAGAGTGCGATACATGTCCCATAAGGTTTCATGATACTCTCTATCTTGTCGCTGACTTAACAAATCATCTTTTGCTACTTCGTCATCTGCAAAAACTTTATTCAATCTCTTACGATCCAATTTCTCAAAATAAGGATCTACAATTTCATCATCATCGATATAATAAGAAGCTAAAAAGAAGTAATTGTCATCCTCTTCTTTTTTCTGTTCCGCCTCTTTCATATTCATACTTTCATACTCTTCTATGTCATAATCCTCTACTTTTTCAAGTTCTGAAAGTCCCTCTATCTTTTTATATACTTTTTGTAATGTTTTATCTCCTATTTGCGTGCACTCTTCTTCTGTTTTACAAATTTCTTTTTCTTTTGTAACCTCGATAGCACTATCGCATCCTGCAACTAAACCGCTTGCTATAATACAACACACTAACTTGCCATACAGTTTCTTCATACAATCCCCCATTATTCCATTCTACAAAATATCATAATCATTTTTTTGCGAATATGCGATAATTAATTATAAAAACTGCAAGGAGGCTTCCCATGATTCGTGCAATCCTATTCGACTTAGATGGAACACTATTAGATCGGCGCCAATCTTTAGAACAATTTATTTGTGAGCAATATAATCGCTTCGCCTCACATTTGAAGAGCATAGAGAAATCAGAGTATTGTTCTCGATTTCTTGAACTCGATAATAATGGCTATACGTGGAAGGATAAAGTATATGCTACTCTCCTTTCCGAATACAACATTACTACTTTAACGCAAGAGCAACTACTACACGACTATATTACAAACTTCCAACATCATTGTATTCCTTTCAAAAACACGCATGAACTACTTCAACAGTTAAAACAGCGAAACATTAAAATTGGTATTATCACAAATGGTTTTACTGAATTTCAGATGAGCAACCTTCGAGCACTACATATACATACGTATACAAACACCATTCTCGTTTCAGAAGCTGAAGGAATAAAAAAACCTCACCCTGAAATTTTCGAACGTGCTTTGCAAAGACTAGATGTTAAGGCAGAAGAATGTCTTTATGTTGGAGATCATCCAGAAAACGATGTGCTTGGTTCTGAACAAGTAGGGATTCTTGGTGTTTGGAAAAAAGATTCGTTTTGGGGTGATTTTAAGCATTCACGTATCGTAGATGATTTGTTGGAGGTGCTTTCGTTTTTAGAGGTGGAGGTATCAACACAATAATAACAAATAAATTATATCAGCGATTTTCACAATATATCAATTCACCAACCAAAAGTAACAATAATAAGAGGAGGCGTTTTTCAAAAACGCCTCCTCTTATTATTCATACACTGTAAACTGTGGTTTACTCGGATGATCTTTTACTAGCGCATCATCTGGAAACTTTGAAACTTTTTGATATACGGCAATGTCGCCGATACACCCTGCTGTTAGTAGAATTCCTAAAAATGAGAGTGGCTCCAGATTCATAGCTAATCCCAATACAATTGGCAAAATTCCAGTTGGTAAAAACGGAAGCATTAACACTTTCTTCATTTGCTTTACTGTAACCGCCTGTTTAGAATGAGCATATGCAACACCTAATTTCCAATTAACGCCCCATTTTAGTTCACTCCACGGAACACCTCCGATATAGCGAAAGCCAATTAAATGTATCGCTTCATGAATACAAACGAGAACAATCATTGCGATAATAAAAAGAAACATCGTTAATAATGTAACTTCGACTTGAACCCCACCTGAAAGAAATATATGCAAATAACCAATTCCAAACGACAAAGCAATTATTATAAAAAATAAAGAAAAGTTTAATTTAACCATCGAAACAGTAACAGTCGTTTCTTTTCTTTTATCCATCTTCCCCCTCCTAAAATGTAAATATATCTTTACAAAATTGTATAATATACCCAAAATAATGTAAAGATATATTTACATTTATTCTTACATACAAAAAAAGAAACCGGCTACTTTACTTCGTAAAACAGCCGATTTCTTCTATATGTTTCATCGTACGCGCTAATACGTCATCGCGCATTATAAAGCTAAATTTTCTATTCGTTTTAATGTTGTCAGGAATGTCTTTTAATAAAACAGACCCTTTCGTTTCTTCGTAATGCGTATGTTCTTCTACCGCACTAATTGTTGCAAAATAAATGTTTTTAATGATTATTTTGTCTTTTCCAGATACTTTGTATTGTCCTAAGTAAGTTAAATCAGAAACTATGCCGCCGGTTTCTTCATGAACCTCTCGAACTGCCGCTTCTTCCGGTGTTTCCCCTAGTTCTACTTTACCACCTGGAAATTCAAGACCGCGACGTAAATGATGCGTTAATAACCATTGATCCCCGTACCGGCATACAACCCAAACATGCTTTGGCTCAGGAGAAAATGGATAACGTTCAAACGATAATTGTACAGTGTTGTGGTAATAATCTTTAAATTTGTACATGCCATTACTCCCCTATTGATGGTTACAAGTTTTTCCTACCACAAATTGTAGCATATTCTCGCTTTTCTGCATAATATTATCCAATTACAATCCATTGATTATTCCCATTTGCGCGACTAATTCTTTCGTCTCATGATTTCCTAAATCATAAATCATTTTATATGCTTTTTGTAGTTGTTCATCATATCGGTCATTATTTGAATCGTGATGATACTCAACAAATGGAACGTGGGAGCGTACAAATGACCCTAAATCTTCTACATATGCTTGATCGAAGTGCTCTCTTAATTCCGTAATTTCCTCATCATTTGCGGAAATCTCAAAATTATAAGTATCCGCCGTCTTCACTTGTGAAATTTGACCGTTTCCTATTGATATATAATATGTTTTTTTCGTCTCCATGTAACACCCTTCTTTCATCCTTTTAATTTCTATTGTTTTCATCAATTACAAAATTATGTAAAATAAAGAAAAGGAGGGGTTTTATGTTCAAAATATTAATTATCGGTATTATCATCGTCCTAATCATCCTCGTACTCTCCATCATGACAATTAATAAAGGCTATGCTTATAAACATTCCGTCGATAAACTAGAAGATAATCCTTATACAAAAAAGAATAAGGAGGATTCATAATATGCTTCGTATACTCCGCATCATAGTAGCCCTCACTGTGATCGTTATGTCGGCAATTGGATCATATACAGGTCAAAATAAATTTTTACCTCTTTCATAATTTCTATTAGGGGCTTTAATGTTTCTCATCGCATTTGAACAAATAAAGAAAAAGGAATTAGCAACTGGACTTATTTGTATTATTGCCGGTGCTTTCATTTGGATAGTTCTCATTATTACCTACATAAAATAGAGGAGGTCTTTTATGCTAAAAGGGGGGCGGATTACTTTATCACTTATTGCCTTATCTATAGCAATCTATGGATTTTTTACTGGTAGTAGAGAAATAATGCCTTATATGTTCATCTTTTTAGGAGGTATGGCCCTCACCATAAGTTTAGAGGAAATATTAAAACGACAAACAGGAGGTAGTCTGCTCGCTCTACTAGCAGGGGCCGCTGCTTTATTTATTGGTTTCACAGAGATATTCTAGTAAATGGTCTAAAGGAGGCTATACAATGCTAACTCTAACTATATTACGGATTTTTTTAGCATTTCTCATGCTTCTCTTACTCACTCTAAGCACTTATGTCCATGTTACCGATAATTTTTCACTTCTTCCATACTTACAATTTATTCTCAGTTGTTCCTTTATTCTTCTAGGAATTAATGAATTAAAATCCGGACGAAAATCAATGAGTATCCCGTATTTTTTCGTTTCTGGTCTTATATTCTTCTTCTTAATATCGAACTACTTTCACTACATGTAGAATGAAATTTTGACCAATTTAGCATTTATAATTATTTTCTCTCAGTAACTATGTCTTTCTACTAAGGGGGATTCCATGTTAAAAAACATTCGAATTATAATCGCCACTATCGCTCTTTCTCTCGCCCTATTTAGCTTCTTTGCAAACTTCACTATTCTTTTACCTTACGTGTTTATCCTTTTAAGTATTATGTTTATCCTTTTTGGAATTGATGAAATGAAGAAACAGGAAAAAGCAAAAGCATTTGTTTATTTTCTCGGTTCTGCCTTTGTTTTATATGTTGGAGTATCTAATATATTTTCATAAAAAAGAAGAGTATGGTCGCTCTTAGCACAATAAAAAAACTGCCCTTTCACAGGCAGTTTTCCTTTTTATCCAAACACTTTCTCAAGTTCATCTTTATCTTGGCTTAACCAGAAGTTCATTAAGCGTTGTGCTCCTTCTAAATCGTGAAGCTTCGCTTGACCACATTGTGTTTCATTTGCAGCTGGAATTTCTGTAATTTGAACCGCATCTTTTAATGTTAGTTCTAATAAATCAATAATTTCTCGTACTGTCGGTGTTCCGCTTACTACAAGATAATATCCTGTTTGGCAGCCCATCGGTGAAATATCGATAATATCAAAGTGCGGATAACGATCAATATATTTACGTAAATTAAATGCTAATAAATGTTCTAACGTATGAATAACATCTGGTTTCATTGCTTGTTTATTCGGTTGGCAGAAACGAATATCAAATTTATTTACAATACCGTCACTACCTACATTGTGAACTCCGCAATGTCTTACATAAGGTGCCTTTACAATCGTATGATCTAATTCAAAGCTTTCTACTGATGGCATACAACATCTCTCCCGCTTTTAATTTAATTCCGTTATATCCAATATGATATAACGGAAATGCACATTAGTAAAGTATTATGTACAGTCGTGCTATAATACTTTAAGAATATGCTGAAAAGGAGACCGTTATGAAACAGATTTTTATTGGGATTATACGCTTTTATCAAAAATTCATTTCTCCGATGACACCACCAACATGCCGTTTTTATCCGACTTGTTCTCATTACGGATTAGAGGCGTTTCAAAAACATGGTGCATTCAAAGGCTTTTGGCTTACTTGTAAGCGTATATTAAAATGTCACCCTTTCCACCCGGGAGGATTTGATCCTGTCCCAGATAAAAAGGATGACAAAGTAAATTCTTAATTGTCGTAACCATTTACAACTAAATCTAATTTTCCTGTATCAGGATCTATAACAAGACCGTGAACAGGTACTTCTTCCGGAAGTAATGGGTGGTTGCGAAGTACTGATACGCTATGTTCTACACTTTCTTCCACACTAGAGAAACCGCGCAAGAATTGTTCTAAATCGATTCCAGAATAACGAAGCATATCTAATTTGTCTTCTGTTATACCGCGTTCTTTCATTTTCTCAATCGTACTGCTTGCTTGAATTTTTGCCATACCACAATCATGGTGACCAACTACACAAACTTCATCAGCGCCAAGTTCGTATACAGCGACTAAAATACTACGCATAATACTTCCAAATGGATGTGAAATAACAGCGCCTGCTACTTTAATAATTTTCACATCACCGTTACGCATATTCATCGCTTTCGGTAATAGTTCAACAAGTCTTGTATCCATACAAGAAATAATTACCATCTTTTTGTTTGGAAATTTCCCCGCTACAAACTCTTCATATTTTTTCTCTTCAACAAATTTCTCATTGTACTGCAAAATCTCTTCTAATGACTTCATAGTAAGGAACCCTCTTTTCTCTCATTTACACTACATAAATAGTGTACCAAAATATGAAAAACTCAAAAAGGATATCGCTTTATAGTAAAAATAAGATATTTTCAGATAATCGACATAATTCTTTCAAAATATACACACAGCTTTGTAACAAGTTTCACATACTTTAAACGTATTTTCACTATAAACTGATTGTAGATAATGTAAAAAAGGAGTGAATATTCATTATGTCCGACGTTCTGTTACTGAGTCGTTTTCAATTTGCAATTACTATTTTTTATCACTTTTTATTTGTACCTTTGACAATCGGACTTGTCATTTTAGTAGCATGTATGGAAACTCAATACGCCCGCACATTGAATCCAACATACCGCAAAATGGCAAATTTCTGGGGTAAATTATTTACAATTAACTTCGTAATGGGGATTATAACCGGGATTACGATGGAATTCCAATTTGGAACAAACTGGTCTGAGTACTCCAAATATATGGGAGACATTTTCGGATCACCTCTCGCAATCGAAGCACTTGTTGCCTTCTTCTTAGAATCTACTTTCATGGGAATATGGTTATTCGGTAAAGACAAAATTTCACCAAAGTTCCGTGCCTTCTGCATGTGGATGGTTGCACTTGGAACAAACATTTCTGCCCTTTGGATTATTACAGCAAACGGCTTTATGCAAAACCCTGTTGGCTACGTAGTACGTAACGGCCGCGCTGAATTAAATGATTTCTGGGCACTCGTTACGAATCCATACGCTTGGAATATGTTCTTCCATACTGTAGTTGGTTGTTATATTGTTGGTGCTTTCTTCGTTATGGCAATTAGTGCCTATCACTTATTACGTAAAAATGAAGTTGAATTCTTCAAAAAATCATTTAAGTTCGGCTTAATGTTAGGCTTATTCGCCGCAACAATTACACCGTTTATGGGACATCAATCTGGTGTATCAGCGGCTAAATATCAACCCGCAAAAGGAGCTGCGATGGAAGCAGTTTGGGAAACCGGAAAAGGACAAGGCTTCTCAATTGTTCAAATTCCTGATGTGAAAAACGAGAAGAATTTTGAATTCCTTACGATTCCAAAACTCGGAAGCTTCTTCTATACAAACTCATTTGATGGCGAAATTGTTGGTTTAAAAGATATTCCGAAAGATGAACGTCCAAATGTTAACCTCGTGTATTATAGCTTCCGATTAATGGTTGCACTCGGTATGTTCTTTATGGCATTAACTTGGTATGGCTTCTATTTAAACCGAAAAGGAAAACTAGAAAACTCAAAAGGTTATTTAAAAATTACAATATGGTCTGTCTTACTTCCTTATATCGCGATTAACGCAGGATGGATCGTCGCTGAAGTAGGTCGCCAGCCATGGACAGTATATAAACTAATGCGTACAGCAGAATCTGTATCACCTATATCCGTTCCGCAAATTTGGTTCTCATTAATTAGTTTAATTTTGTTCTACACTTTACTTTTAATAGCAGACGTATATTTAATGCTGAAGTTTGCGAAAAAAGGACCTGCCGCATTAGAAGAACCTGCTACTGAGGGAGGTGTGGCTCATGTCTCATGATATGCTTGCAATCATCTGGTTCGGTTTATGGGGCGTGATTTGGACAGTTTACTTCATTCTTGACGGGTATGCACTTGGTAACGGAATGATTTTTCCCTTCGTTACGAAAGATCGACAAGAACGAAATCAATTACAAGAAGCAATTGGCCCGTTCTGGGGCGGTAATGAAGTATGGTTAATTACAGCTGGTGGCGCAACATTTGCTGCCTTCCCAGTCACGTATGCTAATATGTTTAGTTATTTATATACACCGTTATTCTTAGTATTACTTGCACTATTTGCTCGTGCCGCTGGACTGGAATTCATGCATAAAGATGATTCACCAATTTGGCAAAAAACTTGTAAATGGGCATTTGCAATTGGCAGTTTCCTAATCGCCTTCTTATTCGGTGTTACATTCGCTAACTTGTATTACGGACTACAAATCGGAAAAAATGGCTATGAAGGAAATTTACTTAGCTTACTAAACCATTACGGTATATTAGGTGGTCTTTTCTTCACTGCTATATTTGTCGTATCCGGTGCCCTTTGGGTCATGATTAAAACAACTGGTGAAGTATCTGATCGTGCTTATAAAATCGCAAGACCATTTTCAATGGCAGCTGCTATCATTTTAGCTATTTTCTATGTAGCAACTGCTAATAGAACAAACTTATTCCAAAACTTTACAGAATATCCGGTACTATTCATTCTTCCAGTACTTGCAATGCTAATGAGTGTACTCGCACTAATTATGGTGTACAAACATAAAATTGGCCTTGCATTCACATTCGTTTGCCTAACAATCGCAATGTTTATGACAACTGGCTTTGCAGGTATGTTCCCAAGAATGTTACCATCTCGTATTAACGATGCATACAGTACAACGTTATACAACGCAGCTGGTAGTCAATTAAACTTAAAAATTATGTTCTTCGTTGCAATGGTCATGGTACCAATCGTTATTGGATATCAGCTTTGGAGCTACAGTATATTTAAAAATAAAATTCATAAAGACTCTGCTAAAGGGTATCACTAAGGTAAAAAAAGACACTTCATTTGAAGTGTCTTTTTTATACGTATGATTTTTAATAAGATGTTATATTTCTAATCTAACAACTACACTATAGAAGAATCATTAACAGCTCACAGCTAGATTGTATCATAGGGCAACTTCATCATTTTATGCAATTTTACATACTGTACTATAAGGTAAACTGTATCCCCTGATCATTCACATCATTATCCCATACATCAGCTGTACTAATTCCGCTAAACGTTTGTACTTTCATTCCTGTATTTGATGATCCCGATCCATTATAAGCCTTCGTCTTTTCAATCGGCTGTACATTATATTTATCCCCTACATTAATTGTTCCATTGCAGTTTTCAATAATAACACCTTCCACAACTGCCGGCATTTTGTCACCCACTTTCATTTCTTTACTTTTATTTTATGAAAATCGCCTAGAAAAATAGCATGTTTCAATAAGAAAAAGCACTCAAATTGAGTGCTTTTTCTTTAAGCATAAAGACAAGTTTGGAGACAGTTGACTTCTTCAAAATTTTATTAGGGGTAATATTTTGAAAAAGAAAGCCTTTCATATGTAGGTTAACACCACTGGAATATATAGTAAATTGATAATATTTATACGGAAGATTGCTAATGTTTAGTATAGATAGTTTACACTATGCTAACAGTGAAAACTATCTATACTAATAAAAAAAAGATGCCTTCAAAGAAGCCACCTTTCAAAAACAGAATTATTTATTGTTATACGATTGTTAGATACAAAAAGTAGAGGGAAATGTTTGTATGAAATTCTGCTTTATAAAGTCTGTCTACAACTTATATTGTAATCCTCTTCATTTGAAAAAAAATATAATATGCACAATTGCATACAAAAAGAAAAAGCACTCTATTGAGTGCCTTTTCAACCATTTTACTTTTAATATATCGCTTTGAATATATTGTAACATACGTATCTATATATTTTATTAAGAAAATTCAAAATCCTTTTTCTTTCATTTTCACTTATAAAATCATGTAATATAAAAGGTATGTCAAATTCTTATACAAGTTGAGGTGTACTATATTTATGCTGTATTTTGGAATTATTCCTCTTATATTGTTTATTATTTTTCTTATCTCATATTTAAAAGATCCGCGGAAAATAATAAACGGCTTTTTATTTAATGCCTTTGTCTGTTTTTTCCTTCTTTTTTGTGTGATTATATCTGTGAATTCAAGTAGTGATGTCCTACGCTATATTATAATTTTACCTATTTTAGCACTTCTTATTATGCTTCCTTTCGGTATTGTTGCTTTAATGTTTGGGCTATTTCTTAATGCTAGAATTTTAATGAAGCGAGAAGGAAGACGGTTCGCCAACTGTTTAACACTCCTTGCTGCTTTAGGGATGTTATTCTTTATGTTACTCCCTATTATAAACCCAGCAAGTTTGGTCTCATCGCATTTAGAGCCTATTTTTGCAGCTATTTCTCTTATAAGCTTCTATTTCTTTATACACTTATCTAACTTCTTAAGCGCATATTTTTTATACCAATTCAACAGACCAAGACGTAATCAAGATTTCATTATCGTTCTTGGTAGCGGCTTAATTAATGATAAAGTACCACCTTTACTTGCAAGCCGCATTAATAAAGCGATCGACTTCTATTGGAAACAAGCCGCTGTGAATACACCACCAACAATTATTTTTTCTGGTGGACAAGGTCCAGATGAAGGTCTTCCAGAAGCGGAAGCGATGCAAAGTTACGCTGTTGAAAAAGGAATTCCTCTTGAACATACAGTCCAGGAAAATCGCTCTGTAAACACATATCAAAATATGCTGTTCTCTAAAGAAATTATGGATTCTTTAAAACCAGAAGGTAAATATAAAAGTATTTTTACAACGAATAATTTCCACCTTTTCCGTGCTGGTATATATGCAAGACAAGCTGGTCTTAACAGCCAAGGTATTGGATCAAAAACTGCATTTTATTACTGGCCTAACGCAATGATCCGTGAATATGTTGCGATTGTCGTAATGGGACGTAAGCGCCATATGAAAATATGTGGAACTATTTTAGGCTTCGCTTTATTCGTATCAGTACTTAGTTTTATATTTTCTTAATAGCATCCCATCCTTTGAAAGGATGGGATTTCTTATACTGATTTCAAAAATATTTTAAAGATAATCTGGTGATAATATTCCCTGCATACATCCATTAAAGGAGAATTTTTTCAAATTAAATGTTAAAATAAAATTTAGGTGTGAATGACGTAACAAATAAGAAACTAGTTTGAAACGAGGAAATTACATGGAGAAAATTATCAAAAACAAGCCCAATAAGCTAAGAATTGCTTCAAAAGCTTTGATGATTATTATTGGGGCATTTATCACAGCGTACGGATTAGAAGCAGTATTAATTCCAAATAACGTATCAGACGGTGGTGTAACTGGTTTAAGTATCGTTAGTTCAAGATTATTTGGATTGCCATTAGGAGCTCTAATCGCAGTTATTAACATTCCTTTCGTTTGGTTAGGGTATAAGCAAATCGGTAAAAGCTTTGCGATTTATTCCATTATCGGGATTGCTTCATTAGCAGTAGGTACCGTTGTCATGCACGGAATACCAGCTATTATTGAAGGCGATACATTATTAGTTACAGTTGTTGGTGGTATTATCATCGGTTTTGGTATGGGACTAGCATTACGTAACGGTGGGGCATTAGATGGAATCGATATGCTTGCTGTATTGCTTTCTCGTAAGTTACCATTTGGAACGAGTGACCTTATTTTATTCTTAAACATGTTCGTATTTATTTTCGTATCAACGGTATTCGGCCTGCAAGGAGCTATCCTTTCGGCAATTGCTTACTTTATCGCTTCGAAAGTGATTCATATCGTTGAAGTTGGTTTAAGTGGTTCAAAAGCATTTAAAATTATTACAAAAGAGCCTGAATTAATGGTAGAAACAATTCGCGATCGTTTAGGCCGAAGTGCAACATATAACGAAGTATACGGTGGTTATTCAAGAGAGAAATTCAAAGAAATTTCTTGCGTAATTAACCGTTTAGAAGAAAGTAAAATGAAAGAACTTATTAATGAAATCGATCCTAATGCCTTTATTACCGTTTATGACGTAGCAGAAGTAAAAGGCGGTAACTTTAAGAAACGTGATATTCATTAATCGTTATGAAAAAGAGGGTGTGCCAAAATTTTGGCACACCCTCTTTTTATTATTAAGTTGCTATCGTTGTCAGTTTTTGTCGGTAAGTCGATATATTTCAATAATCGCTGATATATTTTTACTTCCTCCCTTATGCCTAAATCGTACCACCTGAGAGGAATTAATTCCCATAACAAAAAAGACCAAAAAGCAAATTCCACTTTTCGGTCTCTACACTATCTTCTCTTCGTAATTTTTCCTGAACCACCGACCCTCGTTTTCGGAGGAGATGTATTCCTTGGCGGCGTTTTAATAGATGATTTTGGCTTCACATCTGATCCGCTTGAACCGCCTGGTGTTTTTGTAATTTTACCCTTGCTTCCAGTAGAAGGTGGGGGCGTCGTATTACTTCCTTTTTCAGTAATACTTCCCTTATCACCTACTGATGGTTTCGAATCTACATTATCACCTCGCTTAATGATAGACCCTTTCCCTTCCTTCGTAATTGGAGGTGGGGTTTTCTTTTCTTCTTTCGTAGGTGGTCTCTCTGGAATAACTGGTTTATGATTTTGTCTGTCATTATATCCTCGATAATCACCGTATGATGATTTTCGTGAACCGAATATATCGTTTAATATGCTACCCATAATATATCCTTGCAAGAAGGACGGTTGGTAATTTTGACGGACAAATTCTTTATTACTTATTTCAATTAACGTATCAGATGGTTTCTCTTTATCCTTTTGCAGGTTATAAATCTTATCAGAATAAACGAGGAACATTTGATTTTCGTCTTCTTTAGATGCTTGCTTCGGTTCTCTTTCGTTAATGAGTTCCTTCGCTACTTCAGGAACTGACCGATTGGCGGCCCTATACACGTAAGATTCTTGTTTACCTTCCTTGGCAACAGATTCAAGTGGATAACGGTCTTGAATCGACTTTGTCTGCCCGCCTTGACAACCTGATAAGGCATAACCAGCAACAACAAGTAATATAACGATAGCAAGTATAGGGATCACAAACGATTTAATCATGGTAAACAATCGGTTTGACATGATTACGCCCCCTTACGTTGCTCTTATAATTTGTACATCAGCAGGAATGATTGCTTCTCCCTCATACATCATTGTGCGACCATTTTGCCATTCAATACGCAATAATTTTCGATTATCTGATTGGAATTCCCATACGTACTGTTCCTCTGAAGCGGAGAATGGTGTTTTCCCCATCACAACAACACGTCCGTTATATTGTTCTTCCATATGATACTCAGTATCATCCATTTCAATTGTCGTCGGAATTTCCTCAATTGAATCTAAGCGACCATCAATTGGTGTATATAATTTGTAATACGTATTTTCACGATCTTCAATTTTTAAATAACGAATGTCTTTCCCGTCTTGCAGTGTTAAAACAATTTCCTTGCGAGAATGCATACTCGTTTTCCCAGTTAATTCGTACATGACTAATGAAACTTCAATCATATCACCAGGAGCTAACGTTAAAAGACTCTTTTCCGGCTTCGGTGGCTCTGGGCTTTTCATTATATTTTTAATTCGTTTAAATAAACTCATGATCTACCCCTCCTTTTCTCTTTATAAACAAGCACCTAAAATAAGTGCACCAACAATATGTAATGATCCAGCTAACATCGCATGTGCAACGCTGCCTTCTTTCGTACCTTCTTCTAAATCTAAGCCAGACATTTTCTTTAACACAAATTCGATAAACATTTCTACCACTAATAAAATAACGAAAGAAACTGCTGATGCAAGTAGTGCTTGCCATAAATCATTTGCTTTCGTTATCGATTGAGATAAAATGTACCCTTGTGCAAATAATTTCATAATAAAACGAGTTGTTACAGCTGTATTCCCATTTTTGATTTCTTTTAAATCATTGTATTTTGTAAAAATCGAATCAACCCACATAATTGCAAATAAAAGTACTGCACTCGCTCCAGTCCATACAAGCATGGCAACTACATTCATCCATGTCATTGCAAAACCTCCTCTAAAATATAATAGAAAACCGACATGAATATATTTAGACATGTCGGTTCATTTGTCTTTATTCTATATTATTTCTCATACTGCTTCATAATACGAGCTAATTCATCGTCAACAGCAGAATTTTTGTTTAAGCTTGCGAATTCATCATCTAATGATTTTTCTTTCTTATAAACTTCACCGCTTGCTTCCGCTTCAGCCTCTAATTGAAGAGCTTTCTCTTCCATACGGCTTAAACCAGCTTTTGCTGAATTTGAATCAAATCCAGACATCGCCTGATTAATATTCTTTTGTGCTTTCGCCGCATTTACACGCGCTACAAGTGTTTCACGTTTATTTTTCAGCTCATTTAATTGCTTACGCATTTCTTCTAGCTTTAGGCGCAGGTTATCAGCAGCAGCTTTATTTTGCTCGTAGCTTGCTTTATACTCATTCATTTTTTGCTCTGCATTTTGTTTTTCTTCTAATGCACGACGCGCAAGATCTAAGTTATTAGCTTGAACAGCCATATGAGCCTGCTCTTCACGTTTTTTCACAAGTGCTTCTTGCTCTTCAAATAATATTTTGAATTTCTTCTCAAGTGCGATTTGAGCTGCTACACTTTTCTCAGCCTCTTGTACATCGGCTTGCATATCGCGTAAATATTGATCAGTCATCTTAACTGGATCTTCCGCTTTTTCAATTAACGAATACACATTTGACATTGTTAAATCTCTTAATCGTTTAAATACAGACATCTAAATTCCTCCTATGATATACCTCATATTTCAAATTCACTACTTGGAAAACTGAAAAATCTCCCTTTACAGTAAAGAATATTCATTTTACAGCCTATGTGTTTATTATAACAAAACTAATATGTCCTTACATGTTATTTCCAAAATACATCCATTATAATATGACATTCTATATACAATATTGTATTTCTAATATATTCTCATTATCCCTCTTTGAAATTAACTTACTTTTGTGCAATTTCACTAAATTACATAAGTGTAATGTTACTGTAAGCTAACTCGATAGTTGCATTCCGATATTTCTTATACACTAATACCAGAAGCAACAAACAAGCTTCTTCACATGTAAGCACTAATACAAAAATTGTATTTACTATAAAACATATAAAAGGAGAAATCATCATGAAAAAATTAGTAGGAATCGGATTAGCAGCAGCAATTTCACTTGGAGCATTATCAGGTTGTTCTTTATTAGGAGAGAAAGCGAACGGCTTTGTACTGTACGGATCAGAAGAACAAGTTCAGCAAATTACAGATAAAAACAAAAAAGAAGTGAAAGAAAAAGACTTCTATAAAATGAAAATGACAACATTAGATGGTAAAAAAGTTCTTGTAATGGATAAGAAAACTGGTGAAGAACTAGTGAAAAAAGAGTTACTTAGCAAAGTTGATGAAAAAGACAACACGAAACCACTTGATAAATTACCAGCTGTAACAACAGAACAAGGTGTATTATTTGCAAAAGAAAAAGTAGAAAATGCTGCACTTGATGGGGCAAAATTAAAATATGAAGGCAACACAATTATCGGAAGTGGTCGTGCATATACAGATATGTATGCGATTGTCGATGACGCAACTTACAGCAATGTAAAAGGTGATGAAAAATCTGTAGGTGTATTAAAATTTGATAAAGACCCAAGTAAAGAATTCCCTGGTTACAAAGGCGTAGAAGCTTCTCAACTTGTAAAAATTAAAAAGTAAAACAAAAAAGCTTTGCGAAATTCGCAAAGCTTTTTTCTATTTATTATGAGCAATTTGCTCCATATCCGGGCTACAAGTTTGCGACTGACATGACTTATTTAAAGAACATGCCGCGCATTTTCCTTTTTTACTTCTCTTTACAAAATTAACTAACGTATATGCTGCATAACCAAAAATGATAGCTCCAATTATAATATTGACCATCATCACAATACATCTCCTTCTAGAATCCGAGTAAGGATCCAACTTGGTATATAATGAGCGTTAATACATAAGCAACTACGAGTGGATAAACGACTGAGAAAATCGTCCACTTCGCTGATCCTGTTTCACGTTTAATAACAGCTACCGTCGCTAAACACGGAACATATAATAAAATAAAGAACATAAATGCATAAGCTGATAATGCTGTATAATGTGCTCCCATTACATTTCCAAGCACATCTTCTTTAACTGCATAAATAATTGCCATTGTAGAAACGACAACTTCCTTCGCTAAAAATCCTGTTAAAAGGGATGCTGCAGCTTGCCACGTTCCGAAGCCGAGTGGTGCAAATAATGGTGCGATAAATCCACCAATCATCGCTAAGTAGCTATCTCCCATATCAACGCCGAATCCTGATGGACCTGCATAGTTTAATAACCAAATAACAACCGAACCACCAAAGATGAATGTACCAGCTTTACGAACAAATCCCTTTCCTTTCTCCCACGTGCTTAGCCATAATGTTTTTGCTTGTGGCACACGGTAAGGCGGTAATTCAATTACGAAAATAGACTTTTCCGCTTTCAAAATTGTAAGAGACATAATTTTTGTAACTAATAACGCAAGAACAATCCCTGCAACATATAAAGAAAATACAACAGTCGCCTGACTATGCGGGAAAAATACGCCCGCAAATAATGCATATACAGGTAATCGTGCTGAACAAGACATAAATGGTGTTACTAAAATGGTAAGTAAACGTTCTTTTTCCTGTTCAATCGTTCTCGCAGCCATGATACCTGGAACGTTACATCCAAAACCGATAATCATCGGAATAAAAGCTTTTCCGTTTAAGCCGAAAAACTCCATAATTCTATCCATAACAACTGCAATTCGCGCCATATACCCTGAGTCTTCTAATAATGAAATAAAAAAGAATAGTGCAAAGATTTGTGGTACGAACACTAATACAGCACCAACACCGGCAATAATACCTTCTGTAACTAGTGCTTGAATAAAATCAGAAGCTCCAATACTTGTAAGTCCAGCCGTCACCCAATCCGTAAGCTGGCCACCAAAAAACTCATCTAACATATCCGATAAAGGTGTACCAATCCACGTAAACGTAACCTGAAAAATAAAAAACATAACTGCTAAAAAGATTGGAAGTCCTAAAATTTTATGTGTAATTAATCTATCAATTTTTTCTGAAAAAGGAATTTTTCCTTCTTTCTCATGCTTCATAACATTTGTTTTTAACTTTTCAATATACGCTTCACGAGTTTTGTAAATGTGCTCTTCTAACGTACAATCAAGTCTTCCTTCTAAGCGAGATCGAATGGCTATGAGTTCCTTATAAATTGGTAATGCTTTCATTTCTTTTTCTACTACTTCGTTATTGCTTAAAAATTGAAGTCCTAACCATCTCGGATGCTCGTAATTCGCTGTCTCTAAAAGAGCAATTACTTCTCCAATTCCTTCATCCATTTGTACACCATATGAAATAAGGAATGGCTTTTTCTCTTTTTTGTCATTTTCTTTAAGAGTCGTAAGCAGTTCTTCACAGCCTTTTCCACTTCTTGCAACAACAGGAACGACTGTTACACCTAATAGCTCTGATAATCGTTTTACATCAATGACAATTCCTCTTTGCTTCGCCACATCAACCATGTTTAAACCAATTGAGACTGGCTTACCAAATTCAAGTAACTGCAACGTTAAATGCATATTTCTTTCAAACTGCGAGGAATCTACGATATTTAACATATGATTAAATTCTTCTGTTAATAGAAAGTTTGTTACAACACCTTCATCACGTGAAACTGGATTTAAATCATAAACACCTGGTAAATCAATTAATGTTCCTTGTCTATCTTTTAATTTACCAACCTTTTTTTCTACTGTTACACCGCTCCAGTTTCCTACGTATTCATAAGAACCAGTAAGTGCATTAAATAATGATGTCTTCCCTGTATTCGGATTCCCTAGCAAAGCTACCTTATTCACGCTAATTCCACCTTTATCATTTTCGCGTCACAATGACGAATACTAATTAACTGTCCACGACACTCCAATGTACAAGGACCTTTGAACATCGCTTTCTGTTTCAAGCGAAGTTCGCTTCCTTCCGCAAGACCGAAAGCAGCTAGTCTACGCTTTAATAGCTGATCTAAAGACTGAATACTTTTTACTAACACTTTCTCTCCAATTTTAATATCTACTAAGCTCATAACCTTCCCCCTCAGAAGAGAATGATAATTATTTTCAAAAAAATTATACCACACCCAATTTCTCTTGTACTATACCCTTTTGCTTCATATTTATTAACATTTCGCTACAATTCTATTTCAATTATTGTCATACAGCATTTGTTTGCCATTCTCATCCATTTCGCTTACAATAAACAATAGCAAATAAAGAATCTCGTTATCACTGGGGGAGCCATGCCGCTGAGAGGGAACACTTCGTTCCGACCCTTCGAACCTGTTAGTTAATGCTAACGCAGGGATTGTGCAAACGTCCGAAATACATACCTCATTTTTATTTACGTATTTCGTATCCTCCTATGATATCTATTCTTTTTTGTACAACTTGGATTTAGGGGGAGACAACATGCGTAACACCAATTTACAAGCGATGATCGAATCTGCTATTCTTGCAGCCTTCGCCATGATTATCGATATTTTACCATTATCACTTAAACTTCCAACAGGCGGTTCTATCTCATTCGCTATGATTCCTATTTTTATTATTGCTTACCGCTGGGGCTTTAAATCAGCTTTCTTAGGCGGTTTAGTTTGGGGACTATTACAAATTGTCGTGGGAGATGCTTATATTTTAACACCTGTTCAAGCATTCATTGAGTACTTCATTGCCTTTGCTTTTATCGGATTTGCTGGCTTATTCTATCGTCCAATTCAAAAAGCACTTTTAACATCCAATGAAAATAGCTTAGAACAATCAAATTTAGGTAACCGTAAAGACAAACCTTCATCAAAACAAAATCAGGGTAAGAAAGTCCTTGCTTATATTATCCTTGCTACATTTATCGGTAGCTTTGCTCGCTATTTCTGCCACTTTATTGCCGGCATTATTTTCTGGGGACAATATGCGCCGAAAGGTCAATCAGCTGTGTTATATTCATTAATCGTAAATGGAAGTACAATGCTTGGTTCTTTTATTTTATGTACCGTTTTACTTATATTTTTATTTATCACTTCACCACGATTATTCAAAAGCATCAGTGCTTATCAAATGAATACACAAAAAAAGGGCGCTTAATGAGCGCTCTTTTTTCATATCGTAATATCAATTAAAAATACAATAAATGCGCAAAAGAAAATAAATACCATTATACTTAGCCAATTGCTATGCACGGTTCATCGACTCCTTACATAACCTCATATTCTAAACAAATTATACTGATTAAAAATAAAGATTAGGTAAAGATAATATGAAAATAAATTAAAAAAGCATAGATCATATTGTCTACGCTTTTTTCGGTAAATAGAAATAAAATAACACACCATCTTCTGTATTTCCTGCCCCATATTCAGTATCATGTAGTTCTAAAATATTCTTTGAAATGGCAAGCCCAAGTCCCGTCCCACCTTGTGAACGCTGACGAGCTGTATCCACTCGATAAAAACGATCCCAAATTTTATCTAATTGTTCTTCTTCAATGTGAGTACCTTTATTTTCAATGCACACTTTTATACGATCCTTCTCATCTATTGTAGAAATAATAATATCTTCTTTATTTGGTGTATAACGTATGGCATTCGTAATGAAATTCACGATGACTTGTTCAATCCGGCCTTGATTTGCAATCACTTCAAATGAACATATATTTTTATGAACACGAAGCTCTTTTTTCTCTATTTCCACAGATAGATGTTCACATATGTCTTCAATTACTGTATCAATATAAAACGAATCCTTTTTCATTTTATATGTACCAGATTCAAATTTAGCTAACTCAAGCATATCCAAAATTAACGTATCCATTTTGTCTACTTCTCTCTCCATTGCCTGAAAATAATACTCTTTTTTATGTTCAGCTACCCCGTCTTTTAAAATAGAAATACAGCTTTTCATAATACTTAGCGGTGTTTTTAATTCATGTGAAACACCAGAAATGAATTCTTTTCGCGTCTTTTCTAACTTTCTTTCCTTTTCAATATCTTCTTCTAACTGCCCAATATGCGAATGGAGTTTATTTGATAGAACATTAATATTTTTCGATAAATCTCCAATTTCATCTTTTGAAGTAATCGGTATTTTTTCTGTAAAATCTAATTGTGCTATTTTCTTCGTCGTATCATTTATTTTTAGTAATGGTTTTGCAATTTGTTTTGAATAATAAAACGAAGCTAAAAAAATAAGAACGACTACAAATGCAATGATATAGATGTAATAATCTTGCACCATTTGTACAGCTTCATCTACAGGCTGTAAAGAAGCCATCGCATAAATATATGTTACTGATCCATCTTTTTCTTTTATTGGTTTCATTAATAATTTATATTTTATATCATTCTTTTCATAGTCCATTGTCTTTGTTGAATACTCTATTTGATTACTCTCTTTTAGTAATACATCCGTTTGAAATTCTTTTATACTATCCAAAAACAAAGTATTTTTATAAATTGGATTTACGAGGCCTTTTACATCTGGAAACTGTACTTTTGTAACAAACCCACCTATATAAGCATCTGGTTCTTGGGCAGCTTGCTCCTGAACAGCCGGCTTCTTTTCCTTACTTACTTGTTCCTCAGCTGCTTTCTTTTTCTCCTCATCTAATTTACTCATTTTCTCCTTAAATGCTTTTTCTAACGGTTTATTAGATCCACTTAAATTCTGCTTAGATAACGAGAAAGAGAATGGAATAAAACTATCTCCTTTTTTCACTCCAGAAAAATAAATTCCTTGGCCTAGAAACTGATCTGATGATTTATTCTCAATCTCTTCTATATTGACGAGATTGCCTAAAGGAATTTTGAATATTTGTTGTCCAAAGCTCTTTTGTTGCCTACGATCTATCGTTACTTCAAAATAAAAATCATCTGCATGTTTTAAATTCCCGTTCTTATCTAATGTCGTAATCCACGTATTATTTTCTCTTAAAAAGTCTTGCTCTAGTTTTTGAATTTCTTCTGCATTTCCTGCATAATTTAAATAATTCTTCTCAAAGGAATTTAAATTTACTTTAATATCTTCCACTTTTCGATTCGCATAATATTGTTTAAAAAATATCGTTTGTCCAATAAATATCGTCGCTAAAATCAACATACATAATGCTGTTGTAAGAGTAAATAATTTTAGTACAATTCCTTTTCTCATATATTCCCCTCAAATTTATAACCAGTTCGTACTACAGTTGTAATGTACTTTGCTTTCTCTCCTAATTTATTTCTTAAATTACGAATATGACTATTCACCGTTCGATCATCACCAGCAAATTCATATCCCCAAATTCTTGAAATGAGTTGCTCTCGCGTTAAAACGATTCCTTGATTTTTCATGAAATACGCTAATATTTCAAATTCTGTATGCGTTAAATTAATATCGGTTCTATCTACCGTAACAGTGCGAGACGGAAAATGAACGTGAATGCCGTGGATTGATAATGTATCATCTTCATTCTCTAAAAGTTGCTTTGTCACTTTTCTGCTTTCTAACAACCTTTTCGCTCTTGCTAATAAAATTGGCGGACTATACGGCTTCGTCACATAATCATCTGCCCCAAGTTCAAAACCAAGTAACGTATCGTCTTCATCTACACGCGCCGTCAGCATAATAATAGGCACCTCGGACGTCTTTCGAATCCTTCGGCAAACAGACCATCCATCGAGTTCTGGCAACATAATATCTAAAATAACTAAATCAACCTCTTCTTCTTCAAATACAACTAAAGCCTCTTTCCCGTCCCTCGCTTCAAACACTACATATTGCTCACTTAAAAAATAATCTTTTAATATTTCACGTAATATGTCTTCATCTTCAACAATTAAAATGTTTTTTGACATAACTTATTTATCCCCCTCTCGCTTTCAGAAACTATAATTTCACTTTGAATAACTAGCAGTTAACTTCGCCTCGATAATATATCTATCTGGTGCATCCCCTATATAATTAAATGGGTAACAAGTTGTCAGTGTTAATATCGGTTCTTCTTTTTTTATAATAACAGTGCGATCATCCGCATGGGTAATCCACGTCTTTTGAATTTCGTATGTGTACGTTTTATTATCATACTCTAAAATAAGAGTATCCTTTTCTTTCAACTCTCCTAAATCTGTAAATACAGTATCTCGATGTCCACTCAGTACAGTATGTCCCCCTCCAGATGGAGTTGTCGTTAAATCGCTAACGAACATACCCACTCCTTTTTTCAAAGTCGTATCATCTGCTCCCCAATATATAGAAAACTTCTTCTTTATTTTCGGTATGTTTAACATCGCTACCTTTTCTCCTTCTTTATGTTCTGTTTGAGAAGAAGGCACTTGAGAAGTTACAGGTGTTTCATGAGAAAGTTGAGTATCTTGTATATTTTTAAGGCTCTTTATTTCTTCTGCAGTTAATTGCCCGGCAGAGCTTCTTCCTTTATACCATTCCACAGCATAATAGGATCCCATGAATAGCCCTATAGCCATCAATATGATACCGATATAATTGAGTAACTTCATTCTTCATTCCTCCATGCCAAAAATGGTAGGAGTAACCTACCATTTTTAATATATGAAATTATCCCATTCTTTATAGGAAAATATTTTATTTACGCTTTAATCTTATTGCGACGATTCAAACCAAATAATGTACCTACCGCTACAAGACATGCACTTAATCCCATCATTACTACATTATTCGATGCTGTATTTGGTAATTTTTCACCTTGTACAACTGGCTTTGCTACTTCTTTTTTAGCTACTTCATTCTTTTGCTCGGCTTTTATCGCTGCTTCTTTTTTGGCCATATCGTTTTTTAACTGTTCTTGCGCTATTCTCTTTTTCTCTTCTTCACTTTTTTTCTCAGCTTTTATTGCTTCTTCTTTTTTAGCCATATCATTTTTTTCTTGTACTTGTGCCGCTTGCTTTTTCTCTACTTCACTTTTTTGCTGTTCCTTAATTGCTTCTTCTTTTTTAGCTTTATCTTGTTGCACTTGCGCTTCTTCCTTTGTTACTGTTCCAGTATCTGCACTCGCTACTGAAGAATATCCTACTGCTAAAAGTGCCATTGCACAAATTGGTAATAGTCTCTTTTTCATCTTAATTCTCTCCTTATATTTTATTCACATCAACTCGCACCGGATGTATTACTAGAATAAGCAAGAGATATAAATATAAGATGCAGATGAAATATATTTCATTTAAAGATTTCATTGTAGAAAAAGAAAAAAACATCGCAATATGTACGATGTTTTTTCGGGTGTGTGTCTCAATTATTTACATGTTACTTTCGCGTGATTTGGAAGTAGAACGGGCCGGAGCGATAACTAATTGTCTCGGCTCAGTTTTCTTGAAGTGATTTTTGACGTTACACTTACGACGTTGAACAACCCACGCTTTAATAGGGTTTGTTAAAATAATCTTTTGCTCTTCGTTAGGGGCCTCTTCTTCAAACCTACAACTCTCGCTCCATTTATTCCATTTCATTGTAAATTTAGAAGAAGAATGATCATCTTCACGATCAAACAAGTGCAAAAAATCCATTTTTCCATCTAGCATTACGGTGTTACTAGTCGCTAAAAAAGAAAAGGTCGTCCAACGTTTCTCCATGCCCTCCTACTCCTTTTTCACATATAGAGTGCCTAAAACTTAATTTACCTAAAATATGCTTGCCTTTTACCTTACACCCATAGTTTATCCAAAATGCTCTTATGCAACTATCGATTTGCCTTACAACTACCTTACATTTTTGTAAGAAACAAAAAAACCTTCACTCGATATAATGAAGGTTTCTTACTTTTTATCTATATGATCTCTCATATCATCAAGTCCAGCTTCTTTTAGCTGCGACATCATACCGTGCGAAATTGCTCCTAACACTAAAGTCATTCCAATTAATGAAATACGAATCGCAGGTACATCAATTACGTAAGCCAACAGGCCAAGAACAATTGTTAAAAGTAATGCTTTTATAAATGTTACACTTGTGTACTGTTTCTTCTTCATCATATTCACCCTTTATGGAAGCGTTTTCTTAATACACTTAGTATATCATATCATCAGATGATTTTGGCGTTATCTTTGTAAAAAATTACTATCTCCTTTGACTTTTTCTATTCTATCCTTTACAGTCGAAATGTTCGCAAGTTTTACACTGTAGGAGGATTACAATGAATATTGAAATAAAAGACACTTTAATTTCTGAAGAACAATTACAAGCAAAAGTTAAAGAATTAGCACTTCAAATCGAACGTGACTTTGAAGGAGAAGAAATCGTAGTTATCGCAGTATTAAAAGGTTCATTCGTATTTGCTGCTGATTTAATTCGTCACATCAAAAATGATGTAACAATTGACTTTATTTCTGCATCTAGCTACGGAAATCAAACAGAAACAACAGGAAAAGTGAAACTACTAAAAGATATCGACGTAAACATTACTGGAAAAAACGTAATTGTTGTAGAAGATATTATCGATTCTGGTTTAACACTTCATTTCCTAAAAGACCACTTCTTTATGCATAAACCAAAGGCACTCAAGTTCTGTACATTACTTGATAAGCCAGAACGTCGTAAAGTAGACTTAACAGCTGAGTATGTTGGCTTCCAAATTCCAGACGAATTCATCGTTGGATACGGTATCGACTGTGCGGAAAAATATCGTAACTTACCATTCATTGCTTCAGTTGTAACGGAATAATCGTATAACTTAAAAAATTGATAGTACATAAAATGTATATCGGCGATTTTTTTAATATATCGACTTACCGACAATAACTGACAATGTTAGCATCCAATTAATAGGGAGAAGCTGTTCTAAAATACATGGGAACAGCTCCTTTCTTTCCATTTACAAACTACAGGGAGAGATGAAATATGACAAAGACAAAATTTGAAAAAGTACTCCTCATCGTAAATCCGAAAGCTGGTCAAGGTGACTTACATACAAATTTAACGAAAATCGTACCACCTCTTGCCGCAGCTTTTCCTGATCTACATATCCTTCATACGAAAAAACAAGGTGATGCAACAAAATATTGCCAAGAGTTTGCTAGTAAAGTAGATTTAATTATCGTCTTTGGTGGTGATGGAACAGTATTTGAATGCACAAATGGCTTAGCACCTCTCGAAAATAGACCTACACTTGCAATCATTCCAGGCGGAACTTGCAACGACTTCTCTCGCACACTTGGCGTTCCGCAAAACATTGCAGAAGCGGCAAAACTTATTACAAAAGAACATATAAAACCAGTTGACGTTGCAAAAGCAAATGGACAACATTTCTTAAACTTCTGGGGCATTGGTCTCGTATCTGAAGTATCAAACAATATCGATGCAGAAGAAAAAGCAAAGCTTGGTAAAATCGGTTACTATTTAAGCACAATTCGAACTGTAAAAAATGCTGAAACATTCCCAGTAAAAATTACTTATGACGGACAAGTATATGAAGACGAAGCTGTCCTTGTCATGGTTGGAAATGGTGAATATCTTGGTGGTATTCCATCCTTTATTCCGAACGTTAAATGTGATGACGGAACACTTGATATTTTCGTAGTCAAATCAACAGGTATTCAAGCATTTAAAGATTACATCGGAAAGAAACTATTCGAGGATTCAAATGAAAATGACATCTTCCACGTAAAAGCGAAATCCATTCATATTGAAACGAAAGAAGAAAAAGAAGTAGATACAGATGGAGAAAGTTCGCTTCATACACCTTGTCACATTGAATTATTAACAGGACACTTTACGATGATTTATAATCCTGCGGTTGTGTAAAGAAAAAAACGAGTGCTAGCACTCGTTTTTTTCTCTTCTAATCTAGCTATGTCGTTGAATCATTTCTTGTATTTCTTTAACTCTCTCTAAAGTAATTCCATTTCTTTGTTCGATTGCTAAAGGATGCTCGGTTGGCTCTAATTCAACATACGGTGCCGTTCCAACTTCTCTTATATGTACATTTGTTTTTAAATTTAATGTTTCTGGATAAAATGGTATTTCTACAGATAACCAACCAAAATAAGGATCACTATTTTCTCGGCTTCTCTCATCCCACTTTTCTAATACTTCATCATAACTTTCTTTACTAAGTGATACCCAAACAGTCCATATGAAATTTTCGTGGTAGTCAATGATAGGAAGCTCTAAACAACCTCTAATAAAATAGAAGAATGGCTTGTTTGCATACTCTAGTTCTTTTTATGTACAATGAAGGAAAGAAGTACCTTCATATAAGGGAGAGGACAAACTTTGTTCAACCAACAATTAGTTAATTTACGCATTGATTTTGCATTTAAACAATTGTTTGGTACGAATGGTAGCGAAGATATTCTAATTGCATTTTTAAATGCTATGTTACAAGAGTCTTTAGAGTCGCCCATTGCTTCTCTACAACTAGAAGATCCACATTTACACAGGGAATATGAAGAGGATAAGTTATCTATTTTAGACATTTCAGCAACATTAGACACAGGAACAAAAGTCAATGTAGAAATACAACTCAATAATAATCACGATATGGTTAAACGCAGTTTATATTATTGGGGAAGACTATACACATCTCAACTACAAAAAGGGATGCCCTACAGTGCACTTCACAAAACCATCACCATAAACTTACTAAACTGCGTAATGTTTTCGGAACACCCAGCCTTCCATACAACAAGCATATTATGGAATACACAACAACAAAAACTCCTGAGTGACGACATTGAAATCCACATTATAGAAATTCCAAAGTTAACTGAACAATGGCATGAAGAAAAAGTAAATCCGTGGAAAGATCCATTTGTTCGTTGGCTTTTATTGCTTTCAGCAAATGAGGATGAGCACTTAACTAAACTATTGGAGGATATTGCTATGAACCAAGACCCTATTTTACAAAAAGCAATAAATAAATGGGAACGTATGAGTCAGGATTCTTCTTTCCGACAAGCCTATGACGCAAGGGAGAAAGTTTTAATGGATGAAGCAGCAAAATTCGCCCATGCAGAGACAGAAGGAATAAAAAGAGGAATGGAACAAGGAATTAAAAAAGGGCTTGAAAAAGGCATTGAAAAAGGGCTTGAAAAAGGCATTCAACAGGGGAAAATTCAAATGATTAAAAATATGTATGATCTTGGTATACCACTTGAAACGATTGCTAAGGCAAGTAAATTAAGTTTGCATGAGATTGAGCATATTTTAGGACATAAATAGTGATAAAAAAAGAGCTTGAATAGTTTCAAGCTCTTTTTTTATCAAATTTCCTCAATACTATCCAATTGAGTCTTATAACACTCATCACACTCTGACCTAGTAGGAAGAATCCCTCTTTCATCAGGTAATAAAACCCTCAAAACTTCTCGATCCATCTCTACGAAAGACTTCATAATAATGGGATATCCTTCAATAATATCCGTATACTCAATCCCTTGTTCAAACTTTTTTCCGCTCTTTATTTCTTCTATTATGGTACAAAAAACACTATGCGCGACTTCAGGATCCATATTTAATGCTATTTGTAAATCTTGATGATTAAAGTTATCTCTTAGACCATGCGTATGATAATTAGCATGGATGCCATCAATATCTTCTGCTAATATGCTATGCATGTACCATCCATACTCTTGTAGCATATTTTCTTCCCATTCATCTGTATCCTCTTCTAAATCTTCATCAAACAAATTCGGATCATACCACACGTCCTCGTAATCTCCAGCAATTAAAAATCTCCAACCAGGTGGTAACCCTAAATACTTCTTTATTTCAGGTGCCCATTCATCAATATGTTGAACATGTAAAGGAAGAAAGAAATCTTCTTCTGTCCCCATTTCTTCACCAGCCCAAATGTACCAACCTGTCGTTCCGTTTTCTATAGGCATTCGTAACCCATTAATCGGAACAATACCATCTTTCACATTTTGCGCTATTCCTAATTTCAAGTCATTCGGAGATTCTACATACTCCGCTTTATATTTATCACATATACTCCTCTGTTCTTTTATGTATTTTTCCATCCTTTTAGCACACTCCCCAATTTTTGAAAGATAGATTTCTTTGCCGAAGCACTCTCTAACTTCCATACCCCACACGGATTATAAAATGGATCCTCTTGTTCATAACGATTATCTATATAATGAGATAAGAGATACACTGGAGCATCTTCTGTGAAACTAATTGTATCTCCATCTTTCAAATTAGGTTTTTCCAATATATTATGTAGGTTAAAATCATTCAATAAATCTACAGCTACTTCCGGATCTATCCCTCCGTCTAAAACAACGTCTGGTAGATTAAATGCTTGCATTCCACATGAATAATAACCGTCCTCTTCATCTCCAACTAAAGTTACAAGGTGCGAATACATCGGGAAGATTTCCTTATCCTCTGCAAGCTCTTGCCATTCTTCTTTCAAATAAGCCACACCTGCTGTTTCAACTTTTAAAGCAAGTCCACCTGCATTTAAAAGTTCCATTCCTACATCAATTACTTCTTGTAATCTCTCTGTATCGTCAACTTTTGCAATAATATACACTGTATAAGTATGCTTCTCCAACTCCTGAAGCAATTCTTCATTAAAACGCTCACCACCTGCATAGAAGAAAGCCTCTCTCAAAGAAGGGTCTTGTTCATATATATCAATTTCAAAGCCAATCTCTTTCTCCTTATGGTGCATCACATTTCCCGCTAATATATAGTTACTTTTACTCACAACTTCTTGTATTAATTCTGTTCTATCTTTCCATAAACCAGGTACTCCAATAACGATTTGTGTCTCCATCATATGCACTCCACTTCTCATCTATTTTCAATCTATTCTTTCAATCTTCCAAACTAAATTAGCTGGGATATCTTTCTCTAAAAAGGTTAACATCCATACAGTTTTTCCTTTATCATTCATCAGTAGCACTTTATGATTTAACTTCCAAGCCACTTCACTAACATGATGAAACATCTTATACATATCTTCTTCTCTAATAAGCTTTTCCTTTTTGATTAACCGCCTCGTTCTATACTCTCTTATTTCTAAGTACACGTCAGCATAAGCCACTTCATGCTGACATGTTATATTACATACGTATTTTTTATTCGGACTACTCTTTTTTATATATACGAACTCGTTTCTATAATTCAATTCTAGTATCTTATTCTTCACTTTTTCTAACTCTTCTATATCCCAATCATATTTCACAGCTAAACGCTTCATTTCCGCATGAACGATTTGAAGGGCTAATTCTTTTTTCTCTCTATCTGATAAATATGGAAAATCCTTCACACTCTCATACTCCACAAAAACATTCATATATTCAGGAAAAATTCTATATTTCTTCTCCCACTCATCGAGTAATGAAATATCATCCACACAATGAATCAAAATACCTTTCTCATACTCCATTCTTAACTTTGGCATATGTCGACAATATAAAGAAGTAATACAGCTCGTCTCTTTACCAAAAGAGATATCTTCATCGTAGTTGCTTGTAGATGCTAACTGTAATGTCTCAGTGCTTCTAGTATGCTCTTTTACTTTTAGAAAACTCAATTGTATATCTCTTATAACCGGCATTTGCTCTCTCCTCTTCGCAATACAACTATGAAACATCTTTGTTAATACGCCTTAATCAATTTCAAGCCATCCCATTCCCATAGAAAGAAATAACAGCCCGATTACAAAAAAGAGACCCCCAGTTAAAAAATAGAACGGTGCTCCGTGCAATGGATCACTAAATAACTCTATCAAATTTCCAGCTACTACTTTCCATTTCTCTTTCTTTGAATTTTTTTCTTTTATTTCTTTAACAAATCGATAGATACTTATACTAATCAAAATAATTCCTATTAATAGGCATCCTACTATGATTAAAATCTCCAAATATAACACTCCATGTGTACATTTATATTTATTTTCGTTTACATACTATTGTTATTCATAATCCATTTTAGCTAATAAACAAACGAAAGAGAACTAGGTGGATTAATGTTTACTTAAAAATAAAAAGTCCGAAACTATATAAAGTGATTTCGGACTTTTTATTTTTAAAATATTAAATTACATTTCGAACAAAAAGGAGCTGAATTTCCTCTTCTAATTTTTGTATCACATTTTGGACAATATACATATCGTTCCTCTACCTTTTGTCGTTCTATCATGTGTAAAGATACTATTTTCATACTGCACATAATTCCAATTAAGATAAGGCTAAAAATGAGTAGCACAACGCTCTTCCTCCCTTAACTACTTACCTATATTTTACCATTAAATAAAGATAATTTTATACTTATAATCCTATCTTGTCCTTCATACTGGAAGAAACTTTCTTTACTTCTATTTACTCATCAGTGTGATTCTTTTTTGTCTATATAAATAAAGAATACCTGTAACAATAAAAACAATCACGCCAAAATACAAGCCATACTCTATCGCAACTGCTACAATTCTTTCAATATGTTGTCCAAATAAAGAACCTAGCACAAAGTAAACGAGTGTCCAAAGAAATCCTGTCGTATAAGAATACAAAGCATACGTCTTAAATGACATGTTATTCATTCCAACTAAATACGGTACAACATGTCTTACAACTGGTATGAAGTAACTTGTAACTAATGCATAATGACCATACTTCTCTACCATCTCTTGCGATTTCACAACATACTTTGCTTTTTTCTTTTTCATTAGCTTATCAAGTACTTTTGTACCAAATATTTTCCCTAATATATAGCCTAAAGAAAGTCCGGACACAACGCCTAAATACGTTAATAAAAACGCAGGAATAACATTTAATATACCTAATGAAGATACAAATCCTCCGCTCATAACAATCATTTCATCTGGAATTGGCATACCGATAATACCTAACCATAAACAGAAAAATAATGCCCAATAACCGTACTGCTCAATATAGGATAATAATTCATGTAATTCCATTATGCATACGCTCTCCTTAGCTCTTTTTTACAGCTAAAGACGTACGCTGGTGGGAAATTGAGCCACACTTTCTCTAGTGTAATTTCAGGGAAGAAATGCTGTATAAATCCTTTTTTCACAAGTGAATATTGAAATGTAATAAATTCACCATTCTCATGTATCGCTTCCATTACATTGTTTAAAATACGCTTTGAAACTTCTTCTGGTAAAGAAGTAAAAGGTAATCCCGATAAAACGTAATCCACGCATTCTATATGGAACTCTTCCATATACTTCTTTATATTTTCAGCTGAACCGTGCACAACAATGACGTTCTGCTCATCTTTAAATTTTCTCTTTAGCTCTTTGCAAAACACTTCATTAATTTCAATAAGAAGAAATATTGTTTCCTTCTTCTTTCTCTTCATAATTTCTTTCGTAAAGACTCCTGTACCAGGCCCTAATTCTACAATGCACTGCGCTTTATTAAAATCAATTACTCCTACCATTTTCTTTGCTAATATTTTTGAACTTGGCGCAATTGCACCAGTATGTTTCGGATGTTTCATAAATTCATGTAAGAATGTTATGAGTTGCATGTAAACCTCTCCTCATTCGTTCGATAGTTTTTAACTTGTGTCTAAGTATAACTATCGTTTCTTAATAAAAATTGAGGAAGTTTCTTAAGATTTTATGAAGAATAAAAAAACAGCTATCGCCTGTAGCGATAGCTGCCCCTTATTACTTCGCACTCACGATCTTATAATAAGAACGAACAGTTAAGAAGTAATATCCAATATAAATAGCGCCGTATACTCCGATACTAATTAGAAGCGGAATCATAATTTCAAATGGTAGTATGTTCCCTAAACCTTTTAATGCAAACAAGCTGTGCAGGATTCCGATTACTAACGGGATTGCAAAGATAAAGCTTACTTGTTTTGCAATAGCTTTTTTCATTTCTTGTTTTGTGACCCCTATTTTGTGAAGTACAACATAACGCTCACGATCAGCATTTGCTTCTGTTAATTGTTTAAAGTAAATGATAGAACCTGTTGCTAGTAAGAATACAAGCCCTAAGAACATTCCAATAAACATCATTAATCCTGTTCCTTCAAGCCCCATATGGAAACCAGTGTAGAAATCTCTAAATGATAACACCATTTCTGATTCACCAGCTGGCATCACTTTTGTTAATTTTTCCGTTAACACTTTACTGTTTTTCTCATCTTTCACATCAATATTTTTTACAATACGTGTTCCAAATGCTTGTTTCGCTTGTTCATACATTTCATCTGAAACGACAACAACTAATTCACCTAAATTTGTAATCGCAACGTCATTTGCACCTTGGATTTTTAATTGCTTCGTTTCGTTCCCAATTTGGAATACTGCTTTGTTTCCTTTATATTGTGGACTAAACTCATGTCCTTCAATATACGAACTATCATATATAAATGCTTCATCAGCAGCTACATTCACTGTTTCTGCGTCGATTTTCTTAGCAAGCTTATTAAATTCAGATTGAGACATAAATTGATATTTCTCTGAGATACTGTAGTTCATATTAAAGATGAAATCAACTTTATCTCCTTCAAACTTCCCTTTTACAGGAACTGTCTCAATTTCAAATTGATCTTTAATCGGATGATCTTTCTTCTCTTCTGCAAAAATCGCATTTACTTTCTTATCAAGCGCTGCATCTTTTTTCTCATAAGAATAGCTATATGGTGCAACTGCTTTTGATTGCGTAAATGTGTTGTAATACATCGTAACAGACGTACCAACCGCTGTTAATGTTACCGCACTTAAAATAGAAATTGTCGCAAGTGATTTTGCATTTCCTTTAATACGATATAGTAGCTGCGACGTCGTTACCATATTCATACCGTTATAAAACGATGATTTATTATTTCTTGCACGTTTCAATACGAATACTGTAAAGAACATAAATAGTAAGTACGTACCTAATACTGTCGCCAATAAAATATAAAGTGCAACTGCCATAAAGTCTGCATATTTAACTGCTTTCATGAACATTAATGCTAAAAAATAACCTGAACCGATTAAGACAACTGAAATTAATGCCATAATAACTGATCCTTTTGGCATTGCTTCTCCTTCACGTTCGGCGCGGAAAAGTTCAATTAGCTTAAATCGATAAATTAAACGATATCCTTGAAGTGATGTATATAAAATAATCACAAAGAAAATAAGTGCTGTATCAATAATGGCAGCCATCGGTACTTCAAAATGAACATTTAAGTTTAATCCCATCATGCTTACTAGCAGTTCAAGGAATAATTTTGAAAGGACACTACCAATCGCAATACCGATAATTAAAGACATTAATCCCATTAACATATTTTCATAAAAGAGCATTTTACCAATTTGTCTTTTACGGATACCTAATAACGAATATAAGCCAACTTCTTTTTTACGTTTACGTGTAAAGAAACCGTTCGAATATATAATAAACACTGCTACGAAAATGATAAGCATGACACTTGAAACTTGGAACGCTCCGCTAATTTTTTTTGAAGCTTCTGCTGCTTTTTCCATTTGTGAATTATATTGCAGTGCTTTAAATGTAAAATAAATAACGATACTAAAAATCATAGATGCGAAATATACAAAGTAGTCTTTAAAGTTCCGCTGTATGTTGCGGAGGGCAATGCTAGATAAGGTCATCAGCCATACCTCCAGAAATAGAAGACATTACGTCAACAATTTTTTGGAAGAACTGTTTACGCGTTGATTCACCACGGTGCAATTCTTTATATAGTTCACCATCTTTAATGAAAATAACTCGTTTACAATAACTTGCTGCAAATGCATCATGCGTTACCATTAAAATTGTTGAGTTATCATATTCATTTAATGACTTCATACTTTCAAGTAAATCTGTTGCAGATTTAGAATCAAGCGCTCCAGTTGGCTCGTCTCCGAAAATCATACTTGGATTCGTAACGATTGCACGTGATGCTGCGCAGCGCTGCTTCTGTCCACCAGATACTTGATATGGGAACTGACTTAAAATATGATCAATACCAAATTTCTTTGAGATTTCAAGAACGCGGCGATCAATCTCACTCGCTTTCACCTTTGATAACGCAAGTGGTAAAGCAATATTCTCTTTCACTGTTAACGTATCTAATAAGTTATAATCTTGGAAAATGAAGCCTAAATGATCGCGGCGGAATAACGCTAACTTATCATCATTCATTTTCACAATATCTTTTCCATCAATTAAAATTTCACCGTTCGTCGCATTATCAATTGTAGAAAGAACATTTAGTAAAGTCGTCTTACCAGAACCAGAAGGTCCCATAATTCCAACGAACTCACCTTCTTTTACTTGTAAGTTAATACCTTTTAACGCTGCAAATTTATTACCACCCGTGTCATATACTTTTTCAATATTTTTTGCTTCTAATACTGTTTTCATCTCGACATCCCTCATTTCTTCTATTCTCTATTTTCAACTATATACACTCTCTACTCTTGCCACTATCGATGTTTCTTACACAAACATGACAGTTATGTAAGGCACATAAGTAAAGAAATCAAAAAGTTAACGTAATGAATTAAAGTACTTTGTTACTATAACATTGGGATATCATACCATCCATTCATTCTCCTTACAGGAACATTACAATTTTGTAAGGTAAAAAATGCACCTACAAAGTTGTGCACGAAATGTCGGATGGAGCTATTTCGTTCCTGCTATTCTATGTACAGAGGAGGTCATAATATGGATTCACTTAAAAATATGAATGCTGCAATGCGCTATATTGAAGATAACCTTACGAATGAAATTGATTTTAAAGAAGTTGCGAGGCTAGCTCTTTGTTCTGAGTATCACTTTAAAAGAATGTTTTCGTTTTTAGCAGGTATATCACTATCTGATTATATTCGCTGTAGACGTCTTACTCTCGCTGCCTTTGAACTAAAAAACAGCAATGTAAAAGTCATTGATATCGCTATAAAATATGGATACAACTCACCAGATTCATTCGCTCGTGCATTTCAAAACTTGCACGGTATAACACCTTCAGAGGCCCGAAATAGTAGCCATTCTTTGAAGGCTTATTCACCAATGACCTTCCAATTATCCATTCAAGGAGGAAATGAAATGAACTATCGAATTGAAGAAAAAGAGCCCTTTCGAATTATAGGTATTACAAAACGAGTACCAATCGTTTTTAATGGTGTAAATGAAGAAATTGCTTCTATGTGGAAAAGTTTAAACCCAGAGTCCATTGAAATGTTAAAGTCACTTTCAAACATGGAACCGAATGGAATTATTAGTGCTTCTACTAATTTTTCTGAAAGAAGAATGGAGGAAAAAGGAGAACTTGATCACTATATTGGAGTAGCCACAACAAAAGATTGTCCAGAGCAGTTTAAACAACTCGAAGTCGTAGCTTCAACATGGGCTATATTCGAAGCTGTCGGTCCATTTCCTGATGCACTACAAAATGTATGGGGACGTATTTATTCTGAATGGTTCCCTTCTTCGAACTATGAACTAGCGGAAGGACCGGAAATATTGTGGAATGAACAGAAAGATATATCTTCTCCAAACTTTAAAAGTGAAATTTGGATACCGGTTTTGAAGAAGTGATAAAAAAACAAAGCTGCTCTTCCCTAAAAGGAAAAGCAGCTTTATTTACATTTTCAACTCTTCTTTATAAATACTATATGACTTTATTGTTGATACGATAATACATATTAATATGATTCCAATCCCCATAAAAATATTAAATGGATCTGGAAGCAAAGCCCCGGCATATATACAAAGTGAACCTATTACAAATACCCTCGAAGCAAATCTATGTGTTTTTCTCCAAACTACAGGATTTTCTAATGTCCAGTCCATTCGAATGCCTACTAACCCGTTCGGCTTCGTTTGTTGCATGTAATTACCTAGTACAAGAAACAATGTTCCAAGTCCAAAATTAAATGCAATTGAGCCCGATGCAATATAATTAGACGCTGCTAATAGTGCAAATATGTTACATCCAAATCCGATAAAGAGAATGGCATAATTAATCGCTGAAAGAACTTTGGATTGCTGTGTAGACTTATCTTTTATGAATCCAAAAACTAGCCATATCATATAGAGCACTACCATACTACCTATCGAGAATGAACTTGCTTCTATTTTAGAAAAATATCCATCTACTACTCCTGCTGCATTATAATGGCGTGGAATTTGTTCTGGTAAATATGGCCATACAATATACCATCCAATTGCAATGCCACTAATTAAACTCCATGGTAATACGTGTCTTTTCATCCTCTCTCCCCCATAATTTTTTATTAGGCCCCTATTTCTTTTTTATAAGCAATATATGAATATCCCATCGTTAATCCTACTGCACCAATAATAATTCCAACCATTACGAAAGATTTCCACGCCACTGGTGCAAAAACACTTAAAATCATAATGATCCCCAATGCAACAAACACCTTTCCGCTAAAACGATGCGTTTTTCTCCACACTTCTTCGTTACTTAATGTCCACGGTGTTTTTATACCTACAAAGTAGTTTGGTTTACATTGTGGTAAATAGTTTCCGATGACTATAAATAAAATACCCACTAATAATTCCGGCACGCGATTAATGAATAAATTGTATCCTAATCCACTTGTAATAATATCTATATTCCCTACAAATAGTAGCAGTAGTATCCCGTTATTCATCATCATAAAAGCTTTAGAAAACTTCTCGTAGTTCGCTTTCTTTGGATCAATCTTTGGTAACACGTTTAGAAAAATATATAAAACAATCATAATTCCAACCATAGAAAGCATTCCATACAATTTAGAAGAATATCCATCTACTTTACCGCCGCTCCAATGCGTTGCAATTGTATCCGGTAAATGTGGCCAAGCAAACGCCCAAGCTAAACAAGTTATAACAATTAATAAGATTGCAAAAAGATGCTTTTTCATTTCCCCTCTTCCCCCTTATTCGTAAATGTAAACACCCAAGTCAATAAATCTTGAAAGACCGTTGTGTTTAAAGAGTACATAACGAATTGCCCTTTCTTTTCATCTTGAATAAGTTCAGCATTTTTAAGTGCATTTAAGTGGTGTGAAATACTTGGTTTTGTCATATTGAAATGTTCAGCAATCTCACCAGCGGTTAGATCGCCTTCTTTTAATAAGTCTAAAATTTTTCGCCTTGTTGGATCTGCTAATGCTTTGAATGCTTGATTCAATGTCTTTCTTCCTTTCGATAATTAGACATTTAGATATTTATCTAAATATTAAACCAATTACCGTTATTTGTCAATTTCATCCAGCGCCCTTTTTACTTTTCTCACTTTTAACCTATACTGTTTACTAGCTTATCTTTCAACATAATGAAAAGACTTGAAACACATGATACACTATAGCTACAATTGTTTTTTTGAGGAGGAATATACATATGTATAAAATTTTAATCGTTGAAGACGATCCAAATATTTCATCATTACTGCAATCTCACATTCAGAAGTACGGTTATGAGGCTGTGGTAGCGGAGAATTTCGATGATATTATGGAATCGTTTAACGCAGTGAAACCACATCTTGTTTTACTTGATGTAAACTTACCGAAATTCGATGGTTTCTACTGGTGCCGTCAAATTCGTCATGAATCTACTTGTCCAATTATTTTCATTTCAGCGCGTGCTGGTGAGATGGAACAAATTATGGCAATTGAAAGCGGTGCGGATGATTACATTACAAAACCATTCCACTACGACGTTGTAATGGCGAAAATTAAAGGACAATTACGCCGTATTTACGGTGATTATGCACCAAATATTTCGGAACGTATCGTTGAAGTAGAAGGATTAAAACTATTCCCAGAACGTCCAGAAATTCATTTTGGATCTGAACAAGTTCTTTTAACGAAGAAAGAGGCAATTTTAGCAGAAATGTTATTATCTAAATTCCCTCGTACAGCGAGCCGTGAAGATTTATTAGCTGCGCTTTGGGATGACGAAAGTTTCGTTGAGGAAAATACATTAAACGTAAACATTACACGTCTTCGTAAAAAGTTTAATGAGCTTGGCATTGAGAACTCTATTGAAACAGTACGTGGACTTGGATATCGCTTTAACGCAACTTGGAGTGAATAAGCATGAAGCTATTTTTACGTGATCATTTTGCATTTTTTCTACTGTACGTATTAAACTTCGGTATCATTTTCGTTCTTTATGATGCAGTAGACGGATTTCAAAATAATAAATTTTACTTCGTCGTTTTAAGTTTATACTTATTTATTTGTTTCCTCGCTTATCGTTACGTTCGCAATCGTAGAATGTACCATAGATTAAGTGAGCAACCAGAAAAAATGGAAGATGCGTTTATTGAAAGAGCAACTGCTCCGATGCCTCACGGTGTCAATGAACTCGTACGTACGCAGTACCGTCTATTCCAAAAAGAACTACAATCGTATGAAGTAAAACAACAAGAACATCAATTATTCATTAACCATTGGGTACATCAAATGAAGACACCTGTTTCTGTTATGCAGCTTATGGTGCTAGAAATGGAAGACGAGCATTTAATTCCAAAGTTTAAAAAAGAATTAGAGCGTCTAAACCAAGGACTTGATATGGCTTTATACATGGCTAGGTTAAATAACTTCCATGAAGATTTCCATGTCGAGACGATTTCATTAAAAGATACGGTAACAAAAAATATTAACGGATTAAAAGAACTATTCATTCGTAATGGTGTCTTCCCTGTTTTAGAAGTCCATTCTGATTTAAAAGTTGCTTCTGATGCGAAATGGCTAAAATTTATCATCTATCAGTTAATGACAAATGCTGTTCGTTACTCTGGGGAACGCGGAAAGAAAGTATTCTTATCTGCTTACCGAAACGGAAAAGATATTATTTTAGAAGTTCGCGATGAAGGTGTTGGTATTCCGCAAGAAGATATTCGAAGAGTATTTGAACCATTTTACACTGGGAAAAACGGTCGCGCCTTCGGAGAATCTACTGGTATGGGACTTTATATTGTAAGTAAAATTTGTGATTATTTAGGTCACTCTGTCAAACTAGATTCTGAAGTTGGTAAAGGAACGACGATTAAAATCATCTTCCACAACGCTGCAAATAATCAAGCAGAACATACGGAGAAGGTGACCGAAGCATGATCGTAACATATGCAAGCAAAATGTATGAGAACTCACTCTCATACATTTTTTGCAATACAACTACTTCTATATCTTCTAGCCGGAGGTATAATCTATGACATTTTGGCAATTTGCATTTAAAAACGTCACGCGCAACTCAAGAGCTTATTTTGCTTACTTTGTAAGTAGCTCCTTTTCCATTGCTGTGTTCTTTTCGTTTGCTGTTTACTTATTCCATCCGAAATTACAAAACTTTGACATGACCTCTGAAATTTCAGGATTAATGATATTTTCAGAAGTAGTAATTGTATTTTTCTCTTTCTTCTTTTTACTATATTCCATTGGTACTTTTTTAAAAGTTAGAAAAAAACAATTTGGTGTTTTGACCATTTTAGGAATATCGAGAAAACAATTACATCGTCTTGTTTTTATGGAGAATATGTTAATCGGGATTTTATCTATCTTTTTCGGCATGCAGTTTGGAGTTGTTTTTTCTCAATTTTTCTTATTAGTAACAGCCAAACTTACCCATGTTCCAGGAATATATTTATACGGGCCTACTAACGCGTTTATTTTAACAACCATTGTTTTCCTTAGTCTTTTTATCATTGTATCTGCATTCACACCAATGCTTATTCGTACAAAAAAAGCAGTACACCTTTTAAAAACAAATGGTGGAAAACAAAAAGAAAGAAAACCATCCATACTTGTTTCATTATTTGGTGCGATTTGTTTATTTGGTGGTTATGCGTTAGCTGGAAATCCTAAATATTTCGTATCAGTAAGCCCGCAAATCGGTGTTATATATATGGTTTCAAGTATTTTCATTATCCCAACGCTTGTTACAATTGGAACATATTTCTTCTTTTCACAAATTAGTTTCTTACTTATTTATATTTTAAAGAAAAGAAGGAAGTTTTATATGAAACGGATTAATATGCTTTGGATTTCGGATTTAGCAAGCCGTATTCGAACGAATATTAATATGCTGTTTATTGTAGCGATGCTATCTACAATTGCTTTCACAATGATTACGTTTCTATATGGATTCGGGAAATTTATTAAGCTAGAGGTGAATAGAACTTCTCCTTTTCCAATTTCTTATTTTTCTTATGATGCGAACCCTTTTGTTACAGAACATTTAAATTGGCTTGAGCAACAATTACAAAAAGAGCATTTCCCTTATCAAAAAATAAAAGCTGATATATATGAAACACCACTAAAAGAAGATAAAGATATAGCTATTTATAATGACGTATACGCAATTAAGCAAAGTGACTATAACAAACTTGCAGATTCTTTACGAATGAAACAACTATTTATGGATGATAACGAAGCATATGTGCTAACAGGGACATCTTATAACACCATATTCAACGAATTTGAGCAAAGCTACAAAAGAGATTACATTACACTCTCTAGTACAAATACGAAATTACGAGTGAAAGGCTATGAGCATGTGAATGCAATTCCATCTGGCTTTTCATATCAAACGATAGTTTTGCCTGATGTTATCGTAAATAACTTACCTAGCACCGTAAAGCATATATCAGCATACAATTACAAAATTCAAAACTGGGAACAGACATATGAAATTGCTGATAATTTTATAGAAAAAGTGCAAAAAGATCGAAATAAATCCCAGTATGAAGGACCTCTTATTCGTTCCTTTGAATCAGCAGGATCGTTATACAAAATAACATCAGGCAGTGCTGCATTTTTCCTAATTGGGACCTTTTTAGGAGTTATTTTCTTCATTGGAGCTGGTAGCGTTCTTTACTTTAGAATGTATACGGATTTGACGAACGAACAAGAGAAATATATAACGATTTCTAAAATCGGTGTAACAGATACAGAGATGAAACGATCTGCAACCATTCAACTTAGTATTTTATTTTTCATTCCGTACATTATGGCATCCATTCATACAATGTTTGCAACAAAAATGCTACAAGATGTAATTGGTTTATCTCTGTTCAAAGAGGTTTCAGCCGTTCTTATTATTTTTGGATTCGTTGAAATCGTATTTTTCGTATTCATTCGTTCACTTTATATGCAAAAATTATCACAATACACGAGTGGACAAAATATTTAAAACAAACTTGATGAAAAGAGTATCTCTCATACTCTTTTCATCTTCACCCTATTAGGAGGTTTAGGTGAATGACATTTTGGCAGTTTGCATTTAAAAACGTGACGCGGAACGCCAGAGCTTATTTCGCCTATTTTGTAAGCAGTGCGTTCTCCATCGCAATCTTTTTCTCATTTGCAGTTTATTTATTTCATCCGAAATTGCATATGACAGACGTAAATTATTCTCTGAACATATTAATGACAATTTCAGAAGTTGTCATTGTGTTCTTTTCATTTTTCTTTTTACTGTATTCAATCGGGACGTTTTTAAAAGTACGAAAAAAACAGTTCGGGATTTTAACAGTACTTGGCATATCTCAAAAACAATTAAAGCGACTCATATTTATAGAAAATATGTTAATTGGTGCTCTTTCTATATTTTTTGGCATTCAACTTGGAGTTGTCTTTTCACAGTTCTTTTTATTAGTTACCGCCAAAATTACACACGTACCTGGTTTATATTTATATCCGCCTACAAGTGCTATCGTTTTAACTATCATCATCTTTCTTGGGCTCTTCATTCTCGTATCATCTTTTACACCGATGCTCATTCGTACGAGAAAAGCCGTACGTCTTTTAAAAGAAGGAACACAACAAAAAGAAAGAAAAGCATCCGTGCTCATCTCTCTATTTGGTGCGACGTGTTTAATATGTGGATATGCGTTAGCCGCAAATCCGTTGTATTTTATGTCGCTAGGTGACATCATTGGGCTTTTATATGCCGTCTCTAGTATATTTGTCATCCCATCGCTTATTGCAGCTGGAACATACTTTTTCTTTTCACAAATTAGTTTTTTACTTATTCGTATTTTAAAAACGCGAAGAACGTTTTATATGAAACGAATTAATATGCTTTGGATTTCGGATTTAGCAGCGCGCATTCGGACAAACATTAACATGCTCTTTATTGTAGCGATGCTATCAACACTCGCTTTTACAATGATTACATTCTTATACGGTTTTGGGAAATTTACAAAGTTTGATGCAATTAGACAAAACCCTTTCCCGTTTACGTATTTATCGCATACTGAAAATACATTAGCTGATGAACATTTAAACTGGTTAGAGCAGAAATTTAATGAAGGGCACTTTACTTATACAAAATTTAAAACGGATATATATGAGGTATCTTCAGCTGAAGATAACACGCAGCTCTATTACGCAATTAAACAAAGTGACTATAATGTACTTGCTAAAGCATTAAATTTGGAAAAACTCACGGTAAATAAGAATGAATCTTATATTCTTATGAAAGACTTAGATGATCAAGTTATTGGAACACTTCACAATGAAGAAAAGAAAAATACTCTTACACTTACTCAAAACAATTTACAACTACAAGTAAAAGAATATAAAAGTTATAGCCCATTCCCAAACAGCTTAATATACCAATTACTCATACTATCTGATGAAAATGTAGAAGCCTTATCCACAGTTTCCAAACAAATGAGTGTATATAACTTCAAAGTTACAGATTGGGAAAAAGCACATAATATCGGTTCATCGTTTATAACAAAAATCCATAACGATAATGCAGCAATTCAAGCAGAGCACCCACCTTTCCATGCAAGTGAAGCGAGCGATTCTCTATATAAGAAAAAACTAAATGTTGCCTCATTCTTCTTAATTGGTACTTTCTTAGGTGTTATTTTCTTTATCGGTGCTGGTAGTGTTCTTTACTTCCGAATGTATACAGATTTAACAAATGAGCAAGAAAAATATATAACGATTACGAAAATTGGCTTAACTGAGACTGAAATGAAACGTTCAGCGACAATTCAGCTTGCGATTCTTTTCTTCGTGCCTTACATTATGGCATCAATCCATACGATGTTTGCGACAAAGATGCTACAAGAAATATTACATCTCTCGTTCTTCGCTGAAATTACAGTCGTACTTATGATTTTTGGAACAGTTGAAATTTTATTTTTCCTTTTAATTCGTTCCTTTTATATGCAAAAATTATCACAACACATTAAGTTTTAAAAAGTAGAAAGGTGATTACTATGGAAGAAGTATTACACATAAAAAACGTCTCAAAAGTATATGAGGGAAAAGTCCCTCATACTGCTTTAAAAAATATAAATTTACACGTGGATAAAGGTGAATTCGTTGCCATTATGGGACCATCTGGTAGCGGGAAATCTACATTTTTAAACGTTATCTCTACAATCGATTCTCCGACTTCTGGTGATGTCGTGATTAACGGAAAAAAACCGCACACATTTCGTAGAGAGAAGTTAGCTATTTTCCGCCGCCAAGAGTTAGGATTTGTTTTCCAAAACTTTAACCTACTAGATACACTAACAATCGGTGAAAATATCGTACTACCTTTAACATTAGATAATGTTCCATTAAAAGAAATGGATGAAAAGCTTGATAACATTTCAAAAAAGCTTGGAATTGATCATATTTTGGACAAGCGTATTTTTGAAGTTTCCGGGGGACAAGCACAGCGTACCGCAGTAGCACGTGCTGTCATTCATCATCCTTCACTTCTACTTGCCGATGAACCGACAGGAAACTTAGATTCAAAAGCGGCAATTGACGTAATGGAGCTATTTACGAAATTAAATAAAGAAGAAGATGCAACGATTTTAATGGTTACCCATGATCCGTTTGCAGCAAGTTATTGTAACCGTGTTATTTTCATTAAAGATGGAGAGCTTTACAATGAACTACACCGCGGATTGTACCGTGAGAAATTTTATCAAGAAATATTAGATGTTTTAGCATTATTAGGAGGAAGACGTGGATGACATTTTGGCAATTCGCATTTAAAAATGTCTCACGTAATTCGAAAGCATATTTCGCCTACTTTGTAAGTAGTGCGTTTTCTATCATGGTTTTCTTTTCATTTACTGTATACGCGTATCACCCGCGGTTACAAAGTGTACAAAGTTTCCAAGAACGTGATCCTCTAATGAACTTAGCTAGTACAGCACAGCTTGTGATTGTTATGTTCTCGTTCTTCTTTCTCTTATATTCAATTGGAACATTTTTAAATGTACGGAAGCAGCAATTCGGGATACTCACCATTCTCGGTATCTCACAGAGACAATTAAAGAGACTGTTATTTACTGAAAATATGATAATCGGGATATTGTCTATCTTTATCGGCATTCAAGGTGGACTTGTATTTTCTAACTTTTTCTTATTAGTCACTTCGAAATTAACAAACGCGAAAGGTCTCTATTTATATTGGCCAACAGAAGCGATTATCGTTACAACCGTAACGTTTATCATCTTATTTTTAATCGTTTCTACATTTACACCAATGTTTATTCGTACTCGAAAAACAACGAAGCTTATTAAGGGCGTTAACAAAGAGAAGAGCGAAAAAAAACCATCTATACTGATTTCACTATTTGCTTTAACTTGTTTAGGACTATGCTATTATATTGCTGGTTATCCGCAAGGCTACATAACGGAAAAAAATGCACAAAATGGATCTGTATTCTTAATTATGCTATCTATTTTACCGCTTGTAGTAGTTGGGACGTATTTATTTTTTTCACAAACATTTCTTCTCTTTATCTATATTTTAAAGAAACGAAGAAAGTTTTATTTAAAACAAATAAATATGTTATGGATTTCAGATTTAGTTTCTCGTACACGCAGTAATATTAATGTACTCTTTATTGTTTCTATGCTATCTGCACTTGCATTTACAATTATTATCGGGTTATTTGCTGCAAACAATAATACGAAAGCACCCATACTAGAACGATATCCAATACCATTCACCTATACATCAGAAGGTGTTAATGCATTTGAACAAAAGCATATTACTACGATTGAAACTGAACTTACAAATGCTAATTTTCAATATGACAAATATAAATTTACCGTTTTAAAAGATACAGCTTCAAAAGAATCAATTGCCATTATGAAAATGAGTGATTATAACGCAATAGCACAGCAATTAAACAGACCAAAAATCACTCTCGATTCTTCACAAGTTTATAATATTTCTCGCTATTCACCAGTGTTATTAAATCTCGTGTCTAACCCATTTGCGAAGCAGAACACGATTACACTTGGCTCTAATAAAAAGGAATTTCAAATTAAAGGTTTTATTAATAGAGGAATTGAGCCTCCCTTTGCATTACCTCACTTAATTGTGATGCAAGATGAAGTAATTGAAAATATGATTCCTCATATTGAAACAATTACAGTCTATAACTACTTCGTGGAAAATTGGGAAAATGCAATTGTCCCAACAAAAAATATATTAAAAAGCTTAAATCATGATGCAGAAACCTTGTATGAAGCACATAAAAATGAAGAAGATTTCATTAAACCATTTTATATTTATACAGCTACGGATGAACTCGTTCATAGTAAAGGAAATGCAGTCGCTCAATTCTTTATTTGGGCATTTCTCGGCTTTATTTTCTTTATCGGAGCAGCTAGTGTTTTATATTTCCGTATGTATAATGACTTAACAACTGAAAGACAAAAGTATATTACGATTACAAAGCTTGGCTTAACTGAATCAGAAATGTTTCGCTCTGCAACGATTCAATTAGGAATTTTATTTTTCGTCCCTTACATCGTTGCTGGTATTCACACGTTATTTGCAGTTAAGTTTTTACAAAGCATGTTCTCTTTCTCATTACTAAAAGAGACATGTATCGTACTCACCTTTTTCGGGATTATCGAGATCATTTTCTTCTTCTTAATCCGTTCTCTGTACATTAATAAATTATCACAGCATATAAAAATATGAATAAAATGGCCTTGTGCGTATTGCACAAGGCCATTTTCAATAGTTTTTAATAATTAGCAGCAATATCCGCCGTAGCCACCATATCCGTAGCCGCCGTAACCGCCATAACCACAACCGCCGCCTCCGCCGAAGCAGCTAGCACCGATGATAATTAATAAAATAAACAATACGATTAGAAGCGCAAAACCGCCTCCGCAACCATGTCTGCGGTTACAATCATCATGTCTGTGTTCACACTTTTCGCTCATTACCCTATTCCTCCTTTAGTATCATTCATAACAAGTTCACCTTGCTCTAAATGAGGGGATTCCATTTATATTATGTTTTCAGGGCGAATAGGAAGCTTGGCTTACCTAAAAACGGGCTTGTTTTAGCAATTGGGCTTTATTAAAAAGCGAATGAGCCTTATCCAGATGTAAGCATAAAACATTTGACATCCTCTTAATTTCTTACTAATATTTAATTGAACGATCAATCAATTTTTTGATTATACATTCAAATTATATAAATCAGGAGTTGAATAGCGTGACTGATTCTTTTATCGCAGAGGCTAGGCGTGAACAAATTATTCTTGCATGTATTGATACATTAGAAGAGGTTGGATATAACAACTTGAGCTTAACGAAGGTGGCAAAAAAGGCTAAGATTAGTACCGGACTTATTTCTTATCATTTTAATGATAAGCTTTACCTTATGAACCGTACATTACAATTTTTAGTTGCCAAACAACATGAATTTATTACTAATCGAGTACTATTAGCTCAATCTGAAATAAATAAACTAGAGGCTTTTATTGAAGCACATTTGGCTTATCAAGAAACTCATTACAAAAATAATATTGCCTTAATTGAGATTGTCTTTAATGCAAGAAATGAAGAGAACGTTCCTTATTACAGAATCGAAGACGACGAAGAGGAGGATGCTCTTAGAACGATGTTATTAGATATTTTGAAGACTGGTCAACAAAATGGCGTGTTTTCCGATTCTTTCCAAACCGACACATTAGCTTCATTTATTTTAGGAGCAATCGAAGAAAGAATGCTGAAGGCAAATTCATCTATATCCATAGAAAATTACTCAGATGAGCTCATAAAAATGGTGAAGAAACTCACTGTTTAAAACATGCCTGGTTAAAAAAAATATATAAGAAAGGATGAACTACACATGAAAAAGGCATCTGTCATTGGATTAGGTTTTTTAGAAAAATTACTTGCTATAGCAAGTCCCATCCTTTTAGGCGTTATTGGATATTTTTCCCCTAAATTAATAGAGATTATAAAAAAGATTCCTCTCTTTTCTGATTCAAAAATTATAGAACTTTTACATTCTATTAACCCCTTCTGGCTTCCTATTATCCTCATGCTAATTGGTGTTATTGCAGGAATTTTATTTTCTTTAATTATTTATAGTGAAGCTTTAAAAATGAACATTACTTCGGAAAGCATTCACGTGAATAAGGACGATCAAAAGAAACAAATCACCAGATCAAATGTAAAAGCCGTTTTTGTAGATAAGCGTCAAGTGGTTATCATTGATCAAGAAGACCGAGAATGGTTACGTGAAACATCTGACATTACCCCAAGCAAAATTAAAGATACTTTCTTAATGCACGGCTTCCCCTGGGTGGAACAAGATCCTTATAAACATGAGTATAGCTTATGGAAATTAGAGGATGAGCGATTTAATAAAAGCATAAATACTATTTTGTATGAAAGACGAAATGCCCTTCGAGAAGGAAACTCGAAAAAAAAGAAGCATTTACGCAAAGATTTGAATGAGCTAGGAGTCTTTGTCAAAGACGATGGAGAAGATCAGTATGTCCGTTCCATTAAGTAATAGAAAGCACAAAAAACGAATAAAACCTACAGAGAAATTACATTTCCTCTGTAGGTTTTATTCGTTTAAATCTGATCTCCTCTCCTAAAGAAACATATTCAACAAAAGAGCAAAACCAAATGCAATAAATGATAACAATGTCTCGAGTACCGTCCACGTTTTAAACGTTTCCTTCACCGTCAAACCTAAATACTCTTTTACAAGCCAGAACCCTGCATCATTTACGTGAGAAAACATCAATGATCCTGCACCGGTTGCAATAACAAGCAACTCTAAATTCACACCAGACATGTGCTGAATAACTGGTGAAACAATCCCTGCTGCTGTCGTTAATGCTACTGTCGCTGAACCTGTTGCAATTCGAATTAATCCAGCTACCATGAAAGCTAATACAATTGGTGATAACGATATATGTTCTGCCATTTGCGCAATGGCCGTTCCAACGCCACTTTCAATTAATATTTGTTTAAATCCACCGCCTGCACCGATAATTAAAATAATGGAACCGACCGGTAATAAACTTTCGTCTGTTAATTTTTTAATCATCTTTTTATTAATTCCTTGTTTGATACCAAGTAAATAAAATGCTGCGAAACATGAAATAAGTAAGGCGATTACTGGACTTCCTATAAACACGAAAAATTCAGTCATTTTTTTCGGTAATGAAATATATGGTGCAACTACTGATAAAATCATCAATACAACTGGTAGTAAAATAATAAAGAATGAAACTTTACGACTCGGCAAATCAGTTGAGACAGTCGTAACTCGAATAAGCTCTGGTTCATTTTCAGGTATAACCCTTTTATGTACCCACTTTGCAAATATCGGTCCTGCGATAATGGCTGTTGGTAACGCGATAATTAATGAATATAAAAGTACCTTTCCTAAGTTCGCGTTATAAATACCGATTGCTGTCATCGCCCCTGGATGCGGAGGCACGAGCCCGTGAACAATAGATAATCCTGCAATGACAGGTAACGCAATTAATAATATATTTTGCTTCGTCGTTTTTCGAATGGAAATAACAAGTGGTAATAAAATGACGATCCCCACTTCAAAAAACACTGGAATCCCTATAACAAATCCTGCAAATAACATAGCCCAAGGTAGTTTCCTTACACCGAAAAATCGAATAAAGAAATCTGCCACTTGCATGCCGGCCCCTGAATCGGACATCATTTTCCCTAAAATTGTTCCGAGAGCTAAAATACCAACTAAATGCCCTAGTACACTACCAACACCAGTTTCATAGGCAGTCACTATTTTCGTTAAGTTCAGTCCAGACATGATAGCTAAAAACAAACTCGCAACTGTTAAACTAATAAATGCATGCCATTTCCACCATGATACCCCTAAAATAACAATCGCAATTGCAAGTAACGTGACGATTAATAAGTATATATCCATCTCCCATTCTCCTTACTTTATAAAAAAAGAGGGAAAATCCCCTCTTTTTTATACGTCATAATTCACTACATAATGCTGCATTTCTGTATTGTAGTAGCCTTCGCTATATTCAATTATTTCGCCAACTTCATCGTAAGAATAACGCATGCGTTTTAATAGCGCTGTCCCCTCTTTTTCACCTAGCGCTTCTGCAACGAAAATAGGCGCGAGTCCAACAGCGAATTCATCTCTGAAGTTTTCTAAATGAATACCTCGGTCTTCAACTAAATCATAAAGCGATTGCAAGTCAAAATCCGATAAATCTGAACTTGCCATTCCTGCTGAGAAATAGTGCGTATAATGAATGTACGGTGCATCATTTAACGTATATAAACGTTCAATACGAAAACTCTCCTTACCGAATAATCGAAATGGCACTGTTCCTTCTTCATTCTGCACAATTTCTGCTTTTAGCAATTTCTTCTGTACTTTATATCCTTCTTCCACTAACACTTCAGTAAATTTCTTACCCTTTGACAGTTTTGTCGCAGAAGTATTGCGGATGACTTTCGTTCCTTTACCGCTTTTCTTTTCCAAATATCCTTCTTGAGCGAGTTCTTTAATCGCATTTCGCACTGTAATTTTACTCACTTTGAACTCTTCTTCTAACTGCGGTTCGGAAGGAATATTCGTATGAATCGCATATACACCATGCAATATTCGATCACGAATAATATTTTTTATTTGCAAATATAATGGTCCTTTTTTTCTCGTTACGTTCACCGTTACACCCACTACCTTTCTACATCACCTACTGATGCCGTCATTGCCCGAAGTATATCCTTCTCTGATGACATTGGCGTATCACCGACGATTGTATGTGCTAGCATTCCAGCTGCTGACGCAAATGAAACAGCTTTCTCTGGTGCGAACTCCTTTATCTCGCCATGAATAATTCCGCTCGTATAAGCATCTCCAGCACCTATTCTATCATATACAGAAAACGTAAGTGTTTTTGCAAAAGTGAACGTTCCATCTTTACATATAAACCCGCGAAGCGAATGTGTATTATCACTGTTAATAGAGCGATGAGTACCAGCGATTGTAGCGATATGATACGTTTCAGCTACCTTTGGAATAAGATCAACAAGTTGCGCCTCTCGCTCCGTTTCTTCGGTTTTTATTCCTAAAACAAACATTGCATCTTTTTCGTTCATCATAACGATATCAGCAAGTCCCAGCATTTCTTCATAATGCGGTTTTGCCTGTTCATATCCGTCTTCTCCCCAAAGTGATGGACGATAATTACAATCAAAAACGACGGTTCCTCCGTTTTCTTTAACTGCTCTCGCTAAAGACTTCATATGATGGCGCACCGTATCATTCATCGCAAGTGTAATACCGCAAAAATGAACGATATCAATTTCCTTAGCAATTTCTTCAAATTGGTACATCTCTTCAGACGCCGTATTGAAGCTACTTTCTAGTCGATTCGAATACGTAACGCGGCTTGCACGTGCACCGAATCCATTTTCTAAAAAATACATACCTACATATTTACCGCCTCTTGAAACAAGAGAAGTTTGAATCCCTAACTTTTGAATGTAAGATACAGCTGCATCTCCAACCGAATTTTCCGGTAAAGTTGAAATAAGAAGCCCTTCATGCCCTAAGTGAGAAAGTGCCGCTGCAACGTTCACACCTGTACCTGAAAATGAGTAATTTAACGTGTTAGCTTGCGACAACAATTCATATCCAGGTACTTGCAGGCGCATCATTACTTCGCCGAACGCTGCAATTTTCTTACGCATATTGATCAACTAGCTTCTTCACGACTGCTAATAATTCACGCACATCTTCTACTTTCGTGTTACCAGTTTCTTTATCAATAATAGAAGAGTACACGTGCGGGATAACTTGCTCTACATTTGCTTCAAGCGCAATACGTACAATTGTTTCGAAGTTTTCTTTATCAATTCCGCCTGTTGGCTCTAATGCGAATCCTTCTTCCGCACAAGCTTTCGCAACTGCGCGATATTCTTCTTCGTGAGCTAGCCCTTTCATTGGGAAGTACTTCAATGAATTTCCGCCCATATCACGTACAAGTGCAATCGCTGTTTTAATTGGAACGATTGCTTTTTCTTCTCCAGCCGCACTAATTGGGCCAGTAGAAATATTTACGTAACCTACTTTTCCTGTTGGCGATACTAAACTATTAATCCAGCTATCTTTTTCGCCAAGATTTGCACGTGTCGCTCCAACTGAAGGGAACACTTGGTTAATATGACTGCCAGGATAATGCTTCGCAATTTCAGCGACAACTGCCGCTTGGCGATTATCTCCTGCACCTAGTCCGATTGATACAGCGTCATCAATTTCTTTTCCGTATGCTTTCATCGCTGTAACAGCTTCTTCTACAGTTGCATAATCTTTTGATAAAACACCTACTACTACATATCCTTCTGCTGCTTCAAAAATATCTTTCGCATTTTGGATATTGTTTGCCAATACATTTAATGCTACGCGGTCTTTATAAAAACGTTTTTGAATGTTTGTCATTTTAGTTTCCCCCTACAATTTCTCTCAATTTTTCTTCAATCACATATATGTCATCACCTTGAAGTGGACGTGGATCAATATCAAAGAATCCTTGTCTTACTCCGTAATCACGTGTATAAATGGCAATTTCCCCTTCGCGTAATGCAGTCACAACATCTTTTGCTGATTTATTTAATTCTTTCTCGTTAATATGAATACGAGCTCGAAAGATTGCTCTTCCAGCTTCATCTTGAACGATCGTTACATTTACACCATTTAATTCTTTTAGCGGCATAAGTATTTGTAGCAATTCTTTTTCTTGCTCGCTCTTATCTTCTTTTACTCCGTACTCATCAAGTGCTTGAAGTAAACCAAAAGTTGTTTCTTTCCCAACTTTCATGCTTCTTCCAATGCAATGTAATTGCACTTTCAGCCATTCAATATACTTTCTTTTACCGCCCACAATACCAGAAGTAGGTCCTTCAATTGCCTTTGAACCGCTATAAATAGCAAGATCTGAATACTTCACATATTTTTGAATGTCTTCTTCAGCTGCTGCATCCACGATAAGCGGTACTTTATTTCGCTGCGCAACTTCCCATGCTTCTTCAACAGAAATCATATTTTTTTGCACTGCATGATGTGATTTCACATACAGAATCGCTGCTGTATTTTCACCAATTGCATCTTCAATATGCTCTGCTTTCCCTTCATTTGCATAGCCAACTTCTACAAGTTTACCGCCGCCTAAGTAAATCATCGTTTCAACAGGAGCACCGTATTGAACGTTATGACCTTTTAACATAATCACTTCGTTTTTCGCGATTACTTCTTGATGAAGTCTTTCACTTTTACGGCGATTTCCTTCTGTAACGATACCAGCGATAGAAAGCGCAATTCCACTCGATGCTGAGTTCACAACGACCGCTGCCTCTGAATCTAGAATTCTCGCAATATGGTCTCCCGCTTTATCTACTAAATCAGCAATTTCCACATAATTTTGTCCCCCATGTTTCATCGCATCCATTACTGTATCTGTAGGAGCAGATACACCTAAAATACTCATTCTACCGCTCGCATTAATTACTCTTTTTAATCCGTACTTAGCATTCAATGAATGACCCATTAATTACAACCCCTTTCGTATCAATCCTTCTTTCAGCAATGCGCTGATCCCCTTCTGAATCAATTAACGTAACCTTCTCATCTTTCACCGTAAATAAAGTTAAGTTTGCAATATCGCCTTCTTGAATACGGCCAAGCTCTGGTTTTTTAAGCCACTCTGCTGCATTTTTCGTAACCGCATCAATTACTTCTTCTAGCGGATAACCTAAGTAAAGGAATTTCGAAAGAACGTGAGCCATACTATACACTGGACCATGCACGCGATTCTTCCGGTAAATATCTGTACTAATTGTATTAAAAGCAATACCGTGATGCTTCGCCGCCTCTGCTACTTTAAAAGAAAAACTAGCATTACCGTGACCAACATCTAAATGAACACCACGATTCACTGCATCTAGTAATACAGGTAGCGGTTTGCCTTCTTCATCAAATAAATTATTTTCTTTCCCGTTTAAGTAATGTGTAATGACATCATCTTTTTCTAAAAGAGGTACAACTTCCTCAATGCGAGGAGGCGCTGAACCGATATGTACCATAATTGGTAATGATGTTTCACGGGATAAAGAGCGTGCAACATGAAGCGGTTCAATTCCGCTATCACAAACGACACTTTTACTCATTCTCGCCTTTAACCCAACGATTACATCTTTATACTTTTCTACTGCTTCTATTACTTTCTCTTTATCGATCCATTCCATATTGGATAGTTCATCAATTCGTTTCAAACCGATGCGAGAAATATTTAAAAAGGCAAATAAATTCGTTTTTGCCTGCTCTCTACTTTTTACTAAATCTGCAATACGATCAGCTCCGCAGCTACCCGCATCAACAATTGTCGTTACCCCTTGCTTAACGCCAATTTCATCCACCTCATCGCCATACGGATCAAACTCTGGAAAAGCATGAACGTGTAAATCAATCCAACCACTCGATACGTAAGTACCAGAGTAATCAAGAACCTTTCCACCCTCGCCAGCACCAGCTTTCGTCACCTGTGCGATTTTATTATTTTCAATTACAATGTCAATCTCTTCCCCGTTCACACGTTTCACATTACGTAGTACGAATCGTTCTGTCATTGTATTTCCACCCTTTTCTATAAGAAGCCATAAGAATACGCTTACATTAAAGTTTCATTTTATATCTCTTTCACACGTTTAGCGTAACACAAAAAAAGGGAGAAGTAAATATAACGTTATAATGTTTAAAAGCAAATAAAAAGATGCTCCTCCAAAATGCTAATAGTATAGGAAATTATATCAACGATTTTTTGAATATATCTATCATAACTTACAATATATCAACGATTTTTCAATTATATCTACCGTAACTCACAATATATCAACGATTCGACAAAGAATATCGATTTACCGACAAAAAACATCAATCCCTTTCTTATATATACGAAGAGGTTGCTCCAAACGGAACAACCTCTTTCTCTATTCCTGAACCGTCACAATAACCCCATCCATATTGTTCCCGGAAATTTCATACTGCTTGTTTGCTGGAACGTTCACTTTCATATTCTCAGAAACTTTATAATAAGAAACAGTATATTTCTTACCTTCTACTTCAGTTGAAATCTCTTTTTCCTCTTTTAAAAACTCTAAATATTCCTCTAGTGTGAAATTCTTTTTTTGCATAATTGCGCTATGAGGTAAGCCTACATAACGTATATGCCATGGCTCATATTGAATGCCTGTAATGTTACTTTTATTTTTCGGATAACGTAATACAAAGCCATGCTTCCATACGTTCTCTTCAATCCATTTTCCTTCAGGCGCTTTCTCCATTTTCTTTTGAGTAGACCCAATGTCCAGTGATAATCCTAAATTATGTTCACTGTATCCTGCTGGAAGTGCATAATCAGATCCCATTTTTTCATATAGCTGTTTTTGCTCTTGGAAATCTCTATAACCACTACTAATCAAAAAATGGTTAACACTTTCTTTTCCAGCCGCATCGACAACGTTCAAAAACTTTTTCACAACATCCTTTGATAAACGAAGATTTCTATCAAATATTACATAACCTCTTACTAATTCACTATTATGATTTACATTTATAATATCAGACCTAATACTATCTTTTTTTACTGGATAATCCCTGTTAACTAATAATAAATCGCCCTTATAAATTTGTTCCTTCGTAATCTCTTTCCCATCGGTGTTTGCCGCCTTTACTAGCTCATCTTTCCCGACAATTTTAACGTCGATTTCCTTTTGAAATAACGGTGATATATAAACGCCTACACATACTGTGCATACTATAAAAAAAGAAATAAATACCCACTTTTTCATTTCTAGTTCCTCCTTAACGTAACTTACGTATAGAATAGAAAAAACTATTAAAATAAAAAGTGGGGTAAAGTTTAAATTTTTATTAAATTGTTACATTCTCGTCTTTTGGCAATCGTACTTCAAATATCGTTCTAACTACATTGCTCTCAGCAGAAATCGTACCGTTATGTTGCTCGACAATATTTTTCGCAATAAATAGTCCAAGGCCTGTCCCGCCACGGTTCTCAGTTCTTGCTTTATCACCTGTATAGAACATATCAAAAAGATACGGTAAATCTTCTTCCGGGATGCTATCTCCGTAATTCATAATTTGTACGACAACTTCTCCATTATCAACATACCCATTCATATCAACAAATTGTCCATCATAGCCGTAACGAACGGCATTTGTTAACAAGTTTTCAAATACTCTAGCTAACAATTTTCCATCACCGTGCATCGGTAAATGAGGAGCCACATTCAATCTAGCTTCTAAATGATGTTTTTCTAATAACGGATACAATTCCTCCTCTAACTGTATAAGCAACTCACTTATATCAATCGGCTTTTTATCCAGCTTTAGCATGCCATAATTCATACGTGTAATTTCAAATAGCTCATCAATTAAGCTTTCCAGTCTTTGCGATTTCGTATATGCAATTGTGGAGAAATGTTTAATTTGTTCTTTTGTTAAATTTTCATCTTTAAGAATTAAATCTAAATATCCTAACACGGATGTTAATGGTGTTCTTAAATCATGAGCTAAATTCACAACGAGCTGACTTTTACTACTTTCAGCAAAATCTCCTCTTTCAACAGCTTCTTTTAACTTTTCACTTGCAACATTTATTTCACGCGCGATATTTCCAAACTCATCATTTGATGAAACTTGAACTTTATTCGTAAAGTTACCGTTCGCAAGATGATGAATCCCATTAGAAATTTCATCAAAGTATTTTAAATACGGTTTTGTCAAAAAGAAGAAAAAGATAATAGATAACGGAATAAAGAAAATTAAAAAGAAATTAATGTCTCCAAATTCCCTTACCATTGACCTAAATTGTGCTAAAGGCTCTTCGTAGCGAACCATCGTTTTATAATACAGCTGCAATCCTTTATAAATTATATAAGTTACAGTTGCTGCAAGCACCATACTTAACGCAAATAAGGCAATCATTTTAAATCGAAAACTTTTCATCATATTAGCCATTAAAAGTATAACCTACTCCCCACACTGTTTTTATTAATTTATCCTTTCTTTTATCTTCTCCAAGTTTCTTACGCAACGTACGAATATGTACCATTACTGTATTTCCACCTTCATAATAATCGTCTGCCCATACGTGCTGAAAAATATTTTCCACATTGTACACTTTCTTCGGATGACTCGCTAATAAATATAAAATATCAAACTCTTTCGGCGTTAATTCAATTTGCTCACCATATACATCAACCGTCCTACGCTCGGGATTAATTACGACTCCGCTTATTTCTAAAGCAGATTTACTCTCCGCTACTTTCGGTTGATTTAACGTAAAAAACCTACGCAGTTGTGCATTTACACGTGCAACTAATTCAATCGGTGTGAAAGGCTTCGTCATATAATCATCCGCGCCTAGTACAAGACCTGTCACCTTATCAAAGTCCGAAGTTTTCGCGCTTAAAAAAATAATCGGCATATGATGTTTCGTGCGAATTTGACGTGTCACCTCATATCCATCCATTTTCGGCATCATAATATCTAAAACCACCAAGTCGATTGGCTGCGTTTCAATAATATGAACCGCCTCTTCCCCATCCGCTGCCTTCACAACATGGTATCCTTCTTTTTCTAAATGTATCTCAATTAAATCAGCAATTTCTGCCTCGTCATCCGCTATTAAAATTGAAATGCGCTTCATTTTACTCCCCCTTTTTCATTCCATTTTTATACGCTCGATTGTAAACTAGTCTATCCAATTTGTACAATACAAAAAGGCTACTCGTTAGAGTAACCTTGGTAAATAAAATTATATCAGCGATTTTCTAATTATATCGAACACAACTTGAATTATATCAGCGATTTTCCAATTATATCAACCGTAACTCAAATTATATCAGCAATTATTGAAATATATCGACTTACCGACAATGAACGACAAAATCCTCTCGCTATTTGCGGGCATCCTAATGAAACTTCCATTTACCGCTCAAACACAATCCGCTGCTTCGTAATTTCTTCCAATCTTCCGCGATCTACTTCATACTCAGCATCAACGCTTTGCGGCACCATCACTTTCCCGCCCTCAAGCGTCACTTCCGGCCAAATAATATCCTGCTCCCAATGTCTACTAGAAGCAGATATATCTCCTGGAATCGTAAAGTTAGGCAATGACGCAAGCGCAACATTTTGCGCTCGTGAAATCCCCATCTCTACCATACCACCGCACCAAACGGGTACGTTATGTTCCATACAATAATTATGGATTTGGATTGATTCTGTTAATCCGCCCACTCGCCCTGGTTTAATGTTCACAATTTGGCAGCTGCCAAGCGTAATCGCAACGCGTGCATCTTCTAAACTATGAATACTTTCATCTAAACAAATCGGCGTTTCAATTTTCTTTTGCAATTCCGCGTGATCAAGAAAATCGTAATCCGCTAACGGTTGTTCAATCATCATTAATTGGAATTCATCTAGTCGTTTCAGCCTCTCCGTATCCCCTAATGTATATGCTGAATTTGCATCAGCCATTAACGGGATATGCGGAAACTCTTTACGAATTTCTTTCAATAACTCATAATCATGCCCCGGTTTTATTTTTACTTTAAAACGCTCGTATCCTTCTTCCGCGTACTTCTCGATTTGTTTTAACATAACTGGAATCGTATTAAGGCCAATTACAACGCCGACTTCAATTTCGTGACTAGTTCCGCCAAGTACTGTCGCTAACGATTTCTTTTGACGCTTCGCATATAAATCCCAAACAGCCCCCTCTATTCCGGCTTTTACCATTCGGTTTCTTTTTATATGTTGAAATAGACCCGGTACCTCATTCGGATGAGAAATTTCAGCCTTTAATAAATCAGGTATTAAAAAGTCTTGCAGTACATGCAGCGCCGTCTTCACCGTTTCTTCCGTATACCACGGTTCAGAGAATGCAACGACTTCCCCAAATCCAATGTACCCGTCCGTATCCTCTAATTCAATAACGATACTCTCACGCTTTTCGTAAGTCCCGTAGCTTGCAGCAAATGGGATTAAGAGTGGCATTTCTGTTATATACAGTGTCGCTTTTTTTATTTCCACCTACATCTCCTCCACTAATTGTCTTAGCTCTCGTCTTAACAATTTTTTCGAAGCGTTACGTGGTAATTCCTCTAAGAAACATGCTTTCTTCGGCACTTTATATTTCGCTAATTTCTCCTCGCAAAAGTGAAGAATTTCTTCTTCTGTTACCGCGCCGCTTTTCACAACAAAAGCAGCTGGTACTTGTCCCCATTTATCGTCAGCCATGCCGACAACACCAGCTTCCGCTACTGCCGGATGGGAGAGTAACACTTCTTCAATTTGAGCTGGGTATATATTCTCTCCGCCAGAAATAATTAAATCACTGCGGCGATCTAATACGTATAAAAACCCTTCTTTGTCTAAATAACCGAGGTCGCCAGTATGAAGCCATCCATTTTGAATAGTCTCTCGCGTCGCATCTTCACGGTTAAAGTAACCGCCTGTTACGTTCGGTCCTTTTACTACGATTTCACCTTCCGCATGTGGCGGCACTACTACGCCGTCCTTTTCGATACGAAGCTGGCACTGAAATAGTGGTTTTCCAGCTGATCCTACTTTCGTTAACATGTAATCAGCTGATAACGTACAAATTTGCGAAGACGTTTCTGTCATACCATACGTTTGATACACAGGAATTCCTTTATCTACACACGTTTCTAATAACGGTTTCGGCGCTGGTCCTCCGCCAAGTAACATACATCGTAAAGAAGATGGATATGTCTCTGCCCCAAGTCTCTCTAATAAATCAGTTAACATTTTAGAAACGACAGAAATAATCGTTACGCCTCTCGTTTGAAGTGCTTTATGAATAAAATCCGCATCATATTTCGGAACGAGTAAAATGCGCATGCCATACATAATATTTTTCATTAAAAGAGATAGTCCGCCAACGTGGAACATCGGCATACAAGCTAACCAGCAATCATCATCACGAAGCCCTAAGTTAAGCGAAGAGCCGACCGCACTTGCCCAATGATTACCGTACGTTAAAATAACGCCTTTCGGTTTTCCTGTCGTCCCTGACGTATAAATGATTGTCATCGTTTCTTCTAAAGAAAACTCTTCTTGTATAGAGGCTTCCTCTTTTGGTCCATTCATCACTTCGGCGAATGAATAAACAGGAACATCTTTAGCATCAAAATCTTGATCCGTTACTAAACAAACAACTTCAGCATCATCCATTTGCCAAAGTAGCTCTTCTCTTGAAAGACGCGTATTTAAAAGCACAGCTACTGCACCTACATAAGATAGGGCGTGAATAACTGTAATCATCTCCATACCATTTTTCATCAGAACAGCCACCTTTTGCCCTCGCTCCACTCCAACATGCGTGAGGTGTTCACAAACAGATACTACTTTTTCATGCAGCTCCATAAAAGTAACTTTCTCTTCCTCTATTTCAATTGCAGTGCGATCTGGTGTTAAAAATGCACGTTGCATTAACCAATTTGGCATCGTCTCCATCATTCATTCTCCTTTCATGAAAGAAAGAGACTTGATATGATATCAAGTCTCTTAGTTGTTTTGTTTCCGGTTTGACCTTTTCGTTGCGTCTCACTTTATTGGCGAGCCGCTTTCGCTTTTGGTTTGATCACGGGAAACGAGGGAATTGACCGAAGTCCGGACTGCGTTTTTCTTTGAATGCGTCGCGACCTTCTTTTGCTTCGTCAGTTGTGTAGTACAATAACGTTGCATCTCCAGCTAGTTGTTGAATACCAGCTAGACCGTCTGTGTCTGCGTTGAATGCAGCTTTTAGGAAACGAAGTGCCATTGGGCTGTTTGCTAAAATTTCTTGTGCCCATTGTACTGTTTCTGCTTCAAGCTCTTCTAATGGTACTACAGTGTTTACTAAGCCCATATCAAGCGCTTCTTGAGCGTTGTATTGACGGCATAGGTACCAAATTTCGCGAGCTTTCTTGTGGCCTACCATACGAGCTAAGTAACCAGCTCCGTATCCACCGTCAAAGCTTCCTACTTTAGGACCTGTTTGTCCGAATACAGCGTTGTCTGCAGCGATTGTTAAGTCACATACGATATGAAGTACGTGTCCACCACCGATTGCATAACCTGCTACCATTGCGATAACTGGTTTAGGAATTGCGCGAATTAGACGTTGTAAGTCTAATACGTTTAAACGAGGGATTTGGTCGTCACCTACATATCCACCATGACCGCGAACTTTTTGGTCGCCGCCAGAACAGAATGCACGTCCCCCTTCACCTGTTAAAATGATAACGCCAACATTTGCATCATCACGAGCTTGTGCAAAAGCGTCGATTAACTCCATTACCGTTTTTGGACGGAATGCGTTATGTACTTCAGGACGGTTAATCGAAATTTTTGCGATACCATTGTATGTTGAATAAATAATATCTTCGTAATTGCCTTCTTTTACCCATTCAATAGCCATTACAACTACCTCCTTGTATATTTCTGATTTCACCTATAAGCGTGGCTTCCTTCTTACTGAAAAAAGTATCACTGCATAGTTTTTAGAAATCCCTTTACTATTGTATCAAACTTTTCCGGTTGTTCCACATGAATTGCATGGCCAGCACCATGAATTTTGACAAATTTCGCGTCAGAGACGCATTTTTCGATGTTTTTTAATATGCGGAAGAACTTTTCATCATATTCTCCGTTCATTAAAAGAACAGGTATTTTTAAGTTTTTCAGCTCATCCCACCAGGAAGGCTGAGCCCCCGTTCCCATGCCGCGCAAGCTATTTGCGAGCCCTTTTGGGTTGTTAGCAAGTCGTTCTTTTCGCACCGCTTCTTGTACGTTTTTTGCTAAACGTTTTTGCGTTGCAAAAAGCGGAATATCTTCCCACATCGATACAAAACTTTCTATGCCTTCTCGCTCAATTTTATCGGCAAGTCGATCATCTTTTTCACGACGTTCTTTTCTATCCGCTTCGTCTTCGAGCCCAGCTGTACAATTTTCTAATAAAAGAGAGTGTACATAATCTGGATATAGACATGCCATCGTAATCGCCAGTCTTCCTCCCATTGAGTAGCCAAGTATATGTACTTTTTCAATATGAAGGTAATCTAGTAGTTCTTTCATTTGCAATGCCACATTTCGGATATCATAATGCGCAACATCTTCAGGACTCTCCGTCTTTCCGTGCCCAACAAGATCAACTACAATAACTTGAAACTGCTCACTCCATGAAGAGATAAAAGAACGCCACGTTTCCATGCTTCCCGTAAAACCATGAAGAAGTAGAAGTGGTTCCCCGCTTCCGACTACTTCATATTCATACGATACACCTTGCAGCGTTACTTTCATTTTGATTCACCTTGTAAAGATGTAGTAATTACGTCCTGTGTTTTTGCCCATAACGTACGGTGCAATGTTAAGTTTTCATCACGGTTCGTACAAATTTCCACAACGTGTAAACCTTCTGTCGTCGTTCCTTTTCGAACTTCTTCTCGGAATTGCTCCCAACCATTTACACGGCTAAATGAACCGCCGTACATTTTGACAACATGCTCATAATCAAGTCCAATTGGTGTTCCAAATAATGATTCAAAATGTTCCTTTTTCTCATACTGTGGTAAGAATGAGAAAATACCCCCACCATCATTATTTACAACGACAATTGTTATGTTTAATTCATGTAATTTCGCTGCTAACAGCCCGTTTAAATCGTGATAAAATGATAAATCACCAATTACTAATACAAGTGGATCGCAAATAACGCTTGCTCCTAGAGCTGTCGAAATGATTCCATCAATACCATTTACACCACGGTTTGCCATCACATGGATGTTTTTATCCGATGTGAAGAAGAATGAGTCTGTATCACGAATTGGCATACTATTGCTCGCAAATAACGTTGCGTCTTCTGGTAATACGCGCACAATATCTGTAATAACCTTTCCTTCAAATGCAGTTTCATATGTTTCCATTTCACGAAGCGTTTCCTTCGTTTTTTCGTTTATATGTTGCCACATTAGGGACCAATCATTCTTTTTCATAACTGGCATTTTTTCTATTAATGCCTTGCAGAATTCAATGTCACTTGCTTGCACAACTTCTGTCGCAACAAGAGCTGGATCTCTCCATTGTCCTGATTCATCGACAACGATATGAACTGCTTTTGTTTGTTTTTTTATGAACTGCGTTAATGATTTAGAAACAGGCATACCACCAAAGCGAATTAAAACGTCCGGTTTCCATGTTTCTTTTAACTTTTCATTTCGTAAAAATGTATCATAACAGTCAATTACCATTGTTTTATCGTGGTGTCCGCTACGAATATTAGAAAGTGGGTCTGCTAATATAGGATAGCCAGTTTTTTCAGCTAGTTGCGTTGCAAACATTGCGATTTCTGCATGACTATCATCTCCACAAATAATAAGCCCCTTTTCCATATGTGAAAGGCGCCCTACAAGAGAATCTACATATTCACTCGGCATCACCGCGTTTCCTTGCTGAACTACTCCTGTATATTCACTACGTCCTTTATCCCATAAGCTTTCTAGTGAGAAATCAGGGATAAGTGGCTCGCGAACTGGAAAATTAAGATGAACAGGACCCTGCGGTGCTAAACAAGCATTTGCTACTATACGCTGCGTCGTCATACGAGCGTAATGATACATCGCTTCACTTGCTTCTGGCAGTGCCATCTCTGTAAATTGTTTCACAAAAGTACCGTATAAATTAAATTGATTCATTGCTTGTGGTGCACCCACATCTCTTAATTCATGCGGTCTATCCGCTGTTAAGACGATAAGTGGGACCCTTGAATGAAAAGCTTCACATACAGCTGGATAATAGTTCGCTGCTGCTGTTCCTGACGTACATAATAATGCTACTGGACGTTTTTTTGCTTTCGCAATACCGAGCGCGAAAAATCCTGCTGATCTTTCATCCACATGTAAATATGTGTTCATTCCTTCGTGTTGTTCCATTAGTAAAGCAATCGGCGTTGACCGTGAGCCTGGACTAATGACAACATCACATACATCTAGACGCGTCAGTTCATCCACGAACGCGCCTAAATAATATGATAATGCTTCTATATGATTGTTCATTTCATTAATTCCTCCAAAGCACCAAGCATCGGTCTAAACTTCAAACTTGTTTCTTCATATTCAAGCTGCGGGATTGAATCAATTACAATACCACAACCGGCAAATAAGGATGCTTTCTCGCCGTTTAATAATCCGCAGCGCAGCGCAACCGCAAATTCACCATTTCCTTCATCATCTATCCAGCCAATCGGTGCACCATACAACCCTCTGTCTAACAATTCAACATCACGGATCAGTTTCATCGCTTCCAAACGAGGTGTCCCGCCAAGAGCTGGTGTTGGATGTAATTCTTCTACCATTGTTAAAAGACTCGCATCGCCTTTTGCTTCTACAGGCGTATATAAGTGAATTAAGTTTTTCGTTGTTAATAAACCTGGGCTTTCCGGAATATTAACGTATTCGCAATGTTCATTTAGTACCGAGCGGATCATGTTAACAACATACCCATGTTCAGCTAAATTCTTTTCATCATGAAGAAGCGCATTACTATTTCGCTTACTTTCTTCTATAGAATGACCATGACCGATTGAACCCGCAAGACACATCGATGTAAATTTCTCATCTTCTTTGCGAATTAATCTCTCAGGCGTCGCTCCTAAGAAGCATGCCCCTTTATAATCAAAAGAAAATACGTAACAATCCGGTTGACCAATGCGAAGTGCTTCTAAAACAAGAGCAGAATCAATCGAATGATTCATCTCTACTTTTAGTTCCCTCGCCAATACAACCTTCTGCACGTTACCCTGCTTCATCTCATCTTGTACTTTTTCAATTGCTTTCATCCAGCCTTTCGGATCCACTTCTACTTTAGAAATAACAGTCAATTTCGATCCGTTTAGCGCACATTTACTCTCTCTCAAAATTTTCTCTTCTAAAGAAATCATTTCGTTATAAAGATTTTCTGCACAATCTGTTGCTGAAACAAATGTATTCATCGTTAACCATGCTTTTTCATTTTTTACAGTTAATAAAAATGCTGGTAGTGAAAATGTCGTATCTTTAAACTCTTTCCATAGGTCCGTTTTCTCTTTTTCTGGATCAAAGGAAAAACCACCAAATAAAAGCGGACCCGTTCCAAATTCATATTCATCTCTTTGGACAAATGCATTCTCTTTTACTTTCTCCCACTCGTCGCGAGCGGTTTGAAAGCGCTTATGAGAAGAATTTGCTATAGTGAAAACAGAGCCAATTCCTGCAAATATTACATGCTGAGCCGGGTCTGCAAAATAACATCTATTTTCGAATGAAATCCTTTTTCCTGCTGCATAGAACAGAAGCGGATCCACCCAGTCTATTTGTTTTACAAAACTAACCAATGTTTTTTCGTTAGTTGCACGCTTGATAGCTGCAATAAGAACTTCTTGCAAGCCTTTTTGTTTCGTTTGAATCACAATTGTCTCCCCCCTATGGGCGAAAAATAGTCATAATTACGCTTGATTTTAAGATACACCTCAAACGAAAGGCCTGTCAACGTTTAGCATTTCTGAGAAATTCACCTTCTCTTCCTAGAAAATAAACGTTGACACTAAATGATGCTTTTTCTACACTTAGTTGTGTACAATATGTGACCAAAGGAGGATTCAACATGGAAATGAACGTCAAAACGAATTCCTCTCCTACGGCGCCAAAGCCAAGTAAGCAAACAGGCTGGCGCATCTGGTGGAGTTTACTACGTCCCCATACATTAACAGCCGCTTTCGTACCTGTTTTCATCGGAACAGCATATTCGATGCAGGTCGGAGGTATAAATCAAATACATCTTCCTCTTTTCCTTATGATGCTTCTTGCTTGTCTTCTCATTCAAGCAGCAACAAACATGTTTAATGAATACTTTGATTATAAAAGAGGACTCGATCACGAAGGTTCAGTTGGTATCGGCGGCGCTATCGTTCGCGATGGCATTCAGCCAAAAACAGTGCTTAACTTAGCATTTGGATTTTTCGGCATCGCAATACTATTAGGTGTTTATATTTGTATGAATTCTAGCTGGTGGCTTGCTGCAATCGGTCTTGTTTGTATGGCCGTTGCTTACCTTTATACAGGTGGCCCACTTCCAATTGCATATACACCATTTGGAGAGTTGACAGCCGGATTATTTATGGGTGTCATTATTATTGGGATTTCATTCTTTATTCAAACTGGAACTGTAACATCAGAAGTCATTTTACTATCTATCCCAAGCTCCATTTTAATTGGCGCCATTTTACTAGCTAATAATATTCGTGACTTGGATGGCGATAAAGAAAACGGTCGTAAAACGTTAGCAATTCTCGTCGGACGTGAGCGAGCTGTTGGTGTACTTGCTTCGATGTTCATCGTTTCCTACATTTGGACAATTGCTTTAATTATCGTGGGCATCGTATCACCATGGATGCTTATCGTATTTTTAAGTGCTCCGAAAGCATTTAAAGCGACGAAAGGCTTTATCGGCAAAAGCATTCCGATGGAAATGGTACCTGCGATGATTGCAACAGCAAAAACAAATACGATCTTCGGTCTCCTCATGGGAATCGGATTATTACTTGGATACTTTCTATAAAAGGAGCTGCTTATGCGGCTCCTTTTTCATATCTGAAATTCATCTCATAATTCCTACTCGCAACGCTCATACTATGTAAAGAAACTGAATTGTAGGAAGGTGGACGACTATGTTAACTCCACAACAAATAAATCAATTTAAATCCGTTTTAGAAAAACAAAAACACGAACTAGAGCAAACGATACAAACACACGAAAATGAAGATCGTGCATCTGAACGTGAGTCTGTTGGAGAATTATCTAGCTATGATAACCATCCAGCTGATATGGCAACAGAGCTATATGAACGTGAAAAAGACTTCGGGCTTATTGAACTTTGGCATAAACAGCTAGAGGATACGAAACATGCCTTGCAAAAAATAGAAGCGGGTACGTACGGCATTTGCGAAGTGTCTGGCGAAGAAATTCCATTTGAAAGATTAGAAGCAATGCCGACTGCTACAACATGCATCCAGCACGCGACAAATAAGCTAAATATGAATACACGACCAGTTGAAGAAGAAGTATTGTCTCCCTCTTTCCATAAACACGATGAGGATCGCTCTGTTGAGTACGATGCAGAAGATGCGTGGCAAGATGTTGCCAATTATGGAACGTCTGAAACACCGTCTGATTTAGAAAGACGAGATTCGAAAAACTATAATGGCATGTACGTAAACAGTGAGGAAAATGTAGGATACGTAGAAGATTTCGAAAACTTTATTGGTACAGATATGTATGGAAAAAATCCGCAAGTTTTCGCTACGGAAGAACATGAAGAATATGAACAAATGCTTGATGACTTTGAAGAGCGTACCTTTAAGGGCGAATTATCTTCAAATGAGTCGAGTTCCAAAGAATAAAAAAAAGCATTCCGAAAATCGGAATGCTTTTTATCGCTAGCTAATTAGTTTTTTGTAACGTTAGCAGCTTGTGGTCCACGGTTACCTTCAACGATTTCGAAAGAAACTTCTTGACCTTCTTCTAAAGTTTTGAATCCGTCACCTTGGATAGCTGAGAAGTGAACGAATACATCGTCTCCACCTTCAACTTCGATGAAACCGAAACCTTTTTCGCTGTTGAACCATTTAACTTTACCTGTTTGCATGTCATGTACCTCCTAAATAAAAATGAAACTATGAATCCACATGAAAAGGTGGATATAAAGGACATGAATGTATAACAAGCTTACAGCCTTTAATTCAACGTGCTTTATTTCCGTACCACATTATGTAGCTCAATAGTGATTTCACTATATCACGCTATATCCAAAACGTCAAATGAGAACACTTTCATTCCACCATTTTTTTATAATTTTAATATAATGTTGAATTTCCATATTCATATTTTAGCCCGGTATTTGCGGACAGCTTGATTGGCGGGAGCTGATAATCAGTTTTGGTTTGTTCCACTTTATTTGAAAATTAACAAAACTAAAGTATTCTAATCCTATTAAATTCTGTACAATATAAGTATCTATTACATACGAGGTGAAAAAAATGAGAGCACATGAAATCGAGTATAAGTTATACGGAGATGATATGCAGTTTGTTGAAATTGAGTTAGATCCAGAAGAAAGCGTGATCGCAGAAGCTGGCGCAATGATGATGATGGAAGATTACATAGAAATGGAAACAATCTTCGGTGATGGTTCTGGCCCATCTGGAGGTTTATTCGGAAAATTAATGGGCGCTGGTAAGCGTCTCGTTACAGGCGAAAGTATGTTTATGACTGTATTTACAAATACAGGTCACGGCAAACGCCACGTCTCATTTGCTGCTCCTTATCCTGGTAAAATTATTCCTGTAGATTTAACAGAATATCAAGGAAAAGTAGTTTGTCAAAAAGATGCCTTTCTTTGTGCCGCAAAAGGTGTTTCTATCGGAATTGAATTTACGAAAAAAATAGGAACTGGTTTCTTCGGTGGTGAAGGTTTTATCATGCAGAAACTTGAAGGTGACGGTCTTGCTTTCATGCACGCAGGTGGAACTGTATATAAACGTGAATTAAAACCTGGTGAGAAACTTCGCATTGATACAGGTTGTCTCGTTGCTATGACAAAAGACATTAACTATGATGTCGAGTTCGTTGGAAAAGTAAAAACAGCTCTATTTGGCGGCGAAGGTTTATTCTTCGCAACGTTAGAAGGACCTGGAACAGTTTGGATTCAGTCCTTAACACTTAGCCGATTAGCAGCACGCCTTACAAGCCCAGCAGCGCAAAGTACTGGCGAAGGTAGTGTATTAGGTGGCCTTGGTCGTTTATTAGATGGGAAAGAGTAAACTGTGCCCTTATGTGGGCATGGCCATCAACTAATAAAATAATAAAATTAAAACACCCTTGCTTGCAGTAATAAAGTGAAAGGGTGTTTTAATTTACGTCTACAAACGAGAAAAAGCAGTTAAAATAAAGTAATAAGGTTTACTTCAGGAAAATAAGGTATATTATATTTGTTGAGTAGATTCTCTTTAGAGACAAGAAAAGTAGGTGAACAAAGTGGGAAAATATCAATTGGATTCCAAAAGTCAGGTAGCTGTGGCAAAGTTCCATGAAAAACAGAAGCCTGCCAAATTTGATAAAAAGCAGCAACTTGAAAAATTGCGTACGGAGTATTTGAAAAAGAAGCAAAAACAAACAGATAAATAATATGTTTTATTTTCCGAATTTTTTCTGTATGTAACGCAAACAAACACAAGAAAATAGGTAAGTTATTCATCATTCAAATATATACAGGCTATTTTTTCAAACCTCTTACTTATGCAACTAACGCATGCGTCAGTTCATTAAGAATAACTAAAAAAGTCGATTCCTTGAGATGAAAAAGAGTAAACAGTGCCCTTATCAGGCACTGTTTTATTTTGCCATTATAATTTCCTCCACTGATTTAGGTAAGCGATACAAGCTATTCCCCACCTCCAAAAGAATGAATCAAGTTCCTCACCGCATATATTAAACTATACCTTTTCTTAAGGAGGGCTACCTTAATGCGTACTCCTTTATCCTTTGATAAAGAAACTGCCATACTGTTAGCTTCTTGTTGTGAGTTAACGTATGAACAATATAAACAAAATGGTATTTTCGAAATACCAGATGGTTTTCAATATGTACAAGGTTTTCAAGGAAAGGCCATTCAAACAACAGAATGGTTCGGATTTATATTAGAATCTGAGGATACAATTATCGTTGCCTTCAGAGGCACTCAAACAGATCCAGATTGGATTATTGATTCTCTCGTCAATCAAAAACCTTATCCTTATGCTTTAAATGGCGGAAATGTCCATAACGGTTTTCTCTCTATTTATGAGTCTTGTCGTGATTCTATTATGGATATGCTCGTATCATTGCCAGCACATAAAAAACTGCTAGCTACTGGGCATAGTCTAGGTGGCGCGCTTGCCACATTACACATATTAGATGCACGTATAAATACTGCCTTCGCACAGTATGGACTTTATACATTCGCTTCTCCAAAAGTAGGAGATATCGCTTTTCGAAATTATTATAAACTACAAGTAGCTAGTAGCTTTCGTTTCGTCAACTTATTCGATGTCGTTCCACTTCTCCCTCCCCGAAACATAAATTTTAATGATCATGATTGGGAGTATGCACACGTCCATCACAACATGACATTTACAAAAAACACAAAATCCATTACAAATAATCATTCCATTACAACATACAAAACATGTCTGACTTCTCATTTTTAACCAGTAAACAATTGGAAATAAAATATTCGTATACTATAATAATCTATGAAGTTATTTTTGGATGAGGGGACCTTACATGTTAAAATTTATCTTCGCATTTTTCCTTATTGTAATTTTTACGGTTACAGGTTTCTTTACATTTTCATACTTTGCGACAGGAGAGTATGATGGGGCAGGTATCATATATACCACTGTTCCATTTCTTTCTTAAGCAAAATAAATAAAACGAGCTTAATTTTATTAAGCACGTTTTATTTATTAATATCCATTTCTGTTGGTAAATCGATAATATATCTCCCAATATAGCAACCTCTTTAAAACTGTTTAACTGCATTACCAATACCCCAAATTTCATTACTGTACTGCAAAATTGTTCGATCGCTCGCAAAATGACCAGACTGTGCAATATTTAAAATCGACATTTCTAGCCACTTCGTTCGGTTCTCATAAGCTCTACCGACAGCCTCTTGTCTTTCAGCATATGGACCAAAATCTCGCAGAACGAAATATTCATCGTTTTGAATAACGAGAGAATCGTAAATCGCTTCAAATTCAGCTCCCGATTGTGCAAAGAAACCATTTGTTAATTGATCAACTACTTTTTTAATGTGTCTATTGTGGTGATAATAATCACTTGCACGATAGCCACCATTTTGATAGTAATGAAGAACTTCTTCGGCCGTTAAACCGAAAATAAAACAGTTATCATCACCGACCCGGTCTTTTATTTCAACGTTAGCACCATCTAGCGTTCCGAGTGTAATCGCACCATTCATCATAAATTTCATATTACCTGTTCCCGATGCTTCTTTACTCGCCGTTGAAATTTGTTCACTTACATCCGCCGCTGGGAATATATCTTCCGCTAAAGAAACTCGATAGTTTTCTAGAAAGATAACTTTCATATATTGACTGACATACGGGTCATTATTTACTTTTCTTGCGAGTTCATTTATTAATTTAATAATTTTTTTCGCGTAATAATAGCCAGGTGATGCTTTCGCTCCAAAAATAAAAGTACGCGGATAAAATGTAAAACTAGCATCCTCTTTCAAACGGTTATATAAATATAAAATATGAAGAACATTTAATAATTGTCGTTTATAAGCATGTAATCTTTTCACTTGCACATCAAAAATAGAATTTGGATCAATGGTAATCCCCATTGTATTATGAATACGCTCTGCTAAAATCTCTTTACGCTCTTGTTTTACCTCTGCAAATTTCTCTTGGAAACTCGCATCATATTGAACTAATTGTAGCTCTTGAAGCTTAATCGGTTCTTTCTTCCACTCCGTTCCAATCGCCTCTGAAATGAGATTTGTTAACTGTGGATTTGCTTTCATAAGCCAGCGCCTATGAGCAATTCCATTCGTCTTATTATTAAACTTATCTGGATAAAATTCATAAAACAATCGCATTTCCCGCTGCTTTAATATTTCCGTATGAATTTTTGCTACACCGTTTACGCTATGGCTACCGACAATCGCTAAATGAGCCATTTTCACAAGGTCATGTGCAATAATCGCCATTGCTTCAATACGATCCCACTCATACGGATACTGTTCCCACAGTTCATGACAGAAACGTTCATTAATCTCTTCAATAATCATATAAATTCTCGGTAATAACGGTTTAAAAATGTGAATTGGCCACTTTTCGAGCGCTTCTGATAACGTCGTATGATTCGTATAAGAAATCGTCTGCGTCGTTATGTGCCAAGCTTCTTCCCATGCTAACTTTTCTTCGTCTAGTAAAATACGCATCAGTTCCGGAATTGCTAAAACCGGATGTGTATCGTTAATGTGGATCGCAATTTTTTCATGTAGTTGACGAAGGTCACCATATCTTTCTCTATGCATTCGAACGATATTTTGCAAACTTGCTGATACGAGGAAATACTGTTGTTTTAAACGAAGTATTTTTCCCTCATCATGCGTATCATCTGGATATAAAAACTCCGATACAGCCTCTGTTTCACGCTTATATTTCAAAATATCTTTGCAATTTTGCGGGAAAGGAACTGGTTCAGCATTCCAAAGTCTAAGTGTATTTACAGTACTCGTCTCATAGCCAACTACCGGCACATCATATGGCACGGCCATAATGACTTCTGCATTTGTATGCCTAAACTCTAAACGCCCGTCAATTTCTAGCGGTTCAACACTGCCGAAATAACTTACTTCTACAGCTTGATCATACCTTCTTACTTCCCATACGTTTTCATGAAGAAGCCACTGTTCTGGAAATTCAACTTGATAACCATCAACAATTTTCTGATCAAACAAACCATGTTTATAACGAATTCCACAGCCGTGTCCTGGTAAGTTTAAAGATGCGAGTGAATCGAGAAAACAGGCTGCTAAGCGTCCAAGCCCACCATTACCAAGGCCTGCATCTGCTTCCACTTCTTCTAACTCTTGTAACGAAATCCCTAGTTCAGATAACCCCTGCTCGCATACCTCTCGAATACCTAAATTCAAGATGTTACTTCCAAGCAAACGTCCAAGCAAAAACTCAATAGACAAGTAATACATTTGCTTTTGCTCTCCGGATCGATAACTCTCGTTCGTTGCAATCCATTGACTATTCATATACTCACGTACCATATGGCCGAGCGTATTATATTGATCACGAGTTGTAGAATCTTTAAAACTTTTACCATACATCGTCTCTAACTTTTCTAGAAAAGTTGATTTAAAACTTTCAACATGAGTAAACATTTTTTCACCACCTACATGTTATTCCATGAGACTTTTATACAATTCCTTATAAGCAAGAGCCGATTGCTCCCAGCTATAATCTTCATTCATCGCTTGTTTTACAAGCTGCTCCCACACTGGTTTATCGTGATAGAATTCAATTGCACGATGAATCGTATGTAGCATGTCATGTGCATTAAAATTCGTGAAACTGAAACCATTTCCTTCGCCTGTTTCTTCATCATAAGAATGTACCGTGTCGTTTAACCCACCTGTTTCTCTTACAATTGGAATTGTACCGTATGCTAATGCGATAAGTTGTCCAAGTCCACACGGTTCAAACAGCGATGGCATTAAAAACAAATCGCTTCCCGCATACACTTGGTGAGCTAATTCTTCATTAAATCCGATATAAACTTTTACCTTCTCCGGATACTCATATGCCATCCACTCAAAGAATTGCTCATATTCCGAATCACCTGAACCTAAAATAATACATTGTACATCTTCTTCCATTATTTCGCGGAATACAGTACGTACTAAATCAAGACCTTTTTGCTTCGTTAATCTCGTTACCATTGAAATAATTGGTGTATCCTCTTTTTCTGGTAAACCAAAATAACGCTGCAAGGCGCGTTTATTTTCACTCTTTTCATATAATGACTCTGCATCATACTGGGCCTTAATATACGAATCCGTTTCTGGATTATATACGCTCGTATCAATACCATTTACAATGCCGCTAAGCTTATCATTATATTTTCGCAGTAATCCATCTAACTTCTCACCGAAAAATTTATATTGAATTTCTTCTTTATACGTCGGGCTCACCGCTGTAATTTGATCCGAAGCAATAATACCGCCTTTCATAAAGTTTACGTTTCCATAAAACTCTAGCTGCTCACTATGAAAATATTCATCACCAAGCTCTAACAAGTCGTACATCACTTCAGGAGGAAATACACCTTGGAACTGCAAGTTATGAATCGTATATACCGTTTTAATACGCTCATATAACGGGTTATCTTGATACTTTTCACGAAGTAAGAAATTAACCATAGCCGTATGCCAATCATGGCTATGAAGAACATCCACTTCAAAATCAAGGTGCGGAATACACTCTAACACTGCTTTTGAGAAATAAGAAAAACGCTCTCCGTCATCGTAATGCCCATACAGAGAATCTCTCTTAAAATAATATTCATTATCTATTAAGTAATACGTAATTCCGTCTTGCTCACCTTTTAAAATTCCACAATATTGATTTCTCCACCCAAGAGGGACGTTAATTACTTTATGTAACGTACATCCATCTCTTAACTTTTGCGGAATGAGACTATAATTCGGAAGTATAATACGAACGTCCACTCCTAATTTTTTTAGCTCTTTTGGGAGTGCACCCGCTACATCAGCTAATCCTCCCGATTTCACAAACGGTACACATTCTGATACTGCAAATAAAATATTCACTTGTTGTCCCACTGCGCGAAAAGTTTTTATTACTCCTCTTGCAGCTTCCTCCCTTCGAGTTTTCATTTAAATTAAAACTTTAATCAGTGGAGGAAAAAGCCCCCACTGATTCTTTAGGAATAACTATTAATCGTACTGTTTTGTACGCTTCCTTTTTCTACAACATACGGCTCATCGGCGCTTCCTTTTAATACGACACCGTCGCCAATTTTCACGTCTTTATCAATAATAACACCGTCTATTATACAGTTATCTCCAATTTGGCTCTTTTGCATAATAATACTGTTACGAATACTTGAACCTTTTCCAATTTTAACTGAACGGGAAACAACACTGTTTTCGACTTCCCCTTCAATAATACTGCCATTTGCAATCATTGTATTTTTCACGACTGCACCCTTTAAATAACGAGTTGGTGGCTCATCTTTTACTTTCGTAAAGATCGGTGCTTCTTTCTTAAATAATTGCTTCCAAATAGCAGGTTGCAAAATTTCTAAGCTATGTTTATAGTAACTTTCAATCGAGTCAATAATTGCTACATATCCAGTATGTTCATATGTAGCAATGTGTAATGATTTCCCGCGCTTTTCTCTCACTACATCAAATAAACTGTATTGTTCCACACCTTTATATGACTCAAATAAGTCTAACAATAATTGTTTCTTTAACACGTATGTTTGAAGCGAAACCCCTTCATGGCAAACTTCTGTAATATCAGCTGCCGTATGTATATGTCGCTCTAACACCGCTTGAAAATTTAATGCTGTTACGAGATGGCTATTCGTAATAACAACGTACTCTTCTCTGCTTCTTAGAAAATAATCAATATGTCTTCTAAAGTGTGCAAAAGACCCAAATTCATCTTGGTCACATTGGCAGTTTGGCGGGAATAAAAATAGTCCGTCTCGTTTTCTATCTAAATCCCACTGTTTTCCTGAACCAACATGGTCCATTAACGAACGATTTTTATGGCTTGTAAAAACTGCCACACTATGAATACTAGAATTCACCATATTTGAAAGCATGAAATCAATGAGTCGATAACGGCCCCCAAACGGTAACGCCGCTAGTGAACGATGCCCTGTTACTTTCTTTAAGGAAGGAAAACTTCCCGTTGCATTAATAATTCCTAACATTTTTTCTCCCATTCATTTCATCCCCCTTTTCTATTTCCCTTCAGCAATTAATACTACATCGTCAACATTCTTTTCTGGACGAATGACTGTTCCATCTTCAATAACCATTTCTGATCCAACAATCGCTCTTTCAATCACAACATTTTTACCAATCTTAGCCCCTGGCATAACGACAGAATCAATCACCATACTTCCTTCTTCCACCGTCACTCCTTGGAATAAAACAGAATGCTTCACGTCCCCTTCAATGACGCACCCTTCGTTAATAAGCGATTCTTCTACTTTCGCCTTTTCAGCAATATATTGAGGCGGTTCGTTTGGATTGACAGAGTAAATACGCCAATTACGATCGTTTAAATTCAGTGATGTTTCATCGCGAAGCAAATCCATATTCGCTTCCCATAAGCTCTTCACCGTTCCAACATCTTTCCAATATCCTTCAAACGGATACGCCATTAACTTCTTCCCTTCATCCAATAAAAGCGGAAGTACGTCTTTTCCGAAATCGTTACTAGATTCAGGGTTTCTTGCATCCATCTCTAAATACTCTTTCAAAATTGACCAATTAAAAATATAGATTCCCATTGATGCAAGATTACTTCTTGGAAATTGTGGTTTCTCTTCAAACTCAACAATCTCCATCTCTTCATTCGTATTCATAATGCCAAAGCGACTCGCTTCATCCCAAGGTACTTCAATAACAGAAATGGATACATCCGATTCTTTCTCAATATGGTAATCTAGCATCTTACTGTAATCCATTTTATAAATATGGTCGCCTGATAAAATAAGAACATACTCTGGTTCATATTGACTTAAATAGTTTAAGTTTTGATAAATGGCACTTGCCGTACCTGTATACCACTTAACCCCTGAAGACTCCGCATAAGGAGGTAATACTGTGACTCCACCGTTTACTCGGTCTAAATCCCACGCATTTCCGATTCCGATATAATTATGAAGTTCGAGTGGTTGATATTGCGTTAAAATCCCAACCGTTTCAATACCAGAATTCGCACAGTTACTTAGCGTAAAATCAATAATGCGATATTTACCACCAAATGGAACAGCTGGCTTGGCTAAATTTTTTGTTAATGCACTTAAACGACTACCTTTTCCCCCTGCTAGTAACATTGCTACGCACTTTTGTTTTTGAGCCATCTTGTTTTTTGCTCCCCTTTCTCGTCTTCACTGGTCGTAATATGGATACGCCAAATGGTGGAATTGTAATCTCTACATGTGCTGCTTGATTATGGTACGGTTCTAGAATCGTCTTAAGACGTTTCTTATTCACTTGCCCCGAACCGCCATATTGCTGTGCATCACTGTTTAAAATCTCGTTATAATACTCGAAATCTGGTACACCTACTTTATAGTTTTCATATGTAGCTTTCGTAAAATTACATACGATAACTAACGCATCCTCTTGTTTATCCCCTTGACGGATAAACGAGAAAATACTTTGCTCGTTATTATTAGCATCAATCCACTGAAAACCTTCAGGCGAATGATCAAGCTGCCAAAGTGGTTTTGAGCGCTTATACAATGCTATGAGCTCTTTAAAGTAATCATGCATATAACGATGCATTTCAAAATCATGTAAATTCCAATCTAAATCTTCAAGGTCTTTCCACTCATCAAACTGTCCGAATTCTCCTCCCATGAAAAGTAATTTCTTTCCTGGGTGAGTAAAGAAATATCCATATAATAAACGAAGCTGAGCAAACTTATCCCAGTAATCACCTGGCATTTTATTTAATAACGACTTTTTCCCATGAACGACTTCATCATGAGAAAGCGGTAATATGAAGTTTTCAGAGTACGCATATAGCAAAGAAAACGTCATTTTCTCATGAATGTGTTTCCTATATTCAGGCGCACACTCCATATATTTCAGCACGTCATTCATCCAGCCCATATTCCATTTGTAATTGAATCCAAGCCCACCTTCATACGTTGGAGTTGTTACAAGTGGCCAAGCTGTTGAATCTTCTGCCGTCATAAGAAAATCTTCATCCTCTGCAAACACTGCTTCATTTAACTCTCTTAAAAATGAAACAGCATGCTCATTACTTTGCTCTTGTCCTTCTTTATTCCAGTACAACATGTTCGCAACTGCATCAACTCTGAAACCATCAATATGGAAATATCTCATCCAAAATAACGCATTTGAAATTAAGAAATTACGTACCTCTCTCTTTCCTAAATCAAAATTGACAGTTCCCCATACTGGATTTTCTTGTACATCTTTATCTTTATATTCATAGGTCGGTGTGCCATCAAACAAATATAAACCGTGAGCATCTTTACAAAAATGCCCCGGCACCCAATCTAAAATGACACCGATTCCATATTTATGACATTCGTCGACAAAATACATTAAATCATGCGGTGTACCAAATCTACTCGTCGCTGCATAATATCCCGTTCCTTGATATCCCCAAGAACGATCATATGGATGCTCAACAAGCGGCATAATTTCAATATGTGTAAATTGATGTTCCACCACATATGGAATGAGTTCTTCTACCATTTCCCTGTAAGAATACAGTGTTCCATCTTCTTTCTTTTTCCAAGAACCAAAATGCAATTCATAAACTGTCATCGCTTCTTTATAAATCGATTTTTTCTTTTTCTTACGAGTCCAGTTTTTATCATTCCATTCATATCCTTTTATATCAAAAACTACAGATGCCGTATTCGGTCTTACTTCTGCATATACAGCATACGGATCTGCCTTTAAAATGACGTCACCAGCCAACGTTTCAATCGCATATTTATATATTTCTCCTTCTTCAATATGCGGTATAAACAAGGACCAAATGCCTTCTTCTGTCACTTGTAGCATTTTATGTTGCTCATAATCCCACTCATTAAAATCTCCAACAACACTCATTGCTTTCGCATGAGGAGCCCACACTGTAAATCGTACTCCTTGAATCTCATCTTCCGTCACAACATGTGCGCCAAAGATATTATAACTTTCATAGTACTTTTCTGTATGAAACTCATCTCGTTTCACTTCTTCACAATTTATTACACTCAATATGCTCACCTCACTTAGATGACAGAATTTTTTATACTTTAACTATTTCTGCGAAAAACTGCAATATCCTTGTTAATTTATAAAAAACATTCGTTTTTTTCTTAAAAATGTTAGTTTTCCTTCACATTTCCGTGTAAAATATCGAATTTTGACGAATATTCATTGAAAACGCTTTATTATTCTTCTATATTTTTACCAATTATTTTTTCTCAACCTTTATTTTATTATGTTTATCCTATTTTTCATGCTATTTTTCACTTAAAATCAAAACAAAATAATCTGTCATAAAAAAATGTTTCTCAATATTTTTTGTCACAATTTTATTGAAATGCGAAATTTATAAGCATATACTTGTTCTCAATAAAGAACATCAATCTTTCGTAACCACAATTCATAGCGGACTACTATGTTTACTCATTTATCCTTGTTGCGAACGGTTGCTATACAAATTTAACTAGGAGGCTTTCTTATGTCATTAAAACAAAAAGTAGGAATGGGAGTTATCACCGCTTCACTTGGCTTATCCCTTACATTCGGCGGTGTATTCGCCTATTTCAGTGATTCAGAAACATCAAGTAACTCATTTCAAGCTGGAACACTAGATCTTTCTATTAATCCAAGTGTAATCGTTAATGTGAAAGATTTAAAACCAGGTGATTTTATTGAAAGGAACTTCAAGCTTGAAAATAAAGGTACATTGGATATCGCAAAAGTAGCACTTGAAACATCATATGAAGTTACAGATGCAAAGCAAAATAATGACGGTGAAGATTTAGGTGATCACATTATCGTCAAGTTTCTAGTAAATGATGGACAGCCATCTAATCCAAACGATGATCATGAGATTTTGTGGGAAACAAAACTATCAGAAGTGAACTACCCACCACTTAGCATATCTTACGAGCTTACTTGAAGTGGGGGCTTCTCGGTTAGTCGCTACTTTTAATAGCTAACGAATTTGTCCTAGGACAGCCGAGCTAACACCCTTGTTCCAAAGGTTATTTTGTGCTATTTACGCTATCGCTAGCTAATAGGCGTATGGCTTCTCTTTTAATATTAATAGCTGCGTTATAGTCGCGACTTATTGTTAGTCCACAAGAACACTCATACGTGCGTTCAGATAGTAGCATATCTTTTCTGTTTCCACAATTACTACACATCTTTGTAGAAGGAAACCACCTATCTACTTTTACAAGCTGTTTTCCTTGTTCTTGTAGCTTATATGCTAAAAATGTAGTGAACATCCTCCAACCGTTATCTGCTACACTCTTACCAAAGCGAAGTGCTCGTGACATTCCTTTCATATGTAAGTCTTCAATTGCTACAACATCAAAGTTCGTAGCTAATTCTTTAGACTTATGATGAAGGAAATTTTTACGTTGATTGGCGACTTTTTCATGCAACTTCGCTACACAAATGCGTTGTTTATTCCAGCGTACTGAGCCTTTCACACGTCTTGCTAATACTCGTTGTGCCTTTGCTAATCGATTCAGCATCTGACGATAAAAGCGAGGATAATTGGCTTTCTCATCTTCGCTACTCACATACAATTCGGCCATTGCGAAGTCTAATCCACCTACACTTTCTACTTCTTTCTGAACAATTTCCTTTTCATATTCAGTTAAAACAGACACATAATACTTACCAGTTGGTGTCAGCGAAATCGTGCATGATTTAATGATATGGTTTTGCGGTATCTCTCTATGTTGTTTCAATCGCACTAATTTCAGTTTCGGTAGTTTGATATAACCATGAAATAACATAATATTTCCGTTTACTCTATTTGTTGTATAGGATTTTCTACTCTTTTTACTTTTGAATGTAGGAAAATCACTTTGACCACTAAAAAAATTCTTATACGCAGTTTGCAAGTTTAATTGAGCGTTAGCCAATGCTAATGAATCGACTTCTTTCAACCATTCATACTTCACCTTGTATTTCGCAGGAGTAGGGAATTTTTGTTTCTTTAGTTCTTCCTTGTTCTCTTTGTATTTTTCGTATACTTTTTTTCGTTCAGCTAGCATTTTGTTATATACAAAGCGTACACACCCAAAAGTTTTACGTATCAGATTTGCTTGTTCTTCTGTTGGATACAGACGAAACTTGTACGCCTTATTATGCTTTGTCATATTAATTCATCTCACTTTTCGCCTTGATCTCCCATAAACTGTTTTACTTTATCTACGGCTAGCCACCAAAGATGATAACACAACATGAACACTGAGTTACTATTATTTAATTTCATGGTTATACCAAAAGTCTCCTCTTATAAGGCTGATTATATCAGAGGCAAAATAAATAGGACAACTAAATCAAACCGAAATTATCGCTAGCAACTATGATAAAAAAGGACTAACTGTAAAAGACGGAGACCTTAATAAAGATGGTATTGTCGACGAAAAAGATATTCGCTTCGTCGAAAAGAACTTCTTGAAAAAAGGTCCAGATGCATCTAAATCACAAACACCTGTAGAAAAATCCAAAAGCGGTACACTGGCAGATATTTTAAAGAAATTAGGATTAACGCCTAAAAAATGATAAAGTGAAACTTTAATCAGTGGGGGGGGTTCATCCCCCACTGATTATTAGTTGAACCAATCGGGCTTTTACGGGCAGTTGATCACCAAACTAACTTCTTTGCTTTCGCTGCATTTTGAGGTGGGGATCTTACTGCCCGTTAATGCGGGATAATAAAGAGCACTCTACTTAAAGTAGAGTGCTCTTTTCTATAAACGACCCTGATCCAGCAAAAGGGGTATATTGGGGATATACAAGGGAAACCGGAAAAGGAATTTATATTAAATTATATGAATTCAGAGGTAGGAAGCAGTGTCCCGCCCCTGAATGATTTAGCAATTATTATAGTACTGGTGCCATTGTTTCTTTTAATACTTTTACAGAATGAGCGAACTTCGCTTTTTCTTCTTCATTTAACTCAAGCTCTACGATTTCACGTACACCTTCGCGGTTAATTACAGCTGGAACACCTACGTAAGCATCTTTCTCACCGTATTGGCCTTCAAGGTATGCAGATACAGTTAATACGCTGTTCTCGTTGTTTAAGATTGCTTTAGTTACACGAAGTAGTGACATACCGATTCCGTAGTAAGTTGCACCTTTACGCTCGATGATATGGTAAGCTGCATCACGTACATTTTCGAAGATTTTATCTAAGTCTTCTTGTTTGTACTGTTCGTTGTTAGCTAAGATTGTTTCTAGTTTTTGTACACCGATAGTAGCGTGGCTCCATACTGGAAGTTCAGTATCACCGTGTTCACCAACGATGTAAGCATGAACGTTACGTGGATCTACATCTAAGTAGTCACCTAACATGTAACGGAAACGAGCAGAGTCTAAAGTAGTACCAGAACCAATTACGCGCTCTTTTGGTAAACCAGATTCTTTCCAAGTTACGTAAGTTAAAATGTCAACTGGGTTAGTTGCGATTAAGAAGATTCCATCGAATCCGCTATCCATAATACCGCGAACGATTTGTTTAAAGATCTTTGTATTTTTCTCAACTAAGTCTAAACGAGTTTCACCTGGCTTTTGTGGTAATCCAGCAGTGATAACTACTAAATCTGCATCTTTACAATCTGCATAGCTACCGCTCCAAACTTTTGTTGGTGATGGAGAGAATGGTACCGCATGGCTTAAGTCCATTGCTTCCCCTTCTGCTTTTGCTTCATTAACATCTACTAATACGAATTCTTCAGCTACACCTTGGTTGATCATTGAGTAAGCGTAACTACAACCTACAGCTCCTGTTCCTACTAATACTACACGATTGATACCTTTTTTCATGGTAATTTCCCCTCTCTATTGTTCACATATATTTTTTTATGATTGTTTAAGTAATTAATTAAAATACTAATTTAATGTTGTTTAACTTCTTTACATTCATATTGTAGCACGTATTATTGTGAATTACTTCACAAATTATGACCTATTTGTGAACTTTTTCACATAGGGTGTAAAGTTATTGGAATAGGTGTGGAATCCATTTCAATGGAGGCGTTTTCTTTAGATTGTGAAAGGGTTTTTCTTGTGGTTTTCATCGGTAAGTGAAATTATATCGGCGATTTTTAGAATATATCGACCGTAACTCCAAATATATCAGCGATTATTAAAATTTATCGATCGTAACTCAAATTATATCAGCGATTTTTGCAATATACCGACTTACCGACAAAACTCGACAATAATGACAACATAAAAAAGCTGTCTCCAGTAGGTCACCCTATTGAGAGGCAGCTTCTTCTATATATTATTTATTTTCCACAGTAGCTCCCGGATGTATTTTCATCGGTTTCTCCAAGTGTAGGAGGCTACAGCCATACAGCTGGGGTAAAAGTTCAAGTTGAAGTTAATTCCTTCATATTCATACAGGTCCAAATAATTAACATGATTGTATTTACGGCTCTCTATGTACCCAACTGCAACAGCGAATACTTCATATTTCTTCTATTGCATAAAAAAGCAGACTATTCAAAGTCCACTTTTACACAACAAAAAAGAGATAGCAGATTATGCTATCTCTTTTAGTATGACCCGTACGGGATTCGAACCCGTGTTACCGCCGTGAAAGGGCGGTGTCTTAACCACTTGACCAACGGGCCAGTTCTGGCAGAGAAGAAGGGATTCGAACCCTCGCACCGCGTTCGCGATCTACTCCCTTAGCAGGGGAGCCCCTTGAGCCACTTGGGTACTTCTCTATAAATATGGCTCCGCAGGTAGGACTCGAACCTACGACCGATCGGTTAACAGCCGATAGCTCTACCACTGAGCTACTGCGGAACAATTATGGTGGGCCTAAATGGACTCGAACCATCGACCTCACGCTTATCAGGCGTGCGCTCTAACCAGCTGAGCTATAGGCCCATAATTGAAAAGCGGGTGAAGAGAATCGAACTCTCGACCAGAGCTTGGAAGGCTCTTGTTTTACCACTAAACTACACCCGCATTAAATTGTAAATGGTGAGCCATGAAGGACTCGAACCTTCGACCCTCTGATTAAAAGTCAGATGCTCTACCAACTGAGCTAATGGCTCATTTTGAAAGTGGTGCCGACTAGAGGACTTGAACCCCCAACCTACTGATTACAAGTCAGTTGCTCTACCAATTGAGCTAAGTCGGCTTGCGACTTCAAAATGGTGGCTCGGGACGGAATCGAACCGCCGACACGAGGATTTTCAGTCCTCTGCTCTACCGACTGAGCTACCGAGCCTTTATGTAA
>NZ_JBUXJL010000010.1:0-183026 GCF_056158125.1 Bacillus sp. EB V-12 | reverse complement strand
CCCTCCTATTTTAAAGATAACATGAATAGAATACCCTTTTTTGTACCATGCGGTCAATAATTTATTTTATTGTTACTGTAAAATAAAATTTGATTATTTTAGATTACAGTAACAATAAAAAATAGCCCCCTTATTCAAGTTGCCTAGCGAAAAAATCACGTTTGAATAGGCTTCTTTAGCATCCCTACCTTTCTATACATCACCAGATATGAAACGAGGATCGTTTCATATCTAGTAATTTACTTGATTAGCTTAATGGGTATGGAGTAGTACCCCTATAAACAAAACCCTCCAGAAACATCTAATACTTGCCCTGTTACCCAGCGGCTATCAGAAGAAGCAAGGAATGCTACTGCATCTGCAATATCTTCAACTTGCCCTATTCGTCCGAACACAGATGAATTCGTAGCAAAATTTCGTATTTCCGGATTATCTAGCAATTTCGCATTGATATCTGTCTTCGTATATCCAGGCATAATTGTATTCACTGTTATACCTCGTTCTCCAAGATGTTTAGCTAGAGGAAGTGTCATCGTATTTAGTGCACCTTTACTTAAACCGTATGCAATGGACCCTGTAAAACCAAGTCTTACTTCCGCTGATGAAATGTTAATAACGTGCCCTTCTACTCGTAGTAACGGTAATGTTTGCTGAATTAAAAAGAATGGCGCCTTAATATTTACGGCCATAATTTCATCAAAAATTTCTTCTGTTGTATTTTCAATCGTCCCTTGTGTACCTATCCCTGCATTGTTTACTAAAATATCAATCTCTGATGTACCAACTCTTATTTGTAATTCATGCTTTAACTGTTCTACTAGCTTTTTGACACCATCAATTGAATTGAGTTCTGCTTCAATTAAGAACGCTTTTCCTCCATTAGATTCAATCTCACTAATTGTTTCATCTGCAGCTGCCTTATTTCGGCCGTAGTGAATCGCAACTAATGCTCCATCTTTCGCCAATCTCATCGCAATCGCACGGCCAATTCCGCGACTCGCTCCTGTTACTAACGCTACTTTCCCATCAAGATTCTTCATTTTTTCCATCCTTCCTAAATTTCCGTTTGATAAAAACCTATACTTATATTTTCATGTAAACACCAATCATTTTAAATATAGATTTATAGGTAATTTAGTCCATTCGCTTATGATATTATAGTTATAATTCGTAATTTACTTTATAAAACAAAAATAAGGAGGCTACACAATGCAAAACGCCGTAAAACTGGATGAAATCGATCATAAAATTATGAACTTGTTGTATGAAAATGCGAGAATTTCTGTTTCAGAAATAGGACGAATTATATCCATGACGCAGCCTGCTGTAAAAGAACGTATTAACAAGCTTGAAGATCAAGGAGTTATAGCGGCTTATCGAACGAAATTTGAGCCTGCAAAAATTAATAAAAACATTCAAGCATTCATCATGTTTAAAACGAGCCAATGCTCTGATTTTATCCAGTATTGTAATGCAGCTCCTGAAGTAACAGATTTATTTCGAATTAGTGGGGAATTTAATTATATGATGAAGGTCATGAGCGATTCGATGGATTCTCTCGCTACATTTTTAGACTCTTTAATGCAATTTGGCTTGTCATCTCCTTTAATTGTTTTAAAGAGTGAGTTTGAGGAGAAATTGTCATTCTAATAAAGGATACGTATTATCCTCCGCTAACAGTAAAAGCTTTTCCTTTATGAGAAAATCCAACAAAATTAATGATTAGTAACAAAAAAGAACATTGATTTTCAATGTTCTTTTTTATATTTCTACTTATTATTTAGATTGCTATTCGAAAAAAGTACCTTAATCCCCTTACCCTTGATTCCTCTGCGCCTCTCTAAACTCCTCCTTCACCTTCTCTAACAACCCTTCTTCCGTAATTAATCGATACGCCGTATTTGCTAATGCTTTTGCCGATGTAATTAATGCTTTATCTCCAAGTTCTGAACGTGCTGCTTCTCTAAATTCATTTGTATGTGCAATTAAATCATCTGGTCCGATTTTAATGTACGGATGAATTGTCGGTACGACTTGACTTACGTTTCCTGCGTCGGTTGAACCGATTCCTACTCTTTCTTTACGATTTACATCTTCACCTAATAGTTCTAGTTCTTCCGCTACAATATCGTTATATGTTTTTGTTACGAGTAATTCATCGATTTCATTTTGGAATTGATGGATTTTTACTTTTGCACCTGTTGCTAACGCTGCTCCCTCAGCAATATTTTTTACTTTTTCTGTTACTTCTGCACATCTTTTTCGCGTTGCTGCACGGATGAAGAACCTTGCTGCGGCATATTCAGGAATAATGTTAGGTGCTTTTCCGCCTTCTGTAATGACGCCATGAATTCTCACGTCTGACGGAAGTTGTTGGCGAAGTGCGTTAATACCGTTATAGAGCTGAATCACCGCATCTAATGCGTTAATTCCCTCTTCTGGTGAAGCTGCGGCGTGAGCTGTTTTTCCGTAAAAATGAAAATCAAGTGGATCGACTGCTAGTGAAGGACTCGTTGTCGCTGTCTTTCCGCTCGGATGAATCATAAGCGCCGCATCAATATTTTTAAATAAGCCTGCCTTTACATAACTCGATTTTGCGCTACCGTTCGGTCCTCCTTCTTCAGCTGGTGTACCAAACACGACAACTTCCCCGCCAATTTCTTCAAGCGTTTCTGATAATGCGATTGCTGCTGCAACACTAATTGTGCCGATTAAATTGTGACCACACGCATGACCGAGTCCTGGTAAAGCGTCGTACTCCGCTAAAAATGCGATTGCCGGTCCTTGTTTTCCAGAGCTTTTTCGCGCGATAAATCCCGTTTCATGTCCAGCTATATTGTGCTGCAACTGAAACCCTGCACTACCTAGTAATAAACTTAACGTTCTTGATGCGTAAAACTCTTGGTTACCAATCTCTGGATTCGCATGAATATCATGACTTGTTTCTATGTACTTTTCCTTATTTCTTTCGATACTCTCTTCAATTGTTTTTCTTTGTGACGCTACTCCTGTCGCTCCCATTTTTCTTCCTCCTTTTATTTTCACGTAAAAAAGCCTCTTTCTAAAAGATAGAAAGAGGCTTCTGTATATACAGTCAAAATGAGCTTCTTTCTTATCTTTCAAGTTACCTTGCTGGAATTGGCACAGTATTCATAACGAATCCGCTGCCGAGGTATCATAGGGCCAGTCCCTCCACCTCTCGTGATAAGAATTTTCATAAAATTATATTAAATTATTTTTTATTCTAAGTTCATTCCAAGTAAAAGTCAAGGAATTCCTATCCGAATTTACCGAATATCTAAAAATCCTTTTAATACACCAATTGTCTCAGGTGCTTGCAGTCTTGCACATACGTACGGAAATTCCGTACTACCTTCAAACATCATTTGAGATGTAAGCGGTGCGCCTGCCCAGAAGATTTCATCATCGATTACTAGGAACGGGAATGCTTTATTTTGTCTTTGTAACTTTACATTTTTCAGTGGAACTGGTCCGTCACTATACACTGTTATTTGCGCATTTGTACGCATTAACGCTTGCCATACTCGCTTATCCACTTGTTTTGTACTTGGAAGTGAAATAATAATTTTTCGTTTTGCTGCTAAAATATCTTTTAATAGCCCTTTCGTTTCCTCAAGATTCATTTCCATAAACCAGCGTAAACGTTTCGATATTTTTCGTTCCCACAATTGTCTTGATGTCGTGCGATCATACACATCTCCGTGACGTTCTATATGAGCTGTTAATTGTGATAACGCTTGTTTTCTCGAAAGGTTTTTACGCATATAATGGCAATCTGATAATTGAATGAACTTCCCTCTCGCCCTTGTCACTGCTACATTGACGAGGCGATGGTTTTTGTGATCAAAGAATAATACGCCAGGTCGTTCTTGCGGATAACTGTCAACCGTATCAAAAATCATCATATCTCTTTCAGAACCTTGGAACTTATGAACTGTCGCCGCTAAAACTGGTATGTTTTGATATTTCGTTCTCTGCAACATTTCTCTCATACACGTCGATAAAAAGCGTGACTGCGCCCTGTAAGGTGTCACAATACCAATTGATTGCACACCATCTAACAATCCGATTAACATCATTTGCATTGCTACTAAACCAGACATAATGTTAAAACGTGAACCAGAAGCAGCATCTTTTAACGAAAAAGCTCCCATTTGGCTCGTATCAAATAAAACGCTCGCCTCATTTGCGAACGGCTGTAACTGTGCAAGTTCTTTACGCTCTGAAACAGACGGATGATCGTATACTCTATTTTTATAAATAAACGAATTCGTAAACTTCGATATATCCGCATGCATACGTCTTTGTTCCTGCAACATAAATAGGTTTGGGTGTGCTTCTGATTTATTAACAGACTCAACAATCCCAGCATGGTAAAACATATCTTCCCCAAGCCATTTGCGAACAAGTTCATGATTTGCCATCGCAATTGGAGGTAACTGTAAAAAGTCACCGCAAACGACGATACGTTTCCCAAGTGAAGCAGCTAATGCAATTTGCGGAACGAACGCCATACTCACCTCATCTACGACAACTAAATCAAATGTACGCTCATAAATTAGCGCATCAATGGCACATTTCGATAAAGTTGCGCCGATTACTTTCGCATTTTCAATATATTCTTTTTCTACTTCTTTAATTTTAGCCTTTTGCTTTCGAAGATCACTTTCAATCTCCTGCATACGCTTCTTATCAGAGGACGTTGCCTTATACGATAAGATTTTTTCACGAAGCTCTTGGCGTGTCTCTTCTAAATAGAGTCTTTCCTCACCCCATGATTCGTTCGTCGTTTCAACTAACTTAGATGCAAGTAACGTTTCATGATTTCGTATATGTTCATGTTGACTATAACCGTAACGAACAATTTCGCCAGGCGTCCATTTCTTTTTCTTCTCAATTTGCTTCGTTACTTCACTCATTAATACGTCTACTGCCGCATTACTATGAGCTAACACAAGTACCGATTTTCCTTTTTGATAATGGGCCGAAATAATACGTGATAAATTGTAAGACTTCCCTGTTCCCGGCGGTCCCCATACGTACGTTGTCGGATTGTAAAACGCGCGATATGCCAGTTCATTTTTCGGATTTTTCATCTTCTCAATATGTTTCGGGCTGCTCGTCCCATCAACAAGACGCTTTATACGATTACGTTTCAGCTTATCTTTACGTGCTTCTTTCAATCGCTCTTGCAGTTGCTCTAACAATTGCCACGGTTCACTATATAAAACCGCTTCTCTTATTTCACCTTGTATATAATCATTTAATTTCAGCTCTATTTCTAATCCATGTATAGATAATACTTCCCCTGTCGCTTCCTCACCATCGAACTCAATTCGAATGGGTGAACCTTCAGGTAAGCTTACTTCCGAAATAAGCTGAAATACGTATACTGTACTTTCATAATCTGTATATAAAAAACGACCGTTCATGATAGAAATTTTACTACCACCTATCGTTTTCCAATGTTTAATTTCATACGCTAATGCATAATGCCACTCTTTCATCGTTTCCGATAATGAAGGAGTTTGAGTAGTTGTATTCATCGTATAATCTCCTTCCTTCTCCCCAAACATACTTTCTCACTATACCATATAACACGTTAAAATTTGTAAGGTTTTTATCTTGCTTATTTTCTTAATTTTCAATAATATATTGTATATAATTTTTAGAAAGAAGGAATCTACATGCCAGTTAGAAGAATAGAACACGTTGGACTTATGGTTGCAAACTTAGAAGCATCTATCTCATTTTATGAAGAAGTAGTCGGCTTACAGCTCCTTAAACGCATGGGGCACCCAAACCCAGACTTAAAACTCGCTTTTTTAGGTGTGGAAGAATCGAAAGAAACGATACTCGAATTAATTGAAGGCTACAACTCTTCCCTTCCGGCAGAAGGAAAAGTACATCACATTTGCTTTAAAGTGGATTCATTAGAGGATGAAATCGAAAGACTAAAGAAACACGCAGTAACCTTTTTACTAAGAGATGAAATCGAAACATTACCAGATGGAACACGTTACATATTCTTCGCTGGCCTTGATGGGGAGTGGATTGAGTTTTTTGAAACGGAGAGATAAAGTGAAACTATATTTTGCGGGATAGAAAAGGAGCCGGAATTCTGGCCCTTGTTTTTAACCAGTAACAATGAAACATACCTCCAACCTAAGAATTTACCAAGATTAAAAACACAATCATTTTGTTAGGAGGAGAGAATGGGAAATACAGTCTTTATTATTGTTTTTTGGATACTGATACTATTCCCAATCCTTTATGTAATCAAGATAAAGGATTGGAATATAAAAACAGCTGCCTTATTTGTTGGAAGGATTCTATTAAGCATTTTCTATTTCATAAATGGAATGGTGTTAGGTCTGCAACGAAATTGGATAGAACCTCCCCATGAAACAGAATGGGATTTCTTTGTAAAGTCTTTACTAAACGGAAAAACTGATGCACTTATACACTTTTTACTTCTAATTATTATCATTACTTTGGATTTATTCTTTACATTTTATTATATCAATAAAAAGAAATAGGATATTCTATCCTATTTCTTTTTTTATGAGTAGCGCCATATCGCTATCAAACTAATGTTTTACGCTGCCCCTAAACAATAATTTTTTACATTTTTACTCTGAGAATGTCAATTTTACTATTTTTGGGGTATTTATTTTTACTAGCTTGATGGACATGGGTTTGATTTATTTTCTTAGGTTAGTAGACATGTGGTGCTATCCCATTACTATTAAACTAAAAATTTAAGTGTAATATCATTTAAGGTAATACTTAAGATACAAATAAAATATCTTTTCCATGTCGCACTGTTTTATTGAAGTCTATCCCGAGTTATAGCTAGTTCAATGCGACTGTAAATTCGGAGTTCGGTGCGCCAGCAAATACAACTGTTCCGTTCTCTGGTAGTTTCACTTTGTTATTATTACTAACAACGCTAAAATTGACGCATACTCCATTCCCATCATACACCGCGAATGAACTTCCTGATGGCAACTCCACATTCATCGTTTTCCCTGCTACCTCTTGCGGAATCGTAAACCATTTCGCATGCCCATTTTTTTGCAGTGTAACTTTCGATAATTGACCTGCATCAAGGGATTTTACGTTAGATTCACTGACGTATAAAAAGCTGGCCATCTCCATATATTCAGTACCATTCTCTGTATAGAAATGAGCTTCCTTCGTATCCCTCCCATTCATCACAGGAATCTGAATTTGATGCGTCGCCGTATTCGGACCTGTAATTTTTTTGCCGTCCCAATAGCCATCCTTGATCGTAATTTGTGTGTTAAGAGGTATTTGTTGTCCTAGATAATTTATAGAATTAAATTTTTCGTTAACAAGGTAGAACTTGCCGCCCTCGCGCTTCGCCCATGCAGCAGCTGTTTTCTTCGGTAACACATTGTTTTCTAATTTCTGAGCTAAATAGTGAGTCAGCACATTTTGCCCCAATCCCGGTGATAATTCATATGTGCTCTCTCTTAAATAAACTTTTCCATTCTTCTCAGTGACGAAGTTAAGCTTGGAAGTACCCTTTTCATTTATAAAGCTTCCATCCGCCGTATATACATATTTTTCTTCCGGTTTAGTTGGTAAAAACAGTTCTCCCTTCTTCGTAATCTCTATTTTGAAATGGCTTTGGATATTTCCATACAATCCTGCTTTTTTTACCACATCTTGAGGCACTTTAGCCTTGACTGGCTTGCCGAAGGATTTATCTGGTTTTATATCCTTAATTGCCCCTTTCTCTTTAAGCCTAGCTAGCAGTAATTTATTTGCCAATAGTTGATTTGTCATGCTGCTCCCACCGGAGGACAATACAGCTGCTGCCATCTTCTGTTCTGGAAGCACGACCAATGTAGCATGTTGCAGCATCGTATCCCCACCCTTAGTCAACGCTTTTATCCCATATTCACTGAATGGGTATAGTTTCACACTATCCCAGCCAAGACCATAGTTGAACATATTTCCGCTATCTCCTGGCCACATTCCTTTTTTATATTCTTCTTGTTCCATCGCCTTGATTGCTTTATTAGAGAGAATTTCTTTTCCCTGTCCCATAAATATTTGTGAGAATCGCACCACATCTTCTGCAGTAGAGGAGATTCCTCCCGTACCAATCACATTTACCATTTCACTTGGAAGCTGTCCCTGGTATGTCGGAGAATACTGTCCAGCCCGCTTTTCGTCTTCCCATTTGTCTTGCGATGTTATCGTTTGATTCAGTTTTAATGGCTCTGTAAACTTTTGATGTAGAAATTCAGTAAAACTCATACCGCTGACTCTTTCTACCAAGATCTCAGCCAGCGTAAAACCGTCATTACAGTATACTGAAAACGCGCCAGGGTCTGCCTTCAAGTTTTGGTTGGACAATTGTTGCAACAAGATATCATGGGCATAAGCATCATTATCTTTAAATAAAAATGCATTATTGAACGTCGAACCTTGCAAACCTGAGGAGTGATTCAACAGCATACGCGGTGTAATGCGTTTATATCGTTTATCTTTCATTTTGAACTCAGGAATATAGCCAGTAACAGGAGCATCCAAATCAACTTTTCCTTCGTCTACTAGTTTCATAACAGCCGCTGCTGTATATACTTTACTGGTTGAACCAATTCCGTATAGAGTATCTTTAGTTAATGGTTCTTTCCCTTCTATGTCGTTCTTGCCTGTCTGCCCCGACAAAATAAGTTTACCATTATCAATCAGCGCATACTGCACGCTAGTCGTCTCATAGGACTTCGTGAGTAGTTCAGCGTTCTCTGCAGCAATCTTCTCCAAATCTTTACTAGCAACTTCTTGGCTAGATACAACCGGAGCCTTACTGCTAGAAGACGCTATCGCTCCTGTTGGCAAGCTCATCGTTAGGGCCAAAGTAGCGGCTAACACCCCAGATAATTTATTTTCCATAAAAAAATGCCTCCTTAGATAAATGATTAATTTCATCTTTTATTTGTTCAATTACAAACATCACATAAACTACTATTCTGGCTTTATCCCTACTGTTGTAACAAACGGTAAAACCTCTCTTTTTCACATGTATGTTAGTACCATAAATGATTTTTTATTTAGAATGCGCTTGTTACTAGTTTGGTTTTCGTATAAATAAACCCTATTTATCCTCCCTCTTTTGTGCTTCTCTATATTTGTATCCTACATAATAAAAATTTCTTTTTTCTTATGCATTTCTTACAATTTCCTTACGTTCAAATCACTTCTATAATTAGGTAAATTTCATTTTAAAATCTCCAGGATAATCAATGCTTATATAATCCCACAATTTCATAGAAGATGGATTCATACCCCTGCGCCAAATCATCATACACATCTCTGCTATTTCCTTGGATGCCCCCTCAACCTTTACAACAGTTCCAACTGGCATCAACACTTCTTCACGTTCTTATAAATAGTAATAACTAATCAACTCCTTACCTGAAAATAAATGAATATAGAAAAAGAGAGATAAGGTTAAAATACCTTTATCTCTCCTTTTCTTTCACAAATTTTGCAAAGATTTTTTTGTAAGAGTCCCCTCACCATCAATTTAAGAATTAAAAAAAGAAGGGGATTATCCCCCTCCTTTTTACGCTTGCTCCGACTTTCGAAATTATTTAATATACCCACGATTCAACTTAGTTAACTTTTCATTGATGTTAAAAATTCTTACTCTAATATCTTTAACACCAGCTGCTTCAAGTCTGCTCTTGTGCATTTCCGCGTATTTTTCAGCATCTTGTTTTTCTTCAAATACATAAATGCCTCCAGCTTCTTTTGTTTCTTCATTCTCAGTCCATATTTTCCAGTGGAATCCTTCTTCTTCGTTAATACTATTTGCTAAATCCCAAAATCCTTTTTCCATTTCTTCACCAAAAGGACCCTCAAACGGAAAATCAACTTGTAATAAATATGCCATTTTCACTCACTCCTATTTTTAATATAAAATTCTTGCCATTCTTTTACTGATTATGATCCGAATGATCGTAATGTCTAAATTCGTATTGCTATTATTATTCAAGCACTAATTTGAGAATCCCCCTATTTGTAAAATAATCACATAATGATAGTAACTTGAACGCATAAAGTGAAAATTTAATAGTTTTCGGTTATTTTTAAAAAATGTGATACAAACTTATCCCTAAACTAAGGACAAACAAAACAAGTGCAGGTATCGCTTTCTTAAAGGGATCTCTCGCTAATACAATTAGCGTTAATGCAGCTGCAAGCATCGTACCGCCTAATAACAATCCTGCCCATAAAGCTACTGTTGAAATCCAAATTCCTATCAACATTCCAATCGCTCCTACAATCTCAAAAGCTCCAGTTAAGAAATTAAAAAACGAAGGTAAACCAAATCGTTTGAACTCATCTGCCATTTTCCCGGATATAATTTTCGTTCCTGTCATTAAAAAGAACAGAAACAACACTACTTTTACAATATTGATGAAAATTAAAATAGTAATCACACCTTTCTTATTATTTGATAAAAACTCAGTATTGTTCAGATAATAGTCACTACCTTTATCCTATTTCCTGAGATTACCTGTATGGAAGTCGCTTCCATTTACATTACCCTTTTCCATATTAAAGGGCCGAAAATTACATGCTATAGCATATATAATGCGGAAATTTGACTGGTACTAGGCAAAAAAGTGAACCTGAATCAGATATGATACAAAATAAAGTTATCTTCCCATTCGTCCAAACGAAATTATATGCTGTAGCATATATAATACCTAAAACAAAGTTTGTTCCTTATGAATAGCATAGCATCAATAAGGAACAAATATTAATAGTGTGTATCATACAATTTGTTTAATAACGATTGTAATACTTTAATTTCTTCCTCGCTCAAATTACTCGTAACGAAATGGTGAGCGTCTTTCACTACAGGCAAGATTGTTTTCTTTAACTCGTCACCTTTTTCAGTTAAAAAAAGGTTATGTGAACGCCTATCTTGGTCATTCAAAGCCTTCTTTACAATCCCTTTTCTCTCCATTGACTGTATCATTCTAACAACAGTAGTTTGATCTTTATCAATAGCTTCCGCCAACTCTTTTTGAGTAGTGCTCCTTTGGCTACAAAGAACACTAATAATCCCCCACTGCTCTGGCGTAACTCCATACGGCTTTAATTTCTTCGTAAAATAATTGGTCATTTTCACATCAGTACGATGAACAAGATAGCCTATTAAATCATGTAAGTTCATATACCACCTCTATAAATTAAGATATGAAAGGATATAGCATACCAGTCAATCATTCACAATGAATGTATTTGTTTCATCATATATATGCTATGGCACATATAATAAAGTAGATTATTTTAATTGTCAAATGATTTACCTATTATTTTTCGAAAACAAAATCGCCCCCTTAGATTATAGAAGGAATGACTAATTTGACGTATTTCTCTGGCGATTTCTCCCCTGTCGTTTTATGATATGCTAATAACATTTGATAAAATATGGTATCTACAAATAGTCAAATACCTTTAAAGATACCTCGTCCAGTTCTTGCTATTGCAAGATAAACAGCATATAATCAGTTAACCACCCTCATGAGCAACAAAAACATAAAAAAGACATTCCAAATACGGAATGCCTTCTTTCATTTTATAAACCCATCCACTTAAATCTATTTTACAACTATAACATTCAACACGCTGAAATCTTCTATTTAACGTAATCAATCCATTAACTAAAAAAATTTGTTAATTGCACAATGCTCTTCTCACTTTTCTTGCAAAATTTAGTGGATCATCAACGTCTTCGATATTAACGTAAATCAAATTTGGATCATCACATAACCACTCATTGTGTATAGACGAAACAATTATTCCTTGTTTAATAATTGTCGCCACAAATTCAGTGACTTCTTTTTGTAAGAGTGCTACTCGGCCTAGGCATAATGCCCGTCCAGTTTTATTGTCTCGTGATTCGAATGAAAAGGAAGTTGTTACTCTAAAACGTTTTCCCAAGATTGTTGCTCGTATTTCATCCCTGTTTATTGTTGCCACGCATTTCCCACCGGCGAATCCTTCTTGTCCACCGATAATTCTTGCAAACTGTTGACAAATTGATTCCTCATTAACTGCCATACCTTTAATCATCCCCCCTTTTACTGTTAGGTTATGAATGAATACATAGGTCTGAAACGGTAATGAATCTAATGTATTATAAAAAAATGATGACAATCTACCGAAAGCTATTAACTCAATTATTCTTGATCGTATGAATTGTTATCAGAGTTTAAATGGTGCGGAATTTTCATTTTATGTTTAATGGGCATCGGAGACTGAAAGCAAAACTCAGCTATTATATGGTAAGACATTTTTAAAAAGCATAAAAAAGACACCCTAAGGTGCTATCCTCCGACTTGAGAATCGTATCTATGTATGGAGAAATTTAGAAAAGACAAATACAAAAGAGAAGATTCTAACTATAATTTATAGAACTCTTATGCCATGAATTACTTACATATTTCCTTATTTACCAGAAGAAGAATCTCAGTTACATTATTTTCTGAACAGTCTCGTTAAAGCCATCCCAAGAAATCCAATGCCCATTCCTATTAGCCATCCAGTTTGGGCATTACCTAACATAGATCCCACTCCTCCACCAAGAAACATACAGCCAACGAATACTAATCCTCCAATTCCCCAATTCGGCCGTTCCATAATTCAATCACATCCTTTCAATAAAACATATGCGATTAGCTCCCTCAACTTTCTTCTATAGGATAGTTCATTATTTTGCTTAGGTTTAGCGCTTCAAGGAATTCATAAGATGTGAAGCTTGAGCCATTTATATAGATTGTAGAAGTATGAAGATTTTCCACATTTTCAAATGGTAACGTATAAGCATGAAAACACTATCGAAATAAAACCCCAGAAATCCAACGGTCTCTGGGGCTTCATTATATATTTAGCTCTTTTTGCTTTTTATTTTGTTTATGTCTATACAGCAATTTTCGACTTATTAGAGAAATCACTAATAAGGTCAGAATTAATAAGATAAGTTGCATAAATGATAAATCAAAATATTTAGCACCTGTAACGATTAAAAGTGTAGAAATCGTGCCTTTTACAACGAAAAAAATAATAACCCATAACCCGCCTTTTTTCCAGTTCATTTTATATTACCCTTTCCTACGTTTAAATTCTTAAAAGATTTAATGATAGTTCTTAAATGTGACAACTTAATAGAACTCTATTATATTAACAAAAAATTCATGTCTAATTAAATGCAACGATTCTATATTAAGTGAAAATGATATTCATTGTCAATTTTATTGACTATTTGAATACTTATTCTTAATCTCTTCCTACTTTGTTTCTTATTAACAATACACTTTTGTATTCAAACAAAAACACCTCCATTACATTTGCACACTTAGTATGCGAATGCAAGAGGTGTTTTTTCATATACCATCAGGTAAGATTTCCTGTTTTGTTTATTTCTTGATACGTAGCTATTTTTTAATACACGATAACTGGATCATACGTGTTCAAACTATCATATACAGTTTTTGCAACATTAGGAAGAAGGTTCACACATCCACCTGATCCTCCTGTTAAATAAGCATTATTTCCCCAGTCTTTTCGCCAGCCGGCATCGTGGAATCCTTGACCACTATTTGTGAATGGAACCCAGTAATCTACTTTAACCGCATAATCAGCTTTTCCTACTGCGTTACCTCTTAGCGTATATGGTGTTCGTTTATAGAGGACGTACCACACACCTGGTGATGTATCTTCACCAGTACTATGTTTACCAGTTACTACATTTGTTGTAACAACTAATTTTCCATCTTTGTAAATCCAAATTTGTTGCTCTGCAATTGAAACTTCTGCATACGTGTCTCCGATGCCATTATTCGATGTTGTTTTATAACCGATACCTTCCTTCTCCCAACCATTTCCGTGAATATTAGAAGCAGAAAGCGACTTTTCGCCTTTCTCAAAGGCTTGTTGAACTTGTTTAGTTTCTTTTTCAACATCTAGTGCCCAGCCGTATCCTTGTCCTTTTACTGATATGACTGAACCGGAATGCGTTTTAAATGAGAAATCTTTATTTAATGTTGATTTGGCATTATTAATTTCAGTAATTTTCTTCTTAATATCACTCGCATCAATTGTAACTTTCATATCCTTTGACATAGAGGCATTTTGAATTAAATCTTTCGCTTTTAAAGGATAAACTTCATCCTGCACTTTATACTCAACAGACTGCCCAAGAAGATTCTGTAGTGCTTTCTCCTCTTTTTTGACAATCGGATCGTCTTCTTTAATAGGTTTTATGTATGCAGACTTCAGATGAATTTCGCTTTTATATTTTTGCTTATCATAATCTTTCAGTAGACTAGTAACATCATACTGTTTCCCTTCCACACTTTTCGAAATAACAATTTTCCCTTGTTCTAGCTTCGCCATAGCATCTTGAGGCGCTTTTAATTTTTCATTCATAGAGATGAGCGTTTCTTCTACAAGTTTTTTCATCGTTTCACTACGATACTGATCTGCCTTCTCTGGTAGCAATGAATAATTTTCTCCCTTTGAGGAAGGGAAAAATGTCCACTGACTTTTTAATAGTTTCTTAACTTGAGGCAAATCTTTTTCCGTAAGTTCCGTTTTTGTATCTTTTTCATCTAAAATTTGTTGTTGATCAACATAGACTTTGTTTGCTAGTCCAGATGTCTTTAATTTCTGTATTGCCTGATCAGCGCTCAGACCACCAACTTTTGTGTCATTAATTGTAACATTCGAATTGAAGTGAGTTGCCTGATAATAACTCATTCCCCCAATAAGAAGTGCAATTACACCAATACCCACTGCGATAAACTTCCAATTTGTATAACGTTTTTTTGATCTTACTCGTTTTTGATCAATTTTTTCAACTGATTCATTTGTTGTATTGTTGTTCATCAATCTTTCCCCCGTATGCATTAACGTCAAACGATTTTCAACTAAAATCATAAACTAGTGTACCTTATTTTTCCTAAAATTTCATTATTTCCGACCACATTTTATCGCAATTTAATGATTAAATTTAGATTTTTTAATAGTAAGATGCATTGAACAGTCACTTACAAGTCATAAAGTGAAATTTCAATCAACCGTTACACCAAGGAAATTAGCTAAACCTTCTTTGGAAAACTTTTTCTCTTTACGTAAAATACGAATTATATTATCCATTTTTATGAACATCACCCCCTAAGTTTGTCAAAAAAATAAACGATAGTCCTTCTATATTTTTGATAGAAGGACTATCGTTTTTTCAGTTAGAGTATTTGTATAATCGTTTAACTTTTTATTTCCTGAAGGTCAAACGTGATGAAGATGATAAAATTTCATCTCCAAGCCTTTAAATGAAAACATTATGTTTTTTATGGCAACCTAGTTTATTTTCTTAGCTTGATGACGATGGGATATCACCACATGTCCAGCAGCCTAAGATTAAGTAAGAGTCCGTTCAACTAGATTTTTTCTAATATTTTTAGGAGCATCTTATTTCAGCCTCGTCATATTACACTAATTGAATTTAAAACACATCCGTATGCTATTTAGTAAAATTTACGATTCGAGCCATAATTATTGCAGTAGCCAAGATAATAATAGCGGTTATCAAACCAGATTCTCCAATCCAAATCTCAGTTTGATCTCCTGTACTTGCACGTGCGAAAGGTCCTTGAATAATGGCATTCCAAGTAGTATGAATGATAACCGAAGGCCAAACGCTACCTGTGATAAGTCGTAAATAAGCTGTAATATAACTGAATGGCACAATACAAAAATAGATGCCAAGTACTGAAAGTAGGGCAGATGTTCCCTCTACATATAGACCAGCAATAACAATTGGAACATGCCACGTTGCCCAAATTAATCCGCTAATAAGAATGGGACGTGAAAACTTTGCATCGATTAGTCTTGTAAGCATATAACCTCGCCATCCTATTTCTTCCCCCATAACTGGGATTAAGTTAAGCAAGCTTCCTAAAACTCCGCTCAATACTACTATAAAAATGAAACTTAATGATATCGGTAGATACTGAAATCCAAGTATATTGTAAATAGGTTCTAGCATACCACCTTGCGGAGGCTGAAACCTCACAAGTCCGCTAAACCAGGCAATAGAATAAGTAATTCCACATATTATCATAGGTATTAACAGCGCAAAACCAATCCCCTTCCATATCTTTAAGTTACCGAGACTAAAAGATACATCTTTAAACCCTTCTTTCAATATTATGCGAGTCAAAATAGAAGAAAATGCTGGGGTAAACATATATACCACAATAAGTGGCATACTTTTAGTAATCATTACTAGTACATTTAGGATAATAGAAGTAATAGTTAAGATACTTAGAAAAAGTTGAAGTCCTATTTTAGCACGTTGGATTTTATCTTTATTGTGGAATGCTTCTCCGCGTAATAACATTGTAATCCGCCCTTCCCCTTTTATTCATTTGTTTATCAAAATTACTTCCTGTCATTTCAACAGCTACAACTTAGAATAAAGATATTTTGGCATACAGATTCATTCATCTTTACAATCCCTCCCAAATTCATAATCTAATCTTACTTGCGGCTCAACAATGTAATTATTATTTATAAGTTGTCATAACCGATAGTACAAAAGTGTAATGATTAATCTATGACCTGTGTCAATTAACCTTATGACAATATGTAACTAGAAAATATGATATGGAATAAATAACAATTGAATTAAGGCAATTGATTCGTGCAAGTACATGAATCAATTTTGCTTTTACAAATAATTCAATTGAGGTGGAAAAAAATGAATAAGAAAAGAATAATTGCAATGGTTAGTACAGCTTTATTAGTCACAGGATGTGTAGAAGTAGGAAACGCTCAAACGGTAGCAATCGAAAATTCAGGTCAATCAATCCAAAAAAATATAGTTAAATCAATACAATCACAGGCTAACCCATTAAAAACGATAGAGCCGTCAAAACCATTTGAAGATTTAAAACCACTTAAGAAAATGATTGGGAACGCACAATATGTAGGATTAGGAGAGAATACCCATGGAAGCTCTGAAATTTTCACTATAAAATTTCGCCTTGTGAAATATTTGGTTACTGAGATGGGTTTTACAAATTTCGCACTGGAAGAAGATTGGGGAAACGGCTTAAAGCTAAATGAATATATCCAAACAGGAAAAGGAAACCCTAGGGAATTTTTAAAATTGTTATATCCTACTGATGAAATCATAGCCATGATTGAGTGGATGAAAGATTATAATGCTGATCCATCCAATAAAAAAAAGATCCAATTTATTGGACTCGACTTAAAAACGTTGGACCAAAGTAGCTTTAATAAAGTAATTGATTATGTAAGGGTGCATCGACCAGATTTGCTGACAGAAGTAGAAGAAAACTATAAAGAATTATCATCTTTTACCGGCAGTATACAAGAATATATGAAACTTACTCCTGAATTGAAAGAGAAGTTCAAAGCAAACGCTGAGAGAGTAGCCCGATTACTAAATGATGAGAACGAGCAAGCCAACGCAGAAATAATTCCATCCGAGTACATCTGGGCGAAAGCAACGGCAAGTGCAATAGAGAAATTTACCACAATGCTACTTCCTAACGACTATCCAAGTATAATAAAACTACATGAACAATACTTGGCCGATCATGCAATGTGGGCACAAGAGACATTTGGTGGTAAAACGATGGTATGGGCACACAATATTCATATAGCTAAAGGAATTATCGATGAGAAATTATACCCTTATGTTGCGGGGCAGTTTTTGAAGGAACGTTTAGACAATAATTATGTCACAATTGGTAGTACAACTACGGAGGGAAATTTCACCTTATACAGCGAATATGATCCTTCCACTGGAGGTAAGATTACAACAGACACTATTCCACAAGATGTAAAAAGTTTCAATTATACTCTCGGAAAAGTGCCATATAAAATGTTTTTATTGGATAACCGTCACCTTAAAGGACAAGCAGAGAAATGGGCTAAAGCAAAAAGACCATTACTAAGTATAGGGGGACAAATCATCCCGAACAGTTCGGTATACTTTGAGACTTCATTGCTTGAGCAATTTGATATTATTTTTCATATTCGAAAAACAAGTCCATCTCATATTAAATAAAAGTACAAAATAATCCCGTTCTTGCATATGCAAAAACGGGGTTGTTTTGTGGGGATTAATAAAGTGAAACTTTAATCAGCAGGTTTTTGTTCATCCCCCACTGATTATTAGCCTTCACCAATCGTGCGTTTACCGGCAGCCCGCCCCCCCACCTAACGCTGAATTTTGAGGTGGGAGTCTTACTGCCCAGTAAATAGCGGGATAAAAGCATCTTTTTTAAACAGAAGTAGGCTGCTCTCCCCTTTTTAACATCATTTAGAACTGTCATATGACACTTTTACACTAGTGAGACTGACAAAAAAAGCAGTATGATTCGGTTATTACATAGATAGGAGTGATGAACTTTATGAAATCAAGATTCATCCATAATGGTTATTTTTTATTGCTAACTTTCGGTACAGGATTTTTTTATTTTTGTTTTTACCTAATAGCTCTGCTATTTAGTTTAACGCTTTCATTTACTGTTGTTGGGATTCCATTAATTATACGCGTACTACAGACTACCACACCCTTTATCCAATTCGAGCGCATACAAACGAAAATTTATACAGATATTTCAACAGACTCTTACGATAGAAGTATAACAATGGATACATCGAACTGGGCTCAGGTGAAATTAGCGCTTACAGATCGTCGCACTTGGTGTGCTGTCTATTGGTTAATGCAGAAATTTGTGATTGGCATTTTCAGTCTCATTAGTGCAATCATTTTTTATGTAATGCCACTTATGTTCCTGTTGGCACCACTACTGTATCGATACATCGATATGAATATTATATTTATACAGATAGATACTTTTGCCAAGTCACTCTTTGTAATGTTTATGGGTATAGTATTTACCGCCATAAGTATTAGAATAGTAGATGGTTTGACAAAGAAAATTGGGGGCTATACACGTAGTATGATTCGGCAACTAAATCAATAGAAGTTTACAGTCTGTGAGTAGTATCACAGTTTTAAATTAAAAAGTATAATAAGGCAGGAAGGATTAAATTATAATATAGGAAGTAAAATGGTAGGCTATTTAGGGGGTAAAGGACTTGTTAGATATGGTTAAGTATTGGTTTTGGTATGATTGGATTATGTTAGGAGTACGCCTACTTGCTAGTGTGTCTATCATTCTAGCTACATTAAATTTTCAGGATGGTTTAACATTACCACTTTGGATTATTATTCTTTGGGAAATTATTGCCTTCTCAATTCCATGGGTAGCCTTACTATTCAATTATAAATATTATTTGTTCACAGAAATACTGCTATATGGTGGAATATGTATATATTTAACCTCATTATTTCCGGAAGCTTACAACACATTTCTTATATCGGTGTTTCTAATTGCTGCAAATAGTAAGCATTTGTCCTATTATTGGACAGCTCCAATAACAGTTTTTATAACAACTGGAATTTTCTATGCGATTGCGCCAAGTAATAGCTATTGGATTATGGTTACCTATTATGGATTCGCATATGTAATGGGCTTCGCTTTTCATTTATTAATCGTCAATCATAAGCAAAATGAATCAATTCGTAAACAAAACGCGGTACTTGAGCAATATATGTCTCAAATTGAACGCATCACACTGGCGGAAGAACGAAACAGACTGTCGAGTGAGCTTCATGATACAGTTGGTCACGCTTATACTTCTATTATTATGGGAATGGAAACGTTGCGCACCGAACTTGCTACTGAAATGGGTATACAGAGGCTAGATTCTCTGCTTGAAATGGGACGTAAAAGCATCGAGGACGTGAGAGGTTACCTACATCAAATGGAGTCTCCGTGTCAATCGCCTTCCTTAATTCAATCTCTCCAAAATCTTGGAGCCGAATTTCAGGAGCACGCTCAGGTTAATGTAAGTTTTCGGACATACGGAGAGGAATATGAATTGTCTCGGCAAACGAAGATAGCGTTCATTCGTTGCTTACAAGAGTCCCTTACGAATGCAGTACGTCATGGTCAGGGAACTGAAATTATAGTTTCATTGCAGTTTGAACAACAATATACGAGATTAGAAGTTCAAGATAATGGAAAAGGAAATGTAGAATGGCAGGAAGGCTTCGGTATGAATACGATGAAAGAACGAGCAATGAATTTGCAAGGTCAATTGTCTGTATATACAAAGCCAGATGAAGGAATGCTTGTTACATGTACCATACCGCGACAAACTGAAATAAAAGATGGACTTATTCGTTTGTTAATTGTAGACGACCAGCCGTTTGTTCGGGAAAGTTTGAGGACACTACTCGATAGATATGAAGATTTAAATGTAGTCGGTTTGGCCGAGGATGGCAATGAAGCCATCGATTTGTGTGGGCGCCTTCAACCTCATGTTATACTTATGGATTTAGATATGCAACACATGGATGGAGTCGAAGCAACCAAAAAGATTAAGCAACAATGGCCACATATCCGCATATTGATTTTTACAACTTTTCAGGATACCGAACAGGCGTTAGAATCGCTTCGTAACGGTGCGGACGGTTTTTTACTCAAATCTATTGAAACATTGGAGCTAGCTAATACGATCCGACTTATTCACAAAGGTGGGACACTGATTGATCAGGGAATGTCTCACAAAATATTTGAGAAGTTTGATGCGCAAAAAGAGACACCACAATCAAAAGCAACCGCTTATGAGCTAACAGCTAGGGAGATAGAAATCTTGCAGCTAGTAGCAAAGGGACTTCGATACACTACCATAGCATCAAGGTTATATTTATCAAATGGTACGGTCAGAAATTATGCTTCCACAGCTTATACAAAGCTAGGAGTCCGTAACAAAGAAGAAGCTGTTCAAAAAGCTCTAGAAATTGGAATTATTGAATAAGAAAAATGTTTTTTGTTTCTCTACAGCAAGATGAAATGTAGTTACAAAATACATAGAGGATAAATTTAATTGGATATCATTTTTTAAACAGGGTTAAATTTCTTGAAAAATTTAACCCTGTTTAAAAAATTTAAATAGCGTTGCTACATATTGAATGTAGCAACGCTATTATTTTCTATATTAGAAATTAGACATCTTTATTATTGCTATAGGGAAGGCTGTTTCAGGTCTTTTCACATGAAGATTCCTCTAAGCCAAATGCCCCCTCCCTAATACACTTGTTGCCTCTGAAAATAACTATTTAAAAATATGGTTGCTAATTTCATTTCAATCTTCCTTGCACCCAAGTGGCAATATTATTTATAACATACTCTGGGATATTAGCAGGCTATAATATTCATTCGATTGACTTAATTCTCCATCTCCTTCTGTAAAGAAGTGATTTCACTTTCGATACAGTCGATAATTAATGTTATCTCTCTCTTAATTGTTCTTTCCAAAAAGGATTATTTATCATTCTTTATGAATAACATCATTACATTGATCTTTTTTCGAGAGTACAATTCCTTTATATAATTGAACTGTAATCAAGTAATAAATCGAGTAAATTACTACAAAAATAACAAGTGGTAAGCAAATACGAGAGTACGGATCGATTAAAATAGGACTAAACATGTTCATACCAAATAATATATGAGTAATCCCGTCAATTGCTGGGAATAAAAACATGAAGTATAACTCTTTATAGATTGAGTTTGTTAATAATTCTCGGCGGACAACAATTTTACGAAACGTTTGATAACGTGCCACATCTTTTGATGCTCCCGACAGAACTTTAAACATTAAGCAACTTGCCATCGTTGCTAAAAATGCAACTCCAACGAAGAACCCCATAAACATTAGTCCGCTAGCAAAATCATGACTCACAATATTGTGACTAAAAACCGGGAAAATAATAATAACTAGTTACTATTATTATTTATTTGTCACTTTTAAAGCATCTAACACTATCTTGGTTGCTTCTGCAATAAGCTTATCATCGTATTTAGCATCCTCTTTATCATGATTAGAAAGTATCGCAAGAACAATTGGTTTTTTATTTGGTGGCCAAATAATTGCGATATCATTTCTGGTTCCATAAGATCCCGAGCCAGTCTTATCAGCTACTTCCCATCCTCCTGGAACTCCGGCACGAATTAAGTTGTCTCCGGTAGTATTCCTTTTCATCCAATCTATTAATAAATCCCGTTTCTCAGTTGAAAGTACATCTCCTAGCGTAAAAGCCTGAAGACTAGTAGCTAATGCCTTTGGGGTACTAGTATCACGTACGTCTCCTGGAAGCACTTCGTTTAATTCTGGTTCAAAACGTTCAGGATTTGTAACGGTGTCTCCTACTTCTCTTAGTGATTTTTTGAATTCACTAGGTCCACCTAATTGTTTAAGAATAAGATTTTGTGCAGTATTATCACTATATCGAAGAGAAGCATCTGCAAGCTCTTTCAGGGTCATACCACTATCAACATACTTTTCTGTAATTGGATTGTAATTAACAAGATCTTCACGGGTATACAAAACTCTTTGATTTAGATCTTCTATTGATTTCTTTTGTAAAAGTACTCCCACAGCTAAAGCTTTGTGAGTAGATGCGTATGCAAACCGTTCATCTGATTGATAAGTAACGGTTTGATTCGTATCAGTGTCCAATGCATAAATACCGAGTTTAGCATCAAATTCTTTTTCAAGTTTAACAAAAGAATCATTACCAGTAATTTCTTGTTTGATTGGATTTGTTTGTTTCGTTTGTTTAGGTAATTCAGATTGAGTATTACCATCAGAACAGCCTATAAGCGTTGCACATGAAAGAAATACTACAGGTACCATCTTTTTGTAATGTAAAATGTTAAAAAACTTGTTTAAGACTATCATACATTTTCAACCTCTTTCAAGAATATATGTTTTTTTAGGTGTTATACATATCGATACAATTAAAGAGTGTATCGGATATCACTCTCTTGCATCTCACTTTTCATAAAATGAGTGAACTATCATGAACCCCTGTTTTATACGTATACTTAATAGACAACCTAAATAACAAGTTTGTTCCATTTTTATCAGTAGTCGTATCTAGAAACCTAAAAAAGTCCATTTAGAAGATCTAAATGGACTTTTTCACTCATATAATCCTATCTATAGTTAAACGAATAAGATTAAATAAATTTAAATTTTCTTGTTTTATCTACTAAACTGTTTAGGCATTTCTTTAACGTGCTCATCATCATCACGCCAATCATAGGTTTCTTTCTGTGAAATATCTAAAGTTTGATCTCCAATTCTAACAATATTCTTATTTACCCATTCAATATATGGATCGGTATCTGGATAATTCCAATATATATTTTTCTCTGAATCTGTATCAAGGTTAACTAATTCACCCCTAACAGCATCCGCACTTAATGATCCTGCATTATGAAAATAAGTCTTGATGAGATATTTTCCATCTGGAGATTCCACTGTTCGAATTAATTCCCCTTTTGGAACACCTTGCAAACTAAAAAGTTTCCAATATCCAAATCCAATTATAATTACTAACATAGTAAGTATAGTTAGTAATACTTTTCTTTTCGTTTTTTTAATTTCACCTTTTGTATTTATAATACTCATTCAACTCCATTCCATAGAACCAATACCATATTATACCATCAAATAAATGGTATAATATATCAAAAATAAAAATCCTCCCGTAATAGTATTATAAAAAGGGCATGTGATGATCTCCCTATTTATAAAGTGAAACTTTAATCCCCCTCACCAATCGGGCTACCCGTTAATGCGGGATAAACATGAAAATTCCCCTTTAAGAAAAATATAAAAAATCAGACAGTATACTTGAATTGCTCTTCGCATGAGAATATACTAATAGAGCAGGCTATGACGTTCCTTCCTTCTAACTTCTTTGGCGAAATAGGGATGTTACTTTCCTGCTAAACACATAGGCTATGACAATTCTTCCTTCTTTGTAGAAATTTCAAATTGTTTTAGAGTTGTCAATTTCCTATGAAAAATAATTAGACTATAAAACCTCTTTCTTCTTTGGGATTGAATAAACTTTAGTTTATCAACCATTGATGTAGAGGTTTTCTTTTCTTAATTAACAAATTACCACTTAACAACTAAATGTTATACCCCTAATTTTTCACTAAAAAATAGCTTTATACCCTCTGTGCATTTTTCTACAATTAGTGTGTTTATGCATGTAAAAATAAAAATCTACCACTGAAAGGAGGACAGTCGGACTATTCCCCTCTTTTATAAGGAGTGAATAATCGGCGTTCTCATGAAAAATTCTATTTACATAAGAAGAAGTTTGAAAGTAATTATAAAAAGAGAAGAAAATAAACTACCGAACATGTATTTAGCCACTGTTTTAAAAAACTTGGAAAGTTTAGGATTTACTTTTTCTGAGCCTTTAATAGAAGAGTTGCAAACACTTTCGGTTGATGCATTCACATCGTTTTACAAGGAGTTGGTAAAACATTTAAAAGAAATGGTTGGTGCACATATTCAGTTTACTCCTATGTATCCAAACTTTCCGCAACAAATGATGGATTTAAGTGACGCTGATTTATACACCAATGCCGTTATTCATTATGTGACGTTGCGCCTACCTGTATCAAAAGTAGAAGAACGACTTCCTCTTTTAGATAGCGTTGATTTGAAAGTTATTGACTTAGGAAGTGAAGAAGATTTCAATCAAATGATTTCTCAATTGATTCGTGCAAACAGCTCTATTTCCTCAACTGATAAGACAGATGTAGAATGGGCTATTACACACACTGAAGATGTTTCCTGTTTTCTACCTAATGTAATTCCTCATAAGGAAAATATGTCTTTTATAATTGGGGTTTTATTAATAAACAGAAAAATATCAGCCGATGCTGCTGCAAAGTATTTTAAAACAGCAACTGATGTTCTTCGCCTTGCAGTTGCTTTATCTCAAGGCGATGTGAGTTTAGCATCCTCCGTTCGATTCAAGAAGTTTAACCGAGCAGAAAGACGCTTCCTTTTAGGATTGTTAGAGCAATGCGGAAACATTACCGAAGATATGCTTCGATACAAAAAACGTTGGATTCGTTTAGGTGAAATTCTTCATCCAGCAGAATATCATACTCGTTTCCCAAAAACCCACCGAGCATTTGAGATTCTTCGCAACAACATTAAAGTTGAAACATTTAATGGAAAAATAGAAGCAGCTTTGTTGAATCGTGATATCATGACAGCGAAAAATCTTTTAAAAACTCGCCCGGGGGAATTTGCCAGACGCTTGGATCATTTAATCCGTTTATGTAGTAATAAGTCAACAGATGTTTTCAATATTCTCGAAGATTTTCTAAGTATAATCGGAAACGTTTCTACTCCTGTATTACTTCAACTCACGGCTCATTTTAAGCATCGAAATGATAAAAATGAATTTCGTACATTTTTTCCAAAGGGAAATGTAGCAAAAGCTATAGGTATTGAAAATACACTTCCATTTATCTCAGAGGATATTTGTTTAATGATTGTAAAAATGTGTGAAGATACTTTAAAAAATCGCTTCGCAGAACTTCCAAGTCTCGGAAAAGTATTTTTGGATGAACAGTTAAAAAATCACTTAGTTCCCTTCTCTCAACGTTCAGCCAGCAAAGCGCTTCGTACATTATCTCGAGGAAGTAAAGTAGATTTGCCAGAAGGAGATACGATTCGTTTTTTCCTATGGTGGAAAGAAGGCTATGTGAATGGACAACATACAGGACGTGTTGACATTGATTTGTCTGCTGCAATGTACGACGAAGATTGGCAATACAAAGAACATGTATCCTTCACGAACTTACGTTCAAAAAATTTCAAAGCCTACCATAGCGGAGATATTACTTCTGCACCAAAGGGGGCATCTGAATTCATTGATTTCGATATTCCGTCTGTGCTGAAATATGGTGGACGCTATGTAGTCATGACTTTGCTTTCTTACACAGACCAACCATATAAAGATTTACCAGAATGCTTTACTGGTTGGATGGTTCGTCAATATCCTGGTTCAGGTGAAATATTTGAACCTTCTACTGTTCAAGATAAAGTGGATATTACTGCCGACACCCAAATCTCTATTCCAGTTATTTTAGACTTAAAGGAACGAAAATTGATTTGGACAGATTTATCTCTTACAAGAGATCTAACTTATGATAATACCATCGAGGCTAATCAAAAAGGTATGATACTAGTTGGGAAGGCTTTAACTAATTTAGTTAAACCGAATTTATATGACTTGTTCCGATTACATATTGAAGCTAGAGGTGAACTCGTTCAAGACATCGAAGAAGCAGAAACTATTTTCTCTTTGGATAAAGGGATTACTCCTTTCGATATGGAAAAAATAATATCTGATTTTATAGCTGACTCAAAAGGCTAACTACATTACAGACATTGATAATGTATGGAAAATATCGATGTATAATGTCTATGTGAAACAGGACCTGATAGATGCATATCAGGTCCTGTTTTTTATTTAGTAGATACTTAAATAGTCTGGTTAATCACTATTCATCTAAATACACTATACTAATAAAGTGAAATTTATTCGAAAGAAGTTCATTAGTTAATATGTATCTAATTAAGAAACATTCATATACCAGCCCAAACATCTTTTCCATATCGCCCTTCATCTTGCACACGATTCAACCAATTTCTTGCTTCTTGTTCACTTACTTCATGAATTTCTTGATATGCTTGACAAAGGGTATCTTCTACATCCGGAGCCATTTTACTTCCATCACCACATATATAAAGATGAGCTCCATTATCTAATAACGAAATTAAATTGCTTCTATCTTGTTTTATTAAATGCTGTACATATGTTTTTGGATGTCCCTCTAGACGAGAAAAAGCTGTGTGTAAAGAGATTAATCCATCTCTTTCATCATTTTCTAGTTCTGTACGATAGAGATAATCTTTTTCAGGATGACGACAACCAAAATATAGATGTGCTTGTCCTAAGTTCATACCTTTTTGCTTTTGAACACGACGCGCTTGCAAGAATCCACGGAATGGTGCAATTCCAGTACCTGGCCCAACCATAATAATTGGTGTTTCTGGATCTTTAGGTAATTCAAAGTTTGATTGCGGCGTTCGAATGAAACAGATAATCTCATCTTTATTATGACGCTGAGCTAAGTAATTAGAAGCGACTCCTTCATATGTCCCTTCCCCACTCCATGCAGGCGCATTAACAACACCGACCGTAATGCTCAGACGATTGTGTGCAACGAGTGGAGAGCTTGAAATAGAATAGTAACGCGGTTTGAGCGCAGGAAGAAGTTCTAAAAAGCGTTCAAATCGGATTTCACAAGCCTCATACTTTTCAAGAAGGTCCAACATTGAAATCCGTTTCTTTAATATTTGTTCATGGTAAACTCCTTCTTCTAATAATGCTTCCAATTCTTTTTTATGAGGAGGACATGCTGTGAATGTTACCATTTCTCGTATTTGTGCTCGAGTGGCAGCTTCTTGAACTTCAACGCTATAACTAAGAAGGTCCAATAAACTAACAGGACTGTCTAAAGGTATGTGATTTATACTTCGTCCACTTGCACTCAGTATAACTTGATCCTTCCCATTTAACCCAAAACGTTTTAAAATTCGGTTGATATTTTTCTCGCTATTAACTGGCAACACTCCAAGGTGGTCTCCTTCTTTATATGTAGCGCCTTCTGGCAAAGATACCTCGATATGTCGTGTACTTCTATCACTGCTGGGTGATTGGAGTTCACGATTTTCTAGTATAGATGCATAAACTGCTTCATATGTTCGTGCAAGAGGAGATCCTCCAAGACGACTGACAAATTGTAGACTCAAAGTACTGCGCTCTTTTTCCATATTTTTGTTGAGTTCCAATCCAAATGCCTTCATCGCATCAGACCACATACTTTGTTTCCATTGCTCAAGCTGTTCCTCGAAATCACCACTTGCATCTGCTTCTCCGCGTTTAGAAAATCTTGTTGCTCCTTTTTGAGCCATCTGCTCATCAATGTATCTTGGAATCCGTTGATAGGTACTAGCCCAATTATGATCTCCACAACCAAAAACTGCGTATTGAACACCTTTTAGCTCATCTGGTTTTAGTTCCTCCAACCATTGCACAAACTGCCCTGCATTACTTGGCGGTTTTCCATTATAAGAAGAAGTCACAATAAGTACCGCTCCTTCTTTTGGCAAACTTCCAATTCGATCGTTAAGAGCTACCACTTCCGTTTGAACCCCTTCTAAACTAGCTGTATCTGCTAATTCTCTTGCAATACCTTCTGCTACACCTGTATCCGAGCCATACAGAACAAGAAGTGAAAGATTATCGGCCCCAATAATAGAAGGTGTCTTCTGGACGTTTTGCTTAATTTCATCGTTTTTCAGCTTGCCCTCTGTAGGTGCAAGAACAGTAGGATGACTAATAGTTTGTTTTCGGGGTAGAATCCTAATCTTAAAATCACCGGGCTTTAGCGTTAATGTTTGTTTTACGTCCAGCTGATAGTTTTGATAATCGATTAATTCAAAATGTTGAAGAAGCATTCCCATTACAAGAGTGGCTTCATGAAGTGCAAATTGCATACCGATACATGCTCTCTGGCCATTTCCAAATGGCTTATAAGCATGATGAGGAACCTTATCCAGCTCTTCAAATCGTTCAGGTTGGAATTCTTCCACATTGTCTCCCCATGCATCTTTATCCCTATGTAGCTGTGGAATAAGAACAGAAATACGATCTTCTCCTTTCTTAATTGGGTATTTCCCGCCAATCACTGTATCTTCTTTTGCATAGAGACTGAATGCTGGAGCGGTAGGCCATAGACGTAGCGATTCATTTAAAATCATCCGTATATACTTCAGTTTCATAACTTGTTCGTATGTTGGAGTAGGATCTGTCAAAACACGGTCTACTTCTTCATAGGCTTTTTTCAACTTATCCGGATTCTTTAATAAGAAGTAAATTGCAAAAGATAACAATCCACTTGTTGTCTCATGTCCAGCTATTAAAAAGGTAATAATTTGGAAACGAATATTTTCATCATCTAATTTTTCACCAGTTTCCGGATCCTTCACATTTAACATACGGGAAAGTAAATCATTTTCTTCCTGATCTCCACTACTTTTACGTTCAGCAATAATATTATCTACTAAAGAAAACATAGATTGAATATCATGCTGAAATTGACGTTTCGTTCTCCACATGAGTTTGTCTTCTATATCCAGCCTCTGTAATTGGTGCATCGCCTCATCTAGAGCACGGGTCATGCTAGTAATAAAAGGATGAGGTGTCTCACGATAAAAGCTATTGAAGCGGTAATTAAAACCACATAGACCAATTGTATCTAACGTAAGACGAGTCATATCCTCCGGAACATCCACGTTTTCATTCGGATTAAGCCGTGCCCATTTTTGAACGAGTTGTACAGCAATATCGACCATCATGGCATGGTAATCTTTCATTGCCCGTTGGCTAAATGTAGGCATCAAAATATTATGAGCTTTTTTCCAGTTAGGCTCGTGAGTCTCGCTAGTAAATAATCCGTCCCCAGCAAAGGCACGAACTTTTGCTAAAGCACCCTCTATACTTTTATCGAACCGTGTTTCGTCACAGACTTCTGCTACCAATTCATGTCCAGAAACGACAATGATGGTATCACTTAAAGTTTGAATTTGAAAAATGGGACCATACTCTTCCGCTATCTTGATAAAGGATAGGGTCGGTTTATCTTTATCGATTAATGGGAGATTACCCAGCGGTCCATATGTTTTCGGCTGAGGAATGGCAGATACTTTTTTTTCCATTAAAAACACCCTTTCAAAAAAGCATGAAATAAAGATATGTAATTGATTACCTTATTTTATCTTTTCCCTAACTATTCATGATTATGATATTACGTATAAGCTTGGCAATTAGATTTATAACTTGTAGAAAAATACTAAATTAAAATGAAGCGAATAAATATAGTTGGACCCTTTTAATGTTGGTGTTAAAAGATAATCTAAAATTATAATGTTTATGAGAAATTGCAAACGGATCTCATCTCTTGTATTTGTTTATAAAACAATCATTTTAATTCATTTTCTTCTAAAACACCCCAAAATAGAGAAGTTGACGAGCTTAAGATTGTAGTATTTGAAAAATCAGTGGTTTAGTTAAACCAATACAATAAGCAATATACCGTGTTACTAATGAAAGAGGACCTGATATGAACATCAGGTCCTCTTTCACTACATAATTATGTCACTGCTTCTTTCAGTTCTTTTCCAGCTTTAAATACCGGCGCCTTAGCAGTAAAAATTTGCATTTCTTTATAGTCTATCTAATCAGCAAACAACTTGTAGGAATCATTATCTAGCGTTTTATTCTTCTCTACCGATTTAACTTCTCGACGGCTTCCGCACTTGTATCTACACGTTTAACGAAAAAAACTAATAGTAGTGCAACAACATTCATGCCAAGCGCTACATAGAAGGAATACTGAATTCCAGATAATAAAGCCTTTTGAGTTACTATTGCCTTCGTAGTTTCTGTGAAGGTTGTTGGATCTATATCAGACATTAAACTTTCAACTTTTGTTTTTGTTACAGAATTCATAATCGTAACAAGAATAGCAGTACCAATCGAACCGGACACTTGTTGAGCTGTATTATTAACAGCTGTACCGTGCGGATTTAAGCGAGTTGGCAATTGATTAAGACCATTTGTCATAAGTGGCATCATCACCATCGCCATCCCAAACATCCGCAGTGTGTAAATAAGAATAATATGTGTGTGACTAGAGTCGAGTTGCAGGTTTGCTAGCATATAAGTTGAAACGGCTGTAATGGAAAGTCCTACTATACCAAGAATACGAGGACCATATTTATCAAATAGTTTACCTGTAATTGGTGACATAATCCCCATTATAACCGCACCTGGAAGCATCATCAGCCCAGAGCTCAGCGGCGAAATACCACGGACGTTTTGTACATAAGCTGGTGTTAAAATCATACCCGAAAACATGGCCACCGCGTTAACAATTGCAATTACAGACGCAAGTGCAAACATTGGGTACTTGTAAACACGTAAATCCAATAACGGCTCATCCATTTTTAATTGGCGGATAATAAAAGCAATTAGGGCAATAGCGCCTATGATTAAGGTTGTTAAGACAACTTTATTTGTCCAACCATCGGAGCTTGCAGAACTGAATCCATATAACAAACCGCCAAAACCGACAGAAGATAATAGTAATGAGAGATAATCAAGTTTTGCATTTTTGTTTTGTTTCATGACATTCTCAGATTTCCAAATCCCTAACAGTAAGCTAATGATTGCTAACGGTAAAATCATTTCAAAAAGCAAACGCCAGTCATAATACTCTACAATATAACCTGATAGTGTCGGTCCAATTGCTGGAGCTGTAATCATAACTAGTCCAAAAATCCCCATTGCTGTTCCCCTTTTTTCTCTCGGAAAGCTTACTAGCATAATATTCATTAACAAAGGTCCCATAACTGAAGAGCCTGCCGCTTGAACCATCCGACCAGTAAGTAATAAACCAAAATTCGGCGCTACAGCCGCTAAGGCAGTACCAAGAATAAAAATCAACATAGATGTAATAAATAGGCTTCTATTCGAGAAACGCGTTATTAAAAATGCTGATGCCGGAATTAATATACCACTTACAAGCATATACCCTGTAGAAAGCCACTGGATCGTTGAATAATCTTGAATGTCTAAATCTTTCATTATTGATGGCAAGGCTACATTTAAAAGCGAGTTATTTAGAAATGAAACAAATGCCCCAATAAAAAGAATTACAAGCATTAAATATGGTGGTTTTCTTTTATGTAATGTTTCACTCATATATTTAATTGCCCCTTCATTATAAATTTCATTGATTCGTTTAAATCGTTTACATATTTGCACAAGAAAACATTACCCTTGCAGTATTTTGCCAAACTCTTCGAATGGATATTCTCTTTTTAGCAATTCCACTTGCTCAACATACCATTTTAAAATCTTTTTGTTGATTAAACCTTTATAAAAACGTTTATTAACGGAATTTAAATTAGGCTGAAATATATAAAAGAAGCAACTGAAAATACCCTTCTAAAATAAAGTGAAACTTTAAATCAACAAGTCCACACACCCATTCCTTTAAATACAGGCTTGTAGATCTAGTTATGTAACCATCCATAAAAAGGAATATTACATAGGCTAAGTCTAACATTACATTTTTAAAGTGAGGAGAATAAGCGTATGCACCAATATTGGTATTTGAATTCAAAGGGAAACGGGGAACAATATACTAACCAAATTTCATTATATTCACAGCCCGAAATAACTAAATCTAAGGTAATGAATGATTTGAAGATTCCTGAGAATTGGAGTTATCGAGTCTATCCAGTTAGTTGGGATTCATCAGCCAATTATACGGGATTCAATCCCCAACCTCCTCCCTTCTCTTGGGGGCAGCAGCCAATCAATTATGCAGGGATAATACCACAAGGTCATCCTGCCAATTGGACTCCATTACCAGGCCATGCAGGTTTTAATTTTCAAAAACCTCCCTTCCCCTGGGCCCAACCATTCAATCATGCAGGGATGTTTGCACAAGGTCATCTTGCCGCTTTATTATCTCCGCCAGCCAAGCCTTTTCATATCAATACCAATAACTCGGGTGTTTTTGGAAACCCTCCAGGATGGGGTAGTCCGTGGGCCCCAATGGGATGGGGAAATAACGGAGGTAACGGTCAGCTAGGAATGCTTGGAAACTTATTTACAGCAGGAAAAAGCACCATGAGTGGAATAGGAATGATTAGTAGTCTAATCGGGATGGGGAAATTCTTCTTTTAGTTAATTAAAGTGATAGAATTGGTCCGCAGCTCAAATAGTCCAGTATATAACAAAAAGCATTGGATACCCAATGCTTTTTACACTTACGCAAATAGAGACGTATTCGCATATAAAGCTGGTGAACCACCTGAATGTACGAATAAAATATTGTCTTCCTTATTAAATTTACCTTTTCTAATTAAGTCGATTAATCCCGCTACTGCCTTACCTGTATACACTGGATCAAGTAAAATACCTTCTGTTTTCGCAAGTAACTGAACTGCCTCTACCATTTCCTGCGTTGGTAACGCATAGCCTGATCCTACATATTCATCAAAGCACGTAACAGCGTCGCGCGGGATAAAGTTTGGAATACCAACGTGTGCTGAAGTTTCATCTACAAGTTTTGCTACTTTCTCTTCTTGCTCAGCTTTTCCTCTACTTACGTTAATTCCAATTACAGGAATATGGCTTTGTGTTCCAGAAAAACCAGTAATTAAACCAGCATGCATACCGCCGCTACCACTTACACAAACAACTGAACTGAAATCAATTCCTTGCTCAAATGATTGCGCCATAATTTCTTGGGCACAAGCAACGTATCCCATTGCGCCCGTAGGGTTTGATCCACCAACTGGAATTACATATGGTGTACTACCTTTTTCACTTACTTCTTTTGCTACTTTATGCATTTCTTCCATCAGGTCTGCTCCGTTCGGTACAACAATGACATTCTCAGCACCTAATAAGTGATATAAGAAATAGTTTCCGTTAAAGTCTCTCTTCTCTTCTGGCTCAAGCCCTTCCTCTAATACAAGAATACATTTCATTTTTTCTTTTACCGCAGCTGCCAGTGTCAGACGGCAATGATTTGACTGAATACCACCAGCTGTAATTAACGTATCTGCACCCTTTTCCTGTGCATCTGCAACTAAAAATTCTAATTTTCTCGTCTTATTGCCACCGGCTGTTAAACCAAGTAAATCATCTCGTTTAAAATAAATAGTCGGACCACCAAGTGCTTCAGAAAAATTGTTTAACTTTTCAATTGGTGTATATGATTCTGTATATTTTTTTCTCGGGAATTTAGCTAAATTCATTGTAACGCTCCTTTTGTACTTCTTTCACAATATATGTAACGTTACTATTATTACACGTAAAAATGGTGAAGTCATCTTTCTCGGTTAAAAATGTATTAGAATTTCATTTTGATAAGTAAAACCGTATTAATGATTTTGACTTAATTACGGTACATGAAATTTATATCAACGATTTTTTAAATATATCGTTCATTACTTACAATATATCAACGATTTTTCAAATATATCGATCGTAACTTGCAGTATATCAACGATTTTCTTAATATATCGATCTATCGACAAAAAACGACAGACAGGCAACCCCTTTCTCATCAACAAAAAAAGAGCCCACACATTCAAATGCAGACTCCCTCCAATCACTTATTTACCGTAAAACGAAGTAACTGCGTTAATCCCGGCTCTAAATTCATTTCACCTTTATGGCGTACGTATACGACTTTATCTCCATCAAATTTCGGAGGATTTGCTTTACTATACGTATGCCACTCATTCGTTCCTTCTATAGTGTACTCCATATATTCAGTTGCACCGACAATTATATTTTTACTATCATCTGCCGTTACATTTGGTGCCATCTGCGCAATTTTTGAATCACTAATTAATAACTTCTTTATATCCTTATCACGTTTGTAATCGTAAGCTGTCACGATTACATCGTTACCATATGCTTTCACTTGTAACCCTTGTTTAAATGAATAGCCATCTGGAGCAGTTTTCTCTCCTCCATTTGGTCCTGCTGACATCCAGCCTGTTTCAATCCCGCCCGTATTTACAACAGTAAATCCTTTTTCATCTCCGCCTTTAATTTTCTTTTTACCAGCCCAGTCAGGTAAGTTTAAATCCCAATGCGTATGACTCGTGAAGAAAACGACCTGCGGATAGTCTTTTAATATATCGTACAATTTATCAACGTTTAAATAGTCTTGTAAATATGGTGATTGTCTTGATCCAGACACAGTATCGGGTAAAACGTGATGAGAGAAAATGAAAACTGGTTTATTTTTATCTTTTTGGCTGTACTCTTCTAAATTTTGTTTTAACCAACCTAGTTGCTCATCACTCATATATACTTCATCCCACATTTTTGAATCATGGTATTTCATATATTTTTCCGTCCCTAAAAATAGAAGCGGATAACCATCTAATTCTTTTTTATGATATACCTTTTCTTGTCCACTAAATTTCAGATAGCGGTTAAATAAAGTTTCCTCAGTTACACCATTTGGCCATGTACTTTGAGAGAGTTTCCCATCCGCTGTCCATTTACCAGCATAAAACTCATGATTCCCAACAGTAGACCATACATTTTCTGGATGCTTATTTTTATTTAACACACGCTTTACATCATCATATTGTGACTGTTGTCCAGTCGGCGTTATATCCCCATTCATAATAAGCGCTCTAGAAAGTGGCGTCACTTTGTTCATATCTTTTAGCACATGATCAAAATCCCCTAAATCCCCTTGAATATCACTAATAACATTAAAAGTTGTAGCTGATTTTCGGGCTTGCTCTTTCCCTTCCGCATGCACTGAAAACGTCGGTAATAATGCCGCCATAACTGCTAACGAAGCAACTGTCTTTTTCATACAAATTCTCCCCCTAATAATAGAATGTACAAACTGACATGTTCTGCTTTCTCTTAGGTGCTTGTCCAATTCACATTATAAAGAGGGATTGTAAAGATAGATGGAGTAAAAAGTTAAGTGTTTTTTAAGAGATTTTGTCGTTTTTTGCACTCCACAATTAGCGATTCACGCCAATCTAGCTTTCTAGTCTTTTACATTACATACATGTAAATGAATATGATGAATCTCTTAGTTTAATATGTTGTCTTTTTAATCTCCGTTATATAACCGCCACAAAATATGCTATCTTTTCAAGTTCTCTTTCTTTAATAAACATTACTCCTCTTTTAATTCGCCTTAAAATTGTAAAGTGGCTTAATAATATGTTTAATATCAATTGTTTCTTTTGTATTCTCAATAATTTCATCCATTGGTTTATATACCATTGGTGCTTCATCTAAAGTACTTTCTGCAACAGATGTCGTCCAAACCTCTGTCATTGTATTTTGAAAATCCTCTAAGTTAAGTACTTCTTTCGCCTTCTTACGGCTCATAATACGTCCTGCCCCATGCGGTCCAGAAAAGTTCCAATCTGGATTCCCTTTACCAAATGCAATGATAGAACCGTCTCTCATATTAATTGGAATGATTACTCGTTCATCTTTCTGAGCTGAAATAGCACCTTTTCGTAGAATCATATTTTCCATATCGATGTAGTTATGAATTGTAGTGAATTGATCGGTTACATTCCAATCCATTTTAGTGACGATTTCATCAATCATTGCTTTACGATTTAACTCCGCATATTTTTGAGCAATTTTCATATCATTCATGTAATCTTTAAATCCTTGTCCTTCTAAATAAGCTAATTCTTTGCGAATCACCGGTTTCTTAATTTCACGTAAAGCTTCATGTATTTCTTGTTGTCTACCTTCTTTCGTTAAACGCTCAATCATTTCTTCTTTAATAGATTTAACGTTTATAAGTTGCTCGTAAGCAAAGTTTTGATAATACTCTGCTACTTGTTTCCCTAAATTACGCGAACCACTATGAATGACAATGTATACATTTCCTTTATCATCCTCATTCAGTTCGAAAAAATGATTGCCCCCGCCAAGTGTACCAATACTTTTTTGAGCACGTTGCAATGTAAACGGGGCTCTTACACTATCAAAATCAATCATTTTTGAAAATCGATGTTCCTTATCTCGAATACGAAAACCACTTGGGACAAATTTACGTATCGTTTCGTCTAAGTGATCGAAGTTGATTTCCTCTTTTTTCTTATTAATCATAACAACTTCCATGCCACAACCAATATCGTACTTACCTCTCAGTTTCCTGAAAGAGTGGACTATACCTTCTCTACAGTCATCGAGATATGCAGTCTCTACTGTAGGCTCACCGTATTAATTATTCCTCTTCAATTCAAAATAGATGAGGAATAATTCTGTACCTTAGTCTGCTAACATGGTACAAGTCTCTGAACCATTCGATTATGTCACCATAACCACTGGCTGCTGATTGCCCTCGCCTTTTATCGTTAGGGTTCCCAGTCAATTGAGTGAGTAGTTTAAAGTCTGAGCCGATTAGTTAACCCCGACTAAATTAGGAACAATCTTATCTTGAATTGTCATTGTTGTCCCAATCGTGCAACCTGCACCCGCATGTGTATCTGGCATAATACGAATCTTGCTATCCTTTACGAATTCTTGGTTACAAAGATCAATAATTTGACCTGCTGCAGTTTTTTCTACATTCGTAGTAAACACTTTTGCTTCATTGTATTTCCCTTGTAATTTCAACATCTTCTATTTCCCCTTTCCTTTAGTTTCTACAAAACATTAATTTATATATATTTATAATTATATTTTCCACCACTACAGCTCATTTCCTTTTTTATAAAAAAAGACACAGAGATTCCTCCCCATGCCTACTAATTTCCTACCTTTTCACCGCATGCACATAATGCACTGTCTCAAAAGCTTTCAAATAATCGTTTCGTCCTTCAAAATATAATTTATTTATGTCTTCTGGCGATAAATGTTCATAAATGAGTAAGCCCGCCTTCTCTAACAGTGCTTCCATTTCGGCATAAGAAAAACATGATTTCATCGGTTCTCCGCCTACCGCAGCCATTTTTACCATATTTTCAACTCGATTGGACAGTCCCTTTTCTGTAAACAAGTTTTCATCGGGATAATCAAAAACGATAGAACTACCTGCCGGAACCATCTCGAATAAACATTCTAATAAACTAGCAAGTTCCTCTTTCGTTAAATAGTACGTAACACCTAAAAGGCTAAAGAAAGTCTTTTTATGTTCAAATCCTTCATTGCTTAACTGTTCATAGGAAAATCCTTTCGTAAAATCCATTGAAACAAAATGAAGGTTTTTTGGAACTTCAAGTTCTGTTTCTTTTATTCTTTCCTTCTTAAACACCTGCGTAGAAGGATGATCCACTTCAAATATTTCTATTTTATTTTCCAATTCTCGGTGTCTAAAACTGAACGTATCTAAGCCTGCACCGAGTATGACGTATTGTTTCGCTCCTAATGTAATTTCATGTAGTAATACTCTTTCACAATATGCCGCACGTGCTAAAGGTGTTGGTGATAACTGAACTTGCGTAATCCATTTTAATATTTCTTTTGGATTGTCTTGAAACTGCTGTGCAATGTCTGTATTGAAGAAATGTATTCCTTGAACCATATTCGTTTCAATATTAATTCGTCCTTTTGGCGAAATGAACTCTTTAGCTACATAATCATCAAAGATTTTCGGATTATCAAATTCACTATGATATGCCCTGCTGAAAGCTGATACTAACGACGTTACACTTGCTTCACCTTGTTTCACGCACATACACTCTCCTTCATTTTCACAACAAAAATAGGGTTCCCCTGGCCAGGAGAACCCTATTATACACCTTATTTTTATATTGGTAAATTATAGCATAAATAAGTTTTTTTGTCAAGTTTTCAGCCTACTAACGCTCCAACAATTTGTGTAATCTCTAGCAGGAAGATTTCGATCTACACTGAATATTCCAGTTCATAACAATACAAATGGAGGGCGTCATGAAAAGATTAGTCATCATTACAGTTTGAAAAACACACAGTGGAAAAACTACATTTGCAAGAGCATTAGAAAAAGAGTTACCCCACTCTTTCGTTATGGATCAAGATAATCAAGCTGAATTTATTAACACGCATTATGAAAAATTACAGCCGGCTGAAGGTGCTAATACATTTAAGCACGGTCTTTCAAAATTCATTGTTGATTATGCGAAAGAACATACAAATTTACACCTTATTATTTGTAATTCCAATCGCAGTAAAAACGGAAGATTCTATTTACTAAACGAATTATTTCCACAGAATGAATATGTACGCATATTAGTTCATTTTGACATTCCAGATGATGTACTTTACGAAAGAGTGGCTCGAAGCACGCGAAGTACGAATATTTTTAGAGGTGGATATTCTAGTTTCAAAGAAGTACTTGATCGACAACAAACTGAATCACTTCACGATAATGTGGTAGATCCTGTAGAAAACGAGGCTGATTATTTGTTTGTTATTCGCAATAATAAAGATGTAAGCTTTACTATAGAAGAAATTGTTCATCTAGCTAAAGGTTTATCCCCTACCCCAAATAAGAGATTATAAAAATTACATAATCATAGATTATTATGCAAATCCTTCCTCTAAGCGCCTAACATAGTATATAATAATAAGATAATCTACTTCTATATGCTCATTTTTACACAAAACAGTTCATGCATATGAAAGAAAAGAGGTACAAAAATATGAAAACAAAACAAACAATCGCTGCGTCTACACTAGCTTTAGCAATGATTGCTGGCGCGAACCCTGCTCATGCGGAAGTAAATGATGCTACTCCTCAGCAAAGTACGGGAGATCGATTAGCTGAAATTAAGCAACATAAACAAGAGTTAGATGCGAAATTGCAGCAACACAAAGAAAACGTGGATCAAACATTGAATGAACTTAACAAGGTTAAGGAAAATGTTGATACGAAGGTGAATGAACTACATGAACGTAAACAAGTTGCTGATGAAAAAATTAACGAGATTAAACAACATAAACAAGAGTTAGATGCAAAACTTCAGCAAGACAAACAAATCGCCGAAGATAAAATCGCTGAAATTAAAGAGCATAAAAAACAAGTAGAAGATAAAGTTGCTGAAGTAAAAGAGCATAAGCAAAATATCGATAACAAAGTGAATGAGATTAAAGAACATAAACAAACTGTCGATGAAAAAGTGAATGAAATGAAGCAACATAAAGAGAACATTGATCAAAAGGTTAATGAACTTAAGGAAGTTAAAAAACAAGTAGATGAAAAATTAGCTGAGTTAAAAAAAGCGAAACAAACTGCTGAGGACAAACTCGCTGAACTAAAAGAAAACAAGCCGAATACTGGTAATACGTTAGAGGAACTTAAGAAAATTAAAGGCAATTTAGACAGTCTTTCCGCTAACTTAGAACTAGCTAAACAAGATGTAAAAAACAAACTAGCTGAATTACAAAAGGCTAGAGAAGATTTACTAAATAAAATTAACGAAATTAAACAATCGAAACAAACTGTTTCAGACGATTTAACAAAGAAAAAACAAGACTTAGATATTAAAATTAACGACTTTAAGCATACTGAGAAAAAAATTGACGACAAATTAGCTGAGTTACATACAACGAAGCAAAATGTTGATAACAAGATTAATGAAGTGTCACAGTCTAAACAAACGCAAGCAGATAATAGTACTAAAAACAATAACGCTAAAGAACTTCCTAACGCTGGTAGCGAGCAATCAAACAATATGGCTCTAGGAATGCTATCTGTATTAGGCGGGATTTTATTAATAACACGCAATAAAATTAAAACGTTATTCTCAAAATAAAGCCATTATACTTATTAAAAACAATGATACAAAGGCCAACCGCATATACGGTTGGCCTTTTTCTTTATATTAACTGTCCATCTCGAAGCGTCAATATACGATCACATACATCAAGCATTCTTTCATCATGTGTAATCATAATTGCTGCTTTTTGGCTCTCTTTCACTTCATGTTTCATCATTTCAACAACTTCACGTGCGCGTTTTGAGTCTAAGCTTGCCGTTGGCTCATCCGCTAATATTAAATCTGGGTTGTTCATGAACGCACGAGCAATTGCTACCCTTTGTTTTTCCCCACCAGATAGTTGATTTGGATAATGATTTTTTCTTTCTCCTAATCCAAATGCCGCTAATAAATGATCCGCACGCTTTTCTGATTCTTGTTTACTTTCTTTTTTTAACTTAGCAATGTAAAGTAATTGTTCTTTCACATTTAAATATGGAACAAGATTTGCGAACTGGAAAATGAAGCCGATTTTTTTCAAACGAATGTCTGTCATTTCCTTTTCTGATAGCTTCGTAATATTTTGCTCACGAATGTAAATATCCCCTTTTGACGGTGATAATAGTGCACCCGCGATTGATAATAATGTACTTTTCCCTGATCCAGAAGGACCGACGATTCCGATAAACTCTCCAGCTTTCACATCAAGCGACATCGGATGAAGGGCTGTTACTTCCGTATTCCCTTCTCCGTACACTTTACTTACTTTGTCTAATTTCAATAATGAAGTCATTACATCCCGCCTCCAATTGCTTCTAATGCATCAACTTTTAATACTTGGTATAACGAAATAAGTGTTCCTAAAATACTAATTACGATAAAGATTGCTGCGTATTGTGCAATCATCGGTGTTGTTAGTAAGAATGGCATACCTGCTGGTAAAATTTGTTCTAACCCTTGTACAAGAACAATACTAATTACCATCGCAACGACTGATAAGAATAACGCCTGTACGACTAAACTATTTGCTAAATACGAGTTCTTCGTACCAATTGCTTTTAATACGCCTAATTGCTGTGTTTTTTGCAGTGTAATAACGTAGAAGAATACACCGATTAATAACGCTGCGATAACAAGTAAGAATGCAATGATCATCGTTAATGTTCCTTGCTCTTCTTTAAATCCTGGAATACTTTGCAGTACTTCTTTTTTGTCGATAACATGTGCATTTTTAATTTCTTTATCTGTATTCAGCGCAATTGCACTATAATCTTTTTGGTTTGGTTGTGAAATAGATCCCCATACATCTTCATTTACATATACAACTGGTGTATGGCTAAACATTTGATCTTTCGTAAATCCAACGATTGTAAATTCTTTCTTTGAAACAGGATCAATAATTGTATCTCCAATATCGATTCCTTTTTCTTTAATGGATTCATCAGCAACCATTTCATTATTTGCTGTACCTAATTTCTCACCTTTTACAATGTTCGGTTCTAAAAATGAATCTCGTTCGCTTGAGAAAATAGCGATATCAACCTTTTTCGAACTATCTTTCTTTTCATATGTTGAAACTTTCACACGAAACGGAACTGCCTCTTTGTCACCTACTTGATTTACTACGTTATCTACATCGTCTTTCTTAATTTGTGAACGAAGTAATTTATTTTCCGCATCATCTGCTAAAACGAACTTATTTGCCTCCATATTTTGAATCGATGAAGCATTATCATATGATAATCCATTTGCTAATCCTGAAATAACAAGGACTAAAAATGATAATAACACCATAATCAATCCGATTAATCCGTATCGTAATTTTGATTGTTTTAATTCACGCAGAGCTAAAAACATTTCGCTCGCTCCTTCCTCTTTCTTTCTATGCACTTATCATAAAAAAGAAATATGAACGGAATATGAACAGAAGATTACAGAGGGTAAGATTTAATTTTCAGAAAGTATTGAAAATATTTGAAATCCTTGATACAATTCAGTCAAATAATCTTGACCGAGTAATTTCATTTAAGGAGTTGATCATTTTGAAGCCCGTATTAACACTAACTACTTATAGCCAACTAAAAGCATTAAGCGATCCACTACGTGCCGAAATGATGATACGTCTATGCGAACGTCCTTATACTGGACAATTACTATCTGAGAAATTCGGCATTTCAAGGGCGAAAATTCATTATCATTTAAAAGAATTAGAAAAGAATGGTCTTATAGAGATCGTTTATACAGAAGAAAAGAATGGGATTATTCAAAAGTTTTATCAATCTGTCGCGAAAGGCTTCACCCCTGCTACAGATCTATTACCTCATTTAGAAATATTAAGTAAATCAGGTCGCCAAATCTTTTTACAAATGATAGAAAGAACGAAAAGCCAAATTCTCGCTGCACCAGAAGAAGCTTTTACATTACGAAATGCAAGTGAAGATCCAGCTAAGTGGAATTACGTTTCATCCTGCTGGGAATTTGATGCTACGCCAGAACAATTTCAATTGTGGGTAAAAAAGTTTTATGAATTAATGGCTGAATTAAACGAAATCACAAAAGGTGCAGATAAAGATCCGAATAGTAAACCTTATTATATTTCTACTACTGCACTTCAAATCGCTGAGAGAACAATGCAGCAATTTATTAAAAAAGAAGAAAAATCGTAATACGATTTTTTTTACATAAACGGTCAAATTTATTTTACCGAATAAATTTATTATAAAGGAGTAGATAAAGTGGACATATTAAAAAACCGGAATTTCCTCTTATTATTTTTAGGAAGAATTTTCACCAACATAGGAGATAGCTTATATTACGTAGCAGCAATGTGGCTCGTATATAAGCTCAGTGGTAATCCTTTTTATTCTGGATTAGCAGGTTTTCTTACTTTATTACCTTCTGCACTTCAATTTCTTACCGGCCCATTCGTTGATAGGTGGCAAATTAAAAACACCCTCGTCATTACACAAGTTCTGCAATGCATTCTTATTTTAATCATTCCTATTACACACTACTTCGACCTACTAACAGTCCACCTACTACTCATCATCATGCCTATCGTAGCCTTTATTGAACAATTCGCCTATCCCGCACAATCAAAAGCTTTACCACTTCTACTGCATAAAACACAATTATTAAAAGGAAATTCACTCTTCTCATTTGCATATCAAGGCATTGATTTAATTTGTACGACTCTTTCTGGAATATTAGTAGCACTATTTGGCGCGATCACTTTATATGTAATTGACTCTTTCACATTCGCGATTACTGCCCTTTTGTTCTTTTCATTGAAAATACCAAAGCAAACCGAAACGGGCACATCACTTTCAACTAAACAATATTTCTCTGATTTAAAAGAAGGTTTTTCAATTGTCTTCCGTTCCTTAATGGGCGTATTCTTAATCGGTTCCGTTGTCGCTAATTTTTCAATCGGTATGACGATGGCAATACTCCCTTCTTTCGCTGATTCTTTAGGCGGTGTAAAATTATATGGTTTCTTTTTAGCCGCTATATCCGCCGGTTGTTTAATTGGAGCACTATTCAGTTCATGGGTTGGTAAACATAATGTTGGCCGTGTCTCCATTATTAGCTTTGCGACTGGCGCTTTCTTTTGGTTTCTCTCTACAGTTGTACCGTTTCAATGGTTATCCATTTTTTTATTCGGCTTAGCTTGGATACCAATTGGTGCGACCAACATATTATTTGCGACTATTGGTCAAATTGTAATTCCAAACCAATATCTTGGGCGTATCAATTCAGTCACACGAAGCATGGGCACAATTGCTATGCCACTCGGCTCTTTAATTGGGGGATACACTGCGAATGTATATAGTAGCCAACTCATTTTCGCGCTTGCTAGCATCGGGATTTTATTCATTTCCCTCGTATGGCTACTTCATCCGAAATTACGGGCTTTTCCAAAAGCTGATGAAATTACAGCGGATACTTTTGAGCTTCGGTTTAAAGAAGAGTGCGGGAAAGGTGCGGCTTTATAACAGAACAAACATAACCCCGTTCTAAATTGGGGACGGGGTTAAAAATATAATTATTTCATTTTGGATGTAAAATACTTCACTAAAAATATAACAATGAAGTCGTTTGAATATCTAAAATTTATTCAACAATAGCACCAACTAAAAGGTTCCGTTAACGCTTTGATGGCCATGCCCCCTGCATTTTCCTTAATTGAATAATTTGGCCTGTATGATAAGCATCATGAAGCATGATGTCCAGTAATTTACCTTCAAGTGAATTTTGTTCAAGCTCTCTTTCAGAAATTGCACTTAATACCTGTCTTAAATTACGCTGAGCATTTTCAGAGCGTTCAACGACTTCCTTCCATTCCGTATCATTATTAGATTGCTTAGTAAGATAAAAGGTGTCATTACCGTCAAGATTATGTGTCCATTCACGTCCTTCCAAGTTTGCAGCAAGTCTTTCTTTGTAATAAGTGAGATGATTAACATTCTCCCAAATGGTATTCGTTGTCTCTCCAGCTGGTTTCCACATAGCCTGTTCAGCTGTAAGTCCTTCTATAGCATGTTTAAACGGTGCATACCAACTCTCTTTGTCGAATGTTGAATCTAGTTTATTTAATAACAAGTCAATTCGTTTCAAAGTAATTTCCTCCCTACACAGTTCAAGTTTTAATACACTCCCTCTAACTCTGTAGAGATTCTACATTTTTAAATAAACTTCCTCCTAACCCCACTCCATAAACTCATCCGATTATGCAATTAAAATGACTCATATTTTTTCATTTTACACGTATACTAGCGACAAAAAAAGAAGAGGCTGTTCCCAAACAGCCTCTTCTATCTATTTAGGAAGCTCCACCCGAACAGTGGTACCTTCCCCCTTCGTACTATATACCGAAACGTTTCCGTTATGCAGTTCAACAATCTTCTGCACGATTGATAATCCTAAACCGCTACCTTCTACGTTTCTTGCCCTTGCTGTATCTACTTTGTAAAAACGATCAAAAATACGTTCCATCTCTTCTTTTTCCATTCCGATTCCGTTATCGGATATAGAGATAATGACACTAGACTCTAACTCTTCCACGAAAAACTCAATCGTCCCAGCATCGTTTGAAAACTTAATACTATTCGTAAAAATATTACTCCACACTTGATGAAGCAAGTTTTCATCACCTTTAATTGTAATGTCCGGCACATCAAACTCAACAGCGATATCTTTCTCACGCCATTTCCATTCGAGCATAAAAATGACGTCTTTAATTTGCTTCTGCAAATTGAATTCTTTTATTTGTAAAACTTTCTCTTCTTTATCTAATGAAGCGAGCGTCAGTAACTGTTTACATAAACTAGACATTCGCTTACTTTCCCCCTCAATAATTTGTAAGTAATGGTTTCTTTCTTCCTCACTCATCTTTTCTGTTTGCAACGTTTTTGAAAAACCTTGTATGGAAGAAAGCGGCGACTGGAATTCATGTGAAACGTTCGAAACAAATTCTTGTCTCATTTCATCTAGTTCTTTAATACTCTTCGTCATCTTTTGGAAGCTTGTAGATAACGTTCCTATTTCATCTTTTCGTTTTACATCTAATTCAATTTCATATTCCCCACTCGCAATTTTTTGCGTAGCCTTCGTAAATTTACGGATTGGGCGAACGATATAACCTGCTGCAATCGCTATAAAGATAATACTTAATAGTACGATAAACCCAAGTAATACCGCTAAGAAAATTCGCATCTCGCCAAATTGGTTCTGAATGTCAGGACGAATAAATAACGCGTACTGTTTATCACCGTGCTTTACCGGTACACCAACACTATTTATTAATTCATTATCGAAAAATCCTGTAATAAAAAGACGCGTTGGATACGTAGAAACACCATTAAACGTTTCTCCTTGCAATACTTTATGAACAGTAGCATCGCTAATAGACGTCTTACGAAACGCATTACCAATACGCTTCCCATTCTTTTGATCATCGACAATATAAATTTCATACCCTAACTTTGCAATAGAATGCAAATACGTCTCTTGATTTTCTTCACTTTGCTTTTCATATAACGATTTAACTTCTTCCGCATACTTTAAAATCTTCTCACTGTTATACGGTTTTAACTTCACTTGATAATATACGTTCGTTAATAAAAAGCCGATAATACTACTAAGTAGCATAATACCGACCGTCATAAATACAAATCTAGAATATAGTGATTTCATTTTATTTCAGCTCCAACTTATATCCGAGTCCGCGTACTGTCGTAATTTGAAAATCATCCGTTCGTTTTGAGAAACGATCTCGGAGCCTTTTCACATGAACATCAACTGTTCGTTCATCCCCTTCAAAATCCATTCCCCATACTAGTTCAATTAACTCTTCTCTTGAAAATGTTCTTCCAGGATAACTAGCAAGTTGTGATAATAGCTCAAATTCCTTTAAAGGAAGCAAAATTGTTTGACCGTTACACTTTACTTCCACACCTTTTCGATCAATTGTCGTTCCGTGCAACGTAATAATATCTGCACTCAGCATTTGATAACGACGTAATAAAGCTTTCATACGGAAAATGACTTCAGCTGGCTCAAATGGTTTTACGATATAATCGTCTGTACCAGAAATGAATCCTTTTTCTTTATCCACTAACTGGTCTTTCGCAGTTAATAAAATAACAGGAATATCATGATACTTCCGAATTTCTTCACATAACGTATAACCATCAACAAACGGCATCATAATGTCTACAATCGCAAGATGAATGTTTTCCTTCTCTAATACGTCTTGTGCTACCTTTCCATCTTCCGCCTCAAAAACTTTAAACCCCTCTTTTTGTAAATGATAATGCAATAACTCTCTAATATGTTTATCGTCATCAGCTAATAAAATATGTATCATCTTCATTAAACCCTCTCTCGTTCATCCTTCTACATCACTACATTAAGAAACAATTGGATTTTTTGCAAGAAAAAGAAAAGGATTCCTTAGAAGATACTCTTGTTATCATTGTGGTTAGCTGCTTTATTACTCTTATAACTTGGTGATGTTGTACTCTGGTGTACGAATAAGTGATCTATTACTTTTTTAGTAAGTGGCATAAAGAAATTCAGTAATAGCCCACCTAAACAAACAGTTAATATAGTCCCAACACCAATTGGTCCATGTAAAATCGTTGCCATTATTAAGAATATAAGGTAAATACATGTTCGTGATATAAAGATATTCGTTCTAGTTAATTCTTGTATGATTAAAGTTAATCGATCAATTGGAATGGGAGCAAAATTTGTTTGTAAATATATCGCAGTTCCTAATCCTGTAATAACTAATCCGATTCCAAAATAAATCATTTTACTGTACCATATTTCAGGTGTAATTAAATTGCGTAATAAAAATAGCCACACATCAATACCAATACCCGTTATGAATGCTGTTAACAACCCTAGTATCTCTGGTCTATGTCTTTTTAAAATTGAGTTACAACATATTAATAATAAAGCTATTATTATTTCCCAGCTTCCCACAGTAAGTCCCACATTTAAAGAAAGTCCTACTAAAAGCGCATCAAAAGGTGACGTTCCAAGATCTGATTGTATTGTGAAAGAAATACCAAGGGTTAATATTAAAATTCCTAATACATAAAAAACATACTTCATTTTAATCAACCTCTTCATCGTTATTTTTGTTGCATTTACAATAAAAATATTTTATATTAAATGTAACTTCAAATTGTTGCATTTGCAATAAAAATAAAAGATAAGGAGTTCATTATGAAAGAAATTCTTCGTGAAATTGGCATGATTGCAAGGGCATTAGATTCTATTAGTAATATAGAATTTAAAGAATATGAGCTTACAAAAGGTCAGTATTTGTACCTTGTGCGAATATGTGAAAACCCAGGAATCATTCAAGAAAAGCTATCTGAGATGATAAAAGTAGATCGTACAACCGCAGCCCGTGCTATCAAAAAGCTTGAACTCAATGGATTTATCGAAAAGAAAGAAGATGAATCTAACAAGAAAATCAAAAAACTTTTCCCAACAGAAAAAGGGAAAAACGTCTATCCTTTTATTAAAAGAGAAAACGATTATTCAAATACTGTTGCATTAGAGGGATTTTCGGAAACAGAAGCGGAAACTATTTCTAACCTTCTTCAAAGAGTAAGAAAAAATATAGAAAAAGATTGGGAATTTGTAAAAAAGGGAAATAAGAGAGATTATTGATTATATAAAGGAGCGAACTATTAATATGACTACACATATAGAAAAGTGCACCCTTAAAGATATACACAAACTTCAAGAAATTAGTTATGAAACATTTAATGAAACTTTTAAACATCAAAATTCACCCGAAAATATGCATCATTATTTGGAAAAGGCATTTAACTTAAAGCAATTAGAAAAAGAATTATCCACTAACTCTTCTCAATTCTTTTTTGTCTACTTCAACGATGAAATTGCTGGGTATCTGAAGATCAATACTGATGATGCTCAGTCTGAAGAAATGGGCGATGAATCACTTGAAGTCGAGAGAATTTATATAAAGAGCTCCTTTCAAAAACATGGTCTTGGTAAACACCTACTAAATAATGCTATTGAAATTGCAATAGCAAATAATAAAAAGAATATTTGGCTAGGCGTATGGAAAAAAAATGAAAATGCTATTGCTTTTTATAAAAAATTGGGTTTTGTACAAGCTGGCTCTCACTCCTTTTATATGGGCGATGACGAACAAGTTGACCTTATCATGATCAAAACACTCATATAACTTTTTTGAGAGGTGGGCTATTATGTATATTCCAAAGTATTTTAAAGTCACAAATGTTGATGAAATTTGGGATTTTGTTCAAAAAAACTCTTTTGGAACAATCGTCACAACAAAAAAAGAGAAACCAATCGCAACTCATTTGCCTTTTGGGTTAACTAAACAAGGTGATGATTATTTTATTACTGGACATATGGCTTATGGGAACCCCCAGTGGAGAACATTTGAAACCTGTGAGGATGTTCTTATAATGTTTCAGGGACCGCACTCTTATATCTCTTCTTCTTGGTATGAAAATGAAGAAGTTCCAACATGGAATTATCAAGCTGTCCATATATATGGTAAAGCAAGTATTTTAGATAAAGGGGAGTTAATAGATGAATTAACAACAATGCTGAAAAAATATGAAGAGCACCGTGAAAATCCAGTATTATGGGATAAACTTTCCCCTACTCTGTTAGAAAATGAACTGAAAGGCATAGTTGGGTTTAAAATTAAAGTAGGAGACATCCAGGCTGCATATAAATTAAGTCAAAATCGAAATGAGACGGATTATATTAACATTATTGAGAAATTGTACGATGAAGAAAATCCAGATGCAAAACAAATGGCGAAACTCATGGGGAGTAGATTAAAAAATCGCATATAACCCATTGTTATTCAACTCTCACATTTCAAAATTAAAGAACAGACTGGAGCGCTTTATCGGCGGTTTTCTTTAGAACGTAAAAGATTGAACTGAAAGTGACTGGCGTTTAATTAAAAAAGAATCTATTTTGAAAACAGATGATTCAAAATAGATTCTTACGTTTTAGTATTAAGTTTATTTTAATCAAAAACAATTTTTAAGCCTTCGAAATATCAACAAATCCTTCTCCGAACACGTCACGAACATCGTGTATAGCAATGAATGCAGCTGGATCTGTAGTTTGAACAATCCTCTTTAGCTTCACTACTTCTTGCTTATTAATAACAACATAAAGAATTTCCTTCGGCGTTTTCGTGTAATAGCCATGACCTGAATATACAGTAACCCCTCTGCCCATTAAAGTCGTCACCTTCCCAGCAATTTCATCTGGTTTATCAGAAATAATCGTAATGGCCTTTTTCGGATTTAAACCTTCAATTACAAATTCCATTACTTTCGTTCCTACATATAACATAATAATTGTCAGCATCAGTTTTTCTGCACCAATGATGAAATAAGATGAAAACGCAACGATTAAATCGAAGAACAGTAGACCATAGCTAATACTCCAGCCTAAATACTTATGCGTCATTCTTGCTAAAATCGTAGTACCTGCAGTTGTTCCGCCAACACGAATGATTAGACCAATACCACACCCAATAAATATTCCACCGAAAATGGCATTTACGAGCATTTCATCAGAAGCAATCGTCCAGCCTTCTGTTAAATGAAGAAATAGCGAGTTGGTCACTACAGCGATAATCGTATAAATCGTTGTAATCTTATTTAAAAATTTATAACCGACTATTAACAAAATCGCATTTAAAATTAAGTTAACTAAACCTGGTGACCACTCAAATAAATAATACGTAATAATCGTGATACCTGTTACCCCGCCCTCACCAAACTCGTTCGGAATAACAAATAAATTGACACCTAACGCAAAAAGAAATGCACCGATAATAATAAAAATAATGTCTGTCGTTCTTTTTTTCATACAGTACCTCACTTCTTATGTAAATATTTATTCTGCCATAAACTCTCACTATTATATCGTGGAATATTCAAATCGAACAGTGGTTTGTTTTTATTTTAATATAAGATAAAAAATCAACATTATTTATTATGTACTGCAAATAAAGTTTTGATTTCACCCGTAATTTACTCTTAAAAAGAAATGCTGAACATTGACTTGCACAAATTTCAAATAAAAAAGTACCCATCTAATTGTCATACGCAATGAGAATTAGATGGGTACTGCATGATACATTTAGTTTTTACATGTATTGTTTGGAGAAAATTGCAAATAACGACCTATACTCGCCTTATTAAGACCAAATCCATACATCATCATTATTTTCAGTGTTCGTCTTTGCTTCATGAACTCTTTCGATATGATCAACTGTGTTCCAATTAATAGAACTTCCGCCCCAGCCTACATACTTCATATCGATTTTTACTTTCTCACCCGTATTAAATACTTGTCCCTTTGTTAAGAAAACATCAATAATAACTTTCTTCCCATTTAGCGATGGATATTCAACTACGACATATTTAGTAGCACCGTCTCCCTCATCTTCCATCGTTCCTACTTTTGCTACTTCTCCAATTACATAATCAGGTGAGCCATCTTCTTTCATATGCATACCTAACTTGTTTGTTGTATTTTCAACTGCAGTTGCAACCATATATTCTGTAAAATTACGCATCATAGATCCAGTAGCTTTTACTTCATCTCCTACTTTAACGTTTGAAAGTGAATCAATATACACACTAACAGGTTCCTCATATTGCTGAGATTTTACAACAATTACACCGTTATCTACTTCTACTACTCGTCCTTCTAACGTCGAGAAGTTCGATTCAATAGAAGCTGCACTCGCTTTTGTTAGTTCTAATCCTGGTACATTTGTTCCTGATAATGCTGCGATTCCTAAAGCACCTGCTAAAATTATTTTTTTCATACCCATTATGAAACATCTCCATTCATGATGATTTTATTTTTGATTGGTATCGACCAACCTGTAACTATTATAGTTACAGTATATAAAAAATAGCAACCCTCTTTCTCATGCAATGATGCATACTGTACTTTTTAAATATAAAGCAAGAGGGCTTTAATTTAATTCAAAGCTAAAATAACCTTATGACCACGGTATAAAGAAATTAAGATCTACTTTCGGTCCTAAGGTTAATGAATAGCTTTATAAAAACTCAATCAAAATCTATTCAACTAGTTGAAAAATGAACCATGTCGAATTTTATTTTCATAAAATTCAAATTTCAAGGAGGTTTTACAAAATATTACACAGAATTATTCGTATATCGTAATATAATTGTATTTTTTTACGATTCATTTCATTTTATCTACCACGTTTAGACAAAATGAAATAAAACAATAAAAAGGAGAGAGATAGATTGAAAAGAAAAATTAGTACAGCTGTTGTAGGGTTATCAGTGTTTAGCTTTGGTCTTTTTGGTGTAAATATTGGGGATGGGGGCGTTGTAAAAGCAGAGCATGGCGATGTTCCTGCTCCAAAACTAGAGACACATGCTGATCTAAGCTCTAAATTAGATTCACATGGCGACACTTGGGCTCCTTCTTATACAAATACTCATGGGGAAGGAATGGCTCCTAAAAAAGAGAGTCACGCTGACTTCTTTGCTCCTACGTTAGAAGCGCATGGTAATACTGGCGCTCCTGCTTTAAATGTTGGTGATACTCCTGCTCCAAAATTAGATTCCCGTGACGATACTGGCGGCGCTCCTGCTTTAAACATCGGCGACACTGGTGGAGCTCCTAAACAAGAAGGGCATACACATTTCCCTGCTCCGAAAGTTGAATCTCATGGCAATACTGGCGGCGCCCCTGCTAATTCTGAACATAGTACAGGTTGGTAAGTTAACAAAATTAAAATCTATTTAGATTACCATTTTCATATACTTACAAGGAAACCATTCGATGTAACAAATATTATGTATATACATGATTTCTATTGTGATACATTCTAACTAAGAGAAATCTCCAATACATATGTGGTTTTCAAGTCTAAAAAATACACCTATTAATTAGGTGTATTTTTATTTTACCTCTCTATCTACTAATTAAAGAATAATTCCCTAAAAATCAAAAAAAACGAAGAATCTATCTATACTTCGGACACTTAAAGTACCACGAACGTTGCGATTTTTAGGGACAATCCGTATCAAACCTCCCTTTCCTCCCATGCCTAAAGGCGATAGCTTTCTTGTTCAGGAAAAGCTATAACCTCTCCATTCATGATGATTTTATTTTTCGGATTGAATACGACCAACTTATAATCATTACAGTTACAGATTGCAGAAAATATCAACCGTCTTTCTCATACAATGTTGCATACTGTAATTTTCAAATATAAATTGGTTATTCCTATATTCAACACTAAGACTGAATTCTTGAATCCCAGCAGGTAAACGAATTGATGATGAAGAAACTAATGTCATACATCATGTTTTTCAATAATACAGTTTGTATAATCGTAGTCCATTACATTCTGTAGCAGCGGAGTTAACATGTTAATAAAACCAAAGAGGTTACAAGCAGAAGATATCGTGGCGACAGTAAGTCCTTCATGGGGAAGCGCAGGTGATTCTGAGATAAGATAACGATATGACAGAGCTTAAATAAATAAAAACACTCCTATAAGATATGACTGTGAATTAGTACTTTTTAAATGATATGGAGATTACTTATCTAATGATAAAGGGGGATTTACGTGTATGGAGGTAACATTTACAGTAAGTAAGTGGGATGAAAAACCAATCGATGATAATAAAAAAGATTTCCCTATTAATATTGCTCATGTTGAATATGATATCGATGGGGAATTACAAGGAAAAACTTTTGTTGAATACTTATTATATTATTTGGACTCAAATATAAATGATGGTCACTTGGCTACTGCTAAAATTTCTGGTTTTTTACACTTTGAAGGAATTTATAAGGGGCAACAAGGGACATTTACAGCTATAGAGCAAGGAATATTTGATAAAGGAAATTTAGATTCCCCAGGAACAATTATTAAAGCTACCGGTAACTTAGAAAACCTGAGAGGATCCTATAATTATCAGTTTACAGGTCAAACTAGTAAACTAATTTTAGAGTTTGAATTTCAGCAAAATACCTTATAATTTAGTGGAAAGGACATTTCTTGTAATACTAGGAATGTCCTTTTTGTTGACGAGTTTATCCATCACCTATTTTCTAATAGTTAAGAAAAGAACAGAGTATATTACATAACGTCTTATTATCAGTATTCAACGATACATCAAATTTTCGTTATGAGGGAAATTAAAACTCTAAGCCTGAGAGGCAGCGGGGGCCCACTTATTCATTACTTTTCCTACCAATCAAAGAATAATGCCTGAAAAGCTCCCCTGCATTACTTCTTTTCCAAGTTGATTCATACATATAAACATTTTAATTATCTTTGGACGTTTTTTCATCAGGTTCTAATTGTTCAATGGTTACGTCACAACGAATGGTTACTATTAATTGGTGACTTTCTATTAAATGAAAATCGCCTCTTATAGAGCGCAGTTTTACTTATGTTCATTCTTATGCAAATTCTGAAGCATATTCTTCGTATGTCTTTAATGTATTAAGCAATCGAGCTGATTCAATCATGATTTCGTTCGATGAATCAGTTACACAAATGACAATAAATCGATTATCATCTCTATCTCCAAACAACCCTTCTGATTCAAGTTCCATTAACACATTTAACGTTTCTTTCAACAGTGTATGTACTCGTATGTTAAAGTCATCTTCGACGATATTATGATATTTCTTAATAATTTTGTTCACTTCATCAAACATTCCAAAATCGTCCCATTCGCTCCACTCAACAGCTCCGTATCTATAATAATTGTATAAAGGGTCCGATTTATTAACTTTGATTAGTCTTTCTTTATTTGCCACTGGTCCAATGCTATTGACACAATCGTCTGTTAATATGGAGTACCCGTATATTGTGTCAACACCGCATCTTGTTAAAAGTTCGTTATAATGACAACGAATTGCATTTTTCAATTCAACATAAAAACTTTTTTGCAGCTGCATTTTCATCGTATTTCCTCCATTTTTTGTAGCGACCTGTTGTTACATATTTCAATCTTAACATTAAAATCAACATTAAACGTTTACTGAGCCAAAATAAGAAAAACCGAAACTAAAATCATTTCGGTTTTTCAAAACTATAGAAATCAATATTTACTTTAAAGAATGAACAAACAACCCACTACGCAGTTTCGGTTCAAACCACGTTGATTTCGGCGGCATGACTTCTCCGGCATCTGCGATTGCTAATAAATCTTCCATAGATGTCGGATATAATGCGAATGCTGCTTTGTATTCGCCGCTGTTCACAAGGCGTTCTAGTTCTTCTAATCCGCGGATTCCTCCGACAAAATCGATACGTGAATCAGAACGCGGATCATGTATTTCAAGTACTTGGCTTAATAAATGATCTTGCAGGATAGATACATCTAAACCTCTAACAAGATCATTCGCATCAAATGTTTCTTCTTTCACAGTAAGCTTATACCACTTCTCATTTACATACATACCAAATGTTTTTGGCTCATTTGGTTTATACGGAGAAACAGGTGCTTCTTCTACATAAAAGTACTGCGTAATTTGATTTAAAAACTGTTCCTCTGATAAGCCATTTAAATCTTTCACAACTCGGTTATAGTCCCAAATCGATAATTCATCATGAGGGAATAGAACCGATAAGAAGAAATTAAATTCCTCTTCTCCTGTGTAATTTGGATATTGTTCTCTTCGCATAAGTCCTACTTTTGCAGCTGATGCAGAACGGTGATGCCCATCTGCAATATAAAGATTAGGAATATCTTCAAATGCGTTTACTAAAGTCGTAATTACATCTTCATCTGCAATCTTCCACGCAACATGCTTAACACCGTCTTCTGCTGTAAATGTATAAATTGGCGCATGTTCTTCTTTCCAGCTTCTAATTAAATGCTTTACTTCATCTTTTGTACGGTACGTTAAAAAGATTGGGCCTGTATTGGCGTCACACACATCTACGTGGCGAATACGATCTAGTTCTTTTTCATGACGTGTTCTTTCATGTTTTTTAATTGTATCATCTTCATACTCATCAATAGATGTACAAACAACAAGACCTGACTGCGTTCTTCCTTGCATCGTCAGTTCATAAATATATAGCGCTGGCTCTTCATCTTGTATGAACACTTCTTCTCGTATAAATTGCTTTAAATTGTCACCCGCTTTTTCATACACGCGATCATCATACGGTGACAGTTCAGGATCTAAATCAATTTCTGCTTTATCAACATGCAAGAAAGAATATGGATTCCCTTTTACAACTTCCCTTGCCTCTTCACTATTTAATACGTCATACGGTAAAGCTGCCACTTGTGCCGCTTTTTCCTCTACTGGACGAATGGCCCGAAACGGTCGTATTTTTGCCACATTCCTCTCTCCTTTACACAATCATTCGAACGGCTACAACACCTGTAATTTTGCTTATATTTTCTACAATATTCTCTTTTATTATATCATCAATTCCGTTATCGATATCAATCATTGTGTATGCCCAAGAATGTTTACTACGATTAATCATATCGGCAATATTAATATGATGTTCCGCTAAGCATCCTGTAATTTGCCCTACCATATTCGGGACGTTTTGATGCATAATTGTAATTCTTTTCTTTCCGATATACGGCAATTCTACGTTTGGATAGTTTACTGAATTACGAATATTTCCTGTCTCTAAATATTCACGTAATTGACGTGCTGCCATTACTGCACAATTTTCTTCTGATTCAGACGTAGATGCGCCAAGGTGAGGCGTCGCTGTTACATTTTTCATCTTTATTACATTTTCATTTGGGAAGTCCGTTACGTAATGTGTAATAATATCTTCTTCTAATGCCTTTTGAAGAACCTTTTCATCTACAAGTTCTCCTCTAGAGAAATTAAATAGACGCATCCCTCTTTTCATCTTCTCTACAGCGTGTTCCCCAATAATCCCCTTCGTTTGATTCGTAAGAGGAATATGCAGTGTAATATAATCACACGTTGCAAAAATTTCATCAAGGCTAAATGCTCTTTGCACATGTGTAGAAAGACGCCAAGCTGTTTCAACTGAAATATAAGGATCATATCCGATAACATCCATCCCTAACGCTAACGCATCGTTCGCAACTAAAGCACCGATTGCGCCAAGTCCGATAACACCTAGACGTTTCCCTGCAATTTCTGATCCAACAAATTGTTTTTTTCCTGATTCAACAAGCTGTGGTACTTCTTCACCCTCTAAGTTTTTCGTCCAACTTACACCATTAATAATGTTACGTGAAGACATAATAAGACTGGCAATAATGAGTTCCTTTACAGCGTTTGCATTTGCCCCCGGCGTGTTAAATACTACAATTCCTTTTTCTGTACATCGCTCGACAGGAATATTATTTACACCAGCGCCAGCTCTTGCAATCGCCTTTAAGTCTTTTGAAAACTCTTCTTGATGTAAAGAGTAGCTACGAAGCAAAATTCCATCTGGATGATTGATTCTATCTCCTACTTCATAACGTTCTTCAGTAAAAACTTGCAAACCTTTTTCTGCAATTTGATTTAACGTTTGAACACGAAACATATCCCCATCTCCCTATCTATTCTCAAGCTCAAATTCCTTCATATAATTTACTAATTGCTGTACGCCTTGTACTGGCATCGCATTGTAAATACTAGCGCGCATACCACCGACTGATCGATGTCCTTTTAACGTAACAAGGCCGCATTCCTTCGCTTTTTGTAAAAACTCATTGTTAAGTTCTTCTGACGGTGTTGTAAACGGAATGTTCATAAGTGATCGATACGCAGGATCAACTGGTGAAGTAAACAATTTAGATTCATCTAAAAAATGATAAATAAGTGAAGATTTCATTCTATTTTGTTCTTCAATCGCAGATACTCCGCCTTGCTCTTTCAACCACTCTAGTACAAGTTTTGTTACGTAAATACTAAAGGATGGCGGTGTATTATATAAGGAGTTATTTTTACTGTAAGTTTCATAATTTAACATTGTCGGACAAGAGCGATCTGCTCCCCCGATTAAATCTCTTTTTATAATCGCAATCGTTAAGCCCGCAGGTCCTAAATTCTTTTGCGCCCCCGCATATATAAGACCAAACTTCGAAACATCATATTGTTCTGACAAAATATTTGAAGACATATCCGCAACGAGCGGCACTCTTTCTACATGTGGAATTTCCACATATTTTGTCCCCTCAATTGTATTATTCGTTGTAATATGTACATAATCTAGTTTTTCATCGCTTAGTAAACCGTCCAGTTTAGGAATCGTAGTAAACTTCTCTTGCTCGGAAGAAGCAATCACTTGTACTTCCCCAACTTTTTCGGCTTCTTGCAGTGCCTTTTTAGACCATGAGCCAGTTAGTACGTATCCAGCTTTTTTATACGTATTCATTAAGTTCAGTGGTATCATAGAGAATTGTAATGACGCACCGCCTTGTAAAAATAAAACTTCATACCCATCAGGGATGCTCATTAATTCACGAAGTAAGTTACTCGCTTCCTCTATAATACTTTGAAAATAAGAAGATCGATGACTCATTTCCATAATTGACATGCCTGTCCCGTTATAATTTAAAAGCTCCTTTTGCACTTTCTCTAAAACTGGCAAAGGGAGTATTGATGGTCCTGCTGAAAAATTATAGACTCTCTCCATTACCTTCATAACCTCCCTATTTTTTATTTGGATATTTTTAAACTTTCTGAATTATAACCTAAAATATAATATACGGTCAATTTGTTTTCTATTATTAGGGCGCAAGACGCGATGGAATCGCTTGCAAGTGCAGACTTTTTTATGGACATATAAAAAAGTGTTAAGTACATAATCGTACTTAACACTCTAATAATGAAAGAATAATAGCTAGTCGTTCGTAAAGAACCGATCAAAAATTTGATAAATAGCAGAAAGACCAATGAGCCAATAAATAGTGTCCACAAGCGCCGGCATAGAACCAAACCATTTCTCAACTACATTGTAATCTAACGCTACCAATAACCAATTCAAACCGCCAAGAATCACCAATATTACTGTAAGGTAAGACAAAAATTTCATTATGATTGCCCCCTAGGTGATAAGATGGTGAAAGGCCTTTCACTAGAAATATATGTAGTAAACTTTAAAACTTACCTATTTTATAAAAATTATTTTCGGTACCACCCGCTAATAACTGCCTCTGCTTCTTTACTATGTATTTGATACGCATGTGTACTATCATTAGAGCCAATAAACCAAATTGAAAAACCTTTAAAATATGGTTTCGGTTCTAATACATCTCGGTAAGCACGCCATCCATTTAATTGTACATCTTTCGAAAACACATTTGAAACATCTGGATTCCATGGATTTTGTAATCCAAGTTCACGTGCTGGAACGTTAAATCCACCGAAGTAAACTGGCTTTCCTGTTGCATTATGTAATTGTTCCAATTGCTGAACAACATTTTGCCCACGATTATATACTGTTGTCGCAAATAAACTTTGCTTCACTTCTTCATATGTTGGATTTCTTTTTCCTGAAACTTCAAACCAACTGTCTATGCTAACAATATCCACCTTTTTTAAATACGTGCGATTGATTTTCTCTTCAAACTTCGCTTCATAAGAAGGGTCCCAGCTTGCTGTTAACCACCAGTTCATTTGATACAAAACATTTCCTTTATACTGATTACGAACAAAATCAATTGTATCGCTCCAGTATCCTTCTGCATACTCCATATTCACGAAATTAGAAGCAATCTTTAGTCCATACACATTGTATTTACTTGTAATGGAATTAAAAATATCTTGCAGAATAACCGTCTTCCAATTCCAGAAGAAATCATTAATGTTACTTGGGTTCCATTCTGTCTCTCCAACATTCCCCTGCTGAATATACGGGAACGGTTCCACTATAACTTGAATATTACGCTTTAATAATTCTTGAATTAAAATAATAGCTTTTTGCTTTTGCGCTTGATTAATTACCATGTTTGTAGAAGTCACATTTGGGATATCTACTTGAATCGGTACATTTACTGTATTTAAATTTAAGCGCTCCACATCCGCTAATACTTTCGCTACATTTCCAACTTCCCATACTGTTACGTTTCCTGATTTGATTTTTCCAGATTGAACAGTATTTACATCTGCCTGTACATTTCCTTGAAAACAAAAAGAAAACAACATAATAAACACTCCTAAAAAACTTATTAAACTCTTATTTTTCTTCACAACTTTCCCCCTATAATTTTTGGCTTTCTTGATTATTTTATACAACGTTTCACATTTATTCCAGAAAAACATGAAGTGCCGTTCAACTATATTCATATAAATCTTCTAAAAATAGTAGGAAAAATAAAAAAGGAGCAGATTTCCGCCCCTTTTTATCCTTTTACGATTGAAATTATTGAATCCCTTCTGGTAACTTAATTGAATCAAACTTTTCATATGAATCAATCTTTATACTCACAACTGCATCCAATTTTTCCTTATCTGTACTAGCTTTTTTATCTGAGTTACTTTCACTCACTTTTATAGTTGTTCGCATCTCTTCAAATTTATAATCTTTTGTTATTATATATTCAATGTTAAACGCATCCATATTAAATCCTTCCGTTAATTTTTTCATATCTCCATTGATTTTTTGTAACGTATCTACCGCTTCTTTTCCCTTTAATTCAAGTGTAAGTTTATATGTGTCTCCATCTTTCTTTGCCTTCATTTTCTTAGCCAAAGCTTCTGGTAAATCTAACTCATTAAGTAAATTTTTACTGACCATTACATCATTTACATTAAATTGATCATTAGGTATCGTAACTAACTCTCCTGTATCAGGGTTTTTCACTTGAGCAGCGACCTTTCCATCTACTTCATACGTTACAATATCTGTACCACTTATTTTCATTTCAGCTCTAGAATTCTTCAGTTTCGGCTCCATCTGTATTTTCATTTTAATTTCTTCTGATTGGCCGCTCCCCTTCATTGACATAAGAGATGTCAATGTAAGATATTCCTCTTGTTTTAATCCGTCAGCTGCTTTTTTAAAAATATCTTTCGCTACTAACTCTTTTTCTTTTTTTACAGATACTGTTTTAGGTCCACTTGTTTTTTCACTGCTACAACCAGTTGTTAAACCTACTATTAGCGCCAAACTAGATATTACAACCATTTTCTTCATACTGATTCTCTCCATTTCCCACTTAAAAATATTTTCATCCCATGTATAGTAAATCAACTGAAATAAATATATATACAATAATTATTTAACCTCTAAACGAAACCAGTTATTCAATCCGTATACTAACGTAACTAAAGCTCCTATCACACCAAAAACAACAATATTTATACCAATTGACGAACCGAATAAAACAGCTATCATTGACACTATTAGTAATAGCATGGCAATACTATTTATCTTAATTTCTACTACATCGCCATCCTTTACTTTCTTTTCTTTACTTCCAAAAAAGAATTGTTTTACTTTAATATTCGCTTCATCTAATTCAAAAGGAAGCGTATATTCTTCGTTATTCTCAAGTTTCATTACTACTTCGTTATCTACCTTTACAGCAACTCTTGCTGCTCCGCCCATCATCCCTGTTGCCCTTATTACTTTAACGCTCATATTAAATCCCCCTATTCGATTTCACTGCAACTATTAAGAAATTTTCCTTGTTGTACACTACTTCATCCTCCGTTTAATAAACATAATATTCCAAAAGGTATTATAACAAGTCTCTGTATAATATTTTGTCAAAACTTGTCGCTTCTTTACAAAAAGGATATTTTATCCATTATCATAATAAAGAGACTCTTACAATCGTAAGAGTCTCTTGTATAAAGCAAAACTTTCATTAGCCGAAGGAGTATTACCTCATAAAGCTGGGCCATCTGCAAATAAGAACTTACTATCACTTCGGCTGCAAAGTTAATACCTTCCCCTCTATCCCCTCCGTATTCAATGTAGTCGTATGATACGTGCCATTTACCCAATCATCTATTTGATCATGATACCAATCGCTTCTAAAATGGCCCGACTGTCCTGGCCCTACGATATGATAACCGTTTGACATATCTTTCGTATCAATAATGAATCTCCAAGACGCCCCGTGATTTACAATGCCGTTTTCGCCGTAACTCGCTGCTTGCACGGTAACTTGGCTCCCACCAATTGGAACTGGCTTCTCACGATTAAAAGCGAGTAATGCTAACATACTCGATGATTTCGAAATGGGATGTGTAAAAGCGAGTTGATGGTAATCGCCCCACTTCCACTCTCCAACATCGGGTCCATATTCCTTCTGCAATTTCTTCATTACATTCTCGTACGATGTATGCACAACTTTTGTGAAACCTCCGTACTTCGTAAACCAAACGCTATTTTCTCCCGCTACTTCTTTTCGAATCATTTCATCAACAACTTGTGACTTCCCTTCAAATAACTCCAGTACATCTTTCGGTATTTCTTTTGAAAATAACGTATTTGAAATCTCTTTCATTAACAAATGGAATATTAATGGTGCCGCTTCATCTTTACTATCGTAAAAATTCCACTTTGTTAATTGGTCTACGCCTTCTTTCTCTACCTCATTTAAAGATGCTTTATTTAACTCTTTTAAAAATATAGGAGTAAACTCTTTCCCATATAAATTCTTTTGATCCATCTGTAACTCTTCTAAATCTTTCACCGTATACTTTTCCTTCTCTTGCAAAAATTCTTGAATACGCATTTGCCTATATGGCTGCGCCCACGTATTGCTAATATGATACGGATAATTATCATCAACAATTTTATTATTCGCAGTTGAAATAAACCCTTGTTTTGGATTAATTACTTTTGGAAGTTGATCAAACGGGATATACCCTTCCCATTCATATTCATCTGTCCATCCTGGAACAGGTAAGCTACCATCACCTTTTTTACGCACTGGTATATTTCCATTCGCTTTATAAGCAATTGTGCCGTCGTTTGATGCAAACACAAAGTTTTGGGTTGGTGTATGAAAATCTTGAAGAGCGGTTTCAAACTCATTCCAGTCTTTTGCTTTGTTCATATTTAATACAGCTTTTAACTCAGCTGACGGTTCTAAAGCTGTCCACTTTAAAGAGAATACTGTTTTCGTTTTCTCCTTCCCCTTATCCGCAAACTCTGAAATTACTGGTCCATGCCTCGTAATCGTAACGTTATAAGGAATTGTCTTCCCGCCTTTTACTTTAATAGACTCGTCTACAACGGTAGCTTTTTCCCATTTATCGTTATACAGAAATTCATTTTCATTATTAGGATTTCTCTTCTCAATATATAAATCTTGCACATCAGGCCCTGTATTCGTAACACCCCACGCTATTTTGTCATTGTGTCCTAATATAACACCTGGTACTCCAGCGAAAATAACGCCACTCACATTTAAACCTTTCATTTCAAGTCTCGTTTGATACCAAATAGAAGGCGTCGCAAGAGATAAATGAGGATCATCTGCTAAAATCGGCTTACCTGACGCACTCTTCTCACCGCTCACAACCCAGTTATTACTACCGTTAAACTCCGGCGGAATTATCGTTTTTGAAAAACTTTGTGCTACGTCCACATTTGTATTTTTCAGTTCAGCTAGCAATCTAGGAGCATCTTTCGGATATGCAGGAAATAGCTCATTCGCTTGCTCTTTCGGAAGATTTTTCAGCGCCCAATATCGAAATGCCTGTCCGTGCCAATGTCCTCCTAAGTCAAACGCCATATACTTCCCGATCGTTAAAGTATCAACAATTGACCACTCAGCAGGTTCATAACCTAATATAGTAAACTCAACTGGTAATTTCTTTTCCTCTTTCGCCTCACGTATAAAAGCGTTCACCCCATCAGCAAATGACTGCAGGGCATATTTCGCTTCTCCATCATATTGACTAACTGAAGCTTCGGCAGCTCGCCGTAAACCGAGTGTTCGAAACAATTTATCTCGATCAACAGCTGCTTCCCCAACAACTTCACTTAACATACCAGACGCTTGTCTTCTACTTAAATCCATTTGAAACAAACGATCTTGTGCTTGCACATATCCTTGTGAAAAATATAAATCATGTGCATTTTCCGATTTAATATGCGGTACACCTTTACTATCACGCTTCACCGTAACAGCTTGTTGTAAATCCTCTAGCTTTATCATTCCATCTATCTTTGGCATAGATTTCAGCGTATATATGTTCAAAAAAATCGCAGCGGAAATAACTAACAAAAGAACGATACTACTAGCCCAAATAAAAATTCTTTTTCCCCTTTTTCGTTTCTTCTTTATAACGACTTCCATATAACCACCCCTTTCTCACACTATTCGCTTCTATAGTAAAAGAACCTTTTAGACTAGAAAAAATCCTTATCCAAACTATGGATCATACGAACCAAATACTTCTCTCCTATGCATTCCTTCACTAAAATCTACTCGTCCTTTCTTACACCAATTCCTCAAAATCCCCTTCACATAAGCTAACGTTTTCTTATTATTTTCAAACGCAATTTTAAGTGCCTCTAACACTTCCTCTCCAGAAAGTCTTTGTATCCAATTCTTCAATTCCTTCACAATATATGGGGATAAACTACTAATATTTTGTTCATAAAACTTATAAACTTCACTATTTGGAACGTCCTCTTCTATGGTTTCCACCTCTATCTCTTCCGCTTCTTCTTTCTCTTCAATAACTACTTGTGAACTACTATTATCCTCTTCTTTTGGCATACCAAAATGCTGCAATAATAATGGAATCTTGTATTCTTCTTCAAGGCATTTACGTAAAAATATATGTATGAACTCATTACTTTTTATAGTCTTTAACTCACGTAATACGCACTTCTCCACATTCGTATTTGAAATAGGGTTATAGTGTAACCAATTTATTATGAATACCTCTTTCGTTTCCGTATCATATAAAATCTTTCCATACTCAACAAACCTGTTTAGCAACTTCTCAACAGTCTCCATACTGTAACCTGTTTCAAGCTCTGCCACACGCTTCGGTAATATGTAAATACCACATTGCTTCGTTTTCGTACCAGTTAACAAATATATGTAAAAATAACGCTCCTCTGGCGTTAAATCTAATATGAATTCATCTTGCCAAAAGTTCACCTGCACATTACGGTATACTGCCATATGTTTCCCTCCACTCTTTGCTAGTAAATAGGAAAATTTTAATCCTTCATTATAAAGATAGGCATGCGGGAATGGTTTTGGCATTCGAATTACAATTTTTTTACTACTACAACGCCGGTTTCATTTTTTCGCGCTTGTTTTGTTCTTGTAGTTGTTTTTGTTTTTGTTTTTTCTTAGTGATTTATTACTTGGTAGGGGCTTATAAGGGGCTTGGAAGGGCATTCTACATTACAATCTATCAAATACAATTTGTTCTTCCTACTAAATAGGAGCTATTCCAAATTATTATTTTGGATAGCTCCTTTCAAATTCTTCTTATTTTTTTACTTCTACCAATGTCAGCTTCTACATACAATTTCTTCTGCTATTTGTGGGCAGTAAAACTCTCATTTCAAAATTTGGTGAATAAACTGCTTGATGTAAGTGCGAGTGGCCCTCACTGATTAAAGTTTCCTTTTATTTTTGCATTGAATCTAACATCTTCACAATAAAGGCAGCCGCCTGACCACGAGTTGCTGTGCCTCGAGGATCAAACTCATTATTTCCAATACCATTAACTACCTTTAGACTGTATAATCGTTGAACCGATTCTTTGTATGTTATTAAATGCTTGTCTGTAAATGGTAATGCTACTAACTCACCTGTAATTCCTTTATATCGTAATGCTTTGTCAATCATAATAGATACTTCTTCACGAGTAATTGGTGAGTTAGGATCAAAAATCCCTTCACCACGACCATTAATAATTCCTGCACTTGCACAACGTTTAATACCGTCATGAAGTGATGGATGTGCCTCATTAATATCTACAAATGACTTATTTCCCTCTGGTAGTTTAAGAGCATTCGAGATTAATTTCGCAAACTCCGCTCTCGTTACATTTCGATATGGAGCAAATACACCATTGCCTTCGCCTTGCATAATACCTAGACTGTTTAATTTACGAATATGCCCTTCAAACCAGCCACCTGTAATATCATCTTTTGGTTTTTGTACTTCTTCCTTAGGCTTTTGTACTTCTTCCTTTGGTACATTGTAGTTAATTTTAATCCAACTTGGGTCATAGAAAATCCATTCTCCATTACCTACTTTATACCAACCATTTTTAACGGCTAATACTTTGTAACGATCTCCGTTTGAAGCTTTACGTACAACACGATGTTCAATACCCGCATCACTACGTACATTGATGCCACTACCATTTACCACTAGTTCCATGCTAGGTTCAGCTGGATTATTTTCATTTGGATTAAATGAGTCATTTTTATCTTGTAAAGGCGTATCAATCTGCGCATTTATATTTGCATACCACTGAATTCCTTGTACGAAACCAGCCCAATTACCACGTGAAATTAAAATGTCAGGACATTTTTTCCCGCTCCATTGTTGATGCTTGTAAATATGATCTGCACCAATTCCTTCTTTGTTCATTAAATAACCTGCAAGTCGTTTTGCATTTTCTAACGCTTTATTGTAATCACCGTCTTGGTTAACCGCAATCTCGATACCGATAGACTCCCTGTTTCCTGAACCATCTCCATCTCCTGCATGCCAACCATTTTCGTTTGTTGGTAAGTGTTGATAAATTTGTTTATCATCTACAGTAAAATGCCATGAAGCTGTTCGGAAAGTGCCTTCAGTTGCTTGCTTGTATAAATATTTCGCATGATTTTCAGCATTAGCACCAGCAGCTGTATTTGCGGTCTCATGGATTGTAATGTAACGTGCTTTCATCGGATTTGCAGGACGAATATCAGGATTTCCTGCTGGAACAATCCACTCCACAAATGGAACTCCTGCAAGTGTTCCATATTTCTTCGTACTCTGTGCACTATATTGAATACCTCTTGGCTTTGCAACAGGTTTCATTTGACGATCAGATCCATCATTTCGACCATCTACAGATTCAAATGCCTTTTCAATGTTTGAAATAGCTTCCTTTTCTGCTACTTGTCCCTTCTTAGCATCTTGCATTTTGTTTAATTCTTCTGTTTCATCATGTTTATGCTTATATTCTTCTAAAAGCATTTTTTCATTTTCAGATACTTCTGCTTCGTTAATTTGTACATGATCAGGAACTTCCAACTTGAAATTAGAATAATTTAATCCGCTCGCTCCGTGTTCTCCTTGGGCAATATTAAGTTGATCAGTTTGAGATTTGTTGATCTCTTCTGCTGATGCTGATAAAGGTGTGCTCCCTAAAATCACTAGACTTGTTGATAGTGCGATTACTTGTTGTTTGATTGTCTTATTCATTATTATAATAAATACATACACACTCCCACCGTGTATGTATCTCAACCTCCCTTTATTGTCACATTAATTTTTAAAAATATGAATCTACTATGTACTCCTAATATATTTTCTTTTTATTTATATATTTAAATTACCATATTTTATACCCATTAAGAAAATATTTATATGTCATCCCTACAGATGAATTTCATCTAACATACTTTTTATAAAATTCATCAACAAACATTATTTTACAACTAATTACAAATACCGTCAAAATAATCAATTTAAACTTAGACAAATAACTGGCATACAATTTCATAATAAGAGATCCTATACTATCGACATACATCTATTACAAATTCCCTTTAACGTTTTCAACAATCTCATTTATCGTATTCCGATCAAACTTATCACTAATTTCATATGACTCACGATCTCCTACGAATTGCACGCCTACGATATCATTGCGATCCTTACCGTATTGCACTTCAATAATAGATCCTCGCTCTATTTGTTTCCAAATGAGACCTGCTTCATCTTTATTATCTAAAATAATGCAGTCTTCAATATTTTCATCAATCCCAATTAATTTATTATCATCCATATATCCAATCTCGTATTGTTGCCGTTCTTTCGCTTTGCCACTTACTAATATACCTTTGCTACCATATGAGTAATCCATATAGTCCTTTTTCTCCGTTTGTACCGCTTTCGGCTTTTGTGCTTCAGTTTTTTCAGCAGTCCCACAACCTGTAATAAGACTGATTGGGATAACCACTATTAATACGAATCTAGTAAATTTCTTTATCATTTGTAACCAACCTCATATATTTAATGCAAAACTCCATTTATTACTCTATTAAAGAATAACATGATATTAAGTAAACAGAACGAAAGATAACATATTCTTTACATACTCGCACTTTAATGAAGGACTAGGCCATTTAAACCTAGTCCTTCATAACTTTAACTTTGCTTCACATACTTAATTGTATGAAATGACGTCTCATTAAATAATTGCAAGTTTTCCCCATCATAATCTTGAACTTTATATGCTATTTTCTTTTTTTGAATTGTATCTTCTACACCGTCTACTAAACGTTTATTGAGATGTAAATAGATTGTAAAAGCTTCCTTATCATATTCCCAAGTGCCTTCAATATAATTCTTTTTATTTGGATACTCACCTTTACCATACGTTTCAAATGTCTTATCACCTTTTAGAATAAGTGACATAATGAAACCGTCTGTTCCTTTGAATCCCCAATTACCGATTAATTCCGTACCATCTTTCACATTCTTCATAACGTTATCCGTATTAATTCCAGCTTTCTTATCTAACTCTTTCAAATCTTTCACAGATACTGTACCGTCACCGATTTTAATATCCCCTTCAAGATCTTTGAATGCCTTAAGCCAGTAAATATCTCCTTCTTTCACTAACTTTTCGGATTTCTCCATTAACTCTTTATCAGTCTTATCGCCTTTTTCTCTTTTTTCTTTTCGGGTGAATACTTCATTTATTAAAGAAAAAGACTCTCTAAAATAACCAATTGCTTTTTCAAAATCCTTTTGTTGATTTACATACTCTGCAGGGGGATCTATCGACTCAAATTTATCTAACACTTTATTTAATTCTTTCACACTATCTACTATATCTGATTTCTTTTTCTTACCGTCAAAAACCTCTCTTGTAATATTGTTATGCTCCGCAAACAACTTATCAAACTCTACCCCTAATTTATACACTTTATTAGGATAGTCTTCCTTTGAAACTTTTTCTTTCTTACTATTAGACTTCGATTCTTTTACTTTAGACTCTTCCGTTTTCTCCTGTTTAGAAGTGTTCGTTTTCTCAGAAACTCCACAACCAAATAACAACATGACCGGAACTGCTACCCCTAGTAGTTTCTTTGCATTCATGACTGATTTCTCCTTCTACTTGAATAGATTACTCTTGCTATACCCATCCTCTTTTTTTATCTTGTAATTAAAGTTACAATCGCAATAACTCCTAGAATCGGTCCCCAATATTCCATTTTTATAAAAAATAATGAGTGCTTTTTGTTAAACATAACTTTTTCACCAGTTTCGGCATCTATATAAACTTTCCCATCTGGCTTATTAATATATTTACCTAAATACCAAGACATAACCCCTGATATAATAAACATTACCGCCATTGGCCAACTATGGTCTTGAAAATATGTAGCGTCCCCCGTTATAGATCCAAAGATAGCCTTACCCAAAAGAGTATTAATAATTACAATAATTGCGACCAAAAAACCCCAACCAGACCAAATAATCATCTATTTCTCCTCCTAAAGCGTACAACTTTGTACTTTATGTTAATTTGAACTGCAAACGAAAATGTTTAAAAAACCGAATATTCAGACGTTGATAATTATATTTAGCTTACATTCGATTCTAACTTTAATGTCCTAAATGCAAATGAACCAGATATAATTTGTAAAATTGTCGGAATAAGTAAAAAGAATAATGACATAAACAACATAACTATAGGAATCACAATCATACAAACTCCATAAACTTTATTATTAACCTTGTTTACTAAACACGATAAAATGAACAATCCTATTTGAACCGTTAAAATAATAGAGTAATAAGCTAAAAGTTCGTAATCAACACCTTCCATAATATTAAACGCTACAACTATTAATATTATGGAAATAATAATTCCCAAAATGCCACCAATTAAACCTAATACAAATTCAGGTGTTCTTTTCAATTCAATCCCCCTTTTTTGAAAAACTAACAACTTGTATATTTTTCCCATTCACCATCATACCAAATATTTATTGGAAAAACTATACATACTTTTCATTCTTCCTTACCTTACAGTGACCTTCTTACCATTATAGATAGCTTGTTGCAGTTACAAAATCAAAGCCTTCAAAATTACTAACCGGTTTCGATACTTTTAGAAAGTAGACATACCTCTTGAATACAATTAGTATTAACATATGAAATACGAAAAGTTTAAAAAGGCTTTTACATGATGAAAGGAAGTTGCACAACTATGGATCTTAAAACAGTTATGCAAGAACTTGAAGCTCTAAGTAAGGAACGAACGAAAAAAATATACATATCTAACGGTGCGCATGAGCCAGTATTCGGAGTAGCTACAGGTGCTATGAAACCAATCGCTAAAAAAATAAAATTAAATCAAGAATTAGCTGAAGAACTTTATGCCACAGGCAACTACGATGCTATGTACTTTGCAGGTATTATTGCCGATCCAAAAGCTATGAGTGAGTCTGATTTTGATCGCTGGATAGACGGGGCATATTTTTATATGCTATCCGATTATGTGGTGGCAGTAACTTTATCAGAGTCAAATATCGCACAAGATGTTGCTGATAAATGGATTGCAAGTGGGGACGAGCTTAAAATGTCTGCCGGCTGGAGTTGCTACTGTTGGCTATTAGGAAATCGCAAAGACAATGAGTTTTCCGAAAGTAAAATTTCCGATATGCTTGAAATGGTGAAAGATACAATTCATCATTCTCCAGAACGAACAAAATCCGCTATGAATAATTTCCTAAACACTGTGGCAATCTCATATGTACCACTACATGAAAAAGCAGTCGAGATTGCAAAAGAAGTTGGTATAGTTGAAGTCAAACGTGATAATAAAAAAAGCAGTTTGTTAAATGCTTCTGAAAGTATTCAGAAAGAACTTGATAGAGGAAGACTTGGTTTCAAGCGTAAGTATGTAAGGTGTTAAAAGTATGAAGGTGTCAATCTAGGAGAGATTGACACCTTTTTAGTGGACATTACTAGACTAACGGAGCTGCAAGTTAAAGGGAACCAATCATTCATCTCCCACTATACATCTCAAACTTCTTCTTTCAATTTATATACCCTATCTCTTTTCTCATCATCTTTGATAAAAATAAGTTTTCCTTCTGTAACAAAACCTTCTAATAGTAAACATACTTGTCCATATGCTTTAGGCTTATTCGTAGTGAATCTTTCATCGGGTATTTTACCAGATCGTATTAATCGTTCACATAGCTCAAGCGCACTTATTTCTTCAGAATCAATTAATTCTAAAATATCTTTTTGTAATGGTGATAAAGGGGCTGGTACCTTACATACCTCAGCTACCTCCACCTTTTCTTTTTCTTCTTCAAATAAATCTTCAAATGAAATTTGATTCATTACATCTGTTCCTTTCTAACGATTGATTTGTATAATATGAACTGAATCCTATAGCGTATTTATTATTATGTATTGCTTACCTTTTTTCATAAATCTCAAACTCATGTACATCGTTTCATATAGTATGTTTTGATTATACCAAATATATGTTCTGTTTTCTATTGTAGAATTTTCATAACAGAAATGAAAGTAATAGTGAACATTTTTCTTCTCTTTAGTTGTATAAAAAATCACGTAAAAAGTTTACATAATAAAATTATAGTGCTCTGTTAAATTTCTACGCTAAAACGCAAAAAAACACTCGTTGCCTTTAATCGACAATCGAGTACTTTAAGTTCATCTATTTTTAAGTAGCATAAATTGGTAAGTTTTGTAGTAACAGTATGACACCTTTTACATGTCATGACAACTACTACGTTAAAACTTACGAGTTTGTACGAGTTCGTTAATTTAATATACATTCCATGCGTTTATATTCATCACACAGTAAAATGTCATCTCGCCTAAGCTCGTACTTCGTTTTCTATTCTATCATTGCACACAGTACTCCATGATGGTACAACCATCATGGAGTATCAATTTTCAAACACCCTATTATTTTTTCTATCCACTTCACATAAACTTTATTTTTTTAATCATGTAATTTATTTAAAAAATCAGTAAATGTATCTGCAATGTAAAATACATTCTCTCTTGCACGTTCTTCCACTTGTTCTTCTGTTAATCCTTCTTCTCGCAGCAACATTTCTTTTTCACCAGCATTTTCATGTTCCCAAAATACCACAACAGGGTTATTTTTGTCATTTTTATAGTCAAAACATATTAAATTTCCCGCTGGGTCAAAAGCAAAAGGAACTAATTCTGCTGGTAGTGTATCCTTGTAATCATCAAATACTTCCATAATATTTTCATCATCTTCCATATCGTAACTTAATAACGTTCCAAAAACCTTTCTTTTCCCTTCAACTTCAAACACCTCTGGACTAACATGCGCTCCATTATTATTCATCACACATTCTATATAATCTAAAGGAAAATTAATGTTCAATTCCTGTTCAACATTCTTTACATCTTCTCGTATAATAGGTTCATCTGGTGATCTCCATTGTACCTTACTCATCTGATTCCATCCCCCCATAATGCATTTCCACCTAAATGGTTAACTTTATGCGTTTTAGACACTACTAACTGCATTTTACCAGGTACTTGATGATCCATGTCTATCTAATAAAAAAGCACTCGTTGCCTTTAGTCGACAATCAAGTGCTCTAAATTCAAATAATATTTTCTAAGAGTTTAATTTATTGATTATATAAGACATACACGGAACCAATAGCAATTTTCCAACAATATTATTTTGAATTAATAATTGTATTAAACGGTTCTTAATTCAAATACCCTCTATTTTAAGCCCTAAAATCAGTTAATCAGTACTAGATATTTTCAATATATCCCCTAATTCGCCTAACAGTTCTATGTTTTTTAAAGCCAACTCAACAGGTATGTCTTTCATTAACACGAATGGTAATTGTTTTGATCCTTTTAATAAGTCAAACAATCCCTTTTTGATGATAAATACCTCTTGTATTTTCTTTAAATCCATAGCCCCTCCTACTGGTGGACTTACCAATATAAGATTACACAGTTTTTCCTTAAACACTTCCTGTTCTTCGTCCACACAGTCAATATCTATCGCTCCGTCATTTATCCACTGTATTAAATTCTCACTTACTGTGGTTGCATAATTCGGATCCATAATCCCCGAATCAACTTGTACTAACTCTGTTGCGTTTTCATTTGCAGTCATTAACAGTATTTTGCCTCCACCATTACTTCCTACAGCAACATAACCCTTTGCATATTCATGGACTTCATATGTTTTATTCATTTCATCTATTATATCCACTCCAAATATAACGACTCCATTATCGGACACAAAACCATTTGTATGCTTTAGTAATTGTTTATAAGCATTAGGGAGTATTAATCCCATTTCCTCTTCAATTTTTTTAATTTCATTTTCATCAACTGGAGAATATAATTCATAAGTCGACAATTTTTGAACATTTATCATTTAAATCCTCCTAATCCATCAAAATATCTATATGCTTCTCGCATTACTTTTTTTGCTACTTTTAAATCTACACCCACTTCAATCATTTCTTTATAGCTAATATTAAATTCGTATATTATATCCGTACTAAAACCTTCATTCCTTCTTCTAGCTCTTTGAAGAGCGGATATTATAGCATGTGGTTCACCAGAGGTAGATTTGAGTAATATTGATGGTGCTTGTCGACTGCTATAATTATTACCGCTTGTTTTAGCCCATTCATCTTGTATTGCGTGATGCGCTTGTAACAATCCATCATTTTTTGTATTCTGAAAACCTAGAGCACGATTCTTATTTGGACTCATTTTTTTATACAAGTCAACATCTTCAACAATATAACCTCCATTTTTAAGTTGACTCCTAGTGGACCTTTGCGGAAATGCAATACCGGCCCTTTCATTAATATTAGCATGGAGCTGTTCAGAAGTTAATTTGCCATATTTCCCTCTCAAATATTCTAATCTGGATTCTCCCGTACCCTTAGTGCACTTATAAAATTATAATTCTCTTTTCACTTTTCGTTCTAAAATCAAAAAAGTACTCTTCTTCTCTTGTAAAACAAGCAAGCACTAAGTTAAATAAACAAAAAAACAGACCAATCATAGTGTTATCTGACTATAATCGGCCTGTCTAACGTAGCATTATTACGTTAAATAATATCTATAATTCTTACTATAAACCAACATTTACCCTGTTTATATCTAAAACATCTGAGATACCTTTCTCATTCATTTTTTTAAGTAGGTACTCATAACCCTTTTCTAACGCCAGATTTCTTTCTTCTTCATAAATAGGAACAAGTGTATAAATATTTATATCTCCTTGTTCAACTTGAACTCTATCTAGTCCGAATTCTTTGGGACGACATACCATTATACATGATAATTTTGTATTCGATGCAAATGGTTGTGGGGGTTCTCCATTTGGAAGAATAACTCCTTCAGCAAGCCATCCATCATAAATATGTGGAATATGAGCTACTTTCCTTAACCATTCAAGAGGCCAATAATAGTTTTTGTCCTCCATATTCTCTTTCCCAACTACCCAACTCGAAGGCAATTTCAATAACAATTCTGCATATTTAAACTCGCTTTCTTCATTTGAATAACCCATAGGTACATCACTCATACCTGTAGTTACCATAGTTACAAAATCTTTATTCATTGACGGAGAAATTATATGGATATTGACTGAAACTTTACTACCAGGAACAATCTCAATTATAGTATTTTGGATAGTTCCAAAGTATTTAGTTACATGCTCTAAGATTTCATCATGATAATCTTGATTATTATCATTTACTTCGGTTATAGTAGTATTCAATTCTTTTTGGTTCTCTAATAACTTTACAATTTCTAATTGACCCTGTTCCCTTGCAAAAGTTAATGCATCTATATCTTTCATGGATTCACCACTATATTTAACTTTTGTATCTATCCCACTCTCAATTAACAGTTTTGCAATATCAACATGCTCATTACTAATTGCACCAAACAATGGATTCCTTTCGGGCTCACTTGTGTCCATATCAGCTCCACATGACAATAAATATCTTACTATATCAATATGCCCTTCAGAAGCAGCTTCGTTTAATGCTCCACCACCATATACACCACCTAACGTATTTATATTTGACCCAAGTTCTACTAGTTTTTTTACTATATCCAACTTTCCTCTAGAAGCAGCAACATGAAGCCATGTCCCAAAAGGTGTCATCATATTTAAAAGTTCTTTATTAGAACCAATTAATTCAGCCACCTCTTCAACATTGCCATTTTTTATAGATGACCTGATTTCTTTTGCAACCTGCTTACTATCCATCTTAATTACTTCCTCCTTTTTGCAATATCTCCAAGTTTATTAAGCATTTCTAATATATCATCTCTATCTCCACCAGCATCTCTTACTTTTTTTAGGTTATCAACAACATTTCTAAGCGCTTCAATACCATGCTGACCTTTAACCCTATTGGGAGCCCAAACAAGATTTTCAAGTCCTAAAATCGGATCAATATCATATTCCTTTAATATCTCTTGCCCCTCTTTAACTAATTCTTTTTGGGCTTTTCCATTTCCCTTTTTAAATACAATATGATGCGCATGCGGATCATACATATCTTTTGGAGGATCTCCTATATTCTTTTTTAAATAAGCTCCATAATCAATTTTGTCTACATCCTTAGTAACCAACCTTACCCGTACCCTTAACCCCACCACTCTCCAAATTCGAGACCCTACTCTGAATACTCGCCTTTGAGGCATCATGGGCTTCTTGGAATTTCCCGCTATAGTTCGTTCCAGTTCTAGCGACACTTCCATCTAGCAGTATTTCTACACCTTTTACGAATGGGGTTACGGAGTCCACACCTTTTGCTAATGTATTTTCAATTATATAATTTTCACGACTTAATCTATCTAACAATCCTTAAAAATAATCTATATTGATTTTCACTTATTTATCAATCTCTAATATCTCTAAGAAAAAAGCACCCGCTACCAATCATAGGTTTTCGAGTGCTCAAATGTATATAATCCCCATCATATTTAAATCATTTTTAAGATTTGTTCCTTCACATTTTCATCAAATTTGGCTCCTTCTACCTTTGCTCCTGTCCAAACTACATTGTCAAGTTTAGCACCGGTAAAATTCGCGCCCGTAAAATCACCATTTAAAAGGGTCGCTCCCGTTAAATCTGCGTCAGTAAAATCTGCATTTCTAGCGTTTACTTCTGATAAATTAGCATCTTCTAAATATGCTTTTTCAAAGTTACCTTCTGTAAGATTCGCGTTGCTGAAATTTGTTCCTGTACAATCAGCCTGTTCCGCATTGATTCCTGCCAAATTTGCATGGCGAAAAGTAGCATGATTTAATATCGTTCCAACTAATTCTCCATATGAAAAATCAACTTCATCAAAACATGTTTCAAAACAACTACTTATATTTACCTTTGCATATTTCATATTGGCTTTAGAGAAATTAGCTTCACCAAATCTACAATCTGCAATATGTATTTCCTCTAAATTACAGCTCCTGAAATCAGCAAACTCAAAATCACAATCAAAAAAAGATGCTCTCATTAGTGAAGAAGCTCTTAAATGGACTTGTTTTGCCATGATACCCTCTGCCATCACCTCTGACAAATCTGAAAAAGTAAGATCTAAATCACTCATATCTAGTCCATCTATAACCTCATCATTGTATTGAGATCTATTTAATATTTCCATGACTCTTATTCTATCATTACCATTCTCATTCATTATTACGATCTCCTTTCATTTAGCTTTTCAGATAGTCCTTCCAAGCAATATTTGGAGAATAAGTTACACCCATTTGATCTTCATCAAAACTTGGTATAGCCATTACTTGTGCTGGTTCCAAATACTTCATTACTTGTAGCCAATTATCAAGTAATGTATCACTATCACTCCCTAATGGATTATTTAAAATATCAATACAAAGCCCACCCCAATCTAGCTCAGATACCACAGCTGGACTATTTTGTAATAATTCCTTATCAAACATTTCTAAAATATGACCACTAAAGTATGTTCTAGCGCCTATCCCTAAGGGACCGTTAGGAAGAAACCTAACCGGTATTGGCTGGGAAGATATTTCCATCCACATCTGTAAACGTTCACGGTCGGTATTCCACGGATATGATAAAGGCCAAAAAATTTGAGTTACTCCGTAACTTGGTTTCGCAGCTTCTGCGATTTGATCAGATAACTCAAAAAAAGCAGACCATAATTTTTTAGGTATTGATTTATGAAACTCAAACTCTAAAAATGAACGATGGCTCCAGTTAACTTGAAAACGTCCTGTGTAGTTCACAGATTTATCACGATACAGGTAAACTTCTGATACTATACGCTCTGAAACTACTTTTTCCAGAATTTCCTGACGGTTATATTCTACCCGTACCGTTTCACAGTTGCCCCAATGAGTAGGAGCAAATTTTTCATTTGACTCAAACACATCCAAAAGACGACCTAATAATTCTTCTTCGTTAAAAGATACTGTAGGATACATTGTAATTGTGAAAAAATCTGGTTTCATGTATATCCCCCTTAATATTAAAAAATATAGTCACATAATAATTTTTATTCACAGCTTTTTCCACCTACCTCCACCAGGTAAACGTGTATTGTTCTCCCATTTATGAGTCACTTTACCGCTATTTGGATCAGTGTAGTAAACATCACTATCCTTACCCAAAGGCCCACTTGGTCTTGGATGAGGAGGAATCCCATTCAAATCGGGTTTATCGCTTGATATTGTCACAATATGACTTCCATTTTTATCTTCGAGCATCTCTCTTTCAGCTCGCATTTGACTGTCATTATGAATAACGTGTTCTTTGTCACTTATTTTGTGTTTGTGATCATGAACTAAATCGATTTCATCCTTAGCATTACGACCTATACTATCTGGACGCGTAAGATGCCCTTCACTGGATGTATACGTAACAACCTTGCCGGAGTTATTGTCCTCTAATGTACGATTTAGGTGTTCTCCCAAAGCTTTTCTTCCTTTTATTTCTTCTTCTCTTCCACGCTCTTGACTTTTCCTTAAATTTTCACGCTTAACATCCCACTCTTTACGTTCTAAAGGCTCTTTTGTTTCTTCACAATGACGATTATACCTAATGTTATCTGCTTCCTTGTAATCCCCCCGTGCTTTGGCTTCATCTATTTTTATTCGATAGTATTTTTCTCTTTCCGGGGTTAGTTTAATTTTGTTTGGGTTTGCGTTACTACCACCACTACCCTTAGCAAGTTGATAAGCGTCATCCTTAGCTGCCGTACTTGCCTTTGAAAACTTTCCAGCTACTTCTCCAACAGTTGAAGATTCTATATAAGGAAGCTTCATTCCTATTCCAGTATCCACCGTCCTAACTGCTACTGGAATAGGAGTATTTTTCATAGCATCTAGTGCATTTTTTAAAGTCTTATTTTCCTTAAGCGATTGTACCACATTTCCACCCAAATTTGGATTAAAACCAGGCATTCCTTCTTTGAATTTTAATAATTTGGCTAAATCAGCTAATTCACTCGTCCCTTTGAATGCTTTTACTCCTTTTCCTACCGCTCCAACAACTGGGATTGCATCTAATCCGCCAAAAATGATGTTTCCTACCCGCTCTTCTTGGCTCAATTTCCGGTGTGTTCCCCAGTCTTCTCCGTCGATACCACTTTTTATTTGTACACCTCCGTATACTACTGCGGCAGCGGCCCCGAGTGGTGGACAAAGGATTGTTGTGATGATGATCCCTACGCCTATTCCTATGTCTCGCACCATTTCTAGTTTTTTCTGTTCATCTTCTATCGATTTGTATTCAAATCCTCGTGTGGATGGGACTACTTTCTTGTATTCTTCATAATTTAATTTTGCATCTGGATTTTGTTTTTTTAGTTCTTTGTATTCCCCTCTCAGTACGTTATCAAATGCAGGTGAATCTCTAAAAATATCTTCTACTGTTATTTTATCTTTCTTCTTCTGTATTGTTTGTGGTACACTTCCGTAGCCTGCATGCGCACCTGGTAATACTGTCGTTGTTGTAGAGCCAATTCGGTTATTTGTTTCAAAACTGAGAATAGATGTATCTCTCATTTTTTGAGCGAATTTATCCATTTCTACTAAAAAAGGTTTATCTATATGTTCAGAGACTAATTGCCCTGCTTCTCCGCAATATTTTTGTAATGTCGTATAACTATCAAGTAATTCCCCGATTTTTTGCGATTGATCTTTAGGATTAAAATGGATACTACCATCCGAGTCTAAATCTCGTATTCTTCCATCAATTCTTTTTAATGATTCATTTGCTTCCCGTAATTTCATGAGTGCATCTTTTGTAATTCGATTCATACCATCCCCCATGTTTTGCCATGGTTCAGGTCTATATTTCACATCCATCTCGTTTTCATCCCCCCAGCCGTATGGTGATTTCTACAACTTACTTAATATTTCACGTAATTGTTCGTCCTTTTCAAGCATTTCTACACATACATTCCCTACAACTGTCGCTGACCTAGAATAGTGTTCAGCCAATTCTAGTGTTTTGTGTAATATATCAGGATATTTTTCAATTACTCTCATCGCTTCACCTTTTTGATAAAAATCACAGCTTAATAAACTCTCAATATTCGTTCCAATGACGTCTACATGGATTTTATATATATTTTCTAACTTCATTACTATATCAAGTAGTTCTTGAAAATTAACTAATACTTCTTCTCCACCACCAGAACCACTATCTCCCATTGATACTTGCATTATTGAATACCTCCTAACGAGAATTGTCTCGGGTCAATTAACTTTTTATATGGCATTTTTAACACGTCATACAATTTCTTATTAATCGCATAGAGGCTCACCCAGTCATATCGATTACGATCTACATCTATTTGAACGAAATCTTCTCGTTCAGTAAAATATAAGAAACATTCCCATTTTCCTCCTTTATTACTTCGAGGCCTCGTATACGTTTCTATCGCTATAACGTCTTTATTTGATAAATCTTTTTCCTCAAATGTTTGTTGTTCTTCTTCTGTCATTCTCTTTGAGAAAAATGTATCTTCTATTTCCCTCGGTTCTCTCAATAAGAAAGGGATGCGTGTTAATAAGGAAAAATATACGTCTGGCTTTGGTATGTAGTCGATCTCGTATTTTTTATTTGGCTCTATTTCCGTTAATACAGCCACTCGGTCTTTATCCTCTTTCAAAAAGCCAATTAATACATTATTCATTCTCGTGTATTCATGACAATTTTCATATTCCTTTAATAGTTCAATTATTTGAAAAGCTGCAGGGGTAATTCCATTTTCACTTGTAAGTAGGCCTTTTTCTTTTAAACTCGTAGTTGCTTTCGTGACACATTCTGCATCAAGTAAAATAATTGCGTCACGGTTTGGCAATCCAAATATATCGGTAACCCCAGCTGCACCTGCGAGAACATATAATTCAGCAGGTGCAAAACTCATTTCTTTCCCCATTCTTTTATCCCTCGTTTCTCCATCACAGTTGTTTTATCGCTCTTACTTCCGATCTATCTCCGTACGTTTGGATGCTTTTATCTAACTCTTTCAAAGCTTTCGTATGCCCCTCAAATGCCTCTACCATTTCTGAATTATATTGAATGATTAAATCAAGATAACTTAAAAATGCATCTCTCGTTTTTCCATTCCATTTCGCACCTGTGACATATGCTTTTAAGTCTTTCGCTTGGTTTAAAGAATCCTTCATACCATTTTCAATGTTTTGTGCGTAAGAAATGGCACTTGCAGTGTTACTTCCTATAATTTCAACCTCTTTACCACTCATGTTAGTTCCCCCACATTCTTTGTATGCTTAATGGATAAGATTTTCAAGTTCCTTTTTCTTTTCTTCAAAAGCCTTGGTCGCTGCGGCATATGCTGACGCTTTCTCCGATTCTGCTTTCGCTTTATATTCCAAATACTTTGCATAAGCTGTACTTTTTGCAGATCCAATATCGCTTAATGCAATTTTAAAATAGGATAATACTGTATTTAAGTCTTCATCCTTTTCATGACGTTTTTGTTCAAATTCAACTGCCGGAATTTTATTAGCTTCTAAGCCATTACTTTTACTCTCATAATCTCTCTTCGCTGATTCAACCTCTTGAATGAATTGCTTTAACTCTCTTTCTTTATCTTTTAAATAATCATGTAAATCATCATACCGATCTCGTTTCCTCGCACTTTCTGTAAAACCAGACGCATTTAAAAAAGCATTGTACAATTCATCTAACATCTTTCTCCCCCTTTAGCACAATAACTATGTAGTTAAATTCGTATATTTAAACATGAATATTCATTACATTAAGAATTAACAAATAATTATTTTTACATATTGCTATTTTATCAAAGGGATTTTAACATTTCCATATTTTATGAATGGCTTTCGCATTTTTCTTCAATAAAGTGAAACTTTAATCAATATGACAATGTATTTATGTGCAGAAATAATAAAAAACACTGCCAGGCGCAGTGTTTTTTATTACTACCTTTTATCCAATTCATTCATATTAAATTCTTGCTTGAGAGTAAGACCCATTCTTTCTTATTTCATCAACAACTATTTCTGGATAATCCCAATGAAGCGTACGAGTAGACTCCCGGATTCGTTTTACTATTCCTTGGGCTGTTTTATTTTTATATTCATTCCAATATTTTGGCTCAGTCGCTCTTAAAAGAACGATAGAAAAAGGATCTGATATGAATATCAGATCCTTAACTTTAATTTCTTAATACATACATCTTTTTACACGATAACTGGTTCATACGTGCTCAAATTATCATACTCAGTTTTTACAATACTAGGCGGAAGGTTAACACATCCTCAGATTCACCTTTTCCTGTAGCAGTGCATAATGTTTAATAAAATTAAAGCATATTTTTACTTACCAGACTTAATTTTTTCGTTATATTCTTCTAAAGTTAACCCTTTTTCTTTTAGATAAACAGCAACTTCTTTTCCTACATAACGATAGTGCCATGGCTCATACTTAATGCCAGTAATATTCTCTTTATCTTTTGGATAGCGGAGAGTAAATCCATATTCTGCAGCATTCTTATCTAACCATTTGAATGCATCGGTAGTTTCAAATTTTGCATTTAAATCTTCTACAGTATTTTGCCATTCAACTGAAATAATGTCTAACGCTAATCCAGTATGATGTTCACTTGCACCAGGATACTGAAGATATTCCAATGCCTTAGCACTAGCCTCTTTATCCGACAAGCCTTGAGATTTATAGCTTTTAACTGAAGCATCATAATAAGTTTGTTGTAATTTTATAGCTCGATAACCTGATCTTAAATAAAGATTGATTCCCTCTTTTTTTGCAGCTGCTACCATATCCTGATAGGAAGTTGCAATTCTACTATCTATTTTCATATTTGGCTTCGCATTTTGGGTGATACTTGTTAATTCAATTCCTAGTTCCTTTGATAACATATGCTCTCTATTTACAAGGATAATTCTCCAATCATTAACATCAGAGATAGGTAAAACATCTTTTTTCTTCGCATGTATTTCATTTTTATTTTTATCGTTATTATTAGTAGTTGCCTGAGATGTTTGCTTTCCACTACAAGCAGCAAGACTCCATCCCATTGCTAATACCAATGCTAAAATTATAAATTTTTTAATTGTATCTCATTCCCTTTTTGTTTATTAGTCTTTATACCAATTTCCCAACACGTCTCTAGGAATCTCCTTGAAATCCTTCAAAGAAACGGGGCCGACAAATTTTTTAATTCCATGTTTTTTAGAATTTTCATCCGAATAATCTTTTAAAAATTGAATTTTAAATTGTTTCTTACCATCAGCATAGTCGGTTACTGTCGGTACGATTGCCGCTTGTCGTATACCAAAAGTTTTATCTTCATACTTAACAAATTGTACATAAGATAATCCTCCAACCAATGTTTCTAGTTTTTCTTGCGCAGAAATAAGATTTCCAAGAGAATAATAGATTAGCGTTTCATGTCCATCTTTATTTTGTTTCCACTCAATTGGTTGAATTACATGTGGATGATTTCCAATTACTACATCTACACCTAAATCTGTTAAATATTGAGCAACTTCTTTTTGTTGCTTTGAAGGTGTTGAGGTATATTCTACTCCCCAATGCACCATAACAATCACCATATCAGAGCTACTCTTTGCCTTTTCCACATCATTTTGTATCGCTTTTTTATCAATTAAATTTAAAGCCCAAGACTTATCAGCTGGAATTTTAATTCCATTCGTACCATATGTATAATTGAGTAACGCAAAACGAATACCATTTTTTGTAATCGTTTTTATTTCATTACGCTCGTTTTGACTCTCATTAATACCTACCGGGATAACATCCGGATATTTCTTCCAGTATTCTCTTGTATTCGCAACACCTTTAATACCCATATCCATAGCGTGATTTGTCGCTTGCGTCACTATATTGAATCCAGTGTCCACTAAAGATTGGCCTACTTCTTCAGGTGTATTGAAAGTCGGATATCCCTGTACTTTTAAATTATTTCCGGCAATCGGAGTCTCCTGGTTCACTATAGCAAGATCACTTGATTTAACAGCTTTTTTGATATTTTCATAAATATAATTATAATCATATGAACCGTCTTTTTGTTTGCCATCTTTAATTACTGCGTCATGATATAAATTATCACCCGTAGCTATTAAATTCACAACCGATTGTACTTTTTTATCTTCCGTAAAATTAGGAGACTGTTGGATAGGACTTTTCTCTACCCAATTCGGTGCTTTTAATGATGTATCTATATTGGATTCAGCCGGTGGTAATGAAGCTTTAGACGTCTTAACATCTGTATTACCACAAGCGGTTAAAAGCACTAAAAAAATAAGACATACTAAAAAAAACTTTTTACTTCTCTGTAAAGTATCTAACATGTGATCCTCTTTTCTGTTTTATTCCTTATAACCAGTTCTAACAAATCATTCTTTAAAACAACGTATTTTGGTTTTACCCTTAATTATGGAAGGACACTCTGTTACACCTGCTTCGGAATATACTAATAATTGTTTTCCGCTTTCTAGCAATCTATCGATTCCATCAGAAGTGATAGGTTACTAGAAAAAGATGATCCATCAGGATGTCGACTAGTTTGATATACCTATTCCAATTGCAATAACTCGTTTAATATTTAAACAAGATAGGAGAATCGTTCATATAGCCTCTTCTCTCGCTTTATGTTTAAAGTGCCTCCAAAAAAGGGATCGTTGCTGTACCCCTTTACATAGTGCGAAATTTTTGTAACTAATTTCTTTCATTCAAGCGACAAACATTATACCGATAACAATAAGTAAGACCCAAGAACTTATTTTACCAATATACGAAAAAAGTAGCAATCTTTTGTCCCATATAAAGAAGCCCATTAGGAGAAATGAACGAGAGATTCATTCTATTCAATTCCTGCATTGATTAATAAAAAAACAAGCCACCCAACTATTGGATGGCTCTATACTATAAAGAGAATTTGTTATTGGATTACTTCAATTTCCCTTCAAAAACAATCTTCCTACCGCACGGTTCAACTACTGTTTTGCCGTCTTTTTTTACTTCATGAAAGATTGGCTCTTCCATACGACGAGACGGAGCGTAGCCTTCTTGTTCCATACGTGCTAAGCAGTCTGTAATTGTTTCATTTTCAAGTACTTCAAATTTCTTTTTATTAGGTTGTTTTGTCATGCCCTAACCTACTTTCTATTTTTCTTGATGCAAATTGATTTTTCATGTAGACCATATATAACATTGCGAGAATTCCCATTATAATCATAACCGCAATAAAAAAGCTTGTATACTGTATTTTTTCTATAAATACGCCGCCTAATACAGGTCCCATAATACTTCCTAAACTAAAAGCGATTCCGGATAATATATTACCTGCCGGTAGTAAATGTCTCGGTAATAAATCAGTCATAAATCCAAGCCCTAAAGAGAAGCACGATCCAATAACCATACCCGCTAAAAGCATGCAGGCAAAGACGATCCAGTAATATTGATCAAATACGGCGGCAAGTAGAAAAATGCCCGTACTTATGCTAAACGTCCACGTTAATATACGGTCCCTTCCGTATTTATCACTCAATATACCGAGCGGAATTTGTGTAATAATACCCCCAACGGCAAATGCTGGTAATAAGAAGGATACATCTGAAACAGACCACCCTTTACGAAGTGCGTATACTGGTAAGTTACTGTTTAGCATTGCTTCAAGTACGCCATATGCAAGTGGTCCTAGCAGTGCAATCCATCCTAATCCAACAACTTGTTTATAACGAGAAAATGATGATTCACTCTTCGCTTCTCTTTCATCTTGCGCTGGGAATGCATTTTTTGTTGGAAGTAGTAAAAGCCAACCTATTAGACAAAGTATAGTAGATATAATAAATGGCGTTGCAAGACCGTACTGCACAGTGCTTGCTAAATACGGGCCAACGGCAAAACCAATTCCGAAGAATACACCGTATATCGATACTTGTCTCCCTATTTTACTTGGGTCTGATGTTGTCGTGATCCACGTTTGTGTTCCGACATGAAGCATATGATCTCCGACTCCAACTAGAAATCTAAGGATAAACCATACCCAAAACGAAAATGTTTGTGTAAAAAAGAATAATGAAATAATAACGAGAAACCCACCTATAACAATAATCGGCTTCATTCCAAACCTTTGCATCGGTTTTTCAAGAAACGGCGAAATGACTAATATCCCAATGTACAATGCCGTCGCATGAATACCATTAATACTTGAACTAACCCCTTCTTGTTCAAAAATCATTGCAATGGCAGGTAAGAGCATTCCTTGTGATAAACCCGAGATTGCTACAATCCCAACCATAATCCAAAAAGTAAAACGCATTGACATCCCTTTCCCTCTCCTTCTCACGCTTCCACTTTTCATTATAAACTGTTTCTGCAAATGCGTGTACGAATATTCGCAATAAAAAACAAGCTAAAAGAATGAATCTTTTAGCTTGTTACCTTATCCTTCCCAAACTTGTGCTTTCACATTGTTATGAAATTGCTTAAAGTATGGATGTTTATAAAAAGCAGTTTCATATAAGTATTGCTGTGCGTTAGCGATTGGTGGCTGCGGATATTGCATTTGTAAAGGAACTACAGCTGGCGAAACTTGCATATACAGCGGTTTTATCATCATTTTTGTATATGCGTAATGATTATATGGCGAATAAGCGATGAAAAATGGTTGATGCATTGATAATCTCCCCTTTAACATACAAATGTTATAGTATATGCAATACTGTTCATTTCGGGGATTATTTCTGTTCTAACCAATTCTCTACATGTTTTATAAATACATCTAAACAATCAATAAACGGCGAGTGTCCGCAATCTTCTAATACCTTCAACTCTGCATTTGGCAAATGTTTCGCTAATTCCTCACCGACTACTTGCGGAACGACATAATCTCTATCGCCTTGTATGACGAGTGTTGGCGCTTTAATACGATGAATTTGTTTACTTCCCTCTACAACCCCATTATGTTCATCTGAAATATTAAATGTAATGAGCGCATAATTCACATCTACGAAATTACGTTGCGTTAACATATCATCTAAATACTTTTCATAACGGTCCGGTTCAGGTTGATTATGTGTATATATTAATAGATTCCATACTGTACGGTAATATAGTTTGTTCATATTTTTTATCGCGTCTAATACTGGAGCAATTTGTACTGGATCTTGCGCAATTTCTTCTTTCGTCTTTACTAAACTTGATACAATCGGCTGCCCATTCGTATCTTTTTTAAAGATTGGGTAACCTTTCATTCCTACTGATTCTACTAAAATTAACTTTTCTACAAAAGTTGGGTGATTCGCTGTAAATTGCATCGCAACGCCACCGCCCATTGACCAGCCCATTAATGAGAATTTCTCTAGTTTTAACTCGTCGATAAATAATTTTACATCGTCTGCAAAGTCTTGTAATGAATCTATCGATTGATTATACGTTGATTGTCCAAACCCTCTTAAATCAAGAGCGTAAATATGGTATTGATCTTGCAACTTTTCAATAACTAAATCCCAATGTTGTGACGATGTCATGTTCCCGTGAATGAGTACAAGAATATCTGTATTTCGCCTTCCAACTTCCTGATATGCAATCGTTTCTCCGTTCGATAGTGAAACAAACTCCATTGTTGCAGGCTTAATCATCACAAGTTCCCCCATTCTATTTAATAGAAAGAAAATTCTTTACTTAATTAAAGAATAGCACGTAGAATGTACGTTCGCAACATAAAAGCTATAAGAATTTTTTACATAAATCAACATGTCTATTACTAGACAATTATTATAAAAAAGTATATAGTTAGCTAGGTAACTAATTTGAAAGGATCAAAATACATGGACGAAAAACAACATTTTTTTCACATCGTCAGCCAGACTTCTCGAAAGTTTACGAAGAAATTTAATGAACGTGTATCTCCAACAGGGTTATTTAGTGCGCAATGGGCTGTTATTTTCCGCATTAATCAAACTGGTTCTTGTACGCAAACAGAATTGTGCCAATATTTAAATGTTGAATCACCAACGATGACTCGTACGTTAACACGTATGGAAACGATGGGATGGATTATTCGTACAGAAGGTAAAGATCGCCGTGAGAAGCTCATTTCTTTATCCGAAACAGCGATAAAGATGATTCCAATATGGCAAGAAGAAGTTGATACTTTCGAAGAAAAAACGCTAGAAGGTATTAACGAAGATGATTTACATCAAGCATTTCAAGTGTTACAACAAATTATTAAAAATTTAGATTAAATTGGAGGGATGACGATGCAAAGTGAGAAACTTTGGACGAAGGATTTCCTCGGAACTTGTTTTAGTAGTCTATTTCTCTTCTTAACATTTTACATGCTTATGACTACTCTGCCTGTCTATGTAATAGACGGCCTAAAAGGAAAACCTGAGGAAATTGGTTTAGTTGCAACTGTGTTTCTTATTTCTTCTGTTTTATGTAGACCATTCACAGGAAAATGGCTCGATGATTTAGGAAGAAAGAAAATATTATTTATTTCACTTTCATTATTTTTAGCCGCTACTGTTATGTATTTCGGTGCGCAAAGTTTATTCTTATTACTTGCCCTTCGCTTCTTACACGGTATTGGGTTCGGGATGGCAACGACAGCTACTGGTACGATCGTAACTGATGTTGCGCCAGCTCATCGACGAGGCGAAGCACTTGCATATTTCGGCGTATTTATGAGTCTGCCGATGGTAATTGGTCCTTTTTTAGGTTTAACAATTATTTCTCATTTTTCGTTTACTGTGTTATTTATCGTTTGTTCCGTATTTTCATTACTTGCATTTTTATTAGGACTACTTGTAGATATTCCACACGAAGCACCTGTTACCAAACAAAAACGTGAAAAAATGAAATGGAAAGACTTAATCGAACCATCTTCTATTCCAATTGCACTTACAGGATTTGTTTTAGCCTTTTCTTATAGTGGTATTTTATCCTTTATTCCTATTTATGCGAAAGAACTCGGTTTAAGTGAAATTGCAAGTTACTTCTTTATTTTATACGCACTTGTTGTTGTCATTTCTCGTCCATTTACAGGAAAGATTTTTGATCGCTTCGGTGAAAATGTACTCGTTTACCCTGCTATCATTATTTTCACAATCGGAATGTTCATATTAAGCCAAGCACAAACTTCATTTTGGTTCCTTGGCGCAGGTATGCTAATCGGTTTAGGTTACGGAACATTAATTCCGAGTTTCCAAACGATTGCGATTTCTGCCGCTCCAAACCATAGACGTGGTTCTGCGACAGCTACGTATTTCTCATTCTTTGATAGTGGTATTGGCTTTGGTTCTTTCATTTTAGGTATTGTCGCAGCGAAATCCAGTTATCATAATATGTATTTTATCGCAGCTATTATCGTTGCGTTCACTTTACTTTTATATTATGGATTACACGGACGAAAACAAAAATTCAAGAAACAACCTACAGACGGAAAAATTTCCGCTTAACGTTAATAAGGAAAGTAAACTTCCCCGTTTACTTTCCTTATTTTGTATTTCTTTCAAGACGAGCGTATACTTATAGTAGAAATAAAAAGGAGGGCCATATATGAAACTAAAAAAATCTCCCCTACTCTTACTTATACTAACATTCATATTTGTAATTACAGGGCTTGGGTTTACTTACTTCAAACAAAATAAAACGACCCCATCAAAACATAATGTGACAAAAGAAAACTGGTTAAATGACCCTTACTTACGTTGGTCATATACCCATATGAAAGAATTCACTTTAGTTAATAACGTAAAAAACAATCCTGACCAAATTGCTCACTTCCCTTCCGCGTTGCAAAACTTAGACGATTTTGCTGTGGAGCGTAGATTTGGAAATACAACTCCTCTAAAAAAACTTTTAGATGATAACAAAACAGATGCTTTTGTCGTTGTACATAATGGACAACTTGTTTACGAACGATATTTCAATGGGTATAAACAGAATGAACCTCATGGTATGGCATCATTAGCAAAAGTCTTTACCGGGGCAATTATACAATCTCTCGCTGAAGAGAATCGTATCGATTTAGAGAAAACAGCTGACACTTACATAAAAGAATTAAAAAACACACCGTTCGGTAATGCCACACTTCAGCAATTAATGGACATGCAAGTGTCAGCAGAATACCCGACCCACGGATATGAGCAGCCTGGGCTAGAAAATCAAGATGCACAATTATATTTAGCTAGCAATATTTTACCCCGCGGCAAAAATTACGACGGTCCGATGAAAATTTATGATATGTTACGAGAAGCCGAAGAAACGGCACCGCCTGGTTCTGCCTTTTCTTACAATAACGGATCAACAGAAACGCTCGCTTGGATTATTAGAACTATTACTGGTAAATCACTAGCTGAAAATGTAAGCGAACGAATTTGGTCTCAAATTGGTATGGAAGAAAACGCGTATTACGTTACAGATGAAACAAAAGTAGAACAAGCTAGTGCTGGATTAAATGCAACTGCTAGAGATATGGCGAGATTCGGGCAATTACTATTAAACAACGGGGAATATAACGGAAAACAAATTCTCCCTTCTTCTATTACTAAAGATATAAAAAATGTCCAAGAAGGTGAACTTGCAATTGCCCCTGGAGCTTCCATTTCTTATCATAATCAATGGTGGATTCCGCACAATGAACAAGGTGCTTTCGAAGTGTTAGGTAGTTACGGACAAACACTTTACATCGATCCGAAAACAAATATGGTAATCGTTCATTTCTCTTCTAACGCAACGCCAAGTAATGAAATACATTCGGTTTACTCAAATATGTATATTGATATTGCACATCATTTAGAAAAGCTTCCACAGTAGTGGAAGCTTTTTCATTACAGTACATTATTTACACTACTATACCAATTATCTTTTCGTTATTAGAAAATATCGAAAAAACAATTACCTAAAATACACCTATCGAAAATTTTATAAGCAGTTTACAATTTTAATTGAGCGTTTAACTAATACACCCACATCTTTTGGAGAATGTATTAAAACACTTCCCTTACAAAGATTGTCTGTTCATATTGGTCGAAAATTTCTTCTATAGATGAAAATAAAGTTTCTTCCGGGATGATGAACTTTATTTTTTGACCATTTTTTAACATGAAGGAAATCGTTCCATTATCATTAAAACCTGTATGAAACGTTCCTCGTTTATTTAATAGTACCTCTTCAATTATATTTATTTCAATTGAAAAGTTATTCTTTAATTGCAAGAGTTCATGTACATCGCCAGTATGTATTTTTGCATCTATTTCAGTTTCTAAGTTTAATTGTTTTTTCTCAATTTTTTTGAACCAAAACAAAAACAATAGCTCTGAAATACCAGGTAATTGTTTTTTATAAGCATGTCGGCTATGAAACTGTCCGCCAATCTTTATAAAATATATACAGTCACCTGTAATAAAAACTTTATAATATATATCTGCCGTAAACATTTTAGGCTTTAAAAGATAAAAACTTTTGATCATAATTCCCCCATCAATTTTAAATGTATTTGTATAAACATTTTTAGCTAGATTTGTGCTAAAACATATTTCTCATGTAATGCAACACTATTGTATTGAATCTCCTCTCCCTTTGCAACAGTTGCTTTGAAGCCAGCTAGTAACCTTTCTCTATACTATCCCTATAAGTGCTACCCCATTTCCAACCGTTTTTCTTCTAGTATATTAAAAGCAGAATTTGATACGAGGCTCTATATCAATCTATCAATAAATTACCACTCTGTAAATATCTGAATTTTCTTTACTTTGAAGGTTATCTCCTAAACAACCTCGAATAATTGTAATACATATACATAAGGAGGTTGATCTATTTTGTTTCGTTCCTTTACAAATGGTTGCGTCGCCTTAGTGCAACGCTTCTTGCCAGAACCGTTTATTTTATCATGTTTACTAACTGTTTTTGTTATCTTCTTTGGTATGTTTGCGACTCACCAAACCCCTGTAGAAATGATTAATCACTGGGGTAATGGAATTTGGGGACTCCTCGCCTTTTCTATGCAAATGGCACTTGTACTCGTGACTGGATCTGCTTTAGCAAATGCTCCTCTTATTAAAAAGGGATTAACGAAAGCTGCCAGACTACCAAAAACGAATGGACAAGGCATTATTGCCATTTCAATTGTAAGTTTACTTGGTGCATACATAAACTGGGGCTTTGGAATTGTTGTATCTGTTTTATACGCAAAAGAAGTGGCAAGGCAGCTGGACAGATTAGATTATAGACTAGCAATCGCCTCTTCTTACTCTGGGTTTCTCATTTGGCATGCCGGTCTTTCTGCCTCTATCCCTCTTACGTTAGCAACAGGCGGTGAAACGTTAATTAAAACGACTGCTGGAAGTATTAAAGAGGCGATTCCAATAACAGAAACGTTATTCTCACCATACGCTCTCGTTCCAGTTATTATTTTTCTCGTTACGATGCCTCTCATTAATAAAGCGATGCATCCAGATGAAAAACATACGATTATAGTAGATCCTAGCGTGTTCCATGAAGAAGCTGCTGCTCAAGAAGTAGAAAAAAATACGTTCGCTGAAAAGATGGAAAATAGCATTATTATTACACTTTGCGTTGGATTGTTAGGTCTCATTTATATTTTCAATTACTTTTATACGAAAGGTTTTAACCTTACTCTCGATATCGTGATTTTTATGTTATTAATTGCAGGTCTTATTTTCCACCGTACTCCGATTCAGTATATTCGCGCTTTTTCAGACTCTACGAAAAGTGCTTCTGGCATTTTACTTCAATTTCCGTTTTACGCAGGAATTATGGGCATGATGATTGGAGCAAATAGTGAAGGACTTTCACTTGGAGGAGCTATTTCTAATTTCTTTATTAGCATTTCAAATGAAACGACTTTTCCGCTCTTTACATTTTTAAGTGCTGGCATTGTTAACATTTTCGTTCCATCTGGCGGCGGTCAATGGGCTGTGCAAGCACCAATTATGATTCCAGCTGGCGCTGAACTTGGTGTACCTGCTGCAAAAACAGCAATGGCAATTGCATGGGGCGATGCTTGGACGAATTTAATTCAACCTTTCTGGGCATTACCAGCATTAGCGATAGCTGGTTTAGGTGCTCGTGACATTATGGGATTTTGTGTTGTGAACTTACTATATGCGGGTTTTATCATTAGTCTATGCTTCTTATTTATTTAAACGAAAAGCTAGTTTTATACTAGCTTTTTTACATAATAAATCACTTATTTCCCATGCAATTTATAATCTTCTCCCACTCTATCTCCGTAAGATGTAATGACTCAAATGCAAAAAAATCTTCGCAAATTTTTCCGATTAAGTGTGGATGTTCACTCAAAAAATTCCACTGTAACGCTTTAGGAAGAAAATATGTTTCATATTCTTTACTTCCCCGTACTATCTCATCTACTTCTCTTTCACAAATTCCTCTTATTAAATAATCATTTCTTAACTCTATTTGAATTTGCTGAAATGTTTCGCTACATTTTTTCAATTGAAGTAAACGCGTAACATACTTCCGAAAAAGTTCGCCGTCATACTGAACACAGTTTATAATACGGTCGACTTCATTCATAATGTACGAGCCTTTTCTTCTATTTGTAATAACCATTTTTCACGCTTTGATACTTTACTCGTTTTCACAGATTGAAACACTGAACGTTTTATATCGCGAATGCCACAAAAACGTAAAACACCTCTCTTCATCATAATCCAATCTGCTGATCGATATAATAATGCGACGTACCATAACGGTGAATCTAGCGTATTAATCACCCACGCCTTCTTACCTTTCAATAAGCCTTTCGCCAGAGCCCCTTCATATTTATAAGCAAATCCAGCTACGAAAATACGATCGATAAATCCTTTTAAAATTGCTGGCATCCCCCACCACCATATTGGATAGATGAATAAAAGTGTATCTACTTCTTCTACTAACGTTCTGTACCGAGCTGTTTCTTCTTCATTTACTAAATCACGTCTTTTCTTCTCTTCATTAAATACGAGGACTGGATCAAATTGTTCTTTGTATAAATCAAGCAGCGTAACTGAATGATTTGTTTCCGGTAGTCCTTTTTGCACATGATTGAAAATCGCCGCGTTAAAACTTGAAGGATTAGGATGAGCGTATACAATTAGTACGTTCACTACATAACAACTCCCTCTATACGTTAAAGTTTCTCCTTCTTTAACATCTTCTCTACAATTTGCACGTTTTTCGAACTTTGCAATAATCGATTCAATAATATAAGTAATTCTTCTTTTTCTAAATCTTTCAGTTTCTCTTTAACTGCACTCTCACCAGCACCTTGAATATCATAAACAACTGCCGCCATATGCTTACAAAGATTCTCATATGGACATTCGCAGCTACTTTCTGAAAAATCTTCGAGATCGATAACTACTTCATAATTTCCGGCATTTCCAGTAACGAAAGCAAACACTTTTTTATCATGTATTTCAACATCTTCTACATGTCCATCTTCATAATATTCATATCCCTTATCTACAATGTACTTTGGGATCCATTTCGTTATATCTTTTAATAAGTAAGCGTACATAATTGTACCCCTTCCTTTAATTCCCTTTTGACTTCAAAAATCCTGTATGTTATTCTAATAACCGTCAAATAGCAAGTCTATATGACAAAACGACTGACACCTATTCGGCGAAGGTGTCTCTTTTCATTTGCAGCCGATATGAATTGCCTCTTTCAGGCACATTCAATTTTTGACACTACACACTCAACACCATTCCCTGTATCAGGCTGCTTTAGCAGTCTTTTACTCTACATACTCCGTTATTTTAAGAAAAAAAGAGAGCTTAGCTCCCTTTTCTCGCCTTATACAATACCCCTTTTTCAGCATAGAGATATTCATCAGCTAATGTAATTTTCCCATCCAGTTTTAGTTCGTCTAATAATCTTGATAAATAAAATTGATGCAACATCTTTTTCGTGAATTTTCCTTCATGATGCGAAACGATATGTTCTTGAATATCTAACAATGATATCGGCTTATCTTGCTCTATCATATATTCATAAACTGTACTACGCAGTTTTACGTATTTTTCGAGTGTCACAGTAATGCGCAACCCCTTTCTTCTTAATATAAATTTTCGTAATCGGTTTTTTTGCAATAAAAAAACCTCTCCGATAAGAAGAAGTTACGTATATATCTTCGTCTTATCTCCCAGAACAAATATGTTCTGCTGGAATTAGCACCTGCATCGCGGTTGCTGGGTTTCATCGGGCCAGTCCCTCCACCTCTCTGGATAAGAAAATATTCACTTAATTCTTACTATACGTAATTCCACTTTAATTGTCAAACAAATATAATAAATATAACAAATTATATTTTCTTCCTTACTGTTCATACTACCCATATACGAACATGCAAGGAGGATTATGAAATGCATCAAAATGCTCGCGGATATGTACAAGATTCTTTTCAATCATTACAAGAAGCTAAAAATTGTTTAGAAGAAGCGCTCGAAACAGTTGAAAAAGATTTTAATCGCGCTCGTATTGAACAATCACTTTATGCTGTTGAACAAGCTATTCAACGTTGCGAGTACACCGTTCACATTTTAGAAAAAGATTAAAAACTTCCCATCAATTGATGGGAAGTTTTTTCAAATGGCATACTTCATAATTATTGCCGTTATGATTAAAAAATATACAGAATTAGCAATTTCTAAAATTCCTACTTTTATAATAGAAATTTTTTTGCCATACAACACAATTGCTCGAATGACACTTGGTATAAAAATAAGAGAACACCACGGATTAATCGCAAATACAATTATCGTTAATACGATATGATATCCCCAAGATATAAGACGATACTTCGGATTATTTTTTTCACGAATCATCGTTTTCACATAGAACGTACTACCTAAAAAGTATAAAAATGAAATAAGTGCAATAAATATAGCTGTATGATCGATTTGCTTCATTGAAAAGTAATAACTAATTAACCCACCGATACAAAACACAATAATCGCACAAATATCATTTAATAGTGCTCTTTCATTTTTTTGACGAGCGTAATACATATTCACTATAAATAATGGAATCATTACTATTACGAATAAAAGAATTCGCCACTCATATAATAAAGAAATCGTCCCAAATAGGAACGCAATAATAAAATAAACAATGGCAGCTTGTAAAAACTCTTTTTTTCGTCTTTGCTTTATGTACGTAAGAAATGGATACGTGGCTAAATAGATAAAGAACCACGCTAAAAACAATGGAATATGATAAATAGTAGGTTTCCCAAGTATGACACTTAATAAAAGAGGCATAACAAGCATAGCCCATGCACCATGTTGCTTCGGAATAACTAACTTCATTAACTATACACCTCCCTTTTGAAAAAAGTTCTCACCTACAATTATACAAATAATTTTATATAATAGCGGATGCATATTGAATCGATTTTTTGACAAAAAAATGCTCCTTACATTATGTAAGAAGCATGAAAGAGGCAAACGAATATGTAAGTCGCGACCCTACCTTATATGAGTATGCTTTTCTATGTCACGTTATGCTCATCTAATATACCGTATTTCTTTTTAAATCTTGTAAGAATCGTAATCCATGAAGTACTAAATAGTAATAAGAAAATAACATTCGAAATCGCATGGCTCAAATCAAAGTAAAAACTTGCGATATAATACGAAATGAAAGTTTCCCATGTTGCTTCTCGTATAAAACCGAGAAGGCCCCAGAAATTCATAATCCAGCCAAATAAAAAGCCAACAATTACTCCGTAAAGAAGTCTCCCCCATAGCTTTTTCATAAAAAATGTATTACGAAGTAAACCTGCTATAAAACCAATCATGCCCCACGAAAACATTTGCCACGGTGTCCATGGACCTTGTCCCAAAAAAATATTAGATACGATTGCTGCTGTAGCACCAATCATAAAACCAGTTTCACTTCCAAATACAATTGCAGAAACGATAATGACAAAAGAAGTTGGTTGTACACTTGGTAAAATAGAAAATGGTACCCGGCTTACTGCTGCAATTGCCGCTAATACAGCAACGAGAACAATTTCACGTGAAACAAACGCCTTTCTTTCAAAACGGATATAGAAAGGTAACATAATAACCGCTAATATAAACAAACTACTTAACATGTAATAACCGTCCATGACAAGTGTCGTAAAGAGTAATGTGCCGATTATTACTGCAAAGATACATATTATGAATGCAACATATCGTTTGGACAAGCTTCGTACACATCCTCCCACGTTAATGCATATGGCAATTCTTTTCGAATGAATCGATTAATAGATGTTGTATAAAAGAAGTTGCCGCTAAAAAATTCTTTCGGTGCATCATTCATAATGACTGTTCCATCAAATAACATCATACATTGATCCACGTATTTCGCTGCAAACTCAATATCATGCGTTGCCATTACAATTGTTGTACCTTCTTTTTGTAGCTTCCTAAATAGCTCTCCTACTCTTTCTTTCTTCCATGGATCTAATCCCTTTGTCGGTTCATCCAGTAATAATAAAGTCGGCTTTGATAACAACGTCGTACATAACGCAAGTAATTGTTGCTCTCCTCCGCTACAATCGTGCGGATGGCGTTCTTTAAGCGAATACAACCAAAACTGTTTTAGCGTATCTTCTGCTATTTCTTTTCCTTGTTCTCCATATAATTCACGCGCACGTTCATAAACCTCGTCCCATACTGTATCAAATGTAAAATGGTAATACGGATGCTGCGATACATACCCAATACTTTTAAACCGTTCTTTCGAATCGATTTTATGTATCACTTTTCCGTTCCACTTTACTTTTCCTCTTCTCGCTTTTTGTAATCCTGCTAAAATCGTTAACAGTGTAGACTTACCTGTACCGTTCTTCCCAACGAGCGCTACCCATTTTCCTTTTTCAATCGAAACTGATAAATCACGTAAAATAAGCGGACTATTTTTTTCATATTGGAACGAAATATGCTCTGCGCTTAAAATTACCTCTTGCTTTTCACTTTGTGCTATTGGGTCATTTACATATGATATCGCTGCAAAATCATTCATTTTCATTTGCGCCTCTCGCACTGTAAACGGAATATCTCTCACATTCCACTCTAAAAATAGCCTTGGAATTTGCGGAATAAATGGACGGAATGTTTCTACTCCCCACATATCCGTAATAACAATTTTAGGACTACCATCATACATAATACGGCCATTATCCATACAAACAACGCGTGTTGCAAGCGGGATAACTTCATCTAAACGATGTTCACTTAAAATAATCGTAATTCCAAGTTCTTCATTAATCCGTTTTAATAATCCTAAAAACTCTTTTGCAGCGATTGGATCTAACTGCGCTGTCGGTTCATCTAATAATAGCAATTTCGGCTGCATAACTAATACCGCAGCTAAATTGACAAGCTGCTTCTGCCCACCAGATAACGTATGAACAGATTGATGCAATAAATCTTGAAATCCTAAAAAGCTAATAAGCTCTGCTATTCTTTTTTGAATAATATGTGATGGTAATCCGATATTTTCTAAAGAAAATGCTAATTCTTGAATCACTGTATCCATAACGATCTGGTTTTCTGGGTTTTGAAATACCATCCCAATTTCTTGGGCAGATAACAAATCAGCTACTTCCTCTATTAAAACACCCTCATAAAATATCTCTCCAGAACGCGTACCAATTGGAAGTAACTCCTTTTTAAAATGTTTTAATAACGTCGTCTTCCCAGATCCCGATCCTCCAGCAAGTGCAATAAACTCACCTTTTTGAACAGAAAGAGAAATATGCTGTAACGCGTATTCGTTTTCATCAGCATATACAAATGATAAATTGTTTATTTCTGCATGCGCCACCATATCCATTCTCTCCCTTCCATCATAATTGGTAAACTAATAAACAGTGTAAATAATACAAACATCATTCCATCGTATTGCTGGAATAAAATAGATTCGACTTTCGGATAAATAATCAATTTCCCTCCGCCATAATTACTACATACAATAGCAGCTATAAATAAAATGATTAAATAACTGAGCGTATACCAATCACGCCTCTCCATTCTATAGCGAATATACGTCGTACGCTTCGTTACACCAAATCCACGAGCTTGCATAGAATCTGCCGTTTGCAGTGCATCTTCTAATGAACAAATTAATAATACTTGCAGCAATTGCATACCATTTTTGACGCGTTCAATTATCGAACCTGAATCTACCTGCACACCTTTCGTTTTTTGGACGAGTGTGATTTTCTTTAATCGTCTTATAAACAAAGGAACAAATCTCACTGTAATCATCGTTAACAATGCAACTTTCGGTGAAATTCTTGAAAACAAATATAAAAATTTATGACTGGAAATAATATCATTGTATGACGCAAACGTAAACATAACTGCAACTAGTAATAACCCCATTACTATTCCAAACATAATCGCCTCAAGCTTAATACGGCTATCACCTAACCAAAATAACGTAGTTCGACCTCTATGCGTTAATAACGAATTAAATAAAATTACCATAAAAAAGAAAACAATTGTGCTCGGTAGCATCTTTCTTATCTTTTCGCTATTTCCTTGCATCACATTTAACATAATAATTAATACTATTGCTCCAATTAAAAAAAGAGGATGAAGACACATCGTACATAGTATCATCACCCCGATATAATAGAAAAAATTCACAAAAGGATGTAAAGAAGAAAAACTTATTTTCATAGCCCTTTACCGAATGCCTTTCTTATTGTAATACGTATACCCACTCAATTGTATCTCCTGGTTTTACCGTAACTACACCAGCACTATGGTTTGGAAAAGCACCGTTCACACGATATTTCCAACCACTAGTATCCGAAATATCTTTTTCATATAAATCATTAATACCTTTTACATAAATACTATCTCTAGATCCGCTTGCATCAACATCTAATCCTGTACGTTGCAATACTTTATACACTGTATCGCCTTCTTGTACATCCATCTTTTTCGCACCCATTATATATCCGTTATTTCCTTTTACCGAGATTGTTACTTGTTTTGCTTGTGGTTTAGGCGGTGGAACCGGATCTGGTTTTCGTTGTTCAGAATTTGGAACGGTCGGAGTCGGTATCGTTTTCTCCGCTTTATTCGGATCTTCTTTTTGCTCCTGCTTCGGTGTTTCTTTCGGCTGATTCACAACCTTTGCTTCTTCTTTTACTTCTGGTGCTTTCGGTTGTTGTTTCTCTTCTTGTGCTTGTTGCTGCTCTGGTTGCTTATTTACAGCCGGCTGTTCTTTCGGTTGTTCCTGTTGTTTCTCTTCTTTCTTTACCTCTGGTTGTGCCTGCGGCTTTTCCTCTTTCGGCTTCTCTTCTACTTTTTGTTCTTGTTTCTCTTTCTGTTCTTCTTGCTGCTTTTGCTCTGATTCAGCTTGCTTTTCTTCTGTTTTTTCTTCCGGCTTCACTTCATCTTTTTGTTCTTCTTGTTTCGCTACCTCTTCTTGCTTCGGTTCTACCTTCTTCTCAGGCTTTACAGCTGCCTCTTCACATCCGGCAAGTAGCCCGAGCGAAAGCAGTAAAGAAATGAACCATTTCACCTTACTCATCCTATCTCTCACCTTTCATACGAAAATTAGGAGCAAATAATTGCTCCTAATTTTTTGTTAAGCTGCTTTACGTCTCCATAATACATATGCAGAAGCAATACATAATACACCCATACCTACTTCTGTTGCTGCACCATGAGAAGATGCTCCTGTTTTTGGTAGACTGTTACCGTTTCCGATTTTTTTATTCTTAACCGGTTCGTTATCTACAACTACTTTTAGATTTTCATCTTTTGTTTCTTGTTGTACTTGTTTTTGTTCTTTCGGTTCTTCAGTAACTTCTTTTTCTACTACATTATTTTCTGGTTCAACGACCTTTTCTGGCTCTTCAATCGGTTTTGGCTTAATTACATTACCAGCGTCTACATTAGACCAATCATAAATAGATTTTCCCATTTCCTTAAATTGAAGTAATGCTAAAAGAGCCTGTTCTGTAGCCATTCCGTTACCATTTTGATCACTTGGTAACCATTTAAATTCACCATTTGAAAGTTGATATGATAATAGGTTTTGCATTGCCTTATGAAGACGATTTTGATCTACATCTTTAACAAGCGATAATCCAATAATTGCTTGCGCAGTACTATTTGAATTTTCTTGTCCATCAGCTGAAAAACCACCATTTTGCAGCTGTTCGTTATATAAATACGCAACAGCTTTTTGTATAGCTGGTTTCACATCTGATCGCTCTTGATAAGGAGCTAATGCTGATAAAACCATACCTGTTACATCAACGCTACTAGCACTATCTTTACTACCTGAACTATTATAAGTCCATCCACCGTCTGTATGCTGATTATTTAACAGTGCTTCCACTAGAGCAACTCTGTTCCATTTTGATTCAACTGGAATCTCATACTTCTTCGTATCAAATGCAAGTAAAGCAAATGCATAACCTGTAACAGAATTCACTTTATCTGACTCATACAATTTTTGAACTAAATTATGTCCACCTACATTTTTAGGGTCTGCACTCATTGCATTCATCATAATAATTGTTCTAGCTAAATCTGTCGCTGAAAAACGATTAATGCGCTTTTCTACTTTTTCAGTTACTGACTTAACATAATTTAATTTTGCCTCAATTGGCACATTCTTTCCAGAACGAGAAAGCGCTACAGCTACCCAGTCACTTTCAATTCCATCTTGTAACATTTTTTCAGATGTTTTTGAGATTGCTTCCTCTAATTGCTTCGCTGGAATTTGAACATTCTCTTGCTTTGGTTGTTCTGGTTTTTTACTATCTTGGTCACCTTGGTTTTCCCCATCTAGCGTTTTACCGTCTTGGTCACCTTGGTTTTTCCCATCTGGCGTTTTACCATCTTGATCACCTTGGTTTTTCCCATCTGGCGTTTTACCGTCTTGGTCACCTTGGTTTTTCCCATCTGGCGTTTTACCGTCTTGACCTTCTGATTTTGGTTCTTCTGGTTTGCAGCCGTCAGGTTCTTCTGTTTTACACGTTCCGAACTTATCTAACGTTTCTTTCAATGTTTCCTGGCTTATATTGCTCCAGTCTGAAACAAAACGAAAGACAACAACGTCTCCAGATTTTAATTTATAACTATCTGCTCCGACTTCTGCAGACTGATCATTTACATCATACAGCCAAGCACTTGTAGCCCCGGCCATTAAACCATCGATGCCTTTTACATATGTTCCAAACGACATCGTTTCAGATTCTACTTTGTCCCCCATGACCTTTTGCAGCAAACTTAAAGCTGTTTCCCCATCTTTAATTTGCTCTTCTTTCGGACATAACATAATGCCTTTTTGTGATTCCCCAATAATTGCAAGTTTTGCTGTATTTCCTTCAGCAAACGTAATATGTACTGTATTCGCAAAAGAAACAAATACAAGTGTCACTGCCATTAACGACGTAAGCAGCCATTTTTTCAACATTGCCATCCCAAAATTTCCTCCCTTACTACCATTTACACAAAAAAAGGCCCTTCAAGGGCGTGCGATTGACACTCTCTTTTTGTAAGTGTCGAACAAAAATGCACAACACCTCCTACCCGCATCATTCGCGGCTATATTTGTATAGGAAAAATAATTTTGTTTATGAACGTATCATTGTGATAACATTCACTTTTCTTGGCACAACTTACTCCCATTTAAGTTATCGTAAAACGATAAACCTATACATTCTGTAAATTTTAAATTTCTGTATTATTTTACTATTGACAAAGAATTTTGTCCATGCTTTATCGGATTTATTTTCTAAGAATAATAACTTATTAACTCTTAACGATGTAAACTCTTTTCACTAATAATGACGCCATCTTCATCCGCATAGACATATTCATTTGGATTCCATTCTACTTGTCCAAAGTGCAATGAAATATTTCGTTCTCCTTTTCCTTCTTTCACACTTCTATTTGGCATCGTTCCTAACGCTAAAATACCAATATTAATATTCTTTAGTTCACTAGAATCACGAACATACCCATTCACAATAATTCCTGCTAGCTTTCTTTCTTCCGCAATAGCTGCCAAATTATCACCGAGTAACGCACAATTCGTAGACGCTCCGCCATCAACAACTAATACTGTTCCTTCTGGTAATGTTTGCAATCCTTCCTTCACTAGTACATTATCATCTTTCACTTTTACAGTTGCAATTTTCCCGCGGAATTGTTCTTTCTTCCCAAAAGACCGAAAAGACTGGCGACATATTTGTAATTCCTTTTCAAATTCATCACATAGATCAGTAGTTTTCCACATCTTGTTCCCTCTTTTCCTTTTTCTTTCTACATAACATATTCTTGGCTTATTATCGTTTCCCTGTCTAATATTGCAATAATTTGTATGTACGGGAAAGGATACAAAAACTATTGCCTTAAGAAGCTACCTTTATTATAATCTATTTCACAGATTAAATTCAGAATATTAAAAATTAACCAAGTGAAGAAGGAGGGATTTTATGCAAATACAAACTGAGGCAAAAAAACAACCTAGTAAACCAAAGTTTAAAATGCCTGATGCGTACGTACTACTATTTTTTATTGCCTTACTTTGCGCCATTGCTACGTACTTCGTTCCTGCTGGAGAATTTAAAAGGGTTACAAACGGGACCGTTACAACGACAATACCAGGTAGCTACCATTCTGTTCCGCAATCACCCGTAGGATTTGTTTCTTTTTTTACCGCTATTGAAAAAGGAATGACACTTGCTGCTCCTATTATCTTTCTAATTTTATTTACAGGTGGAGCCATTGCAATTCTTGAAAAAACAGGTGCTCTTGACGGTTTAATCTATCATGTTATTAACAAATTTCGTAATCAGCAATTACTTTTCATTTGTATAGTTGCTGCGCTTTTTTCTATTCTTGGAACGACTGGTATTATCGTTAACTCAGTTATCGGTTTTATCCCCATCGGCATCATCGTTGCACGCACGTTAAAATGGGACGCTATCGTCGGTGTAGCAATTATTTATTTAGGTACTTATGCTGGTTTTAATGCTACTATTTTATCTCCCTCACCTTTAGGCATTTCACAAAAGATCGCAGAACTTCCGATGTTTTCGGGAATTGGTTTACGCACAGCAATTTATATATCTTTTTTACTTGCTACCATTCTATATATAAATTGGTATGTAAAGCGCTTGAAAAAATCGAATAAAGGAAGCATCCTTGGCGACAACTGGTTTCCAAGTAACGCTCTTTCAAGCGAAAAAGAAGCAGAGAAAAAGGAAGTTCCTTGGACGATACGTCATAAATTAATTTTACTCGTTTCAGCTTTATCATTAATTGCATTTTTAATAGGCGCTTTTCGTCTACATTGGACGGACGCAGAAATGACCGCTACTTTTATTTTCATAGCAATTACAGCCGGAATAATAGGTGGCATGAAAGCAAACGATATCGCTTCTACTTTTCTAACTGGCTGCCAAAACCTTATCTACGGTGCTTTAATTGTCGGAATGGCTCGCTGTATTTCAGTCATTTTAGAACAAGGAAAATTGCTTGATACAATTGTTAACCAACTCGCACAAGCTCTCGAAGGACAAAACCCTGTATTTGGTGTTATCGGCATGTATGTGAGTAGTGCCGCATTACATTTCCTCATTTCATCCGGGACAGGAGAATCGGTTATTTTTATTCCGATATTAGCTCCATTAGCTGATTTTATGCACATTACACGCCAAGTTACAGTACAAGCTGTTATGCTCGGAGAAGGTGTAGTAAACTGCTTAAATCCAACTTCCGGTGTTTTAATGGGCGTTCTCGCAGCAAGCGGGATTTCTTATGGAAAATGGATTCGTTTCATGGCTCCACTTGCACTCATTTGGTTTATCATTGGACTTGTTTTTCTTATTGTTGGGGTGAATATTGAGTGGGGACCTTACTAAATACTTAACTAGATAAATAAGTACTATCGTTCCATATAAATATCTATTCTATTTCCCTCACTAGTCCTATAAAAATCATTTATTCTAGTAAAAATATAAGAAGGGATTGATCATAATGATCAATCCCTTTTATCAAAATATAATACCTTTAAAAATCTTAGTTCCAGATTTTATTTACCCATTCTGGATGATCAATAAAAGGATTGCGGTTATGTTGATATTTTGTAAAAATCACTTCATTACGCTTTCGCTCTAAATCATCGACCGGGTCTTGTTCATTCCATTTTAATAAGACAGATAGTTTCCCCATGTATGGATCTTTATTGTTATTCACTTTTTCATTTAGTTCTAAATCTATTTCGCCGTTGTCTCCCTCGTAACGAACAGCCATATAAAACAGCATTCTAGCAATATCTCCCTTTACACTATCACGAGGTTCCCAAGAATCACTATCATATTTACATTCTGTCGCTTCAGAATGATTCACACCACCATTATCAAAATCTAGATTTCCACGTGAACTATTTACAGATACATCCGTCGCTCTTAAATGATGTAGATCTGTTCCAGGTCCTGCAGTCGTTCCAAAGTCACCGTGAGATTTTGCCCAAACATGCTCTCGGTTCCAGTTATTTACTCCTGATCCATTCGTAAGTTTCCCTTGCGAACGACCAGTATATAAGAGTATCACATTATTTTTATTATTTGGATCTTCATCAGTATCTCTTATTGCTTCCCAAACCGCACTGTATGATAGCTTTGTATGATTATCAATAATATTATGCAGTTCCTTCTTTAATTCTAACCCCGTTTTTCCTATTGCGTTATTATAATATGTATCATCATAATTTTTCACAATAATCTCTTGTGCTGATGCAGAAGCTACTTCACCGTGTATAGTATCTGTGAATGATAGAGATGCAGAACCTAAAATAAAAAATGAAGACAGTGTAACCATAGCAATCTTTGTATTTCGAAACTTCATATACCCATTCCCCTTTAAAATATAATTTAAAGCTATTAACTAAAAAGTGCTTTCTAACCCCCGAAACCTTTTAGAAACCCATACCCCTTTTCTGTTTATTTAATACAAGACTCTATCCAGTCTGTATCACTTCTAAACTTTCTGTTTATTCACATTCCAAACAATTTCACTTTTTACAAGAAATATCCTTTTCTTATAAAGATTATTAACATATTCTTTACAACTAAAAAGTAGTTTAATATTAACTTATAAATTTAAATTTATTTATGCAATAATGCATATTTGATAAATACTTTAAAAAACAGTTTGAATAAAATGCATTCAAAGAAAACCGTGCCACAAAACAGATACGGTCTAAGACAGAAATAATAAAAATTAAGATGATAGCTCGACTTTTCCCTTTTCCATAACTATCTTTATTTTTGTGTAAAACCATTCTTTCTCTGAATAATACGTACAAAAATAGATTGGATACCATGTAGGCACCAATCTATTTTAATTAAAGAAACTGTGTCAATTCTGAGTTCACAACACGTTGTGCAGTAATAATAACATTTTCAGCTGTTAGTCCATAAACACTATATAGTCCACCAGGTTGATTAGGAACAATTTGAACTTCATATTCAAATGCTTGTCCAAGAGCAGGATGAACTAAGCTTAGAGTTGCAAAAGTAGAAGCATTAGAATTCACATTGAAGTTTACCTGTTCAATTAATACTAATGAACCGTCAAGTCTAAAAACTCTAGCTACTCCAGTAAGTGGGCCCGCAGTACGGTTAAGGATCTTCACCCTAACTTTATTTGCATTAGCAGGTTGATTTCCTACGTTTTCAATTGGTCCTGTAGTAAGAGCCATATAACATCACCTCCATTATATTATTATTATATTCAATCACAAATATTAAAGTTATAATCTAATTACCCAATTTATTTAAAATAAAAAGAAGCTCCAAATTCTATTATATTTAGGTCATAGATATTAAACTTAATAAAATTAAATGCAGGAACATATTTGATATGTTCCTGCATTTTTATTGTGAGATACCGATAAATAGCCCTCTAGCTAAGATTTTAAAGTGCTACAAAATCAAAAATTTTATCTCACCAAAGTTTTCTATGAGAATCCAGTGAACAGCTTATTTACATAATTTTTGTTCTCAGAAGTTGATCTTGTAGCGCTCTTTCTCGTAATTCACTATGTTTTCCAAAGAAAATAGTGAAAAACAGGGCGGTGAATACATTTACAAAATGACAAAACTGTAAGAATACACGAATGTTTGTAAGAAAGTTCGATGTTTTCTTTTTCCTTTTTTTATTATAGTGAAAAAGAAGAACAAAATATTCTCTTATGTAGGAAAGGAAGATAATAATGATCGATCTATTAAATAAATGGATGTTAGAAAGTACAGCCAATTTTAATATCGTTGTAGGACTTACAGCACTTCTATTTTTTGGTTCAGTAATTGCACTTATTATTATTTACAAAAAAATTGGTAAACCGGTTGAAAGAACAAATGCTATTTATTTAAAAATTACTTCTCGTATGTTTACTACTCAAATTCTAATGAATGCTATATTTATTTCTTTAGTTGGTAAAGATATTGAGAATTTTCGTCAAATCTTTATATTATTTGAAGCTTTTGTATTCTTTATTGGAGCTATTTATTCGTTTAAATTATATAGACAGGAGTACAAATGATTCACTTATAAGAAACAATAAAAAACAGTAGTGATTTTACATTACTGTTTTTTATTGTTCATTTTTAATTGTAAACTTTTCATTTTTAGTTAACTGTATATTCTATACATATGAGGTTAACATAACCCATCATTAGCGTTAGCGAGGAAAAAGGACAACCCTGCTCTCACAAGTGAACCCTTTTTTAGTTCTATGAATCTATACATATTATATACATTCCTATCCTAACGTGGTTTTAGTGCTCTTGTTTGTTACTGGATTAGCCAAAAAACTGTATAAAATCTTGCATACTATTAGCGTGTTTTTTCAAAAATACTGGCATCCCCCAATTGGTGCTTTCTTATGGATATTTCTTGACTCCTCATTAAACACTCTCCGGTTCTTTGTCTATCTTTAGGAATAAACCCTGCTTGTTTATTTCAAGTTCTTGCATCGAGGTTTTACCTTCTCCCAAAGCCAAACAAACAATTCAGATTACATGCCTATATCAAACTAAACATTCAATCTTTATCCAGTTTGTAAATAAAATAGGATAATCAGCCCCATAACGGACTAACTATCCTATAAATTATTATCTAAATTCAATAAAGTGAAACTTTAATCAGCCCTCACCAATCGGGCTTTTACGGGCAGTTGATCCCCACCTAATTTCTTTGCTTCCGCTGAATTTTGAGATGAGGGTCTTACCGCCCGGCAAATAGTGGGATAAAACTAGAACTTCTTTTCCTATGTATCATTATTTCGTAATTTCACCAAACTGCGCTCTCGTCACTTTCGCCAAGTCATCTACTTTAAGCTCAATTTGTATACCGATTTTCCCTCCACTTACAATCATCGTTTCAAGTGATTGGGCGCTTTCATCGATACATGTAGAAAATAACTTTTTCATTCCGACTGGCGAACAACCGCCGCGAATATATCCTGAAACTTTCGTAATATCTTTTACAGGAATCATTTCAATTTTCTTTTCACTTACTGCTTTTGCGGCAGCTTTTAAATTTAGTTCCTCATCTACCGGAATAATAAACACATGATAATTTTTACTATTCCCTTGAGCGATTAACGTTTTATATACTTCTCTCACTTCTCGTCCAATTTTCTCGGCTACTGATACGCCATCAATTTTCCCATCGTCTGGATCATATGACATCATCGAATATTCAATTTTTTCTTTATCTAATATTCGCATCGCATTTGTTTTATCTTTTTTCATAGTGATCTCCTTAAAAGGTTATTTCATATTATTAAGTTTTATTATACACCCTTTTCCATTTCTCCTACATAACTTCACGTATATTTCAAAACTAAAAATATTGATAATTCAAAAATCATCTGATATAATTTGGAAAAACTTACGTTAAGGAGAGATTTGCAATGCTAAATTTTAATACTTCTTTCCAACTTCATCATCAAACGTAACGCCGTGTATCCGAAGAAAAATTTTTCTTCGTGGGTACAGGGCTTTTCCTGTTGACCCACGAAGCGTTCATAAAGCTATGTGGGTATTTTTATACCTGCATAGCTTTTTTTAATTTGAAAAAGGAGTGATTATGATGGAAATGAGAAATGTAAAAGGAACGAAAGACTATTTACCAGAGGAGCAAGTGCTACGAAATAAAATTAAAAGAGCATGTGAGGATACGTTTGAACGTTATGGCTGTAAACCGTTAGAGACACCAACGTTAAATATGTATGAGCTTATGTCATACAAGTACGGCGGTGGCGATGAAATATTAAAAGAAATATATACACTTCAGGATCAAGGAAAACGCGAGCTCGCCTTACGATACGATTTAACTATTCCATTCGCAAAGGTTGTGGCAATGAATCCGAACCTCCGCCTCCCTTTTAAACGTTATGAAATTGGGAAAGTATTTCGAGATGGGCCAATTAAACAAGGAAGATTTCGTGAATTTATACAATGCGACGTTGATATCGTCGGTGTTGAGTCTGTCATGGCAGAAGCTGAGCTTATGAGTATGGCGTTTGAGCTGTTCCAAACGTTAAACTTAGAGATAACGATCCAATATAATAACCGAAAATTGTTAAATGGTATTCTTCAGGCCATTAACATCCCTACTGAGTTAACAAGTGACGTCATTTTATCATTAGATAAAATCGAAAAGATTGGGATTGATGGTGTACGAAAAGATGTATTAGAGCGCGGAATTTCTGAAGAAATGGCTGATACAATATGTAATACTGTTTTATCTTGTCTAAAGCTTTCAATTGCCGACTTTAAAGAAGCTTTCAGTAACCAACTCGTTGCCGATGGAGTAAACGAATTGCAACAATTACAGCAATATTTAATCGCTCTCGGAATAAATGAAAATACGATATTCAATCCGTTTTTAGCAAGAGGACTCACAATGTATACAGGGACTGTATATGAAATCTTCCTAAAAGATGGCTCAATTACATCTAGCATAGGTAGTGGCGGCCGTTACGATAACATTATCGGAGCATTCCGTGGTGATAATATGAACTATCCAACAGTCGGTATTTCATTCGGTTTAGACGTTATTTATACAGCACTTTCGCAGAAAGAAACATTATCATCTACAGCGGATCTATTTATCATCCCACTCGGAACAGAGTTACAATGCTTACCAATTGCCCAGCAATTACGTTCTACCACTTCCTTAAAAGTCGAACTAGAACTAGCAGGACGCAAATTAAAACGTGCCCTTAATTATGCCAATAAAGAGAATATCCCTTATGTGCTTATTATTGGGGAAAACGAACTTAGTACAAACACTGTTGTGTTGCGGAATATGAAGGAAGGTAGTGAGGTGAAGGTTCCGATTTCTTCTTTAAGTAATTATTTATAATACGAACCACCCTCGTTTGGGTGGTTTTTCTATTTTATAGATACCTAACAATTAGTTTACATAAAATTATTATAATCTATTAAAAATACAAATAAACAATATCCAATTACCTATTATTTTTGGTAATATATAGATACGAATTGTTTTAGGAGGATTAACTTTGAAAACCTACATTCAAGCACTAAAGTGGACTACAGGGATCTATCATCTTTTATTACTTCCTTGTTATTATGTATTTCCAAGTCTTGTTAACCTATATGGGTTACCTTTACTACTATTGATTGTTTTACATATCAATACTATTTTATTAGCTAAAAAAGAAGGCATGAATACGTACCCTCATTATATCGGTATTATCGTTACTCTAGTTGCCTTCTTTCCTTATATAGACATCTTTCTACATATGATAGCAGCCATTTTCCTTTTATTAGATGCTGCTTCTACGAATGCAAAAGAAGTGTATGATTCATAACAGGATGAAATGAAACTTTAATCAGTAGAGTTTTGAAGTCGGTTAGCAAATTGCAAAACTTACACAATAACTTCATTGCTAACACCCAAAAAGGATTTACTTTTTAAGTAAATCCTTTTTTAAATTCCCCTCCTTACTCCAGAATAATAAAAGAATATTCTGTTTAATTTTTATAAATTTCTAAATATTTATAATACATTCGAATTAACATACATTTTAGTTATGTAAAAAATCTAAGTTTTAAGGAGATGAATCCATGCTTAAAAAGTTGGTAGCAGGTGCATTATTAACTGTTTCGTCGTTAACTGGAGGAATGGGATTAGTATCAGCTAGTACCGAAAAAGATTATACGATTTCCTCTTTCGAATATGTAACTGTAGATGAAAAGACTGTTGATTCGTTTAACAAATTGAGTGCTCCATCAAGGGAAGACGTAAAAATAACGTTAGTTCTACCGAAACAAAATCAAAATGGAGACTGGTTATCTTATGGATTTTCGAGCAAAGAAAGTTTAGAATCTTTTATTGAAAAAGATAAACAAAGGTTGAATCATTCAATCACTCCCCTTGGTGTTGGAGGAAGCGGACCTGGTAGTACAGACTTCTATAAACTCACAAATCAAGGTAGCGAGTATTTTTCACTAAGTAGCGGTTATAAAAACTTGTCTGCTAGTTGGCAAAATCAAATTGTTTCTGTACGTACAGCCGCTCCTACTGCTAGCTATTCAACAACACTATGGGAACGTACTTCAACTGACGGATATGGAAAAGGTGTTGTTTTTAAACATGCTGATTGGTATGGTCAAACTGCAAACTTAAATAACTTTCCAACTTCAGCAGTTGAAGTTAAAAAGTAAAAAATATAGAAATAAAAGGTGTTTTCACGTATGAAAGCACCTTTTATTTCTACAATTATTTCTTCTATAACAATTTCAACTCTTAATTATTATTTTTCGTATTCCTACTCTCCAAAACTTTCTCCATATTATGAGTTGCCCATTCCATCATTAATAGAATCACTGGACGTAGTGATTCACCAAGCTCAGTTAACGAATATTCAACTTTAGGTGGCACTTCACGGTATACTTCACGATGTATAATGCCATCAGCTTCAAGTTCTCTCAGCTGCAGTGTTAACATCCTTTGTGTGATATTTGGTTTTAATCTTTTTAATTCATTAAACCGCTTTGTACCATCTAATAAATGATACAAAATTACCCCTTTCCATTTCCCTCCAATCACCTCAACCATAGCTTCAACTGGACAAGAATATTTATTTAAAAATGGGTAATTTATATTATTTTCATTTGAACAATCCATAATAAATCCCTCCCCTTATCAATAGTATCTTTTTTGATACTATACCACATAAATGTGCGTACTTGTATCTGTGTTACTTTAAAAATATAATTTACTTACAAAAATAAATTCATGAAAAGAGGAACTTTTATGACAAATACAAATGAAATTACAAAAGAAAAGATTATGGAGGCTTTTCTTTTCAGACATGCATGTAAAGAATTCGATCCTATGCACAAAATTTCAGAAGAGGATTTCAAATTCATTTTAGAAACAGGCAGATTATCTCCTTCTTCTTTTGGATATGAGCCTTGGAAATTTATTGTCGTACAAAATAAAGAATTAAGAGAAAAACTACAACCGTATTCATGGGGCGCTGGTGGGCAACTTGCAACAGCTAGTCATTTTGTTATTGTTCTTTCAAGAAACATTAAAGATATGCATTATGATGCAGAGTATATTAAATATATGATGAACGATATTATTGGATTGCCTGAAGACACTCAAAAAATTAGATATGAATTCTTCAAAAAGTTCCAGGAATCAGATTTTAACTTATTACAATCCGATCGTGCTGTATTTGATTGGGCATCCAAGCAATCTTATATCGCTTTAGGTAATATGATGACGAGCGCAGCTCAAATCGGTATTGATTCTTGTCCAATAGAAGGATTTGATAAAGAGGAAGTAGATTCTTTACTTCGTCAAGAAGGCATTATACAAGGCGATAACTTTGAGGTATCAGTTATGGTTGCCTTTGGTTACCGTAAAGAAGAGCCAAAGCGTGATAAAACAAGACAGACTATGGATACAATTGTTGAATGGATTAAGTAATATAGCACAGACAAATAATGCTCCTAATAGCTGTATACTCATACTAAAGAAGAATGAATTGTTTTCTTACGTATGAATTTGGTTTTTCATGGAAAGATATGTTAGTATGTATACAGTTTGAGTGCTCTATTTTTTAGAGTCGAACAGGAGGAGAATGAATATGTCTGATATTGAAGTTGGCGAAGTGTTTACTCTTAGTGATGAGAATAACGAAGAGCAAGAAGTAGAAGTACTTGGAGCGATGGATGTCGAAGGTGCAGAATATATTGCAGTTGCCTTTGTTGAAGATATCCAAACAGAAACTGAGGAAGACATTGATATTTTCTTTTTAAAAGTAGAAGAAGATAATGAGTTTTCATACATTGAAAATGATGAAGAGTTTGATAAAGTATCTACTGCGTTTGAAAAGATTTTGGATGAGCAAGAGCAAGAATAGTATGAATGAAAAACACGAGGGCGGATGCATATCCGCCCTCGTGTTTTTATTCATCACTCATTCAGTGATTTATGCAGTAACTCCAGTACATCTTTCATCGCAAAAGGTCCATCTTTTTTAACATGCTCTGCAAATTCTGAAACGAGACGTAATGTTCTCACACTTTCGATTGGATGTTCTCCTGATGCACTTTCAGCTGAAAGCATAACTGCATTCGTCCCGTCCAGTACAGCTTGAAACACATCAGTCACCTCTGCTCTTGTTGGAATAGAATGATCTACCATAGATTGAAGCATTTGTGTTGCTGTAATGACATATGTATTCGTTCGATTACATTCCTGAATCATTATTTTCTGTAAAAGCGGAATGCATTGATACGGTAACTCTACTCCTAAATCGCCCCTTGCAATCATAATTCCATCTGCTTCTTTACATATATCTTGAAAATTCTCGATTGCTTCCATCGTTTCTATTTTTGCAATTATATTAGGTGACGTTTCTTTATACTGTTGTATAAAATCTCGTATTTCTTTTATATGACTAGGTTTTCTTACGAAAGAACACGCGATAAAATCAACATTCTCCTCTAAAAGAAACTGAATATCTTTTTTATCTTTCTCTGTAATAGCTGGTAAACGAACAGCCGCATCTGGTAAATTAACTCCTTTATGAGATGAGATATTGCCACCTGTTTTTACCTTCGTTTCTATTTTGTCCGTACTTATCTTTTCAACAATTAATTCAACTTCTCCATCATTAATTAAAATTCTACTGCCTACTTTTACATCATTCGCAATTCCTTCATAATCAACACTCGCTTCTGTATTACTCCCTGTAACTGATTGTGTATGTAAAATAAAAGAATCTCCTGCCTGAAGTGTAATTTGCTCTCCCTTCACTTCACCTAATCTTATTTTAGGTCCTTGTACATCACCCAAAAATTTAATAGAGTCATCTAATGATTTCACTAAACGAATGATGTCTTTATGACTTTCATGCGTGCCATGCGATAAATTCAGTCGAACAATTTTCATACCATTCTTTATTAACTGTGCTAACGTTTCTTTATTATTACTTGCGGGTCCAATTGTACAAATTCGATCGATTGTCATTTTTGTCACCATCCTTTTTTTAATAAGTTTCCCATATGAACTTAAAAATAACAGAGATTCTGACATGAATAGATTTAAATTTACACGAATTTCATAAAGTTAAACCTGTATCCCTTGCTGGCTAAGCATTAGAAGATATATTCGCTTTTTTGCAAATGAAGACATGTTGAATCGAAAGTAAAAGAAAAGTTAAGTATGGAATAAACCATTGAGAGTTTCGAAATTTTCATATATTGTATGAATTGAGTTCGAACTCAAAAATTTAAAAAGGTGGGAAAATTAGTAAATATGAAAAAATCTTTATCGGTGACAACTTTAGGGTTAGCGGTTTTAGGTTTTGGTTTTACTAATAACGCAAGTGCTTCAGAGGTCGATACTGTAGACAAGCAGCCCGTTTTAGTTGACTTTGATACAATTCAATCAACAAAAACATCTAGTGTTCCTAGTTTGACTATTGCAGCTGCACCTAAGAATGACTCTAACATTAGCGTATATACTCCCTTTTTTGGTAACCCCTATGCAGTTGCTAAATCGAAATCAACTACGACCGAAGACTATGTTTATGCAAAAGCAAGAACTTTCAATGGCGATGGCTCATTAGTGAATACGAAAAGTAATAGTGCAAAAAAATCATCCTTTGTAAGTGCTACAGCGACCAACACAAGCATTTATTATGGAGATGATTACGCTATCGGTAATCATACCTATAAATTAAGTGGTTATAATGATGTGAATCACGAAACAAAAGCTTTCTGGTAAGAAAGAGAAAAAAGATATGCATCTTGCATATCTTTTTTCTCTAATATTTTACATATATTGAGGTGCTATTTATGAAACAAATATATATTATTAGCGGTGTTTTACTTATTTCATTACTTACAATTTATATTTTGTTCAATACTTCATTCATACAACCTCATCCACCTTCCATAGAAAATAAACGAGAGCAACAAACCAATACTATTTCTTACGGATTGAAGGATAATCAAGGCCAACATATTAACAATGGTAGTACAATTACTAGTGAGGATAATAAAATTAATGTAACATTATCATTCGTACATACTATTAATGAAAACCGAAAATATGGATTAATTGTTCTAGAAGATTACGAACAAAAACCTTTTAAAATAGAAGATACTACTAATGAAATATCACACTATTTTTTTGATATGAAACCAAACAGTTCAATTACTACGAAAATCTCTTTACGCACTTCTCCTAATGCAAGTGAATTAACCTTTTTAATAATTAAAAAACCTGAATACAAATTAAAAGATAATAACTTAAATAAAGCAGCTATTTTAGAAGATATTCTAAGTATGCGATATTCAATGCATCCTCTTCAGAAAGAAAACGAAAAAATAAAACTCTCCCTTATAAATCCAGATGCTATTTTAAAAGATGGTCTTTACGAACCAGTATTTGTTACGAACCGTGAAGAGAACTTACAAACTGTCTTCTTTGAAAAGGAAGGCAAGCAATTAATTTTATCAAACGGTAATGAAACAAATGATGAAATGACTTACGCAATCGTGGCTTTTAAAGATTGGAAACAAGTTGAAATATTTAACAATAGAAAAGTCGTTTATACTAAGGTTGCACCTGAAACAAGACAAATCTTTAATTTCACATTGCCTTCAGTGGATCAGGAAAGTAATTTGCAACTCGTCGCTTTTCCATTTCCTTATAAAGTTAGCGAAGAAGATTATATCAGTCAACAAGCATTCAGTTCCTTTCGCATCGTAATTGAAAATGAAAATAAATAAGTTATACTGTGCACATTACAACAAACTAAAAAAGGCCTACTCACACGAGTAGGCTTTTGAAACTATGAAAGTTTCGTCAATAACTGATTTAAATCTTTTTTCGTTTTCGTCGTTAATGATTTCATTTTATTAATATCGATTTTTTCTTTCTCCGCTCCTACAATTAACGGATACATACTTTGACCGATTGTTTTAGAATCCGTCGGATGTGATGCTTCTAGCTCTTTTTCAATCACATCCCACTTTTCATTAATTTGTTTGCCAAGCTTATTCACTGTTTCCAATTTTGGATTAGCAGCTAACTGCTTGTCCAAGCTATCAATTAATGCTACAACTTCTTTAACATTCGTTTTCACAGCAACACTTTTCTTCGGATCTTTCGTTGTCTTTCCATTATTGTTTGTGCTTGTACTTGTGCTTTGATCTGTTGTTTTCCCGCTAGTCGTTTGATCATTCGTTTTTCCTGTCGTCTCTTTTTCTTTTGTTTTTACATTTTCGTTTTGAGTTGACGTTTTGCCGTTACTTTCTGTCCCTGATGATTCTTTCGTATTTTTTGCATCCTTATCTGTTTTTTCATTTGAAGAAGTATTTGTTTCTTTTTCAGTATCTTTCGTTGTTTTTGACGCTTCATCTGCACTTGTCGTTTTTGCTTCTCCATCATTTTGCGCAGTTACTTGCTCTTTCTTTTCCGTTTCTTTATCTGCTGAAGGACTACAAGCTGCCATAGTAAGCATTGTACCAATTGTTATCGATGCGATAGCGACCTTTTTCATTTTCATATAAATCCCCCTATGTTTTACATAATTTATCCTCCCCTTTACGATTCGATTCCCCCTTAAAAAATCCCTTTTCATACGAATTATCATCTTTCCGACAGTAATCTTCATAATAATACGTACAAAAACTGATAAACTCATTTTAATATTCGAGTTTCTTCTACTTCATTTTTCTACTCGCAAGTAAAAGAAAAAGAGTATATTGTCACATTAAGAATTACTATCTTCATATGACGATATACTCTTCTATCAAATTTTTATCTTTCTTGACATTTTATTTATACAAAAAAATAAAATTTTCTTTCGTTTTTTGTTTCTCAACGTTTGTTAACATAATATTTTTATGAATAACCACCATTCGAGTGAATGACTTGCCCAGTAACCCATTTCGCTTCTTCACTTACTAAAAAAGAAATTAAGCGCGCAGCATCCACCGGTTCTCCTACTTTACCTTGCGGGAACTTCCATACTAAATGATGCTTCAGCTCCTCTGTAATCCATCCTGTATTCGTCGGTCCTGGATCTACAGCATTCACTGTAATCCCCTTCTCCATCGCAACTGGTGCTACTGACTTTGTAAATGCTTCAATTGCCCCTTTCGTTGCTGCATATGCTAGTTCATCTGGCATTGGACCTACTGACTGTCCTGAAGTAAGATTAATAATACTCCCGCCCGTTTTAAGTGAATAATGTTTTATAAACAATGAACTTAATAGCATAGTAGCCCGAACATTAACTGTATAATGTTTATCCAACTGCTCTACATCTAATTCCTCAATTCTCGTATGAGTAGAATATACTGCATTATTAACTAGAATAGATGGATCACCTAACCGTTCTGATACCATATAAAACAAACGATTTGGCGAATAAGACTGCGATAAATTGATTTCTGCCATTTCACATCGAACATCGTAACTTTCAATTTCCTTTTTCAGCAAAAAGGGTTCTTGATCACTCATTCCCCATGGCATCGCTTTATCATACTTTGGCCAGTACGTGAAAAAAATGTCTATCCCTTTTTGAGCAAGCACCTTGCATACAGCTGCACCAATTCCATTCAGACGAGTTGCCCCTGTTACAATTGCTATTTTCTTCACCTTTTTCTCCTCCATCTATACACAGATCCCCTGCATGAATACAGAGGATCTATCTTCTTATTGAATATTTGACAGTATACGTTCAGCACCTAATTTTAACATTTTAATAAAGATATAATTTACAATCGTAAACATTACAAATAAAACGATAAACATAACCCACAGTCCGACATGAAGGAAGAAGTATAATACACTTACTCCCCCCACAATAATTAAAGCTATTAAAATATTAGCTAAAAAATTCCACAAAGTTGTATATCGACTTTTAAATAATTTCTGCTCTGTATCCCAATGAATATCTGCAGTTTGCGCGTCCCAGCGTGTTCCGATTAAATTAATTAATAACAACCCGTTCGCACTTAGTAAAAACCACAGTATCATAAAGACTGGAGAAATCCCAGCTACAACTGCCATCGTAATACCGAATACTGCTAAAATGATCACATTAATTAACCAAGCAGTGATTGCTTTCGCAAAAAAGATATCCGAAGCCTTTACTGGTAAATAACGATTCACAAACCAAGAGCTTCCATCTCGCGAAAATGACGTTGTTGCAATGACGTTACTACCCATTAAAAATAACGATGCACAAAGGCCAACACCAATTGCAAATCCCGTTGTCTCTGAATTGTTAATATACTCTGTAATAAACTTTAAATTTCCATCTTGCACAAATAAAATAAAGAACAACATAATTGGCATAACGAAAGTTTGTACAATGCAATTTAAGAAAAATTGTGGTGTACGGAATAACGTTTTAAATTCTTTTTTCACATACGCTTTTAAATGCGAACTTTGTACTGTTGATTTCTGTAAACCTTCCGCCGAAATAACTTGTTTCTTTGCTGTACTCGTTGAAAGTCCAATAACCCCTTTTAAATATGTACGCTCTGCTATGTAATAAAACAACACAAAGAAGACAAATGAAATAACTGCAAAGATTATTACATATAAAGGTCCCTTCCAATTTGCATTTTCTACTAATGCTACTGCTCCAAAATATGTAGTTGGAAAATAGTTTGTCATTTGTACTAAAAGAGAAGACTGGTTGTTTGCAAGGTAATCCGCAATTGCATCTTCAGAAAACGAACTTTTATTTTTCCACTGCAAAAATACGTTAATTCCTACAATAAATAGTATACTTACGATTCCAATAAATATATTTCCTCGGTCTTTATTTTTCGCTATATTTGTATACCTCATAATAACTGTCATCAGTAACGAAGCTAGTACTAACGGCACAATTGGGAAGAGTAAGTAAATGAAAATCATATATATGTAATATGTAATAAATGCGCCACTTTTTAAACCGTACGTAATAAAGATCGGTAATAAAATAAATGAACTCATTACGTATTGTGTAATTAATACTGTTAAAAATTTGGCTGAAATAATTTGCGCTGGTTTTAATGGTAATGGTAATAACATTTCAATGTCATTGCTGTAGTAAAATACAGTTAAAATGTTCGTAATACTCATTAAAAATACCCATATACTCGCAATCGCAAGTCCCATTGCGATAATCATTCCTGGATCTTGCCCTAAATGTATCATTCCCTCATACATTGCATGCGTGATAGAACCAAACAGTAAAAAGCCGACAAATAAAATAGCTGCAAATGAAAATACATACGCCCATCGCTTCTTCTTATCTGTTATAAAATCTGCATAATTTAATTTCAATAATACTTTCGTTAACGTCCAAATTTTACTCATTGCCCGTCATCTCCAAGAACATTTTTTCAAGTGATTCATTGGATTTAAAATGATCTCTCATTTCATCTAAATTCCCTTTAAACTGAAGGTTTCCCTTATTAATAATCGCGACGCGGTCACATAATTTTTCTGCCACTTCTAATACGTGTGTAGAGAAAAATACAATCTTTCCTTTATCCGCATGCTCTCTCATCATTTCTTTTAAAATATATGCAGATTTCGGATCAAGCCCAGTTAATGGTTCATCTAAAATCCATATATCTGGCTCATGTACGAGCACACCAATAATAACGATTTTTTGTCTCATACCGTGCGAATAACTTTGAATTTGATCAGATAAAGCATTATAAAGATCAAACTTCTTCGCTAAAGACTCTATTCGTTCTTGTCGTACTTCTTTCGGCACTTCATACATATCGGCCATAAAGTTTAAATATTCAATTCCTTTTAATCGTAAAAACATATCTGGACTATCTGGTACATAACCAAACGTCTTCTTCGCTTCCATCGGCTCTTCCATAATATTTTTTCCGTTAATCGTAATAGTCCCTTTGTCCACCCCGTGAATACCAGTAATCATCTTAATTGTCGTTGATTTACCCGCACCATTCGGTCCTAAAAATCCAAAGATTTCGCCGCTAGGTACAGATAAACTTAAGTCTTTTACTGCATAGGTAGACCCATTATAACTTTTTGACACATTCGTAATTTCAATCATTTCATCCAATCCTTTCCTTAATTACCAAATAACTATATTGATATTATAGCATAGTTCTATTTTAAGATTTTTACATTTTTCAGTATATTTAACCTTTAAAATAAATATACACCCCTAATCCAACAACTAAAACGACAGCTAGTATAATATAAATCATTGTTAAGCGTTTAATATTCCCCTTTGTCGCTTTGCTATAATTTGCATCACCATTCCGCCCAATTAACACCGTCGCAATGACAGTAATCACTACAAGTAATACAACGATCATGATCCAAGTTAGCATTTCTTCCTCCCCCTCCTTACAACCATTTTACAATATTATCCTCTTTATTTCGCAGCATATTTCCTCTTTTTACTATTATTATGAACCAAACTGGAAAACTATTATTACCATTCCTATCCATATGTGATATATTTATAACATAACATGATTTATTTCTAACACTATAAGGAGGAACTATCATGAAAACAACTTGGATAAAATATTTAGGATTTCTCGGTTTCTTCGGTTTCCTCGGATTTTTTTATGAAAAAGGATTGTTTACTATGTTCTGTTTCTTCTCCTTTTTCACATCGTATAGAACAGTTCAACACGATGAACTGTTTGAACAAATTGTCAATAAATCGTGTCGCAATGCATTTATCGTTACGTTACTAACTACCACAATCATTATGTTTATTGAAATGTTATTTCCAAACCCTACGCTACAAGAGATTGATATCGCTCTTATTTTCGGCACACTCATTCTTACATTCGGCTTTTCTATGTTCTTTTTCGATAAACCAATTGATGAAATGGAAGATGCACCATGGCATTCGTAACGAGAATAAAAGAATACCGTGCCAAATTGAACATGACACAAGAAGATTTAGCGAAGAGCGTTGGTGTGCGACGTGAAACAATTAGTCATCTCGAAAAAGGTAAATACAATCCTTCCTTACAACTTGCTCACGATATAGCGAAGGCATTACATAGTACGATTGATGAGATTTTTATTTTTGAGGATTGATTAAAGACGTCCAGTCACAAGAATCACAAAAAAATACCGTCATTCTTTCCAAGAAGAATGACGGTATTTCTCATTGATTATCCATATAAAACCGCATGAAATACGCCTAATAGCAAGTATTGATCCTGCATGTAATCTTCATCATATACATTCATCTCAATGTAATACATATCTTCCTCAAGACGAATATTCCAATCTGCAATTACATAGCCCTTTCGTAATAACTTTCCCATTCCAAATAAAGTTTTATGAACAACATATTCTTCTGCCTTATATGTAAAGGTAAATAAGAAATTTGCATCCAATAACTTTCCGTCACATACAAGTATTTCATGCTCTGCATCATGATTATCTTTGTACATTACTAAAATCCTTCTTTGGCGCTGCCTACTTACATCCTTTGCAATGACGCGAATATTGTCCTTACTATCCTTTATTTCATAAATAATATTACTACCAATTTTCGGAATAAAATCCAGCACTCTCATCAGCGTATTTTTATAATAGCCCCTTACTACACCTACTTGCTCACTTCCATTATAAACCTCTATCGGTGTCGTATCTGCTTTGCTATCACACGGTCGTTTGTAAGAGAGCTGCATCATTCGCTCTCCTCTTAAGTACTGATCAAACGTCACAGGATATTCTATCATGCGCAGTTCTTTATTTAGCTCATACAAATAGCGTTGAACACTCTCTATTAATGTTGCAGTAGCTATACGCTCTTGAAGTTCAAATTCTTGCCAGCTGGAAAAAACAGTCCATTGATTATGATCCTCTTCATAGAAGAAACCAAGAATTACCTCTTCACGGTCAGCCGTTTCATATTTCATAGGCACGTTCTGCCCATATTGAACTTGTTCCATCCACTGACCTAAATAAATCCCCAGCTCTGCAACCTTCATACATGATTTTTGAAAAAATACGCTGTCACTCGCGCAAATCGTTACATCTCCTTCGATAAAGCCCTTTGAATAAGCATCATACCGTGGCTCATCCTTCTGCGGGAGATTTTTGTCTAACTCAAATAAAAACGTTAACATCCTTTATTCACCTCTAGTTGTTACACTAATCATACATGACATCGCATCACGCTAGGAAACTATTTATATACGCATATTTAATTCACGCATTATAACACGTGAATGACCTTGTATAGTAGCTCTATTTTTTTGTTCTATATCTTAGTATATGAATTTATATGAGCGATTTTTCAAATATATCTATCGCAACTTACAATATATCAACGATTTTTTCAATATATCTATCGCAACTTACAATATATCAACGATTTTTCAAATATATCTATCACAACTTACAATATATCAACGATTTTTTCAATATATCGATTTTTCGACAAATATCAGCACGATTAAAATGAAGCTACCTTTTCTTCCGCCACTTCTACAATTTCTAAAATTTGTAGAAGACTCTCCACTTCATAAGTCGGATTAACACTCGTCTTATTCTCTTTCAAACTCGGATTATACCAACACGTATCAATGCCGAAGTCTTCTCCGCCTTTCATATCAGAAGTTAGCGAATCTCCGACCATTAGTACACTTAATTTATCCGTAATCCCAAACTTCTCAAACGCATAATCAAAAATCTCACGTGCTGGTTTTTGATGACCAACTTCTTCAGAAATAATAATATGATCAAAAAAATTACATAAAGGTGAATTTCCGATTCTTGATTGTTGCACCATCGTATATCCATTCGTAATAATACCTAACTTGCAATCTTGTAGATTTTCACATAATTGTACTGCGCCTTCTATAAGATGTACTTCTTTCCCTAAGTTTTCAAGATATACATCACTAAATTGCTGTGCATCTACGTCTATATTATGAAGTGCAAATAATTGTCTAAATCGATCTACTGCTAATTCACTTAGCGTAATCATTTTATTTTCTAAATCTCTCCATAATCCATTACTAATCTCTTTATAGCTTGCAAGATAATCATTATACCCTGTAGGCATATCAAACTGTACAAACGCATTATGTAATGCGTGTCTTTCCGTTTCAGGGAAATCTAATAATGTATCATCTACGTCGAATAATATAACTTTGTATTTCATGATGTTTTTCTCAACTCCTATATTCTCATAGCTTAATTATAACAACAATAAGAAAGGGAGGCTAATTAAAACCAGCCTCCCTTCTTTTTACTTTTCTTCCAGCAGTAACTCTTTCATTTCCTCTAACGAATCTTTCGTAAAGCCAAGAGCTTTTTCAGCGTATGCTTCAACTGATCCGTATTGCTTTTGAATTTCACCAATCGCAGCTTGCAAGTATTCAGCACGCGCTTCAAACATTGCACCTAATATCGCTCTGCTCTCATCGTTTTGTAATTTCGCACCTAAAAAGGCCATCATTTTTTCATTTAGCTTTTCACGGAATCCGTTACTTAGTAAGTAGTCTTCCATTACTGTTTTTTCTGGTACACCTAGTAAAAGTAGTAATAATGCTGAACCAAATCCAGTACGATCTTTTCCAGCTGTACAGTGGTTTACTAACGGTAAGTTTTCCGGGTTTTGCGCTAAGTTTAAGAAGCTCACGAATGCCTCGTTGCCACTTACGAAATCTTGATTCATTTTCACAAGATACTCACCTGGTTTTCCTAACATAGAAAGGTCACCAACTTGGAAAAACTCATTTATATTTAAGTCTTTCGCTAAGTCTTGCATAACTGGTAAGCACACTTGACGAGCACCTGTAATCTCAGGATTTGGCTTATGCTTTACCTCAAAGTCTGTACGATAGTCACAAATTAACTTTAAACCAGACTTTTGTAAATAGTCGATATCCCACTCTGTTAGTCCTGCTAATTCTTCAGAACGGTATAATTTGCCCCATTTCACTTTACGTCCATCTGTCGTTTCATATCCACCCATATCACGGAAGTTAAACGCACCTTGTAATGGCAATCTACGCTCAGCTACTGTCACTGCTTGTCCATTACTTCCTACTAGTCTAAAATATGGACGTTCATTTTCACTCGGGTTTTCAATTGTATATGATAATTCTCCATTTACAGTTGCAAGTAGTTCTCCATTTTCTTCAATATGATCTGGTGAAGTACTCCAATAAATACGAACTTCTTCTATATTATTTTCCCACTTTATTTGTAACGTATTATCTTCAATTCTTTCTACAGTTGCTTGTAGCCAATTTCTTTGCTGCTCCATTCTTTCACCAACGCTTTCTCTTATAATTGAATCTTACCCTATTGTATTATGGGAATATCCATTTTGTCGTTCTCATTTTTCTTTTTATCTTACAAACAGGCGAAAAGTTCTTTTACTTGTTCAAAATTTGTACATGGATTACCGCGAAATACGTATGCGATTTGTTCATTACCTAAATCTTCGTATACAACTGTTCCGCGATTAGGGTGCGAATAAAACTCTAACCCGTTTATAATTTGTTTTGGGCCATAGTTCATTGTCCATGAAGAAATAGGATAGTACGCTTTGTTTTTATGTCTACAAACCCAAAGTGCATATAGTTTATTAACTTCGTCCCAGTATACATACTGCGTTTCGTCATTTCCGAAACCGACCGATTCAAGTTTCCAATTTAGTTTTTCATGAATTAACAAATTTACATAGGATACGTCATCTGGAGCATTCCACTCTCTACATCTTCCTATCTCACCCATTTCACTTCTCTTCGCTTGAAAGCTTAATAAGTGAAATGATGTATGTAATATCGTTTTCCCAAGCTCCATATTTACTGGTTGTAATTCAAATAGAAATCGTTCCATTTCGTCTTGTTTTACATATCCATGATCAACAGAAATTTCAACTTGTGTTTTCCATATAGATGTAACGTAACTTTCTTTTCCTTTATAATTTATACCTTTCCAATACACAAGCCCTTTATATTGAAAACAATCTCCTTTTGCTTGAGAAATACAGCTATCCGGAAATACTGGTTCCATTATATCGAGAAAAAATTCCTTTACTCGAAACATCCCAGTTGGAGTAACAACCTGAAACCAAAAAGTTCCCCACTTTTCACCTTCATAACGTTCTGAAACTTTTTCAACATTCCAGCCTTCTAACAATACATTTGGATACAGTAACACGAATGAATGCATGGATTGCTTTAACATATATAGTCCCCTCCCGCTATACGAGTTCGAGAGTATACATCCTTCATCCTCCTAAAACTTCCTCACATACCGCTCAGTACAACTCAGCAGCTGACATCCGTTCTTTTCAAAAACATCCTTCATCCACTCATTTTGCATATTTGTCTCACCAATATAATAAGATGCACCTATTTCCTTTAAGACAAACATCGCACCTGCAAATAACGCAGCTTCATATCCCTTATTACGCATATTTGGAGTAACTGCGAAGTACATAAGTTTCCCTTCTTCTAACGTACCTCTTTCAATATACGGGATTACAATTCCTATCGGCTCTTCATCGGCACTCGCTGTTAAGCAATGTTCTTTCCATTGCTCACCAATTTCTTGTAGCATCATATGCACAAATTGATCATGAGCGACTGGTTCTCCCGTTGCTTCATTCCACAGTGAATAAAAAGCCTCTTCTCCAACTTCTTCAATAAGCTTAAAATCAATTTCACTTTCTACATCTTCTACTTCGTATATATCTTTAAATACAATCATGTTTTCCGTAACATATTCAAATAAATACGTTTCAAAACATCTTTTATACACATCATAATTTGGACTTTTTGAAGAGATTTCAAAATGTAGTTTTTCTAATCCATCTTTTTTAGCTTCAGCAACGCAATATTGCATCATTTCCTCTAATTGCTCTTCTGTAAAAATCTCTGCATTATTTTCTTTTATCATAATAGAAGAAGCATTTCTTCTTATTTTAAAATGTTTTTCTAACTGTTCTATCGTCGTCATATTCTTCCCTCATCTATATCATACTCGAATTTCTAATCGTTCTCCTTGCATGAGCAGGATTGTCCTTGAATATATAGAATACTAGAAAAGATCGCATCTTTAAAGTGCGGAGGAGGTTCTCCAGTGGATATTACAGCATTGCAACAACAGTTAGAGCTTATACAACAAAATGACTATACGCAACTGCAACATATAGACGTAAATGAGTTAACTTTGAACATGCTTCAGTATATCGGAACGACTGATAGCTACGTTCGTTACCAACTTATATATAAATGTTTTGCGCATTTCATTCATCATGAATTCCTTATGGACGATCAGCTGAAATTACTTCTGCAAACTTGTTTAAGTGATGAGTATTTATATTGTGACATTTACTCCCCACATACAGATGGGGTTTTCACACGTTCTTACACTGTTTCGTTAATTGCGTTAATACTCCAATTCGCTAATTCGCACTACTTTTGTACAGAGGAGGATATCGAAGAAATAAAAAATAAACTCATTACATACACAAACTTAGAAACAGATTTTCGGGGCTATATCGAAAATAAAGGATGGGCTCATTGTCTTGCTCATGTATCTGATGCCTTTACTGAAATTGTTCATAATACGTATACAACTTTTGAATGGTACGAAGAATTAATTCATTGTTTATTAAATAAAATCTTTATTCCATCTGACCTTTTTCATAATAACGAAGATGAACGCATTGTTACTCCATTACTAGCAATGCTGTATCATGATTTTCCTCAGAACGATTTAATTTCTATTATTCATAAAAAAATAAAAAGGCTTCCTCAAATTAGAAAACGCCTTTCGCTTAATGAGTATTGTATTTTATGTGCCAATATTAAAACCTTTTTACGCACATTATTTTTCAGAACGAAAGATGACCATAACTTAGCCTTTACAGCACGTAAAACAGAAAGAATGTTAAAAGAACTTCCTAACTATTATTAAATACAAGGAGCAATGACATGGGTTATATTGAAGATATGAGAAATCTAGTAGGAAATCATCCACTTATTCTAATAGGATCACACGCCATTATATTAAATGAAAAAGATGAAGTATTGCTGCAACTCCGTACAGATTTTAACCGCTGGGGCATTATTGGCGGTGCCTTAGAATATAACGAAACATTAGAAGACGCTTTAAAGCGAGAAGTATATGAAGAAACTGGACTTATTATTAAAAATCCAGAACTATTCCGTACATACTCTGGACCAGATTACTTTCAAATCTATCCAAACGGCGATCAAGTACACGGTGTACTCGTTGTTTATATTTGCCGAGAATTTCATGGTGAACTTGTATGCGATCAAAGTGAATCAAAAGAACTACGCTTCTTTTCACTTGATGAATTACCTAATAATCTTCCCCCTGTTATTGAGAGGATTATTACAGATTATCAAAAAAAATAAGGGAACGCTTAACGTTCCCTCTTAAATCCAATCCGTTTTTTAATTTCCGCTAAATTTACCTTTGCAATAGCGCGTGCCTTCTCAGCACCGTTTTCTAATGCTTCATATAATAAATCCGGCTCATTCATATACATTGCGTACTTTTCACGAGGTCCAGCTAACTCTCGATCTACTACGCGAAACAACTCTTTTTTCACATCGCCCCATCCGATTCCAGTCTCATATTTTTCACGTAATGACTGTATTTCGTCTTCTGTCGCAAATTCTTTATAAATTGTAAATAAGGTTTCTAGTTCTTTTGGTTCATTTGGAAGTGAAGAATCTGTTTTGATTTTAAATATTAACTTTCGTAGTTTTTCTTGCTCTGCAAATAATGGGATCACATTTCCGTAACTTTTACTCATCTTTCTTCCGTCAAGGCCAGGTAATATTGCTCCTTCTTCTTGTATGACATACTCCGGAAGTGTAAATGTCGTGCCAAATGTATGATTAAAATACGTCGCAATATCACGCGCGATTTCAATATGTTGAATTTGGTCTTTTCCGACAGGTACATGTGTAGCTTGAAATAATAATATGTCAGCTGCCATTAAGATCGGGTACGTATATAACCCCATGTTCACTCCCGCATCGACCTCTAACCCTGCTTCTTTATTTTGCTCCACCTTCGCTTTATACGCATGAGCACGGTTCATAAGACCTTTCGGAGTTAGGCAAGCTAAAATCCAAGCTAATTCTAGAATTTCCGGTACTTCTGTTTGTCGATAAAAAATAACATCTTCTCCAAGTCCAAGCGATAACCAAGTAGCTGCTACCTCTTTCGTATAACTGCTGAACTTTTCTGAATCATGCACAGCATTTAATGCATGATAATCAGCTATAAAGTACAATGCTTTTCCTTCATTATTCTTTGACATTTGTAATGCAGGTTTAATCGCACCAATATAATTTCCTAAATGTGGATAACCTGTCGGCTTAATTCCTGTTAACATTATTTTTTCACTCACACTAACCCCTCCTTTCTCAAAATAAAAAGAGCCCCTCATCCTAAAAAAGGACGAGAGACTCCCGCGGTACCACCTTAATTCGCTATCATTAGCTCACTTCATACTTCAATAACGTGAAGTAACCGTCTTTACCTACTCATTTCAGTTAGAAGCTCCAGAGTCCATTCCATATTCATCCCTTACTGATTCTCACCACATATCAGCTCTCTGAAAAGTTTCGAATATGTACTCTTCTCTTTCATTGCTTTTTCGTTATTTTTTACAGTTTATCACATTTCACTTCCAAACAAACCAAAATTTTCTATTTTATATAGAAGGAATTTCCACTTCAATTGTCTAATATTATATAGGTTTGCAGAAATATTCGAAACAACTTTGGAGGTTTTTTCATGGTAAAATATATATCCATTTTAGGTTCCACAGGATCCATCGGCACATCTGCATTAGATGTCGTTTCAGCTCATCCTGAACATTTTAAAATCGTCGGTTTAACCGCAAATTATAATATCGATCTTCTTGAGCAACAAATCAAAACGTTTCAACCTCGTATTGTAAGCGTTGCGACAAAAGACTTAGCAGACAAGCTTCGTACGCGTATTTCAGCAAATACAAAAATCACACACGGGACTGATGGCTTAATTGCAGTAGCTACTCACCCTGATTCAAATCTTGTATTAAGCTCTGTTGTAGGTGTTTCAGGATTACTTCCAACAATTGAAGCATTAAAAGCGAAGAAAGATATCGCTATTGCTAATAAAGAAACTTTGGTTGCAGCTGGACATATCGTAACTGAACTAGCGAAACAAAACGGATGTCGCTTAATTCCAGTAGATAGTGAGCATTCAGCTATTTTCCAATGTTTAAACGGAGAAAATAATAAAGAGATTGAGAAGTTAATTGTAACAGCTTCCGGTGGTGCATTCCGTGATAAAACACGTGATGAAATGCAAACATTACAAGCAAAAGATGCTTTAAAGCACCCAAACTGGTTAATGGGCGCAAAACTAACGATTGATTCTGCCACATTAATGAATAAAGGGTTCGAAGTAATGGAAGCGAGATGGCTATTTGATATTCCATATGAAAAAATTAATGTAATGATTCATAAAGAAAGTATCATTCATTCTTTAGTAGAATTTATTGATGGATCAGTTATGGCACAGCTCGGTGCTCCTGATATGAGAATGCCGATTCAATATGCGTTTCACTATCCTACTCGGCTACCTTCTTCCTATGAAAAATTAAATTTATTAGAAATCGGTAGTTTACATTTTGAAAAACCAGATTTAGAGAAGTTCCCTTGTCTACAATACGCATATGAATGTGGCAAAATCGGTGGTACTACTCCCGCTGTATTAAATGCAGCAAATGAAATTGCGAATGCGCTATTCTTAAAAAATGAAATTGCCTTTTTCGATATTGAAAAAACAATTTACAAAACAATTGAAGCTCATCATAACGTAAAAGATCCTTCACTAGATGCTATATTAGAAGCGGATCAATGGGCGCGCCAATATGCAAATGAATTGTTAATAAAAAAGCGCTAAAACAGTTCCCACTGTTTTAGCGCTTTTTTTCACGTATTCAACTTAACAAATCTATAACCGTGTGTAACTAACACTTTTAATATCGCATATCCTGGAATGGCTAAAATAATGCCCATAATCCCGAATAAGTTTCCGGCAGTTAAAATGATAAAAATGATAGTAATCGGGTGAATATCTAACTTTTTACCCATGACTTGCGGAGAAATAAATTTACCTTCTGCTAATTGTACAACCATCATAACAATAATTACTTTTAACACCATTGCTGGCGAGTCGATAAATGCGATAATTAACGCTGGTGTAATCGCGATAATTGGTCCTACGTACGGAACGATATTTACAATCATCGCTAAAATCGCAAGTAATACCGCATATTTAATACCAATAATAAGATAACCAATTAATAGCATAATACCGATAAATAAGCTGACGATAATTTGACCTCTAATATACGAGCTAATCGCATAATGCATATCATCTAGTATTCTCATTGCTGCTGGTTGTCTTTGCTCTGAAATAAACTTTAAAAAGTGATTCGGCAATTGCTCACCATCTTTTAAAAGATAGAACAATATAAATGGAACCATTACAAATGTCAAAACAACCTCTGTAACAGTACTCAAAAATCCAGTTACATTCCCAGTTACTGATGATAATGACTTTGTAAAATCAACTGTGTATTCTTTTACCATATTCGCAACATTAATATTTAAATTCTCCTGAATTTTACCGAGTAAATTACTTTCCCCGAATCTACGTGCTGCTTGTTCAATCTCATGGCCAAAATACGGTAAGTTATCAATTAATGCATCAATTTGATCTTTAATAATAGGGATAACCGTTACAACTAAAAATACAAATAATCCTAGTACGATTAAATATATGGAAGCTATCGATACGATTCTTGAAACACCTTTCTTTTCTAAAAGCGAAACGAATGGATGTAAAATATAAAATAGCACGCCTGCTAATAGTACTGGGAAGAAAATTGTTTTTAAAAATACGATAAACGGTGTAAAAACAAATGATATTTTTGTTAGCAATAAAATATTAATGAACAATAACGCAAATCCAAGTAATACCGCCAAATAATTTTGTTCTCTAAAAAACTTTCTTAACTTATCTCTTTTTCTTATATTTATTTTCTCCAACGAAACCACCTCTTCGAATGATGAAAAGCCCTTATTCAGGGCTCTTCATCATAATCTATATATCTATTTCTTTGCAGCTTTCACTACAAATGATACAATAAAAATTAACACGATTGCACCTAATAATGCTGGCACGACATGAATCCCACCAAAAGACGGCCCAAAAGTTCCAAATAATTTACCACCTAATGAAGCACCTAATAAACCTGCGATAATATTTCCGAACATACCACCTGGGAAATTTTTACCCGTTATAGAACTAGCAATTGCACCTATAATAGCACCAACTAAAAATGTGATAATCCATCCCATTTTTAGTCCTCCATTTCTATTATAGTTTGTATGATTTAATACAAACATATGTATTTATCATTGCTAATCATATTTCACTATAGAAATATATTTACTACTATTTTACATATGGAGATACATATATTATATGCAAAAAAGAAAAATATTGTCAAACTCACCCATAAAGCAATTATATTCATATACCATATTTAAAGGAGGCTTCATTATCTATGATTCTTAAGTTAAATTCCACTTCTTTTGAAGTAGCAACATCCATTTTACAGGTTCAAATTCCAGCTTATAAAGTTGAAGCAGACTACTTAAATAGTACTGCCATACCTCGTTTATATGATACTGTAAACGATATTCAAAATTGCGTTGAAACATTCTATGGATATTTTTCTGAAAATAAACTTGTCGGTTTTATTTCTTTTGTACAAGAAGAAAAACTAATCGATATCCATAGGCTAGTTGTATCGCCCGATTTTTTTCAAAAAGGAATCGCAACGAAACTCCTAATTTATATATTTAACATGTTTCCCTCTCCAATGACATATATTGTACAAACAGGTAAAGCGAATACCCCTGCTATTACTTTATATAAAAAACACGGATTCATTACAGTATCAGATACAATACTTCCTGACGGTATGATTCTTACGCAATTAAAAAAGACAGAATACACAAAATAATTTGACTTGTTCGCTCCTTTATGTTATTTTTTACTTTATAAAACCTTTTGCTGAGTCCAAATTTTGGAGCGGGGGAACCATTTTTGTAGCTATGCTACTTGGGGCGAATCTTTTTTAAGTAGGGAAACTCTCACTTCCCGAGTCCGACAGCTAACCTCGTAAGCGTAATGGGAGAGGAAGGTGCTTTTTGCCTATGTTACACATTTTGCCTCCTTAATTATAAATATGGGATCGATATCAAATAGTCACCTATATTTATAGAAAAGGAGAATGTATTATGTTACGTTTATCTGATCACGCAATTAAAATGATGGAGCAAAGACTTCGAATTGAAAAACAACGCACATATCAAGCAAATAAGGTTGTAGATAACTTACATCACAAATACTTCTTTCAGCATATTTTTCAACCGAAAAGATAAAGAAAATGTTTATTTAATATTAAAAAACACAAGGTGTGTCTTACAAAGACATTCCTTGTGTTTTTTATATTCTTTATAAAATTCTCACTACATTTAAGCTTGCTGTAATCGCACCTGCTATAGTAGTCACATGCCCTACACCTAACGGGCCATTTTGTAATATTAATGTTGAATTGGCACTCGTCACATTCACAAGAAGTGTATTTGAAATGGCTGGTTCGATTACTACAGTTGATGTCGTTACGTTTTGTATAAAACTCCCTGTTAGTTGCGTTCCATTTAATAGCAATCTAACAGATACTGTCTCATTCCCACCATTTGCATCCCCTTGAAAATAGTAGCTTACTAAATATATTCCTGGCGTCGTTACTGTGACTGTCGTAGCACTAGTTAAAGATACACCAGTTCCATATACAGTGGATCCAGAATTAATTGGGATGTTGGCATTTGCTGCAATTGTGCTTGTTGATGTAGAAAAGAAATATCCGCCACCTGTCGATATAGCAGATGATCCTGTTGCTCCAGTTAAGCCTGTTGGACCTGTGGCACCTGTTGGGCCCGTTATCCCCGTTACCCCTGTTGCTCCAGTTATTCCTTGTATGCCTTGTATTCCGGTCGGTCCTGTTGCACCAGTCACTCCAGTCGCTCCGGTTGCTCCGGTTGCTCCCGTCACACCTTGTGGCCCCTGGATTCCTTGGATTCCTTGTGGACCTGTTGCTCCCGTAGGGCCGGTCGCTCCCGCCTGCCCCGTTACCCCTTGTGGACCTTGGATTCCTTGTGGACCTTGAGGACCCGTTGCTCCAGTAGGTCCGGTTGCTCCTGTTGGACCAGTTTCTCCTTGTGGTCCTTGAATTCCTTGAGGACCTTGGGGACCCGTTGCTCCCGCCTCGCCGGTTGGACCGGTTGGACCGGTTGGACCCGCCTGACCAGTTATTCCTTGTAGACCTTGAGGGCCTGCCTGACCAGTTGGGCCTTGTGGACCTTGCACGCCTTGTATCCCCTGAATTCCTTGGGGGCCGGTTGGACCAATTGGACCTTGTATTCCCTGAATTCCTTGAGGACCCGTTGCACCCGCCTGGCCGGTTGGGCCTTGTGGACCTTGCACACCTTGTATTCCTTGAGGACCAGTTGGGCCTATACTTCCTTGTGGTCCCTGAATACCTTGTATTCCTTGAGGACCAGTTGGACCTGTTATGCCACTCAGACCTTGTATGCCTTGCACTCCTTGAGGACCGGTTGAACCACTCGGACCTTGGATTCCTTGTAGCCCCTGTAAACCAGTTGGACCGGTCGCTCCCCTTACTCCTTGCTCACCTTGTATGCCTTGTATCCCTTGAGGGCCGGTTGGACCGATTGGCCCCTGTGCCCCTTGCACTCCTTGTGGACCAGTCGGACCGGTTGCTCCTACCGGTCCCTGGATTCCTTGTACCCCTTGAATTCCAGTCGGACCGGTTACTCCTTGTATCCCTTGTGGACCTTGAATGCCTTGATCACCCGTTGGACCCGTTGCCCCCATCGGTCCCTGTACTCCTTGCAAACCTGTTACACCAGTTGCTCCGGTCGGTCCCTGGATTCCTTGTACCCCTTGAATTCCAGTCGCTCCTGTTGCTCCGGTCGCTCCTGTTGCCCCTGTTGCTCCAGTCGGACCAGTTGGACCCCCTGGTGATCCTGCTGGACCGGTTGGACCAGTTGGACCTCCTGGTGGACCAGTTGGACCGGTTGCTCCAGTCGGGCCAGTTGCAGAACCTGTCGGACCAGTTATCCCAGTGGCTCCTGTTGGGCCGGTTGGACCTGGATCACCTTGTAAACCGGTTGGACCAGTCGGACCGATTACACCTTGCACTCCTTGTATTCCTTGTATTCCTGTTGGACCTACCTGCCCCATTTCTCCCTGGGGACCTTGTAAACCTTGAACACCAGTTTCCCCTTGTGGACCCATTGGTCCTTGCTCCCCTTGAATTCCTTGAGAACCAGTTGGCCCGGTTGGACCAATCGGACCCTGTATTCCTTGTATTCCGGTTACACCTTGTAAACCACTACCTCCTAAATTACCTTGCACACCTTGTATACCAGTATTTCCAGTTGGTCCAGTCGGACCAATTTCCCCTTGCACTCCTTGTATTCCTTGTATTCCTGTTGGGCCGGTTGGACCGATTTCTCCTTGCATTCCTTGTATGCCTTGTATTCCTGTTGGACCGGTCGGACCGATTGGGCCAGGAATTCCTTGTATCCCTTGAATACCAGTTGGACCAGTCGGACCTCTTTCTCCTTGTATTCCTTGAACACCTTGTATTCCCTGTGGGCCTCGTTCTCCCATAGGTCCTTGATTACCCTGAGAACCTTGTGGTCCAGTTAAACCAGTTGGGCCGGTTGGACCGATTGGACCTTGTACGCCTTGTATTCCTTGCGGTCCAGTTGGTCCACCTAAAGCACCAGTTGGACCGGTTGGACCAGTGGGCCCCGTAATACCTGGCGGTGGAAAAGGAATAGGTGCTTGAAACTTACTACACTTATCTTGATTCTTCACAAGCATCTCCCCCGTTATAACTAACGTATCAAACTATTTTTAATACATTTAAACTAGCTGTTATCACACCAGATAATGTCGTTACATGCCCGATAGCTAACGGACCATTTTGTAAAGACAAAGTTGCATTTGAAGAAGTAACTTCAATGACCATCGTATTCGAAACTGCTGGTTCTAATATAAAAGTACCTCCTGTAACATAAAAAATAAAACTCCCTGCGACTTGTGTTCCATTTAAAGTAAGCCTCACTGAAATTGTTTCATTTCCGGCAGTTGGATCACCTTGAAAATAATAGCTTACTAAATAAATTCCCGGCGTACTTAACGTTACAGTTGTTGCATTTGTTAAACTGACATCAGAACCAAAAACTGTAGATCCAGAATTAATTGGTATTAACGCATTCGCTGCAATTGTACTCGTTGAAGTAGAAAAGAAATAACCGCCCCCACTAGGTAAACCAGTCGCTCCTGTCGCTCCCGCTATTCCAAAGAAACCTATTGAACCTGCACTACCAGTTGCTCCTGTCGGTCCCACCACGCCACTTGGGCCCTGACTACCTTGTGCTCCAACTGGGCCTATACTACCACTAGCACCTGTCACCCCACTTGCTCCAATTGGGCCTTGCAACCCTTGAATACCTTGTATCCCTTGTATTCCTTGCGGACCCGTTGCACCTGTATTGCCTGTCGTTCCCGTTATTCCTTGTATTCCCGTAATCCCTTGCACTCCTTGCACTCCTTGTGGTCCAGTTGCCCCGGTTGCTCCTGTGGCTCCAGTTTCACCCGTTGCACCTGTAATTCCAACATTTCCTTGTGGGCCTTGTGGGCCTTGACTACCTTGCGCCCCTTGGACTCCTTGTGGGCCTGTTATACCGACTTCCCCTGTATTTCCTTGGGGACCTCTAATTCCTTGTGCACCTGTTGGACCGATAATTCCTTGCACACCTTGTATTCCTTGCACTCCTTGCGCTCCTGTTGGACCCGTTATTCCTTGTAATCCTTGAGGACCTTGCAAACCGATAGCTCCAGTCGGTCCTATTATTCCTTGCACTCCTTGAGGACCTTGGGCACCTTGTGTACCTGTCAATCCGGTAGTCCCTTGTATCCCTTGAACACCTTGAGGACCTTGTGTTCCAGCTGCTCCTGTTTCCCCTTGAATTCCTTGTACGCCTTGGATTCCTTGTGCTCCAGCTGGGCCGGTTGCTCCTCGGATTCCTTGTGCTCCTTGAGCTCCTTCCGCTCCTGTAACACCAACTGGACCAGCTATCCCTTGTATTCCCACCATTCCTTGTGCACCTGTTGGACCTATCACACCTTGAATACCTTGAATACCTTTAGGACCTTCTGCACCAGTTGGACCAGTTACTCCCAGCGGACCTTGTATTCCTTGAGAACCTTCTGCACCAGTTGGACCTGTTATACCTTGGTTACCTTGAGGACCTTGTGCTCCTTGTACTCCAACTGCTCCAACTACACCTTGGGCACCTTGCGCTCCCCTTACACCTTGATGACCTGTTGGACCTGTTATACCTTGCACACCTTGCCCTCCAATTGGACCTATCCCTCCGCTTACACCTGTTGAACCGGTCGCACCCGTTGGACCTGTTGGACCTCCTGGTGGACCGGGTGGGCCAGCTGGTCCAGTCACTCCACTAGAAGGGCCAATTGGACCGGTCACTCCCGTCGGACCGCCCGGTGGTCCTTCTGAGCCTTGAGTACCAATACTACCCGTCGCTCCTGTTATACCTCTTATTCCCTTTATCCCTTGAAAACCTGTTGCTCCCGTTATACCTTGTATTCCTTGCACACCTTGTGGTCCTTGTAAACCTATTACACCTGTTATCCCCTTTATTCCACTTATACCTTGGGCACCTTGCATTCCAGTAGAACCAGTTGGACCCACTTCACCTTGTATTCCTTGAGCTCCTTGTGGGCCTTCCTCTCCAGTAATTCCTTGTATACCTTGGAAGCCGTCTTCTCCTTGTATACCAATAGCCCCTTGCTCTCCTTGTATTCCTTGAACACCTTGAGGGCCTTGTGGACCAGTTACACCCGAGACTCCAGTTACGCCTCTTTCTCCCTGCATTCCTTGTGCCCCTGTTTGTCCTCGCTCACCTATTTCCCCTTGTATTCCTTGTATACCTTGTATTCCTTGACTACCAGCAGGACCCGTAGCTCCTTGTATTCCTTCTAATCCTTGTACTCCAATATCACCAATTAGACCTTGGTTTCCGATTAATCCTTGAGCACCTTGGAGACCAGTTGGGCCAGTTATACCTTGCTCTCCTGTATCACCAATAACTCCTTGTATTCCTTGTGCTCCTGTTGTCCCTCGGGGACCTTGTATCCCCCTGATACCTTGAGGACCTTGGGGCCCAGTTGCTCCCGTCGGTCCAGTCACCCCTGTAGGACCAACAGGACCTTCATGCCCTCCAGTTGGACCGATTGGACCACTATTACCTGTCGGACCCGTTGCTCCTATAAGCGGAAGAGGCAGTGCCACTCCAAATTTTTTGCACTTTCTATGATGACGCACAACAATCCCCCTTCCCCAAAATAATTACACCTTTTATATGAAATGCATTTTTATAAGAAAAGTACACCTTTGACCTCATTTTTTTAAAATAAAGAAGCCTATCATTTCATCTATTTGAAATCATAGGCTTCTTTTATAAAAACACTTTACTTTCTAGCTTTAATAATAAAAGTAGTCGGCACCATTCTAGCTTTATATAAAGAATAATACTTCGTAGACGGCTCAGCTAGTTCTCCATCAAACGAGCTTGATGGTTCAGGCTCTTCTATTCTCTCAATTTTAAATCCCACTCTATTTAACTCATTTATGTATGTACTTATTTTTCTCTTATATAATGTCGCTTGTACATTTTCTCCTTTAAATGTTTCAAACGTAATGGGCGTTTCCTCATGATAAGAAGACTTTATAGCAACTTCTTCCGTACCATACTGTAAGTTTGAATATACCGGGTGCTCCCAACTAAAAATAAAACTTCCCCCTGGCTTTACATATGAATAAATCAGTTCCAACGTTTTTCTTAAATCCGAAGTCCAACCTAATGCATAAATGGAATATACAATATCAAAATATCCTTTCGGAATATCGCCTTCTTCTTCCATTGCTCCGCATACTAACTTTGGATTCCAATCCTTTAACGTCTTATTCGCTATTTCAATTTGTGTACTCGAAAGATCAAGCCCCCATAATTCCTCTGCCCCTTGTTCCGCCATATATTGCAACGAATGCCCACTTCCACAGCCAATATCAAGAACCTTTTTCTTTCTGATTGAATCGAACAAACGAATCTCATCTTCAGACGCCGTATACGGACCATATTTAGGTAAACAATCCACTTGAAAGAAATAAGGTGCAACTGTATCCCAACACTTTTTATTTAAAGCTAACATTTGCGTACCTTTCATATTCTACATTCCCCCATCCATTTTTCTTTCTCTAATATTAATTACATATCATAACCAGATCGCCCTTTTCTCTTCGCCCGGTAGTTTTTCACTTTCGCAATCGTACCGCATGCTCTTCCTCCTTCTTCTCCAGCATACATACCGCACCATCTTTTACTTCCATTTCGCGAATGATCATAAAATACCCAGCGACAATCTGGACATGCTTTTAACCTTCCCCATACATTTTCTTGAATTGACATTAACACAATGCTTAACACTTTTGTATACACATTCTCTTCATATACCGGTTCATATGTAATACCTTTCATATCATCCTTTATATGTACATGAAATGGGTATTTCTCTAACCATTTTTGCAATGATCCTTCGCCTTCAATTGTCATCCGAATATCTTCTCGAAAACCTCTTAATTCCTCTATCGTATGAAATGGAAACTCTTCATCAAAATATTCTTTCATAAAAAGCTTTATGTCTTCTTCTGTTTGCAGCAAATCAATTGGCTCTCTCGTATCGTTTGGTATTCTCCATGTATTTAAAAATTCCCGAATATATTCTAGTTCATTTGGAGCGTTTTGATTCAATTCGATCCACCTTCTTCTTAAAATTTACTTTTTTCTGACTTTATGTATAATTATAGTATAAAATAGTTAACCATCAAATGATTTTACCGGTTACATAATTAGGAGGATTTCTATGAAAAGTTTCTCAACACCGATACGTTTCATGCTTATTTCTTCATTTTTTATGTCTTTTGGGTATTTTGCAGTATACGCATTTTTAGCTATTTATCTATTAACCTTTCTTCATTTTTCTGCTGTCCAAGTAGGAACAGTGTTGACGGTTATGACAATTACATCACGAGTTATCCCATTATTCTCAGGGTTAATTGCTGACAAAATAGGCTATATCATTATGATGATAGCCGGTTTATTTTTGAGAGGAATCGGATTTATCGCTTTAGGAATATGCTCTGATTTCTATACAATTTCTATTTCTTCTGCACTTATTGGCTTCGGAACTGCATTTTACGAACCTGCTGCGCGCGCCATATTCGGTTCACAACCAGCTCATTTGAGAAAAAATTTATTTACATATTTAAACCTTAGCTTTAATTGCGGTGCAATAATCGGACCAATTGCAGGAGGGTTCTTACTCTTACTTGATCCAATCTATGCCTTCTCTCTAACAGGATCACTTATGCTGTTATTCGCTTTTATCTTTTACTTACTTAAAAATCACTTCCAAGTCACTACTGAAAACACGTCTATTACATTAGGAATACAGGCCATCTTACAAAACAAGTCTTTCCTTCTGTTTTCCTTTATCATGATTTTCTTCTATATTATGTTTACTCAACTTACTGTCGCACTTCCACTTCATATGAAAAACATTAGTAGTAGCAATCAACTTGCTACACTCGTTATTACGATAAATGCGATAACAGGCGTCATATTTATGGTATTATTCCGAAAATTATTCCACAAATACAACACACTTTCAATTATTAAATACGGTGTTTTATTAATGAGTATTTCCTTTTTACTCATTCCTTTATTTCAACACCCATATTGGCTCTTTATTTGTGTAATTTTATTTACAATCGGTGAAACACTCGTATTACCTAACGCTGATATCACTATTGCAAATTACAGTAATGAATCATATACAGCCACTTTCTTCGGATTTTATCAACTATCACTCGCATTTGGTTTTATCATTGGTAATTATACCGGTACATCTTTTACATCCAACTTAAGCGGAATGTATACACCATGGCTTATTTTTGGCGGAATAGGACTTATTGGTTTTATTTCACTACATATTTTGAATATAAAAAAAGTGGCCTCTAAAGAGGATATACACCTATGTAATACAAGCGACCTATAACGAAAAAGATTCGACCATCATCTTTGACAGTCGAATCTTTTTATTTTTCATATTCAAGGTGATTATGTCTTTTACAACCAAATAAATAGCAAGCCCCTATATAATCAGTTTCAAACTCTAATCCTGGAACGTATCCAGATTTGATACGTTCTACCATTGTTTTATAACAATTATTCTCTTCTGTATATTCCTCAATTAACTCTTTCTTATCATTTTCTGTCCAGTTTTCTTCTACTTCTTCATTCTGAACATCTTCTATTTCTGCTGTTTTCGCTTCGATACATTCCCGTATAACTTCATTTATACGGGAGAAATTATTCGTTTTATATAGAGCATACACAAATCTACCAATCCAATTAGGACTTTTCCAGCATTCTTTATATCCCTTTTCGAACCATTCAATTGCTTCTTTATAGCAATTCAACTCAACATATAAATCTGCTACATTAATTTCCCCTAAAAAATTATCAGATTCCCTGTTAAAAGTATCTAACTTCTCTTTTGCTTCTGTCGTTCGTTCTAAATCAATTAAACATTTTACATAGCTATACATGATATAGTCCGAATCCCCTGCAACTCGCAAGAAAAATTCTGAAGCTTTTTCCAGCTCTCCAAGGTTATAATGCGCTACAGCTACATTATGATATGCTTCATCTGATGGTTGAATCGAAATAGACTTTTGTAATGCTTCTTTCGCTTCTGTCCATTTTTCTTGTTTCATGTAAATGTCCCCTAAGATGTTATAAGGAAAGTATGAAGATGGATTCAACTTAACAACTTCTCTTATTAATTCAAGAGCTTTATCATCATTCTCTTCCTCATAAAAATACATCCAGGCAAGATTATTGAGAGATTGTACGTCTCTAGATTCATGTACTGCTTGTTGAAACAGTTCCATTGCTTCCTCATATTTATTTTGTTCAAACATTTCAATTGCCTTCTCATTAATGTTCAAATAACTACCTCCGAAGTAAATGAATTCATCTATTCCCTATCATTATAGTAAAATGTAAAAATTATAATTTCTATAAAAAATTTCTTTTTCTCGTCTACATTTCGATTGAAATAGAAGCTAAAACACACGAATTTACAACAATAAGTAAATTTTTCAGTCTCTCTTACATTGGATATACAGCCTTTTTTAATTTACATATTATGGTACGATAAAAAGAGTACTAGCTAAACATTTACGCTCCACACTAGCAGTCTAACAATGCCAAAATCAAAAATCACATAGAATCGGAGGGGATGTTATGAAAAGGAAATTACTTGTTCTTCTATTCACCGGAATCATACTATCAGGATGTTCAACTATAGCAGAGAATTCTTTAGAAAGCGGGAAAGGCAGTATGGAATTATTAACACCAACGATCACAGCAAAAGATAATGAGTTAGAAATTAAGACCGAGGGAATTGATGAAAATAAAGTAACTTTTATTTATGTTGCTAATAAAAAAGTGTTAGAACAAAAGCTAAAGAATGGTGAATCCTACAAGCTTAACATTAAAGATATCGAACACGCTCATCGGACAGACTACAAACCAAAAGTTCAACTTTTGCAAACGAAAGATGATAATGATGATGGAGAAATAGTAACCTTCAAACAAGTTAGATATACAGTTAAAAACTAATTTTAAAGTTGTTTCATTATAAATGTAACGAACGAAAATATACTTTTAACAGTAGATAAATGTAAGGGGTGCTAACATGAAAAAACGATGGATTTCTTGGTGGATTGGTAACCTATTTTGGATTATCGTTTTTGGAATATGGGCCGCTATTATTTGGTTACGAGAGGTTGATGGTGCTGGTGTTATTCAAACACCTGAAATTAAATCCATATCACTTATCGTTATATTAATCGCGTTTATCATACCGGTATTTTTTCAAGTTATATGGCTAATCATTAATTTGAGGATGAGTAGAAAAAATAATTATACGATTTAGTTTTTCAATTAACAATAAAAAAGAGAGGAATCTACATCAAAATAGATTCCTCCCTTTTACATTTGGACTTATACTGCGCTTTTAATGCAGCACTACTCCTCTTTTTTACGATGCATGTTCATCTTTCTTTTTCATTAACGCTCTTTTCTTCATCGCCTTCGTTAAATATCCACCCTTAAACGAGCGAATTTCATACGAAGACATAAACGCTTTCGGTGCAATTTCATTAATGATTTCTAAAAGCTCTTTCTCCCTAGAACGCTTTGCGACGATATCTAAGCGATAACGTATAGAATTAATACCTTCGCCCTCAAATACTGTAACGCCAAATCCAGAGTGACGTAATTCATCTACTAATTCATTACAACGGTCTAGTAAACTAACTTGATACGTAATATAACCAATTGCTAATTTATTCTCTATATAACCGCCTAATAACAGTCCCGCACTAAAGCCAATGACATAGGCAACGATGTTCATCCAATTTGATAAATCTTGAAACACAATACCTAAACTGACAATGTAAATAGCTCCTTCTAACAATCCAACACCAGCAGCGGATCTTGTTTGATTCTTTACAAGCAAAATCGTACGGATTGTTAATATTGGAACGTAAATAATTTGAAGCACAAAAATAAGTAGCGCTTGTAACATTGGTATCCACCTCTTTCAAAAAGTCTTTTGTCATAATAACATACATAACCTTTAGAAATCGATGGGTTTTTTAAAATTTTTTTATTATTTTTCATACTATTGAAAAACACAAAAAAGAAGCGTATTATATTTGTCGTTAATTTGATTACTTGTATCATATCGCTAAACTAAAAAAGGAACCTGATTAGGTCCCTTTCATCATAGCTCTATATTTTTCGAAGCATGTTCTCTTTGCTTCTCTTCTTCCTTCACTAACTGCATATTTGCATGCGCTAAATTTGCAATCATTAAAAAGTGACCACCTAAAATACCTGTACCGAATGCCCACATTTCCATTTCATGCTCAATTTCATACATGATGATAGCTCCTAAAATAGCAGCTGCAAATCGGTTTAAAACTCCTAATCCAGGAGCCTTTTCCTTCATTACGATACTTTTTCCGAGTTTCTCCACTCTGCGAGCTAATAACCAAAGACAATAGGCGCTTACTGCTAATCCAATACCGAACCCTGTCACTTGTTTTCCAAACGGAGTAATCGTCCACATAAGTAGTAAACCACTAAAGATCACATACAATTGTAATCGATATACACGTAAGGCTTCTTGAATCAAAATATCCGCTCCTAAGTTCTCATTTTTTGTACTTTAGAAGAAAAGCAGCAACTTACACAGTTGCTGCTTTCTCTTCTTCTTGTTCTTGTTCCATCTTACGAATTTCAACACGTTTAATTTGGTAAGCGTCTTTTTCTAACACTTTAAATTCATAACCTTCCGCCTCAACGTGTTGTCCTTCTTCGATTTCATGATTTTGCATCATAATCCATCCACCGATTGTATCCACATCATCTTCTTCGATGTGTAATCCAAATAAATCTTTCACTTCTGAGATAAGCACTTTTCCATCAACAATAATATGTTGCTCGTTCACATGTTGAATTGGTGGTGCTTCATCTTCATCATATTCGTCACGAATTTCGCCGACGATTTCCTCCAAGATATCTTCAAGCGTTACAATTCCAGCTGTTCCTCCGTACTCATCATATAAAACAGCCATCGGAATTCGCTTCTTCTGCATTTGAAGTAATAAATCGTGAATTGGAGTCGTTTCCATCACTTCAATAATCGGACGCATATACGAGCGAATAGATGATAAATCTTTTTGATCCTCGGTCATATATCGAATAAAGAAATCTTTTACGTTGACCATACCGATAATATCATCTTTATCTTCTCCAAAAATCGGATAACGTGTGTATCGCTCATTTTGGATTACTTTCATGTGTTCTTCTACTGAATCTTCCAGGTAGAAACCAACGATTTCTGTTCGCGGTACCATAATCTCTTTTGCAATGCGATTATCAAATTCAAAAATGTTATTTACATACTTGTATTCAGCTTGATTAATTTCGCCACTTTCATAGCTATCTGAAAGGATAAGACGTAATTCTTCTTCTGTATGAGCTACTTCATGTTCTGAAGCTGGCTTTAAACCGAATAAACCAGTTATCACACGAGCTGAACCGTTCAATACCCAAATAAATGGATACATTACTTTATAGAACATCATTAATGGACCTGCCAATAATAACGTTACCCTTTCAGCCTTTTGAATTGCCATCGTTTTTGGAGCTAATTCCCCTACTACAACGTGTAAATACGTCATAATCATAAAAGCAAGACCAAATGTTAGTACTGATGAAATAGAAGGATTTAAGTTCCATTTCTCAAATAACGGGTGTAATAACTTTTCAATTGTCGGTTCACCTAACCAACCTAATCCCATAGCTGTAACTGTAATACCTAATTGACAAGCAGATAAATATTCATCTAAATTTGTTGTTACCTTTTTCGCTGCTAAAGCACCGCGTTTTCCTTCCGCAACAAGCTGATCGATACGGCTTGAACGTATCTTTACAATCGCAAACTCTGCTGCTACGAAAAATCCAGTAAATGCGATTAAAATCGCAACCATGACTAAATTAAATATTTCCAATGAATCCCCTTAGTTAAAAAACTAAGGTGTCCACCTCCTGTATACTATAATGTTTTCTTATTTGTTTGTTAGAAAACATAGCCCGATACAAAAATTAAAGAGGTCGGATTTCACTTATTCTATAATAATAGAGCAAGTGTCTGTATTAAAGCTGTCGTTTGACCAGATAAAGATTTCGATATTTTTTCACGTTGTGAATCAGTCAATCCATCTAAAAGCGGCTTTAACTCAGTAAGCTCCACTTCTAATTGATGAATATGGTCTGTCACTTCATTCACTTGTTTCGAAACGTGTTCATTGATACCGAGCAGCTTCTTCTTCTCCTCGATTTTCTCTTTAATCTCACAAAGCGGCATATGCATTTCTTTGCACTTCTCAATAAATTGTAATGTCTCAAATGCTGTTTCGTCGTAATAGCGATAATTAGATTGAGATCGCTCCGCTTTTAAGATACCTAGATTCGTATAATAATCAATCGTTCGTTTCGACACGTGAGCCATGAGAGCCAACTGTCCGATTCGATACACCTTCCCAACGATCTTCCCCCCTTGTTTATATTACTTACATCATACAACACATAAACTGTACAGTCAAACGTGACGGTTTATTATTCACAATTTATACAAAATTCCAATCTCCTCCTATGATGATTCAATACGAGTAATCTACACTTATACAATAAAATTACTAAACTACTACCTAATCACTACATTGTCTGCCACTTTTAACCTTTCTTATTTAAAAGCATATCCTACTAATAATGATTGCTTGTATAGGAGGGAATTAATATGAAAAAGACAATCATTTCTCATTTTTATAATGAAGAATACCTACTTCCATGGTGGCTTATGCATCACACGAAAATATTCGATCACGGCATTTTAATTAATAGAGGGTCTACAGATCGTTCCGTAGAGATTTGTAAACTATTAGCACCCCACTGGGAAGTACGAAATTCAAGATTTCTTGAGTTTGATCCAACTAATACTGATATTGAAGTGATGGAAATTGAAAGAGAAGTTTCAGGTTGGAAAATCGTTTTAAATACTACTGAATTCTTTTGTTGTAATAATACTGAAGAATTTTTTTCATCTCTTCATACACTAGGCCAAAACATGTATGCGATTAGAATGATTTTAATGATAGATAATCATAATTATAATTATTCAAAGCCTAGATATTCTATCCCCTTAGTAGAACAGCGATACCACGGTGTCTTCCCTTATAACCCAAATCTCGGATGTGCTTGGAGATTTATTCACAATCATCTAGACGGTGCATATTTACCTGGTAGACATCATTCGCGGCACGGATATATAATTTATGACTATCCTTCATTTATTTTAAAATTTTATTTTAGCCCTTGGAATGAACAATCAAAGGCAAGAAAATTACAAATTACACCTACCCTTTCAAAAAGGGGTGTTCAAATGGGACTTCAAACACATTACGGTCAATCTCCTGAAGTACTGGACATACGTTTTTTAGAGCTTAGTAACCTAACACAAGACCTCCGTCATAACCCTGAATATCAAGAATTATTTCCAAAATTCAAACCGTAATATTTTCTGCATCGTCATCACCTCAAACATTTTCATTCACTTAATCAAAAACAATCTCATTTGCATAAAACATGAATACTGTATAAATAATAAATTTTTATTTTAGGAGGAAAAAATGAAAGCTGTTATTCTTGCTGGTGGGTACGGTACAAGAATTGGGGAAGAAACACATTTAAAACCGAAACCTATGATTGAAATTGGAACAAAGCCCATTCTATGGCACATTATGAGTTTGTATAGTCATTACGGGATTACTGAGTTTATTATTTGCTTAGGCTATAAAGGATATGCAATTAAAGAGTTCTTTCTAAATTACAACTTACACATGTCTGATTTCACAATACAGTTAAACGATAATACAATTACTAGCCATTCTCATCGTGTAGAACCATGGAAAGTTACACTAATCGATACTGGTGTAAATACCGAAACGGGTGGCCGAGTGAAAAAGATTCAAAATTATGTCGGAGACGAACCTTTCTGCCTCACTTATGGTGATGGATTAAGTAATGTAAATATAAAAGAACTTATTACATTCCATAAAAAACATGGAAAAATGGCTACTGTTACTGCCGTACAACCTCCTGGTAGATTTGGTTCTCTCATATTAGATAAACAGTCTGTAACATCTTTTCAAGAAAAACCATTAGGTGATGGCGGATGGGTTAACGGTGGATTTTTCGTTTTAAATCCTGAAGTTTTCAATTACATTAGTGGAGATAAGTCTGTTTTTGAAACAGACACTTTAGTTCAGTTAGTAAACAAAAATGAATTGGCCGCATATCAACATTCTGGTTTTTGGCATCCGATGGATACATTGCGCGATAAAAATAAATTAGTCGAGCTATGGGAAAGTAATAACGCTCCGTGGAAGGTTTGGTAATATGGCTTCATCATCTTTTTGGAATAAGAAAAAAGTATTTATTACAGGACATACTGGATTTAAAGGCTCCTGGCTCACCCTTTTCTTAAGTTCTTTAGGTGCAGAAGTAGTAGGCTTTTCTTCTCATCCCCCATCCATTCCTAACATTTTTGAACAAGGTAACGTAGCAAAAGAGTGCACGACAATGAAAGGCGATATTACAGATTACCATTCTTTATTTCATGCCATGAAGCAGCATAAACCTGACATAATATTTCATTTAGCAGCTCAGCCAATCGTAACCGCTTCATACAAAAATCCTATCGATACATTCAAAACGAATGTTTTAGGTACTGTCCACGTGCTAGAAGCAGCAAAGTCCGTCGAAAGCGTACGTGCCATTATTAATGTGACAAGCGATAAATGTTATGAGAATGACGGTAGTGGCGACCGAGCGTTCGTGGAAAATGACCGACTAGGAGGTTTCGATCCTTATAGCGCTAGTAAAGCTTGCGCTGAAATAGCGGCAACATCCTATCAAAAATCATTCTTCCGCACTAATACCCAGAAACTCGCCTCAGTCAGAGCTGGTAACGTCATCGGCGGTGGTGATTGGGCAGAAGACCGATTATTCCCTGATATCATTCGGGCATATTTGCACAATCATACTTTGTGTATTCGAAACAAATATGCCGTCCGTCCGTGGCAACATGTTTTAGATCCTCTACATGGCTATATCCTTTTAGCTGAGAAACTTTGGAATGATGCTAAATATGCAGAAGCGTGGAATTTCGGCCCAATGAATGAACCTAACAGAACCGTTCATGATGTCATTGAATCTGTAATAAAATTATGGAATAACCCACTAACAATCATTTCCTCCTCTACAAATACTCCTTATGAATCACCTGTTTTAACACTCGATAGTACAAAAGCAGTAAACAAACTCGGCTGGACTCCTAAGTTATCAACAGATGATGCTATCGCTTGGACTGTTGATTGGTACAAAAAATATGCATCTGGTGAAAATATAGAATCTTTCACACGACAACAAATCGATGCATTCAAAAATTTATAAGGAGGCTATAAAATGGAACAGAAAAAATGCCGTTTTTGCCACTCATTACTAACCAACACTTTTTTAGATTTGGGCGTTTCCCCTCTTGCTAATTCATTTGTAGCTCCTGAAAGCTCATATAAAATGGAACCTTTTTATCCGCTGCACACATTTGTTTGTAACTCTTGTTTACTCGTACAGCTAGATGAATTTGAATCCCCACAAAATATTTTCCATAACTATTTATACTTCAGCTCTTACTCCTCAAGTTGGCTACTACACGCTAAACAATATGTAGAAATGGCGATTAAGCGTTTCAACTTAACGAAACATTCAAAAGTGATTGAAATCGCAAGTAACGATGGGTACTTATTACAATACTTTAAAAAAGAAAATATCGAGACATTGGGAATTGAACCCGCGAAAAACGTAGCAGAAATTGCTATCAAAAAAGGAATTCCTACTCATGTGAATTTTTTCAGTAATGACTTAGCAAAAAAATTGCCACAAGCTGATTTAATCGTCGCAAATAACGTATTAGCACATGTTCCAAACTTGCATGATTTTGTTGCCGGTTTAAAAACGTTATTAAAACAAGATGGCACGATAACAATTGAATTCCCACACTTATTAAACCTCATATCCTTTAAACAGTTCGATACTATCTACCATGAGCACTTTTCCTACTTCTCACTTATAAGCCTTCAAAAAGTTTTAAGTTATCATCATTTACAAATTGTTGATGTAGAAGAACTTTCAACGCATGGTGGTTCCTTACGGATTTTTGTAAACCATCTAAGTGCCCAATCAACTATCCATTCCAATGTTACAAAATTAATTCAAAAAGAAGTCGACCACGGGTTAGATACTTTAGATTGCTATCTCCTTTTTTCTAAACGCATCGAACAATTGAAAATAAATATTTTAAAGTTTTTTATTGAAGCGAAAGCTTTAAACAAACAAATTATCGGTTACGGTGCTCCAGCTAAAGGAAACACCCTTTTGAATTATTGCGGGATAGGTAAAGAATTTCTAGCTTATACAGTAGATAAAAATCCTCACAAACAAAATCTCCTTTTACCAGGAACTCGTATTCCAATAAAATCTCCAGCAGAAATTAAACGTACAAAACCGGATTACATTCTTATACTTCCTTGGAATTTGAAAGACGAAATTATGAAAGAATGCTCTTTCATTCGTGAATGGGGCGGTAAATTTTTAGTGACGGTTCCAGAAATTGAGGTGATCGAGCCATGAAGAAAGTTGTTGTAACAGGTGGTAGTGGCTGGATAGGTAAATATGTTGTACATTCACTTATACAAAAGGGATATGAAGTGCACGCCACGTATAATAAAAATAACCCCTCTCACCTCCCTTGCCATTGGCATAAAGTAAACTTGCTTCGCGATGACGAAGTAAAACAATTCATTTCGGATGTTCAGCCTAGCCATCTCATTCACCTTGCTTGGGAAGCGGTGCCACCAGCATGCTATGTATCTATTAATAATTACTATTGGCTAAAGTCTAGTATTTCATTGATTCAACACTTCACAACATGCGGCGGAAAGCGTGTTGTCGTTGCAGGTACTGGCGCAGAGTACGAATGGTTTAACGGCGTATTATTTGAAGATTCACCGCTCCTTTCCTATAAAACCCCGTATTCTTTATGTAAAAATGCACTGCACTCCTGGCTAGAAACGTATGCACAACAAACAGGCCTCAGCATGTGTTGGGGCCGCATTTTTCATATGTATGGACCTCACGAACAAGGTAATCGGCTCGTTTCTAACATTATCACTTCCTTATTAAAAAACGAGGAAGCACTATGTACACATGGAAAACAATCGAGAGATTTCCTCCATGTGAGTGACGTCGCTGACGCTCTCGTAACAATATTAGAACACAGCGTTACAGGCACCATCAATATCGCTTCTGGTCAATCTGTACAAATTAAAAAGTTAGCTTCTATCATTGCTAAAAAGATAGGAAAAGAACATTTAATTAAACTAGGTGCAATCCCTTTCTCTAAAGATGAACCTTTATTTGTCGGGGTTAATGTAGAACGTTTAAAAACTGAAGTAAACTGGAAACCAACATACGATCTAAATACAGGAATTGAAGAAACAATTTTATGGTGGAAATCATTTATACAAAAACATAACGATATGCATCATTAAAACGTAAATCCTTCGTTCCTCTCGCTAATTCCTTATACCATTCTCCTAATCTTTCCGACGTAATAATATGGTGCGTCCCCATTCCCCCATGCTTACTAGCTTCAGAAAGAGTCGGACCAATTTGTAACTTTCTCTTTCTCATCGCATCGTTCCACGGACTAAACCCAAACCATAATATACAGGCAAGAGGTGGATAAATCATCGATTCATGCGCAGATAAATGTCTTCCAACCGTATAACTTCCATGCTCATGATTATGAATAAATCTACCCCTTCTCCATAACGGCCAATCTTCTGGTAAATAACCATGAAATCGCTGTTTCATTAAAGGTATTCCAAAGTTAAGGTCCGGATAGTTGTAGTTAGGATCATCAACCATAATAAGCCCGTCCAGCCAATACATCCTCCCCCCCAATTCATTTAGCGATTTCCAAAACTGATTTTTATCTTGCACGCAAAGAAACTCAGTCGTATTTAAAATCATTTTCCATCCTTGTACTTCTTGTTCTATCCTCATCACTTCATGATCTGTCGCATATGCATCAAACTCTGGATTTACAGAATCTCGCACCTCCCAATGCGGTGCGAATTTTTTACAAATCTCAACGGAACGATCTGTTGAACCTTTATTAATTAAAATACCATGATCAAAAAGTTTCGTATGATGCATAAGCCACCATGGCAATAAATACTCTTCATTGTAAAAATGTGAAATAACGGTTGTAGTTATAATAATCTCCTCCTCTTTCTCTATTAATCTACTTTTTATCCTACAACCAATATACTCATAAGCAAAAATATGTTTCCTAATTATTGATCAAATATTATTATTAATATTTTTGTAAGTTTTCCTTTGGTATCCAGCCCTTCTCACCATCTCTTCCTTCGCACCAAACCCATCCATTCAATTCTTCTAATCCGATCAATCTTTCTCCAATACTCACATTTAATTCTTTCGCAGTATATTGTTTTATAATAATTCCTGTTCCATTCATATCTTTTCTTATAATTTGCTCCGGAACCCATCCTTTCCGGTTATACTTCTCTTCGTGACAAAACATCCAGTTTTCCCAGTTTTCCGGACCAGCGTAACTCTCTATCATTTTCACTACATCCCCCTCTTCTAAGCGAATTGGATTAGGATAATTGCTAACATGTGATTTTATAACGATATATTTCATAACAACCTCCAATAATCAGAAAATTAAGTTATAATATCATTATAACTTAAAGAGGAGGAATGCACGCATGTACTACAACACTTCATTCGAAAACGATCAACCTGTAGGCCGTCTATAAACTAAGACGGGCAATCATATAACATATACACTACGCCTCGTCTTAGGGAACTCATAATACCCTAAAAATAGACGGAGGTACTTTACATGAAACAAACAATTTTAGGAGCTATATATTTATCACTAGCAGCAAGTATATGGGGCGGTATGTATGTTGTTAGCAAATACGTACTCGATTTTATCCCACCACTAACACTCGTTTGGCTACGCTTTATTATCGCTTTTGTTGTTTTGTATGGCATTTTAAAACTAGCTGAGAAAAAGCAAAAGAAAAAAGTAACCATTCGCAAAAAAGATTGGCTCCTCTTCGCTTGGATTGGATTTATCGGCTATTTCATTTCGATCACATGCCAATTTATCGGAACAAAATTATCCGACGCTCATACAGGCTCGTTAGTTACATCAGCTACACCTGCATTTATGGTTATATTTGCAGCGCTCATTTTGAAAGAGAAACTAACTGCTCGTAGACTTTTATCTACTATAATAGCGACAATCGGTGTCATTATCGTAATCGGATGGGATATTGAAATTGGCTATTATTTTATCGGAACAATCATTTTAGTTGGAGCCGCTATTACGTGGGCTTTACTATCTATTTATGTAAAAACCGCTTCAGCTCGATTTTCATCTTTAGTTATTACAACGTATGCCATATTCTTTTCACTCTTTTTTATTACACCTTTTATGATATGGGAACTACAAACATCCTCTATCGGAACAGTAAATGCGTACGTAATATTAGGCGTATTATACTTAGGAATCGTCTCAACAGCAGGTGCCTTTTTCCTTTGGAATAAAGGATTAGAATTAATGGATGCAAGCATCGGTTCCTTATTTTTCTTCTTCCAACCTATCGTTGGATCATTACTTGGCTGGCTCTTATTAAATGAGACATTAAATAGTAACTTTTTCATTGGTGGTATTCTCATTATATGTAGCGTTTTCATTACTACTTTTGAAAAGAAATAAAAAGCAGGCAGAGATTCTTAGTCTCTGCCTGTTCGCATAATTGGATCTTGGTCGTGAAAACCAATACAAATCGGTATATATCATAATACTTCGCTTCTATTTGCTCTACTGCTAACGAAAAGACATCCTCTTGCATCTCTTCTAAATACTGAAATATATCCACACTAAACACTCCTCACTCTTTACGCACTCCAATGCGATGGACGGGACAATAATTTCGGTAATTTCGTATGCTTATCCCCTCTCGCAGCATTAACTTGAACTTGCGTCAGAAAAATACTATTAGTAAAATCAGCCCCGCGAATATCTGCATCTCGCAAATCTGCTCCGATGAGATCTGCTCCTCTTAAATCTGCTCCATTTAAGTTAGCCGCAATTAAATAAGCTCCTCTTAAATTTGCACCTTGTAAATTTTTCTTTTTCAGATTCGCTCCCATAAGGTCTGCTCCACGGTGTATGATTCGTTTCTTACGCGCAGTATTCATTTCCTTCCATACTAGTTCGCTCGTTTCTAAAAGGAGAATGTTCACCTCTGCCCTATGCATTGGAACATTTATTTTCATTAACTCATCTGGATTTAAATTCGAAAGTCGCTCTGTCTCCTCAATTGCGTTCTCCAGCTCTTTATGAATTGGCTGTGTTGCCTTTAAAAGAATCGCCTCATTCAAATACCAAAGCATTTCATGAAGTTGATGCATAACTGGAAAAGCATCGTACATTTTTCTTGCATGCTTTGCATCTTTCCGCCAATCAATCCCTTTAAACGTACCCTGAGAAATCTTCTGTCCAGCACCGAAACACTCAAATACTGTACAACCTTTATAACCTTTTCCTCTAAGATTTTTATGTATACTACATTTGAAATCTGATTGTAAGTTGGAACATGGTTTACCACCATCTTTATTCACTGCAAAATCTACCGATGCTGCGAACGGTAATGCAACGCAACATAGACCGAAGCATTTTTCGCAGTTTGCTTTTAAATGATCGTTATGATTAGTCAAAATCTATACCCCCTGTTGTCTTTTGACTATTTCATAATATTCCAACTGTAATAAATAATCAATTTTAAAATAAACCAGCATCTTTCGTTTCAATTCATAACTTTATCATTCGATTTCCTTTCAATTGAAAAGGACTATTTCTATTTAATGAATTATAATTAAATTATAAATTTTCTAACTAAAAAGGAGACTTATTATGGCACTAGAAATGAAAACAAACTGTCAAATTTGCGATCAATCGCTCGAACAAGATTCTGAAGCATACATTTGTGTATATGAATGTACATTTTGCGCACCATGTACAGAAGAAAGACATAACGTTTGTCCAAACTGCGGCGGCGAATTAGTACGTAGACCGAAAAAGAAATAATAAAAAGCAAAGTGATATCGCTTTGCTTTTGTTTAGGCATCTGAAATTATATATTTAAAAACTTCACACAAACAGGCTCTGGCACAACAACATCGGATTGTAAAAGTGTTAACTTACCTGTAGATTCATCTCTTGAAAATAACACAAGATTATGTGACTTTTCATTTGTAGCAACAAGAAACTTTTCAGTAGGATCTAATACAAAGTCCCTCGGCCAATTTCCTTCTGTAGATGTATGTTCCACAAATGTAAGCTGGCCTGAGTTTTGATCCACACTGAAAACCGCAATACTATTATGACCACGATTACCTGCATATACAAAGTGGCCGTCAGAAGAAATATGGATAGCACTGCCTTGACTATTTTCATCAAATTGTTCTGGAAGAGTAGAAATATACTGTAATTCTGTAAAGAATCCTTCTTCCGAGTTATATGTTAGCGCAATAACCTCTGAACTAAGCTCCGTCATTACATAAGCGTATTTTCCATTTGGATGAAAAGCAATGTGTCTTGGTCCACTTCCCGGATTCACAGACAGGCTATTCACTTCTATTAATGTACTATCTTTTATTTCATACGTAATTAATTTATCTATCCCTAAATCAACACCTATCACATATTTTTCATCAGGAGTATATCCCGCGTAATGTGCATGTGGTTTTTCTTGTCTTTCTTTATTCGGACCTGAACCTTCATGTGCCATAATAGATGCAGCAGGATTTACAGTTCCATTTTCTTCATTTACTTTAAAAGACTCAATCGTTCCTTTATGGTAATTTGCTGTAACTACTGTATGATTTCCACTATCAACACTAATATGACAAGGAGAAGCCCCTTCTACTACTTGTCTATTTTTCGCTTTTAGTTCTCCAGTATGACTATCAATGGAATAAGCAGCTACACCGCCAGATTCGCCTTCCTTAACAACGGAATAGAGATATTCATTATTTCGGTTAATCGTTACATATGTAGGGTTATCCAGCTTAGCGGCAAGTGTTACATTACTAATTTTTTTTGCTTCTGTGTCTAAAGTAAACTTATATATTCCTTCGCTATTTTCTTTCGTGTAAGTTCCAACATATCCGATAAACTCTTTGTTATCCTTCATTTTCATAACCCTCTCTCCCTATATTTTTCATTCATCATACTTCTTAACATATTTTATGTTGAAAGAGTATCCTAAAAAATCGGAGTACCTCTTTATACGTTACCATATTTTCTTGGTAAATAGCTTTTAAACCCACTTTTTTTGGTACGCTGCTATACTTTCATATTCTTCTTCCAATTGACGGGACAGACGAATATAGATTGGCGTTAAATCTTTATATTTTTCCACACTTTCCATGTTTGGCTCATGATGAAAATCTGCACCTACCATTTCAGAAACTACGGATAATGTATCTATTTCACCTAAACTATATAAACCGAGGATTGCAGCTCCTAAGCAAGAACTTTCAAAACTTTCCGGAACATATACGTCTTGATGGAAAATATCTGCCATCATCTGTCTCCAAAGTTCCGATCTTGCAAAACCACCTGTCGCTTGAATTTTTTTCGGTTCACCAATTAGCTCTTTTAAAGCGAGAAGAACTGTATATAAGTTATAAATTACTCCTTCTAAAACAGCACGGATCAGATGTTCTTTCTTATGATGCAATCCGAGTCCAAAGAAAGATCCTCGTGCATTTGCATTCCATAAAGGAGCTCTTTCCCCTGCTAAATACGGGTGAAATAATAAACCGTCAGATCCAGGATTCACTTTTGCTGCTATTTCAGTAAGTACTTCATATGGATCTTTTCCTAAACGCTTCGCAAGTTCAATCTCTGAAGTACCCAATTGGTCACGAGCCCATCTGAAAATCATACCACCGTTATTAACTGGACCACCGATTACCCAATGGTCTTCAGTTAACGCATAACAAAAGATTCTCCCTTTTGGATCTGTTACAGGACGATTTGTTACAGCACGAATCGCACCGCTTGTACCAATTGTAACAGCCACAACGCCAGGATCTATTGCATTTACCCCTAAATTAGATAGTACTCCATCACTCGCTCCTACTACAAAAGGCGTAGAAACAGGTACATTCATCTCTTTGGCCAGCTCTTCATCTAATCCTGTTAAACTGTGCGTTGTTGGAACAAGCTTTGAAAGCTTTTCATCTGTAATTCCCGCAACATATAAAGCCTCTTCATCCCATTTTAAAGATTTTAAATTAAACATCCCTGTTGCTGATGCTATAGAATAATCAATTACATACTCTTTATATAACTTGTAAAAAACATATTCTTTAATAGAAATGAATTTATAACTTTTTGCGAATAACTCTGCCTTCTCATTCTGTAGCCAAACTAATTTCGAAAGTGGTGACATCGGATGAATTGGTGTCCCAGTACGAAGGTAAATTTCGTGACCATTCATATCATTCTTTATTTTCTCCGCCCAGCTTGCACTTCTATTATCTGCCCAAGTGATACATCTCGTTAACGGCTTTCCCTTTTCATCTACAGCAATGATACTATGCATTGCCGAACTAAAAGAGACACAAAGAATATCACTTGGCTGTACACTACTTGATCGTACAGTTTCTTTAATCGTATGTATTACTGCACGAAAAATTTCTTCTGGGTCTTGTTCTGCTGTTTCAGGCGTAGGAGAATATAAAGGATATTCAATTCCATGACTAGCAATAACAGATCCATCAGTAGAAAATAGAACTGATTTTGTACTAGTTGTCCCAATGTCTACACCAATCATATATTTTGAGCTCACCATTTCTTCCTCCTAACAAAAAATTGTTACAGTATCCCACCATAAAAATACATTCCTTTTATCTATTGATAACGTTGTATGCCACAATTATCTAAATAGAAACATCTTTATCTTAAACAAACATATCGATTAGTAAAACGCCTCCAAAAGCGATAAATGAAAGTAACGTTTCTAATACTGTCCATGTTTTAAATGTTTCTTTCACTGTTAAACCTAGGTATTCTTTTACCATCCAAAAACCAGCATCGTTTACGTGTGAAAACATTAATGCTCCTGCACCTGTTGCAATAACGAGTAATTCTAAGTTCACACCTGTTGTATTTTCAACGATTGGCGAAACGATACCCGCTGCTGTTGTTAAGGCGACTGTCGCTGACCCTGTCGCAATTCGAATTAAACCAGCTACTATAAATGCTAATACAATTGGAGATAGAGCTAAATGTTCAGACATTTGAGCAATAGCATTCCCTACCCCACTATCGATAAGAATTTGCTTAAAACCCCCGCCAGCACCAATAATCGCAACAATTGAACCGATTGGTAATAAGCTATCTTCTGTTATCTTCTTAATAGCTTTTTTATCGATACCTTGACGAAATCCAAGAAAATAGAACGCCGCAAAACATGCAATCAATAGTGCAATGATAGGACTACCGATTAATGTGATAATCTTCATCAAAGTATTAGAAAGAGGCACATAAGGAGCTGCTGCAGCTAAAACCATTAACATAACAGGTAACAATATAACTAAAAATGAAACCCCTATTCCTGGTAATTTCGTTGATTTTGTATTTACACGAATCAATTCTGGCTCATTTTCAGGAATTACACGTTTGTGAATCCATTTCGCAAATATAGGACCTGCAATAATCGCTGCAAAAAATGTAATAATGAGTGAATACATTAGTACCTTCCCAAGATTCGCTTTATAAATACCAATTGCAACTATGGCCCCTGGATGCGGAGGAACAAGACCGTGCACGACAGATAGCCCAGCAATTGCTGGTAATGCTATTAATAAAATATTTTGTTTCGTTGTTTTATGAATTGAAATTACTAACGGCAGTAATATTAAAATACCTACTTCAAAAAACACCGGGATTCCAATAATAAAACCTGCAATTAACATAGCCCATGGTAAGTTTTTTATCCCAAAGGATTTAATAAAGAACTCTGCCACTTGCATTCCAGCACCTGACTCTGCCATCATTTTCCCTAAAATTGTACCTAATACTAAAATACCTACTAAATGCCCTAGAACACTTCCCACTCCTGTTTCATAAGCACTCACTATTTTATCCATTGGCATTCCAGACATAATTGCTAAAAACAAACTTGCAACCGTTAAACTAATAAACGCATGCCATCTCCACCACGACACCCCTAAAATAACAATTACGATTGATAATAATGTAATCATTAAAAGGTACATATTCATACTCAGTTCCACCCCTTTATGTAAACCCTTTCAAAATTACTATACAATTAAGAGAACCTATATCGTTCTTTCATGAGTAAGAATTTATATATCGATATACAAATCATCTTCACAAAATAATAATTTATACAAAAAGAATCTCCCTTATCAGAGATACATGTTAACTACTCTCTCTGATAAGGGGATTTCTCTTTCATAATTATAGTGTTATTTTATACATGCTTCATACGAGCATATTTTCCTTCTTCAAAAGTGAATGACACTTTCTTCTCTGCTGTTTTCACGTAGTAAGACTACAAACTCAGGATCCAGTTTAAACGATGAAGTTACTTAGGATTTGTCCTCTCATGAAAAGCAATTTTCGGAAAGCCCCTTCACTTTTATGCATTATAATTTAGGAGCTTTCGCCCAATCCGCAGCAAACTTCTCAATACCTTGATCTGTTAATGGGTGCATAGCAAGTTGCTCGATTACTTTATAAGGGATTGTTGCAATGTGAGCACCTGCCATCGCTACACGAGTTACGTGATCTGGATGTCTAACAGAAGCCGCAATAATTTGTGTATCTAATTGATGAACATCGAATAATTCAGCAATTTTAGCAACTAATAATACGCCATCTTCAGAAATATCATCTAAGCGCCCTAAAAATGGAGAAACATACGTTGCACCTGCTCGAGCTGCTAAAAGTGCTTGGTTCACGGTGAAAATAAGTGTAACGTTCGTTTTTACACCTTTTTCAGTAAGATAGCGACAAGCTTCTAATCCTGCTAGCGTCATCGGAAGTTTTATTGTAACTTTTTCATCGCCGCCGTTAATCTTAATCAGTTCCTCTGCTTGAGCGATCATCTCTTCAGCTGTAACAGCATCTGGCGTTACTTCTGCCGAAACAGATTCAACTTTCGGCACTGCCTGACAAATTTCTGCAATACGGTCTTCAAACTTAATGCCCTCTTTTGCTACTAAAGAAGGATTTGTTGTAACACCAGCTAAAACTCCAAGTTTATATGCTTTTTTTATGTCCTCAAGATTTGCAGTATCAATAAAAAATTTCATGATCCATTCCCTCCAGTTTTTAAACGTTGATGAGTTACATGTTTAATATGCTTATCCCGTAAAAGCCCGATTGGTGTGGAATAAAGCCCCTACTTATTAAAGTTTCACTTTATTTCTTTTCTACTGCATGTCCGCCAAATTCATTGCGCAGAGCTGCTACAACTTTTCCTGTAAATGTATCATTGTCTAATGAGCGGTAGCGCATTAATAGAGACATTGCGATAACAGGAGTTGCTGTTTGAAGGTCTAATGCTGTTTCTACTGTCCATTTTCCTTCACCAGAAGAATGCATAACACCCTTAATTTCATCCAGTTTTGCATCTTTAGAAAATGCATTTTCTGTTAATTCCATTAACCAAGAGCGAATGACTGAACCGTTGTTCCATACTCTTGATACTTTTTCATAATCGTAGTCAAATTCACTTTTCTCTAGAATCTCAAATCCTTCACCAATAGCAGCCATCATACCGTATTCAATTCCGTTGTGAACCATTTTTAAGAAGTGACCACTACCAGCTTTTCCAGCATATAAAAATCCATTTTCTACAGCAGTATCGCGGAAGATAGGTTCAACGATGTCCCAAGCTTCTTGATCTCCTCCGATCATGTAACAAGCACCATTACGAGCGCCTTCCATTCCGCCAGAAGTTCCTGCATCCATAAAGTGAATGCCATCTTTCTTTAATTGTTCATATCGGCGGATAGACTCTTTATAATGTGAATTACCTGCTTCAATTAAAATATCTCCTTTTGATAAAAGTGGTGTAACCTCATCAATAACAGAATCAACAACAGCGTGTGGTACCATTACCCAAAGAATTCTTGGTGATTGTAATGACTGAACAAGTTCACTTAAACTAGATGTACCTGTTGCCCCGTACTCTTTCATTTCTTCCACTGCACTTGCATTTAAATCAAATGCTGCTACTTCATGTTTATGATCCATTAAATTTTTCCCTAAATTTAATCCCATTTTACCTAACCCAATTAATCCTACTTGCATAATATAATTCCTCCTCAGATTATCTTTTATTAAAAATTCATATCACTACGATTTTGAATACCATTCAGTATTGATAAATCTAGAAAGGTATTCACAGTCATAGCTTAAGAATTCAACACATTTTTTGTAATTTGAACAACATTTTCTATCGTAAATCCAAATAGATTCATGACTTCAGCTCCAGTACCTGAAGCTCCAAATGTTTCAATTGATAGTACTTTTCCTTCTTGCCCTACATAACGTTCCCAACCGAGAGATACACCCATCTCAAGAGATACTCGTTTCGTTATAGAAGACGGAAGAACGGATTCTTTATATTCGTTCGATTGGCGATCAAATAACTCCCAGCTCGGCATTGCAACGATGCGAACAGAGACATTGTCTTCTTCTAGTTTTGCTTTTGCACTAGCAGCTAAAGATACTTCAGAACCTGTCGCAATTAAAATTACATCCGGATTTTCATTTGTTTCCGTTAATACGTAAGCTCCTTTAGAGAGATTCTCTATGTTCGCTTTCGTTTCATTAAACACCGGTAAATTTTGACGACTCAGTACTAAAACGACTGGACCATCCGTTTGCTGTAATGCATACGCCCACGCACTTGCTGTTTCATTTGCATCTGACGGGCGGATAACTGTTAAACCAGGAATTGCACGAAGAGCTGCTAAATGTTCAATAGGTTCATGCGTTGGACCATCTTCTCCTACAGCGATCGAATCATGTGTAAATACGTAAGTAACAGGTAACTTTTGCAGTGCAGCAAGTCGAATCGATGGACGAAGATAGTCATTAAATACAAAGAATGTACTTACGAATGGTTTTACCCCTCCATGAAGAGCCAGTCCATTCGCTGCCGCGCCCATTGCATGTTCACGTACACCGAAGTATATATTGCGGCCAGCATACGATTCTACTGCATATACTGCTTCACCTTTTATATCTGTCATCGTAGAATGAGAAAGATCTGCACTTCCACCGAAAATAGAAGGAATCGTTTTCACATAATGATTAATAGCTTCCCCACTTGCAACACGAGTAGAAATCGTTTTTTCAGTATCAAAGGATAGAATGTCTTTCGCTTCGATTAAAACCTCACCTGTAATCGCTTTTTCTAATTCATCTGCTAGTGCAGGGTTTGACTCTCTGTATACGTTGAACTGCTCATTCCATTCATTCTCTTTTTCAATACCTTTTTGTTTCAGTTCATTAAAATGAGCTGTTACTTCTTCAGGCACAAAGAAGTCTTCCTCATAATCCCAACCATACACTTGTTTTGTCGCTGTTGCCTCTTCTACTCCAAGCGGATTACCATGTGCTTTGTTCGTTCCAGCAACTTTTGGACTTCCATAACCTATAATGGTTCTAATTTCTATAAGAGTAGGTTGATCCGTATTTTCTTTCGCTAATGTAATGGCTTTTGTAATAGCATCGACATCGTTTCCATCTTCAACTCTTACATATTGCCAATGTACAGATTCTGCCCTTTTCTGAATATCTTCAGAGAAAGCAATGCCTAATTCACCATCAAGTGAAATTTCATTTGAATCATACAGTACAATTAACTTGCCAAGTTTCATATGTCCTGCCATTGACATCGCTTCATAAGCGACACCCTCCATTAAGTCACCATCTCCGACTAATGCGTACGTATTGTGATCTATAATAGAGTGACCATCCTTATTGAACTTCGCTGCTAAATGAGCTTCTGCCATTGCCATTCCGACAGCATTAGCAATCCCTTGTCCTAACGGGCCTGTCGTCGCTTCAACTCCAGGAGTATGACCAAACTCAGGATGTCCTGGTGTTTTACTATTTAACTTTCTGAAGTTTTTCAAGTCATCAATTGAAACGTCATATCCAGCTAAATGAAGTAAGCTATACAGTAGGCTCGATCCGTGTCCCGCTGATAAAACGAATCGATCACGGTTAAACCATTCTGGGTGATTAGGATTGTGATTTAAATGATTCGCCCATAATGCATAAGCCATCGGTGCTGCTCCCATCGGAAGACCTGGATGACCTGAATTTGCCGCATTAATAGCATCAATTGATAACGTACGAATTGTATTCACTGCTAATTGATTTATGTTTTGTGTCATAGTAATCGTCCCCCTACATGCTTTCATGAAAGAAAGTACTTATTTTTCCGTTTCTTGATCTAACCACCATTTAAATCCACTTTCTTGCAATAATTCATTCGACGCATCTGGACCATATGAACCAGACTCATATTCATGAAGTGGTAATAAGTTTTCCTCGAATGCTTCAAGAATTGGTTGTACCCATTCCCATGACAATTCAACTTCTTTCCAATGTGCAAAGAATGTAGCATCTCCACTCACAGCATCATGAATGAGTCTTTCATACGCTTCAGGTACTCCCACATCTGCTTGCTCACAAGTAAAGTTAATACGCATCGGTTCAATTTCTCCATTTTTTAATGGATTTTTACTATTTAACTGTAATGAAACGTTCTCACCTGGGCTAATTTCAATTATTAACAAGTTAGGTGCTGCATTTGGATTACTATCTTGATATTGCTGTTTTAACGTATTTTTAAATTCGATTACAATACGAGTAGACTTTTCTTTCATTCGTTTACCTGTTCGTATATAAAAGGGAACGCCAGTCCAAAATGGATTATCGATCCACAAGCGAGCAGCAACAAATGTGTCTATGTTAGAAGAAGGATTTACTCCTGGTTCCTCTTTATATGCTACAACTTGCCCGCCTTTTATCTCTCCTGAAGCGTATTGTCCGCGAATGATATGGTTTTGAACGTCTTCTTTTTTCACTTTACGAAGCGTCTCCATTACCTTTCGCTTTTCCTCTCGAATTTCACATGCATTAACCTTTTCCGGCAGATTCATAGCAGTCATCATTAATATTTGTAACATATGATTTTGAACCATATCTCGAATGGCTCCTGCCTGGTCATAATATCCTGCCCTTTCTTCAACCCCAACTGTTTCACTAGCTGTGATTTGTACATTCGCTATATGTTCTTTATTCCAAATCGACTGGAGAACAGGATTTGCAAATTCTAGCGCTTCAAGGTTTTGAATCATCGGTTTACCTAAATAATGATCAATACGGTATATCTCGTCTTCTTCAAACGTGCGACTAAGCTTATCATTCAGCTCACGAGCAGATGCAAGGTCGTGCCCAAACGGTTTCTCAATCATCAGGCGTTTCCATCCATCTGTTTTATCAAGTCCGCTTTCCTTAATATTTAAAGCAATCGTCTCGAAAAATTCAGGAGCAACTGAAAGATAGAACATTCTATTACCTTTTATATGTAGCTCTTCTTCCCTTTCACGAACGACTTGTAATAATCTCTCATAGTCTTCCGGCTTACTCACATCTAATGGACAATAGCGAAAATTATCTAAAAAACCTTCCAGTTCCGGAGTACCTTCTTCCCTCTGACGAGAAAACGTCTCTATTGATTCTTTTATTCTTTCTTGAAAATCTTCGTGAGATACTTGACGTCTTCCAAGCCCGATAACAGATATTTGCTTTGGAAGCTTTTGATCTCTATATAAGTTATATAGCGCGGGGTAAATTTTGCGTTTAGCTAAGTCCCCTGTCGCTCCAAATAAAACAAAGGTCATTGATTCCAAGTTCAGTCCCCCTCTTGTTGTATAATCCTCTTCAATATACTAAAAATGAATTGTACAGAAGCTCATACTCTTATACTTCCTGTTTTTATAAAAAACAAAGAGTTATCTAATTCCAATTCTTTTTATACCTTTCGCTCTCTCATTGTCCCCAATATTAATAGTGGCAATTCAAAGCATTTCTACTACAACTTACTTATTTATAGAATTTAACAAAACATTTTATATCTGATTACTTTTAGTAATTAAGTAATCTTATGTCTAGTATATTAACCACATAAATTATTATCGTCAATAAAAATGTCTTGCATTACATACTATTTATTTCGTAATACTTTTCTAAGTGTATTCCTAGTTACCATTCATTTTCAAAGATAATGATCGATATAATAAATATCAGTTTCGTCAAAATCTTCAATTAATTCTTCATTAAACTCGCGAACAGACGTTACATTATAATCAAAAGGCTTCTCTATAATAAGACGGTTTAATCCTTTTGTAGCCCACAATCCACTCTCTTTAATATTTAAAGCAATCACATTAAATACTTCTGGTATAACAGATAGATAAAACATACGGTTTTCAGGAATGTTTAATTCTATTTCACGCCTCTTTACAAGACGCAACAAATCTTGATAGTCCTCTATATTCGCTGTATCTAATTGACAATAACGAAATGTGCTAATAAATTCTTCTACTCCTGATTCGTCATCAGTAGATTTTCTAGAAAATGTAGTAAGGGATTGTCCTACTATTGTTTGAAATTCCACATCTGACATTCCCCTTCTGCCAATACCGATAATCGAAAGAGATTGCGGTATATTTTCATTACTAAATAGTTTGTATAAAGCAGGGTAAATTTTGCGTTTCGCTAAATCCCCCTGTCGCTCCGGATAAAGTGAAACTTTAATCAGTGGGGGTTTTGTTCATCCCCACTGATTATTAGTTGAACCAATCGGGCTTTTACAGGCAGTTGCCCCACCTAACTTCTATGATATCGCTGAATTTTGAGGTGGGGGTCTTACTGCCTGTTAATGCGGGGTAAAAGAAATGTCATTGAATCCATTTGCTATCTCCCTTTTTAAAACAATTGCTAGAAAAGAATATATTAGCTCATTCGCTACTTAGCACAACGCTCTCTCTAAATCCTCATACTTTACCAATGTTTCTTTAATACAATTTTGCCAAGAGCACGTTCTGATTCACTTATGTGGTGTGCTTTTTTTACGCCTTCTACATGTAAAGGCAACACATGTGTTACAACAGGTTTAATCTTCCCGTCCTCAATTAATTCTGTAATAAGAGAAAGTTCATATCCGTTAGGTTCAGTAAATATATGGTCACTCTGAATATTTTTCTCTCTTGCTACTTCAGTTTGCGGAATTTCCATACCTTTCGGACCATAGATAGACGCTAACTTTCCATTTGGGGCAAGCACTTTATAACTATCCTTTAGTACATCCTCGCCTAACACATCAAATACAATATTGTAATTATGCAAAAGCAAAGAAAAATCTTCTGTTTTGTAATCAATGACAGTATCAGCGCCTAGATCCTTTACTAACTGTATGTTTTTCGTACTAGTCGTAGTTGCAACATGTGCACCGAAGCTTTTTGCTAGCTGAATAGCAAACGTACCAATCCCGCCAGATCCAGCATGAATTAAAACCTTATTACCCTTTTGAACATTAGCGAATTTCACTAAACTTTGCCAACTTGTCAAACCTACTAGAGGGATTGATGCTGCTTCCTCAAAAGATAGATTTCTCGGTTTTTTCGCTACATACTTCTCATCTACAGCCACGTACTCTGCATAAGTACCATTTCGTTCAATATCTGGACGACTATATACTTCATCCCCCACTTTAAATGCGGTAACGTTTTTTCCTATAGAAGCAACTACACCTGCAACATCCCATCCTAAAACGAGCGGGAAGTCATAAGAAATTACGTCTTGAAGTAAACCCTCACGTATTTTCCAATCCACAGGATTTACACCAGCTGCATATACTTCAATCAGTACATCGTTGTCTTCCAATAGCGGTGTCTGCATTTCAATCTCTTGTAGTACACTTTTATCTCCATATTGCATAAGTCCTATTGCTTTCATTCTTTTCACTCCTTTACAAGGCTGGGAAATGCGGCAGCACTTCTTCTCCTAGCTCATCCAATACTTCGTCAGCTGGACGTTGACCATCAAATAGAGCAAGGAATAAATGATTCACACCAATACTTTTATATATATCAAGTAATTCAATTAGTGCCTTACGCCCTGTACGGTAACCTAAACGTATCGGTGTAGGACGTTCATTTGGATCTTCAGATAAATCTAAATGCATCGGTTGTATAAATGGTTTGAATACATCTGGATGATAATCCTCTACTCGTTCTCTCCATTGTCCAATTGCTCCCGCCTGATGCACCGGACTACGTGGATAATACATCCATCCATCTCCATGTTCAGCGAACCATTCCATATTTTGCTGACTAAAACCTGTAATAAAGGTTGGAACACGTTTAGACGGTTTTGGAACTAAATTCGCACCATGAACTTCTCCTAGTGTCGACTGGATAGACGGGAAGTTTTTATACAAAATTTCTTCCAAGTAAGCAAATGCTTCTCTAAACTTTTCACCTCGTGTTTCATGGCTAACACCTAATGCTTTGAAATCGGCACGTCTGTCACCGGATGAAACGCCAAGCATAATTCTTTCTGGAAATAGTTGATCTAATGTAGCAATTTCTTTTGCTACACGCAATGGATGACGAAGTGACAACACTGTTGCCGACGTTCCAAATGCGATTTTCTCTGTCTTGCTTGCTAAATACGTCAAATAAATCATCATATCGTAAATTTGACCTGTTGCAGGATCACCAAAATCAGGGTCTTGCAGCAATACATCGCGAAGCCATACACCTGTAAAACCGTATTGTTCCGCTTTTTGTACTAACTCTACTTGTTTTTCCATCGTTGGAGCATGAAACTGATAATTTTCAATCGGAATGTGAACTCCTAACGTAAGTTGATCTTTCGCAAACATACGATTATATCCAAAATGGTTCGCAAACTTTTCCATGTGTTTCACTCACTTTCCCTCATTCATATAAACCTATACTTTTCATATTTCTTCTCAAAATTTATAAGCAACACTGTAACACCACATTGTTGCCGATTGTAATCGTTATAACTTTCTTTGTGCTACGAGTGTTATTATAAATCGGCCATAACATGAATAACAGTACGTACTTTAAAGTGATGTAGGCACTTTTAAGTACCTATACTAAGTGAGTAATAATAAATCATGCTGCAAAAATAACATCTACCCTTTCTTCAAAAAGCTTTACAGTAGTTTTTAGAAGTACGTTACATTATTTCATTTCATGCATTTTCCTCTTCTTTATATAAAATTCTCACTAACCAAATTCAAAATATTATACTTATTTTTCGTACTTTGCTATGCTATAACCACAAACAGGAGGTATAAACTATGAAAGCACAAATTATCCATTCTTTTGGGGATTCATCTGTATTTCAATTAGAAGAAGTTTCAAAACCAAAACTTTTACCAGGTCATGTTCTAATCAATGTAAAAGCAACAAGTGTAAATCCAATCGATACAAAAATGCGTAGTGGCGCTGTTTCAGCAGTCGCTCCTGAGTTTCCAGCTATATTACACGGCGATGTAGCTGGTATTGTTATTGAAGTAGGAGAAGGTGTTTCGAAATTCAAATCAGGGGATGAAGTATACGGATGTGCCGGAGGTTTTAAAGAAACTGGTGGTGCACTTGCAGAATTTATGCTTGCTGATGCGCGATTAATTGCTCAAAAACCTAAAAATTTAACAATGGAAGAAGCAGCTGCTCTACCATTGGTGGCAATTACAGCTTGGGAATCTTTATTTGATCGTACAAATATTAAACCTGGTCAAAATGTCCTCATTCATGGAGCTACTGGTGGCGTAGGACACGTAGCCATTCAACTAGCTAAATGGGCAGGCGCTAAAGTTTTTACAACCGCTTCTCAGCAGAAAAAAATTGAAATAGCTCATCGTCTGGGAGCTGACGTAGCTATTAATTATAAAGAAGAATCTGTTCAAGAATATGTGCAAAAACATACGAATGGCAACGGATTTGAAGTTATATTTGATACAGTAGGCGGCAAGAATCTTGATCATTCGTTTGAAGCTGCTGCGGTCAATGGAACCGTCGTAACAATTGCAGCTCGTTCAACCCATGACCTCTCTCCTTTACACGCAAAAGGACTCTCTCTGCACGTTACTTTTATGGCGTTAAAAATATTACATACAGATAAGCGTAATGATTGCGGAGAAATCTTAACGAAAATAACGCAAATTGTAGAAGAAGGAAAACTTCGTCCATTGCTAGATTCTAAATCATTCACGTTTGATGAAGTTGCACAAGCACATGATTATTTGGATTCGAAAGAAGCAATTGGGAAAATAGTGTTGAAAAACGTTTGGTAACTTTCACTAAATAATACAAACAACAGCGGGATTGCTTCGCCTTATCTTTGTCTTAAGAGGCGTGCCACAACCTTAAAAACTTTCCATCCTTTACAACAAGTAAAAAAAGAACAGCCGAATTTTTCTTATAGTAGAAAATTCGGCTGTTTGCATGTCGCAATTTGCTTTTTATATATTTCCATTAATAGATAAAATACAACTCATTTGCCTTACCATCTTTACCTTCAACAGAATATTATGTTGTTTTTAATTTTTTAAAACACACTACGTACTAATCCCCCGTCTATTCGCAACGCGGAACCATTAATTGCTGAAGAAAGTGGGCTGCTTAAGAAAGTGACAAGATTGGCAATTTCTTCTGGTCGAATAAGTCTTTGAATAATAGAGGTTGGTCGATTCTCTTTCATAAATCGCTTCTCAGCTTCTTCTATTGTCAATTGCTCATTAGGATAAAGACTATTTAACATAGTCTCCACTCCTTCCGTTAAAGTCGAACCAGGCATGATAGTATTAACAGTCACATTCGTTCCTGTCGTCAGCTCAGCTAAACTGCGAGAAAGTGAAAGTTGCATCGTTTTAGTCGCACTATAGTGAGCCATTTCTTGAGATGGCATAATAGCTGCTTCGCTAGCAATAAAGATGACTCTTCCTTCTTTTCTTTCAATCATTTTTTTCAAATATGAGCGAGTAAGTCGAACACCACTCATAATATTGACTTCAAACAATTTAAACCAATCTTCATCAGGGATATCAAAATATTCTACAGGTTCAAAAATTCCTAAGTTGTTAATAAGAATGTCTACTTCAGGGTACTTTTCAATCACATTTTGGCACCCTTGTTCTGTTCCTAAATCAGCTACTACAGGTTGAAGGATAGCATCAGGATACTGCGCTCGAATTTCTTTTATCGTTTGATTAACATTTTCTTCACGGCGTCCATTAATAAGTACAGTAGCTCCTTCCTCTACTAATGAAGTGGCAATTGCTTTTCCAATCCCTGCCGTAGATCCAGTAACCAGTGCTGTTTTTCCTTTTAATTGCATATGCATGTAAATCCCTCCAAATTCATGTGCTACATGATTGACTTACGTTGGAATAAATAATTACGTTTATATTGTGGTTCACTTCTCTTATCTTTAACAGAAAATAAGCAGATCCACCCTTTTTTCGAAAGAGTATAAACGAAAATTATGTAGCTATTGCACTCTGTACTGAATTAAAAATCGAAATTATCATCATTTAGATCTACTCGATAATTCTGATTCTAATCATTGTCATGTTAAAAAATCACATCAACAGCAGAGTAAAGCTAAAACCAACTAATAAATACCATTATGATATATATTAACGATAAAGAAAATTACGCACTTTAAAGTTCCATAGGAACAAAAAAGTGCCCTATAAACTATAATTTCTAACTCTTTATATTTGCTAAAGTAGTATCTTTTTTTATCATAGAAAAGGTTGTAAAATCACACATTCTTACATACAGTTATAGGATTATTTTTATCCTAATTAACTAAAAACCATATAACACATTTGTAAAATAAAATTCTAAAAAAACCTTGCAGAAAAATTCTACAAGGTTTTTGCCTATACACACAAATTAATCACTATATTAAAATAAAAGGGTTTATAATTCATCACAATAATATTAAATATAAGCTGCTTTAAAGGCTTGTTGGACAGCTTGTACTTCTAATGAGTCTTTACCATATAAGTTCGTTGCTACATGAATACAAGCTTCTTTTAATTCTTTAAAGTTAGAAGTCATATTTAATTCATCCGTATTTGCATAATAGAAAATATCAAACATTTTATCTTCTCCAATGCCATGTACGTTTACTCCATTATGGTTTCCACCACTAGCAATCAAGTAAGCTACTTTATTAATAATGCTAGAGTTCGTGTGTACACCACCATGATCGTGGTCAGCATCAATAGGTAAGTTATTATAATGTCTATAGTCCTCCGGATATCTAGAAGAGATAGATGATGGGTTTTTCATATCTCTAAAAATACGACCAGATTGTTCTCCCATTGTCCAATTGAACTTTCCGTTATTTGCATACTTTTCAACTGCTACTCCTAAAATATCAGATAACGCTTCATTAATTGCACCAGCTTCTCCTGCGTACTCAAGTCCAGACTCATTTCTTGTAACCGCGTGTGTAAATTCATGTCCTGCCACATCAAATGCTCTAACAATTGGATCTCCATATACCAGCATAGCCCCATTACTAAATGCATTAAACCACTGCTTAGGATTCCCTTTATTCGTACCATTTGTGTTCCAACCATGAACGACAGAAATTACTTTTTGTCCGTTATTATCAAAGCTGTTACGGCCATATTTTTCTTGATAAAAATCATATACTTTCGTTGCTAAATAATGGGCACTAACTGCTTTAGGATCTGTAAAATTTGTAGAATTACTTGTTACTAAATCATCGAGATAACCCCATACATTTCTTCTATAATTATTATAATCTTTATAATTAGCAGTATATGTTTCAATTCCCTTACCACGAGAATAATCTGCAAGCATGTACGTTCCATCACTTCGCTGCGTAATTCCAAACGTACGATTAATACCTAAGTCATCTTTTCCTGTACCTGTTAATTTTGAAGGATCTTGTGATTTATTTACTGTCACAGATTGGACAATACTACTATCTACTTGTATACCTAATTTTTGAACGAGTTCTTTTAATAGATTACCACCAAAAGCATCAATTAATACTGTACCAGATACATATTCAGGTGTAGATGCACTAAAAGTAATTTGATATGCGTTTGTAGCTTTATTTGTATTTTCATCTACATATACTACTTGTTTAATTTCTGGTTCTTCAATAAATGTAAGATCATTTCCATAGATGTTGAAAAGCTGCTTCTTTGCATCCTCTTCTGATAAAGTAATAGGTTGTTTCAAATCTTCCTGTTGTTGTAGATCTTGGGCACTATCCCCCGAAACGCTCGTAAGTACACCATCATCATTAATATGTGCTGTTAGTTGATATCCGTATACATCACGTCCTTCATACGTTTGTTGAAGACGTACCAATGTAGTACCATCATAAGATTTACGACTTTGCGTAACATTATAATTAACTTTGGATTCCGTATTAACTTGCTTTGATGATAATGCTTGTTCTGTTTTTCCTTTTAGTGCATCCTTTGCTACATTTTCTGCCGATTTTTGAGAAGGTGCTGTTAAATTACCTGTTCGGAACGTATCTTCCTTTGTTTCCATTTTTAAATCTTCTTTTGCCGCATGTACTCCTCCATAAGGCATAATCGCCGATAACACCACTCCTGTAGTTAAACCTACCTTTACGAAATTCTTCATATTTTTACTCCTTTATAATCGTATTATCAAATTAAATAAATGTATTTTACAATTTTAAGCTTAGATAAAAATTGTAACTATAGCCAATCGATTTTACATACCTCTATATACATAGGCTAATAGATTGGTTTGCTACTTTTTAGATTCAATTCATTTCTCAAAAATTACTCATTATATAAGCTATCTTTATATTTATTTATATACGTTATTTTTTGTGGTTCTGATAACATATTTATTGCCATCCACACATTCTTTTTCATTTCTACTTTTTGCATTGGTATCTCTTTTAAAAACGGATTGCCTATAATCGCTTCCATTTCTTCATCAATTCTTTGTATAAGATTTTTTTCTGGATTATTTTGCAAATAAGTATTTTTCAATCCCCATTTTGTCATTATAAATTCATTTGTTTTATTTATAGGATTAATAATAGTAGCTTTACTAGTTAATCGTTTTTTTACTTCATCATGATAGATTTTAATTCTATATCCTTCTTTTAGTGGGATGATATCTTTTACAACGGTTACATTTGTTCCTTCCATTTCCTTCGTATAAATTTTTTCACCTTTCTCATTAAACACCTCTATTGATGCATATTTTTCACCTGCATAATAGCTATGAGGCATTTTAGTAGTAACCGTAAAAACAGCTCGCTTTTGTTCTAAGTCTGTATTTAATTCGGCAAACTGATCATCTCCTAATCCTAGGAATTGAATCGTTTCATTTACCAAATTGCTCACTTTCATTTCGTTAACATCAATCGTTAAACTATTATCCTTTTCCTTTACATAGGCATAATACGTACTGAAATGGTACATACTATCCGTTTTCCCACCTGAAATCTCAACCGTATAGATTCCATTTGGTACGTCTTGTAAATTGATATCTGCTGTTTCAATTGTTTTTTCTTGAATAACTGTATTCCCTTCTTTTAATTTAATCTTTCCTCCTTTCAATGTATCTATTTCATTTGTATTTAAATGGATATGCAAATTCCCTTTTAACCCAAGTGAAGCAATTTGCTGATTCGTAACTATTTCAAAGTTAGAGTTTATCGGAATATCAGGATCAATTAGAGCTCTCGCCTTAGCTAATTGTGATTCAGGCACTATATACGCTAAAGAAGTAACTGCCGGATAACCTTTCGCCCTATTCATCTCTATTTGTTTATGATTAAGCTTAAAGCCCCATCTTTCAAAAACGGGTGTAAAATCAACTTGTACATTCTCGCTATAATACTGATTCATTAAATCTGGTAAAGAATGGTCACCTTTTTTAAAAGCAGCATTACTAGCTAGTTTTCGATAACCTTGATACATTTTTGCAAAAGCTTCATTGCCAGCTTTTTGTTTCGCCATCGTTAAAAGAATAAGTTTTTGTCGTAAATCTAAGTCATCATAATTTTTATTTTCTTTCATTAAAGCATTGTATAAATTCCGTTCTACCTGTTCCTTCTTCCCGAAATTAAACAACCAACCAACTTGATCTGCTTTTTTTCCATATTTACTATATTGATATTGAACACCAAATAGATTATTAGAAACTTCTCCTGTAAATATTCCTTGATTATCAAAACCAGCTTGGTATCCATGAGCGATTTCATGTAAAGTTCCCCAACTTAGTTTATCTAACCACATCTTTGTACTATCTGTACTATTGGCTGTCCAATTTACGCCATAATAGGCACCGCCAGCACCAGATATATCTGCTTTTAAGAAATAACGATTTTGACTTTTTTTATTTTCAACCGTTGAGCCATCTAAACCAATAATTGAATCATACATCGCAAAAATATCTTCATAATATGCAATTAACTCATCCAACGATTGAAAATCTTTTAAAGATCTTACTAACTCTTTATCTTTTTTAGGTACAAATAATTGAAAACTCTCCCCTTGAATTAACGCATACTCTCCATCAAATTGATCCCATGTACTAAAAAATTGAGATACACTTCCTTGTTGTTTATAAATCGGAAGAGGTTTAGTAGCACTTTCATTCCCTAGTTGGTACTCAAGTACAGCGTGCTCTTCACCATACGGAGTATCTATGAAAGGAACTAAAGGCGTATCACCTTGGATAGTAACCCATTCATTTCCTACTTGTATGGATTTTTCATTTTTTGAGTCATTAGACAATAAACGTAATGTTAATTTGTCTTTAAAATTAGGATTCGTTTGTCTTACCTTTAATGGTGTATTTCTCTTCAAAATAAATCCTAAATCTTGTCGATCGTGATATTTCCCCTTACTTATGCCCGCCTGAAATATCCAAGTAGGCTCTTCTAAACTAGTAATTTCTTTTACATTTGTTCGTTCATCAGCATGCAGGTGTATATTTCCTATGAGGAAAAACATTGTATACATTAGGCCTATAACAAGTAACCTTTTCATTTGCATATCTCCTTTTCTATTTTTCATATACAAAATACAATAAAACCCTCCTTCTTCACTTATAACTGTCGTCAGTAAGTTATTTATCAGTGTAATTATTATAGTTACATTAACTCGTGATTATCAATCATTAAATATATGTAATTTTGCATATATGAATATAAAACCAAAATTTTGAAATACCGTGAAATGATCCAATATTATTTCATACATTATTTAATAAAAAAACACACGAAGCCCCTTAAGTCTTCATGTGTTTTCATACATGTTATTACATTTGTAATTGAATAAATTATCTTATTCTGTAATATTAAATTTTGAAACCAATTCCTTTAATTCTTCCACCTTTTCTTTCATTTTGTTGGATTGGATTGATATTTGTTCAATTGATACGGCCTGTGATTGAATTGAATTTACTGTTTGAAGAGTCTCCTTTTTCACATCCGTTGCAGTTTCAGAAACTAGCGAAAGAGAAGCATTTACTTCTTCTGTACCAGCAGACATCTCTTCTGTCGCTGCGGATACTTCTTGAATTTGACCCGTAATTTTATCAATATCTCTCATAATAGACAAGAAAGTTTGATTCGCTTTGTGAGCAGCTTCTTTTCCTTCTACTGCCTTTTGTTGTCCTTTTTGCATGACATTAACTGTATCTTGGGTATCTTTTTGAATGGATTTTATTAAATGATTAACTTCTTTTGCAGATTCTTTAGATTGCTCAGCCAAGTCTCGAACTTCTGCGGCAACCACTGCAAATCCTTTCCCATTCTCTCCAGCACGTGCCGCTTCAATAGCGGCATTTAAGGCAAGAAGATTCGTTTGTTCGGCAATATTTGTAATTGCAGCGAGAGCTGTATCAATCTGTTGTGTACGTGTAACAAGTTTATTTATTACTTTTGATGTTTCCTCGACAACATCATGCACACTATTCATTTGAAGAATAGAGTGATTTATCACTTCACTACCGATATTTATTCGTTCTGTAGTCGTTACTGCTACCTCAGCGACTACAGCTGAAGATTCAGCTACAGTTTGCACCCCGGTTGTAATTTCTTCCATTGAGGATGAGCTCTCTTGAATACTAGTTACCTGTCCTTCTATTTTTGTTTTTACTTCTAAAACAGTCTGTACAACCTCATTTGAAATACTAGACGCTCGATTTGTATCTTGTAATACGCCCTCCGTAGTAGAAATAACCTCTTGTGTTGTCATCTTAACATTCGCAATTAATTGTTGAAGGTTATCTAACATACTATTAAAAGACTGAACAATATGCCCTAATTCATTATTTGCTTTATAAGGAGTACGTGTTGTTAAATCTCCAGCTGCTACTTTTTCCATATCACTTTGTAGTAACGCAAGTGGTTTTCGGATAGTTATTTTAATAATATATCCGATTAATATAATTATTAAAATTGCTAAAATCGAAATACTAACAAACATTATCATTGTATTTTGAGCACTATTATTATTTTCCTTCTGTAAAAGCTCTGCATTATTACTATTATATAAAATCAATTCACGAATTGATTTTATTGATTTTTGCATATTAGGTTCAATCTCTTTTAGGTAATATGCATATGCCTCCTCATTATTAGATTTCCCTAATTCTTGTGCTTTCTTCATTTGAGTCCTTAATTCATTAAATGTTTCATGAAACGTGTTATATAATTCTTTTTCTTTAGTAGAAATAACTTTAGCCTCAAACAGCTTTAAAAGATGATCATTTTCCTTACGAATTCCATCCATTTCTCTTATTAATTCATTCATTCTTTTTTCATCTTTTGATAACATTATTTCCATAAAGTTCATATTAACATGATAAAAATTAGATTCTACAATCCCAATCCGCTCAATTGGTAGTAAATTATCCTCATACATATTAGAAGAAGTACTTTTCCCTCTTTCTAGCCCCAAAAATCCTATTAGGGATAATACTATACATGCAATACTTGATATAGCTATTAGTATGTTTAGTTTTGCACCAACCTTACTGTTTCTTAATAATTCCAATTTCACATTCTCCATTCTAATATATAGTTTAAGTAATGTATTTTATAATAAGAATCCCAAAATTACGATGTTTATTTTGCGATATGCAATTTTGCATATCATCCACTACTAAATCAAAATAACCTAACATTGTAATTTTAGTTTTCTGAAAATCCATGATTATGAACACACCCCATTAATTCTTGAACTTCTCATCCAAAATATCCGCAAATATTGCAGCAACAGAGGAACCTATCCTTGAAATATAAATTACGCTTCCATACTAGACTAGCTTAAAAATATTTTTCTTATTGCTCATTTTTCTATTTCCTCTTTATCAAAAGTACTCCTAACACATCACACTTTAAAGAAACGATAGTATTCCCTGTAATCCAAAAAAATAAGGAAAGACATAACACCTATGTCTTTCCTCTAAAATTGTAACACTCAATATGCTCTTGGCTCTATTTAATTTTCTAATTAAACCTTTACATATCTTTCTTTATAATATTTTCTAACTCTGTCCAACTTGTAATACGTGGGATGTTGAGATGTTGATTGTAAGAAGTAGTTTTTGCATACACATTTATCGGTTTTCCTATTAACGTTTCTAAGACTGCCGGCTTATCATCAAAGAAATAGTTTAATTTTATTTCTTGTATGAAGTGTATTTTTTCTTCATCCTTCATTCCATAGAAAAAGCGATCTTCATGTACCGGAAAACCTTTTTCTATTAACCATTTTTTTGTTTGCTCTCCATGCTCTTTAGGTCGCGCCGTTATATAGTAAATTTCATGTCCCTGTCTTTCTAATTCTTGCAATGTCTCTACTACATACGGAAACGGTGAACAAGAAGTATAATAAATTTCATCCAGCAAACTATTCCACATATGACTGCCTTCCTCCGAAGTCATGCCAAATGCTTCATGAATTTCAATTGTTTTTAAAGAATGAAATATATCCAATCCTACTTTTTTGTTTAATTTTTTATTATATAAATGAAAAGCATGCTGCCTTAAATCAATTAACGTATCATCGATATCAAATCCAAACTTCACTCTTCATCGCTCCATTCTGCCATCCATTTATCGGAACATATAAGTAGTTTTTATTCTCCTTATATTTTCCGATATTCTGGATAGCCAATAAATCTATAATCTTTTCCAGCCTGGGTAAATGATATATCCTTAAATTCAATTGCATCTTGCATTTTAGTAATACCAGTCCCCTCTACAAAGCTAGGCGCCAATCTGCCCCCAATAATTTTTGGTGCGACATATAATATAAGTTTATCCATCAATTTATTTTCAATAAACGAAGCATTTACCTCTCCACCACCTTCAATAAGCAGGGAGGAAACTCCTTTTTGCCCTAAAACATCAAGCATTTCATATAAGTTTATATGCTTTTCTCCGCTAGTAACAAATACTTTGACTCCTGCATTTTCTAATGCCTTCTTTTTTTCCGCTGCATGATTATTTGTTGTAAATATCCAGGTAGGAGCTTCTCCATCTGTAACAACGTTAGCTTCCATTGGTATGCGTAATGTTGAGTCCAAGATTACGCGAATTGGATTTCTTCCATTTGGAATACGCGTTGTCAATGATGGATTATCTTTTTGTACAGTATTCGCTCCTACTAAAATGGCTGCATTTTCATTTCGTATTTGGTGTACTTCCTGTCTTGCTTCTGTAGATGTAATCCACTTACTATCCGATGAAGACGTAGCGATTTTCCCGTCTAATGTAACTCCTGATTTAATCGTTACAAATGGACGCTTTGTCAAAATATATTTATTAAAGACTTCATTCATTTTTTTAGATTCTTCTTCACACACTCCTACAAGTACTTCAATACCTGCATCTTGTAGAATTTTAATTCCACGTCCAGAAACAAGCGGGTTTGGATCAAGTGTAGCAACTACTACCTTCTTAATTCCTGCTTGTACAATTGCTTCAGCACAAGGCCCTGTTCTACCATGATGAGAACAAGGTTCAAGAGTTACATAGATTGTAGCACCACGTGCCTGTTCTCCAGCCATACGTATCGCATGTATTTCGGCATGTGGTTCTCCGGCCTTCATATGTGCTCCGACCCCTACAATTCGATTATCATTTACAATCACAGATCCAACCAATGGATTTGGAGTCGTTTGTCCCTTCATAGCCTTGGCATTTTCTAGTGCTAGCTTCATATACAATTCATGCTCAAGCATGTAAGTGTCCCCCTTCAAAATGTCCAGAACGCTGAATCTTCGTTTGCAAATATTTCTCATTAAACTCTGAGACATCACCCCATAACGGTTCACGACTCGTAACATTTAATCCAGCTTTTTGTAACGCTTCTAATTTTTTCGGATTATTTGTAATAAGTTTTACAGGTTTTGAGCGTAGCGCTTTTAATACTTCAATTGTATCATCATAGTTTCGAACATCATCTTCAAAACCTAGGTTCAGATTAGCTTCTACTGTATCTAACCCATTTTCTTGCAAGAGGTACGTCATAGCTTTACTAAACAAACCAATTCCTCTTCCTTCATGATTCGCTAAGTAAAATAAAGCACCTGAACCATGTTCTGTAATCATTTGTAAAGACTGCTTTAATTGGAATCCACAGTCACAACGTTTACTACCAAAGATATCACCGGTGTGACAAATACTATGCATACGAATTAGGGCATCTTCAGAATTCTCAAAATCACCATATACAAGCACACTAGATTGCTGCATATCAGCTAAATTAATAGATGAGAGTTTTTCAATAATTCCTTCTACACTATTTGTAACCTCACTACATTGTAACCAAGAATACCATTGAAAAACTTTAGTCTCCCCATATAAATTAATTGGCAATTTGATAGGACCTACTAAATAAATATCCTTTCCATCTTGATGTATAAATTGAATTTTATCTTCTAACATATGAATTGTATCTGTTGTAACCATTAGGTACCTCCTAGTATTGAGAATCTCTAAAAATTCTCTTCCATCGTTATATTTTTTATTGTTTAACTTACACAACGTAAGTGTTTTTACAGATGCTATTCTTTTTTCTCTCAGCTTATATGCAATATGTATCATTACAACTTTGGCCATTTAAAGAAAAGAGTTTCAGTTACATAAAACAACTTAGTTACTTTATGTAAGTGAGTATACATTCGTAATTAATTTACGTCAAGTAATTAATTATAAAAATATTTGTTACTAATAGTAAGATGTTATATAATTTATTTTAGGAGGTGAAGGAAAATGAATGATTCTACATTATGCCCTCGCTTTGAAAAAGGAATGAAATTTTTTAGTCAACGATGGACAGCACTCATTATTTACCAACTTTTCTCTGGACCTCAGCGCTTTTGTACGCTTGAATCTTCTCTTCCTGTTAGCGGAAGATTACTTTCAGAAAGATTGAAAGAATTAGAACTAGAAGGAATTGTCGAACGTAAAGTCTTTCCTGAGACACCAGTTCGTATAGAATATTCTTTAACTCAAAAAGGATTTGCTTTAGAAGCTATTATTCGCGGAATAGAAGAATGGTCACAGGAATGGATAGAACTTGAGGAATAACATAAAAGCTTTTTCGTATATAGTTTTAAGTAATCAAATTACAGATACCTATTATTAAAACGCTAGTTTTTCAAGCATTTATGAAAACCTAGCGTTTTTTAATAAATAAAATAAAATTTAAGAAATGAAACAAGATGATCAAACCGATCACCTTGTTCCTTTAAAGATTAAAATAGTGATTTTAACAACTTTTATTAATACATACTCGATTAACAGAAATAATAAATAGAATTTTTGTAACTAAACAGTTTTATTTTCGCAATACAGTTAGCTTATCCCGCTATTTGCGGACAGTAAGACCACCACTGATTAAATTTCCATTTTATTGCATTTGAATATTACTTATGAAATTTCACACGCTCTTCAAGTGGTTGGAATTCTTTTTCACCTGGTGCAGCTGTTGGATTACCAAATGGCATTTGTGCAATTAGTTTCCAATTAGCAGGAACATTCCATTCTTGTTTTACCTCATCGTCGATTAATGGATTATAATGTTGTAAAGATGCCCCTAATCCCTCTGCTTCTAAACCTGTCCACACGACTAATTGGTGCATACCTGATGCTTGGTGTGACCAAATCGGGAAGTTTTCAGCATATGCAGCAAATTTTTCTTGAAGCGATTTAACGATAGCCTCATCTTCAAAGAATAGTACTGTTCCATAACCAGCTTTAAAAGAATCCATTTTTTGTTGCGTTCCTGAGAAATCTCCATCTCCAACTACTTTTCTTAATGTTTCAGTTGTAATATCCCATAATTTATCATGAGCTTCACCAAATAATACAACTAATCGCGCAGTTTGAGAATTGAAAGCTGATGGAGTATATTTCACAGCAAACTCCACAATTTCTTTAATTTTTTCATCCGATACTTGTACCTCTTTGTTAATTCCATAGTAAGTACGTCTTTCTTTCAGTGCAGTATAGAAATCTTTTGTCATAATTCATTTCCTCCTAAGTTTTAATATTCTTCAAAATGATACATTGCGAAGATAATATGAGTTGAAATGAGTTCATTTTTGAACCATTGAACACCATAACACCAATTGCTAGTCATTCTGAATCTAAACCACTGCTTCTTGCTTCAGTTTCCCTAAAAAAACACTTATAGCATCATTGATACAATCTAGTGATCATTCGGTATTATTTTACCCATTCTCTATTCATGTATCCTGCTTGTTTCATATTTACACAAATATGAAAATAACCTTAAATTGCTGGTCAAAAAAGCCAGGTAGCATGAATAACACATTACCTGGCTTTTTACATTTTTAATTTAAATTCAACTAAACATTACCAATGAATAGTAGTAAAAACTATACCTGTCACTTATTTAATAATTAACATCTCATAAGGATGTTGTTCCATAAATCTATTCTCCCAAGGAATCTCTAATGATGTCCAATTTGAACCACCGTCTACTGACTGATACACTCCTTTATTGCTAAACAGATAAAACGTTCCATCACTTGTTGCCTTTAATACTGGTATGATTGTGCCTTTAGGAGTTGGTAAACCTACATTCATTTCTGCCCAAGACTGATTTTTTTCTTTCTTATAAATAAATGATTCACAATTTCCATTATTGTAATCATGCGCTACGTGTGGATTTGAAGATGTCGCGATAACAATATTTTCTGGATCATTTGGGTTAACTGCCATTTGATATGCGTAATGATGCTTTAGCCCGCTACACATATAGTTCCAAGTCTTACCTCCATCATTACTCTCCGCATACTCTTGACCTGGTTCTTTCAAGAATGAATCACCTAACACCCCGTATAAACGATTTGGGGCATTGCGATGTGATGTAAGAATGTGAATATCTTGAGGATAGTTCCCCTCTTTTTCCTCAGTCCATGTCTTACCTCCATCTACACTTTTAATTAATCCGCCTACCTCAATAGTCGTATAAATAGTTTCTGGATTATTAGCATCAATTTCAATATGTTTTACATGGTGTGTATATGTTCTTTGAGGAAAGAACCATGATGCATAAGATGGCATTTGGCGATAATCCGTTAGCAATTCAAAGCTGTCTCCTCCATTTTTTGATACGAACATTGCGCTCGGTTCAGTTCCTACATATACAATCCCGTTACCGTCATCCCCCTTCGCTAGAGATACAGAAACTGCTGTAATAGCTCTCATATGAATAGCATTAGCTGGGAACACTTCACCAAATGAAGGCAACGTACCAATTGCTTCCCATGAACTTCCTCCATCTTTACTTCTCCATAATCCTCTATCAAAAGTACCACAATACATTCTTTCTTGGTCGTATGGATCAGAAGCTAAAGCAACTGGATTCGCACCTACAAACTGCGATTGGACGCTCCATGTTGTGTCTTTTTTTTCTGCGATTACAAGTTCTCTATCAAACGCTAATATGAATTTTTCCATTACTAAAATCTCCTCGCTTCATGAATTTTCTACTATGTTATTTAAATTTTGAACATTACAAGTTAAGAGGTTCATTTTATATGCTATAGCATATAAAAGATAAATCTTATAAGCAATATGTGATTAAAAACTTACATTATATAATTTGTTAACTTCACATCAGTATAATGAACAAGATGTCCTGTTAACTCATATAAGTCCATATGCCACCTCTAAATAAATCGCAATTTACATGCTATAGCATATATAATATAGAATCCATTATTTTATGTCAAACTTTAATACTGTTAATCAGTTCTTTAGCTCGCCTAAAGTAATTTAAAAGTCATAATATAAACAGAAACATTTTATTGTCTATTCAATAAAAAAGAGTGCGATTT